>JAYSCP010000004.1:103160-316376 GCA_041914845.1 Alteromonadaceae bacterium
CAGTGTTACGTCGCGAAGAGCCTGAGTTTTCAAGACCAGAGCCAGTGTTACGTCGCGAAGAGCCTGAGTTTTCAAGACCAGAGCCAGTGTTACGTCGTGAAGAACCGGTGTTTTCAAGACCAGAGCCAGTGTTACGTCGTGAAGAACCAGTGTTTTCAAGACCTGAACCTATTATGCAGCGTGAAGAACCGGTTTTTTCGCGGCCAGAACCGGTAATGCAGCGCGAAGAGCCAGTTTTTTCCAGACCGGAACCTATACAAAGCCAGCCGGTTATTGAATCTGGTCGTCCAATTGAATAAAGTGCTGGGCGGTACGCCGCCCTTGTTTGGAGCAGTTATGAAATTATATGGTTCAACATCTTCGCCTTTTGTTCGCCGTTTGCGCTTGTTTTTAGCTGGGCATTCTTATGATTTTGTTACTTTAAATATTTTTGAAGCGAAAGACCGAGACTTGCTGACTCGACTTAATCCGACGCATAAAATCCCTATGCTTCAAGATGAGCAACAGGTTGTTTTTGATTCAGGAGTGATTTACCGCTATCTCAGTGCAAAATTGAAGATCAAACCACTCGATTGGACACAAGAAAACACCTTGACCACGATTAATGCTGCAAATGATTCGTTAGTCGAATTATTGCTGTGCAAACGTTCTGGGTTTAATGTCGAAGAAGATAAATTATTTTTCAAATTACAAAGAGATAGAGTGGCGGCTACCCTGCAAGTGCTCAATGATAAAGTTCGCGCTGGTGAATTTGAGCAATGGAACTATCTAAGTATTAGTTTGTATTGTCTTGTCGACTGGGTGCTATTTCGCGAACTGGTCGACATGTCGAAATACCCATCTCTTATCGCATTTCGTAACACACATGAAAACGAAGCCGACGTTGCGCAGACAGATCCAAGACACGGTTAGTGGGAAACTAATGCGACGTTGAGTGCTAGCTTAACGTCGCTTAATTTTTTATTCTAAACCAATAAATCCACCAGTTTGATGTGCCCATAGCTGTGCGTAGATCCCACCGCTGGCAATTAGCTGCTGGTGAGTGCCTTGTTCGACAATTCTACCTTGATCTAACACAATCAGTCGGTCCATTGCGGCGATAGTTGATAGTCGATGGGCAATAGCAATAACAGTTTTGTTTTCCATCAAGCGATTAAGTCCATGTTGAATTGCTGCCTCGACTTCGGAATCGAGTGCGGATGTCGCTTCGTCTAGAATTAAAATTGGCGCATTTTTTAATAAAACACGAGCAATTGCTATTCGTTGTCGCTGTCCACCAGAGAGTTTTACACCACGTTCGCCAACTTGCGCATCGAGGCCTCTATTTCCTTTTGGATCAGTTAAATCATTAATAAATAGGTCAGCTTCAGCCGCACGAATAGCAGCAAGTAACTCTTCTTCAGTGGCATTTGGCTTGCCATATAAAATGTTTTCTCGCACGCTGCGATGCAGCAATGAAGTATCTTGAGTCACCATGGCAATCTGTGCTCGTAATGATTCTTGACCAACCTGGCTTATATCTTGGCCGTCAATTAACACTTGTCCTGCAGGGATGTCGTAGAAGCGCATTAACAAATTTACTAGTGTCGATTTACCTGCACCAGAGCGCCCAACCAAGCCGATTTTTTCCCCAGGCCTTATTTGTAAATTTAACTTTTCGAGTATTAAGCGATCCGAGCTTGAATAATTGAAATTAACGTTATTAAAGCTAATCGCACCGCCAGTAACAGCAAGCGGTTTTGCATTTTCAATATCAACCACTTGTTGGGGTTGTGCTAAGGTTGTCATGCCATCAGCGACGGTGCCTATGTTTTCAAAAAGACTACTAACTTCCCACATGATCCATTGTGACATGCCATTTAGGCGCAGTGCCAAGCTGACAGCGATAGCAATTGCTCCAATACTCACGGCTTGTTCGGTCCAGAGCCAGATTGATGTCGCTGCGACTGAAAACACAAGTGAGTAGTTTAGGCTTTGCACCGAAAAATTCAGCCAAGTGACTAATCGCATTTGTTCATAGACTGGGTCTAAAAAACGTTGCATGCTTTCTTTTGCATACTCTGCCTCACGACTAGTGTGAGAGAACAGTTTTATCGTGCTGATATTGGTGTAACTGTCAACGATACGCCCGGTCATGTCTGATCGAGCATCAGCCTGACGACTCGCCACGTCTTTTAAGCGTGGAATGAAGTAGATTTGCATGCAAATATAAAGACCAAGCCACACTAAAAGCGGAACAACAAGTCGTCCGTCGGCTTCGGCGACTAAATAAAGCATTGAGCCAAAATAGACTAGGACATACACCATAACATCAAGGATTTTTGTCACAGTCTCACGGACGGCCAACGAGGTTTGCATGACTTTGGTGGAAATACGGCCAGCGAAATCATTCTGATAAAAGCTTAAGCTTTGCTTTAGTAAATAACGATGGGCTTGCCAGCGGATCGCCATTGGGTAGTTACCTAGCAGAGTTTGATGCAAAATCGCCGAATGCAGCAGTACCAAAAGTGGAATAATCACTAGGGTCAAAAGCCCCATGCCTAGCAAAGTTTTCTGCTCAGTTTGCCAAAAAGTTTTTGGATCTTTGACAGCAAGCCAATCGACGAGCTGGCCCATAAAGCCAAATAAAGATACCTCTAGCGCTGCAAGAACTGCTGTTAGAATTGCCATGACAAGCAAGGGGAGCTCCATCCCCCGGCTATAATGAGCAATAAAGCGCGCTAAGGAAGCTGGAGGTTGTGTTGGTTCTTGTGCTGGAAAAGGGTTGGTCAGTCTTTCAAAAAAACGAAACATAGTTACCTTAATGGGTTTGCGCGGTGTTCGCAGCAGGATTTGCACCGCCTAGTTTTATTTGTATGCAGCAAGTATTCGGCGAGCATGATTAATGGTTGTCTCAATGTCAGCTTTGCTAATATCGAGATGGGTTACAAAGCGTAGTTTACAGCGAGCCGAATTTACCGCTTGATAACTGCTACTGATGCATAAGATGCCAATAGTTGCTAATTCTGCCACAAAATACTCAGCTAGCTTCGAGTTTAGATCACAAAAAATAATATTTGTCTGTGGCGCACTTACCAAGAAATTATCGCCTAACCGCAGATCTTCGGCAATGACATGCAATTCGTTGGCTAATCGCATCGCGTGCAAATGATCCTCAGCCAAACGTTCAACATGATGAGTCAAGGCAAATTGACCCGCAGCAGCCAGCATTCCTGCCTGACGCATCCCGCCACCCAGCATTTTGCGAATTCGCCTCGCGCGTTTTAAAAAATCCAAATCTCCAAGTAATAGAGAACCGACTGGCGCGCCTAAACCCTTTGATAAACAAACCGATATTGAGTCATAACCAGCCACGAGTTCCTTGGCGACTTGCCAGATGTCGCAGTTTTGCTTGGCGGCTACTGCAACGGCTGCATTCATGATCCGAGCACCATCAATATGTGAATTAAGCTGCTTTTGTTTTGCGAATTCACTGACTTCATGCATGTAGCCCAAAGGCAGCACTTGGCCGCCAGTAGTGTTTTCAATCACAATGAGCCGAGTTTTAGCAAAATGCGCATCATCTGGTTTGATTGCGCCCGCAATGTCTGCAAGGGCGATACTACCATCGTTTTGGTGCGGTAATGGTTGCGGTTGGATTGAGCCTAGAACTGCCATCCCGCCGCCTTCCCATTTATAAGTATGCCAATTCTGACCGACGATAGCTTCATCACCACGCTGACAATGACTCATCAATGCGATTAGATTTGTCATAGTGCCGCTGGGCGCAAATAGTGCACCGGCAAAGCCAAATTTATCTGCTGCAAACTCTTGTAAGGCATTAATACTGGGATCGTCAGAAAAAACGTCGTCGCCCAAAGGTGCTTGGTACATTACTTTTTGCATCGCAGGAGTGGGGCGCGTCACAGTATCGGAGCGAAAATCTATCATTATTTGCTTACCTCTAGTTTATCGAAGGCGATTAGTACCAGCACTGTGCCAAATTCTAATCGATTAATACCGAGTGCTGCGATATTTGGCACATTTTTAAGACCAAACTCTTGAGAGTGAAACTTCACCATTAAAATTGCTTTAATTGATATAAATCATCGACCAAAAATTGTTGTTCGACAAAAGAAGGTAGGTGTTCACCAATGAAGCGAATGAGCTGTACGGCTGCATTTGGTAGCCTTTTGGTGCGATGGGTGACCAAATACCAATGACTCTGGAGCGGAAAATCTAGAACATCTAGCACCGCTAAGGGCTCAGAACTTTGTGAAAGCGTATGTGCAGAGAGCACAGCCAGCCCTAAGCCGCTAGTGACACTGAGATGTATGGCTTCATTACTCTCGATTTGCATGCTATGGGCAAGTTGTAAGCCTTGGCGACTTAAGTAACTTTCAAATACGTTACGCGTTGCCGAACCTGGTTCTCTCAGTAAAAATCGTTCATTGATTAAATTGGTAAAACTTAATGCTGTAGTCGTTGTGGCCCAATGATCGGCTGGTGCAATCAATAATAAAGGGTTCTTTAGGATAGGCATCGCGCGCACATGGTCACCAGTAGGAGGGTGGCTAAACAAATAGAGATCATCTTGTTGCTGAGTAAACCGAGCCAAGATCTGTGCTCTATTGCCGATGTTAAGAGTAATATTTACCCCTGGATATTGTTTGTAGTAAGCCCCCAATACTTTCGGCAAAATGTATTTAGCGGTGGTTACAATACCGATACTAATTGAACCGTTTTGCCCAGTCCGATTGTTCGCAAGATATAGAGAGAAATCATCAAGTCGACTAAGAACATCTTGGCTGGTTCTGGTCAATTCCGCACCTGCGTCAGTGAGTATTAATTCACCATGCCGAAACTCCAACAGTGGAGCACCGATAATTTCAGCGAGTTTCTTCAGTTGCAATGACACTGTGGGTTGGGTGAGATGCAATGCACGCGCTGCATTTGAAATACTCCCTAATCGAACTACCTCCAAGTACACCTGAAGTAGTCGAACTGTTAGTTGACGTTGGTCCATTGATAATTATCTATGATTAGCCCGGTAAATATTAATTATCCAATATAACAATGTTCAGCGACAATACCAGAGGTTTGTAAAGCAAGGAAATGAAGAAATGCCGGATATTGTAATTGCTTTTTTTGCATTGGGTTTGTTGGCTGGATTAGTCAAATCAGATTTAAAAGTTCCCCAAAGTATCTATGATACCTTGTCAATATTGTTAATGTTGGTGTTGGGCTTAAAAGGTGGTCTAGCGTTACATGGTCAGTTCACCAGTGACATGTTGATCCGATTTTTGCCGATTATCATGTTGGGAGTAGCAATCCCATTAGTTTGTTATCCAATTTTACGAACATTAGTTGTCCTTAACCGGGAAGATTCTGCAAGTATTGCCGCCCATTATGGCTCAGTAAGTGCTGGCACATTTGCTTTGGTGTACGCTCTTGTTGAGTCACAGCGTTTGCCACTCAGTGCCGAAACGACTTTATATTTAGTATTAATGGAATTACCAGCAATTGTGGTGATGTTATGGTTACACCGTCGCTTAACAGGTCAGGGCAGTAAAGCTGGTATATTGCGTGAGTCATTGACCAGCAGAGGCGTGTTATTATTGGGTGGGGGCGTGTTGATTGGCTGGAGTTATGGGCCTGCAGGTCTTGAGCCGATTGCCCCAGCTTTGCTCGGTGGATTCAAAACCATGTTAGCCCTGTTTTTATTAGAAATGGGATTGTGCACGGCCAAAGCCTGTTGGCCGCTACCGTGGCAGCATTGGCGTTTAATGTTGTTCGCAGCGTTGATGCCATTCGTACTTGCTTGGTTTGGCATTATGACTGGGATTTTACTAGAACTTCCGCATGGAACTACTATCGTGTTGGCTGGTTTGACGGCTAGTGCTTCCTATATTGCAGCACCAGCGGCCATAAAATCAGCAATTCCAAAAGCAAATATTGGCCTTGCGATGCTTGCCGCACTTGGCATCACGTTTCCAATCAACGTATTTGTTGGCCTGCCGTTGTATCAGCAATGGGTAGGGTGGTTCTATTAAGAGCTATTAAGAGCTATTAAGAGCTATGAAAGCGTATTATCCAAGCCTAGCTCAATGCAGCTAGGCTTATTTGGAAACTCTTACTCAGACCAGCTAACGTTTGGCGCCGCAAAATGGCAAAGTTCGAGTGAATTCAGCGATTTTCCGCAAGTGTCCGTGCTTTTCTCGAAGTGTCGACCAGTAGCGACTGCCACCGACATATGCTCGGGCTTTATTTGATTTCGCAATTACCCCATCAGTTTTGACCCATTTGTCGAGGATTTTAACCCCGCATGCTAGGTTCACTTTCGGGTCATGTAATAAAGTTGCTTGTGGAATATCGCAATCGTAACGGGCTTGGTTCGCACTTTCGATGGAGATCTGCAATAAACCTCGAGAAACTACCCGACGACCTTTTGCATCAGCAAATTTCTCTGTGTAATAACGATGCGGCTGAAAATTACTTTCTGGTTTTGCCATGGCTGACAACAAACCGACCCAGAATTTGCGACGTTGTTGCTGATTTAATTTTTGATAGCTTGGGCAAAAATACTGAATATCTGCAGGAACTTGTCGAGGCAAGGTTGATTTCGAAACTGCAGTTTCAGCGGCGCGAGTCCAACTGCCATCACGATTGGCATTTGACCATGCTGCATAATCAAGACTCGCGTGTGCTGAAGTCATCAGCAGCGCTGTAAAACATACCAAAACCCGCATAAAACCCCACGCAATACTGCAGTTAACTTATTACTTTTTCACTAAAATCCACGATGAACTGTAATCAGCACGATGTTTATTCGCCGCGTAATAATCATCCCAACCGCGATAATACCCACTTAACCAATCCAGTTGGTAGAGATTGTTAGCGAATGCACCGCCAGTATCCGCGAGGACCGTTAAACGGTAGGTGATATTGCCATGTTCCTTAGTTGCCAGCAATATGAGCTTGCCAAGTCCTAATTGCGGAATATCACCAGCAACTGTCACTTCTGGTTGGATTGGTATTTTATAATCGGCATCTTTGCCATAACCCAAAACACTTTTAACTTCTTTGAAGTACCAGTAGCGTTGTTGTTGTTCAGGGGCAATTTTACGATCGTAAGCGATGCCATTGGTTCGATGAACATTGTAATAGCGATATTTTTTACCATCCGGAACAACGGCAGTGCCTTGTAGAAGTGCACCCTCCAAATCTTCTCTACTTAACCAAACCAGAGCCGGGGCTTTTAGTGGCTGCTGTTCAAGCGCACCTGTGACTATCTGCTGTTTACCAAGTTGGAAGCGAGTGATTTTGTTACCCAACGCATCAGCTTCGGCGAGCGAAAGGTTTGCCTCATCAAAAGGCAAGCCGTATAAAGCTTGCGGACGGCTCGTGCTTTTCACTGCTGCGCCATCGGCAATACGGACATAATATTTAGTTTGCAAAATTTGATCGCGAGGGATATTTGCTAATAGCGGTTTTTGTTTAGCTAATTTTTGTGCTGCAGCCACATCAGGATACCATCTGATAAGTTCGAAATTCTTTGCAATGAAATTTGGATCAGATAGCGCTTGGGGATTAGACTTTGCTAACTCACAAACATACTGCAAGGTTGCTTTCACTCTTTGCAGCGGAAAACTTGCGCCCGGAACTTTGCCGCCATGGATAGCATTAGTGTCATAGTTCACCCCTTTATTTAGATACAATAGTGTTTCTTTAGCCACTTCGCATAATTTTGACGGATCACTTGCCCAAGTCCCTTGTATGGCCGCAGCAGCCGTGTTCTCACTGATAAATTTGGGGGCTGCCTGAAGTGAAAAAGCAGTTATGACAGCAACACAGGCAAGGGTAAAATTCAAAGAATGAAGCACAGTAAGACAATCCTTCTAGCAAAGTGCTGTCAAGCCTAACCAGCTCTGATTGTTGATGCAACCAAAACCGCGATGTAATGGACGCTTCGCTGGAAAAACCAACAAGTAAAACCTTTGTGTTTGCTAAACAAACTCAGTATCTTAAGCGTAGATAAGGAGTTGTTATGCCACACGATCACCACCATCACCATCATTCCTCTGAAAGCGGCAATATTGCTACTGCGTTTTGGCTTAATTTTAGTTTTACCATTATCGAAATTGTTGGCGGATTACTTACCAATTCCGTCGCAATTTTAGCGGATGCAATCCATGACCTTGGTGATAGTTTAGCAATAGGATTTGCGTGGGGGGCGAGTAAAATGGCGCAAAAAGGCGCCGATGACCGTTATTCTTACGGCTATCGCCGCTGGTCTTTATTAAGTGCTTTGGTGAACTCCTCAATACTGGTCATTGGCTCGTTTTGGGTGTTATCAGAAGCAATTCCCCGGTTGCTTGAACCCCAAGCGCCTTACGCTCCAGGAATGATTGGTCTAGCGTTACTAGGTGTGGCTGTTAATGGCGCGGCAGTATACAAATTACGCTTTGGGAAAACGCAAAACGAACAAGTGCTAAGCTGGCATTTACTCGAGGACGTGTTTGGCTGGGTTGCCGTATTGCTTGGCAGCCTATTACTCTTGGTTACGGATTGGGTTTGGATTGATCCGGTATTATCCATCGGCTTTACGCTGTTTATTCTGCTGAATGTCTGGCGGAATTTCAGAAAAACCTTAGCGTTGTTTTTACAGGTAACGCCGGATCCTGCGCTATATAACGAGCTTCGGAACAAGTTAAATAACCTGCCATTTGTTCTGGAAGTTCATCATTTGCATTTATGGTCTCTGGATGGAGAGCAACACGTACTAACAGTACATTTGCGATTGCAAGACGCAGCAAATAGTAATGAACTTGCGCATTTTAAATTTGAAATTTCTGAATTGTTAGAGCCTTATCGGCTTGCGCATACCACGGTTGAATTTGAAAGTCCGGAAGAAATTTGTCGTGACAATGCTAAGCTGCACGATACTCATGACCATGACCATGACCATGACCATGACCATGACCATGACCATGACGGTCAATGTACCCATAATCTTAAAGCCGTTGAGAACCTGAAGCCTTTAGATATTACGAAACCACTGATTTTCGTCAAAAACGACAAAAACTAAAAGCTAATGACGTGCTATGGCGGCTGAGCAAGGTTACTTCAATTACCTTGCTCTTCGTCTGAGCTTATCTCATCGAGTGAAAGGAAAAAACTAGGTACAAATACATCTAAAAAGTACTTAACTTCAGGTTGAACATAAGCGCAAAGCATCTTTTCTAAGCGACGTTTAGCAATTGTAAATTCATGATTTCCCGCGGCTATCTCTTCAATAGTTTTGAGATAAGCACATAAATTATCCGCAGCTTTTACCAAAAGTTTTTCTTCATTATTGTATTCAGCAGATAACAACAACTCACGATAAGGATGTTGTAACTCTTCAGGTAGCATCGACAACAGCTTGTTTTCAGCGATCGCTTCAATCTTTTTATATTCTATTGCCATTTGCGGGTTAAAATACTTCACTGGCGTCGGTAAATCACCAGTCAATACTTCGCTGGCATCATGATAAAGCGCTAAGGTAGCCACGCGCTCTGGCAGAATGTTGCTTTGGAATTTTAATTGGCCAATTACAGCAAGCATGTGAGCCACCATCGCGACTTGGTGGCTATGCTCAGCAACGTTCTCCGTTGTGACGTTGCGCATCAATGGCCAACGATTTATCAACTTCATGCGAAATAAATGCGCAAAAAAATGGCTCTTCATTGGCTCACTCATACTAACTCCACAACGCGTCCTAATTACAACTGCCGGTAATTTGGCAAAAATTGGGCTAATTTACCGATTGCTTGCTCAAGTTGTTCTTTGTGTGGCAAAAATACTATTCGGAAATGGTCAGGCTCTGGCCAATTAAAGGCGCGGCCATGAACCAGCAATACTTTATATTGGCGTAAAAAGTCTAAGACAAAGAGCTCATCGTCTTTAATAGGAAACTTTTTGCGATCAATTTTCGGAAATAAATACATAGCACCTTTAGGTCGGAAGCAACTAATACCGTCAATTTCATTAACCAAACGATGGGCGAGATCCATTTGGTCGTACAAACGTCCGCCGGGTACGACTAATTCGTTGATACTTTGATAACCGCCTAAGGCAGTTTGCACCGCATGCTGGCATGGCACGTTCGCACAAAGACGCATTGAGGCCAAAATATTCAAGCCTTCAATATAGGAACGGGCAGCTAAGCGGGCACCTGAGATAAATAACCAACCTACTCGAAAGCCAGCAATTCGATAGTTCTTAGACAGGCCGCCGAAGGTTAATACGAGTAAATCGTCACATAACGACGCGGTGCTAATATGAGTTGCACCGTCGTATAAAATTTTGTCGTAGATTTCGTCACTTAAAACAACCAAGCCAAACTCGCGGGCTAAAGCAATGATATCCTCAAGCACCGCACGTTCATAAACGGCTCCAGTAGGATTATTTGGATTGATAAGTACTAAAGCTCTTGTGCGCGAAGTAATTTTGCTGCGCATATCTTGAATGTCTGGATACCAATCTTGCGCTTCATCACAGCGGTAGTGAACCGCTTTGCCACCAGCTAAATTGACCGCTGCAGTCCAAAGCGGATAATCAGGCGATGGAATAAGTATCTCGTCACCATTATCTAACAATGCTTGTAAGGACATCAGAATAAGCTCTGAAACGCCATTGCCAATATACACATCGTCAGCACCAGCAGATAAAATACCGCGCTGTTGATAATACTGCGCCACGGCGACTCTCGCTGGATAAATACCTTGTGAATCCGTGTATCCTTGCGCTGTCGGGAGATTATGAATCACGTGCTTAAGGATTTCGTCCGGTGCTTCGAAACCGAATGGGGCAGGGTTGCCAATATTGAGCTTAAGAATGCGGTGACCTTCTTCTTCCATCCGCTTGGCTTCGCGAGCAACTGGACCGCGAATATCGTAACAAACACCATCTAATTTTTTCGAACGCTCAATTGGTTTCATACCCTTTCCCTTACTGCCTCCGCGTTTTGGGGTTTAAAAAAAGTTTGCTTACACCTTTTTACACAGCCGCCCAAGATTTGCAATCATACTTGTGAAAATATCCAAAAAAAGTGAGCAATATGCTGAATTTATATGAAGTACCACCTGGGGCGGTAGTCGCATGTGAGATTTTTCATTTGTTTGAGCATACAGGGATATATCTTGGCGATGACGTTATAGTCGAGTTGCAAGGAACCGGTTTAGTTCGTGCTATCAGTAGTCAGCGGTTTTTAGCTGGACGTTCAGGCGAAGAATTAGTCGTGGCATGTAACAGTCGGGGAGAGGTTATTGCGTCTAATGATGTGGCGGCCAGAGCATCAGCAAAAATCTATACCTTTGAGGACTATGATTTATTACAAAATAACTGCCATAGATTTACTTACGCTTGTGTCAGTGGAAAAAATGAGCCAGTAACGAGCTTTTTTGATTTGAAATTAGCGTTGAAGAGCCTGTGGCTCCAAGAAATACAGTGGCAGTTGGTCTGTCGTTGATTCTACATCTAGCTGAATAAGAAATAGTTGTATGCGGCGCGTTTTAGGCGCCGCTCTAGAAGTTATGAATTGCCCCGTTAATTCAGTTATTCACTTCGGTTTTTAAGTTAATACCGCCAACCCCAACATCTACTTTTAATGTCGCACTGCCTTCACCGCTGATTTGGGCGCTATTGCCGACTAGGTGACTATCGTTTTCCGAGTGACTAAAGCCTGAGAGTGAAACCCCACCTACACCAGTTTCCGCGTTGATAGACTTAAAACTGTTTTGGTTAAGTGTTGCAGAAAATTCGCCCACGCCGACTTTGGCGGTGAAGTCTTGGTTGATATCCGTCACATCAACTTCACCAACACCTAAATCAATCAGTAAATTAACATGTTGTGGGACTCTAACCACCCAGTGTTGCTCGCTATCGTCCAACGGAACTTCTAATTCCAGTAAACCTTTTTTAGTTGTTGCATTCAGTTTTGCTGCGCTAATGTCAGTCTCGAAAATGATAAACGAGGTTGTTGGTTCAACAGTCACTTCGACTTCGATGCTACTGATATTCGCGCATTTAATCTCAATACTACCAACACCATTTTTAATGGCCAATCCTCGAAGTTCACTCGCGCTATAGCTCTCAGTTAACTTTACTTCGTCATTTGCTATGGCCGAAATACTAGTAAGAAGGGTAACTACTAAAGTTGTTAAAATTGCTTTTATCATGATTAAAACATTTTTTTGGGATAATTTAGACGTTGTTTTCATTACCAAGCATTTTTTAGGTCATTTAGTATTGTGTTTAAATTCAATTGGTTAGGATTTATAGTCTTTTTCAGAACTGTGATATTGTGACATTTTGGTCGAAAAAACTATTCAAGCAGGTTAAAATGACCACTTTCCAGCCAGAAATGTAAAGACTGGCATTAGCTAACACAGATAATTGTTTTTAAATTCAAAGGCAATTCTGAGGATTCACGATGATTCGATTGTTAAAAGGCGGAGTACAGCTGGCATTTGCCCTAGTGATGGTGGCGGCTATTATTTATCCTTTTATGCAGGAAAACCCGATCCAAGAAGCTAAAGAACTCGAAGTGTGGCAAGTTCCTTCAAAGTTATCAGCTCTTGATCAAGTTGATCAGAAAAAACTACTGGCAAAATTGACCTATCCTGATCACATGCCTGCGCTAAAACCCGTACCTGATTTTTCCAAATTCACCGATGGTTTGAAAAAGAAAAAAGCATTTTTTGACTACCTCGAACCATTTATTGAACGAGAAAATGCTCGTCTGGTGAAGTTGCGTACGCACATCTTAGAGATCCAAGCGAAATTGCAGGCGAAGCAGAATCTTAATATGGAAGAGTATGCGTTTATCTACAGTCTGTTTGATGAGTTTAAAATTGATATGATGGATGCCGACGAAGCCGGTATTAATGAGTTGTTATTGCGCGTTGACGTTATTCCAGCAAGTTTAGTATTGACCCAAGCAGCAGTGGAAAGTGGTTGGGGAAGTAGTCGTTTTGCGATTGAAGGTTATAACTTTTTCGGTCAATGGTGTTTTAAAGTTGGTTGTGGTGTTGTACCAAGCAAAAGACGTCCTGGTAAATATCATGAAGTTGCGAAGTTTCCCCATACTGCCGCCAGTGTTAATGCGTATTTCTACAATTTGAATACCTTTTATATGTACGACGAGCTAAGAATACTTCGTGCTGAGCTGCGAAAAAAGGAAGGTAATTTTCATCCGGAAAAACTAGCTGCAGGGCTTGGCCGTTATTCGGAGCGTGGTCAGCACTATATTGATGAAATATCGAGTATGATTGCGGCCACTCATAAAATTCTGGAAGAGAGTTAATGTCCAAGTTTGCTGTTTTAGTTTTAGCGTTTGCATCTGTTTCTGTGCATGCTGATACCGTGTTTAATTATGATGGTTTTTTTGCTCGAATGAAAAAGAGTGAACAACCACAGTTCAGCGAAGTAACTTTGACTTTTGTGCTGCAGAAACAAGCGACAACTGAGCCTTGTGTGATTAAGCAGGCCAAAATCACCACGGATATTAGCGAGGCACCTCTAACACTAGCTAGTAATGGTGAGCTTATTCTGCCTTATGACAAACTATTCAACGATAGGAAAGCACTGATCCGGCTTGTCCAAGCACCTGATGCCGCTGCATGTGACTTAAATTTCCGTCTACGCAATAAAATGCCATTAGCGCAAACCATACGTTTAAAGCAGCTTCGAACAACTCACCAACAATTCGATGCGCTATTAAAAGATTTGGCTGGAATGGGTAAATATTTTTTGCCTGCAATGACCGGTGTAACCATGCAGTTCGCTGATACGGAGCCTGTTTTACAATCGAGTCATGCCGTGCAACAAGCGTGGACTTGCCAGGGAACAAGTTGCTATTTAGATTTATCAAAGCTACAAGATGAAGCAGATGACGTTGAACTTCGGTTCAACCAAGCACCAGAATATTTGTTTCCTTATATCCCAAGATAACCATGGCACAGACCATATGGCTAGTTACTCACGCCACTGAATTTAATAAATCGAGTAACACCGGACATCTGGTCTTTGCTCTGGCTAACTCGACAATCAATAGTCCAGAAAACTCGCTTGATATACGGCTCGTTTCGTGGAGTCGGGTACAGCCGGAACAGCAATTACTAGCGGCTCTAAATGAACCGTCTTTGTTGATATATCCTGCTGAAAATGCGCTAGAAGTTGATGTGAAAAGTCCAGGAATCGATTTAAAAGCCTTTAAAAATCTGATTGTTATCGATGCAACTTGGCAACTAGCCCGCAAAATCTACAATCAAAGTCATTATCTTCAAGCGCTGCCCGCAATAAAATTGCAAGGGGCAGAGCCTTCGCGCTTTTTACTTCGTCGTAATCAATTACAAACTGGTTGGTGCACCGCTGAAATCGCCATTATTTTGCTGAAATTGCTGCATTTGTCTGAGTCAGCAGCAGCGCTGAGCTTACGTTTTACCGAGTTCAACCAGCGACGATAATGGATTTACTGAGGTTAATTACTCTGTAATCTATGAATTATGAAAGGTTTTCTCTACGCGTTTTGCTCTTTGCTCGCAAATTCCCACCAGCATCAAGGCGCAAATGAATACAAGCGTGTTGGCAGGAGACTGTAATGGAAAATCCACCGCCATATGTAGCAACATGTAAATAATAGCCATCGCAGCGCCAAAGCTGCAGCCTCGGTCAATTTTATGCTCGGCTGTCCTCATAACGTTAGCCGCTTTGAAAAGTAATACAAACAACCAGAGGCCTAAAAGAACTGTCACAGGGATCCCAAGTTCGATGGCAAACTGTAAATAGTCATTATGTGCATGGTCGTAAAATCCAGAATAAGCCGCAGGTTGGTAGGACGGGAAAATACCGTAAAAACTACCACCACCAGTTCCTGTTAACCAGTAGTCATGTAAGATAGGTAGGCTGTCTCGGACAACTTCGTCCCGTGCCTCACTGCTAAATGAGGTTTCGGCATATCGTTGTTTCAGTTTTTCTAAACCAAACATCGACCCAATCACCAACATATCTAACACTAAAATGCTAACAACCAGTGGTTTAAGTAGCCGTGGTGGTCGTTTATAGAACCAAATTGCAAAGAGACTCACACTAATTAAGGCGACAAAAAAGGCAGCATTCCCCATACGAGACCGACTTAAAACGAGTCCAATCACCATCACGACAAGTGCCAATCTTACCAAAAACTTGGTTGCCAATAAGTTGTTAATAATGTCGATTATTAGAGCTTTTAATTTAAATTCTTGGCTTCTGCTTGATAATTGGCTCATTAATAGCCCCAAGCCAAGTGCAATGCAAAGCCCTAAATAATTGGCGAAATGATTTTGATAGACAAAAGAACCGCGCGCCCGTTCACCATCGTCCATGCCGATCACTGGTGAGTTGGCTAAATCCATTAAATTAAGTAAAACACCGTATGTTGCTTGTATAGCGCCACTAGCAACAACAGCTAACAGCAGCGCTTGAATGGTTTGCTGTGTACGTACATAGGTCAGTAACAAATAGGCCCAGACGGTGTAGGCGATGCCTTTTTGTAGCATTACAGTAGTTTGAAATGGGTCTATCGTTGGTAAAACGTTGAATACTTGCAAAGTTAAAACGATTTGCAGCAGTAGCAATGGTAATAATAACGGCCATTGCCACTTTAGATAATTCAGGCTAAACGGCTGGCGTAAATACTGGATTAAATGCAGAGCGAAGATAACTGCGATAGCAATTTCTAAAATTGCCCATGCCCATGGTCTATTGGAACCTAGTGGTATCGGCGCCCAAATAATTAGTGCGCATAAGCAAAATATAATAATAGAAGTGAGCCGAGATTGAGGCATTGTTAGGATCCTTCAGCATGGGCATCGGCTAACTTAATGTTTTTAATGATGAATATCAAATAAATGTGGATGAAAATTGGCAAATAAAAAAGCCAGAGCAAACTCTGGCTTTTTCTAGAAAATGAATTAATTGTTTGATGAAGTGTTTGAGCCTGAACCACCACCACCGCCAACGCCTGGACCACCAGGTGGGGTTGCTGGGTTAGGGCCTGTACCGCCACCTGCAGTTTGTGTGTTACGCACTTTAGTGATGACAGTTGGGTCAATACCTAAACCAACAACAAATGCGGTTAGGGTGTCATCGTCAACACAAGAATTTGCAACTGAACGTAAAATCTCTTCAACTAATGCAGGATCGTTTTTCGCCTGCTCAACAGCGAATTCAATTACTTTTTCCGCAAGTTTTGGATTACAAGTTTTTAGGTTGGTAATTTTGCCTACAAATTCTGGCAAAGTTTGTCCTTCAGCCTGCGCTGTCGCATACAATCCCGCAACATCCGAACCGGCATCTTGCGCCATAGAAACAGGGGCAAAAAGCGCTACTGCGAGGGCTACGGCGGTCATTTTTAACATTTTCATACGGATTCCTCGAACAACTCAGGCTATTTTCACTAGGATTGTAACTGATGTTTGGCGAATTTACAGCCAAAATCTGTTGCCACAACTGAAAAATTTACAGGACTGTGTAATGCATGGCCCTGTAACGCGTCAATGTGGGCTTGAGTACAAATTTCTGATGTTTTCAACGACTCTACATGACTTGCGATAACACTTATACCGATGCCGTGACATATCTGAGCCATTGTTTGTACGAAAAACCTGCTGGTTTCATCAGTTTCTAAGGCGCGAATGTAGCTACCATCAATTTTGATGTAATTGATGTTAAGTCCCTGTAGGTATCGAAACGAAGTAAAGCTTGCGCCAAATCTCTCGATAGTAATTGCCACACCAATCTGTTGCATTGCCTTAAAAAATTCAGCAGCAGAGCTTATAGCGCCCAAGATTGCTTGTTCATTCACTTCAATGATCAGTTCAGGAAGATTTGCTTTGTTAGCTTTTAAAGTGTTTATCAACCAACGAATAAAATGTTCATCGTGCATCGCACTTTTGCTGAGGTTAATGGCAAAGCGCTGTTGTTTTTGGCCAAGTAATCTATGCAAGATAAAAGTGACTAAGGCTTTGTCGAGTAACAATGAAACGCCCAGCCGTTCAGCCATAGCAAATACATCCGATGATGCCAGTTGTTCACCGTTTGCTTTGAATTTCACAAAGGTTTCAACATATAAGATAGTTTCCCCTTGATACACAGGCTGAACTTCCAAACTAAACATTTGTGCCATATCGCTGCTAAATGTCACTTCGGTATTAAGGTCTCCGGCGGCAGTATCGGCAACAACGGTGCGGGTAAATTGACTTAAGATCTTTTGCCAATCGCTGCGGTTTTTGCTCGCAGATTCAACGTAATTCGATTCATGCTGTTGTTGTGATGCTTTCACCAGTTTTGCATCTAGTCTAGATAAAGTGGTGCCAAGGCTATCATCTTTACGGACAGGTAAAAGGGCAAAAGTGGCAAAGCCTTGTGGATAATTATCGGTACTGGCAATTTCAAACGCCTGCTTTAAGGCAATGGTTAAATCATCAGCACTGGCTTGTCCTAATTCTGCAAGGACAACGAAATCGCCACCGGCAATCCGGAATAACTGGGCATTCTGGAGACTTCTAAGTTGCGCTTGCACCACCGTTACGGCTTTGATTACATATTGGTCGCCAACATTGTAGTTATGTTGGTCGTTAATGTGTTTTAGTGAACCCAAAGTAATCAGTCCCATATACATGGGTGAACTTTGATCTATGGGTTGTTGCTCTAAAGTAGAAAACGACTGATGTAGCGCTTTTCTATTGGGTAACCCTGTTAAAGCGTCAATGAACACTTGTTGGTTAAGCTGCTCGGCGCGATCTGCCAGTTCAGTAAAACTGCGCTTAACATTCCTTACCATGTTATTTAAGGCAAAAACAACCGCACGAAGTTCTTTGGTCAATGGCAAATAATCAAGAAGTTCAAACTGCTTTTGCGATAACAAAACGGCTTGATGCTCGATATCTTTCAGTGGTTTAAGCACAAATAAAAGTAAAATATGAACTGCTATAAGCGCAATTAGACAGAGAATTAAGTTACTCCAAAAAACGCTTTTAGTGTGCTGCCATAGACTTAAATAAGCCGCGCCAGGATGGCTCTGTACAGTCAATTGACCTGCGATACGCCAACCATCATTGACTTCTGAACTCATGACTGGCGGCGCGAGACTAAATAATTCGACAAACCAACCTGGAACCCCCTCAACACTCAGCGAGTTGGATCTATCAAACATGACCTGCTGTTTGTTGGTGGTATATTTAATTTGCAGATAATAGCCAGAATCGAATATGGCTGAGACCATAGTGTCAGCCATAGCGGCGTCATCACCTGACACATAAGGTGCAATGGATAAACCCAAACTGTAGGCTGTGTCCTGTGCTGTCCGTCCTAACTGCGTATCGAGATAACCACGCATATTAGTGGTACTGACAAAAACCGAAGTGAAAAAGGTGGCAAAAGCCAAAGCAATCAATAGCAGACTCAGCTGGGTACTTAGCGCAATGCCATGATTTTTCGCATTTGGGGTCATTGTTATTGTCTGTTGTGCACTCATGGTGACGACCTCTGTTATATTGGCTGGCCAATCTAAAAAAAGAAAACTATTGGCCTTGCTCTATCTTATCTAAGACTGCGGTCCAAGCGGTGATGCCTTTACCATCATTTACTTTGCGGCCAAGGCCATTGGCTTTAGCCATCCAAAGTCCGCTGGCATTGAAACTATAAATTGGTTTTAGATCGGGCCGTCTATTTGCTGATTTAATCTCAATATCTAGATTATCAAGGACGTAGGGTAAATCATCTGGCGTTTCGAAATAAATCAAAACCATATGGGGTTCATTCACTTTTAAAGCTCTAACGTACATTAAGCGCAGCTTTTCGTCGGCAACTCCCATCGCTCTTAAGGTAAAATACTTGGCGATTGCATAATCTTCGCAATCACCATAACCTGAACCAAGCGATTCGATGGGCGTCGCCCAATAGTCATCTTTTCGCCAATGGCGAGCATCCGTACTGTAACTGACAAAGCGGTTGATAAAGTTATTGGCGCGATGCAATCGTTCGCGATCATTTTGCAATTTGCCAGTAACAATAACGTCTCGCCATGCCAAAAACCTCTCATGTGCATCGTCGTCATAACGGGCAGCCGCACTTTTCAGAAACTCATCTGATAACATCGTATCCTTGAGATCAGACATCACAATGCCTGATAACAAACAACTGAACAGAAGAAGCCAGTAGCGTGTTTGATAGCGGAAGATAATGATCACAAAGCCCTGAAAAATAAAGCTGTACAACTTCAGAGTAGCATAGCGAGCTATTCCGGGACAATTCTATTCAACTTGTGAAACTTGTCTATAAAAGCAAAAAGCTACGAACCGCAAATTTATGGACAAATTTCATACGACATCGATAGTTTTAACCAACAAGACTGCGATTAAAATTGCCGAGTACAGGCAAAAAGAGTTATAAATAGCAGGTTTTTAAATTTAATAATCGTAATGCTTATAGATTGTAGGTGGGACTAGATTTCTTTGTCCAAGCAAACTGGTGCAACACTGAGGTGTTGCAATACCTGCATACGGTATCAATTTTCAATTTTTTAAAGAAGCAATGGTCATGAATCAGAAAAATTTTATGGATAAAAAAGCCCCTCAAGAATCCCATTTTGGTCGGCGCTCTGATGATGATCGAAGAGTCACTCGCGCAGTAATTCCTGTTGCAGGTCTTGGTACTCGCATGTTGCCAGCTACAAAAGCAATGCCAAAAGAAATGTTGCCGGTGGTTGATAAACCATTAATTCAGTATGTCGTGCAAGAGGCTGTTGCCGCAGGTATTACTGAAATCGTGTTAGTGACGCATTCATCAAAAAACAGCATTGAGAACCACTTTGATACGTCCTTTGAACTTGAAGCAACGCTAGAGAAACGGGTGAAGCGCCAACTTTTAGAAGAAGTGCGCAACATTACCCCGAAAAACGTGACTGTGATTTCAGTGCGTCAACCACAAGCTCTGGGTTTAGGACATGCGATACTTTGCGCAAGACCAGTGGTACGTAACCATCCATTTGCTGTGCTTTTACCTGACGTATTGGTTGATCAATTTCATTCTAATTTGAAGAAAGATAACCTGGCGGCGATGATTAAACGTTACACCGAGACCGGCCACAGCCAAATAATGGTAGAGCCTGTCCCAGAGCATTTGGTTAATCAGTACGGGATTGTTGACGTCGGTGGTGTTACCTCAAACCAGGGCGATAGCGTGGCAATCCACGATATGGTAGAGAAACCTGATGTTGATGAATCACCGAGTAATTTATCGATTACCGGCCGTTATGTTCTATCGCCGACTATTTGGGATTTATTGGAATATACACCGCCTGGTGCCGGGGATGAAATTCAATTGACTGACGCTTTGCATCAACTGCGTTTGCTAGAGGTGTTAGAGGCATATCACATTAAAGGTAAATCGCACGATTGTGGCAGCAAAATTGGTTATGCAGTCGCGAATGCTGAATACGCCTTACGTTCGTCATTCGGTGCGGAATTTAAAGCAAGATTACAGCAATTATTAGCGGATTAATTTGATGAATGTAACAATTTTCGGAACTGGTTACGTAGGTTTAGTTACTGGCGCCTGTTTAGCAGATATGGGCCATCACGTACTTTGCGTGGATATCGATAGTCAAAAAGTAGAGAATCTCAAAAAAGGTATTATTCCAATTTATGAGCCAGGCCTTGATGCTATTGTCGTCAGTAATGTGGCAAATGGACACCTTAAATTCACTACTAGTGCCGAAGAAGGTGTGAATCATGCGGAGATCCAGTTTATCGCCGTGGGGACACCGCCAGATGAAGACGGATCTGCAGATTTAAAATATGTTTTGGCAGTTGCATCTTCAATTGCACAACATATGCAATCGCACAAAATTATTGTTAATAAATCAACAGTCCCTGTTGGTACTGCTGACAAAGTTGCAGCGCTGGTTAGTTCACGCTTGGCTGAATCGAACAAAGCACTGACTTTTGATGTGGTTTCAAACCCAGAGTTTTTAAAAGAAGGCGCTGCTGTTGCTGACTGCATGCGTCCAGATCGAATAGTCATTGGTGCAAAGTCTGAGCACGCGGTCGCACAAATGCGTGAGTTGTATGCGCCATTTAATCGCAATCATGACCGCGTCATTGTCATGGATATTCGTTCAAGTGAGCTGACTAAATACGCTGCTAACTGTATGTTGGCGACTAAAATCAGCTTTATGAACGAAATGTCCAACTTAGCTGAGCGGTTAGGCGCAGATATTGAACAAGTGCGTTTGGGTATTGGTTCTGACCCACGCATTGGTTATCACTTTATTTATCCAGGTTGCGGTTATGGCGGCAGTTGTTTCCCGAAAGACGTGCAAGCGTTAATCCAAACTTCTCAAGCAATTGGCTATACCCCACATGTTTTGCAAGCTGTAGAAGCTGTTAATGACCAGCAAAAAACTGTGTTATTTAGCCGTGTTGTTCAGCATTTTGGTGACAATTTAGCCGGTAAGACGTTTGCGCTTTGGGGCTTGAGCTTCAAACCAAATACTGACGATATGCGTGAAGCTGCAAGTCGAGTATTGATGGAAGCATTGTGGGCTGCAGGCGCTACCGTTCAAGCGTACGATCCGGAAGCGATGGAAGAAACCCAACGTATTTATGGTCAGCGCGATGATTTAGTATTGTGTGGCACCAAGGAAGCCGCTTTGGTTCATGCTGATGCATTAATTATCTGCACTGAATGGAAAAATTTCCGTGCACCAGACTTTAATGCGCTAAAAGCAGCATTAACTCAACCTGTGGTGATAGACGGTCGCAATTTGTATGATCCACAGCAAATGAAAAAAGCTGGATTCACTTACTATGCAATTGGTCGTGCTGACAGTGTGAAAAAGTTCTAAGTGAATTTAAGCTGTTGGTTAATCAGCTTAAATTTTCGGTTCGTTTGAACTATTTTTGTGAAATCTATGGATTGCCTGCTGCTGCAGGCTTTCTTTTTCTAAGGACGTGATATGAAGTATTTAGTGACAGGTGCAGCAGGATTTATTGGCAGTCAAGTTGCGCAAGTTCTAGCGCTACAGGGCCATTTAGTCATTGGCATCGATAATTTAAATGATTATTACGACCCTGCATTAAAGCACGCTCGACTTGCACGTATCACTTCTGCGTTAGAAGCGCAAAATTGTGCCGCTAATTTTGAATTTATTCGCCTTGATATTGCTGACCGTGATGGCATTGCTGCATTGTTTGCTAAAGAGAAATTTGATCGAGTTATTCATTTAGCCGCACAGGCTGGGGTCAGATATTCCATTGATAATCCGATGGCTTATGTTGATTCCAATTTAGTTGGCATGATGACAATTTTGGAAGGTTGTCGTCATCATCAAGTTCAACATTTGGTTTATGCGAGCTCAAGTTCGGTTTATGGCAATCAAGAAAAAGTGCCGTTTAGTGAAACAGACCCAGTAGATACACCAATTTCTCTTTATGCAGCCACTAAGAAATCAAATGAATTAATGGCCCACACCTATAGCCATTTATATCAATTACCAACCACTGGTTTGCGTTTCTTTACCGTTTACGGACCCTGGGGTCGGCCAGATATGGCTCCATGGAAATTTACTAAAGCAATTTTGGCGGGGCAGTCGATAGATGTTTATAACCATGGCAAACTAATGCGTGATTTTACCTATATTGATGATATTGTCGAAGGCATTATTCGCATTCAAGACCAAGTTCCGGCGAGTATTGGCTATCCAACCCAACTTGCCGCAAATCCATATTACGCTTTGTATAATATTGGCAATAATCAACCAGTTGCTCTTGAAGACTTTATTGCTGCTATTGAACAAGCCGCTGGGGTGACTGCGAAGAAAAACTATTTACCGATGCAAGCGGGAGATGTATATCAGACTTATGCTGATATTGAAAAATTGAAGAATGCGGTTTTATTTAAACCTGCAACCCCGTTAAGTGAGGGCATGGAGAGATTTGTGGATTGGTATAAGCGCTATCTAACACAGTGATATGCAAGTAGTACATTTATGAAACTAGTTGCAGCAGATATCATTTATCCACAATACGATTTTATTAATTGCAATAGTAGCCATTTCCGCGATTGCAACAAATCAACAATAGTAAGAACAATATTCCAGTGAGTGCTTTCTGATGGCGAGTAAATTAAAAGTGGATATCTTCCATAATGTACTTTGGGCGAAGTACAAAGGGGATATTTTTAAAGAATTACTTGCTATTGCTGATCAACAGCAACTAGAAATCAATATCTTTCAGATAGCAGAAACCGAACTTTCAAGGCTCTCTCTTGGTAAGGTGAATCGTGACGACCACCAATACCGGTATCAACTGCTATTTGAAGGACCTTACGAAGCAATAAAACCGCTAAGTTTGTGGATCCGTTTATTTAAGTTGTTGGTTAATAGCAAATCTTCTATTTTTGTATTACCCGGTTATCATCGCTTAGAACATTGGTTAATGCTGATGATTTTGAGATTGAAGTCTAAAAAATTACTGGTATTTTGTGATTCGACTGCATTAGATAACGAGAAGTTTTTCCTTAAAGAATATTTAAAGAAGTTATTTTTTCGCTCGGTAGACGGAGTCTTATGCTATGGCAGTGCAAGTGCTGACTATATAAGGTCTTATGTTCCGGCAACAGACTTTGATAAAATTTATTACCCTTGCAGCTCTGCGTCACTACCATCGGAATCATATAGTGCCGAACAAATCAAAGAGCAGAGACTTTATTTACAAAACCAGCCTTCCAAGCAGTTTTTATTTGTTGGTCGATTAAGTTCTGAGAAGGGGATACTTGATTTACTTAACGCTTGGGCTCGGTCAGATGTGTTACGCACGCAACATACCCTCAATATTGCTGGTGATGGTCCTCAAAAAGCTGAGTTGCAGCAAAAAATTGCGGCGTTAGGGATAGGTGGTTCCGTCAAATTGCTTGGCCCATGCACAAAATTTGAATTGAATAAACTCTACAAAGAAAGCTATGCGATGGTATTACCCAGCTACTCGGAGCCGTGGGGTCTAGTGGTTAATGAAGCATATTACTTCGGTTGCCCAGTGATTATGAGTGAAAGTTGTGGATGTCATCAGGATTTATGTGTAGATAAATATAGCCAAAGTTTCGAAACGAAAAATGTAAATTCGCTATTACTTACACTTGAGAGATTATTAGTTTCAGAACATTACGTTTATCTGTCATCGCAGTGTAAAAATGTTATTAATAATTACACCCCACCTTTAGCTGCAAAAAATATTCTAAGTGGGATCACCAAAACAGCAAATGATGGAATAAGTTAGTGAGTTTTCATCGAGGCGCGATCCTCATGGTCGCTGAGAAGTTATTCAAAATGACTTCACAGTTATTTATTCTCGTCATCATCACGCGGCACTTTAGTGCAGAGGATGTTGGTAGTCTAATGTACTGTTTTGCATTAGCTTCTATCTTTATTTTTCTTAATCAACTTGGTTTAGACTCCTTACTACAGAAGAAATTTACTGAAACAACTTCGGATGGTCTCAGTATACTAACCGAATCATTTGTATTGAGATTGATTTCCGCTGTACTGTGTATCCTATTAATAAATGGGATCGGCTACTTTTTAATTGAAGATCAATACCTGCCAGTTTTATTCGTAACATCATTATATCATTTGTACTTGCCGTTCACTTCTTTTGAGTGGTTTTTTCAGGCGCAAGGGCGAGCTGATCTTGCCGCAATAGCTCTAATTTCTGGTCAAATTTTTAGTTTCATTTACCGAGTCTATGTCGTATTTTTTCATAACGATTTGCTACTTCTCTCGATTGGCTACCTTATTGAATTTATGATCCCGGCTTTCATGTATGTGTTTTTAGTGAAAAATAATCGGCTATCAAGTCAGTTAAAACTGAGCCGAAAAGAGATGTACGTGCTGTTAAAGGAATCATTTCCCTTGATGATTTCTTCTGCGGTAATAATCATGTACATGAAGGTTGACCAAATCCTCTTAGGGGCGATTTCAAGCGAAGCAGAAGTCGCATTTTATGTAGCCGGTACTCGTTTGAGCGAAGCTTGGTACTTTTTAGGGCTGACTATCTTAGCTGTGTACTATCCGAAAGCTGCAGGCTTAAAGGAAAAATATGGCTTTAATGCTTTTTTGATTGCCTATGCCAAAATCGTAAGATTAGTAATTTTAGGGTCCATTCTTTTAATAGCTATTACGTTCGCTTTGAGTGATGTTATTGTAGAGTTTCTCTATGGACACAGTTATGGCAAGTCAGCTCTGGTTCTAAATACAACAATACTTTGTGTACCATTTGTTTATTTAGGGACGGCCATCACCATGGTGTCGTTAGAGCTAAATAATCATATTGGTAATCTGCACCGTGCTGCGTTAGGCTTGCTGGCAAGCGTGGTACTGAATTTGTTGTTAATAAAACCTTTTGGGGCTTTAGGCGCAGCTTTTGCAAGTTTGGGGGCTCAAGTAGTCACGGGGTTTTTAGGGATTTTTGTTTTTAGAAATAGTAGAAATGATTTAGTGATATTTTTGAAGATATTGTTTTTTAGATCGTAGACATATCATTCCTTAAAGCATCCTATATTTGTCCTGTTTTTTTAGTAGACTAAAAAATTTGAGATGAACTCATGAATCGGCGACTGTACACAGCAGTATTTTACTCCCTGCTATATTTACTTATTCCATTCTTGTTTTGGGATGGATTTGGTGTCTTTGAATTAAATTTTTTCGCTATTGGTACATACATAATATCATCACTATCGTTGGGTTACTTATGCTCAACTAGAGAAATAAAAACTATATCTTCAAGTTTTTGGATTTTTGTTTATATTTTTTTAATGATTGCTCCAGTTTCTCAGCAATTAGCAGGTTATTATCCTTGGCCAGGTTATTATCAAGATTATCATTTAATGTATAGCTGGGCATTAGTGTTTTTATGTAACGTATCTTTTGCGTTTTTTAGTATTAAAAAATTTAAATCCATACCAACACCTTTCCATTATGAGTTCTCGCATAATAAAATGCGATATTTTATTGTTTTTTCTGTATTCACTACAGTATTTTCAATATTTTGGATTGGAGGTTTTTCTAGCGTATTTCTATCTAGGGATGAGTTTTCGGAGATATTCAATGACAATATTACTGCCTCTATGGTTATTCAGGCAATGTTTAGGATTCCATTTTTTATATTATCTCTTTATTATTTGAAATTGTTTTTATCGTCTCGGATTAAAAATTCAGAAGGTAGGTCTAATTTATTTAAATTTCTTATTTTTTTTGGCCTTACAGTTATTCTAAATAACCCATTATCTACTCCTAGATTTTGGGTCGCATGTATTTTCATAACTTACCTTTTAACAATAACTGCATGCTATAAAATGAATGTTAATAAAACATACATAAATCTACTTGTTTTTTTAACTATTTTTATATTTCCCGTTTCAGATGCATATAGGCGAACCGTGGATGTTTCTATTTCTGATTATTTCTCTGAAACAAATATTTCCGACGGTTTTGTAAATAGTCCAAATTATGATTCTTTTCAGCAGATAACTAATTCCTTTGTTTATGTTGAAAATAATGGCATAACTTATGGTGGTCGAACCTTAAGTACTTTGTTGTTTTGGGTTCCGCGAGCTGTATTCCCAGCAAAGTTTCTTAGTAGTGGTGAAGATATAGCAGTTTATTTTAGATACGAATATACTAACTTATCAGCTCCTTTATGGGCTGAAATGTATCTAGACTTTGGTTTTGTAGGAGCATTATTAATATTCGGCTTACTCGGAAAGTTAGTAAGGTATCTTGATGATAGCTCAACAATTAATTCAAATATTGTAGTTTTTTTTATCGCTGCATATGGGATCTATTTCTTTAGAGGGACATTACTATCAGTTGTTGGATTTCTAGTTGTTACAATGATATTGTTTTTGTTAATAAAGAGATCAAGACAAACAGGAACGCATTCAGAGTGAAAATTGCATTTTTCCAACCAATTTTGACTGCATATCGACTGCCTTTATTGAAGGCTATTGCTGCTATGCCTGATGTTGTTTTATCACTATATAGTGACGTTGCAACTGAAGATTATGGTTTGGAGTCTATTTGTCCGGAAAATCTACCATTTAGCTGGATTACTAAAAATGACACACCAGCACAACAATCTTTCTTTCATTCAATTACAAAAGCATTAAGCGCTGTTGAGTCAAATGATGTGATCATACATTTTGCTGATTTTAAGCATATTAGTTTATTTGTTTGTTTGATATTTTCGAAGCTAAAAGATAAAAAAGTATTCTTACACGGTCAAGGCGGCTATAAAAAGCGCGGTTTATTGCAGAAATTAGTCTACAACTGCACACTTGCTCTTGCTGAAGGCTATATTTGTTACAACGATTTTTCGAAAAAAAATTTAAATCGAATCACTTTTAACTTTCTGCACAAAAAAATACATGTTGTTGATAATTCAATCTATTTATCGTCGCGTAGTATTCCTTCAGGCGGAAAAGACGTCTTGTTTATTGGGCGTTTACGAGAAGGATGCGGTATTGAACTTTTGCTTCACTCGGCTCAACTTGCAGGATTGAATGTGCGTGTTGTTGGTTGGAGTGATCACAATTTTATTGATAGATTGAAAGTTTTGTATCCGAATTTTGATTATTATGGCGCTGTTTATGATGAGACGACGTTGTTTTCAATTGCGCAATATTGCTTCGTTGGGGCTTATGGCGGTGACGCAGGTTTGAGTGTTGTCCATTATATGGCTTATAGTTTGCCAGTGATCGTGCATGATGATTTATACAAACACATGGGGCCGGAACCTAGTTATGTCGTAGATGGGGTGAATGGATTGACTTTTAAAAGAAACGACGGTCTTTCGTTAAAAAATGCATTGACTATGATTTACAATGATAAAACCCTGCAATCAAAACTATCACGTGGCGCTGCAGAGACATTTCATGCGCTGAATAAAATACCTATGCATCAAAAGTTTGCTCAGATCATAGGGATCAATTAATTCCTAGCTTCAATGTTTAATTGAGCTGTTCAGTTCCATTTTATTTGTCTATTTAGAATAACTTGTCTTAATCAATGAGGTGTTATGGCACATAAGGTTTTAATTATTGGTCAATTTCCACCACCTATAACTGGTGAATCGAAAGTTAATCTGCAAGTGCAACAGGTCTTGGCAGCTGCTGGATATTCAGTAGCAGTGCTTAATAGCTGTATTATTCGAGATGTGAATGATGTCGGTAAGGTTAGCGCTATTAAGATTTTACTTATGTTGAATTTACTTGTAATCGGCATTTTTCGTATTCTGAAAGTTGATATTGTCTACATGACACCTGGACAAACACTTTTTGGGCTACTTCGCTTTTTACCTTTCTTATGGTTGGCTAAAGTTGCTGGAAAAAAAGTGATTTTGCATTGGCACGGTTATGGGGTTCTCGGCATTTTTACGAAGTTTAAACGCTTGGCTAAAAGCTACCTCTCACAGGCTGTGACCAATATTGTGCTTACGGACGATTTTCGTACCCGACTATTACAGCTCGGATTTAATGTTCAACACGTGCATGTTGTCTCTAACTTTAGTGAATTTACACCTGAATTTGTGCCTAAAAAAGCTGAACATGCCAAGTTAAAGGTTGTTTATTTAGGCGGTTTGATGCCTGAAAAGGGGGTAGATACTTTCTTAGCACTTGCACAAAAAACATCGCAATTTGACTTCGTGCTTTGTGGGGCTGGTAACACAGAGATTACATCACAAGCGGTTGAGTTAGCGTCTTCAGGAGCAATTAGTTTTCTAGGTGTTGTTGACGGTGATGAGAAAACAAGGTTGATGTTAGAAGCTGACATTTTTGTGCTTCAGACTTATTATGCAACTGAAGGAGTACCATTAACGATATTGGAAGCGATGTCATGTGGATGTGCTATCGTCACTACCTACCATAACGGTATTCCTGAAACTGTAGGAAACGCAGCGTTGTATGTTGAAGCCCGCTCTCAAGAAAGTTTAGAGATTACATTAAAACGTTTAGATTCCGACAGACCACTTTTAGCAGAGCTGCAGTACAAAGCTGCACTTCGCAGTAAGATTTATTCAATACAAACATTCACAAAGCAATTATTAGCTGTATTTCAGCAGTGTTAGAGGTTCTTTTTTGAAAATCCTACTTTACAGCATCAACCATTCCCCAGAGCTTACTGGCATTGGTAAATACAATGGTGAAATGGTGCAGATGCTTGCTGAGCAAGGCTTTGACTGTATAGTGGTAACGGCGCCGCCGTATTATCCTGAATGGAAAGTGCATGCAGGGTACAGCAATGCCTATGATATTGAATCTCAGGGTAAAATTCGGGTTCTCCGTAATCCGTTGTATGTTCCTGTTAAACTCAATACTATTAAGCGTTTACTGCATCTTTCTAGTTTTGCGCTGAGTTCTTTCGGCCGTTTGTTGACGCTACTTCGTGAAAAACCCGACGTCGTGATGTTAGTGCAGCCCACCTTATTTTGTGCGCCTGGTGCATTAATTTATAGCTGGCTCACTGGTGCTAAAACACTATTGCATATTCAAGATTTTGAAGTTGATGCCATGTTTGGTTTAGGTATGGCCGGTAAAGTCGAAGGTGCTGGCGCGAAGCCATCGGGGAAAAAACGCTTGGTACTGGCGATTGAACGGTTTTTAATGCGTCGTTTTGATCGCGTGTCATCAATTTCACACAGCATGCTGGCAAAAGCTCAGCTGAAAGGCGTTGCAGATAAGCAACTGTTGTTTTTCCCAAATTGGTCTGACACTAGTTTTGTTCATCCACAGGTTGATGGTCGGCAACTCCGAGCTGACTGGGGTTTTACACCTTCGGATAAAATAGTGCTCTATTCTGGTAATATTGGTCAAAAACAAGGGCTTGAGATTGTGCTAGAGGCGGCAGCAGCTTTTGTGAACCAACCAGAAGTGAAATTTATCATCATAGGTAATGGTGCATATCGTGAAGAGCTTGCTCGTCAAGCGGCAGCACTAAAATTAACGAATGTGCTGTTCAAACCATTGCAGGCTTGGGAGTTGGTGCCGCAAATTTTGGTGATGACCGATGTGCATTTAGTGGTGCAAAAAAAAGGCGTCGCCGATGCGGTGTTGCCATCGAAGCTGACCAATATTTTAGCCGCAGGTGGCCATGCTTTAGTTACTGCCGAGCTAAACACTGAACTTGGTGAATTGGCAAATCGTTATCCAGGTATTTACCACTGTGTGGAACCGGAAGATCCGGCTGCCTTTATTACTGCACTCAAGCAATGCTTGGCAAAGGTTACATCGGTCACGAATGTCATTGCCCGTGACTACGCGGTTTCACAGATTGATGGCAAGCAAGTTCTTAAAAACTTTGCCAACACCCTTATTGAATTAGCAAACAAGGAATCAACACGATGACGCAAAAAGTCGCATTAATTACCGGCGTAACCGGTCAGGATGGCTCTTATTTGGCAGAGTTTCTGCTGGAGAAGGGCTACATCGTGCATGGCATCAAGCGGCGGGCGTCTTCATTTAATACCCAACGGGTTGATCATATTTACCAAGATCCACATATCGAGAATAAAAACTTTATTTTGCATTATGGCGACTTGACTGATTCATCAAACCTCACTCGAATACTTCAGCAAGTGCAACCTGACGAAGTATATAACTTAGGCGCGCAATCGCATGTTGCGGTGTCGTTTGAAAGCCCTGAGTATACTGCTGATGTGGATGCGATGGGGACTTTACGCTTACTCGAGGCCATTCGTTTACTCGGTCTTGAAAAGAAAACTCGCTTTTATCAGGCGTCAACTTCTGAATTATATGGGTTAGTACAAGAAACACCGCAAAAAGAAACGACACCATTTTATCCGCGCTCGCCTTATGCCGTTGCCAAACTTTATGCCTATTGGATCACCGTCAACTACCGTGAATCTTATGGCATGTATGCTTGTAATGGCATTTTGTTCAATCATGAGTCTCCGCGTCGCGGCGAAACTTTTGTCACGCGTAAAATCACTCGTGCAATCGCCAATATCGCATATGGGTTAGAGCCATGTTTATATCTGGGTAATATGGCTGCATTGCGTGATTGGGGCCACGCGAAAGATTACGTCCGTATGCAATGGTTGATGCTGCAGCAAGAAAATCCGGAAGATTTTGTGATTGCGACTGGTAAACAAATTTCTGTTCGTGATTTTGTGCGGATGACAGCACAAGAAGCGGGGATCACCTTAGAATTTAGTGGCGATGGTGAAGCTGAAATTGCCACCGTCATTGCGGTTGATAACCAACTCGCGCCAAAGGTTATGGTAGGTGATGTTATTGTAAAAGTTGACCCACGCTATTTCCGACCTGCGGAAGTGGAAACCTTACTTGGTGACCCAACTAAAGCCAAAGACAAGCTAGGCTGGGTTCCAGAAATTACCGTCGAGCAGATGTGCAGTGAAATGGTTGCTCATGACCTCAATAAAGCCAAACAACACGCGCTGTTAAAACAGCACGGTTATGAAGTCAGCGTTTCTGTCGAATAATTAAAATGCTTTGGTAGTTACAATTTGCGGGTATTTTTTGATGAATATAAAAAAGCGTATTTTTGTTGCGGGTCACCATGGCATGGTGGGATCGGCGCTAGTCAGGCTGCTCAGTAAAGATCCGAATGTCGAATTGGTGCTGAAAACGCGGCAAGAGCTTGATTTAACCTCTCAGGCTGCGGTTCGGGATTTTTTTCAACACGAGTCAATCGATCAAGTGTACTTAGCGGCAGCCAAAGTTGGCGGTATTCACGCCAACAATACGTATCCTGCAGAGTTTATCTATGAAAATTTGATGATCGAGTGCAATATCATTCATAGCGCGCACCAAGCTGGCGTGCAAAAGCTGCTTTTTTTAGGTTCAAGCTGTATTTATCCAAAAGCGGCATCGCAGCCGATGCAAGAGCATGCACTACTGACTGGATTATTGGAGCCAACTAACGAGCCTTATGCCGTAGCAAAAATAGCCGGCATCAAACTATGCGAAAGCTTTAATCGTCAATATGGCCGTGATTATCGTTCAGTAATGCCGACCAATTTGTATGGCCCGAATGATAATTTTCATCCAGACAATAGTCATGTGATACCCGCGTTGCTTCGCAGATTTCATGAAGCAAAATTGGCGAATGCTCCGCATGTTGTGGCTTGGGGCAGTGGCAAACCAATGCGTGAGTTTTTGCATGTTGATGACATGGCAGCTGCCAGTATATTTGTGATGAATTTAGCTAACGATGTATACGTCGAACATACAGAGCCGATGCTAAGTCATATCAACGTTGGCAGTGGCGTCGATTGTACCATTCGAGAGTTGGTGGAAACTGTCGCGCAAGTTGTTGGTTATAAAGGTGATATTGTTTTTGATGCCACTAAACCCGATGGTGCACCGCGTAAACTTATGGATGTCAGTCGCCTCGCAGCGCTGGGTTGGCGCTCCAGTATTTTACTACGCGAAGGCTTAGCCACTAGTTATGCTTGGTTTCTGGCTAATCAAGACAACTTTCGAGCCTAGCCGTTGTCAGCTTTATTCAAACTGGCAAATGATTTAAGGATTTGGGCTTTACTTGCCAATAGCGCTTATGCGCTATCATCATTTCTATTAGGTTATTTGTTATTACTCCATACGGATGCCATGCAGTTTGGGCTTTTTGCTTTTTTTTTAATGGTGCAGTCGTTTGGTTATGGGGTGTTTAATGCTCTTTTTGCATCACCTCTGCTGATTGCAAGCAATAAAACCTCATATTTGCCGGCAGGATCGTTAAAACCCATGCTGTGGGTGTCACTGGTGATATCACTGCTGCTTATTGGTGTGCAAGTGGCAGTGATGTGGTATCAAGCGCTGCCATTGACTGACATGTTATGGTTACTCAGTGCAAGTGCTTGGTTAAACTTACGCTGGTTCTGTCGTTGTAGCCAACAGCAGGAAGCGCCGACTACTGTAATTGTGGCTGATCTACTGTTTAGTTTCGTTGCGGTCTGTGGAGGTTTAGCCTTATTGCTCTTGCAACAATTATCACTCAGTACGGTCAGTGCTCTGCTGTTTATTGCGGCCATGGTGAGTGCAATGCCAAGTTTGCCTTTGCTTTGGCGAATACTTGTGGCTAAATCGGAGCATAAAGTTTGGCGTCATGGTTTTCAGCAACAAGGAAAACCAGCCTTGCTCGGGGTACTTTCTGCGGAAGTGAGTGCCAATTTTCACCAGTATTTTATTATTGCCTTCAAAGGCGCAGCCGCATTAGCTCCCTTGGCCGCTGCAGGCTTATTTTTACGACCAATGACATTAGTGCAAACAAGTTTGGCGCAAATCGATCGGCCAAAACTAGCACGGGCTGCCGCTGTCGGTGATCGCTCCCTTTTTCAGAAGCTTGGAAAGTCGATGCTGAGGTTGAGCCTATTCGCCTATCTGTTAAACCTGCTAGTAGTCGTAGTTTTATTGTGGTTAGTGCCCAATTGGCTTTGGCAACAAACGACAACTCAGTTTGATTTTATCGCCTGTTTGATTTTTGTGGCTGGAGTTTCGCTACTACGAAGTCTGCGCGGGCCGGCCAGTACGCAATTGCAAGCACTTGATGAATTTAACTTTCTTGCCGCGGTAACGCTGAGATCCACAGCCGTGGTGATACCCTTGGTATTGCTCGGCTATAGCCTCTTTGATTTTTATGGCACTTTAGTGGCGATGTTTATCGGTGAGTGTTGGATAGCGTTGCCAATTTTATGGCGTTGTCGTCAACAACAGAAATCTTTTGGTAAAACCGTCGACAGTCCGCGAGGATTACATTAACTTTGACAACCATTCAGCTGATTTTTGCTGATTGTATTTACTCGCGTTTAAGAGGTTCTGGTGAAAGGAATTTTGGTTTATTGCTGTTTTCAGCTTCAACAAAAGCTTTCTGTGTGGCTATGTTCACCTCTGATGCGAGCCTATGCGTGGTTGTGGGGGGTTGAGATGGCGAATACAGGCCGTTTTTTTGGTTTAATGCGATTAAATCGTCACCCGACTGCAACTATCAAATTAGGCCATGGTTTAGTATTTAGATCTGCAGGGAGTTCCAACACCGGTGGCTTAAATCGTCGTTGTTTTTTAAGTGCTTCCCAAAATGCGATTTTAGAAATAGGTAACGATTGTGGCTTTAGTGGCACAGCCATTACAGCGCAGCAGAGGATAACGCTAGGTGATCGGGTCATGTGCGGCGCGAATGTGACGATCATCGATAGTGACCGCCATCCGGTAGATCCTATAGCTCGTCATCGCGGCGATGCAGGCGAGTCTGCGCCAATTCATATCGGTGATGATGTGTTTTTGGGGATGAACGTGTTGGTACTTAAAGGTGTCACTATCGGTCAAGGTGCGTATATTGCGGCTAACTCGGTGGTGACTCATGATATACCCGCGCATGCAGTTGCCGCAGGACATCCAGCTAAAGTGCTAAGGATGTTGTCGTGATTAAACTTTCTGTATTAATGGCTTGCCATAACCGCAAAACACAAACCTTGGCTTGTTTATCTTCGTTGTTCGCACAACAACTTCCTGATATTTCACTACAAGTTTGGCTGTTGGATGATGCAAGTAATGATGGGACAGCCGACGCTGTTAGTCAGCAGTTTCCACAAGTTCATTTGGTGCAAGGCACTGGAAACATGTTTTGGACTAAAGGCATGCGTTATTGCTGGGAACAGGCACTTAGCGCTCCTGCAGATTTTTATCTTTGGCTAAATGATGATGTGATTTTACAAAATGATGCCATAGTGCGTTTGGTTTCATGTTATCAACAACAATCTAACTCAGACGTTGGTGCGGTCATCGGCACGCTACAAGACAAAGTGACTTCGAATTGGAGTTATGGCGGTAGGAAAATATCTAATCCCCTGTTTCCATTATCTATTGGTCGGGTCATTGCCCCCGAAAAACATGTTCAAGAATGTGATTATGTTAATGGAAATTTCTGTCTGATTCCTGCAGTTGCAGTTGCCAAAATTGGCATTTTTTCGCATCAATTCACTCATAAAATGGGCGATTTTGATTACAGCTTACGCTTGAAACACGCTGGCTTTAGGTTACTCATCGCTCCAGGCTGTTATGGGGTTTGTGCACTACATCCAGTAAAAGGGTCATTAAAAGATCCATCAATTCCGTTAAATGTTCGTGTGGCTTGGATGGCAGATCAATCAAAATGTCCTGCTATTGATGAATGGTTAATATTCATTCGTCAGTATGGTGGCCCATTTTGGCCTTTGTTATACCTAAAAGCTATTGTGGGTCGGATGTTTCCAAAACTTTGGCTTTTGCTAAACCAATTCAGGCGATAGGGCTTAGATTATTAATTAAATACAAAGCTTTGTTTAATTGCTATTGCAACTGACTAAACAAGATTACAGACTAAGTTTAGCTATTATAGTGAGTCAGACTTAAGTCTCCTCTGGCGAAATGCCAAAACCAAAAGGCCAAAAAAGAATATTCCAACACTGGCGGGAGCTGAAACTGCAACTAGATTTAAGCCATCTAGAGTTGCACCTTTACCATTGCCGTTAAAAGTTTCAACCATACCCCAGCTTGCACTTCCTGCACCACCAAAGCCGAGTTTCATCTCACTGGTGGTTGCTTGTAGTCTAAGTGTGTATTGCACCCATTGCTCATGATTGTTATGAAGATTGTTGTAGTCGTAGCGCGCGATGTAATCGCCTTGGGTTAATGCAACAACAGCGTTCGACCAATACACGTTAAGAATGTTGTCATTCGCTTGGGTTGTGCGTGCTCTATACCAAAAGGAAAGGTCATAATAAGCGCCGGCCGTCAACCCACTAATTACTTGTGAGATGCCGTAATTACTTTTACCAGGATTGCTAGAATTAAAATGGCTATCTAGTTCAATGTAGTTGCTGCCGTCAACGGCATTGACAGGACTAAGATTGGTCGTTTTTATCGTACCGGAAGCATGGAGCTCCACACCATTACCGTAGAAGTTTTGCCAGCCCGGGATAATAGAAAAAACCGCCCAACTATGGCCAGCTCCATTCGTTTTGATTACATCCCAGCTTTGCGAAGCGATATTCCAGTCAGTGAAGGCCATTGAATCAACAAGCGGGGTGCTTTCAAAACTTGGATTGGCAATTAAATTTGCACTAGCAGTAAAAGTGGTAAAGGTGCCTAACATTAAAAAAATTGCTAAATGCTTATGTTTCATTACGAACATCCTTTGTGAATGCTTGGCCGCTAACTGCATGATCTTGAATTCCCTGCAGCGGAATTTAGGGCGCTCTTTATTTTTACAACATGAAAAGCGAATTAGAGCAACGAACATATCGGAGATACAGCACACATCATGCCAATTTCGCAAGCTGCTGTATTGGTTAATAAAAGCACAATTGGTAGTTATCTCTTGTGTAAATATTTCCGACATAGTTATTTGATTAACACTAGACAACAACGGAAAAATTGCAAAACTTTGTTTGCCCACAGCCAACTAGATACTGGTTAAAAGATGTTTCAAGTTAGTAAAACGCCAAAGCTTCGCATCAGTATTTTGAAACTGCTCTTGGCTTAGCCAGATATTGTCATCTTCATCGAGGCAAATGCCTTCGAGTTGTTTTGCTTCGGGCACTGGTATTGTCCGAATAAGTTGAAATTTTTGGTCGACTACGGCAATAAAAGCTGAGAAGTTGCCGGTTAAATATAAAGCTAAGGCATTGCTGCGAGGATTTGCATAGCCTACAAGTAAGAAGACTTGATGTTTTTCAGACCAAGTCGCATCAGTGACAACACCGGGAAGATCTTGAATTTTTGCAATCGGTGAAAGGCTCTGAGTTTGCAAACCTGCAGATGTTGGTAATTGATAGACCAGGGTTGCTCCACCAGTCCAGTTTTTATTAAACATAAACAAATCGGTTTTGGTCGTAGCAATCGCTTCGATATCAAATTCATGTTGATACGGTTTTATAGCATTTGCGTCGTAAGCAGAAAAACGAAATGTAAAACGTGTCGGGACAACAGATCCCTTCAACTCATTGAGCTGCACTCGATACACGAAGCCTTCTTGACGAGCGCCACTGTTATTCCCTGTATCAGCAATATACAGCCAAGTACCATCGGTACTTATCGCTTCCCAATCATTATTGGCCACCGTTAAATCTATTCTTCGCTTAATGACACCTGCATCGTTTATTTGAAATAGCGAAGGCCGATGACCTGAGTCATTGATTGTTAGAAACTGCTGGTTATTAAGGCAAATTAAGCCAGATGTTTCAGCAACTTCAATTGGGAGTGTAGTAGATGGCGGTATCGATTGGCTACATGCAGAAAGCCAAAACGAGAAAATTATTGATTTGATAAATTGCAATTTTCGATGGTTAATCACGTAAATTCCCTCAGTGATAAAAGTTCAATCTAATTACCACTTCTAGGTATTGTGAGTCACCGTTGTGACGCAAATAAAGCGATAGGTTAGATGAATTTTGCAATTAATACTTGTGATAATTGCGAGTGACTGCGACTACGGGTACTATGCCATTGTTTATTTGTAGTTAGATGGAAAGTTTTTAATTTGAAAACGCTGAATCATTTAGAGTCTAGCGGCGACAGCCTTGCTGGTTTATATCGTTTGCTAGATTTGTTTGTCTTGGTTTCGGTGTTAGTTTTGGCTTCATTTTGGTATCTAGGTGATGTAGACCAGACTTACATCATCTTGTTGCTTGCGCAGATCATCGTTTTTTCGTACTTAGCCGAAGGCTTTCAGCTATACAGGAACTGGCGAACCAGCCGATTTTCACAGAGTTTGTGGTTAGTTGTATTCACCCTTAGTGTGTCCTTCATTGTCATACTCATTGGGCTTTTTTTGCTTAAATCAGGTTCGGTGTTTTCACGGGTAGTTTTGGGTAGTTGGTATTGTGGTTCAATTGTCTTGCTGCTGAGTTGGCGTATTGCTATGCGGAGCATACGTTTGCTGCAAAGTGAGCGTGGCATCAATATTCAAAAAACTGCAATTATTGGACTTACCCCTCGTGGGGTACAACTTCTAGAAGAAATAAACGACAATCCTAGCCACGGCTTGCAGGTGATTGGTTTTTTCGACGATCGTGATGTCAGTCGATTTCCAGAAGAATATCGCGCAAAGTTGTTAGGTGCTGTAAATGACGCGGTCTTAACTGCCCAGTCTGGGGTAATTTCCCGCCTTTATATCTGCTTGCCTTTGCATGCCGATAAGCGAATACAGCAAATAGTTGAACAGTTAGGTGACACTACTTTAGATGTCTATTTAGTGCCCGATTTAATTTTTATGAATTTAATTCATGGTAGATTGAGTAATGTTGGTGATATTGATGCCATTAGTGTTTTTGAGTCACCACATCTTGGATTACAAAATTATATCAAGCGTAGTTTTGATATCGCCTTTAGTTTGTTGGTTTTAGTTATGTTATTTCCTGCATTTTTATTAATTGGCTTTGCAATTAAGTTAACATCTAAGGGGCCGATTATTTTTCGGCAAGATCGTTACGGACTTGATGGCAAGAAAATTGGTGTATACAAGTTTCGAAGCATGAAAGTGCTTGAAAATTCTGATATTGTAACTCAAGCAACAAAAAACGACCCAAGAGTTACCCCAGTAGGAGGATTCCTAAGAAGAACATCCTTGGACGAGTTGCCGCAATTTATTAATGTTTTAAAAGGGCAAATGTCAGTTGTAGGACCTCGCCCCCATGCTGTTGCGCACAACGAGCATTATCGCAACAAAGTGGCTTTTTATATGCTGCGACATAAAGTAAAACCGGGGATCACTGGCTGGGCACAAATTAATGGTTGGCGTGGTGAAACAGACACGTTAGAAAAAATGCAAAAAAGAGTTGAGTATGACTTGGCTTATATCCGCAACTGGTCTTTGTGGTGGGATATAAAAATCATATTTAAAACAGTTTTTAAGGGCTTTGGTGGAAAAAATGTATACTAATTTCAATTCAAAAACAGCATCGCAATTGACTAAAATTTCGCTTGCAATGTTGTTGGTTTTTTCAGCATCTAGTTCCGCTCAGCAGGGGCCAGATCAAGGCGCAGTTATAAAAACTGATGTTGGTATAGATTTACTTCCTGCCTTAAATACTGGTTTCAAACATGATGACAACGTCACTCGTGTCCAAGACGATAAACTGTCCAGTTGGATTTTTACTATTGCGCCAAGTGTTAAAGCAACGCTATTGGACGGTACCACCAGTTATACCGTATCAGCTGCAGTTAAAGACGCACAATACATGAGTAGCCGTCCTGACGAATTCACAGATGGCTATTGGGAAGGTGAGGCTAAGTTTAGCCCTGAAGACGGTCAAAAATTCAAGCTTAAGTCTAATCGTAGCTGGTTGCATGAAGATAGAGGTACAGGTATTTCTGAAGGCCGTGGCTCGTTGCAGAATTCAGTCACTAAATTTAACTCGACACTGACAGAAGCAGATTATGAATATGGTCGCGATGGATCCCGAGCGAAGCTGAAACTTAACGGCCAAATGTTTAGTAAAGAGTTTGAAAATTTTCGTGATGTGACAGTATTTCGTGATTATGACTATTACCTAGCTGGTGCTGGCTTCTTCTACCAAATGGAAGGCTCCTATAGTTTATTTGTTGAAGCAAACCAAGCAAATATCCAGTACAACAAAGTCGACCCTTCTGGTGATCGTAATAGCTTAGATACTAACTATCGAGCAGGTGTTGAATGGGAAATCAGTAGTGTCACTACTGGTACTGCAAAAGTAGGTTATCAGGATAAAAACTTCGACCTAGCAGCGCGTGAAGACTTTAATGGTTTTGCCTGGGAAGCGATTTTACTCTGGCAACCACTTACTTATTCAGGTTTTGATATAGCAACCGGACGCCGCGCAAAAGATGTTGATTCTGTTGCGGTAATTGGTGACTACATTATTGAAACAACTTATGCATTAGGTTGGAACCATGAGTGGAGCGAGTTGTGGTCAACCAAACTTGCCTATGAATTCCAAACGAATGACTACAACATTTCTAATCGTTATGATATTGCCCGCGTGGCAACTGCCGAGTTAAATGGCGATTTATTACGGTGGATGAAAGTAAAGGGCTTTTTCAATCATGAAGTTAGAACTTCAAATGCCATCGGCTTTGGCTATGACCGAAATGTCGTTGGCATTGAATTTAACTTCACACTTTGAGGCTTTAGATGAAATACTGCTGGGTAATATTACTTGCACTTTTGTCATTGGGTGCCATTTCACAAGAAACAGAAAACTATCGGCTCGGTCCTGGTGATGTGATAGTGATCCAAGTTTTTGGTGAAGATGAGCTAAAGTTAGAAACTCAACTGACCGACAGTGGTACGGTAAATTACCCATTCCTTGGAACTATCAAAGTTGTTGGCATGACTATCAAGCAACTTGAGCAACATGTTTACGACGGCCTAAAGCCTGATTATTTTGTCGAGCCCAATGTGTTTGTTGGTATCGTTCAATACCGACCTTTTTATATCCATGGCGAAGTAAATAAACCTGGTGGCTATCCTTACCAACCAGGGATGACCGTTAATCAAGCTATCGCTTTAGCTGGGGGATTAACCGAACGTGCTTCCAAAGAGAAAATAGCTATTTCCCGTGAAGGCGACAAAAATAATGCCCAAACGGGAAGTTTGAATACCAGAATTAGTGCAGGGGATACCATCACTATTGAGCAGAGATTTTTTTGATGTCCGTGAATGCTGAAACTCAACAACAAGCACAACCTTCAGATGAAGTGATTGATTTAAGGAAATATTTTGCTGTAGTCAATCGCTCTAAGTGGCGTATTTTATTGTTAGCAGTTTTGATTGCAATTTTAACTGCTTTTATAGTGCTGAATATGAAGCCGGTGTTCAGTGCCAAGGCCACACTTTTGATAGAAGCTCAGCAAGCAAAAGCTGTCAAAATCGAAGAAGTCTATGGCATGAACTCTGCCCAGCAAGAATATTACTTAACCCAGTTTGAGATATTAAAATCTAGGACTATCGCTGAAAGCGTTATTAACCGCTTAAATCTTGCAGAACATCCGGACTACATGCCAAAGGCTTCATTCAAAGATTCAATTCAAGAATTATTGCCATTTTTGCAATCGTCTAACGAAAATAGAAGCCAGCAGCAAATTGAACTCGAGAGGCGTGAACATATTCTTTCTCAGTTCATGAAGAGTCTTTCAATAGAGCCAGTTCGCAAAACACAATTAGTCAATATTTCCTTTGAATCTCACGATCCCGAACTTGCGGCAAAAGTCGCCAATGCCATTGGCGAAACTTACATCGATAGCCAGCTTGAAGCGAAAATGGGCATTACCCAGAAGGCCAATAATTGGCTTGGTGGTCGTTTAGGGGAACTACGCCAACGCTTGGATGATTCAGAGAAAGCAATGCAAGATTTTAGACTGCGTGAAGGTCTAATTGATGTGGCTGGTGTTCGTGGTTTAGGTAGCCAAGAACTGGAAAGGCTTGGGGTTGAACTGACCGCAGCTCGTTCAAAAAAGGCACAAGTAGATAGTTTTATTCGTGTTATTTCCCAATATGGCAAGACTAATGTCGATCAGTTAGAGTCGTTACCCGAAATCACCGCTCATCCGTCAATTCAAAACGTCAAGAAAGAAGTGATTATCGTCGAGCGGAAAGTCTCTGAACTTAGCAAAATATATGGACCAAAACATCCGAAATTACTGGCGGTAAAATCGGAATTAGCCACAATTCAAGAGAACTTACGTGAGCAAATTCGTAAGCTAATTGCTGGCATTGAGAATGAATCACAGACTGAAGCGCAAAAATTAGCGTCGCTGGAAGCTGAAATGGCAAGGGCTAAAGGTCAATATCAAGATGTGAGTGGTAAAGAAGCCGAGTATCAACGATTACAGCGTGAGGTGGAAACCAACCGCCAGTTATTTGAGACTTTTATGTCTCGACAAAAAGAAACTGAAGTCGCTGGTGATTTTGATTCTGCGATTGCAAGATTTACTGATAGGGCAATCACATCTACAGAACCCATTAAACCAAAACGCAAATTTATTGTTATTTTGGCTTTTATTGCAGCCTTAGGGTTCGGAATTGTTGTAGCTTTTGTGATGGAGTCTCTTAACGATACTATCAAAACTTCTCAGGATGTCGAATCTGTACTGCAACAGAGAGCTCTTGGCATAATTCCTAAGCTAACGTCAAACAACAATATTGCTGAATTTAATCGCACTTTTTTTAATTCTGAACAACGAACATTTAGTGAATCTGTGCGCAGTATTCGTACAAGTCTAGCGCTGCTTGCCCTTGATAAACCGTTGCAACTGTTAGTGGTTACTTCCTCTGTGCCAGAAGAAGGCAAGTCGACAGTATCAAGTAATTTGAGTTTTGCGTTTGCGCAATTGGAAAAAGTCTTGTTAATTGATGCTGATATGCGCAAACCTACGATTGCGAAACGGTTTTCGTTACCCGCGTTTCAACCCGGTTTAGCAAACTATTTAACGGAAACAGAAATTCTGGAAAACTGTATAGTGCATGATGAGCAAAGTGGCGTTGATATCCTGCCGGCAGGCACAATTCCAATTAACCCACTTGAATTACTTGCGCATCCAAGATTTCTAACGCTGCTTAATGAGTTAAAAGGCCGCTATACCAAAATAGTGATTGATACGCCGCCTGTGCAAGCTGTGAGTGATGCCTTAATGATTGCTCGGCTAGCAGACGCAGTAGTGATGGTCGTAAAGGCAAACTATAGCCGCAGTGGTTTAATTCAAAATTCATTAGCGAAGCTAGTTCAGTCTCATGCCAAAGTATACGGGGTTGTGTTAAATGACCTTGATGTTAAAAAAGCTGAACGTTATTACGGTAGCTACGGCTATTACCAATATTACACTGAAAAGTCCGACTCTTAATGATTGATTTACACTGTCATATATTGCCAGGAATTGATGATGGAGCATCTAGCATCGCAGATTCTATTGCGCTGCTGCGTCTTGCCGCAGCCGATGGCATCACGCATATGGTTGCAACTCCACATATTAATCCAGGTTATTTTGATAATAATCGCAATACTATCAATCAGGCCTTGGCTCAAGTATGTTCAGCGATTACCCAAGAACAAATAGCGATTTCAGTTGCTGCTGCGGCAGAAGTTCGACTTACTGCCGATCTGATGCCTGCCATCGAGCAACAGCAGTTGCCATTTATTGGTGAATGGCAAGGACAAAAGCTTTTATTACTTGAGCTTCCACCCAGCCATATTCCACCTGGTAGTGATAAGCTCGTTAAGTGGTTAGCGCAACGAAACATCACGGTAATGATCGCTCATCCTGAAAGAAATCGTGAAGTGCAAGCAGACGTTGCAATACTCGACTCATTCGTTAGATTAGGCTGTTTATTTCAGTTAACTGCTTCATCGCTTCTCGGTGATTTAGGCGGTCGTCATCAACATACAGCGCTTCATTTGCTTAAAAAGCGGCTCTATCATGTTATGGCTTCTGACTGTCACAATGTGCAGCGTCGACCGCCAAAATTAACGGCAAGCCTTATCGAGGTTACTAGAGTGTCCGGTCAAGATTATGCAGAGTCACTTGTATTGAATAATCCAAGATTGATTACTGCAAGTCTGGATTTTCAACACGGACAGGCATGATGAAGCGTATCTTGGCTGGGCTACTGCTGCTAATTTGCTTGGCCTATATTTTAGACGCCGCGAGACTTGGTCTTGCAAATACAGCCTATTTCCAAGCTCGCTTTCAATTCGAAACATGGTTACAAAAGCCACAAACTATTAATGAAGATAATTTTAAGCTGGCAAGAGATTTTGCTATACGCAGTGTGCAGTTAGCACCCACTAATCCACACTATTTAATAACCAAAGCAAAAATCGATTTGTGGGGTTTTAATTCGGGCTATGCAACCGCAGCGGAGCTCAGAGAGCTCGATGGACTCTATAAATCAGCGATTACTTTGCGACCGAAATGGCCTGAGGCTTATGCAGATTATGCTTGGTTTTTAGCGAATGTAACTAATGACCTAACTGCGGCTTGGCCGATACTGTTGCAGGCCATAAAATACGGACCTTATCATCCGGACACCCTTGAAACGGCTGTAAATATTGCATTTAGTCACTGGTATCAGTTAACCCCTCTACAGAAAGCACAGACCTACAGTTGGTTAGCAAATGGCTTACAGACCTCAGCGCAATTCAAAATAATAGAATTAATCAAACAATCAAATCTGCAGTTTGCGACGTGCTATTACCTAAAGCGTAAAGGCAATTTATCTGCACCGGTTTGGAACTCAATCGAACCTAAGCTTTGCTTAATTAAAGACTAAGCAACGGTAAACCTGCAGAATAACCTTAGGCGATAACTTTGCAGACAAAATAATTTTAAAATTGTCTAGTTTGTTGCCGAGGAAATCAAAACAAGTATTACTGAACTTCAATTAGGCGATTTTGACTTTGTGCTTAGCAGCGCAGGAGAGCTAGCACAGATTTGCTAGCTCTCCTGAGGGAAGATTATTTTCGGGGATCACGACAATTCGAGTGGTTGCACTAAAACAGCGCCAGCCTTGCCAACAGAGCGATCAGTTATTTCTTCGTCGTCACAATCGCTAAGTCCAACTGGAGTGGATGGTACTGACTCTTTATCAAAGGCGGTATCACTAGCAAACATTGCCGCGTTCTCACGAGTAACATTTTTGAAATCAAACAGGTTTTTATCAATCATGTGCGATGGCACAATATTCTGCATTGCTTGGAACATAGTCTCAATACGACCAGGAAAACGTTTATCCCAGTCTTGCAGCATTTCTTTAACCACTTGACGTTGCAAACCATCCTGTGACCCACAAAGATTACACGGGATAATTGGGAATCCCTTAGCAACAGAATATTTTTCGATATCTTTCTCTTTGCAATATGCCAGCGGGCGGATAACAATATGCTCACCGTTATCACTAATTAGCTTAGGTGGCATCGACTTCATTTTTCCACCATAAAACATGTTTAAAAACATGGTCTCTAACATGTCGTCACGGTGGTGTCCTAGTGCAATTTTGGTAGCCCCTAACTCTTTAGCTGTTCGATACAGAATTCCTCTTCTTAGACGACTGCATAAAGAGCAAGTCGTTTTTCCCTCTGGGATCTTTTCCTTGACGATTGAATAGGTGTCTTCTGTGACAATTTGAAAATCAACACCGATACTTGCTAAGTAAGTTGGCAGTACGTCTGCAGGGAAGCCCGGTTGCTTTTGATCTAGATTAACAGCAACGATACTGAAATTGATTGGGGCAGATTGTTGCAGATTTAACAAGATATCGAGAAGGGTATAGCTATCTTTGCCGCCCGACAAGCAAACCATAATTTTATCGCCATCGCTAATCATATCAAAGTCTGCAATAGCTTGACCGACGCCTCGGCGAAGACGTTTATGTAATTTATTTAAATTGTATTGGGCTTTTGCTGCTGCCGCGTGAGACATAACTACACCAGTTCTCGGAAAAAATGGTGCACATTATAACGAAAAGTTTTGTAATGCCAAAGCGGTTATAAGTGATAGCCGCAAGCACTATTCACAAGCGGCTAGTTATCGCTTCGGATTCACCCCAGCGGATGATGTTCAGGCTTTAACGCGAGAATGTCGCAATCTAACTTATCGATGACATGCTCCGCAGTATTTCCAATAATAGCGGCAGAAAGGCCTGTTCGACCAATAGTGCCAATAATGACAATTTCGGCGTCAATTTCCTTTGCAACCTTAGGGATTATGTCTTCCGGCATCCCCTCTTGCACATGACAATTTTCTGATGCAATCCCATGAGTTGAGGCCAGTAACTTCACCGCATCAATGTGGTGATGCCGCATGCTATCGTTATATTCTGCTGGGTTAAATTCTGGGATTTCTATAGCCACATGGATTGGTGTTCCAGGATATGCATTAACTAAATGAACTTGGCCATGCAGCATTCTAGCGACGGCTTGAGCTTGCTTTATGATTTTTGAATTAAGCGCTTTGTGATGCGGTTGTTCACTTCCTGCATTAACGGCTGCAAGCACTTGTCCTTTCTCTGGCCAAGCATGTTCTTTCACCAGTAGGACAGGGCAGGGACATTTACGCAAAATATGCCAATCGGTTGGGGTAAAAATCATTGACTTAAGAACATCATGGTCATGAGTTCCTTTGATAACTAAATCGTAGCCATGATCGGCAACACTCTCAACAATTGCCTCAAAGGGACGATTGTGCCAGACCACTTTGGTGGTGCACTCAATAGCTTTTTCTCTAGCTGCATGGAGCATACTCTCTAACCAAATCTCACGATCTTTCATAACGGCCAAGCGCATAGATTCGCGCTCGTCTCCGGAAAGCATGGTCGTCATTTCGTAAGAAAAATCATAAATCGAGAGAAAAACTGTAAGCCTGCAAGCGGTATGCTCTGCTAATTCTAGCGCCCTATCTAACGCTTTTTGTGATTCAGTGGTTGGATCTATTACCACCAGTACATCCTGAAATGTCGCCATTTTAATTCTCCATTGCGTTAAGCTTTAGCAAAGTGTAGACAACATTAGCGGATTTGGCAGTAAATGAACTTGCTCCTGATCAAGTATAAGAGACTTAACTCAATGAATGTACAACAGATCTATTTGACAAGGGGAAGTAATTCCCTTAATCGTATTATTTAGCGATTTTCGCCATTCCTGCAACACGACTCAGCTCATCAAAGTTTGTAATTGTGATCAACTTGCCATCGACATGAATTAAATCATCTTTATGAAATCGTCCAAGTAAACGACTGATAGTTTCTACGGTCAGTCCTAGATAGTTACCAATCTCACCGCGTGTCATTGTTAGGCGAAATTCACGGCGAGAAAAACCTCTATTAGCAAAGCGTTGCGCGAGATTGGTTAAAAATGCGGCCAGTTTTTCTTCGGCTGTTTTCCGATTTAACAACAACATCATTTGTTGATCGCCAGAAATATCTTGACTCATTAATCGCATTAATTGCTGGCGTAATTTTGGCAATTGATCTAGTAAATTATCGAGATTGTTGAACGGGATTTCACATACCATTGCCGTTTCAAGTGCTTGAGCATAACTTGGATGGCTATTTTCGCCAATCGCATCAAAACCGATAACGTCTCCAGGTAGATGAAAACCAGTGATTTGTTCTTCACCTTGCTCAGTGAGGGTATAAGTTTTAAATGAACCTGTACGAACCGCATAAAGTGCTTGTAACGGTTTACCAGCTTCAAAGAGATGATCACCTTTATGCGCTGGGCGTTTACGCTGAATAATATGGTCCAACTTATCAAGTTCACTGTCATTCAATGAAAATGGCAGGCAAAGCTGACTGAATCCACAATCTTGACAATTAATTGATGTTGAGTTCATAGTGTTTTTCCCATATTTTATCCAAACTTAGATCCCTAGCTTAAAAAACAAGTGCACGTAGTGCAAGGTAAATCGTGCATAAACCGAAATATGCCAACACTGCGGCACTGATAAACCTTACGGCTATGAGTTGTTTAAATTTAACCACAAATTGCGCTGCTTGGCCTGTTAACAAGACTGCCGGTAATGTTCCAAGGCCAAATGTTAGCATCCAAAGAGCGCCCGCTTGGGTGCTGCCGCTGCTTAAACTATAACTTAACCCCGAATAAACTAAGCCACACGGAAGGTATCCCCAACATAAGCCGTACAAAAGAGCTTTATTCGGTGTGTTGATTGGCAATAACTTTGACGAGAATGGTTGAATTTTACGCCAAAGCGCAGCGCCAACAATTTCTAATTTCGTCAGTACAGTCCAAACTCGGCTGACATACAACGCCATTAATAACAACATGATCCCGCCGAACAGCTGCAATAAATGGCTAAAGCCAGCAACTATTAATGCCTTTGCACCTAAAGTACCAAATAGTGCCCCAAGCAAACTGTAACTGGTAATGCGTCCAATGCTGAGGCACAATTGCAAAATGAGAGGTTGCCATTTTGACTCGGCCATCATCATCTGTAGGGCACTTGCCATACCTCCACACATGACAATACAGTGTCCTGATCCAAAAAATCCGACTAACAGTGCGGTAATTAAGCCTGCATGCTCAACCATTATTTAGGCTTTGCCTCGGTACTTTTATTCGCAGTGTTTTTATCATCAAATAAAATGCTAAAACCTTCTTTGTCTAGGTCATCAAATTGCTTACTACGAACGGCCCAGAAAAAAATAGCTAAACCTATCATCACAAATAACAAGGCAATTGGAATTAAAACGTAAATTATGCTCATGATTTTAGTAACCTTAATGAATTTGAAACTACCAATAAAGAGCTTGTAGACATACCAATTACCGCAACATAAGGAGAAACAAAACCACATACCGCTAGTGGAATAATTACCAGATTATAACCAACCGCCCATAGCAGATTTTGTTTAATTACCTGTTGCGCTCGTTTTGCCCCGGTAATTAATGACACCAGCAATGACAAATTATTGTAAAGCAGCACAACATCGGCTTGGTTTTTCGATAAATCCGTGCCTGAATCAAGTGCTACTGACACATGTGCTGCATGGAAGCATGGACTGTCATTAATACCATCACCAACCATTAATACCGTTTCACCTGCTGCTGTTGCCTTCTGAATAAAAGCAACTTTGTCCTCAGGCGAACAGCCTTTATGTAATTCAGTAATTTGTAACTGTTGCGAAATATGCTCAGCATTATTAGAACTGTCACCAGTAATTATTGCCAGAGAAATGGCATTCTCTTGCAGCTTGGCAACTAAGCTTTTAATTTCCGGTCGAATTGCATCAATCAATTCAATGCTTGCAACTAGTTCGTTATCTATGGTGAGACAAACTGGCGATTTGTCTACAACTTCACAAAAGGCGCTACTACCAATTTTTACCTGATAGCAATTTTCATTGTGTAGCCAATTTGCTTTCAGACCTTTGCCGACGATTAGTTCAACCGCTTCTAATTGCTCGTCACCCGCTAAATAGGGTAGAAATGCTTTAGCTATCGGATGCTCGGAGCGCAGTTCTAAATGCGCAGCTAACTGCAAGACTTGATCTTGGCTGAACTTATCGCTGTGCATAGTGACACTGGCAATACTAAATTTACCTTGGGTTAGTGTGCCAGTTTTATCAAAAAACACCTTGCTTAACTTAGGGAGTGATGCTAAAACCTGCTGATTCTTGATCAATATGCCTTTTTTATTCAGAGATGCTAAAGCGCAAGTAATCGCTGTCGGAGTCGCAAGACTTAATGCGCAAGGGCAGGTTGCGACTAAAACTGACAGAGTTACCCAAAATGCTCGGCTTTCATCAATAAAATAAAACCAACTAATAAAGGTCAATGTTGCAATGACCAGTAACCGCTGCACGAAAAATCTGGCTATCTTATCGGTTTTTTCCAAAAGTGCAGGCTTTTGATGCAATGTTTGTTGCTGCAATAGGATAATTTGTCCCAACCGAGATTCGGTCAGAGCCTTCATGACTTTTACGGTGATTATACCATCATGATTTGTGCTACCCGCCAAAACCATATCTTCAAGTTTTTTTACAACTGGTTGATATTCCCCAGTTAACATCGACTCATCAACGGTGCTTTCGCCACTGGCGATCACGCCATCCGCAGGGATAGTTTCACCAGCTTTGACCAAAATGATGTCGCCAATCTGTAATTTACGCGCTGGAACTGTTTCAGTGCGACCATCTATCCAAAGCTCAGCACTCACAGGCATGATTTTTAACAGATTAGAGGTGGCATCACGGGCCTGTTTTCTTGCTCTAAATTCGAAAAACTTGCCGATCTGAAGCAAAAATACAAACATACAAACTGATTCAAAATAGACTTCACCGGTATCAGCAACAGTGGCGTAGAGCGAAGCAATAAAGGTGTAATAGAGAGCCAAAGTAATCGGCACATCCATATTTAGCTCTCGTTGCCGAAGCGCTCGATAGGCGCTACGACTAAAAGGCAAGGCAGAGTAGGCCATCACTGGCAGCGTTAACAGCAAACTGACCCAGCGTAAATAGCCTTCATATTGAATTTCAATACCGGTGTGTTCGCCGAAATAAAGCCCAAAAGCTAGCATCATGACTTGCATGGTCATAATGCCTGCAACAGCCAACCGCTTCAGGTAATCTTGCATTTCTTTTTTAAAATGTACTTCTTCAGTATCAGCTACAAATGGACTCGCTTGATAACCAAGCGAATTCATTGAATTTAAAATATCGCTTAAAGGACGCTGTTGTGGATCCCAGATAAGTTCGCACCGGGAAGTAGTTGAATTTACTTGTAGATGCTGAATTGCAGGGTCGTTTTTAAAATTTTTCTCGATTAACCATGCGCAAGCAGCACAACTCATACCGGTTATAGAAAGTTCTATCCGTTGAAAATCACCGTCTATAACGGCAAGTTCTGCAAGGATCTCGGGATTGTCGTAGCTTTGTAAGTTTCGCAGTTCTTGAGGAACAGCATCCGCTTTACTCGCAGGTTTTGTGCGAAAGCGATAATAATCACTAAGGCCTTGTCTAATTATTGTATCCGCCACAGCCTGACAGCCTGGACAACAGCACCTTTTTAAGTCGCCATTAAACTCAACGCTGAAATTGGTATTGGCAGGTACTGCTTCATGACAATGAAAACAAGGGACTACAGATTCGGTCAATTTAATAACTCAGTTTAATTTCTTCATGAACTGGTAAAACAAAGCTAGCTCTCAGTTTCCATTCGTCTTTGGTATCAGCGACAACTAAGTTCCATTTACCGTCTATGACATTAGGTAACTCAGCCACAAACATTGACGCACCACTGCGTTCAGCTGAAACTTTAAAGTCCTTACTTGCAACTGTATTGTGTACAAAATTTAATACTAATTTGTCACCTAGTAATGGATTTTCTTTTAGATTAACAATTACTTTGTTGCCTGCAAGTAAAACTGTACCTGACAGATTTCGACTTGCGGCCTCCCGATATTTCGCTAAGTTCATGTTGATGGCTTTGCCTTCAGCATAATAGTCATCAACCACCAAATCGGGGCTTTGTTTGTTCATAATGTAGACAGTGTGAACTGCTTTGAACACCGAAAAAACCGGCAAACTAATTAATAACCACGGCCAAAACTGCTTATACCAAGGCTTTACGTTCATCTATAGGACCTCATATAAAGAAGCCCCGGAGCGGGGCTTCTTTTAACTCATTTAAACGTATTACTTTGCAGTTTGGTTTTGCGATAAGCTGTAAACATAAGAAACAATTACGTGGATCTTATCTTCACCTAAACGTTCACCAAAAGCAGGCATAACACCGTTACGACCTTTGTTTAAAGTTTCAGTTACTGCACCTACTGAACCGCCGTATAACCAAACTTTATCCGTCAAATTTGGTGCACCAAATGGTAAATTGTGCGCCAAAGAGCCTTTACCATCCATACCGTGACAAGCCGCACACATCGCGAATTTGACTTGACCTGCAGCGGCATCTTTATCGTTAACTTTACGTCCAGATAAGCTCAGGACATAAGCAGTCATCTCTTTAACACCTTGCTCACCTAAAGCTTCACCCCAAGCAGGCATTGCTGCTTTGCGGCCGTGGATGATAGTTTCTTTCAACTTATCCACTGTACCACCGTATAACCAATCGTTATCGGTTAGGTTAGGGAAGCCTTGTTGACCACGCGCATCAGAGCCATGGCACTGAGCACAGTTTTGCAGGAATAAACGCTGACCTACTGCTAAAGCGTCAGCATCTTTTGCCAGCTCTTCAACAGAACGGCTAGTATATTTTGCAAACTCTTTGTCAAAAGTTTCGTTTGCAGCCATATATTCGCTATCAAGTTGGGAAGGCACACCTGCTGCTTTTTTTGCTTCAACTGCGGCTTTTGATTCAGCTAATGACTTGATCCCTTGGTTAGAACTAGTCCAACCAAACAAACCTTGCCAGTTGCCTAAACCTGGGTAAGCAGCAAAATAGAATACCGACCAAGCAAATGTTGCATAGAACATAATAGTCCACCACTTTGGCAGTGGATTATTGATTTCGGTAATACCGTCAAACTCATGGCCAGTAGTTTCATTTTCTGGCACGCCAACGTGGTTCTTTAAATTCCAGGTCAGCAAGACGAAGCATACAACTAAGCATGCTAACGTTAATACAATGATCCAAGCGCTCCAAAAGCTACTCATGACCTTTCTCCTGTTGTTGTTTTGCTTTGGGCTTTACTTCGTCAGCAAATATCGCGTTCGCTGCATTGTCAAAATCTGGTTTGCGTTTGAGCAGAAATATCCAGACCAACAAGGCAATAAAAGCCACAAATATAATCACGGTGAAAATGCTGTGTATCGTAGGATAATCCATAACGGTTACTTCAGCGCTGTGCCAAGAGATTGTAAGTATGCAATTAAGGCCTGCATTTCTGTCTTGCCTTTAACTGCAGCTTCCGCGCCCGCGATATCGTCATCGGTGTATGGCACACCAAAACTGCGGAACGTTTCTAATTTCTTAGCGGTCAGTTTTCCATCGAGCACAGCGGTATTTAACCATGGATAACTAGGCATATTTGACTGTGGAACAACAGAACGAGGATCCATTAAGTGCGCATAGTGCCAATCGTCACTGTAACGACCACCAACACGTGCTAAATCTGGCCCTGTACGTTTAGAACCCCATAAAAATGGGTGTTCCCAAACACTTTCGCCAGCAACAGAGTAGTGACCATAACGTTCAACTTCATGACGGAATGGACGGATCATTTGACTATGACAGTTAGTGCAGCCTTCGCGAATAAACACATCACGGCCTTCCATCTGCAATGCAGTGTATGGTTTTAAACCATCAACTGGCTCAGTAGTCTCTTTTAAAAACATCAGCGGAGTAATCTCTACCAAGGTACCAAAACTGATAGCAACAACAGTCATAATACCCAACCAGCCGGCGCTTTTTTCAATCTTTTCATGATGATTCGTAGACATATCGAACTCCTTATGCGGCTTCAGCGATTGGCTGTAATGTGCCTTTTTCAGCACGAACAGTTTTAATGACGTTGTAAGCCATCACCAACATACCAGTGACAACAAAACATCCACCGATAAAACGCATCAGGTAATACGGATATGAAGCTTCTAACGATTGTACAAAGCTATAAGTTAATGTGCCGTCAGCGTTCACCGCGCGCCACATCATGCCTTGCATAATGCCTGAAATCCACATTGCAACAATGTATAAAACAACACCAGTGGTATGTAACCAGAAATGTGTATTTACTAATTTAACGCTGTACATACGGCCATGAGCAAAGACCGCAGGGATTAAGTGGTACATTGCACCAATTGATACCATCGCAACCCAGCCTAATGCACCTGAGTGAACGTGACCAACAGTCCAATCTGTGTAATGCGATAAAGCGTTTACCGATTTGATTGCCATCATCGGGCCTTCGAAAGTAGACATGCCGTAGAATGAAAGTGACACAATCAAGAAACGTAAAATTGGGTCGGTTTTCAATTTGTGCCATGCGCCTGAAAGAGTCATGATGCCGTTGATCATGCCGCCCCAGCTAGGTACAAATAGAATAACTGACATTGCCATACCTACTGATTGTGTCCAGTCAGGCAGTGCTGTGTAGTGTAAATGGTGAGGACCAGCCCAAATGTATAAAGCGATCAGTGCCCAGAAATGCACTACCGATAAACGGTATGAATACACTGGACGGCCAGCTTGTTTAGGAACGAAGTAATACATCATCCCTAAGAAGCCTGCAGTTAACAGGAAACCTACTGCATTATGGCCGTACCACCATTGCACCATCGCATCTACTGCTCCTGCATAAATAGAATAAGATTTAGTCAGAGAAACAGGGATTACCATGCTGTTAACGATGTGCAGTGCAGCGACAGTAATAATAAAACCACCGTAGAACCAGTTTGCTACGTAGATATGGCTGGTTGTACGCTTAATTAATGTGCCGAAAAACACGATAGCGTAGGAGACCCAAACCACAGTAATTAACAGGTCAATTGGCCATTCAAGTTCTGCATATTCCTTACTTTGGCTGATGCCCATTGGAAGGGTAATTGCAGCGGCAAGAATAACAACTTGCCAACCAATAAATGTAAACATAGCCAACTTTTCTGCGTATAAACGGACCTGACAGGTTCGTTGTACAACGTAATACGAAGTGGCGAATAAGGCGCTAGTACCAAATGCGAAAATTACCGCATTTGTATGGAGGGGACGAAGACGACTGTATGTCAAAAACGGTAAGTCAAAGTTCAGTGCTGGCCAATATAATTGCGCCGCAATTAAAACACCCACGCTCATGCCGACTATGCCCCACAACACTGTTGTGAGTGCAAATAGGCGGACAACCGTGTAGTTGTAGTCAACATTTAACGATTTGGTCTGGCTCATGTTGAGTTCCGCTGCAGTTTTTTGCTAGTTAATAAAACAAACACCCTAAGGTGACTCTTGTTATAGTAGTCCTGTTATTCAAGACTTATTTTAGACGGTAAACCAGCACGCGCAAACCGGGTTAAGCTTGTTTTGATTTACAATCTTTGGGAAGATCATACGAGTTTTACCCCAAAAAAGATAGGATGACACAGCGGTTTTATGATTTAGAACAAAGTCTGTGGTCAGAAAATATTCAATTGCAGCAACGATTTCCCAGTATCGTATCGTTTGAGCTACAAAATTAAACAAGGGCGAGTTAGTGAAAGTTTTTTTTCCTGTAGTCATAATGTTAATTGTGTTATCTATTGTCTCTTGCTCGCCGCCAGCGAAAAAAACAGAGGTACCCCATAAAACTGTTGATTTCGCCGAGTATCGACTTGTGTACACTCCTGGGCAACTAAAACCTGAAACGCTGCTAGAACTTGCTATTGAGGGCATGGATATAAAATCTGTGCGCGGTGAGATTGTTGGTCTTGATATGTCTATGGGGAAAATTCCCTTGTTCTTCAAACATAACTCGCAGCAACAATTTGTAGCTCAATTTTTACTGGGGGTTTGTAGTGATCCCGATATGTATTGGCAGGTCAAAATTACTGTAACTCGCCAGGATGGCACCGAGCTGCTTATTACCGACAAGTTTCAAGCAATCTATCAGTAAAAAATAAGCGACCTTCATAATCGTAGGTCGGCTTATCTCATCCCTGCAAAAGTTAGGATACCTGCGAGGAAAAAGGGTTCAGTATTTTTTGACTCAAATTAAGAGGTGCGGCAGCCAAATTAAGCTTGGCACTTTCAACGCATACAAAATTTTGCCAGCTGTTAGGCGCAATGTCAGTTGAAAGTAAGGCCTTATCTCGCCCTGGATTCCAAACAACACTTGCATCATGCCCTGATTGGTCGATATTGATGCTCCGCTCATCTGACACCAGTTTTAGGCTTTTGCAGGTATCTTGGTATATCCGATCTATCTCTGTAGTGAAATGACAGGTATCACTGTTGGTTTGACTGATACCATCAATTGTCTTGTCATAAAACTTGTTTGGCAGCGGTGATACGGTTGAATCAGCGCAATTTCCAACGGTGAAATAACTATGCAAAGCTGCTTGTTGTTGCACCGTATGGTTACAGCATAAAGTTACAGTTAACGCCAAGTCAGTTAATTCAACATTATATTGCAAACTTACTAATTCATCTGTCCATGGCAGCTCTAAATTAGGTAATTCAAACGTCACGCAAAGCTTTTTATCGGCAATTTGCTGAGTTGCTATATTCCAAAACTGTGTCCGAACTAAACCATGGTTAGGTTTTGCCGAATTATCGATGCTAAGTTCTTGCGGGCATTGGCCAAACCACGGCCAACAGATAGGTATACCACCTCGTATAGCTTTGGCGTTTTGCCAAACTGCAGTTTGGGACAACCATAAAATGTCATGGCCTCGAACTTGATAGGCAAGTACATGAGCGCCATAGCTGCTCACTATGACTTGGCTCTCACCAATACTTAATTCTAAGCAAGGCAAATTTGTTAAACCTGCATAACCGTTTAACGGGCGAATTTCTGCCATTAAAATCTCCAAAAACAAAAGGTGGCCTAAGCCACCTTTTTTAACGCTAAGCAATTAGCAGTTTTTCATAAGTTCGACACAGTTGTCGAGCATCCGATTACTGAAACCCCATTCGTTGTCATACCATGACATCACTTTAACCAGACGTCCATTAACGCGAGTTTCAGTGGCATCAAAAATTGAAGACATAGGATTATGGTTAAAATCAACTGAAACCAATGGCAGGTCATTTACCGCTAAGACTTGATTCATTGGGAATTCGGCTGCCGCTTTACGAATAATATCGTTAACTTCTTCAACAGTAGTCTCGCGACCTGCGATAAACGTTAAATCGACCAAAGAAACATTTATCGTAGGTACCCTAACTGCTAAGCCATCAAACTTACCTTTCAACGCAGGAACTACCAGACCAACAGCAGCTGCTGCTCCGGTCTTTGTTGGGATCATTGACATTGCTGCAGCTCGCGCGCGGCGAACGTCTGTGTGATACACGTCACTTAAACGTTGGTCGTTGGTGTAAGCGTGGATAGTCGTCATTAAACCTGATTCGATACCAAGGACATCATTCAAAGGTTTAGCGATAGGAGACAAGCAGTTAGTGGTGCAGGATGCGTTAGAAATAATAGTCATTTCAGGGGTGATAACGTCATGGTTAACACCATAAACCACGGTTGCATCAACATCTTTGGCTGGAGCGGAAATAATGACCTTTTTAGCGCCCGCAGTTAAATGTGCGCCAGCTGTTTTACGATCAGTAAAAAGTCCAGTACATTCCAACACAACATCAACTTTTAATTCAGCCCAAGGCAGATTCGCAGGATTGCGTTCGCTTAAGGTGCGTATTTCATCAGAGTTCACAAAAATTGCTTTTTCGTCATGACTGACATCTGCTTGAAAGATCCCATGGGCAGTATCGTACTTCAGCAAATGAGCGTTAATTGCAGCATCGCCTAAATCGTTAATTGCGACTACTTTAATATCATATGCTTTTTTACTTTCGTACAGGGCACGTAAAACGTTACGACCAATACGGCCAAATCCATTAATAGCTACGCGAATTGTCATGAATCACCTCTGATGATGGCTAATTGTGTAGTAAAATTACATGTTTTTTAGGCATTTTCAAGCGAAAAATCGTTATGCAATCGTATTTATGTAATTTAATGACATAATCTTGCATTTTGCCATCGAAAGTTATTTTGAACATCGTATACTGAGGGATAGAATTGGGCAGGCCATGACACAAATCAAAAAAAGCCCTGAAAAACAACAAGACGATTGAGATAACGGAGCCATTATGGACAAGACATTGCTTGCCGAACTGATAGGATTTAACGGTATCGAAACTGCATTCACCGACGCTTGGGGAAATGCGGCAGAGGTTGCCGAAAAAGATCAGTTACGACTACTGCAAGCACTAGGTTTCGATGTTGATGACGAAGTAATTGCTCGGCAGCAACTTTTTGAACGCCAACGCGAACATTGGCTTAACCCTTTTGATCCTGTTTCTGTCCAGCCTCATGGCGAACATTATGTTGTGTCATTTCGTCTAGCAATGACCGAAGTTCATCAACCGTTGACTTTGACCTTGAAAACTGAAGCTAACGAACAGCATGTATTTAATCTCAGCGCTTTTGATGGCGAATTGAAACAAGTTGCTGTATTTGATGAGGTTGAATATCAGGCCTATGAGTGGGTTCTAAATTTAGATATTCCACTTGGTTATCATCAGCTTACTCTACAAATTGCCGAGGATGATGAACTATACCACCAGTCGTTTATTATTACTCCTGAACGTTGTTTTCAGCCGGAAGAATTTAAGCAAAACAAACAGTGGGGCGTGTCAGTTCAGCTTTATGGCGTAAAATCTGAAACCAACTGGGGTATTGGTGACTTTGCAGACTTAAACAAGTTAGTCACTTATTTAGCCAAACAAGGTGCAGATTTTGTCGGATTAAATCCAATCCACGCGTTGTATCCTGCGATGCCTGAATCGGCAAGCCCTTATAGTCCTTCCAGTCGACGTTGGCTCAATATTATCTATTTAAATGTCCAACAAATGCCTGGCTTTGATACCTGTAAACAAACAGCTCAAGTGGTTAGTGCCCCAGGTTTTCAAGCGAAAATTATTGAGCAGCGGGCAAAGGATTGGGTTGACTACACTGGCGTGATGCAATTGAAGCTGCCGGTTATGAGGACTTTATATAATTATTTTGTTGAACACAGAGCTGAGTTGCCAGAACTTCAACAAGCTTTTGCTGCGTTTGTTACCGAAGGTGGTGAATCGTTACAGCAGTTAGCGCTTTATGATGCTTTACATATGCATTTAATTGCACAAGATCCTCATGCATGGGGTTGGCCGAATTGGCCTTCCCAATACCAGAATTATCAATCGCCAGAAGTGTTAGCGTTTGCCGATTCCCACCAGTGCGAGATTGAGTTCTATTGTTATCTACAGTTCTGTGCTCAACAACAATTAGCGAAAGTGCAAGCAACAGCTAAGGCACAAGGCATGTTATTGGGTCTATATCGCGACTTAGCAGTTGGTGTAAGTGAAGGTTCTACCGAGATTTGGGCTAATCCAGATTTATATTGTCGCAACGCCAGTGTTGGTGCCCCTCCAGATATTTTAGGTCCGAAAGGTCAAAATTGGGGCTTACCGCCGATGCAGCCTTATCAATTGTTTCGCCAAGCTTATAAGCCAATGATCGATTTATTTCGTGCGAATATGAAAGATTCAGGAGCTTTGCGTATAGACCATGTTATGGCACTGTTAAGATTGTGGTGGGTTCCCAAAGGTTCACAATCTGCCGGTGAAGGTGCTTATGTTTATTATCCAATAATGGATCTTCTGGGTATTTTGGCTTTAGAGAGTCAACGTCAGCAAGCCGTCGTCATAGGTGAGGATTTAGGGACTGTGCCAGATGGCATTTTCGATCTCTTGCAACAGTTTGGCATGTATTCATACCGTATTTTCTTCTTTGAACAGGCTGAAGACGGCGGTTTTACGTCAACGGCGCATTATCCGGTGCAAGCAATGTCAGCGCTCACAACGCATGATATGCCAACATTAATCGGTTTTTGGCATTGTTCAGATTTAAAACTTGGTCTTGAGATTGGTTTATACAACGAGCAAATTTTGCCAAGTCTTTATGCCGATCGTCATTCTTCGAAACAAAAAATTCTCGATTCGATGCACGGGCATCAAATTTTGCCTGAGGGTTTTGAACGGAATGTCGACACTGTAGGCATGTCCAGAACACTGGGTTTTGCGCTGCAGCAGCACCTTGCAAAGGGCAGTTGTCAATTATTGTGTTTGCAATTAGAAGATTGGTTAGAAATGACACAGCCAGTGAATATTCCAGGCACTAGTGAGGAGTATCCAAATTGGAGACGTAAGTTGACTCACACTTTAGAGCAGCTTGAACAACAAAAACATATCGAAGAACATCTGCAACAATTGACACTCAACCGTCGTTCTGGCTTATATTCATAAGTATTAGGCCAATGACTTCGTTTTTTCTCAACGAAGTCATTGGCTGTCATAGTGTAAAACACACCATTGAAAGGATTTAATATGCATCCAGTGACGTTAACTGAAGTTCGTTGCGCCCATCCATTTTCGGTTTTAGGCTGGCAGCAAGCAGAAAAAGGGTGGCTGATAAGGGCTTATATCCCTGATGCAAAGTGTGTCACAGCTTTAAGCTTAAAAACCGGGAAAGTCATTGGCGAGCTAACAAGCACCGATATTGACGGATTGTTTGAACTACATTTACCAAGAAAGAAGAAAACTGAAGGTTATCAACTACAAGTTCAAAAAGCACATCATCAGTATACAGTGATTGATCCATACCAGTTTCAGCAAGAAGCGTTTTACGCCGTTCATTTTGTTAATTTACAGCCTGAAAATTTGTATAAGCAACTTGGTGCGCAGTTGATTGAAGTGCAACTTGAAGCTAAAACGATTAAGTGTGCGAGATTTGCGGTTTATGCCCCCCATGCAAGCGCAGTAAGCCTTATTGGTGACATGAATGGTTGGGATGGGCGAGTGCATCCAATGGAACGTACGCAATGTGGTCATTGGGTTTTAGTTGTTCCAGAAATTGCCGCAGGCGTGCGATACAAATACGAAATTAAAGACGCTCATGGACACTTGCTTCCACATAAAGCAGATCCATTAGCCTTCGCCGCAGAGCAATATCCATCTCATGCTTCACTAGTTTTCGATCATTCACAATACCAATGGCATGACCAACAATGGATGTCTCGTAAAGTGGACTTATATCGCTCCCCAATGAGTATTTATGAGTTGCATGCAGGCAGTTGGCGAACACATCCTGATGGTACAACCCTGAACTATGCAGAGCTGGCTGATCAATTAATCCCATACGTTCAAGATATGGGCTATACCCACATCGAATTTCTACCGCTTTTGGAACATCCATACTCGGGTTCTTGGGGTTACCAACCGTTAGGAATGTTCGCAGTCACCTCACGTTTTGGCACACCAGATGATTTTAAACGCTTCGTCGATCGTTGTCACCAAGCTGGTATCGGCGTAATTTTAGACTGGGTTCCAGCACATTTTCCCGAAGACGGTCATGGTTTAGCCCGTTTCGATGGTGGTCATTTGTATGAATATGCCGACCCACGTAGGGGCTGGCATCCAGATTGGAATAGCTGCATTTATGACTATGGCAAAGATTATGTCCGTCAGTTTTTAGTTGCTAGTGCTTTGTTTTGGTTAGATAAATTTCATATTGATGGGCTTCGGGTGGATGCTGTCGCGTCGATGCTCTATCTTGATTATTCCAGAAATCATGGTGAATGGATCCCCAATGTTGATGGCGGCAATCACAACTATGAAGCAATTAGTCTATTAAAATGGATGAACCAAGAAGTTTATAGTAAGTACCCGCATGCAATAACTATAGCGGAAGAGTCCACCTCATTTTCAGGCGTTAGTCGTCCTGTTTCTTTAGGCGGCCTCGGCTTTGGCTTTAAATGGAATATGGGCTGGATGAACGATAGTCTGCGGTATATGAGTAAAGACCCTGCATATCGTAAATTTCACCATAATGATCTAACATTTTCAATGGTTTATGCCTTTAATGAAAACTTCATTCTGCCGTTATCGCATGATGAAGTCGTCCATGGCAAAGGCAGTATTCTCAATAAAATGCCTGGGGATGAGTGGCAACAAGCTGCAAATCTGCGCGCTTATTTTGCATTTATGTTCGCGCACCCAGGGAAGAAATTAAATTTTATGGGGAATGAATTCGCTCAAGGCACAGAGTGGAATCATAATCAGTCGTTGCCGTGGTTTTTGTTGGACTTTGAAAAGCACAGGGGCGCTCAGCAGTTATTTAGAGATTTAAATCATACATATCAACGTTGTAAGCCGTTATATGAACTTGATCATGACGGAGCAGGGTTCGCTTGGATCGATCATCAAGATGCTGATCGTAGTACTTTATCGTTTCGCAGGATTGATAGTAGTGGGGATGCTGTCTATGTAGTTGCTAACTTTACTCCTATCCCTAGGTCAGATTTTCTACTTTCAGTACTTGAAGCTGGTATGTATGAAATTATTCTAAATACAGATTCTTGCTATTATTGGGGAAGTAATTTTGATATCGGTGTCGTTCAGCAAAGCATGCCCTCTAACGATGGCTGGCTGCTACCTATAAGTTTACCACCATTATCAACAATTTATCTGCGTCGGAAACATGCATGACTCGAGAGCAATCGACTAGTTTTCACAGTTCAAATTTCGGCATCAGCGCTGGTCATCCAAAACCTCTAGGAGCGACACAGTGTGCTTCAGATAATGCTGCTTTAACTCCGCGCTGGAACTTTTCGGTCTTTGCGCCTGATGCCGATTTGATGACGTTATGCCTGTTTTGTGCGGATACGGAAGAACCATTGGCTGAAATACCTTTCTTCGGTCGTACTGGTGATTTTTGGCATATGCAGGTTGAGGGTATACTCAATGGCACACTGTATTTATTAAAAGCGGAAGGTGCTCATGCACCAGACAAAGGTTTGACTTTTACTAGCACACATTATTTGTTAGACCCTTATGCAAAGTCGTTAAATCGAGCGTTAGTCTTCAACGAGCGATTATATGCGTCGGGTAGCCATTTTATGTTGGCAAAAGCGGTACTTTCTCAGTCACATTTTGATTGGGGTGGGGTAACCAAACCGAAAATTCCCCGCGAAAAAACGATTGTTTACGAAGCGCATGTGAAAGGGATGACGGCATTACATCCAGAAGTACCAATCGAGCAACGTGGTACTTATCTTGGCATGGCTCACCCTTCTGTGGTTAAACACCTGCTTGATTTAGGAATTACCACAGTACAGTTACTGCCAATAGCAAGTTTCATGACTGAGCCTCGGTTAGAGAAGTTACATCTCACCAACTATTGGGGATACAACCCAATTTGTTTTATGTCGCCTGAGCCACGTTACCAGTATAGCGACGCAGTTGTTGAGTTTAAGCATCTAGTCAAAACTTATCATGAAGTTGGCATAGAAGTCGTGCTTGATGTCGTGTTTAATCATACCGCAGAGGCTGATTGTTATAACTTAAGTTATCGAGGTCTTGCCAACAAGCATTATTACCTATTTGAAAACCATCATGATATTCCAGATTACCGAAGTTATAGTAACTATAGTGGTTGTGGTAATACACTCAATATAGCCCACCCGATAACCCAGCAATTGGTGCTAGATTCATTGCGATATTGGGTTACAGAGATGCAAGTTGATGGTTTTCGATTCGATTTGGCTGTGACATTAGCTCGAGAGCACAAGCGCTTTAATCCATATGCCACATTTTTACAAGTCATTGCCCAAGACCCTGTTTTGTCTGAGGTTAAACTCATTGCCGAGCCTTGGGATGTAGGTCCTTATGGTTATCAGCTTGGGCAGTTTCCAGCTAATTGGTCTGAACTCAATGATAAATTCCGCGATTCAATGCGTAGTTTTTGGCGAGGTGACCAGGGCGTTCTTGGCGAATTTGCCACGAGACTTTTGGGATCTCGTGATATTTTCCAAAAACACCACAAGCCAGCATGCTGTTCAGTGAATTATTTGGCTTATCATGACGGTTTTACTTTACACGATTTGGTTTGTTACCAACAAAAGCACAATTGGCTAAATGCCGAACAAAATAGAGATGGGCATGACCATAATCTAAGCACCAATTACGGTGTTGAAGGTCCAAGTTCAGATCCAGCAATCTTAGCAAAGCGTTATTTGCATAAGCGAAACCTAGTTGCTTCGTTGTTTCTAAGTCAAGGTATGATCCATTGGCTTGGCGGTGATGAGCTTAGCCAAACGCAACAAGGCAATAATAATGCCTATTGCCAAGACAATGAACTTTCTTGGTTGCATTGGCATTTAGACTATCATGCGACGCAATTTATGAGCTTTGTCCAGCAAATGATTAAGGTCCGACAACAATATAGTTGCTTACAGCAGCTATCTTTACTCGACGATAATTATCAACGACATGGCGAAAAACATCATGTCGCTTGGTTTATGGCCGACGGACGGTTAAAAACCGAAGGCGATTGGTTACAAAATCATACTCAATACTGTGTGTTTGTGATCAGTAGCGACGTCGCAGATAACCATTTAATGGTAATGATTAATGGCAGCAACACTAGTATTGACGTAAATTTACCGAGTGGCAGTTGGCATTGTATCCTTGATACAGCGCAGGAAATGGGTCTGGTCTCACCAGTTGCGGTTGGGCAGGTTAGTTATCATCAAGCAGCAAATTCATTATCGTTATGGGTCAGCAAAATTGATTAAATTCTATTCAGTCTGCAATTTAATGGTCTGAACAGCAGAAACTTTTTATAATGCCACTGCTTAGACGGCATAATTTCCAGTATAATCCGCGGCATTTTGCAGTGCCGCAGATTCAGAGGAAGGTACGATGACAGATTCAACCCAGTTGTGTGATATCGGTTTTGTAGGCGCAGGAGTTATGGGGAAAAATCTCATCCTCAACCTAGCAGATCATGGTTACCGAGTTGCAGCATTCGATTTAGATCATAAAAAGTTAGAATCAGTCATAAGCCAAGATCTTCAAGAAAATGCCGGTATTCCAAGAGTTGTCTCTTGCAGTTCCTACACTGAGTTACTCGCCAAATTAAAACAACCACATTTAGTAATTCTTTCCGTCCCTGCCGGACGTCCAGTTGATGATGTTTGTTCTAAATTAATTGACGCTGGAATAGAAGCCGATGACATTGTTGTAGATACTGGCAACAGTCTGTGGACCGATACAGTCCGACGCGAGAAGTTTTATGAAGGTAAATTCATCTTCTTCAGCACTGCTGTTTCTGGGGGAGAAGTTGGTGCTCGTTTTGGACCTTCGTTAATGCCAAGTGGTGATCCATATGCTTGGACAAGAATTGAACCGGTATGGCGAGCGATAGCTGCAAAAGTTGACCCTGCAACAGGTCGTGCAATAGAGCGATATGAACCAGGTAACCCTGTATTACACGGCGAAGCTTGTGCAACCTACATAGGTCCAAGCGGTTCTGGCCATTATGTAAAAATGGTTCATAACGGTATCGAATACGCAGATATGCAACTGATTTGTGAAGTATATCAAGTGATGCGAGATGCCCTTGGCATGTCAGCATTACAAATTTCTGCAGTGTTCAAAGAATGGAATCAAGGTATCTTAAACAGCTACCTGATGGAAATTAGTGCAGAAGTTTTGGCAACTCGCGATTCAGAAACTGGTTTGCCTTTAGTTGATGTTATTTTAGATAAAGCGGGACAAAAGGGTACAGGTCTATGGACTGCAGTCAGTAGTTTGGAACTTGGTTGTCCAGCACCGACAATCGCTGAGGCAGTATTTGCACGGTCAATTTCTACACTCAAAGAGCAACGGGTCAGCGCCTCCACATTGTTAGCGGGTCCAGTCCAAGATAAGCCTGATGAAACTAAGCGTTTACAAGTCATTAAACAACTTCATGATGCATTGTATTGCGCCAAAATTTGTGTGTACGCGCAAGGCTTTGATTTAATGAAAACTGCCGCAGCTGAACACGGCTGGCAGCTTAATTTTGCTGAAATTGCCAAGATTTGGCGCGCAGGGTGCATCATCCGCGCGGTGTTTTTACAATCGATAACCGAAGCTTACGAGCGAAATGATGAATTAGCGAATCTTCTGGTTGACCCATTTTTTGCCAAACAAATTTCGGTGAACCAAATGAATTGGCGTCGTGCTGTTGCTGATGCAACATTAACAGGGATCCCAGTATCTGCATTAAGTTCAGCCTTGAGCTATTATGATTCTTACCGAACAGCTGTACTTCCGGCAAACCTCTTGCAGGGACAGCGTGATTTTTTTGGCGCACATACCTTCGAGCGCACGGATAAAGCGAAAGGTAAGTATTTCCACGTTGAGTGGAGCGACTCAGATCGTCCAATGACCAAAATTAAATAGGTTTTCCTGTGAAATTAACTGAACAGCAATGGCGAACACGGCTATCTGATGAGCAATTTCGAGTGATGCGCTTAAAGGGCACTGAAGCACCTTACACAGGAGCATTGCTTCATAATCAGGCGACTGGAACATATTTATGTGCGTGCTGTCATCAGCCACTTTTTTTGTCCAGTGACAAGTATGATTCTGGTTGTGGCTGGCCGGCTTTTAGTGCGTCCCTTGCTCAGCAAGTTAAATATCAAAAAGACTATAGTCATGGCATGATTAGAATTGAAATACTTTGTGCGCATTGTGATGCACACTTAGGTCATGTTTTCGACGATGGTCCAAAGCCAACAGGTCAAAGATACTGTGTGAATTCTGTCTCAATGGTGTTTACTGAAAATCAGGTTAATCAGAATATTACCGATACAACTCCCTAAATGCCTCTTGGGAGTTTTAAAAAAGCGCCTAACGGCGCTTTTTTAGTTTATGGATCTTGATATTGCATGCTGAACAACCAAGATAGTAAATCAATATTTTAAAAAGTTCTGTGTAGAACAACATACTTTCTTTACTACTGAAACTTCGGTTGCTCGTATTCACCTTGTTCAATTTTCGCAAGAGTTTGCTCTGCAATTGCTTTTATCTTATCGTGGTCGAATGCTTGCTTGTCTAAATCCTTGATTATCAGTTGAAATTCAATTCGTTCAACTCCTGCTGCTTGTGATACTAATGCCCAATGATAAGACTCGATGTATTTTTTTTGTTTGTAGTACGCGGTTGTCAGGGTTTTGTAAATTTCAGGGTCGACGCGGTCATTGGCTTTATACAGCGTCAACGTTTGGTGCATTGCATCAATCGCTTTTGGGTTTCGCTCTGCAAGAAAATGACTTGCTAAGGCAAACTGTAAATCTGGATCTGTAAACTTCTGCTGTTCTGCTGCTTTCAAAAATCGCTGTAAATGCGAATTGCTCTGATGACGAGACCAGTGGTAGTAAAGCAAGCCCGGATGGTCCGAACTAAGAGTTTCATCTGATAACCGCTTAATTTCCGCAAGACTTACGCGATAGCTGTTAATTCGTTGCGTCGTTTTTTCTTTTAATTTGATATGTTCGATACCGGATGCGAGTTCCATACATTTGGAGTATTTTTCAAAATCTAAGAGCAACCGATATTTTTTGGCATCTGAAGGTACTTTTATCTCGTCAAAACGACTGTAAATAACGTTTCTTCGTTCTAATTTACAATGAGAATCATCCATTAGGTCATTGCAGATCCCAGGTTTAGTCGAACAAATCTCACTAATGCTTATTTCTGTTTCGCCACAACCAACCAAAATAAGCAGGCTCAACCCAGGTAGCAGTCTCTTCATATATTCCTCCGGCTTTGTTCCTATAGCTTAAGCAAAATTACAGAAAAAATCATTTGTAATTGTTGTTGTAGGGTTACAGTTTCAATTACAATATGCTGCCGCCATGGCACTGTACCCTGAATTCCTCAACCGAAAGAAGTAAAAGGCAACAGCATGACCTTATCTCACGAAGAACAGTATCAACGCAGTTGGCAAGAGCGCCAAGAATACGCTGAAAACATGCAACCTATTATTGGTCGCCTGTATCGTAATAAGGGTGTCGAATTAGTTGTTTACGGCAAACCGTTAGTAAATGCCACAACTATTGATATCATTAAATCGCACAAAACAGTAGAACGTTTTGAACAGCAAAAATTGCGGCTGCGTGAGAGCTTCGTAGTCTTAGAAGCTATTGCTAAACTTGATTTAGCGCCAGGTCGCATTGACTTAGGTAAATTGGCTTTTGCCTTTCACTATAAAAATGCAGCAGAAGGTCGGACACTCGAGCAATATCTTGAGACTGAATTAGCTGATTTATTGCAACAAGAAGACACTGTTAAAGCAACAGATGTCGTACTTTATGGTTTTGGCCGTATCGGTCGTTTGTTAGCTCGTTTAATGATCGAACGCTCAGGTCCAAGCGCGAAATTACGTCTTCGTGCCATTGTTGTTCGCGGTGGACGCAAAGGTGACCTCGAAAAACGCGCTAGTCTATTACGTCGTGATTCAATCCATGGCCCTTTTAATGGCAGCATCACTGTAGACAATGAAAATGGTGGCATTAAAGCAAATGGCACTTTTATCAAAGTAATTTATGCCGACTCTCCTGATCTAGTTGATTACACTGCCTATGGTATTAATGATGCCTTAGTTGTTGATAACACTGGCATTTGGAAAGATGACAAAGAACTGGCAATTCATTTCAAAGCCAAAGGTGCCGGTAAAGTATTATTGACTGCACCAGCAAAAGGCGATGTTAAGAACGTTGTATTTGGTGTTAATCACAAAATGATTAGCCCAGAAGACCGTATTGTTTCTGCAGCTAGCTGTACCACTAACGCTATTACGCCAGTTTTGAAGGCATTAAATGACGAGTTTGGTATTAAAAATGGTCACGTTGAAACTGTTCATTCATATACTAATGACCAGAATTTAATAGACAATTACCATAAGGCTGAGCGTCGTGGCCGTGCAGCACCACTGAACATGGTCATTACTTCAACAGGCGCAGCATCAGCAGTCGCAAAAGCATTACCTGAGTTAAAAGGTAAGTTAACCGGCAATGCTATTCGGGTACCGACTCCAAACGTATCTATGGCAATTTTGTCGCTAAACCTTAATAAAGAAACGAACCGTGATGAGCTAAATGCTTACTTACAAAAGGTTTCTTTATTTTCTGAACTGCAAGACCAAATTGACTATACCAGCTCAACTGAAATCGTATCGAGTGATTTAGTTGGTTCCCGTTATGCTGGTGTCGTTGACTCTCAAGCAACTATTGCTGATGGTGACCGTTGTGTGTTGTATGTTTGGTATGACAACGAGTTCGGTTACAGCACTCAAGTTATTCGCGTAATGAACGAAATGGCTGGTATCACTTATCCAACCTTACCTTTAGCGCGTTAATCACTCATTTTGTGAAAAGAAAGCCGCAGTAGCGGCTTTCTTTTTTTATAGTGCTCAGCAAAGGTAACGGTTTGATTTCTAGGGATAGCCTATTGGTTTTCAACTTATCTCATCTGTGCTAACCTTCGCCGACCATATCTATTCGGGATCCAATTAACATGAAAATTACCAGTAATTTTGACAGCGGTAATATTGAAGTCGTGTCCGCATCTAGTATTGACGATATTCAATTAAAAATTCGTAAAGACAATGCCTCTGAATTTTATCAATGGTTCCATTTCCGTCTGCATTGCGACTCTTTTGAACCTCACACACTTAAAATTATCAACGTCAATACCTCTGCCTATCCTGGCGGCTGGGCTGACTACAAAGCCGTAGCATCTTACGATCGAGAAACATGGTTCCGCGTAGATACTGAATACAATGGAAACGAATTAGTCATCAAACACTACCCTGAAGCGGCATCATGTTATTTTGCCTATTTTGCGCCTTACAGCTATGAACGCCATCAAGATTTATTAAGCCAAGCGCAAAATAGCGGTTGGGTACAATTGCTTGACTTAGGTGAAACCCTTGATGGCAGAGATATGTCAATGCTTGTCGTTGGTGAACCAGATCCGGGCAAGAAAAAGATTTGGATTACCGCACGCCAACATCCAGGCGAGACTATGGCAGAGTGGTTTGTTGAAGGCCTGCTTGACCGCTTGCTTGATGAAGACGATGGTGTTTCGCGCGAACTGCTGGCAAAAGCTGTGTTTTATATAGTCCCCAACATGAATCCTGATGGTAGTGTCCGTGGTCATTTACGGACAAACGCTGCTGGCGTCAATTTAAACCGCGAATGGGCTACACCTTCTTTAGAGAAAAGTCCAGAAGTCTATTTGGTTCGTGAGAAAATGTTCGAAATTGGCGTCGACATGTTTTTAGATATCCATGGTGATGAAAATCTGCCATATAACTTTGTTGCAGGTGCAGAAGGTGTCCCTTCTTACAATGAGAAAATGGCCTCACTTGAACAGCTGTTTAAACAGACTTTATTGGCTGTAACTCCAGAATTCCAAACACAATTTGGCTATGAATTGGATGCCCCTGGCCAAGCAAATTTAACCATTGGTTCAACATGGGTTGCAGAACAATTTAAATGCCTTGCCTATACAGTTGAAATGCCTTTTAAAGATAATGCTAATTTACCAGATGTTGAATTCGGCTGGTCAGATGTGCGTTCGGTTAAATTCGGCGCAGACATGCTGATTGCTGTTCGAGCTGTAGTTGATTCTTTATAATTTGTTAATTCGTAAGGATAACCAAAGGTGAACTAAATCACCTTTGGTTTCGTTCTTAGCATGGCTTCGTCTTTGCAAATTTGGCTATTTGGCTTATAGTGCCAAGGTTTTTAGAGGTGTAATCGATGGCCATTGTTTCCTGCCCATTCTGCGGCAAAAAAATTTCATCAAAAGCAGCAAGTTGTAATCATTGTGGTGAAGCATTAGTTGAAGTAACACCTGAACAACTTGCTAGAACAGATCGTGATCGTCGACTTAAACTTAATCAAAGCATCAACAATCACGCAATGATGGCATTGGTGTTGTTTCTTGGCTCTTTTTTATATTTCTATTATAAAACTCCAGAGCCCGGGTCATTAGAACAACGACTGACTTATGCGGCATTGGCGCTCAGTGCAATTTGGTACATTGTATCGAAAGTACGCATGGTTCTTTTCAAAAGGCAGTAACATGGATTTTAATTCTCTGGTCCTCGCGATGTCAGCAGAGACCTATACAAAGCTAGTTGAAGCAGTGTCTACACGCAGATGGGCTGATGGTAGCTTATTAACAGACACTCAACACGCACAAAGCATGCAATTAGTCATGGCCTATCAGTCAAAAGTGCTGAAATCTGATGAACCTTTTACTATCGGTCGCGATGGTCAGATGGTTATTAAATCCAAAACAGAAATGAAAGCGCAATTTGGCGCTGATAACGCAATAGCAAGGTTCGTTCACAATGATCTTTAAACGTTGGTTTAAGCCGAAATGGCAACACGAGAATGCTGCAGTCCGTCAATTAGCTATTGCCGATTTAGACCGTCAAACACCGCAACAAAAAGAAATCCTCCACGAATTAGCATTTAATGATGGTGCTGAAACCGTCCGGCGTGCAGCTTTAGAGCGATTGAATGAATTTAGTCTGTGGTGGCAAGCAAGCAAACATGAGTCTGCTGAACGTTTAAAAGCTTTTGCTGAACAGCAATTGATTAATATGTTGCTTGAAAATCGAGTTTCAGCGCAATTAAAACTGCAGTTCATTGCTGAGTGTAATCGCACCAGTGTATTAGAAAAACTAGCAAGTTCTGAGTCTGATCCAAGTATTAAATTTGATTTATTGCAAAGACTGGGTCGCCAAGACTTAATTCTGCAAGCGTTGCATGAATCAGTACTCACTATCGAACAAAAAGAATTGTTGTTAGCAGGCGTGCAAGAAGAAAAGATCTTAGAGAAATTGCTTAAATCAGCCGACATCACTCTGCATAATCAAATTTCGCAACAACTTGCTACTTTGAAAGAGGCCAGAGAGAAGCCTGAACGGATCCGTAAACAAGTCGTGTTATTGCTCGCGAAACTGAACTCGATTCGTGAACGGAATGACGTTGTTGGCGCAATTGCGGCATTTGAACTTGGCAAACAGCAATGGCAAGAATTTGCAAGCGAGCTAAAATTGCTTGCTGATTCAGAAGAATTTCATAATAAATTTATCAAGATTTGTCAGCTAACAGACGCAGCATTGGCTCCCAAAATTGCAGAAGCACAAGCTGAGCGTGAGCGTGTTCTCAAAGCAGAGCGTTCCCTGCAACAATTTGAAGTGTTAGTCGCAAAGTTAAATACTTTAAGTGAAGCTCTTGGTAAAGCTTTAGAGGACGGTGAACTCACTATCGCCACAGCGCTACAGGCTGATTTAGACGAAATTAACCGGCAATCATTGTCTGCTGAACTTAATATCAGTCAGTTACGTCAAGTCACACAGCTAATTGCGCAGTTACAGCAACGTTTAGACAAACTTCCAGAACTTGCAGATGCTTTAACACAAGCGGCGAAGCTTATTGCTGAAATTTCAGCTCAAGCATTGCCTACAATTGAACAAGTATCTATTGCGTATCAAGCGTTCAAAAACTGGCAAAAGTCATTCAATCTATTAGCTCGTACCATTGGCCTATTAATGCCAACCCAATTTGCTACTAGCTATGATGCGTTAGTTCAGCAATGGCAGCAGCATTGTGAACCGTTGTTGGCTGAACAACAAAAGTCGATTCGACAGCTTAAGAGTAAGTTTGCTGAGTTTAAAAGGTTATATGAGGCTGGAAAATACAATGTCTTATTTGGTTTATACAAAGGCATTGACCAGCAATTTACAGCTTTAAGCCCTGATTTACAGCAACAATTACTTGCCGACAAAGAATATGCCGCTGAAATTATTGAAAAATTGTCAGGGCTTCAGGCTTACATTGCCACACCGAGGAAACAGCAATTAGTGCAAGAGATGCAATCTCTGATTGCCGATGACACCTACGCACTACCAGAGCGAGCTGCTAAGATTAAGCAACTCCGAGGAATATGGAACAGCCTAGGCAAAGCAGATGCTGATCTTGAAGAAGCGCTAAATTCTGATTTTAATCTTGCCTGTGAACAAGCGTTTTTACCTTGTCGCGAGTTCTTTGCAAAACAAGATGCGGAGCGGGCATTGTCTGCTAAGTTAAAATCTGAAGTGATCAGTAAACTCAATGTTTTTGTGCGAGAAAATTTAAAAGCAAAACAACTGGAGCAAACCATTCAGCAAATGCAAAAAGAGTGGGAGCAATCAGGTATTGCTGAAAAATCTGTGTACGCTGAATTGCAACCTCAATACCATGCATTGATAGGTCAATTGAAACAGCAACAGATTGACGAGTACAAAGCCAATACTGCCGCAAAACGACTGCTGATTGAAAGTGCTGCACAATTAGTTCTGCAAGCAGAAACAGAAAATCTGGTCTCTGCAGTCAAAGATCTTCAGACACAATGGACAGCAGTAGGATTTGCTGGTCGTAAGCTTGATCAGCAACTTTGGGCTGAATTCCGCAGCAATTGTGATGCTGTATTCGCTCGTCGTAACGAGATCCGCCAGCAGCAAACACAACAAATCCAACAGCGAAAAATCGAATTACAGGCCCAGTTTGAACAATTATCTAATCAGGTGACAGTTGATAGTTCAAGTGCCCAAATTGCGCAGACTTTGGTGTCAATTACGGAATTCGGTGCACAAGTTGATGTTCGTAATGATAAACAATTAAGCCAAAGTATCCGTGAGCTTAAAAACTCTCTACAGGATAAATCAGCGCAGCTACAAGTTCATCATGAAAGATCAGTGTTTGAGCAACTATTTGCTGCGCTTCAAGATCCGATGGTAGATGCTGCAAAGCTACCTGCGGTATATCGGCTGGTATTTAATCAACAACAAGAACAGACCTTATCTCGTGCCGATTTGACTTTAGCGCTTGAATGGTCTGCAAGTGTCCAGTCGCCTGCAGAAGAACAATCTCGTCGGCAACAAGTACAGATGCAGTTGCTTACCGATAAACACAACAGTGGTGGTTCGTGCTCGCAAAATGAATTACTTGGTCGATGGCTGCAATATGGCCCGATAACTGAAGCAGAACAAGGATTGCTTCAACGTGTGAAGCGTCTGTATTTAAAAGACTAGATCTTGTGTTCTCAAGAAAAAACGCCCGAATGGGCGTTTTTACTTGGATGGTGTTGCATTCAACTCTTACCATCAAATGCTCTGATTAACCTGTTCCAATTGCTAAACAGACATTTCCCCGCGAAGATTTTGCTCTATTTTCATGCGGATTTGTTCAGAGGTCAGTGGTTGACTGAGTAAATAATGCAATTTAGTTAAAGCCGCTTCCAATGTCATATCATGCCCGCTACTAACTCCACATAGTGCAAGCGCGTGGCCGGTCGCATAGCCACCCATATTAACTTTACCTTTAAAACACTGGGTACAATTCACAATCACAGTACCGCGTTTAGCTGCATCTGTTAGAGCAGCAAGAATTTGTGGATCTTGGGGGGCATTACCAACACCGTATGACTTAATTATTAGAGCTCTTACTGGTGCCGCTGCCATGTTTTTAATCACATCAGGACTTATTCCTGGATATAAGGTGACCACACTAATTGGCTGCGGGGTTATCTCAGCAATCCGTAAAACTTCAGGATGCATGGGTAATTCAGCTAATTCACCAGAGTTTACCTCGATATGAATACCAGCCTCCAATAGAGGAGGGTAATTAGGTGAGGCAAAGGCGTTAAAGCCGTCCGCATCTGCTTTGGTTGCTCGATTACCTCGGAATAGTTGATTATTAAAATATAAAGCGACTTCAGCTATTGGGTAATACGCGGCCAAATAAAGCGAATTGAGCAAATTTACTTGGCCATCAGAACGTAGTTGCGCTAACGGAATTTGTGAACCGGTAATAATCACCGGTTTTTGCAAATTTTCCAACATGAATGACAAAGCAGATGCAGTATAAGCCATGGTATCGGTACCATGCAGGACAACAAAGCCATCATACAGTTCATAGTTTTGTTGGATGTCTTTGGCAATCTCGAGCCAGTGCGCAGGTGTCATATCTGAAGAGTCAATAACAGGATTATATTCGTGAATATCAAAGTCAGGCATTTCCGAACGGTAGAATTCGGGCATTGCTTTGACAGTTGCTGTTAAAAACCCAGGCACTGGAATGAAACCTTGTGCCGAGTGCTGCATCCCAATTGTGCCTCCGGTGTAGGCTACATATATTCGCTTTTTTGCCATTTGCATTCATCTGTGTACTTTAAAATGTTGTCTACATTCTAACCCTCTATTACATTCTTGTCAGGGTCTAGTGGCTTGTTCATTGCGGATCAACAAGTTATTGCACAAAAGCTGAGCAAACGGACAAATTTAAGGAAAAAGAGCTTTACAACTTAACTCGCAATTTTTAATATGCACACATCGCGGAGAGATGGCAGAGTGGTTTAATGCACCGGTCTTGAAAACCGGCGAGGGTTAGTAGCCCTTCAAGAGTTCGAATCTCTTTCTCTCCGCCATTAAAACCACCTTCTGGTGGTTTTTTTATTTCTAATGGTTTGCCAGATCATTTCTCAATGGCAAATTTATCCTAGCTCAGTTATTCTCCATCTCGATATTTCAAGTTAATTTTGGAGCAAACAATTGATTAACGTGCTGTTGGTTGATGATCACGAATTGGTACGCACAGGGATCAGTCGTATACTCAAAGACGAGCGTGGAATTAAAGTTGTTGGTGAAGCGAGTTCGGGCGAAGAAGCTTTGCAATTTTGTCGCGATATTTCTGCAAACCACGAATCACCTGATGTTGTATTGATGGATATGCAGATGCCAGGTATCGGTGGCCTTAATGCGACTAAACGGATATTGCATTATTGTCCTGATATTAAAATCCTCGCACTATCTGTCTCTTGTGAAGAACCAATCCCAACTAAAGTAATGCAAATGGGCGCTTCTGGTTTTATCTCCAAGAAAGCCCCTCATTCTGAGATGGTACAAGCGATCAAGAAAGTTTACGCAGGACAGCGCTACATTTCTGATGAAGTTGCACATAAAATGGCGATGGGAAAACTGCAATCACCGACAGATAATCCATTTAACGAACTATCTGATCGCGAAATGCAAATCATGTTAATGATCACGCAAGGTGAGAAAATTAACGACATCGCAGAAAAATTAAACGTTAGCCCTAAAACAGTTAATTCCTACCGCTACCGGATGTTCGAAAAACTTCAAATTGACGGTGATGTTGAACTCACACATTTAGCAATCCGCCATCGCATGATTAATATTAGCTAATGTTGCCAGTTGAATTTGTACCTTCTGTATTTTTGAAGTCTGTCCCGCATAAACCAGGTGTTTATCGGATGCTAAATTCGCAAGACGTAGTTATTTACGTTGGCAAAGCAAAAGATTTAAAAAAGCGGCTTTCAAGTTATTTTCGGACTAATGTAGATGGAGCAAAAACCAGAGCTTTAGTTAGTCAGATTAATCAAGTCGAATTCACGGTGACTAACACCGAAACTGAAGCGCTGATTTTGGAAAATAACCTGATTAAGCAGTTTATGCCAAAATACAATGTGCTACTGCGTGACGATAAATCCTTTCCCTATATTCTGATCACTGACCATAAACATCCAAGAATCACCTCCCATCGAGGTCCAAAAAAAATTGCAGGTCAGTATTTCGGACCGTATCCGAGTGCGGGAGCAGTTTGGGAAAGCTTAAAATTACTGCAGAAGATAATTCCAATACGTCAGTGTGAAGATGGATTTTATCGAGCCAGAACAAGACCTTGCTTACAATATCAATTAAAGCTCTGTTCTGCCCCTTGCGTCGGCAAGATTTCTGATAGTGCATACGCTGAACAAGTTCGTCATGCGCAGTTATTTCTACAAGGCAAAAATCAGCTTCTTATCGATGATTTAGTGACATCCATGGAACATGCTAGTCAACAACTCGATTTCGAGAAAGCAGCGGAAGTTAGAGATCAAATTATTGCACTTAGAAAAGTTCAGGAACAACAAAGTGTTTCTGGTAGTCATGAAGAAATGGATGTTATTGGTTTCAAAGTAGAGCATGGCATTGCTGCTGCACACGTACTATTCGTCCGTAATCAAAAAATTCTGGGAAGTAAAACTTATTTTCCAAAAGTACCCGCGAATACCGAGCTAGCTGAGATATTCCCAGCTTTTTTGCTGCAGTTTTATTTAAATGAAATTAGTGGGCAGACTATTCCTCGACAAGTGATTGTGGTTGAAGATGGCTTCGACCTGCGTTCAATTGCTGATGCCGTGAGTGAAGCTGTAGGCTACAAGGTAAATTTTGATATCGCCCAACGTGGCGAAAAGGCTCGCTATTTAGAGCTAGCACAAAAAAATGCTGAAACTGCAGTTGCCAGTAAACTGTCAACTGCAGAACATATGCGAAAACGTTACCAAGATTTAAAGTCTGTTTTGGGCCTTCATGAAATTAAACGTATGGAATGTTTCGATATCAGCCACACAATGGGCGCACAGACCATGGCATCTTGTGTGGTATTTAACAGCGAGGGCCCTGATAAACCGGAGTATCGCCGTTTTCATGTTGAAGGGGTAACGCCGGGTGATGATTATGCCGCAATGCTATTTGCACTGAACAAACGCTACGGCAAATTAGTTGATGAAGAACGTGTGCCTGATATCGTACTTATTGATGGCGGTGCAGGGCAGCTTAACCAAGCAATTGCTTTTTTCGATACCTGGAAATTGACTAAGAAGCCCTTATTGTTAGGCGTTGCCAAAGGGACTAGCAGGAAACCAGGATTAGAAACCCTGCTGATTAATACGCCGGAACATGCAATTAACCTTCCTGCGGACAATGCGGCATTACATCTTATTCAGCACATTCGAGACGAAGCGCATCGTTTTGCTATTACCGGACACCGCCAACAACGAGGGAAAAAATTATTGCAAAGTCCATTGGAAAATATCCGTGGAATTGGTGAGAAAAAGCGACAAGCTTTGTTACAATACCTTGGAGGGCTGCAAGGGGTGCTAAAAGCATCAATAAATGAGTTGGCCACGGTACCCGGTATTTCAAAAGCCCAAGCTGAATTGATATATCAGGCATGTCATAAAAATTAAAACAATGCAGTCTATTTGAGAAGCGGTTCATGTGGAATATTCCTAACATCTTGACATTATTTAGAATTTTCTTAATACCAGTATTCATCTTTTGTTTTTATTCAACTCATGAGCATGCAAGGTTTCTTGCTGCATTTGTATTTTGGCTCGCGGCAATTACTGATGCCTTAGATGGTTATTTGGCAAGAAAACTTCAACAATCTACTCCGTTTGGTGCATTTCTTGATCCTGTTGCTGATAAAGCAATGGTCGCTGCGGCATTGGTGTTGATTGCCGTTGATATGCAAACGTTATGGGTAACTATCCCGACCTTTTTAATGATAAGTCGCGAAATTATTATTTCAGGTCTGAGGGAATGGATGGCTGGAATAGGGCGTAGTGCACAAGTGAAGGTGTCCTCACTTGGTAAACACAAAACAGCGGTGCAAATGTTGGCTTTGATTGGTTTAATTTGGCAACCAACTGAACTATCGTGGATAACGCCGTTAGGCATGGGTTTACTCTTCCTTGCGACTATTTTAACCCTGTGGTCTATGGCCGAATACTTACAAGCAGCGTGGCAAGATTTGAAGTCATAACCACAAAAAACAAACAATTTTTGCTGGCAATTTCAGCAAGCCTGCTAAAAATTGAGCAAACGATTTAATAACTTAAAGTTTATGGTTGACGGAATTATTAAACTAAGTACAATGCGTCTCGTGTTCAGGGCGCAAGCCTAAAGATGCAAAGCGGGCATAGCTCAGTTGGTAGAGCGCGACCTTGCCAAGGTCGAGGTCACGAGTTCGAGCCTCGTTGCCCGCTCCAAACGTCAGATGGCGGGTTGGCAGAATGGCCATGCAGCGGATTGCAAATCCGTCCACCTCGGTTCGACTCCGGGACCCGCCTCCATAACGTTTAGTTTTAGTAAAAAGTTGTCTGCCCGGGTGGTGAAATCGGTAGACACAAGGGATTTAAAATCCCTCGACCACAAGTCGTGCCGGTTCGAGTCCGGCCCCGGGCACCATTTACTATACCAACAGTAATTGGTAGAAATTCATTGCGGGCATAGCTCAGTTGGTAGAGCGCGACCTTGCCAAGGTCGAGGTCACGAGTTCGAGCCTCGTTGCCCGCTCCAAATTCTAAAAAAGCCGCTTCTAGCGGTTTTTTGCTTTTATTGGGGCAGTGATTTAACTTTGCCCCAACCAAGCTGTCTCAAGGAATTGGTCATTTTTAATGGCCTAAGAGAAACGTCCTTCCCATGGAGAGGGCCAGCCAATTTGGACGACATTCAGCTTGTTCGGAGCATCTACGATGTTAAATTTACTAGCAGATATTATTGGCATGGCCGGCACCAGTCTGGTGGTTGGCGCCTTCTTCTTACTTCAACTTAACAAGGTTTCACCCAAAGGTCTTGTGTATAACCTGATGAATTTGCTTGGGGCATTATTTTTGTTGTTTAGTTTGTGCATCAACTTCAACCTAGCAAGCTTTGTGATTGAAATCTTCTGGATCGCGGCATCTTTAATTGGTCTATACAACTACAAGAAAGCCAAGCCTGACTAACATTATTAAATCAATTTAGCGCTGTAAAACCTTTTTACAGCGCGATTTCACTGAAATGACTTCAGCTCTCTGATCCGAACACGTACACTATTGAAAAATATGTCACTGGAACGTTTTTATGTTCGGTCTTCAAAAATATTATCCTAACGCTAGCCGAATCGTCTATGGTTGCATGGGGCTTGGTGGTACTTGGGACACTACATCTACAACCAATGAGCAGCAGCAGACTGGTTTTCAAGCAATAGACTCCGCGCTAGAACAACAAATTAATGTATTCGACCACGCGGATATATATACCAAAGGCAAAGCCGAACAGCTTTTTGGCGAATATTTACGCCTTAATTCGGGCTTGCGTGAAAAACTCATCTTACAGTCTAAGTGCGGGATCCGCTTTGAAGATAATTTAGGCCCTGGTCGTTATGACTTCAGTGCCAATTATATTATTAAGTCAGTTGAGGCGAGCCTTAAAAGGCTTCAAACAGATTATCTGGACATTTTGTTACTGCATCGCCCTGATCCACTGATGGAACCGCAAGAAGTCGCCACGGCATTTAGTGCGCTTCGCCAAAGTGGTAAAGTGCGTTATTTCGGGGTGTCTAATTTTGGTTGGCCCCAATTGCAGTGGTTACAACAAGCCTTACCCGATTCGTTAATTGTCAATCAGTTGCAAATGAGCCTAGCTAATATTGATTGGTTAGAGCACAACGTACTGACGGGCATGGTACAAGGTGCATCGCATCATTTTGGTTTTGGTACCATAGAGCATTGTTTACAAAATAATGTTCAAATACAAGCTTGGGGTAGTTTGGCACAAGGCATCTTCAGTGGCGGTGCTAAACCAACGACACAGGCGCAAATTACAACTGCGCAAAAAGTGATTGAATTGGCTGACATGTATCAAACTAAACCAGAAGCTATTGTGCTAAGTTGGCTCATGCGCCACCCAGCGAATATCCAACCAGTGATTGGCACTGTCAATCCACTCCGGATAGCGGCATGTGCAGATGCTTTACAAGTAGATTTAACGAGAGAGCATTGGTATGCACTTTATGTCACAAGCCGTGGTGCACCATTGCCATAATATTGGTAAGGCCTACATCAAATAGGCCTTATTCATTCATCACATTTACTCGTATGATTGTAAATATTTGGTTTTTGGTTTTTCTAGAATAGTTTCCCAGCTACCGTAGGTCGGATTTGTCAGCATAAACCAGCGGGTACCCCAATAAGCATCATATTGTTCTACCAACTTAAAGCGTTGTTCAGGGGTAATGTTCTTTTTGACGTCAGGAAGAAAATCACCAAAATCATCGCCAATTAACATGATCACACGAAATTGTTGGGCAGCAAGTATTCTTCGACTTTCTTTCTCACTTGTCCAATCTGGCTTTTCTGATTTAAGCCAAACTTGGTCGTTGGAAATTTGTTGGATACCGACTTGCTTTAAATTGGTTACAGTGTCAGTTTTCTGTGGGCAGCTTGATTGTTTATCTCTTGGTTTACACTCACGGTTACTGATGAATAAAACCTTTACCCCTTGTTGCTGTGCATTATTGATGAAATTGACGGCACCTGGCACTGCTTTAGCGCTACGAAGACTTACCCATTTATCCCAAGATTTAGCATCAAATGAGTGATTAAACTTAATTTCATGAGCAGCTGATGGTGAGTTATCTAAAATGGTTTCATCGATGTCCACAATAATAGCTGGAGGCAAGGTGGCATAATCAATTTTTTGGTTGGTCAGTGCTGTTAGACTTTTATCAGCCAATAATGCAGGAAGGGCAAATGCTGCCTGACGATATGTTTGCAGACTATTGGCACGAAACTCAGCAGATGTTTGATACCATAAAGTACTGTTTAAATTTGCATGTGAACTCTCGGTTTGGGTTGCACCATAGCTATAAATGCTAGTGAATATCAAACAGGTACCTGCTAGCGCATGTATTTTTTTCATTTACTATTTCTCTGATTGTTAAATACGTATCTTGCTATTTTACTTCAATATTTAAGAAATTATCTCATTCCTAAATTTTTTTTGACTATAGTCTTCGTATCAGTGTTTGCACAGTTCATTTGTGCAGTAGTGTGGAGCTCTATGTCTACCTTGATCTTTAAGTTGTTATTGTTAGCTATCAGCATATTTCTCTGCTTGCCAGCTGTGGCGAGTGTCTCAAGTTTTGAACAAAGCATTCGGCGAACCTGGTCGACAGAGGACGGCTTACCGCAAATTTCAGTCACTGATATTGCACAAGATCAACTTGGATTTATCTGGTTAACCACCGAGGGGGGCTTAGTTCGGTTTGATGGCGTGAACTTTGTTCCTTTTGATAGTGAAAAGTCCCCGCTTTTAAGCAATCCATTGTTGAGGTCTGTTGTTGTAGAACCTGACAACAGTGTGCTATTTGCTAGCACTACGAAGCTAATCAGGTTACAAAACTCCGAGTTTTCCGAACTTAAATGGCAATCACAAAGTATTGAAGGCATTACAGATTTAGCGCTTACGCCAGACAATGAAGTGTTTATCGCTGCCGATAAACTATTTATCCTAAAAAATAACATCATTAATCTTTTGGATATTTTTGCTGGCCCAGCACACAGTTTGTTGGTGTATGGTAATGATGTTTATATCGGTGGTATTAACCAGTTATTCCGTTATAAAAATGGTCAATTATTACCAGTTGATGTCAAATGGCCTGTAACTTCGCTCACAATCACTGAAATTGCTGTTTATCAACAGCAACTTTATCTTGGCACAAATAAGGGGCTTTTCTTACTCCATAGTGACGGTTCATTAACCCCACCAGAATTTGCGCCAAAGCTTGGGCAAACTGAGATTCTAAAACTTTATGTTGATCAATTACAAAATCTTTGGGTGTCGACCTATGATGCGCTTTTTCGTATTCATCAGAGCCAAATAAAAGAAACAATTCAAAGGAGTAATTCTGCAACAACTCAATGGGTTGTTAGCGCTTATGAAGATAATGATGGTTATCTCTGGCTCGGCAGCAAATCAAGTGGTCTTACTCGATTACGACAAGATTCCACTCGAAATTACGGGGTTGAAGAAGGACTTGTTGACCCATTTACTTGGACCATTTTACCTATTAATGAAAGACTGTTAGTGGGGCATAATCAGGGACTCGCTGAATTCATTGATGGCAAATTTGTTCATATGGATATTACTGGTGAACTAAAAAACAAGGTTATTTACACCATGTTTGCCGATTCAAAAAATCAATTGTGGCTTGGCACTCGGAACGGACTCTTTATAGCTAATTTGAAAGAAAATGAAGTCCATTTAAAGCATAGTTTTCCGCAACTGGCACACACACAAATCAACGGCATTGTAGAAGATAAAGCAGATACCATTTGGATTGCCAGTTACGATGGTCTCTATCGGTTTTCACAAAAAAATTTGTCGCTTATAAATGAAAGTTCTGGATTAACCAATCGTAAGATCCGCTTTGTATATATAGACAAAACTAACAGGCTTTGGGTTGGTACTGAACATGGATTGTTTCTCCGTGATAATGATAAATTTGTTTCAGTCGGAGATGACCTGCTAAAACGGTCACATATTACCTTCATTGGTGAATCTATCGATAGCAAAAGTCTCTTGGTTGGCACATTTCAAAATGGTTTTGCAACCTTGGCTAATGAGCGCATCAGATGGTTTTCTCATGAACAAGGTAATCCCGTAAAAAGTGTATTATTCATGGCTGTTGTAAACAATGCTTATTTGATTTCATCTTCAGATGGTGTGTACGCGTTTCCAGCAGACGAACTTGCAATAAGCTCAACATTTTCCCCAAACGTGATTCTGCTTGATAAAGGTGCAAGTGCAAAGGCTGATAGCTATCGTTGTTGCAACGGTGCGGGCAACGCAAAAGGCGCGGTATGGCAAAATAAGATTTGGTTACCGACATTAGCTGGGATTGTTTCTGTTGATGCTGACAAACTATTATCTGCAACCCGCATCCCCAAACCAGTCTTTGATGGCCTTTATACCAATAACAGAAAATATTTGGATTTGGTCAACAAACTGCCATCAAATGCCAGAGATTGGCGGATTGATTTTACTGCGCCAATATTTTATCGAGCTTCCTCATTAATCTTTCGATATCAACTGAAAGGTTATGATGCAAATTGGCACGAGGTTGAAGGCAGACGGCAGGCGTTTTATACCAATTTACCGCCCGGCAGCTATGAATTCGTTGTACAGAGTCGTTACTTAGGTGAGAAAAACTGGAGTCAGCCATTAACTATTTTGATTGAGTTAGATGCTTACTGGTATGAATCTCAGTGGGTCAAGTTATTAATTTTCATATTATTTCTTGGTGCTTGTTATGCAACATATCTGCTAAGAATGAAGCATCTTGCGAATACGAAGGCTAAATTAGAGGCCCTAGTTGAAGCGCGGACTCAGGAATTAGCGCTGACGAACATGAAGCTTTCAGAATTAAACAACAAGTTAGAACAGGCAAGCCATACTGATACTCTCACTTCATTGCATAATCGCCGCTATTTGAACAAATGGCTGGATATAGTCAATAATCAGCATACGGAGAAGTTGCCACCTTTGCAGATAATCTTGATTGATCTCGATAATTTTAAACAAATTAACGATCAACTCGGCCATTTAGTCGGCGACAAAATATTGGTCGCAATGGCTAATCTGCTCAAGCAAGAAGTAAGAAGTACAGATCATATTGTGCGTTGGGGGGGAGAAGAGTTTCTGGTGATCCAGGAAAATTCATTGTCTTCAAGAGAGTTTATCACACGCTTGACGAGTAAAATTGAAAGCTTTGCATGGCCACACCAAGATGAAATGAAACACCCAGTTCGCTGTTCAATGGGCGTTGTACAACACCCCGCAATTAATGATTCAACATGGAATTGGGACGCAACACTTACTTTAGCCGATAAGGCTTTATACTTAGTAAAAACACATGGTAAGGCAGGGTGGTTGCAATTGACGCCAAACACGAACAGTCCTGCTAATCTAGCAGAATTAATGGTTAATTATTCGGAAATGGAGTTGATACAACAGAACTGGTTGTCATTAGCAGGCAGTGAAGGTGTAATTAATAGCATTACCAAACAATTCAAACCGTCAGATTTATAATTTGAGAAAAATCATCCGCATCTTGGAGCTGATGGCTGATGACTAGGCAAATTTTATCCGTTGCGCGTTGTTTGATCCTAGCCAAAATTCTTAACGATTGCGCTGCTGCTAATCCTGCAAAAGGCTCATCTAATAGCAAAAGTGAGGCCGAATTTAGTAAACACCTCGCGAGGGCAAAGCGGCGTAATTCGCCGCCAGATAACCCGCTATCATGCTGTTCAATATAGGCATTTAAATCACTTTGATAGCGGTTAAACCAATCATCTAATTCAACCAACTTAAGTACTTCAAGTAACTCTGCGTCGCTTGCATGTCTGTTGCCTATCCGCAGATTTGCCGCAATGGTCATATTGAAAATATAGGGATGTTGATCTAACCAACTTATTTTAGTTGTGTTTGTCAGCAATTCGCCACTGGTAATTTGTAACTCGCCAAATATGGTAGCGAATAAACTAGATTTTCCACAGCCTGAGGCACCACGAATTAATACAATATCACCCGAGTTAAAACAAAATGACAAAGCGCTAACTCTGCTAAATTGCCACTCGAGCGCTAGTGCTTTCAGATAAAACGCACCATTATTTGGTTTTGGTGTTTCTGCATCCTCAAACCTAACCAAATCCGGTTGACTTGTTAACTGCCGCAACCGACTGACGGCCGCGCGATAATTCCCGTAAACAATATGGGCGTGGCTTAGTGGCGCTAACAGCTCGTTAAGACCTATCACCGCCAAGCAACAGGCTACCACTAGTGCTGGCGATATCGAATTTGTATTACTTAATATCAGGAATGATAGGGCGATTAATACCAACTGCTGCAATGCAGAATATAAAGCACTAGTGCGCTGCAGCAATTGCTGATTGTTTGCGATCTCAGCTTCAGTTTTGGCAAACTGCTGTAAAAAGGTAAGATTTTGCCCAAGCATTGTGAGTGTATTCAAACCTGTCATCTGCTCGAGCATTTCTTCTCGGCGATTACTTTGTGTTAATGCATCATTCAACGCAAGATGACTTGCCGACATCAATTGCCAGCAAGGAAGCACAATTAGAAGCATCGACCAGCCGATAAAAAGCTGCAATGTTATTGCCGGCATCCACCACATCAGAAAACCTGTCACGACGCTGACCACCACCGCAGCCCAACAGAAAGGTAGAAACAACTTTAACGGATATTGATCTAGCACATCGATATCTGAAACCAATTGCTGCAGTAAATTAAAGCGTCCAGCACGAATTGCGGCATACGGGTTAAAATTCCGGCTTAGCCTATGGAAACACTTTAGTCTAAGAACTTTCAGTAGCTGCAATATGGTGTAGTGAGACTGCAAACGTTCAGCATACCGTCCTGCGGTTCGAGTAATAGCCAATAGCCTTATAACAGCACCCGGGCGTAGATAATTAAAAAGTCCTGCTTGTGTTCCTGCGACCCCTGCAATTGCTGCTGCGCTGATAAACCAACCAGAATAAGCTAATAATGCGATCCCACTGGTGAGAGTCAACAGGCCTAAAATGAAACTTAGTAACCAAAATCCTTTGGCATTTCGCAACAATTGAAAAATGCTAAACATCAACAACCTCTTTTAGGTAGCCATGGCCATCTTCAATGAAATTTTTCGGTATAAGCTGAAACCGATGCGTCAACCATTCGAGATGCTCAAGCTGGTGACTGACTAAAATAACAGTCTTATGCTTAGCACAGCGCTGAATTAATAAAATCAGTGCTTTGGCGTTATCTGGATCTAGATGTACCCATGGCTCATCTAACAGCCATATTGGTTTTTCTGAAAGTAACAAACGCGCTACAGCAAGTCGCTGCTGCTCACCGCCAGATAAATTTGCCGCATTATCAATTAACTGGAGTTGCAGAAAATCTGTAAAATTACGCGATGAAGAGATTAATCCAACCTCACAAAGGGACTGATATAACTGTTCATCAGAGACATTTGGGTTAACTATTCGCAAATTATTGGCAATTGTCCCTGGAAGAAACTCCGGTTTTTGATGTAAGTAGCCAATGTTTTGTCGCCATTGTTCAATATTGATTTCGTTAAATAATAAGCCTGCAACTTTAATGTTTCCTTGCCATTGCCAAAATCCGCACAAAAGCTGTAAAAGTGTGGTTTTACCGCTACCACTATTTCCAGTAATCAACCAATGCTGACCGGCTTTTATGGTTAAATTGGAGATTTGAAGTCTTGGCTGCTGTTCAGATCCTACAACAACATCGTGGAAAACAATTTCACTATTATCTTTCCATTCAATGGCTGAATCACCGGCAATAAACGGTTGTGAAGGCGCTTGCCATAACTGATATAAATCTGCGGTGGCCGCAACTGCGAGTGCTTTGGCATGATAATCAGCGCCAAGTTGACGCAGCGGGGCATAAAACTCCGGAGCTAGCAGCAGGATAAACAAGGCTGGTTGATAGCTCACAGCGACCTGAGCGCGATGCCAAGGTAATTCACCGATGAGACCAAGCCCCAAATACAATGCAACTAACGCTATCGCAAGACTGCTAAACAACTCCAATACTGCTGTTGATAAAAAGGCCATCCTGAGTACTTTAAAACTACTTTTTTGGAATTCTACTGCGGACTTTTCTAATTGCTTTTCAGCAATATCAAGCGCTTTAAATTGCCGTAAGGTGCGCAAACCAAGAATGAAGTCATAAAAGCGGCCACCCATTCGCGACAGATGAGTTAATTGTTGCGCGCTCGCAAGACTCGCTTCTTTGCCGACCAAAATCATAAACACGATAACTAATGGCGCGGTCAGCACCATGATTATTGCTGAAAATAAGCTATACCAACAAACCGCAATGCTAATGAGCAGGGGAGTTACCACTACCAAAAACTGCTGTACCCAATAGCGGCTAATAAACCCATCCAAAGCGTCGACTTTTTCAAGCACCAAAGTGCTCAACTCGCTGTCTGTACCAAAAGACTTTCTTAGCGGACCGGCCACAATAAGTTTTTTCAGCAATTCGTTGCGGATGAGCTGTCGTAGTTGCAGACTTGCGTCCAAACAAATTTGCTGTTTATTTTCAAGTAACACAACCCGAAAAAACCACGCAGATACAAAAAGCAGAAGCTCAAATTCTGGCAGGGTCAAGTCATGGATCAGCTGATTTGCGACATGAGACAAAGCCCACATTTGGCCTATAAGACAAAAGACACTTAAAGTCGCGAACAAAGCCGCACTGCGCAGCGGCTTTATCACGTTCGATACCCAAATTTTTAAGAGCGCAGTTGCTGTTGGATTAATTGTCTTGTTCTTCCGCGTAACCGTTTAGTTCCAGCCACATCGCATTAATGATGCCGAATGAACATGCCAGTAAAACTCCAAGTATCCAAGCAAAATACCACATGGTCGACTCCTTAATACAGTGAATGAGTGTTGTCCTGAATGGTCTTTTCATTCAGGCGGCCAAACATTTTCGCATAACTCCAAATTGTATAACCGAGCACAATTGGCACGAAAATACAGGCAACAATGAACATAATTTTTAAAGTAAGTTCGCTGGAAGTGGCATCCCACATTGTTAAGCTATGTGCTGGGTTTGAACTTGAAGGCATGACAAATGGAAACATCGAAACACCACAAGTTAAAATGACGCCTGCTTGACCGAGCGACGATAATACAAAGGCAAGTGCGCCTTTTCCAGCTTTACTGAGCAGACCGGCAAGCGCGAACGCAGCAACACCTAATACTGGGAAAGCCCACAAAATTGGTGCATCAGCATAGTTTTGCAGCCAAGCACCCGCTTTGACTTCAACAGTTTTGCTGACAGCATTATTGATAGCATTGTGATCAATTACGCTTGTCACCACATAGCCATCGATGCCAGAACTGAGCCAAACGCCTGCAAGGACGAACAATAAAGCTGCGCCAAGACCAGAAATTAATCCAACTGCTTGACTACGTTTTAGTACATCGCCTTCAGTTTTCATTTGCAAATAGGCGGCACCTTGGCTAACAAACATTAGAAGACTTAATACCCCAACCAACAAGGCAAACGGATTTAGCAGCGCTAAAAACGAGCCGGTATAGATGATTCTTAACAGTTCATCAAAATGAAATGGCACCCCAATCAACAGGTTACCAAAGGCAACACCAAAGATAATTGGCGGGACCGAAGAGCCGAATGTCAACGCCCAATCCCAGTTACTCCGCCATTTTGGTGAATCCAACTTAGAACGATAATCAAAACCGATAGGGCGCATATACAAGGCAACCAAGGTTAAAATCATCGCCAAGTAAAAACCACTAAATGAGGTCGCATAAACTGGTGGCCAAGCGGCAAATAATGCACCGCCTGCGGTGATTAACCAGACTTGGTTGCCATCCCAGTGCGGCGCTACTGCGTTGATCATAACTCGGCGTTCATTGTCTGTTTTACCGACAATTTTTAGCAAGGCTCCGACCCCCATATCAAAACCATCTGTTACGGCAAAGCCAATTAACAGTACGCCAATTAACAACCACCAAATAAATCTTAAAAATTCATAATCCATGTTACACCTCTTTAACCAGACCGGTTTCCAGGTCGTACTTGCCGGTATGCAAAGATGATGGACCTTTGCGGGCAAAATGTTGCATCAACCATACTTCGATAATCAGAAATACAGTGTAGAGCGAACTGATGAGAATCAAGCTGGTCCAAACTTCTGTAACCGTCAGTCCCGATGCCGCAAGATGGGTTGGTAGAACTTCACCAACAGCCCATGGTTGACGACCGTATTCGGCAACAAACCAACCAGCTTCGCAGGCGATCCACGGCAATGGCAGGCTAAAGAAAGCCATTTTTAATAACCACGTAGGTTTACGCTCCAAACGTTTGGCACTGTAGTAGAAGGACATTGCAAACACGAATAGCATGATAAATCCAGCAACAACCATAATACGGAAGCTCCAAAACATCGGTGCGACATGAGGAATACTGTTATCGACGGCTTGCTGAATTTGTTCTGGTGTGGCTGATAAAGGATCTTTTGCATATGCGGTTAATAAGAGTCCATACCCTAAATCTTTTTTAACTGCATCAAATGCGGCTACAGTCTCAGCTGACTTATCACCTGCACGGAGAGCCTGTAACAACCTATACGCTTCAATACCATTAGTGATACGTACTCTGTGCTGCTCTTTTAAGTCTTTAAGTCCTATAACTTGTTCATCTAGTGAACGTGTTGCAATTAACCCCAAAGCGTAAGGTATTTTAATTGCATATTCAGTGGTCTGAGTTTCTTCATTTGGCAAACCGAAAAGCGTGAACGAAGCAGGAGCAGGGTGGGTGTCCCATTCAGCTTCAACTGCAGCAAGTTTCACCCGTTGCACATCACCAAGCTCGTAGCCAGATTCATCACCTAAGACGATTACCGACACTGAAGCAGCTAACCCAAAAGCTGAAGCTATCGCGAAACTACGACGAGCGAATGCAAGATCACGACCTTTCAGCATATACCAAGCAGAAATCGCCAGGACAAACATTGCACCGGTGACGTAGCCAGCAGACACTGTGTGCACGAACTTAACTTGTGCAACCGGGTTGAAAATTACTTCAGAGAAGCTTTGCATTTCCATACGCATAGTCGTGTAGTTGAATTCAGCACCAACCGGGTTTTGCATCCAACCATTTGCAATTAAAATCCAAAGTGCTGATAAATTTGAACCTAATGCAACCAGCCAAGTTACCGCTAAATGCTGCACCTTGCTTAAGCGGTCCCAACCAAAAAAGAACAAGCCGATTAACGTAGATTCAAGGAAGAAGGCCATCAAACCCTCAATCGCCAAAGGCGCACCAAAAATATCACCTACATAATGGCTGTAATAAGACCAGTTGGTACCAAACTGAAATTCCATGGCAATACCGGTTGTTACCCCCAATGCGAAGTTGATACCAAACAGTTTTCCCCAGAATTTGGTCATGTCACGGTATATTTCTTTACCTGACATCACATAGACCGATTCCATAATGGCAAGAATAAATGTCATACCTAAGGTTAGAGGTACGAATAGAAAGTGGTACATCGCTGTAAAAGCAAACTGTAGTCTCGACAGGTCTATCACATCTAACATGATGTTTCGCTCCAGAATTGAACAATGGCGCACCTTGAAGAAAGGTGGCAGCACTAAGTTACTCTATTGTCGTGAGGCAATAGTTGACCAGGATCAATGATTTATTATGTATATTAGAATAACTTAATTTAAAGAGTGGTTAAATTGTTTAAATTCAATGAATTACATTCAAATGTAGCATGTGTGACATTTTGTCGCAGTTCAAATAATATTTATGATTTTGCGTCATTCACACTGATTAAAGACTAATAGGTTATTGATAATTGTCAAAAAAAAACCGGCATAAGCCGGTTTTAAGAAAGTTTCTACATATTGGGATAATTTGGTCCACCTGCACCTTCTGGGGTTACCCACCGGATGTTTTGGCTTGGATCCTTGATATCACAGGTTTTGCAGTGAATGCAGTTTTGCGCATTGATTTGTAGTTTTGGTTCTGCAGTATCTGCAGCGACAATTTCATAGACACCCGCTGGGCAATAACGCTGCGCCGGTTCGGCATACTTAGCATAATTCACTGAAATTGGGATGGTCGTGTCAAGTAACTGAAGATGGCAGGGCTGTTCTTCTTCATGATTCGTATTGGATAAAAATACCGACGAAAGCTTATCGAAGCTTAACACCTGATCTGGTTTTGGATAATCAATCATCGGCGCTTCACTCGCGAGTTTTAATTGCGCATGGTCAAACGTCGTATCCTTTAGAGTGAATGGTAATTTGCCATTAAACAAGTTCTGGTCGAGCATATTAAATGCACCACCCAGAATTGAACCAAATTTATGCATGGCAGGACCGAAGTTCCTTGAACGGTATAACTCGTCATATAACCAACTTTGAGCAAATGCATCACCGAAGCTCGTTAAATCCCTCCCGCCATCATCGCCTTGCTTGATCGCTGCAAAAACAGATTCAGCGGCCAACATTCCTGATTTCATTGCCGTGTGATTGCCTTTTATTTTCGCAAAGTTCAAAGTGCCAGCATCACAGCCTATTAATAAGCCACCAGGGAAACTCATTTTCGGCAAGCTATTTAAACCGCCTTTGGCGATAGCACGCGCACCATAACAGACACGTTTACCCCCGGCTAAGTACTGGCTGATAATTGGATGATGTTTATAACGTTGAAACTCATCAAATGGACTAAGGTGTGGATTGCTGTAATTAAGGTCAACTATTAAACCAACCACCACTTGATTGTCTTGGGCATGATATAAATAACCGCCACCAGATGCATCAGTTAATGGCCAACCAGCAGAATGCAACACTAGACCTGCCTGATGTTTATTTGGATCAATATCCCAAATCTCTTTAAAGCCAAGTGCATAATGCTGTGGTGTTTTACCAGCGTCTAATTGATATTGTTCAATTATCTGTTTACCTAAATGACCGCGGCATCCTTCAGCAAACAAAGTGTATTTAGCTCTAAGTTCCATGCCCGCAACAAAGCTTGATTTCTGCTCGCCATGTTTGTCCAACCCCATATCACCAGTAACAATACCTTTGACGACATTGTCTTCGACAATAACGGCGGCAGCACTAAATCCTGGGAATATTTCCACGCCCAAATTTTCTGCTTGTTGGGCAAGCCATCGGCACAAATTTCCCATAGAAACGATGTAATTGCCGCTATTGTGCATAGTTTTTGGCACGGCAAAATGTGGGATAGCCTGCGCCTTCGTCTCAGACTTTAAGAGATAAATATCATCGTGAGTTACTGGCACGCCAACTGGTGCATCTAGTTCGCGCCAGTTTGGGAGTAATTCATTTAAAGCGCGTGGTTCAAAAACCGCGCCTGAAAGAATATGGGCGCCAACTTCAGAGCCTTTCTCTACCACACAGACAGTAAGTTCAGTATTTGTAGCTTTTGCTTGTTGCATTAAGCGGATCGCACTGGCTAAACCAGCAGGTCCGGCTCCGACGATTACCACATCAAATTCCATCGATTCCCGTTCCACTGCAGCCCCCTTAGTATTTTTATTAGTCAGACTTTAGCACTGCTAAGTCTGTGGATGATATTCTTTACATGATTTTATTAAATCAGCTTCTTGCAAGGGTATTTCAGGTTGACGTTAACGTCAACAGTGGTTAGATTGTCCGGCAATTAATAAATCTTAAGTTTACCTCAACGTAAACTGAGTAATCGATCAAACAGGGGTGATGGCAATGAAAATTTTGGTGCCGGTAAAGCGGGTTGTAGATTACAACGTAAAAGTCCGGGTAAAAGCAGATCAGACAGGTGTGGATTTGGCCAACGTTAAAATGGCATTAAATCCTTTCTGTGAAATTGCAGTTGAAGAAGCTGTTCGCTTAAAAGAAGCAGGTATTGCTAGTGAAGTGATAGTGGTTTCAATTGGTCCTGCAACCGCACAAGAGCAGCTGCGCACAGCATTAGCTCTAGGTGCAGACCGTGCGGTGTTGCTAGAAACTGAATTGTCAGTCGATTCATTGCAAGTCGCAAAATTATTGTCGCATTTAGTTCGTCAAGAGCAACCTGGTTTGGTTATTTTGGGCAAACAGGCTATCGATTCAGATAACAATCAAACTGCGCAAATGCTGGCTGCTTTGACCGGGATGGGGCAAGGAACTTTTGCCTCAAAAGTTGTAGTGACGGGTGACACTGTTGCAGTAACTCGTGAAATTGATGGCGGTTTGCAAACCGTTTCTTTGAAATTGCCAGCTGTGGTTTCTACGGATCTTCGCCTGAATGAACCGCGTTACGCGACGTTACCTAACATTATGAAAGCGAAGAAAAAACCACTTGATGTTGTTGCAGCTGATAGTCTGGGTGTTAGTTTAACAAGCAACGTTAAAGTGTTAAAAGTAACTTCGCCTTCCAGTCGTCAAGCAGGTATCAAAGTCGACAGCGTTGATGCATTAGTTGAAAAGTTAAAGCAAGAAGCGAAGGTGATCTAATGACTATTTTAGTAATTGCTGAACACAATAATCAGCAGCTTAAGGCCGATACCGCGAAAACTCTGGCGGCTGCTGCTGCAATCGGTGGCGACATTCATTTGTTGGTTGCAGGCTTTAATGCTGCTGAAGTTGCCAAAGAAGCAGCGACCTTAGCAGGCGTTAGCAAGGTGCTGCACGTTGATTCCGAAGTTTTCCAACATCAGTTAGCTGAAGATTTAGCGACTTTGGTGCTGTCTATTGGAAAAAACTACACCCACATTCTTGCTGCTGCAACAACTCAAGGTAAAAACTTCCTGCCGCGCGTCGCAGCTTTGCTGGATGTAGCACAAATTTCTGATGTAATTGCCGTTGAATCTGCAGACACTTTTGTTCGGCCAATCTATGCAGGCAATGCAATCGCGACTGTTCAAAGTCATGATGCAATTAAAGTTTTAACTGTCCGTGGTTCAGCGTTTAATGCCGTTGCCAACAGCGGAAATGCAACGATCGAAACTGTTGCAGGGACTGCAAGTGCAAGCTTATCAGTGTTTGTTGGAGAAGAACTGACTAAATCTGCACGTCCTGAATTAACTTCGGCTCGGGTAATTATCTCTGGCGGTCGCGGCATGCAAAATGGCGAGAATTTTAAGTTATTAGAAGGCATTGCTGACAAACTGAACGCAGCTATCGGTGCAAGCCGTGCAGCTGTAGATGCAGGCTTTGTGCCGAATGATATGCAAGTTGGTCAAACCGGCAAAATTGTTGCACCTGATTTGTATATTGCAGTGGGTATTTCTGGCGCTATCCAACACCTTGCGGGTATGAAAGATTCAAAAGTTATCGTAGCAATTAACAAAGATCCTGAAGCGCCAATTTTCCAAGTGGCTGATTATGGTCTGGTTGCCGACTTATTCACGGTTTTACCGGAATTAGAAGCAAAACTGTAAACTCAGAGTCCTTAGAAAGCCGGGCGCAGTATAGGCCCGGTTTTTTTTTGCAATTATTTACCAATCTTGTTCATTTGAAATTAATTTAACACCGACTAAATACTATTAGTTACAATAATTTGCTATCAGCCAACTTGACCTGTTGCTTGAACTTATCTAACGTGAACTTCATTGACTGTTACAAACAATTAACCACGGATGACATTATGTTTATTTTTATCGAGCCCATACAAACTGCGTCCGCGAAAATACTTGCAAGTGTTATTTTGCTTTTTTCCTTGAATGGATGTGTCGCAACGCCTGCACCTACACAGGAGCCATTGCTAAATCAACTTGATGGTCCTATGGCACAATTACAGTTCGATACCAAGCAGCTCTACCAACGATTGCAAAAACTCACAGCGGATAAAACTTGCCAGCAAGATCAGGATTGTAAGGTAATTGGGATTGGTTCAAAAGCCTGTGGCGGCCCAGATCAATTTATCGTCTATTCTGAAAGCATGACAGATGGAAAAATGCTCGGTATCACTAGTGAACGTTACGCCAAGCTTAAAAAAGAACAACAAAACCGATTAGGTATGATGAGCTCTTGCCAGCAACTCGCAATCCCACTAGCTAGTTGCCAAGCAAAAAAATGTGTATTGATTGAAAACCGTTAACTGCAATTTTAGGTAGCTAATTCCACGTTAGCTACTGCAGCCAGAGCAGTAGGTATATTTGCAAACGAAAAAGCCAGTACTCAAACTGGCTTTTTCAATCTCTATATCAACTATTCTTTGTGTTTTGCACACGCCACTTTATCGACACATTCACCATATAAATACAAACTGTGGTGGGTGAGTTTAATGCCATTTTTTTCGGCGATCTCTAACTGTTTGCGTTCAATTTCATCATCTTCGAATTCCAGCACTTTGCCGCAATTTAAACAGACTAGGTGATCATGATGATCCATACGGCTTAACTCAAATACAGACTTGCCGCCCTCAAAGTGATGACGTGTGACAATCCCTGCATCATCAAATTGGTTTAACACTCGATATACCGTCGCCAGGCCAATATCTTCGCCAATTTCCAGCAAAATTTTATACACATCCTCAGCACTGATGTGTTGATGAGTCGGATTTTGCAGGATCTCTAAAATTTTAACCCGAGGTAAGGTTACTTTAAGACCGGCTTTACGAAGTTCGCTATTATGATCAGGCATCTGCATTTCTACTTACATTGAATGTTTGTCGATTATAAGACGATTATTTGCATTTGGAAAAGTGAAATCTCTGTGCAAAATTCCCAGCAGCTTGGCTAACCGGCAAAATATGGTTATTCTTGAGTCAGCTTAATCTCATCAGACCAGAGGAATTACATGCGCTGGGCTTTTAATCCGTCAGTTATGCGGCATTTACTAAATTTTTGGCCACCATTTTTCTTTAATGGCATTAAAGTTGTTGAGCTATCCACAGACTATCGTTACGCCAAGGTGACTTTAAACGATCGACCTTGGCGTCGAAACATTAATAGCTCACAGTTTGGTGGCGCTATGTTTGCGATGACCGATCCGATATACCCATTAATGGTTATGGGCGCCCTAGGTAAAGAGTATCTAGTTTGGGATAAAAGAGCGGATATCGATTATATCAAGCCTGGAAAAGGTAAATTGACTGCCGAGTTCTTTTTGCAAGATGCGACAGTACAAGAAATTATTAGCGCAACGGCTCATGGAGACAAATTCTTTCCAGAATTTATAGTTCATGTTAAAAATCAACAACAAGAAGTGGTTTGTGAAGTAAATCGGACACTTTATGTACGTAAAAAACCAAAGCATCGCCCAAAGGAGCGAGGATAGCCATGCTAGGACTGCGAACCGTAATTTACCCTGTTAGTGATCTAACGGCCGCTACAAAGTGGTATAGCCAAGTATTTGCTGTATCTGCGTATTTCGAACAACCTTTTTATGTAGGTTTCCAAGTTGCAGGTTTCGAATTGGGATTAGTACCAGACGGCGAACCTTCCAAAGACGGTGCAGTAACTTATTGGGGCTGTGAAGACATCGATGCAGAATTCGAGAGGGTTCGGTCGTTAGGTGCCGTAGTTATTGAATCGCCAACTGATGTTGGTGAGGGGATTCGAGTAGCCACCTTGGCCGATCCCTTCGGCAACAGTCTTGGGCTTATTCAAAACCCGCATTTTAAATTAGCAGAAGTGAGATAAGACCAAACTTGCTCGAATAGTTCTCGATGAGAGTAAAAGAACAGAACCTTTTACTCTCATCGTCAATATTACAGACCTTCGAGCTCTTTTAAGCTCAGCTCTTCATAAATCTGCTTACACCAAGCTTTTACCCGCTGTTCTGTTAATTCAGGTTGACGGTCTTCATCAATTCCTAAGCCGACAAAGTGATCGTTATCAACAAGCGCTTTTGAGGCAACAAAGTTGTAGCCTTTAGTTGGCCACTGTCCTACTAAAATTGCGCCTTTAGGTTCGATAATGTCACGTAATGTACCCATGGCATCAAGAAAATACTCAGCATAATCTTCTTGATCACCACAACCAAAAATCGCGCAAAGTTTGTTTGAAAAGTCAATGTTTTCGAGTTCTGGGAAAAAATCATCCCAGTCGCACTGGGCTTCACCGTAGTACCAAGTTGGGATGCCAAACATTAACAAATCATAAGCTGCAATATCCTCTTTACTACTTTTAGCGATATCGTGCACTGCGATTAAATTTTTACCCAATTCTTTTTGGATCATTTTGGCGATATGTTCGGTGTTACCGGTATCGCTGCCAAAAAATATACCTACTGTGGCCATATTTAGACTTCCTACCTAGCTAACGCTGCTAATAACAATTGTTCTATTAATGCACTGCGAGTAATTTGCAATGCCTGTGCTTTTTCATCGAGTTGCAAATACAAATCTTCTGGTACTTTGCATTCAATCCGTTTTAACCCTTTGCTGCGGTCGCGTCTTAACTGATTTCGTTTGTTCAGCTTTAACTGTTCTTCACGCGGCAACGGATTTGTTTTTGGTCGCCCCGGACGTTTTTCTGCAGCGAATAAATCGATTGTCGTCCGATCAGTGGCAATCTTCGCCATTAACCCAACCCTTTTGATTCATAAATGAATTGGATAACGCCTTTTGCTAAAAAACCAGCGCAACCCAAGAACAATACAATCCACACAAAAATTCTGCCAAATAACGGCACTTCGCCTTTTTTAAGTACATCATGAATTGCCATACCGATCAAAAAGAACAGAATACTCAAGCAAATCCATAATGCTGAGGCTTCGATTTGTGCCATATATTGATGTAACATAATGTCGACCTTCAAAAAAAACGCGCGCACTATAGCACAAAGTGCCAGAAAAGTTGCTGCGCTAGCTCAATAAAAAGTCTCGAACGATTTTTGCAAACGCAGCAGGTTTTTCTGCATGCAACCAATGTCCAGTACCCTGAATAATTTTGGCTTTAGCCTGTGGGAACATCGCTAAAATTATCGGCTGGTGCGCTGGTAAGATATAATCCGAGTCACCACCTTTAATAAACAACACCGGCCCAGTAAAACAACCGCTGCCACTTGGCGCAGCTAAAATTTGCGCATAGTTTTCGCATAATGCTGACAAATTAAAGCGCCATTGTAAGCGACCGTCCACTTTTAACAGATTTTTCAATAAGAACTGACGAACAGCAGGTTCCGTTACCGATTGTGCGAGAATTGGTTCTGCGTCCCGACGATCGTGCATGCTATTAATCGGCAAGTCGGTCAACGCCTGTAATATAGTTTGGTGACGAGGGGAGGTAACCACGGGCGATATATCTGCGAGCACCAATTTGTTCACTCGATGCGGTGCATCTAATGCAATTTGCATCGCAACCTTGCCGCCCATGGAATGTCCTAAGAATGCCGCCTGTGCGACGCCTAGCACATCAAGTGTTTCTAAAACGTCCTGTGCCATTTCTCGATAATTCATGGTTGGTAAATGCGCTGACTTACCGTGGTTGCGCAGGTCCACATTGATAATTTGAAAAGTATCCGCCAATTGTCTTGCGATCATTCCCAAATTTTCATAGCTGCCAAATAAACCATGAATAAGCACTAAGGGTTCACCTTGGCCAGAAATATCTGTATGTAAATGCATGAAATTCCTTAAATCATCTATCAGCGCAGCACGCTACGTGCCAGAATACCAAAAAAATGGGCGGTAGCGTTAGGCTTAAACCCTTTATATAATGGAGCTTCCTTCGAAGTGTATTAAGGCATCTACATGAAAAGCATAGAAATTGACGATGATTTGTACCACTACATCGCGAGTCAAACTCAACGGATCGGTGAAAGCGCTTCGGAAATATTGCGTCGTTTGTTGTTAAATTCATCAACACCGCAGGCTGACGCAGAAACTTCAATTGCAGAACCAATCGTTGCTGCCACAGTCACTGAAACTTCATCAACAGGCCAAAAGGTGTTTGATATCCTATCAAAACAGGATTTACAGGCCGAACTGAGTGTTGTTGGTCGTTTTTTAGTGATTTTGTCTGCATTAGCGCGTGCCCACAAAACAAACTTTGCGAGCGTTTTGGAGATAAAAGGGCGTAATCGCGTTTATTTTGGCCGAAATGAAAGCGACCTGCTTGAAGCTGGCAGTAGTACTAATCCAAAACAAATTCCAAATAGTGAATTTTGGGTGATTACTAACTCTAATACAACGCGTAAGAAAATGATGTTAACGGAAGCAGCACTTAAACTCGGCTACAGTTCTGATGAGGCCGAACTTATTCGCGACTTTTTGTAATTGTAATTGTTTTAAGTTCTAAAATTAAAAGGATGTGAAATGTCGATCCATGCATTAGCGGGCCAAATTGCGCCTACGAGTTTTTTGGAAAATATCCCTGCGCTCTGTGCAAGCTACTATAACTTGGTTCCTGATATTTCAAAGCCTGCCCAACGTGTCTCATTTGGCACATCAGGACACCGTGGTGTTGCCAATGATGCTTCGTTCAATGAAGCCCATATTATGGCAATTTGCCAAGCTGTCGCTGAATATCGGCAAGGGCAAGGGATTGTTGGTCCGATGTTCCTTGGTAAAGATACTCACGCCTTATCTGAACCAGCATTTCGCACTGCTTTGCAAGTCCTGACTGCTAATCAAGTCACGGTGATGGTTCAAACCGGTGGCGGATTTACCCCAACACCTGTTATTTCGCATGCAATTTTAACTTATAACAAAAGCAAGAATGAAGGCTTCGCTGACGGCTTAATTATTACACCATCTCATAACCCTCCGTCTGACGGTGGTATTAAATACAACCCACCTCATGGCGGGCCGGCAGATAGCGACGCCACGGGCTGGATTGAAAAGCGTGCAAATCAGCTTATTACGGAAAAATTGCAATCGGTTAAATATGTTTCGTACACAGACGCCTTATCTTCGCAATTCCTAGTTTCATATGACTATGTCCAACCTTACGTACAAGATTTAATTAATGTCATTGATATGCAGGCAATTAAAGACGCAGGAGTGCAAATTGGCGTTGACCCATTAGGGGGTTCTGGAATTGCATTTTGGCCTGAGATAGCAAAGACCTACCAACTTGATATTACCTTGGTCAATGACAAAGTCGACCCTGCATTTGCCTTCATGCCATTGGACAAAGACGGCAAAATCCGAATGGACTGCAGTTCTCCATATTCAATGGCAAACCTAATCAAGCTCAAAGATAAGTTCGATATCGGTATAGGGAACGATCCCGATTTCGACCGACACGGTATAGTCACTCGACTTGGTGGTTTATTAAACCCAAACCACTATCTTGCTATCGCCATCAACTATTTATTGGCAAATCGCCCACAGTGGACCACTGACAAGAAAATCGGCAAAACATTAGTCTCAAGTGCATTGATTGATCGGGTTGTTGCTGGTCGAAGCCGGGAACTTTATGAAGTGCCAGTCGGATTTAAGTGGTTTGTTGATGGTCTTCATCAGGGTAGCTTGGTATTCGGCGGTGAAGAAAGTGCAGGTGCTAGTTTTTTACGCTTAGATGGTACTGTTTGGTCAACAGACAAAGATGGCTTCATTCTAGGTCTACTGGCAGCAGAAATTTTTGCCAAAACCGGCAAAGATCCTTACGCGTTATATTTAGAATTAACTGAAGAATTTGGCGCGCCCATTTACAAAAGGTTAGATGCAACCGCTTCGTTAGCGCAAAAAGCAGCGTTAAAACAATTAGATGTCGCAAGTGTTTCGCAGACCGAACTTGCAGGAGATGCCATTTTAGCTGTGATGACTAAAGCACCAGGGAATAATGCTGATATCGGTGGTGTCAAAGTGGTCACACGGAATGGCTGGTTCGCAGCACGACCATCAGGTACTGAAAACAGCTACAAGATTTATTTAGAAAGTTTCGTGGATGCTGAACACCTCGATTTATTGGAGCTAGATGCTAAAAACTTTGTTCAAGCGGTGTTTGAAAAAATAACAGAGTAAAGTCAAGTGTATGCATTCGTATGTAATTCAATTACACGAACAGGCCAATTTTCGCTGATTTCTTGACGTAGTGCGGATGTTTCTGTAATTTTACTACAAGATTAGTCACTGTAGGCCTTGAATAACCTTCAAGGCCTGCTGCCACAGCCGCAAATTCGGCTGTTTGAATCAGACAAACTGGAAAAAACACATGAGCAAAACATCGGTTACCAATCAACAAACAGGCGTAGCAGTTGCAAAACTACCCACCGCCGCGGAATTGAAAGAGAAAATCATTCGGCACCTGTATGGAACTTTGGGTACTGATGTCAACAAAGCCAGTCCACAAGCTTGGTGGCGCGCTACATGTGCTGCTATTAACGAATATGTGTATGACGGTTTACGCACAACCCAGCGCACGCATTACCAGCAAAATACTAGGGCTGTGCACTATTTTAGTCTTGAGTATCTGATGGGTAGGCTTTTTAGCAACAACCTGCACAATTTAGGTTGTTACGAAATCGCCAAACAAGCACTCAGTGAACTGGGTTTAGATATCGCCGATCTTGAAGAACAAGAAGAGGATATGGCGCTTGGCAATGGTGGCTTAGGCCGCTTGGCAGCTTGCTTCATCGACTCGATGGCGACATTAAACTATCCTGCAATTGGTTACGGAATTCATTACGAACACGGCCTGTTCAAACAAGAATTCCAGCATGGTTTTCAAATCGAACGACCTGACAGTTGGCGTGAATACGGCAATCCGTGGGAAATTTGTCGCCCTGAATCTGTCCAAGAAATTTCAGTTTATGGCTATGTGGAAACTGTCTACGATTTACAAGGTAACATGAAAAAGGTATGGCACCCTGGCCGTATTATCAAAGCGGTTCCTTGGGATATTCCTATTGTTGGTTATAACGGTAGCTCAGTGAATGTGCTTCGGTTATGGGAAAGTCGTGCCAGTGATTTCTTCAATTGGGACGTATTTAACTCTGGCGGTTATGTCGACGCTGCACGTGAGAATATTGAAGCCGAAACTATCTCCAAAGTTTTATATCCAAACGATGAAACTGAAGCAGGTAAAGAATTACGCTTAATCCAGCAATATTTCTTCTGCTCAAGTTCCTTAAAAGACATTATTCGTCGTTATAAACGCGCACAGGGCGATGATTGGTCGAAATTCAGCCAACAGGTCGCTATCCAACTCAACGATACGCATCCAGCAGTTGCCATCCCAGAATTAATGCGAATTCTGGTTGACCGCGCTGAAATGAGCTGGGATGAAGCTTGGAATATTTGTCAGCACGTTTTTGCTTACACCAACCATACCTTGTTGCCTGAAGCCCTTGAACGTTGGCCGGTGCGCTTGTTTGAAAAAGTACTACCACGACACATCGAAATTATTTATGAAATCAACCGTCGCTTCTTGGTTGAGCAAGTTGATGTGAAATGGCCTGGCGATGTCGAGAAAAAACGTAAATTATCAATTATTGAAGAAGGCCATGAACCAATGGTTCGCATGGGCCATCTGTCAGTCGTTGGCTCTTTCCGTGTCAATGGTGTCGCTCAGGTTCACTCAGATTTAGTGAAGTCAGATTTATTTCCAGAAATGGTCGCGTTGTGGCCGGATAAATTTACCAATATTACCAACGGCGTGACACCACGTCGTTGGTTAAAAGCTTGTAATCCAAGACTATCAAAGCTTTTGGATAACACTATCGGTAAAGAGTGGCCAACGCGTTTAACCGACTTGGCAAAATTGAAAGCCTATGCTGATGATCCACAGATGCAAGATGCATTTATGGCAATTAAGCAACAGAACAAAGCGGATCTTGCCCTTGAGGTTAAACGTTTAACTGGAGTTGATATAGATCCGCATGCGTTATTTGATGTTCAAATTAAACGACTCCACGAATACAAACGTCAGCATTTGAACTTACTACACATCTTGGCCCTTTACCGTCGCATTCTGCAGAATCCGGATTACGATATGGTTCCGCGCGTATTTTTGTTTGGAGCAAAAGCGGCACCAGGCTACAAATTAGCGAAAGAAATCATTTACGCGGTCAATAAAATTGCCGATAAGATCAATAACGATAAACGGGTAAAAAACCGCATCAAAGTGGTATTTATGCCAAATTATCGGGTTAGTTTAGCGGAAAAAATGATTCCAGCAGCTGACGTTTCTGAGCAAATTTCAACTGCAGGTAAAGAAGCATCAGGTACAGGCAACATGAAGCTTGCGCTCAATGGTGCAGTCACCGTCGGCACTATGGATGGCGCTAATATTGAAATTGCTGAAGAAGTAGGTTTAGACAATATTGCGATTTTCGGCTTGTCAGTTGACGAAGTAAAAACGCTTTACCGTGATGGCTATAGTAGTTGGGATTATTACTCAAATGACCCAGAGCTAAAAGCAATTTTAGACTGGTTAGAAACTGACTACTTTACTCCGGGAAAACCAGGTGAGCTTGCGGCGATTAAACGCAGTCTGCTCGAAGGTGGTGACCATTATCTGGTACTCGCTGATTTTGCGTCTTACTTAGAAGCACAGCAAAAGATCGATACATGGTATCGTGATAAATCTGGTTGGGCGAAGAAGGCAATTCTGAACACTGCCAGCGTCAGTAAATTCACATCAGATCGTTCAATCGAAGACTATGTAGAACGAGTTTGGCAGCTAACCCCATGTACTGTGATTTCTAAAGACTAATTTAGTCTAGTCAACGAAGCCGCTGCATGTCAGCGGCTTTATTTTTTATAAAATTCAGTTCATCTCTGGACACATGTTGTTACAGACATTTTTGCGGCCATGCTAGAATTTCCTAGTAACCATCCCCATCATGATAGTAACTAACTTAGAAGAGTATTGTTATGAGCCAACAGTGGCGACAGAATAGCCAAGGGTTTCGCATGAAATTTAAAAACCAAAGCACATTTGGTAGTGTCATTACCATACTAGCTTTATTAGCTGGTGCCGCTTTATTACTGGTGGTAGGGGTATGGATTTTTTTCATTTTATTGACGCTCGGTGTGTTACTTCTGCCTTGGCTATGGTGGAAACGACGTAAACTTATCCAGCGTATGCAAGCACAAGCCGCTGCTTACCAAAATGCGACGGCCAACCATGGGAATACCAGTGCAACAGGTGGGCGAGTTTATGAAGGCGAGATTATTGCAACAGAGGTTATTGAGCACCAACGTAAAACTGAATAAAAACCAAAAGAACTGGCTTTCGACGCTTAAATAGTTAGCTGTGGCAATGGTATACTCGTGTATCTTCAGCCAAGTTTGATGTTTATGATCCCAAAGTTAGCTCCTGAGCAGTTATTAGACACAACGGTCGTCAGTTTTTGTCGGTCACTACAAGAAGCCGGTTTTGCCGGTGATATCGAAACAAGCTATGCCTCAAGGCTCGCGGTTGCTACAGATAATAGTGTCTATCAGCAATTACCGCAGGCTGTTTTGTTACCAAAACATCAAGCAGATATCGTCCTCTTTACTGAACTTGCAAATAGATCTGAGTTTGCTCAGCTCAAATTTGCTCCTAGGGGCGGTGGTACAGGAACAAATGGACAAGCATTAACACAGCATGTCGTAGTAGATTTATCTCGGCATATGCGCGGGATTGTTGAATTTAATGCCGAGCAACGCTGGGTCAGAGTGCAAGCTGGGGTCATTAAAGATCAACTAAATGCGTTTTTAAAACCCTTCGGTTTCTTTTTTGCGCCTGATTTATCCACCTCTAATCGAGCGACTATCGGTGGCATGATTAATACCGACGCCTCAGGGCAAGGTTCACTTGTGTATGGTAAAACTAGTGACCATGTTTTATCACTTACCACGGTTTTGGTTGATGGTACTGTGTTACAAACCTGTCCCATCAGTAAACAAGCTGCAGAACTAAAAGCTACTGAAAACTCAGTTGAAGGTCGCATTTATCAGCAGGCTTTAGCAACCTGTACTGATTATCGTGCGCAGATTTTACAGAAATTTCCACGACTCAATCGCTTTTTGACAGGCTATGATCTAGAACATGTCTGGAATGACACCCTGACACAATTTGATTTATCAAGATTAATAACAGGTTCTGAAGGCTCATTAGGGTTTGTTACTGAAGCTGTGTTAAATGTTACCCCGATAGCACGATTTAAAACCTTAATTAATGTCAAATACGATAGCTTTGAAAGTGCATTACGCAACGCGCCTTTTTTGGTCGCCGCTCGAGCCACATCTGTTGAAACTGTTGATTCTAAAGTCCTTGATCTAGCAAGATGTGATATTGTTTGGCATCAAGTCAAAGCATCCATAGAGGATGTTCCAGGCAAAACCATGCTTGGTCTTAATGTGGTTGAGTTTAACGACGAAGACCAAGTGCAAATGCACGAGAAGGTGTCGAACTTAGTTTCGCGCTTAGAGCACGCGGTTGAGAATGGCGAAAGCGGAATTATCGGTTTTCAGGTTACCAGTGATGAGCGGGCAATTTCACAAATTTATACCATGCGGAAAAAGGCCGTCGGTCTTTTAGGCAACGCGAAAGGGCAGCGCAAACCACTGCCGTTTGCAGAGGACACCGCAGTACCTCCGGAGAATCTAGCAGATTTTATAATGGAATTTCGTGCTTTGCTGGACTCAGAGCAACTCAGTTATGGGATGTTTGGCCACGTTGATGCAGGTGTGTTACACGTTCGACCTGCACTTGATATGTGCGATCCACAAGATGAAAAACTACTGCGAAAAATTTCCGACGGCGTGGTTGCTCTTACGGCAAAATATGGCGGTTTAATGTGGGGAGAACACGGCAAAGGTTATCGTAGCGAATATGGTCCAGCTTTTTTTGGTGACGAGCTTTTTGCCCAGTTAAGACACATCAAAGCGGTATTTGACCCGCATAACAGAATGAACCCTGGCAAAATTTGTACGCCTTGGCAATCCACCGATAGCCTGGTCAGCGTCGATGGCCAAAAGCGCGGTTATTTTGATCAGCAAATTCCAATCCAAGTTCGCCAAAGTTTTGAAGCTGCGACAAGTTGTAATGGCAATGGCTTGTGTTTCAATTATGAAGAAAACTCGCCAATGTGTCCGTCGAGCAAAATAACTAAGGATCGCCGTCACAGCCCGAAAGGTCGGGCCGGATTAATGCGTGAATGGCTGCGTTTAATGCAAAATCAAGGGGTTGATGTCATTGCGCAAGAGCAGCAATTGTTAGCAGGTGTGGGACAAACATCTTGGTGGCAAAAGCTTAAGAATACTTGGGCAAAACAACAAGGCGAACAAGATTTTTCACATGAAGTTATGGAAGCCATGGAGGGTTGTCTAGCTTGTAAAGCTTGTGCAGGCCAATGTCCGATAAAAGTAGATGTACCGTCATTTAGAGCTAGATTTTTGCAGTTATACCATAGCCGTTATTTACGGCCAATCAAAGACTACTTGGTCGGCAGTATTGAACGCACTGCACCTTGGTTTGCCAAAGCGCCAAAATTAGTCAATTTTGCTATCCAACTACCACTCAGCGCATGGTTACTGAAGAAGGCTATTGGCTATGTCAATACCCCTTTGTTATCTGTACCGACGTTGGCCGAACGAACACAGCAATTTAAAGTCTTTAATTTAGAAGAACTTAGCGCAATGTCAGTGGACGAGCGCAGCAGACATGTATTGTTGGTGCAAGATCCTTTTACCAGTTTTTACGAAGCAGAACTAGTTGAAGATGCCATGCATCTAATTAAATCACTGGGCTACACGCCGATTTTGCTACCCTTCATGCCAAACGGCAAACCCCAACATGTCAAAGGGTTCCTAGCTGAATTTGCTAAAGTTGCCAAAAACTCTGCTGATTTCCTAAATATCTTGGCAAAACTGCAATTACCTTTAATCGGTTTGGATGCTTCGTTAGTTCTAGTTTACCGAGACGAATACGCTAAAGCATTAGGGAACGCGCGTGGTGATTTCCATGTGCAGCTTATGCACGAGTGGTTAGTCCAACAAACGTTGCCGAAGCTTACTGGCATGGGGACTTATCAGCTACTGGTTCATTGCACTGAAAAAACTGCACTTCCCGTTACTGAACAAACATGGCAGCAAATTTTCAACAAAGCAGGGCTGTCACTAGCGCCAGTTGCCGTTGGCTGTTGTGGTATGGCAGGTACTTATGGACACGAAGTGCAAAACCAGCAAAACAGTCGTGATTTATATGAACTGAGCTGGCAACAGACAATTAATAAAACACCTGCAGGTTTTTTACTGGCTACTGGCTTTTCCTGCCGAAGCCAAGTAAAACGATATGAGGGGTTTAAACCGCTACATCCATTGCAATTATTACGACAATTGCTTAGTTCAGCACAAAACAGTTAAATGATTGGATGGGAAAATATATGAAGGGCGACAATTGTCGCCCTTCATATTTGTGATAATTAGAATCTAGCGGTTAAGCCCAGGCTCAATGCACGACCTGGCAGGGGCACATCTTCCTTAAGGAAACTAGTGTGCACGTATGCAAGTTCATCCGTTAAATTGTTGCCACGCAGGTAAGCGGTTAAATCGACGTTTTCAAGAGCAAATTCATAATTTATCGAAACATCGAATAAAGTGTAACCCGGTGTCTTAGTTTCTTCAGCGGCTATGCGATTTTGTGCAGCGTAGCGTGTAGCTCCCACAACAAACTGCCAATCTGCGACTTCGTATTGATATTCAACACCAAATTTAACAGGGGAGACACGAGGTAAATTCCCACCATCTCGAAGTTCAATACGCACAGAGTCAGCGAAGGCCTGTACTTGGTGCTGTTGATTCACGCGATAGGTCAATGAAAACTCCATCCCGTACATATCAACATCGTTTTGTTGATATTGGTAAACCACGTAATCTTCGTGCGCGTGATCACCTTCATCACCACCTTCATCATGGCTATGTAGGTCTTCCATAGTGAACCCACTGTCAGCCTGATAGAGGTAATCATCAATACGGTTAAAGAAGAAATTATAACTGAAGGTCAAATCTCCATTAACTTTGTAAAAACCAATGTCTAAGTTATTTGCAACTTCACGTTCTGGTTTTTTTGCTGCCAGTTCAAGTTCGCCATCATCCGCTATCTGATAAGCCGCACCAAGTTCATAACTACTAGTCGCGATGTGCAGGCCATTGGCATAGATTTCACTTGCACTTGGCACACGAGATGAGTGGCTAATGTTTGCTGTCCAGTTAAATCCTGGTTGGAAATTCCACACCACACCAGCAGATGCGCTTAAGGCATTTAGGTTAGTATCCGCATCAAAGACTGTCAGTTCATCAGAAACAGTTAACACATCTACGGAATGTCGAGTTCGTTCAAGTCGAGAACCAAGCTGTGCCTTCACATCACCAAAGCTGCGTTCTTCTAAAACAAAAAGAGCTAACGAATTGGTTTTTGATGCTGGTGTAAAGGCTTCTTCACCGGTAGCGGCAAAATCAGTGGTTTGGTGGTGGACACCAATTAAGCCATGCCAATTGGCAATGTCTGCATGCTCTGCGGTAAGGCGAGCTTCAAATGTTTCATTGGTAAACTTTGTGCCTGGGATCCCATCTTCAACTTCCGCGTGTTGATAGTCGGTATAAGCACTTGAGAAATTTAATTGCTCAATCCCTTGGAAAGGGTTGTAAAGTTCGGCGGTAAGCCCATAGCGGTCTTGCTCCATATCGGCAAACACGCCAGCTTCTTCTGCCTCGGGTTCAGCTGTAGCATCTTCTTCGTGGTGATGATGACCGGGGATCCCGTATTGGTTTTTGATATGACCATAGGAAAAACCAACCAAGCCATTTTCTTGCACGATACTGCCGCCAACATTAACTGCTGAATTATCCAACCAAGTATTGTGCAATTCAGAGGCAGTTTCACCTTCATCATTGGTGAACGTTGGCACTTTAAAATCGTCGGCATTGCGGTCCATTGCATCGACATGCCAAGCAAATTGCTCGTGAGCACCGTCATGGTTTAAGGCATACGATTTTTCGCTGGCTACATCATTAAAACTTGCATCCAAAGTGGTCTGTGGTGCCCGTAATTGTCTTGGAATTCGATTATCGACAATATTGACAACACCACCAATAGCGCCACTGCCATACAACAGTGTAGCAGGGCCTCTTAATACTTCGATTTGTTCTGTAGTAATCGCATCGGCGGTGATCGAGTGGTCTGGGCCAATTCTCGATACATCGGCAGTATCTAAACCATTGCTTAACATTTTAACGCGCGGACCATCTAAGCCTCGGATCACAGGACTTGCTGCGACTGGGCCGTAATAATTACTGTGCACACCTGGCTGCATTTTTAACGTTTCGCCAATCGTTGGCGCACGATGACGTGCGAGCGAATCCCCTGCAAGAACATTAACTGGCGTTGCCATTTCTAAATCATAGTGATGTAAGCCCGATGCAGATACCCGGATCCGCTCAATACCACCCGCAGTTAAATGGACAGCAACAGGTTCGGCAGAGGCTTTAACAAAACTATCGCCGAAGCCCTTAGCCGCCACATGAAGTTCAGCTCCCGCAGGTGCAGATAATTGAAACTCACCATTTTTATTGGTGTAAACAAATTGCTGCCGTCCATGCACATGAATTTTGGCATTGGCAACTGGTTTACCCGATGCATCAGTAACTAGACCTTTAACTGTAACCTGCTCAGTTTGAGCAAATGTTGAAAAGCTGCAGAACAACAAGGAAGCAAGCAAAGAGAACCGAAATGGCTGTGCGCGACCGGCTAACGATTTAGTTTTATTTTTTTGTTGAACGGACATCATTTAACACCCTTACACTATGTGATGATATAACATTTTAAGGTCCATCCATTTTTTCTACAACTCATTTCTTTAATTGGCAAAAATCAGCTGAGTATTTTGATACCAATAGCCCTTTCTTAAGACAGTTTGTCATCAATTCGCTAATCCTGAACTTTCCCCAAAATTGTCAGAAACAGTTGCCAATTTGATGTCTATCCGCGAGGAAAATCAAGCCATGCAATGTTAATTATTTAATATAATTAGTAGCTTAATAATTCTTATTCTAAAAGTTGAGCAACCTATGCTGCTGAATCCGAAGCTCTAATTAGACTGGCAGACCTAGCTAACATATGCCATCTTCAATCTACTGGAGGTCACTATGCAGGTCACCCCAAAAGTGGTGCGTTTGGATTTGCAATATAATGCAGAACAAACTCATCAGTATCTGCGTGAAACAATTTACTTAGGTCCTTATCCAAATGAGGAATTGACACATTTTGTTAAACGATTACTTATTTTAGTTACTCTCTACGAAGCCCACCCGATAATGGCTACATTACCTTCACATAGAGGACCAGATTTTTATCTAGTTGATGAAAATCAACACTACAAACTTTGGGGTGAGCTTTCTTTGCCGAATGAAAAACAACTGTTAAGTGCGTCCAGAAGATCTGCGCATGTTTTACTTATCTGTGATGATCACGACCTTAAAAGAGCCGAATCATTGACCCGCGGCCGTAGTAATGTCGACATTATCTCTTTGAATGCCGAGGTTGTGCAGCAGTTTAAAAAAATGATCAAACCGAACATGCATTTGGCAGTTTGGCGGGAGCAAAATAACTTAACTATCACCGATGGATCTCAAGCCCTTGAAATCACCACCGGGCATTTTTTCCACTAATTTTGTCGTGACAATTTGCCAAAACGTCTGCACCGCGTATAATCCGACGCTGTTTTTATTGCACCGGATTTACGGTCCGGCCCAAGCAAAAGGTCAATCATATGTACGTTGTCGCAGCGCTCTATAAATTCGTTCAATTACCAGATTACGCAGCTCTTCGTGATCGTCTATATCAACACTTAGTCCTTAATAAAGTGAAGGGCACGCTATTGTTGGCTGAGGAAGGCATCAATGGCACTATTTGCGGCCCACGTGAAGGAATCGATGCAGTACAATCGTTTTTAAAAGCGGACGGTCGTTTTGAGGGAATGTCATACAAGGAATCATTCGCTGATGAACCTGCTTTCTATCGCACCAAAGTGAAATTAAAAAAAGAAATCGTCACCATGGGTGTTGAAGGCATCAACCCTTCGCATATCGTCGGCACCTATGTCAAAGGTAACGACTGGAATGAACTTATTTCTGATCCAGAAACTATTCTGATTGACACTCGCAATGACTATGAGGTGGCAATCGGTACTTTCAAAAATGCAGTTAACCCGAACACCACAAGCTTCCGTGAGTTTCCACAATGGGCGGCTGAACATCTAGATCCAACAAAACACAAAAAAGTTGCAATGTTTTGTACCGGAGGAATTCGCTGCGAGAAATCCACTGCTTATTTAAAAGAGCAAGGTTTTGCAGAGGTCTATCACCTTGACGGTGGTATTTTAAAATATTTAGAAGAAATGCCAGAGCAACAAAGCATGTGGGAAGGTGAGTGTTTTGTCTTTGACCAACGTGTCGCAGTCAAACACGGACTAGAACAAGGCAGCTATGACCAATGTTATGCCTGCCGTATGCCACTCTCTGGCGCTGATTTAGCAAGCGATAAATATGTTAAGGGTTTAAGTTGTCCCCATTGCTATAACAAAATCACCCCAGAGCAACGAGCGTCTTTCGAAGAGCGGCAAAAGCAAATTGAATTAGCTAAATTGCGCGGCGAAAAACACATCCGTGATGGCAAGGTAGATTTCTAATTCCTTCTTTCAGATCTGTCCCTTAATAAGGGGCAGATCCTTGAGTTTATAGTGATTTTTCCTATTTTATTCCCAATTACTTGCCGATTGTTCGATTTCTAGTCTAACTTCAAAATTGACTTCATCGGACCAGAAGCGAATGACAGGGATGAAAGCAATTAACAAAACAAAACCAACCAATTTATCGACACTTTACCCAGATTTAGCACAAACAGTACAGCTCGAACATTTTGCTGATTTGTTGCAAAAATTATTTCACGCAAACTCAGTAACCATTTATTTAGAAAACCTCCATGTTGATTGCTTTGTCTCGTCATCACCAAGTGCGGATTGGGGCACTAACTTAGAAATACCCCCCCCAATAACAACGCTTCATTCATCAAATGCTGTTCCTGCTATTAGCAATGGCCAATACGTCCAAAATATCAGCCGTAAATTTCAGCATGGCAATAATCTCTCTGGATGGGTGCTACTTGAGCAACTACAGGGCGCCATTTCAGATGAGCAAGATGCCGCTTTACAGTGGATGCTTGATTGCATCACTAACTATCTGACCAAGCAGCCTATCGAGCAGTTAGTCTTGGATTATCGGGTTTGCAATGAAGCGCAACTCAGCGAAATTTCAGATTCGGTTTTTTCGGGAAATGACCAAACTATTACTTGGTGCTGCCGAGTAACCGAGAGTCAGACTTCACTGACTCTCGCGGAGTTTTCTAAGCTAGTAGGTCCTGAGGTTTGTGCATGGCTTACCGAGTTATTTGAATCAGAGGCAAAAAGTGGCAAGGTGCGGATCCAACAAAGCCAAAATGAGGCTATCTGTGCGCAACTGTTGTGGTGGAAAGGTCATGGTGGGAATTGGATTTTACAAATACAGAATATTTCACTTGCTAATCAACTACGTCAAACCCAACAGCACTTAGCATTTTTACAGTCGTTGTTTACCAGCGGTATAGCGGCAATGATCGGTATTAATGAGCGACATCAAGTTGTTTACGCCAACGCTCAGGCACGAGAACTGCTACTTATTTCGCAAGCAACTGACCGATTAAAAGCCCCCTTAGACTTAGCGTATCTGCAGTTTTATGAACCCGAACATCAAACAGTCGGGCCACAGCCACCATTTGGCGATGTTGGTTCCGCTTGGGAAAACTTATGCGAGCATCGTCGATTGGTCCGTTATCCAAGTGGCGAAGAGAAAGTCGTATCCATGTGGTTTGCCCCACATAATGATTTGCAATCTCCGGAAATTATCGCGTATTGCTTATTACTGGACATGACCGAACAGCATCAACTTCAGTGCGCTTTGCAGGATATGCAGGAACATATTGACAGTCTGCTTCATTTTAGTCCGGCCGCGATATATCAAGCATTTACTAACATCAGCCATGGATTTATGTATATCAGTCCAAACATCGAAAAAATTACTGGATTTAGCCAAAGCGAAGTCATGAATGACCCTAGTTTTTGGCCACGTCACGTACATCCCGATGATTTAGCGCTTGTGTTAAGTGAAGATCCATTGGAAGAAAACGCCATCGAATACCGACTTTTTAACGTAAATCATCAACGTTACATTTGGGTGAAAGACATACGAAACCATTCACCAGAAGTAGGAGATGAGCATATTGTTTTTGGCGCATTGTTGGACATTCATGAACGAAAGGAAGCGGAGTTAGAGCAAGTCAGACTACGCAGAGAACTTGAAGACAACAAAATGGAACTCAGCCAATCTCTCGATAGCATGGTAGACGCTGTCATCACTCTTAATGAACAAGGATCTTTTTTATCTTGTAACCCAGCCACCAGCGCTTTATTTGGCTTTACCTTTGCTGAGTTAAGAACAATGCAATTTGTTGATTTACTAGTAACGCCTGAAATTTTCACGCGCTTTTTTAGTGAAGTAATTTCTCTAAATGGCCGGCATATAGATCAACGTGCCTTAGAGTTTTCTGCAAAAAACAAAGCCGGCCATTCCATTCATTTTTCCTGCACCATGGCGGAATTACCAAAAAACTCCACTCGAGCCCGCCGTTTTGTCGCTTGCTTACATGATTTAACCGAGTTTAAAGCGCAACAAGAGCAACTAATCCAAGCTGGAAAATTGAGCGCCCTAGGCACCCTGACCAGTGGTATCGCTCATGATTTTAATAACATACTCGGTATTATTCGCGGTTATGCAGAAATGTTGTCATTACGAAGTGAGCCACAGGTTGCAAATTATGCGCAGAATATAATCAAAGCGGCAGACCGTGGGGCTGCGATGACCAAAAACTTACTCGACTTCTCATCGAATAAAAGCCGAGACATCATCAAAATTGATGTGAACCAGCTAATTAATGATATGCGGGACATGCTGTTGGAAGCGGTAACCAAGCGGATAACATTGAACATCAATCTGACCGATGAGCAATTGCCAAGCGAAATGGAAAAAGGTGGCCTTGAAAACGCATTACTCAATCTAGTGATTAATGCACGTCATGCCATTGCAGATCATGGACAAATTGAGGTGAATACGGAGCGCGTCCAGTTAAATCAATCTCAAGCCGCTGCTCTTGACCTAGCCGTGGGTAGTTATTGCTGTGTTCGCGTCAAAGACTCAGGGGGAGGCATGACTGATGAAGTACAACAACGATTATTTGAGCCATTTTTTACTACAAAAGGTACTAAAGGCACCGGTTTGGGTTTAGCGCAAGTCTTTGGATTCTGCCGACGTTGTCGTGGCACGGTACGTGTCAATTCCGCAATTGGTGTCGGTACCGAATTCATCCTGTACTTCCCATTTACAGAAAGTAAATCTAATAAAGAATCGATAATCGTCGACTCAGCAATAAAGTCACGGATAACTTCTATTCAAAACATTAAAACAAAATCTAACAAACAGATCCTACTTGTCGATGATGAGGAAGATTTATTGGAAGTAAATGCCATGTTACTTGAATCGGCGGGGTATGAAGTCGTTACCGTTAACAGCATGAAGGCTGCAATTGCCCGCTTGCAAAGCGCAAATTTTGATTTGGTATTAAGTGATATTGTGATGCCTAACGGCAGCGGTCTGCAACTGGCAGCCTTTATTCAAAAGCACTATCCAGAAATACCCATTCAACTAGTAAGTGGTTTTGCAGAAGAGTCAATGATTGAAGATGAATCTTGCCGGCGTTTTTTCGATAACAGGCTGCAAAAACCTTTTACTACCGCCACATTGCTAAGCAAAGTTGCAGAGATACTTACACCAAGTGCTAACCAATCAGGACATCAGTCATGAAAAACTCTGATTTAGTGTGTGTTGTTGACGACGATCAGCAGTATCTTGAACTGCTAACCGATCTATTACGTGGACAAGGACATCATGTTGAGCCTTATCAGCAGGCTCAGCAATTTCTTGATGCCGATCTCAGTGATTGCGCTGTGTTAATCCTTGATTTGTTTATGCCGGATATTGATGGTGTAGAAGTATTAAGAGTGCTGGCATCACGGAAATTTAAAGGGTCTATTATTCTGACTAGTGGACAAGATCAAAGTGTGCTCAGAACTGCTTTCGAACTTGCCAAAGCCCAACGGCTGACAATTCTGCATTCATTTACTAAACCAATTCCGTTATTAGAACTCGCAAATTTAATTGCGCAAACCTTGGCTGATAGTTTTCAAGCTCAACAGCAATCCCAGGAAAAACTTTGGAGTCCAACCGTTGCCGAGCTAAAAGAAGCCATTTATACGCATCAATTGGTATTGCACTATCAGCCCAAAATTGAAGTTGCTAGCGGTAAAACTGCAGGATTTGAAGCGTTAGTAAGATGGCAACACCCTGAATACGGTTTGATTGCGCCGTTTCGTTTCATTCGCCTCGCTGAAGAATCTAATCTAATGGGGGAGCTTACTTCCTCAGTATTGATGATGGCAATGCAGCAATTGGCAACTTGGAATCGATTAGGTTTGCAAACGCGAATTGCCGTCAACATCTCCGCTGAGAACTTAACTGACTTAGAGTTTCCGCAAAAGTTATTACATTTGCTGCAACAATACCAAATTGAACCTTCCCAATTGCTGCTTGAAATCACCGAAACCGCAGTAATGAATGAAGTTGTGCTATCGCTTGATATTTTGATAAGGCTTCGTATGAATGGAATTGGATTATCTATTGACGATTTTGGTACAGGCTACTCTTCACTTGCGCAGTTACACCGTATTCCGTTTAGTGAGTTAAAAATAGATCGCCGTTTTGTTCATGCAATGGGCACTGAAGCAGAAAGTTTAGCTATAGTAGAAACATGCATGTTCCTTGGTCATCGCTTAGGAATGAAGGTTGTAGCAGAAGGTGTTGAAACCGCCTCAATTTTGCGTCAGTTGCAAGCCATGAATTGCGACCAAGCGCAAGGATTTTATTGGAGTAAAGCATTGGCTGAACCACAGGCAACTGCTTGGCTTGTTAAGTCACTTCAACAATAAAAGGATCTCATTATGTCAGAGCACGGTAAGCTGAATATTTTATATTTCGAAGATGATATCGCAAATGCACAATTAGTTTCCGATTACCTACTGCAAAATCAACATCAGGTTTGGCACTATGCAGACTTCCCCAACGGAGGGATTGCTACAATACGTGATCAAGTGCCAGTTGCCCCAGATATTGTCATTATGGATGTTAATATGCCAACAATGGATGGGTATCAATTATGCCAATTATTACGCCAAGAATACCTTTCAGAGCATTGTGGGGTTCTCTTTACTTCAGGTTTAATGCTTGATGAAGATATTATGCGGGCATATGCTGCCGGTGCAGATGACTATTTGATAAAACCATTGCGATTACAAGAGTTATTAGTAAAACTCCAGCAAGTTTTCAAGTCTCGAGAACGACAAGCTGATGTTCAGTTACAAGCCAGTACGGCAATGAAACTTGCTTTTGATGCAATGCGTAACTCGTCAGAGCTTGGGCAAATATTACGCTTTCAAGACAATATTCACCAAGCAACCGAGTTTAAAGATTTAGCCGTATTATGTTTTGGTGCTTTGGAGTCATTTCAACTTTCCGCATCAATTGTGTTTTTGCATGAAGATGAACCAGTCTATTTTCGAGATGACGGCTTAGTCCCAACGTTAGAACTTGATTCCATGCTGGCATCTCGTGGTAAAGGCCGCTTATTTTGTTGGAAGCAATATGCATTTCTAAATTATGATTTGTTTTCCATGTTGATCAGAAACATGCCAATTCAAGATGAAGAACGTTACGGTGTGCTTAAAGATCAAATTTGCCTTCTTTTCAATAGCCTAGATATTAGGATAACAACATTGTTGCTTGAAAAGTCGGAGAATGAAAAACAAAAACGGATAAAAACAATCTCACAAGTGCTCGCGAACATAGTTATTGAAATGGAGCAAAGTAATATCGCATTCTCACAGCAATTCGAAAAAATCATTCAAGACATGGAAACCAATTTATTAGCCGAAATGTCTCAATTTAATCTTCTAGAAGCTGAAGAGACAATTTTGATGCGAAGAGTAGAAGAAGCGATGATGGCAGCGACCCAACTTTTCGACAGTTCTTTAGAACGAGAAATGCAACATCGTAACGTGATGAATAAATTATTAGAGAAACTTTCAAATACGTGACTCTAATTTAATGGTAAGCGGAACCAAAACCGGGTACCTATACCCGGTTTACTTTCAAATCCAATATCACCATGATGAAGTTCAATAATACGTCGACAAATAGCGAGACCCAATCCTGATCCATAAACAGTTTTATTGCTGGCACTGTTTGCTTGGACGAATTTACCAAAAATTTGAGGTTGTATATCCAATGGAATTCCATCGCCAGTGTCCTCAATATTCACTTGTAAGAAGTTGCCAATAACATAAGAGTTAACCCTTACTTCGCTGTTTGGCTTAGAAAACTTGATGGCATTTGATAATAAGTTATCAAGGACTTGGCGGATCCTGTTGCTATCAAAATGTAGTAAGCAACTTGCATTTTCTTCATTGGATACATTAATAGAAACATTAAATTTATCGGCGTATGTTGATAAGCTTGCTGAGGCTTGGATTATCAATGGTAGCAATGACTGTGAGCTTGCTGAAATTTCAAGTGTACCTTTTTCATACTTTTGCAAATCAAGTAAATCATTGATTAATAGAACTAACCTATTACTATTTTCTTCGGCTGTTGTTAATAATTGGTGCTTCATTGCTTGATTAGTATCAACTTGCGAGTGGGACAGTAACTTAATTGCCCCGTGGATTGATGTCAGAGGGGTTCGAAGCTCATGTGAGACGGTAGCAATAAAATCATCTTTTAGTTGGTCGAGTTTACGAAGCTGCGCGTTTGAGCGCGCCAAGTCATCAAGCAGAGACTTTAATTCAGCGGTGCGTTCAACCACTTTTTGTTCGAGCGCTTGGTTATTTATTTCTTGTGCTAAATTACTTGCATGTAGTAAGTCATTTATTCTCTCCATGTGATCAATTCTGTTGCGATAAAACAGGTAAATAATACTCAATACAACGACAACACCAAGAATTTGTAACTCGATACGCTGCCACCAATAGGGTTCAATTACAAACTCAAACGTCCTTGCTGTTTGCTGGAAGATACCGTGGTTATTTGAACCCTTGACCCTAAAAGTATAGGGGCCAGGCGGCAGATTTTGGTATCGAATTGCATTATCACGTTGTAGCAGTTGCCATTCGTTATCAAAACCATCTAGCTTAACTTCAAATCGATTTAACAAGGTTTGATTGTAATCCAACGCAGCAAATTTGAATTCGAGGTGATTTTCCCAAGGTGACATTACATTTGGTTTTAAATTGTCTGAAATGAAGCTAATTGGCTTTTGATTGACATAAATAGCCGTTAATTCGACGTTTGGCGGAACGTTGTTAAAAACAACTTTGTCACTATCGATACGATTCACACCAACAGCTGTCCCAACATAGATGATACTGCCATCAATATATATCGATTTGTACATGGCCTCAGAGCTTGAAAGCCCATCAGTCTGCGTAAAAGTAACAAACATTTTTCTGCCTGTCGGCTGTACACTCAGCCCTCGCGGCGAAGTTACCCAAATTCTATCTTGCCGATCGCTAAAGGCCGCCAGCAGGTGGTTATCAGGCAAGCCATCACCTTGATCATAGTGAGTGATTTCTTTGGTATGCGGTTTATGGTGAAGCAAACCATCACTGCTGCAAATCAACAAGCTCTGTTGCGGACCTTTGCCAAGACAAAGCGCGCCTTTTGCCAGCTCAGGGATATCAAGTTGCGGGAAATAGAGCTGCTCATCTGCTAAATTGTAACGATAAACACCTGATAATCGGGCTGCAATCCATAAATCACCATCAAGAACAGTTAAATCTTGAATTGCATCGCCTGTCAATTTGCTGGCTAAATCATCAAGTATACGAAAGCCTTGCTTTTTGCTTGGATCCCAAATGTAAACCCCATCGCTCCAAAGCCCAAAAGCTATTTGTCCTGTGGGCAGTAATTCAATATCACGGACGTTTTGAGACAAAATACCAGCCATAGCTAGGAGCTGGTTTTCTTGCACAAAAGCGTCCTTCTCCTCATCAAATCGCCAGATACCATTATCTGCACCTAACCATAGCTGGCGCATTTTATCTAAACTCAATGCATTGACCCTAGCGCCAATGGTTTGCTTGGATACTAGCAGCCCTGCGGTAGGATCGCCCCACATTACCTGATCGAATTGGCCAACAAACAGTTGCTGGTCTTTGAAAGTCAGAGACAGAGCCGCCTTGTTATTTGCTTGCTGCCATTGCATGAATAGGGGTTCAGGCCAATTATTAAACTGCTCGAACTGAAGTCGGGTGCGAAACAATCCCTTTTCTCGAGTACCGGCCCACAACAGACCTGAGCGATCAATTAGCATGGATCTCACGTTAACACCGTCAAGGATAGTCTTCTGCCCACTGATATATCTAGTTTTCAGTGTTTTGGTGTCTACGACCGCAATCCCATTAAACGTGCCAACAAGCAGCTGATTGTCAGGAGTAACAACGATCGAATTGATAATTGGGAACTGTGCTTGACCGAAAAATGTCACGGGAGTTAACGCTCGACTCTTTAGGTTTAACACAAATAATCCTTGGCGAGTGCCGATCCAAAGATTGCCATCCTGCATCGCCAAACTTCTAATTTCATTTGCTCGGTTGTTGGCACCATGAGGGAGTAGTGGAGCGCTTAAACTACCATCGGCGCGTAGCTCGTAAACGCCATAAGATGTTGCAAACCAAATGGTATTGTCGACAGCTTCAACTACCGACCAAATTCTTGGATTGGGTAATTGTTGTTCGCCAAAAAGTCGTTCCATGCCGCGACTTTTCGAATATCGATTTAATCCTTTATCAGTGCCAATCCAGACATTTCGTTGACTGTCCTCAAAAAGCGTTTGTACAAACGGGCTGAATAAATGATGAGGCTGTTCACCCGCATCAAACAGAAGCTGCTCAGAACTGTCAATATCTATACTTGAAAGGGCATATCCCCAACTACCGGTCCACAATCGGCCCTCGGCATCAAATAGCATAGTATCGATGTCAGGCCGGCTTTGTCGTTGGATATCTTTAGCAAAAAAAGGCGTGAATTGATATCCGTCATAGCGTAAAACTCCAGTGTTGGTTGAGGCAAGCCATATATATCCTGTCTTATCTTGGACTATTGAATAAATACCTACATTTGGTAAAGCATCATCAATGACGGTTCTTTGCACTTCGAGAGCACAGCAGTAGTTGGCAATAAACAACAGAATCCAAAGTAATTTAATACATAGAAGATGTCGCATGAATAGCCTTCTTGTAGACCTAAACGCAGTGGGTGTCACAGGAAATTTTATGCAGTCTTTATTTAAGATAACGTATTATCGAATTAGCACAAGTCAAGGTGTTGTCGAAGTAGATTTACTGTCCTAAGCTAAAATTAAAGGATATGACTAGGTGGTAATTCTCAGATGAATTCCCTAAACGACACTGAAATTTGGGACCCTGTACAATTACGTTCATCGTTAGGGGTAATGTCACAGATAATGCCCAAATTAATTGATACCTTTCTGATACAAACTGGAACGTTACTTACAAATATTCAAGAACAATCACAGCCGCAGCTGCTACTAACGGCCCACAGTTTAAAAGGCAGTGCCGCGCAACTCTGCTGTAAACGACTGGCCCGCATTGCAGCGCAAATTGAACTCGAACTCAAGCAACCAAACTGCGTTGGCATTGGGGCTAATCGTCAAATTTTGTTCGAAGAGATCATGGCGGCTCGCAGTGAAATGGCAAGATTTTCTGCGCCTACAAATGAAACAGCCCCTTAGTGCTGCTCAAAAAGCAAACAAAAACATAGACTTGATTCAGCCTGAAACTCTTTTATTTTTTGCCGATTTTAGATAGTTCGTCTATACCTTTATTGACACTAAAAATAGCCAATCTAAAAGTAGAGGCCTGTGCAGTGAATCCAATTGTACTCTTAATCAGTTTAATTATTATCTCGACAGGATTAGCGTTTTCGGGCTTTCAAAATATCGGGCTAATACTGCTTGCTGTTGGCGCTTTGTTCGTTGTTTGGTGGCAACAACGAACCATCGTGGTGCCTACTAATAATGAACAGAATATCCAGCTAACAAATATAACCACTGAACACCATATGCAACTTGGCCAATTCAATCGGGCTATTGTCGAACTAATCCAGCAATCACAGACAAATTTGTTAAACATTGACTCAACGCAATTAGATGCAGTCAACACTTTAAGTGATAGCTTCAATCGACTAAAAACTATGACGGAATTTCAGAGTAAGCAGGTGCAGATACTGCTAGATAATAATGATGATGAAAATACCAGTCTGAACGGTTCTTGGATGGCGAGCTTTGCTCAAAGCACTGCGGTTACTTTGGATAAATTTGTCGAAACGACAGTGTCGATGTCGGCGTCGTCAATGGATTTGGTCGCTCGTGTTGATGTCATAAACGAAGCTGTACCAGACATAATGAAAGCACTTAAAGATATCGACCAAATCGCCTCTCAAACAAATTTGCTAGCACTAAACGCAGCCATTGAAGCTGCTCGCGCGGGAGATGCTGGACGTGGATTTGCGGTTGTCGCAGATGAAGTTCGCGCACTTTCAAACCGAAGTGCGGGTTTCAGTGATCAAATTCAGCAGAAACTTCGACGGATTGGTGAGCAAATTCAGGCGCTGACAGATGAGATTGGCAAGGTTGCGTCACAAGACGTTAGTTACGTCATGCAATCGAAAAAAGAAGTGCAATCGGCAATCGGCCAATTGGTTAAAAAAGCCAGCCTAGAAACTGAAGTTGCGCGCTCACTCGATGGCAGTACTCATGAACTTCAATCAGCGTTAAATCAATCGATTAGAGGTTTACAATTTGGAGATATTAATTCACAACATCTGCATTTTATTTTGCAAGACCTAAATTTAGTGCAAGGATTGCTGAATGATATTGTCAGTAATCCAACAGATTTGTCAGTAAAACTCGAGCAGGCGCTTGTCCAGGTGAACTCACACCGACAACAACGAAATAATCCTGTTTCAGCATCGTCAATGGCTGGCGGTGATGTTGAACTCTTCTAATAATCCGAGGCCGACGATGGCAGAAAATACTACTATCCGTTTAACAAACCGATTTGATTTTAGCCAACATAAATCTTTCAGTACCCAATGTGAGCAACTGCTAGCCATTGAAACACTGAAAGCGCTAGATATTGATTTCTCGCAGGTGCAATACCTCGATAGCTCTGCGCTAGGAATGCTAGTTTTATTGGCAAAAAAAGCATCATCTCAAGGTGTCACTGTTACTCTCAAAGGCGCGCAAGGCACAGCCAAGGACATTCTGGAAATGGCTAATATGCATAAACTTTTTGTGATTGGTTAGCATCCATGCCTACATCTGGGAAGCTCAAAGTATTAGTGGTTGAAGACGATCTGCTTTTTAATCAGTTTTACACCATGTTCCTTGAGATGAAAGATGCAGTTTGTGTGTCTTGTTTTACCGTGGAAGAAGCAAAACATATTCTTGAGTCGGATCTTAGTGAACAATTCGATGTCATTATCTTAGATAACCACTTAACGGATGGAGAGGGCTTAACCATTCTCCCATTGATCAAACAACGCTGTCGAGGTGCGGCTGTGGTGATGGTCAGTGGTAACGATGATACTGAATTCTTTTTACGTGCATTCGCAGAAGGTATCGACGATTATGCGGTTAAGCCCATCAATATGGATTTGCTTTGGGTAAAAATTACTCGTTCACTTGCGCAGTACCGACTTGAAGCTGCCAACGCCCAGCAACAAAAAGAACTTGAAATTTGGGTGAGTGAAGAACAGAAGGAGCAAGAGCTCGCGCGCTTTATTTTCCATAATATGACGCGACAAATGTTAGAACCCGTGAGTTTTATCCAAACTAAAATTCAGCCAAGTGCCTTATTTAGTGGCGATGTTGTCCTGTATCGGCAAGGTTATGATGGCAGCTGGTATGTGCTATTGGCGGATTCGATGGGCCATGGCTTAGCTGCAGCAGTTGCACTGATGCCACTCATGGAATTGTTCGAATCAATGACCAGTCGAGCGCTGCCTCTTAGCAATATAGTTTTTGAACTCAACCGAAAATTAGCAAGACAACTGCCAGATGACCGCTTTGTTGCAGCGTCAATAATAAAAATAAATCCATTGGCAAAATTAATCGAAATTTGGAACGGTGGAATGCCACCCGTCATGCTTTTCGATGCCTTGGGACATCTTCGACATAGTGTCCGTTCGTCAAATATGGCTCTTGGAATATTGTCAGATGATTTAGTGGAAGTAACGACTCAAAAATTGTCTTTGGAGGACGTTGACCGGATCTTAATGTTTAGTGATGGCGCTATTGAAACTATTGTTACTTCAATTGGAGGCCCCCTCACCTATACAGATATCGAGCATATTTATGCTAAAAATCAGCACAATGCTTTTTCACACCTGCTCGCGACCTTGGCAGAATGTGATGATGCAAACGACGACATTTCTGCATGCGAAATATCTTGTAGGGCAATGCTTTCCTCAATTGGCCAATCAATCAATCCTGTTTGCGATAAACAGGGCATTTTTAATTGTGAAATGTCATTAAGTGGTCGATGCCTAAACGACATAAACCCACCGACTGAACTCGTAGAGTTAATGCTACATCTGGCTGTACCACAAGAACTTTGCAATAGAGCATACGCAGTATTGACCGAACTCTATCAAAACTCTTTTGAACATGGTGTGCTTTCATTAAATTCAGAAATTAAACAGCAAGAAAATGGATTTTTCGCTTTTTACCAGCTAAAAGAAGAACGTAGCGAAAATTTAACTGTAGATGACAACATCCGCATTTGCTTAGCGTGGAATGCATGTACAGCCCAACTAACGCTTGAAATATTAGATTCCGGTCAAGGTTTTGTTAAAAGTGCAAACAAAGTTCTTGACGACCAACACTACGGAAGAGGTTTGTCAATGGTCGCCAATCTTGCAAGTTCGTTAACGGTTGTCGCCCCTGGTAATCACATTAAAGTTGTAATAAATGGATGAGTATCTATGTCAAAACATATCCTGATTGTCGATGATTCGGTGTCTGTTCGCATGATGGTGGAAGCGACCTTAAAGTCGGCAAACTACCAAGTAACTGCGGCTAAAGATGGACAAGAAGCACTAGATTTTTGTAAGTCTAAAAGTTTCGATTTTGTGCTAACTGATCAAAATATGCCGCGAATGGACGGATTAACCTTGATTAAATCGCTCCGATCGTTGCCTGCCTATCGGACTACTCCAATCGTAGTTTTGACCACAGAAGCTAGTGATGCCATGAAAGCGCAAGGTCGTGCTGCAGGAGCTACCGGTTGGATGGTTAAGCCATTCGACCCAGCAAAACTGTTGCAGATCGCCTCGAAAGTATTGCAGTAATCCACTTTAAGTAGGGATCTGGTTATGACCATTGATATGAGTCAGTTTCACGGTGCCTTTCTTGAGGAAAGCGCCGAACATCTTGATGAAATTGAGCAGCTACTGATGGCTCTAGATCCAGAACAACCTGATTTGGAGGAGCTTAATTGCATTTTCCGCGCAGCCCATTCAATCAAAGGCGGCAGCGGGATTTTTGGCTTCGATTCATTAATATCAGTCACCCATGTGATGGAGAACATTTTTGACCGCGCAAGGCAGGGGACTTATCAATTCAGTCGTCCGATTATCGATGTATTGCTCAAGGCGGTAGATGCTCTTAGGCAATTACTTGCAAATTATGGAGACAACGTTGAGCCTGACTGGGTTTTAGTCAATTTGACAACGGAGCAACTAGAAGCGTTACTCGACCCAGCAAGAGCTGCACTTTTAACTCAAGATCATGGTTTTGGTTTTTTTGTACCCTTAACCAATAATTCCCACACTGATGATGGTTTTGGTTTTTTTACTCCAGTAGAGCTAATTGATGATGGCTTTGGCTTCTTTGAACCTATCCAAAGCTTGGAAAAACAAGTAGTCGTAGAGCAAACACCCGCCAAGCATGATGCAAATATTTTCGAATCTGAAAACACCAATTCAGCATTAAGCGCCCAAATTTCATCCATCAAGCCTCCTGCTAAATTGCAGGAGGCTATTGAAGCGGATCCTCCACATCAAAATAAAAAAGAGCAGGTTAAGAGCAAAGTTGACAACTTAGAAGCATCGACAATACGAGTTGATATACAAAAAGTGGATAGTTTAGTCAATTTAGTTGGTGAGTTGGTCATAACACAATCGATGCTGACGTTATTGACTGAGGATATAACTGCTATTGATGCGGAAAGACTGCAAGTTGCGATGCGAGAACTTGAACGAAATACTCGCGACATTCAAGAAGGGATAATGTCTATTCGCATGTTGCCGATGTCTTTTGTGTTTAATAGGTTTCCGAGAGTTGTTCGCGATTTATCGACTAAGTTGCATAAACAAGTCGAATTGAAAATCGAAGGCGGTCATACCGAAATTGATAAGGGTTTAATTGAAAAACTTGTCGATCCGCTTACCCATTTGGTGCGCAATAGTCTGGACCATGGCATCGAATCACCACAAGCTCGTCAAGCTCTAGGAAAACCCGATAGTGGGACTATCACCCTCAAAGCCGAACAAAAGGGCGGTAATATAATGATTAGCGTCATCGATGATGGCGCCGGACTGAATCGGCAAAAAATTATTACCAAAGCACAAGAACGCGGCATCACCATTAGCGAGCAAGCCCCAGATCACGAAGTTTGGGATTTAATCATGGCACCAGGCTTCTCAACGGCAGAACAAATTACCGATGTTTCTGGGCGTGGGGTTGGCATGGATGTGGTTAAAAGAAACATCGAAAGCATGGGCGGCAAAATTGAAATTAGTTCCGCGGCAGGTGCAGGTTCAATCTTTCAAATCCGTTTACCTTTGACTCTGGCTATTCTGGATGGCATGAGTGTGGCCGTTGGCGATCAGCTTTATATCATCCCATTAGTTAACATTATCGAATCCATGCAACCAATCAAAGAACAGTTGAAGCTTATTGCCAATCAACAAATGCTTGAGTTGCGAAACACCTATTGGCCAATTTTGCGATTATATGAATTGATGGATGTTGAGCCTAAGCAACAAGCAGCGGATGACGCGATTTTAGTTTTAATCGAAACCAGCAAGAACCGATTTGCCCTAATGGTCGATGATTTGGTCGGCCAACAACAAGTGGTTATTAAAAGTTTAGAGCAGCATTACCGGAGAGTGCCAGGGGTCGCAGGCGCAACAATAATGGGTGATGGTAGTGTGGCATTAATACTCGATGCCGAATCACTCGCATTACCCTCAGCTTAGACTTAATTTCTTTGAGAGATCATCAGCATGAGCGAACAGCGAAGTCATCAAGATACTGAAACGATGGAATTTTTGACTTTCACCTTAGCCGACGAAAACTACGGCCTAGAAATTATGAAAGTCAAAGAAATCAGAGGTTATGAGCCAGTCACGAAAATTGCCAATGCTCCCGATTATGTCAAAGGTGTTTTAAATCTACGGGGCGATATCGTACCAATTCTCGATTTAAGATTAAAATTTAACGTCGGAACAGCCACTTACAATGAGTTTACTATCGTCATCATGCTTTCTGTGGCTCATCGTATTGTCGGCATTGTCGTCGACGCTGTTTCTGATGTAATTAATTTGGAACGCTCGCAGATAAAACCACCCCCTGAGTTTGGCGTGGTGTTTGATCATAAGTACCTGTTTGGTTTGGCGAGTGTGCAAGATCATATGGTCATTTTGCTGAACATTGAAGCTCTTATTACCAGTAAAGAATTGGGGCTTTTTAGCACAGAAGAAACTGCATCCACTTGATCATAATACCGGTCGAATGACGTTCGCGGAATTTTGGCCTGAATCGTTTTATCGCGATGGACTTTTTGATACATCGACGACAAATTTGCAAGGATAGATGGACATGATGAAATTCAAATTACAGTTGATATCAATTGGGTTAGTTGGATTATTAGGCTCTGTTGTCATTGGTCTTTGCAGTTGGTATGCGCAAAAAATCAATGATGAAGTCCTTGTAACTACCCACCTTTTCGCGACAGCGCAGCATAATCATATGGAAAGCGACATGATGCATGATGCACTGCGTGGTGATGTACTTGAAGCATTTTATTTTGCGAGTGAACAAAAGCAAAATAGCTCTGTTTTAGCAGATTTAGTCGAACATACCAAACGGTTTGAAAGTCAGTTGGCGGCGAATAAACAACTCAACTTACCGAATGAGGTCAAACAGTCGCTAAATGCCCTTGATTTCCCGCTCAAAGCATATATTCAAGCGGCCACTCGGCAAGTAGAGCTTAGCGGCTCTGACTATAATGCCGCTAAAGCATTATATCCTGAATTTCAAAAAGCCTTTGCCGCTCTTGAAATCGAAATGGAGCAAGTAACGGATTTATTGCAAAAAGCCGAAACAGCAGCTGTTGTCGAAAATCAAAGTAAAATTGCCTTCGCCAATGGCTTGGTTATTCTGGTTGTTATTGTTTTTGGTATCGCGGCCTGTGGCATTGCAGTATTGATTGCAGCAAGAGTTATGAAGCAACTTGGTGGTGAGCCGCCAGTCGTGGCTGCTGTCGCTCGTCGTATTGCGTCTGGGGATTACGTCACTAAAACTGAGGATATTAATGGATCTGACAGTTTATTGGGCCAACTAGAAGTGACACGGCAAATGCTCCTAGAAAACCAAATTCGCGACCGCGAAAACGAAGCATTAAAACAACAGATGTATGAAGAGCAGCAGAAGAGCTTACAAGAAACGCTCCGTATACGCCAAGCACTAGATGGCGCTTCAACGAATGTAATGATTGCAGACAACGAGCGCACCATCATTTATGCCAATAAATCAGTTTTAGCAATGCTACGTAATGCCGAACCCGAGCTTAGAAAAGTGCTGCCATTATTTTCTGTCGATAAAATCGTTGGTAGCAATATGGATATATTTCACAAAGTCCCGGCCCATCAAGCTGCCCTGTTGGCGCGTTTAGAATCCACATTTACTTCCAACATTACTGTTGCAGGTAGGCATTTCCGTTTGTCTGCAAACCCTATTATTGACAGCAATGGTATTCGTTTAGGTAATGTCGTCGAGTGGCAAGACAGAACGATTGAGGTAATTGCTGAAAACGAAGTGTCAACCGTAGTTGATGCTGCGGGCAGGGGAGATTTTTCTCAAAAGATCAATGAAAGTGATAAAACAGGATTTATGCTGTTAATTGCAAAAGGCTTAAATCAACTAACTGAGACTGCCCAAAATGCGCTTCAAGAAATTGCCGGAGTCTTGCAACAAATTGCGGCAGGCGATATGCGTGCTCGAGTACATAGTCAATATCAAGGTACATTTGATACCTTGAAACAAGGCTGCAACGATACGGCAGAGAAACTAAGTGCGATGTTATCAGCTATCCGTGACTCAGCACTTACCATCAACACCGCGTCTAGTGAAATATCAAAAGGCAATACTGACTTATCGAGCCGGACCGAAGAGCAAGCTTCTAGTCTTGAAGAAACAGCCTCTAGCATGGAAGAGCTGACCGGAACTGTTCGTCAAAATGCCGACAATGCTCGGCAAGCAAATCAACTCGCGGCTCGGGCTTCGGAAATTGCAGTTAACGGTGGTGAATTGATCAGCCAAGTGGTAAGTACAATGGCATCAATCCATGAGTCCTCACGGAAAATTGCCGATATTATCAGTGTCATTGACGGCATCGCTTTTCAAACCAATATCCTAGCTTTAAATGCTGCAGTTGAAGCAGCACGCGCTGGCGAACAAGGTCGTGGTTTTGCAGTAGTTGCCGGTGAAGTGAGGACTCTTGCTCAGCGCTCCGCCAATGCAGCAAAAGATATCAAAGATTTAATTTCTGATTCAGTGAGTAAAATAAGTAATGGTAATACTTTGGTTGGGCGTTCTGGCGATACCATGCAAGAGATTGTTACGGCAATTAAGCGTGTCAACGACATCATGTCTGAAATTGCCGCCGCATCTGCAGAGCAAGCTGCCGGTCTTGATGAAGTCGGCAAAGCAGTCAGTCAAATGGATGAAATGACGCAACAAAACGCGGCTCTGGTAGAGCAAGCTGCCGCCGCCTCCGAAAGTCTTTTGATTCAATCAGAGTCATTAGCCGATGCGGTGTCCATGTTTAAAATTGATGACTCGCACCAGGTCGCAGTAAAACATACGCCTGCCCAAAAAGCATTACCGCCCCGGGTAGCAAGTACCAATAAAATAAAAGCGCCAATGGTTAAACCCAATTTACCAGAAGATGATGAATGGGAGAGTTTCTAACCTTGTCTACATACGCTGTGCGCGAGTTTAGCTATCAACCGGATGACTTCCAGCAAGTTGCTGTTTTGCTTAATCAACTGACTGGTATTAAACTCGCGGCCAGTAAAGATTCGATGGTGTACAGTCGCCTGGTACGCAGGATCCGAGCATTGAACCTTGCTGGTTTTCCGCAGTATTTAAATTATTTGCAGAATACCCCTGAAGAAGAACAGCATTTTATTAATGCATTAACTACAAATTTAACTGCTTTTTTTCGCGAGCCGCACCATTTTGATATTCTGTCGGAGTATGTAACTCAACATCGACATATGAAAACCATTTGGTGCGCAGCCAGTAGTACCGGTGAAGAGCCGTATTCAATCGCGATGACACTTGCTCAGGCATTTGGCCGCTTTGACCATGGTGTACAAATCATCGCCTCAGATATCGATAGTCAAGTTTTAGCAACCGCGGCAAAGGGGGTTTATCCCCTTGATAAACTAAAAGGATTGCCTATTGATTACTGTCGTCAATTCTTTTTCAGAGGTAAGGGCGCGAATGCAGGTTCAGCTAAAGTGATCCCTGAACTGCAGGCGACCATAGAATTCAAGAAAATCAACTTGTTAGATGAACGATGGCCAATCTCTGCGCCACTCGATGTTATTTTCTGTCGCAATGTGATGATTTATTTTGATAAAAGCACGCAACACAAAATTTTAAACCGTATGGTTCATTTATTGAAAAAAGACGGTTTGTATATTGCTGGACACTCTGAAAACTTTAGCCATTTACATCATTTAGTGACACCTGCAGGTAAAACAACTTATAAGCCAAGCTCGCACTTAGTTTCTGCGGCTGCTCTAGAAGCAAGGGGCGCAAATGGCTGATTTTGATTTCAATAACCCACACTTGGCTCCAAATCGCTACTTCGACCGGCATTTTGAGCGAAATGCCGTCAAGATATTGCCTGGTGAATACTTTGCTACTCAAGGTGATACCTTGATAGTAACGGTTTTGGGTTCCTGCGTTTCCGTTTGCCTACGGGATCCACTGACAAAAATCGCGGGCATGAATCATTTTTTATTACCCACCGACGGCGGGGGCCAAGATGTACTGTCTGAATCTGCACGTTACGGTGTCTATGCGATGGATATTCTAATTAACCATTTACTGAAACTCGGGGCTAGTCGCTATCGGCTAGAGGCAAAGGTGTTTGGCGGTGGTAATGTTTTAAAAGGTTTCACCCAAACCAATGTTGGTGAACGCAACGCGGAGTTTGTGATCGAATATCTGCGCATGGAAAATATTCCAGTCCTTGCTAGCGATTTACTCGACCAATATCCCAGGAAAGTTTATTTTTTTCCGGACACAGGCAAAGTGCTTGTACGCAAGATAAAAAGTCTTCACAACACTACGATTATGGATCGCGAAAGCGCATATCGGATGGCTATTCGCAATGCCAGTGGCTCGGGTGACGTCGAGTTATTTGATTAGGTAGGTGCATGTGCAACAGATCAAGGTATTAATCGTTGACGACTCTGCGTTAATTCGCAGTATTTTGAGTGAAATTGTGCGCAGTGATCCACAACTGTTGTTAGTAGGAGCCGCACCGGACGCATATGTCGCTAAAGATCTTGTTAATCAATATGCTCCAGATGTCATTACCCTTGATGTTGAAATGCCCAAAGTTGACGGCTTAACTTTCCTTGACCGCTTGATGAAGGCGCGGCCCACCCCTGTGATAATGATTTCAAGCCTGACCGAGAGTGGGGCTGAAGTGACCTTCAGAGCATTAGAATTGGGGGCAGTTGATTTTATCGCCAAACCAAAACTTGATATTAAACAGGGTATAGAAGCCTACCAGCAAGAAATCATCAATAAAATTAAAAACGCCGCTGGCGCAAACGTACGCCGTCCACGCTTAAAGCTTGGACTTACGCCAAGAAATTCAGGGCACTTTTTAACCAGTGAGAAAATCTTAGCCATTGGTGCATCAACTGGTGGCACTGAGGCCATCAAAGATTTGCTACTACAATTGCCGGCTGATTGCCCGGCCATTGTGATTACTCAACATATGCCCCCAGGATTTACCCGGACTTTTGCTGCACGGTTAGATAGGTTATGTAGCATGAGCGTGACAGAAGCGGTTGATGATGAGCGGATTTTACCGGGTCATGCCTATTTAGCGCCTGGGGACAAACATTTGACCATTAAACGCAGCGGTGCTGATTATCGTATCGTGTTAGATGATAGGCCAAGAGTGAGTGGACATAAACCATCAGTAGATGTGATGTTTGGTTCAATAGCTGAGGTTGCTGGGCCAAATGCTGTCGCGGTGATCCTTACAGGTATGGGACGTGACGGTGCTGTCGGTATCCAAGCAATTGCTGGACAAGGTGGCTATTGTGTAGCGCAAGATGAACAAAGTTCGGTTATTTTTGGCATGCCAAAAGAAGCGATTAAAACTGGAGTTATTCATCAGATATTGCCGTTAGATCAAATCGGTGAAGCTCTGAGTGAAGTATTCAAGCAGATTGGCAAAAATTATCGCACCTAACAAAACTGTTACTACTTTTCCCTGTTTATTTTCATAAGCTCAAATTTACGTGCATCGATTGTTATTGGATCTTGCTGTTGTGCAGACGGTTTTTGATTCATACACTTAGAAACAGTTGCCTTAAATGACTTGATTTGTTTCAGGTAGTGTCGCTATCTCAACTCTGCTGCGACCCGCTTTTTTTGCTTGGTATAATGCTTGGTCCGCTCGTTCTAGACAAATTTGCACTGAATTCCAGTCATTTGCACAGCTAATGCCAGCGCTGAAACTCGCATGAAACTCGATATCGCGTTCAAAAAATTTTAGCTGAGAAAACTGCTGGAGCAATTTCGATATTAAACTATGGGCAGTACGCAAGTCGGTATCCGGCATCAACACTAAAAACTCCTCGCCACCATAACGTCCAATACCATCACTTTGTCTAAGACGTTGTTGCAACATCTGCGTCAGTGCCACAATCACTCGGTCGCCTGTGCTATGGCCAAATCGGTCATTGACCATTTTAAAATGGTCAAGATCTATCATGACAAAGCTGCATGGCGACTTGACTCGTTTGGCATGAGAAAACATCTGACGAGCAAGACTCTGAATATAACCATGATTTAAAAGTTGCGTCAGACTGTCCTGTTGCATCAGCATCCGTAATTTTTTACCACGTTTAATTCGGCTGGTAATTTGCGATACAAACTTGTCAGCACCCAGTTCTTTACTAATGACGTCGTCAGATCCTATTTCGACAAGATCTGATTTTAGGCTATCGGCAGTTTCGCCAGTTAAAAAAACTATCGGTGTTGCTTCATAGGCTGGAATTTGACGAAGGACTGAAGCGATTTCTGCGCCATTAAAATGCGGTAGGTGATAATCCAAGATGAACAAATCAGGCTCAAAATCTCGAAGAACTTCCAGCATCATTTCCGGATGCTGCGTGGTCCGACATTCAATGCCATGGCTGCTGAATAAATGTTGGTGATAATTCAAAATGGACTCTTGATCATCAATCATCAGCACTTTAAAGGGGTTATGTGGCTCAAACTTCAATAAATGGCGTAACTTGGCAACCAACTCATTCATTTTAATAGGTTTGGTAAAGTAAGCCTGAGCTTTTGCGCGTACCGCTTTGATCCGTTGTTGGAACTGGCCAGAATCGGAGAGCACGATGACTGGAATTTGATGTTGAGCAAAAGCAACCACATGTTCATAAATTTCATCTTCTGAACAGTCTGGTAGGTGTAAATCAATTAAGCATAAATCGGGTTGCTGAAATTCAAATCCTTCAGCAAGCGAAGCCAAATCACTAAAATAATGCACGAAAAAGCCAAATTCGGTTAAATTGGCGCGCAGGATTTCACCCTGTATGGTGTCGTGGTCAACCAAAAATAGCACTGGATGCTCAGTTACATTTCCCTCAACCTGCTGCAATGGTAGAGGTGATACGGCAATCTGGTTGTTCTGAGGGTTAGTTGGCTGCAGCAAACTAGGGGCTGGCATATCGGACCAATCTTGCTGCGCTTCTTGCAAGGCTCGCATCAAATTTTGCAGCAATGGCCGAAATTGCTCGATGGGATTTTCTGGCAAGGCATGAGAGGTTTCAAGGTTTTGAGCTGATTTTATTTTTAATTCGAAGTCAGCGACAGCGGTGCAAAAGCCTTTAAAACCAAAAGTGCCACTCGAACCTTTAAGCGTATGAAGTTTAAGCAGTAAAGCCGACACCAAACGATGATCCCAATGCACACCAAGTAAATTAAAATCTTCGATGACTGCGTTGACTTGCTGAGGTAACCGCTGCAAATAAGCCAAACGAAGTTCATTTAACTTATCAGCAAATTGTTCATTCATACCAAAACCTACAGGTATTGCGGATAAAAGCCGCTATAGTTACGGCGAACTACCCAAAATGTTTGACTTGACTAAGCCAACATCGAATTGACTAAACTGCAGCATGATCCGGTTGCTGCCCATTAATTGTGTTAATTTAGTTGAAAATTCGCGTGAACTCCAGCACTCGTTCTTTTTTTTGCCGTGCTTAATCGAGTTAAGCTTTGCCGTCGATTACTCTTCGATTTTATAGAAAATAAACTGCGATTTATTCTATTTTAAAATCGAATTACTTCAAGTTACATTAGTTCAAGGAGGAAACACTATGTTTGAACGCACAGATTACGCCCTAAGCCAACGACTTGTGCATTGGTTAATGGCAATCGGCATTATTGGCTTATTTGCGCTCGGTTTTTGGATGGTCGATTTGACCTATTACAGCGAATGGTATCGCATTGCTCCACATTGGCACCAGAGTATTGGCTTTTTGCTGGCGATTATGTGGGTCATCCGTTTGTTGTTGTTCCGGAAAATTGGTAAGCCAAGACCGCTAGTAAACCATTCTAGCTATGAAAAAGTGAGTGCTCATTTCGTTCATATAGCACTTTACATACTGATGCTTGGATTGTTTGTCAGTGGTTATTTGATTTCAACTGCTGACGGTCGGGCAATCCCAATTTTTACCTGGTTTGAGCTACCTGGATTTGGCGAACTTTTCCAAGAGCAGGCAGATATTGCAGGAGCATTTCACAAATACTCAGCGTATGGATTAATCGGCCTCGTTGTCTTACATGCAGCGGGAGCATTAAAACACCATTTAGTAGACAAAGACGATACGTTAAAAAGAATGTTGAGACGAGCAAAGTCTCAGCCAAATAATCAAGAATAGGAGCACTGAATGAAAAAGTTAGCATTAGCAACTATGTTTGCCGCAATGGCGGCAAGTCCAATAACTCAAGCAGCAGATTATGTAATCGACACCGAAGGCGCACACGCCTTTATTCAATTTCGCGTTAGTCACTTAGGGTATAGCTATGTCGAAGGGCGTTTTAACACCTTCGCCGGCACTTTTAGCTATGACGATAAAAATGTTGCTGCGGCAAAAATTGAATTAACGATTGATACCAAGAGCATTGATAGCAACCACGCTGCGCGCGATAAGCACCTTCGCAGTGGTGATTTCTTAAACGTTGATAAACATGCCAAAGCGACTTTCGTTAGTACGAAAATTGTGCCTAAATCTGCTGGCCAGTTTGATGTAGTGGGCAACTTCACGTTTAACGGTGTCACCAAAGAAATCACCATTAATGCCGAGAAAGTTGGTGAAGGCCAAGATCCGTGGGGAGGTTACCGCGCTGGTTTTACTGGAACAAGTGCTATCAACTTAAGCGATTTTGCTATCAAAAATATTCTGGGGCCTAAGGCAGAAACTGTCGCACTGAGTTTTGTGGTCGAAGGGATCAGAAAGTAAGATCTCAGCTTTACTCTGAAAAGCTCATTTAATGAAGCAAAAACCGGTCAACGCTATACGCAGACCGGTTTTTTTATACTTAACTTGGGATTTCTATGACAAGATCAGTTTGCGGGATACTGCAGCATGGCAGGAATTCGCCTTTTCTGACGAACGCTAACGGTTCCTCAATATACTGAACAGTACCAGAGATTAACTTACAGCGGCATGCCCCACAAAACCCAGCACGACAATGGAAATTGACTTGCTGTTTTTGTTGTTCTAAAGCGGTCAACAAATTGGCTTGATGACCGTCGAATTCAAAACTAGACCCATCTTGCAGTGTTATATGTGGCATCGATTTATAAATCGAAGTCGCCAAAGTCACCGCCGTCTACTTCATTGTCGATTTGACCAACCAAGTAAGAACTAATTTCCGACTCTTGTGGTGCGACTTGCACATTATCGGAAACTAACCAAGCATTTATCCAAGGAATTGGGTTTTGCGTTGTACTGAAAATTGGCTTTAAGCCGATAGCCTGCATCCGATTATTGGTAATGTACTCAACATATTGACACAAGATGTCTTTGTTAAGACCGATCATCGAACCATCTTTAAATAAGAATTCGGCCCATTCTTTTTCTTGCTCAGCAGCACGGCGGAAAATCTCATAAGCCATAGGTTCACACTCTTTGGCAATTTCCCCCATTTCAGCATCATCATCACCAGCAGCCATAATGTTCAACATATGCTGAGTGCCTGTCAGGTGAAGCGCTTCATCACGAGCAATGAGTTTGATGATTTTAGCATTGCCTTCCATCAACTCTCGCTCTGCAAAAGCAAAACTACATGCGAAGGAAACATAAAAACGAATGGCCTCTAGCACATTTACCGACATGATACACAAGTACAACTTACGTTTCAGTTCGCGCAAAGTGACCTGTTTGGTTTCTCCATTTATCTGATGAGTGCCTTCTCCGCATAAGTGGTACAACGTAATATCATGAATTAAATCATCGTAGTAACGTGTGACTTCATCTGCACGCTCAATAATTTTCTCATTCATAAGAATGTCATCGAAAATTTTATGAGGTTCATTGGTGATGTTACGAACGATATGAGTATAGCTTCGGCTATGAATAGTCTCACTAAACGCCCATGTCTCAATCCAAGTCTCTAACTCAGGCAAGGAAACAATAGGCAACAATGCGACATTAGGGGAGCGACCCTGTACTGAATCTAGCAAAGTTTGGTACTTGAGATTGCTGATGAAAATATGTTTTTCATGATCAGGCAGCTGTTGGAAGTCGATGCGATCTTTACTCACATCAACTTCTTCAGGACGCCAAAAGAAACTCAGTTGCTTTTCTATAAGTTTTTCGAAAATGCCATATTTTTGCTGATCATAACGCGACACGTTAACCGGATTACCAAAGAACATCGGCTCTTTTAGCTGATCATTGTTGGTTCGATTAAAAGTGGTATAGGCCATTCAGGTATCTCTTATTCTAAGTTAATCCAGCAAACGAAAAGCGGGGCAACTGTATGCCCCGTTTACTTATTATATTTTACACGCACCGCCTGCACAGCCATCATCTTCTGCCGCACTCGGTTTGATGTCCTCTTGCATATCAGAGGCTCCGTCGCGGGTGTTGTGGTAATACAACGTCTTCACACCAAGCTTATAAGCTGTCAGCAAATCTTTTAACAAAGTCTTCATCGGGACTTTACCGCCTTCAAACTTGGCCGGGTCGTAATTGGTATTAGCGGAAATTGTCTGATCGACAAATTTCTGCATGATTGCAACAAGACTTAAATAACCATCGTTATTTGGCATATCCCATAACAATTCATATTGGTCTTTCAAACGGTCGTACTCAGGAACGACTTGCTTTAAAATACCATCTTTACTGGCTTTAATACTGACGTGACCGCGTGGTGGTTCAATGCCGTTGGTCGCATTACTGATTTGCGAAGAAGTTTCAGAAGGCATCAATGCCGATAAGGTTGAATTACGCAGACCAAACTCTTTTACATCCCGACGCAGTTGCTCCCAATCCAGTTGCAAAGGCTCATTACAGACTTTATCTAAATCCTTTTTGTAAGTATCAATTGGCATAATGCCTTCGGCGTAAGTTGTCTCATGAAACAACGGGCATGCCCCGAATTCTTTTGCCAAAGTATTGGACGCTTTCATCAGATAATACTGAATAGCTTCGAAGGTGCGGTGTGTAAGACCATTTGCCGAACCGTCTGAATACTTAACACCATTTTTGGCTAGGTAGTAGGCATAGTTAATAACACCAACACCTAAAGTACGGCGATTCATCGAAGCTTGGAACGCCGCTGGGATTGGGTAATCCTGATAATTTAATAAGCTATCTAATGCACGAACAGCCAGTTCCGCCAGTTCTTCCAACTCAGACAAATTATCAATGGCACCCAAGTTAAAAGCTGATAATGTGCAAAGTGCGATTTCACCATTCGGATCATTCACATCATTCAGCGGCTTCGTTGGCAATGCTATTTCTAAACATAAGTTACTTTGGCGAACCGGGGCAACTTTGCTATTAAAAGGACTGTGTGTATTACAATGGTCAACGTTTTGCAGATAAATGCGGCCCGTTGAAGCACGTTCTTGCATAAATAAAGTGAACAGTTCCAACGCCTTCATCCGTTTTTTACGAATAGCTGGGTCGTTTTCATATTTCACATAAAGCTGTTCAAATAAATCCTGGTCTTCAAAGAACGCATCATAGAGCCCTGGCACATCAGATGGACTGAATAGGGTGATCATCTCGTCTTTAATTAACCGTGAGTACATCACACGGTTAAATTGCACACCATAATCTAAGTGACGAACCCGGTTCTCTTCAACACCACGGTTGTTTTTCAGCACTAATAGTGATTCAACTTCCAAATGCCACAACGGGTAGAACAACGTTGCAGCTCCACCTCGAACGCCACCTTGTGAGCAGCTTTTCACTGCAGTTTGGAAGTGCTTATAAAATGGGATACAACCAGTGTGGAATGCTTCACCATTACGGATAGGGCTGCCTAATGCACGGATCCGCCCCGCATTAATACCAATACCTGCACGCTGGCTGACGTATTTGACAATAGCACTAGAGGTCGCGTTAATGGAATCAAGGCTGTCACCGCATTCAATCAATACGCATGAGCTAAATTGACGAGTCGGGGTGCGCACGCCTGACATAATAGGCGTCGGTAATGAAATCTTAAATAAAGACACTGCATCATAAAAACGTTTGATGTAGTCTAACCGAGTTGTGGCTGGGTATTTTGAAAACAAACAAGCAGCAACTAGGATATACAGAAACTGTGCACTTTCATAAATCTCACCAGTAACACGGTTTTGAACTAAATACTTACCTTCAAGCTGTTTGACCGCCGCATAAGAAAAATGCATATCGCGATTATGGTCAATGAAAGAATCAATAGTTTCTAATTCAGCTTTTGTATAGTCAGCTAAAATGTGCGCGTCGTAGCGGTTTGACTCAACCATTTTAACGACATGATCAAACAGTTTTGGTGGCTCAAACTGACCGTAAGCTTTTTTCCGCAGATGGAATACCGCAAGACGGGCTGCCATGTATTGGTAGTCCGGAGTCTCTTTAGAAATTAGATCAGCTGCTGCCTTGATGATCGTTTCATGAATATCTTCGGTTTTGATGCCGTCATAAAATTGGATGTGCGAGCGTAGTTCAACCTGAGACACAGAGACGTTCTGTAACCCCTCAGCTGCCCAATCAATCACGCGATGGATTTTATCCAGGTCGAGTGGTTCGCGATTGCCGTCTCTTTTGGTTACGTGTAATGGCTGATTCATTGCTGAAGAGTTCCGTTTCAATTTTAGTTGTTAGTTTTTTTGCTTTAGTACCCGAGCAACAGCAACTGCCGCCACAGGAAACCCGCAGTCGCACAAGTCAAACCAAGAATTTCACTGAGTTTATCATTGGCACTAGATGTAGGGTTTTATAAAGAACGAATCACAAGATAAGGTGGATCAATTTCATTTGCAAGCGTTTCACACTTGCAAAAAATCACTGAAATTTTAAGAGTTAGTGTTCACTAACTTGTCAGGCTAAGTCCAGAAAACGGCTGCACAGATGCAAGCCCTAACTAGCTATTTTCTTGAAAAATTTAATCGCTTATTTTTTGAAAAACCTGCTCAATAAATAAGCGCTTAGCAAATAACCAATGTAAATTCGGATGGTGATTTTTCAGATCAGCCTGCTAACAACTGCCGACAAATCAGCAAACGAATCGAGCATAAAATCGGCTTGCCATGTTTCAGGTTTATCGGAGGTATCAATAAAACCAAAACCGGCTAAAAAGGTTTGCATACCTGCGCGATTTCCAGCTTCAATATCTCGTTCTGCATCACCAACATACCAACAATGATTACGCGTTACTGACAGATGATGACTGGCAATCAAAAGTGGCGTCGGATCAGGTTTGCGTTGCAGCAGACTATCACCGCCAAGCAGGATCTTACAGTCTTGTAATTCAGGCATTTCGCGGATCATTTGCGCGGCGAGTTTATAGGGCTTGTTAGTAACAATACCCCACGGAATATTCGCTTGTTTGAGTAGTTGTAACAGCTGTTCGCCGCCAGCAAATACACGACTATGGACTGTTAAATGTTGTTGGTAGTAATCCAGTAACTGATGCCGTAACTTACCGAAATCAAATTTCGCTAATTCAGCAGCAAAACCGAGCTGCAATAAACCTTTGGCACCGTGTGACGCCATTGGTCGGTATTGATTTGCATCTTTTTCTGGAAAGCCATACAGCTTTAAAACATAATTAAGCGCAGCGCCCAAATCATCAGCGGTATCGACTAATGTGCCGTCTAAATCAAATAATATTGCCTCAGGTTTTTGCTGAATACTTGATAATGGTCGCCAAGGAAAAGCTAGACTCATGGTTTTTTTGCCACCACTAAATAATTTACATCAACTCCAGCGCCAATTCTGAAGCTTTCTGTCAGCGGGTTATAATGAAGACCGGTCGCGTCAGTAACAATTAAACCTGCATCTTCAATCCAGCGCATTAATTGTGAAGGACGGATAAACTTCGAAAAGTCATGAGTTCCTTTTGGCACTAACCGAAGTACATGTTCCGCGCCAAGAATAGCCATAAGGTAACTTTTCGCAGTTTTGTTTAAGGTAGAAAACACCAAAGTTGCGCCTGGCGCCGCTAAATCTGCACAAGATTGAATCACGGATTCAGGTGATGGCACATGTTCCAGCATTTCCATACAGGTCACAAGCTCAAAACTGCCAGCGTGTTCTTTAGCAAAAGCTTCCGCGGTGCTTTGCACATATTGCACAACCGCACCGGTTTCTAAGGCATGTAATCTGGCGACCATCAGCGCCTCATCGGCCATATCAATACCTGTGACTACAGCACCAGCATGAGCCATGGATTCAGCTAAAATACCGCCACCACATCCAACATCGAGGGTCTTTTTTGCAAAAAGGCCTCCGACAACATCACTAACAAAGCTCAGGCGAACAGGATTTAATTGATGCAGAGGTTTAAATTCCCCAGTTAAGTCCCACCAACGGGATGCTATGTCGTTAAATTTAGCTATTTCTGCGGTGTCGATGTTTGACGTTGTCATGCTGAGATCCGTGCGTTTAGGCTAGTGTATAGGCAAAATTTTCGCGTCATTATAGAGTGTTACGCTTAACAAGCAATCAAAGCAAATGACGACATTTTCAAAGTAGTTGCACAGAGACATGGCAAGCTGCGTCTAATGTGTTAGAATCCTTGGTTCTCGCTGCGCGGACATAACAAATAAACGCGAGTCATCTATCTGATTTTAAGGGAAAAAAAGCTTTTTATGACGAATCTGGCCAAAGAAATTGTTCCCATCAATATCGAAGAAGAATTAAAGAATTCTTACTTAGACTACGCAATGAGCGTTATCGTAGGTCGGGCGTTGCCCGATGTTCGGGACGGTTTGAAGCCGGTACATCGTCGCGTTTTATTCGCGATGAAAGAACTGGGGAATGACTGGAACCGCGCCTACAAGAAATCAGCCCGTGTGGTTGGTGATGTTATCGGTAAGTATCACCCGCATGGTGATAGCGCTGTGTACGACACTATTGTTCGGATGGCTCAGCCGTTTTCTCTGCGCTACATGTTGGTTGATGGTCAAGGTAACTTCGGTTCTGTCGACGGTGACTCTGCAGCAGCAATGCGTTATACCGAAGTTCGGATGGCAAAAATCACTCAGGAGTTACTGGCTGATTTGGATAAAGAAACTGTGGATTTTGTGCCTAACTATGATGGTACCGAACAAATCCCAGCAGTGTTGCCAACTAAAATTCCTAACTTATTAATCAATGGTTCCAGCGGTATTGCCGTTGGTATGGCGACGAATATTCCGCCTCATAATATCTCTGAAGTGATTGATGCATGTTTGGCAATTATCGCAAACCCTGAGATTACGATCCCTGAGTTGATGGAATACATTCCTGGCCCAGATTTCCCAACTGCTGCCATTATCAATGGTCGTCGTGGTATCGAAGAGGCTTATCGGACTGGTCGCGGCAAAGTATATATCCGCGCGAAAACTCATATCGAAACAGATGAGAAAACTAGTCGTGAATCGATTATCGTAACTGAGATCCCATACCAAGTTAACAAGGCTCGTCTCATCGAGAAAATTGCCGAGTTAGTTAAAGAGAAACGTATTGAAGGCATCAGTGCACTTCGTGACGAGTCTGATAAAGACGGTATGCGAATTGTTATTGAAGTTAAGCGGGGCGAGTCTGCTGAGGTTTTGATCAACCACTTGTATTCAAACACACAAATGCAAACAGTGTTTGGTATCAACATGGTGGCCCTTGACCAAGGTCAACCGAAGTTACTGGGATTAAAAGAAATCCTTGAGTGCTTCGTCTTGCACCGTCGCGAAGTAGTTACCCGTCGTACCGTTTACGACTTGAAGAAAGCTCGTGATCGCGCGCATATTTTAGAAGGTTTAGCTATTGCGCTGACCAACATCGATGAAATTATTGAACTCATCAAGACTTCACAAAGCCCAAGTGATGCTAAATCAGGTTTAGTTGCCCGCGGTTGGAAATTAGGCAACGTTCAGGACATGTTAGAGCGTGCCGGCGAAAGTGCAGCGCGTCCTGAGTGGCTCGAAGAGCATTTCGGCATTCGCGATGGTTACTACTATTTAACCGAGCAACAAGCACAAGCCATCCTCGATTTACGTTTACATAAGTTGACAGGCCTTGAGCATGAAAAAATCTTAGCTGAATACAAAGAGCTATTAGATTTAATTGCTGAGTTGCTGCATATTTTAGGTAGTTCAGCGCGATTGATGGAAGTTATCTGCGAAGAGTTAGAGGCGGCTAAAGCCCAATATGGCGATGCTCGTCGTACTGAAATTCAGACTGACGCGCTTGATATAAACATGGAAGATTTAATTGCTGAAGAAGACGTTGTGGTCACGCTTTCGCATTTAGGCTACGCCAAGTATCAACCACTCACTGACTATGAAGCGCAGCGTCGCGGTGGTCGTGGCAAAGCTGCAACCACAGTGAAAGATGAAGACTTTGTTGACCAGTTGCTGGTTGCAAGTACTCACGACACCATCCTATGCTTCTCAAACCGTGGCCGCTTGTATTGGATGAAAGTTTACCAGTTACCGCTAGCTTCACGCCAAGCACGGGGTAAACCTATCGTCAACTTACTGCCATTAGAAGATGGCGAACGTATCACGGCTATTTTGCCAGTTCGTGTCTATGAAGAAGGTAAGTTCGTGTTTATGGCAACAGCCAACGGCACAGTGAAGAAAACTTCTTTAACTGAATACTCACGGCCACGCGCTAACGGTATCATCGCAGTTAATCTGAATGAAGGCGACCAACTAATTGGTGTCGACATCACTGACGGCACTAACCAAATCATGTTGTTCTCTGACGACGGTAAAGTTGTCCGTTTCCATGAAGAACAAGTGCGTGGTATGGGTCGTACCGCCACAGGTGTTCGCGGTATCAAACTACGCGATAACGGTTCTGTAGTTTCATTGATTGTTCCGAAATCAGATGGGGCTATCTTGACTGTGACAGAAAATGGTTACGGTAAACGTACAGCACTAGCCGAATACCCTGAGAAGAGCCGCGCAACTCAAGGCGTAGTCTCCATTAAAGTCTCTGAACGTAACGGTCTAGTTGTAGGTGCAGTGCAAGTGAATGCACTTGATGAAATCATGTTGATTTCTAACAAGGGCACCTTGGTCCGTACTCGCGTGAAAGAGGTTTCACAGGTCGGTCGTAACACTTCTGGCGTTATCTTGATCCGTACACAAGAACAAGAGAAGGTTGTTGGCGTGCAGCGGATTGATGAGATCCAAGACCAAGAAGAGTTGGCTGCAGCAGAAGCTGAAGTACAACAACTTGATGCGCAACAGCCAGTCATCATAGAAGGCGAAATCGACGATTCCGAAGAGTAATTGTACTACGATTTAGCAAGATGATTGTCTTACCAAAAAAACGAGCGCAATAGCGCTCGTTTTTGTTTCTAGCCAATCGAAAATACGGTAAAGTGTTTTCAGCATAAACAAGCCATCCAGATGGCAAAATAACAATAAGCGGAAAATCCGCACTCTGTCCGTCCACGCCCAATTCAAATTGTTGATGAAATAAAGAGGTAAAAATGACCACCTATAATTTTTGTGCCGGCCCAGCAATGTTACCCACTGAAGTTATGTTGCAGGCACAGGAAGAATTGATCAATTGGCACGGACGCGGTTGTTCCATTATGGAAATGAGTCATCGCGGCAAAGATTTTATTAAAGTGGCAGCAGAGGCAGAACAGGACTTACGCGAGCTGCTAAAGGTTCCAGCAAACTATAAAGTGTTATTTATGCATGGTGGCGGTCGCGGTCAGTTTGCTGCGGTGCCATTAAATTTATTGAAAGCCGGGCAGAGCGCCGACTACATCGTATCCGGTGCTTGGTCTAAAGCAGCTGCGGAAGAAGCGCATAAATTTGGCACTATTGCACTACAAGGCATCAATCAAAAACACAATGGTGTTCGCACTTTGCTTGCAGCAAAAGATTGGCAAATTAATCCGAATTCGGCGTTTGTCCACTTTTGTCCAAATGAAACTGTGGATGGTTTGGAATTCACTGATTTACCACAAACTAACGTGCCGTTAGTTTCAGATCTATCATCGACTATTTTGTCTCGGCCAATTGAGGTTGCTAAACACGGCGTTATATACGCCGGCGCACAAAAGAACATTGGTCCATCTGGCCTAACCTTAGCCATAGTGCGCGAAGATTTGCTTCCACCAGCAGGTGCCAACATTCCAGCAGTTTTAGATTATCGTTTAGCTGCCGAAAACGACAGTATGTTTAACACACCACCAACTTACGCTTGGTATCTCGCGGGTTTAGTCTTCAAATGGTTAAAGCAACAAGGCGGCGTAGAAGCCATGGCTGTGCGTAACCTTGAAAAAGCCAACACCTTGTATCAATTCATTGACCAGAGTGATTTTTATAGCAACGACGTCGACGCCAAATACCGCTCTTGGATGAACGTGCCATTTTTCTTAGCAGACGAACGGTTAAATGATTTATTCGTATCTGATGCTGAGGCGCAAGGCCTATTAGCATTAAAAGGCCACCGCATGGTCGGGGGGATGCGTGCAAGCATTTATAACGCGATGCCACTCGAAGGCGTACAAACCTTAGTAAGCTTTATGCGTGAATTCGAACGGGTGCATGGCTGATGAAGACACTGACGTTAAACCATGTGAATAGAATTGACGGTACAGTGCATTTACCAGGTTCAAAAAGCATTTCTAATCGGGTGTTGTTGCTGGCCGCACTAGCTAAGGGTGAGACGCAAATCCACAATTTGCTGCACAGTGACGATGTCGAACATATGTTAAATGCGCTAACGCAATTAGGTGTGAGTTATCAACTTTCAGCTGATAAAACTCAATGTGCTGTGAAAGGGCTTGGCGGCTTGTTCAACGTTTCGCAGCCTTTGGAACTTTTCCTAGGAAACGCAGGCACTGCAATGCGGCCGCTTACCGCAGCCTTGGCTGCGTCTAATGTCGATGTCACCTTAACTGGCGAGCCAAGAATGTATGAGCGGCCCATCGGCCATTTGGTCGATGCATTAGCCCAGTGGCAAGCTGATATCGAATACCTAGGTGCACAAGATTTCCCCCCCTTACGTATTCGTGGTCATGAATTAAAGGCAGGCATACTGAAAATTGATGGTAGCGTCTCCAGTCAGTTCTTAACTGCCGTATTGATGATTGCGCCTTTATTGTCAGGCGACTCAACCATAGAAATCATTGGTGACTTAGTTTCTAAACCATACATTGATATTACCTTGGCCTTAATGTCGCGTTTTGGTGTGAATGTTGAAAACCTGCAGTACCAAAAGTTTGTGGTCAAAGGACAGCAGCAATATGTCTCACCGGGCTATTGGCTGGTAGAGGGCGACGCATCATCAGCTAGTTATTTCCTTGCTGCTGCAGCGATTGCCGGAGGCACTATTAAGGTCACAGGTATCGGCAAAGATGCGGTGCAAGGGGATATTCGTTTTGCAGACGCTCTTGAAGCTATGGGCGCTGAAGTTACTTGGGGGCAAGACTATATTTCAGTAACGCGTAACGAACTAATTGGCATCGATCGAGATTACAACGCTATCCCAGATGCAGCCATGACTATAGCCACTGCTGCATTGTTTGCTAAAGGGCCAACGATAATTCGTAACGTTTATAACTGGCGCGTAAAAGAGACTGACCGTCTCAATGCCATGGCAACGGAACTACGAAAAGTGGGTGCAGAGGTTGAGGAAGGTTATGACTACATAAAAGTTATTCCGCCATCTGAAATTAAACACGCCAGTATAGCGACCTATAATGACCACCGCATGGCAATGTGTTTTTCAATGCTTGCATTCGCTGAGTGTGGCGTAACTATCGAAGATCCTGATTGTACCCGTAAAACATTTCCTCAGTACTTTGAAGTGTTTAGCTCGCTGGTAAGTCGTCACGCGTAACTTTATTTTGTAATGTGTTAAGTCGCGGTTTTTGAAAGGAAAGCCGCGCTTTTTGCAACAATTGTCTGTATAATGCCGCCACTTTAGGTTTATTAGCAATTTGGAGGCAAAATGCAGCAGTCCCCAGTCATGACGATTGATGGCCCAGGTGGTTCCGGTAAAGGAACGATTTGTCGTTTAGTTGCGCAAAAACTTGGTTGGCATTTGCTTGACAGCGGTGCTATCTATCGCGTTTTGGCGCTGGCCGCTCTGCATCACGATATTGCCGCTGAAGATGAAGAAGCACTACAACCATTAGCCGCGCATCTCGACGTGCAATTTAACGCGGATGATCAAGGTAACGTGCGTATCACCTTGGAAGGCGAAAATGTTACACATACGATTCGCACTGAAGAAGTTGGATCTGTTGCATCTAAAATTGCTTCATTGCCTCGAGTTCGCGAGGCACTTTTGCGCCGGCAACGTGCATTTCGCGAGATGCCAGGTCTAGTTGCCGACGGTCGCGACATGGGCACAGTCGTTTTCCCAACCGCAGAAGTGAAAATTTTCCTAACCGCCGACGCTGAAGAGCGCGCGCGTCGTCGTTATTTAGAGTTGAAACAAAAGGGACATGATGTTAACATCGGCGACCTTTTGCACGAAATTCAGACACGTGACGAACGTGATATGAATCGCGCTGTTGCTCCGCTTAAGCCTGCTGAGGACGCGTATATTCTGGATTCGACAAATAAATCAATTGAACAAGTGTTGGATGAAGTTTTAAGCGTGTATAAAAACCGCTTAGAAACGAAATAACGGCACTTTGGACAGCTGCAGACAAGGATAGGCTGCGGTAAATTAAGCAACCCCACTTTATTCGGATGGAAAGTGGAGCAACTAACTGAAACAGTGAAAAATGACTGAAAATTTTGCACAATTATTTGAGGAAAGCCTCAAGACTATCGAAACACGCCCAGGCGCCATCGTTAAAGGCCGTGTTGTTGCTATTCAGAAAGACGTCGTCTTAGTTGACGCTGGTCTGAAATCTGAAGCTGCCATTCCGGTAGAGCAATTCAAAAACTTAGCTGGTGAAATTGAAGTTGAAGTAGGTGACTTCATCGACGTAGCATTAGATGCAGTAGAAGATGGTTTCGGTGAAACCTTATTATCTCGCGAAAAAGCTAAACGTCACGAAAGCTGGGTACGCCTGGAAAAAGCTTGTGAAGATAAAGTCACCGTTATCGGTGTTATCACTGGCAAAGTTAAAGGCGGTTTCACCGTTGAAGTTGACGGTATCCGTGCCTTCCTGCCAGGTTCACTGGTTGACGTACGTCCAGTACGCGACACTCTGCACTTAGAACACAAAGAACTTGAGTTCAAAGTCATCAAATTAGATCAGAAGCGTAACAACGTTGTGGTTTCACGTCGTGCTGTTATCGAATCTGAAAGCTCAGCTGAGCGCGATACTCTGTTACAAAACCTTGAAGAAGGCATGGAAGTTAAAGGTATCGTTAAGAACCTGACTGACTACGGTGCATTCGTTGATTTAGGTGGCGTTGACGGTTTACTGCACATCACTGACATGGCTTGGAAACGCGTTAAGCACCCAAGCGAAATCGTCAATGTTGGCGATGAAATCCCAGTTAAAGTTCTGAAGTTTGACCGTGAGAAGCAACGTGTTTCTCTGGGCCTGAAACAGATGGGCGAAGATCCATGGGCAGCTATCGCATCACGTTACCCAGAAGGTGCTCGCATCACTGGTCGCGTAACTAACCTGACTGATTACGGCTGCTTCGTTGAAATCGAAGAAGGCGTAGAAGGCCTGGTTCACGTTTCAGAAATGGACTGGACTAACAAAAACATCCACCCATCTAAAGTTGTTAACTTAGGTGATTCAGTGGAAGTTATGGTTCTGGAAATCGACGAAGAACGTCGTCGTATTTCTTTAGGTCTGAAACAATGCAAAGCGAATCCATGGGAAGAGTTTGCAAAAGGCTTCAACAAAGGTGACCGCGTTTCTGGTAAGATCAAGTCAATCACTGACTTCGGTATCTTCATCGGTTTAGACGGTGGCATCGATGGTCTGGTTCACTTATCTGACATCAGCTGGAACTCTACTGGCGAAGATGCAGTGCGTGAATTCAAGAAAGGCGACGAAGTTTCAGCTGTTGTGTTACAAGTTGACCCAGAGCGCGAGCGTATCTCTTTAGGCATCAAGCAATTAGACGAAGATCCGTTCAACGGCTACCTTGCTGATAACAAAAAAGGTGCTATCGTTAAAGGTAAAGTAACTACAGTTGATGCAAAAGGCGCTACTGTTGAGCTTGAAGGCGGCGTAGAAGGTTATGTTCGCGTTTCTGACATCGCTCGTGAGCGTATCGAAGACGCAACTACTGCGCTGAAAGTTGGCGAAGAAGTTGAAGCTCGTTTGATGGGTGTTGATCGCAAAAACCGCGTAATCAGCCTGTCAATCAAAGCCAAGTTCGAAGCTGAAGAAAAAGAAGCGTTAGAATCTATCAAAAAACAAGATGATGTTGATTTTGGTGGTAACGCAATGGCTGAAGCATTCAAAGCAGCTCAAAAAGCTGACTAATTGAAGCGAAGTCGGTCGGTTGGGGCAATTGCCTCAACCGACATCTCTAAGCCCAGTGAAAGCGGAGTTTCTATGACCAAATCTGAATTGATCGAAAAGTTGGCAAGTGATTTTCCTCATATCCAAGTCGCAGACGTTGAATCGGCAGTGAAAGAAATCCTCGAGCAAATGGCGGGGTCTTTGGCTAGCAATGAACGTATAGAGATCCGCGGTTTTGGTAGTTTCTCATTACACTATCGGGCACCACGTGTCGGTCGCAACCCTAAAACTGGTGACAAAGTTGAATTAGACGGTAAATACGTTCCACACTTTAAACCGGGTAAAGAATTACGCGATCGCGTGAAAGAAAACACCTAAGCAATTCTTATATAGATAGTTAGTTCAACGGAGCTGAGTTTGAGAAAACTGATTTTTTTCCTGAGTTTTTCTGTACTCATTTTGATCGGTTTGTTTTTTGGCTCGATCAATCAACAGGTTGCTGAACTTAACTATTTTATCGCCAAAGCGCAACTTCGTGTTGTCGATATTGCGCTATTGTTCCTAGTTATTGGCTTCTCGATAGGTCTTAGTCTTTCATTGACTCTGCTATTTAAAACGAGAACCAAACGCTTGCTGGCCCGTACCAACCACAAGACTTAATATTATGGAACTGCTATTTCTGTTATTGCCTATCGCCGCTGCTTATGGCTGGTTTTATGGGCGAAACAGTCTGCGCCAAGAAGAGTTAAAAGGTAAGGCCAACGTCGCTCGAAATCTATCGTCTGGATTAAATTTTCTCTTAACAGATCAAGAAGATAAAGCAATTGAGCAATTGCTACAGTTACTTGATATCGAAGCTGCCTCCATAGATACTTATTTAGCACTAGCCAATTTATTCCGTCGCAAAGGTGATTGGGATAAGGCCATACATATTCATGAAAAACTACACCAATTAAAGTTACCGAAACCGCAAGCGCAAACCATCCAACTGGAATTAGCGAAAGACTATTTTTCTGCGGGTCTATATGACAGGGCAGAAAAATTACTGCGAACTTTGGTTGACTCAGATCTATTACGTGAATCAGCAATTAAGCAGTTATTTAGTATTTTTATTGTGACTCATGACTGGCATAAAGCGGCCGAATTCATTCAGTATGTCGATAAAACCGAATCGCGTTCGTTACGGATTGGACTTGCTAATTTGCGCTGCGAAGATACGAAAAACCCCTTGGATGTTCTATCTCTGCGCATGCTTAGCCAACAGTATCCACAAGCCATTCGGCCTAAGATTGAACTCGCTCGCAAACTTCATCAAGAACAACAAGATACCGATGCAGCGGTAGCATTTAAGGCGGTACTTGCTCAAAAACCTCAATGGGCTGCTGATATATTACCGCAACTTCGCACTTGTCAGTTGCCTGAGCAAGAATGGTATCAGTTACTGAGTAATTTGGTCCATAAGCAAAAAAACATTACTGCCACGATTTACTTAGCAGATTGGCTAACCGATACAGGCTCAGCACAAGCTGCAGAACAGCTGCTTTTGGAAAAATTAAAGCAACAACCGAATATCCGTCTTTTCCAGCGTTTACTGCAGATCAGACAAATTAATCAACCCAACCAACGCGAAGCGCTGCAAGGAGTTGAACAGCTTATTCAAGCTTATTTAGACACTAAAATTTTATATAGCTGTCGTAATTGTGGCTTTAAAACTCGTCAAGCTTATTGGCTATGTCCCTCATGCAAGCAGTGGGAAACAGTTGAACCTATTAGTGGCATTGACGGTCGTTAAATTTTACGGAACTTATTATGCAAAACAGTCCTATTATCGTCGCCTTAGATTTTGAACAACAACTCGCTGCTCTTGACTTAGTCAGCCAACTTGACCCACGGTTGTGTCGTTTAAAAGTTGGCAAAGAGATGTTTACTCATTTTGGTCCTGAATTTGTTAAGCAGCTGCACCAACGTGGTTTTGATGTATTTTTAGACTTAAAATTTCACGATATTCCAAACACGGTAGCGAAAGCTGTGAAAGCCGCTGCTGACTTAGGCGTTTGGATGGTCAACGTTCATGCTTCTGGTGGCTCACGTATGATGGTTGCAGCCAAAGAGGCTTTAGTTAATTTTGGTTCAGACAAACCATCCTTAATAGCGGTGACCGTACTCACGTCCATGGAGCAGAGCGATTTGACAGAACTTGGCATTAATTTAAGCCTTGCAGAGCAAGTGCTCAAGCTTGCCACTTTAACCAAGCAATCTGGATTAGATGGTGTGGTTTGTTCTGCTCATGAAGCTTCATTACTTAAAGCGCAATTAGGTAAAAAATTTCAATTAGTTACGCCGGGGATCCGGCCTAGTTTCGCAGGCACAGACGATCAAAAACGGGTAATGGCTCCAAGTGAAGCGGTATCAGCAGGAGTGGATTATATGGTCATTGGTAGACCAATCACCAAAGCGAAAGATCCATTGGCAGCACTTCATGCTATTTATCAAGAGTTAAATTTGTCCATTACTGCGGAGTAATACTATTTGGATGCAGTCAATTTTATCGTTCTCTTAGTTGGTGCATTATTTTCTGTAAGTATTGTCGCTACACTCATCTCAGCGCGCTTTGGCGCGCCGCTACTTTTGATATTCCTCGTTGTGGGTATGCTAGCGGGCGAAGATGGCCCGTTAGGAATTGTTTTTTCGAATCCTGATGTCGCATTACTTATTGGTTCGATAGCATTAGTTATTATTCTGTTTGATGGTGGAATGAGGACACATCCAGATCGAGTCCGAGTTGTTTTAGCACCGTCCGCGATGCTCGCAACGGTAGGTGTTGTGGTGACCTGCTTATTGCTAGGTCTTGCAGCGATGTGGCTTTTCGATTTGTCGTTGCTCGAAGGATTATTGTTAGGCGCGATCTTAAGTTCTACTGACGCAGCGGCGGTCTTCTCAATTTTTCAGTCGGCAGGTTTGAACATTAAAGAGCGTGTTGCTTCTACATTGGAAATAGAGTCGGGTAGTAATGACCCTATGGCGGTCATGCTAACCTTTGCTTTGGTAAGTGTGGTCGCAGGGCAAGCAGAACCAAACTGGCAATTGGCGTTGGTATTTTTACAACAGGCTGTCGTTGGCATTTTATGTGGATATTTTGGCGGTCGATCTTTTATTTGGCTATGTCGTAAACTACCACTTGGCGCAGCGTTTTTCCCATTGTTTGCTGTTTCTTACGCACTGTTTATTTTTGGCGTGACCAACCAATTTGCAGGGAGTGGTTTTTTGGCCGTTTACTTAGCGGGCTTTTTGATTGGCAACGCTCGATTGCCGCAAATCCAATATATTTTGCGCATGCACGATGGCCTTGCATGGATTAGCCAGATCATCATGTTCTTAATGTTAGGCTTATTAGTCACTCCAACAAAGTTACTTGATTACGCTTTGCCTGCACTTTGCCTTGCGATGGTGATGATATTTATCGCCCGTCCAATTGCCGTGATGTTAAGTTTGCTGCCATTTCACTTTCCGAAACGTGACCAAATTTTTATCAGTTGGGTAGGATTAAGAGGTGCGGTTCCAATCATTCTGGCGCTGATCCCATGGCTCGCAGGTGTTGAAAATAAAGATTTATATTTTAACGTCGCGTTTTTCGTTGTGATCATTTCTCTTCTGATCCAAGGATGGTCAATTGCGCCAGTTGCGCGCTGGCTCAAACTTGAGGTGCCAAAAGAGCCAGGACCTGATCAAACCATGTCGTTGGAAGCGATTGAATCAAATGATGTATTGCAAGTTCTAGCATTCAAGGTGAATAGCGATTCCGCAGTTGTGGATAGCGAATGGTCACAATTACCAATCAAGGCAGCAGTTCAGTTCCTTGGAATAATGCGTAAAGGCGAATGGGTACAAAGTATCGACTGCAGTCGTTTTAGGGCAGACGACACGTTGATGGTGTTGGCAAAGGCGCAAGACAGCCGTCATTTGAGCGAAGTATTGTCCAGTTTTGCGGCCGAATCGAACCAAAGCAAACAAGACTTTTTCGGGGAATTTGTGCTTAACGGTCAAATTCAATTGGCTGATTTAGGTGCATTCTATACCATTGATTTATCAGTGATAAATCCTGAACAAACCTTGTCAGATTACATAACTGCGCGTTTTCATCGTCGGGTTGTCGTCGGTGACAGTGACCAATTAGATCAATTGATTTTGACAGTTCGGCAAATCAATGAAGCCGGCGAAATCGTTCAAGTGGGTATAAAATCTGCCAGCCAATAAGGCAAAGGTACCGTAATGAAGTTATTTAGAAGCCTTTATATTCAAGTACTTATCGCCATTTTGATCGGTGTGCTATTAGGTCATTTTATACCTAATTTAGGCACCGCAATGCAGCCGCTAGCCACTGGCTTCATCAAACTGATTAAGATGATTATTGCGCCAATCATATTCTGCACTGTGGTTGTTGGTATTGCCGGTATGGAAAATATGAAGAAAGTAGGGCGCACAGGTGGTTATGCACTGCTTTATTTTGAGATTGTGTCTACTGTTGCTTTAATCATCGGTCTAGTTGTCGTCAACTTGATAAAACCAGGTGAAGGTATGCATATAGATGCCGCAAGCCTTGACCAACAATCTATTGCCAAGTACACCACGCCGGGCCAAATGCAGTCCACGGTTGATTTTCTACTTAATATCATTCCAACCAGTGTTTTCGACGCCTTTGCTCGTGGTGATATGCTACAAGTGCTATTTTTCTCAATCTTGTTTGGCTTTGCTTTACAAAGACTTGGCGGGCGGGAAAACATTCTCTTTCAATATGTCGAGAAGAGCTCTGAAGTTCTATTCGCAATTGTCGGCATGCTGATGAAACTTGCACCTATAGGTGCTTTCGGGGCCATGGCATTTACCATCGGCAAATATGGTGTAAGCACCTTATGGTCGCTAGCTGGGCTTATGGCGACATTTTATCTAACCTGTTTATTATTTATCCTAATTGTATTGGGCGGAATTAGTCGCCTTCATGGTTTTTCGATTACTAAATTCATTTTTTACATTCGTGAAGAATTGCTTGTGGTGCTTGGTACGTCATCGTCAGAATCGGTATTACCAAAAATAATGAAAAAGCTCGAAGATGCTGGCGCTAGCAAATCTACCGTTGGTTTAGTAATTCCAACTGGGTATTCGTTTAATTTAGACGGCACCGCGATATATCTGACGATGGCTGCGGTCTTCATCGCACAAGCCTTAGATATTCAGATGAGTTTAACGCAGCAAATAACGTTATTAGCCGTGCTGTTAATTACCTCAAAAGGCGCAGCCGGTGTTACAGGTAGCGGATTTATTGTGTTAGCAGCAACATTGGCCTCTGTTGGTGATATTCCTGTTGCTGGCATCGCGTTAATCCTTGGCATCGATAGATTTATGTCTGAAGCCCGAGCTTTAACAAACTTGATCGGCAACGGTGTAGCCACATTAGTAGTCGCCAAATGGAGCGGTGAACTTAACGAGCAGCAGCTTAATAAAACGTTGAATGAACCGTATCAAGTCATAGATTTAAACTAGCAGATTTGATAACCCGAGAGCTTTACAGCGGAATGCAGATTTAGTGGAAATAGTGGAAGTCCATATTTCAGCAGACATCTCTAAGTACCCTTAATAATATGATGTATTTAACATAATATACATTATGGGCTACTTTTGAAGCGTAGAGGGGCATTTAGCCCTGAAACGCTCAAAAGCGGTAAAAAAGCCGCTAAAAGCAGTATGCTTGAAGCGGCTTTAAGCTTTTTTGCTAGTTCGCTCCAAGCCGATTGTGCTTTTTCGCTTTTGGCTGATTCGGCTGCTAGCTCGACAAGCACTAGTGCGACGTCGAGCGCGCAAGCCTCAGCAATAAACACTGCTTGTTCTTCTGTAAGTCTTCTTTCACCTTTTCTAATTGCACTCACATTCATTCTAGTCATGTGTGGTAGTTCATTTGCTGCTGCTGCATCTGATTTTGCTTTTATAAATTCTTTGTATTGGTCAATTAGCTTGTTGCTGAAATTCATACGTAACGCCCTTGACTTTGTATCCAACTATGGATACATTTCATTTCGTATCCAAATTTGGATACACTTTAATTTTATAAAAAGTATATCAGGAGCGGCTTCTCATGGATATGAACACAATTAAAGCCTTACAGGCTGCCAACGCTGGCATTTTACTTACGTTAACTCGTGAGCCTGTACGCGCAATTTTCGAGCAATGGACACTATACGCCAACTTTGAAATTCTAGGCGCTAACGCTAAGAAAATTATTCCGGCAAAAATCCAAGTTGCTCAAGCTAAGTTCAAATCAACGATAGAACACCAGCTTAATTTGCTTGGTCTTTCATTCATCGTTGTCGATTTAGTTGACAGCGCTCAGGCAAACGAAGTTAGCCGCTCCGCTGAGCGTTGTCAGCTTCCTTGCCCTGTATGCGGTAAGGATGATTTAGACCTTAGCAACGGCTGTGCTAATCCGTCTGTTTTTAGTCCGGCTGTTGGTGATTGGGTTTGTAACCTCGTTGCTGATTTCGAGGTTCGCTCATGATTAATGCAATTCTCATTGATGAAATTAATTTCATCGCTTCATCAACTTTTGAAATAACTAATCCAACGCCAATTTCTATGTTTTGCCTTATTCAAGGCTCTTTAGTTGGAACTTTTCGAATTTCAATGCCAGACCTTCGTCTTGGTTGTTCGTTTAAGTCATATTGGCTCACATTTGATGCTGAAAAATCTAGTCAGCTTTATATAACTAGAGAATGTTATGACAGCGTTCAAAAAATTCTATTTTTTGGGATGTCTGCTAAATGATTGATATGGTTTCCATCAGCATCCCATTCTTACGCAAGCACTATGTTGAAAGTGCTTCTGGTGCTTGCTTTATTGATGACCGGACATTAATGGAGCGCTTCGGCCTAGATATGTCTGGTTGTGTATCTTGGGACACTGAAAACCAAAAATTTACTTTTACTCAGCTGTTTCACAAGTTTGAATCGTTGCCGTCTTCTTTCGCATCATTGGCCTTTAAGATAATCAACGGCACAGATTTTAAGCGTATTCCTTACATCAAAATTGTTGGCAATCCTGCAAAACTTTTGCAGGGTCATAACGTGTACGGCTCAGACAATCTCAATCTTTGCATTATGGCCGTTGTCGAGGCTTTCTGTTTTGGCGACCATAATTTGACTGAGTTTTTAGACTGGGAACATGGCGTAGTTGACTATTTAGATGTGACATATACCGCCCATGTACCTAACCAACAGCAAGCGCAACAATGCTTAGACTTAATGCGTAATATCAAGATAGGCCAAACACGTCCTTGGTATGATGAAGAGTACAAGACCACTTTGTACTTCAACAAAGGTTCTGAGGTTTGCGTTAAAAAAGTCTATCTAAAACTTGTTGAACTTGATTCCCAAATCAACAAGCTAACTCGCAAATACGCACAGACAAAGTACGAGCATTTTCGTAGACAATTAGCCGAAATTACCAGACCAGAAGTCAGGCAGTTTGCCACTGGTGCTGTGCGTTTTGAGGCTCGCATTTATCGCGATTGGTTTACTCAGCGCGGCTTGCCAGCAACGCTTGGTCTAATCACAGACCCACAATTACAGATCGATAATCCGCAAATAATCTCGACCCTATGGGGTTTAGCATTTAAAGACGTTTTCAAGTCTTTTGAAGGTGCATCAATGAACACATATGACAAAGAATCTGTTTTAAATTCTCTCAAAGCTAAATTTTTCCGCGTTTCGGATTCCGGCAAAATTAGCTACCCAAAAGCTAACCGTTTATATGGTGTTTACCGAAACATCATGACCGACGGTTACGAGCGCACCAAAGCCAACTACCCTCGTAACACTTGGTCGCGTTATACCCACGATTTCACTGATGCTGGTTTATCACTGGCGCAGTTGATGAATTTGACTGGTGATCAGTCAAACGTTGTTCCGTTTATCAAAATGATTAACGTCGATTTCTCGACTCAACTCCCTGCTGATTTTGTCGAACCTTTGCCGCTTTCTCAGCAATACAACTTAAATCCAGCGCTTTTAAAACTGCGCTTAGTTTCTTAAGGATCTCAAATGTCAGATTTATCAATTTTTCAGGGTTTAACTTTAACCGGTATCTATTTAGGTACTCGTGTTGTTCATGGTAAGCCAGACGAGAACGGCCACACTCGCCAAACCCTTTTTGCTGGTGTCGAAGTCCAAACCACTGGCCCCTATGGTGAAAGTAAAACAGAAGTCCTCGAATGCGTTATTTCTCAAGGCTTAATCAAACAAGGCGTTGCCGCATCACTTGCAAAGTTCGAAGGTCAGCTTTTGACGCTGCCAGTTTGGGGTCAGATTTGGCAAGGTAAAAAATCATCAGGTCTAACTTATTACCTTGGTAATGACGTTACCAAGTTATTTAAGGCTTAACGATGTTAGCCGCCCTAGTCTCTTTTTTAATTACTTCTCCGTTTTTACTTAAGCCTTGGGCGGCTTTTTTAACTTGCTTGGAGTTCTTAAATGACACCAGAACAAGCGCAACAACTTTTACTAGACATTGACCAAATTATTCAGCTGCTCGCCACTTTTGCTGGATTTTTGTGTTTTTGTCATGGTTTTAACTCTGGCTATCAGAGGTAAAAATGATGGATTTAGCAAAAGACGCAATCAGTTTTATAGCCCAACTTTGGCTAACTGGTTTTGCACTTGGGATAACCTTCCGTTTTGTTATATCTATTCACAATCGTGCCAGTCGAACTGGCAGTTAACTTTAACTAAGGAAAATTGTTATGAACATTAAACATGCTGTTGTTATTGCTTTAGGCACTATGGGTGCATCTGCTCACGCTGTAATTGATGCAACTGTTTTATCTGATATTAAAGCGTCTGTTTTAGCTGACGTTGCCACCGCTTCTGGCACTGGTTTTGCTGTTATGGGCGTCGTTCTTGCTGCATCTATCGGTATGAGCTTGTTAGGTACGTTCGTTCGTAAAGGTGCTTCTGGCGGCTAATTAATATTCTCCCGTTTCGCCTGTTGTCCAGCCGAGAGCGCGCAGGCGGACAACGGGCGTAATGGGAGTTTTTATGTATCGCTTTTTATTTTTTTTACTACTTACCTTATCTTTTCATACTTTAGCTTCAGGCCATCAAGTTAAATCTGTACTGCCTAATCAAAAATTTACCCGTATTAACGCAAGCGGTGCATACCCTGCCCCAACCCCCTACAATCAGCGCTTAATGCTTCGTGGCAAGGTCTATGTTCCAACTCTTACACTTGCGCAAAAAGCAGAAATATTTATGCGTCAACTTAACCGTAAATTTGGCATTCAACCTCAAGCTATTACTAAAAAAAGTCTTGCTCGTGCTTTAGCCAACGTTGCTAAAAAAAACCCTCCATGTCTTCATCCTGCATTGAAGGCTGCTGTTGTTTTGGCTGGCGCTTATTATGCAGGCTGTCAATCATCAACAACCGAATCTTTGTGTTATTCAAAGGATGCGCCTGACGAGTCATCAATTGATTTATCAACTGATTTTCGAACCGCAAAAATGGAAGACAATGTTTCTTGTAACGCCTACTACCCTTCTTCAACCAATATTGGTGTTTTTAATGGCAAATCTTTTGCTGAGTGTCTTGCTAATGCCTCGACCGCAGTTATGTCTAAAATTACGTTACCTAAACCACAACAAATTATTCAGAATGGTGCTAATACAATCGTTATTAACCGTTCTTTTAACACTTTATCTTGTTCTCCAAATTCAACATCGTGCGATGTTGGTACAACGGTCACTGAAACAACAACAACAACTTCTTGCACTGGTAGCCCTAGTGGCGTCCCCATTTGCACCACTGGCAATCCATCAACGTCTAAATATACAATTGCTGGTGTAGTTCAACAGGCCACTAAATCTACATTGCCTAAATGCCCAAACGATTCAAGCCCCCGCTACCGTTTCGGGCCATGGAAACCAGCAGGCGCTACTGACTTTCGCTGTTATGCAGGTGCTACCGAGGCTGTTGCTGATTCAGATTATTTTGAAGATGCTTTAGATGCTGATCCTAAATTTATTGATGATTTAATTAATAATCCCGATATTGGTTTAGATAATTTTGTTGACCAAGAAACAGGAGAGCCAGACCCAGAGTTATTTTCCGATACTCGATTCGATGATGTTTCCGAAAAATTCTCAAATGCTGCTGAGTCCATAGTGAACGGGACAGCCCAATCAACTAACCCCACAGATACTAAGACTTATATTCCGCCTGACATCTACAATGTCACCGTTAACAATGTGAATCAGTGGTTTGAAGGTGATACGTTCACAGATACTTTTACTCAGCAAACCATTAAACCAGATGACGGCCAAACCCCTGATGGCATTCCGACTGATTGGACTGATTTCCCTGGTATAACTCAAAAACAATACGAAGGTTCCAACGAACGTTGGGCGTCTGGTGCTATGCAGGAGTTAGGTAGCAAACCTGACTTTAAAACTGAGGAAGAAACAGCTTTTAAAGAAGTTAAAAATTTTCTTGAGAGTGAAACCCCCGACCCGTTTAAATTCTATTTAGCTGATTTCATTAGTTTGCCTACTTCTGGACAATGTCGCGGTTTTACTATCGATGCTTCATTAACATCACAGCCACTATCCATTTATGTCCATCAACACTGCCCCCCTTATGATGCTTGGGGTAGACCTCTTGTTGAGTGGTTTTTGGGCATTCTTACAATTCTACAATTATTCCGAATTTTTCAACGCACTTTAGAGGCCGCATAATATGACCCAATTTTTTGTTTTTATAGGCGCTGCTCTTAGATATTTAGCTGGTGGCGGTAAGAATGCATTACTCCGAAAAATGTCTTTTGCAACCATTTATATTGGTATTTACGTTGCTTTGGTTGTCGCTTTAGCCGTAGGTTTCAAAACTATTTTTTCATCTGTTGCCACTACCTTACCAGCCGAATCTATGTTAGCCGCTGGCCTCAGTCTCTTACCCCCTAAAACATCCGTCTATGTATCAGCACTATCCATTGCCTATGGTACAAGCCAGCTTTACATTTTCCGCGCTCGCATCCTTAACATTAAGATTTGGAGTTAATACATGGCTATTTTTATTGAGGGCGTTCGCGGCTCTGGCAAAACTAAAATTGCAGTGCGCGAAATACAGACTTATCTAAATATGGGTTTGCGTGTTGCAACCAATTTGGATATTGATGTTTTTAAGCTATCACCTAATACAAAATCTGTATTAACTCGCATTCCAGACCAACCACGCTCTATAGACCTTGAGTTATTGGGCAAATCTTATCCGGAATTAAATCCAGATGATCCGTCAACCTATGACGAAAAAAAGTTTGGCTTAATTGTCATCGATGAACTTTTAACGTCTTTCAACTCAAGGAACTGGAACGACCCCGACCGTTTAGCCGTTGTTAGCTGGATGGTTCAATCTCGAAAATTAGGCTGGCGTTTGATGCTGCTTTGTCAGGATGTTGACGCGGTAGACAAACAGTTACGCGAAACTTTATTGCAAGAAATTTGGCATTGTCGCAGTGGTAAGAACTTTTTTAGCTCTCCCGTTCTTGGCAAAATTTTTGGTCTTTTTACCGCACCTCTTTATAAAATCATAGCGCCCTATGGTTTTCATTACTGCGCGCAATACACCGGAAAAAAGAAAGATAAATCTCATTTAGCAGCAAGTGAGTTCTATAAGCTTTATCACCTTCACCAGTGTTATAAAACCAGTCAAAACTTTGTACCTGACAACTTTATAAATCGCTTGGGAAAATTAATAGACATGAGGGCATCATATTCTGTCTTGCCCTCTGACTATTTTAGTAAACCAACTAAGACCGAAACCAAACCCGATACTGTTAAGACTCCTGCAACTGGCAAGCCTTTATATAAAGATTGGCGCGTAATCGCCTTAGTTTTAATGGCCTTTACTTATCCATTTTTACCCACTGAAAAACCGACAGAAGCCACGACTGATCCAGCTACACAAACGGATAAATCAGACGTTAAAACCGTACAATCTGATGTTAAAGCCGAGCCATCTAAAACAGAGTTCCAGACTTTAGTCGATGGATTGGTTATAACTTGCAGTGTGTTATATGCCCAAGGCGCAACCGATTACTGTTTTGAAAATAAGGAAGGAACTTTTTACCCGTCAGATTTGGGATTCACCGTAAATTATGTTGCCCCTTGCGCTGCTCGAGTATCTTTTGGTGACGAATCTAAAGTGATAAGATGTAGACCAAATTACATGCAATCAGAGTCCACCTCGATTGCGGCCATTGCGCCTGCTCCTGACGAACAAACATAAGGGACTAATTTAATGAGCATGATCGAAAGGGATTGGTACAAAGAACACTACCAAGAGAAACGACAAAAATCGAACTCTCAGCCGTTAGATACGCATCAGCAAACAAATTATCAACCAACCGCAAAACCGTTCCGAATTAGTATTTTTACTATTATTTGGCTCTGTCTTGCTTTGATTCTCTCTATTCTTTATTTCAATTCTTAAAAAAATTTCTTTAATTAACCTCGGTCGAGCTTTTGGCAACCGCAACTTGTTGCTGTTGTCAAAGGCTGACCCAGCAAGCGAAGCGCGGTAGATTTTAGCTCTACGACAAACAATAAGCCCTAACGGGCTTTTTTTATTGGTTATCTGTTTTTCAGGAGTTTTTGAGTTACTTGCCGTAGTCCGGCACAGTAATAGCCGGACCTTGTTCCATTTTGGAACACTTTCACAGATTGCACTCATAAATGGAAAAAGCTATATTTGTGCAATATATCTTCACTAAGTTATTGTTATTTAACGTAATAATGACATTATGGGTTATAACGTGCATTAGCTAGGTAGGACGAATATCAGTTAATTTAATCGGAATGTTCGTTATTCCGTTGTACAAATTACTCCAAGTTATATTTCCAACAATGATGAAATTTCTCAACTTTTGATCCTGACAATACTGCCTTTAGCCATCAAATATATAATTTATTCCCTTGAATTAAAGAGCTTTTTTTGACTTTATCTGTCGATAATTTCTTAGCGGTAAACATAATTTTGACACCAAGCATATTGGCAATAAAAAACGCGCTACATTAGTAGCGCGCTATGTGCTTGCTTAGAATTAAAGCTTAGCTATGCACAGTTTATCAAAATTGCACAACCAGATCGTTCGAACACTCATTAGTTCCTTGGTGGCAAATTTTGTAAATCACTGAGGTTGCTTGTGAATTAAAACGATCTCGGAAACTACCCGAATTGCTAGTTGTAGCGACTTTAGTGCCATTACGATAAACATCAACATTTTGTAAAGCGCCACTGAATCGTAAATCTACGATACTCGAACCAGTCCGAGCACGTTGTGCACGCAACAGTTCTAGAACAATATCTAACTCAACAACTTGTAATGTCGAAGTTTTAACTGAGCTTAATTCTGATTCGTCGGTAACTGTTAACGTAACGTTATAGCTACCATCTGCAGCATATTGGTGCTGTGGATTTTGTTCAGTCGATGTTTGACCATCGCCAAAATCCCAAACGTAACTCAATTCCGTGCTATCTGCATCTGATGACGTATTTGTGAACGACACTAACCGATCGTCTGCTACATATGTAAAATCAGCAACAGGTGCGATTGGATCTGGTTGCGCGTCTGTCAAAGCGCGGATGTTTAAACTCCAGCTATTCAGCGTGCCGGTATCAATACTTGCGGTATCAGATACCACTAATTTCCAGTCGCCATTGATTACTTCGCCGTTGAAATTATCCAAGGTCCAGCTCTTAACTAAATTGTCAGCACTTCCGCCTTCTTTGTTATGCAGAACGAATTCAGTTCCAGTTGGTGATAACAATTTGACCGTCAAGTCGCCAATCCAAGTGTGGCTAATGTTTACCCCAACTGTGACCCCAAAAACAGTTCCAGAATCTGGCACATTGATAACACTAGAGATCCCGCCAACATTGTTGTCAGGAATAGCTACCGGCGATAAATTTTCAAATGGTAGATCTTGTAAGCCTGCAGGCAATACTTTGAGCGTCGCAGCAACTGACTTTGTTAATTCTCCTGTTTCATCTAAGCCGTTAACGGAAATCTGATAACTTCCCCATGCAGTTTGTGATGAAGTTGGGGCCGTCAGAACAATTGTTTGGCCTGGAACTGCTTGCTCTGCAGACAAGGTTAATCCTGGAATTGATGGCGTCGCATTCGCCGTCAAATTAACTACGCCCTGCCAATCAGCGATGTCGTTTACGGTTAATGTGTATGTCGCTACATCACCAGCGGTCACAGTTTGCAACGCTGGAGTTAAACCAAGGCTAAATCCTGGTTCTGGATCGGCAGCATCTAATGCATTTTTCACATTCAGACGCTTACCGCTAACAGTTTTACCTGCAAGTGCAGCCAAACTATCGCCGCTATCCATTAGCAGAGTCTTCATTTCCGCAATAGTAAGTTCTGGATTCAACGACCAAACCAAGGCTGCAGCACCGGCGACATGTGGCGTCGCCATAGACGTTCCTGAGTAACTAGCGTAGGCATTATTTGGAATCGTTGACAAAATCGCCGAACCTGGAGCACCCAAATCAACGCTCACAGCACCGTAAGTTGAAAAGCTCGAAAGATTATCGGAGCGATCGGTTGAAGCTACCGAAATAATGCCTGGTAAGTTGTAAGAACTTGGGTAGTGTGGCGTCTGATCAGAATTGTCTGCATCATTTCCAGCCGCTGCGATAAACAAAATACCCGCATCGTTACCAGCCTGAATCGCATCTGACAACGCTTGAGAAAATCCGCCGCCCCCCCATGAGTTTGAAGTGAGCCGAACATTGACGCCATGGTTTTGCTTAAGATTAGTGAAATAGTTAATACAAGCTATTGCCCCTGCAGTAGTCCCCGAACCATCGGCCCCTAAAAATTGACAAGGGATCATTGTCACGTTCCAGTTGACCCCTACTACCCCAGTTGCATTATCCCCAGACGCACCAATTGAACCCGCAACGTGAGTACCATGACCCTGCCCATCCATTGGATTTCCGTTGTTGTTTACCGCTGAAAAACCGTGAACATCGTCAATAACGCCGTTATTATCGTCATCAATGCCATTAGCCGCGATTTCGTTTGGGTTAGTCCAAATATTAGCTGCTAAATCCGGATGATTATAATCAGTCCCTGTATCGATAACACCAACGATAACGTCGCGACTCCCCTTAGTGACTTCCCAAGCCTCTGGGGCATCAATGTCTGCATCGATCACTCCACCGCCAGCGCCAGTGTTATGCATCCCCCAGAGCTCACTAAAACGCGGGTCATTTGGTATAACAACTTCCGAGTTTTCAATTGCATGCAGCAAATAGTTTGGTTCTGCAACTTCAATTGCCTGATGCCGGCTAAGTTGTTTAATCAAACCGTCTAGGCTAACACCTTTGGGGATTGATAGCTCGGCAATTCTACCGTCCAATAATTGGCGACTTCGCGCATCAAAACCATCTTTATCAGCATAACGCAATGATACACCGTACTTTTTCATAACCTGTTGGCGTTCAGTTTTGCCGACGCCTTGTTTAAATACCACGATAATTGAATCGCTTGCCGCTAGAGGCTGATTGTTAGATTGGGCATTCGCGAAACTAGGTGCACTGAGGGCTGCGCAAACCGCCAATGCTAATATCGATTTATTGGTCATAACTCATTCCCTAAAATTTAAATGGATTTTCCAATGCCGAAATTCGACACCCATTTAGAAATATCAGGCCTTTAAAATGTTGCCAGCACAATTTACAAATATCATCCTTTAGAACTAGTCCATTACGCTTATTAAATTACCGATAAACAAGTCATCCTATTGAATAATAATGGATTTATTAAATTCATAAAAATAATACCGTAACAGCAAATAGACCATTTGACCGATTGCATGCAATTTAAGCAACTGTAGATTAACACTTGGAGATCGTGTTTTATGGAGTTGTAAATGCGTTTAATTGCCGTAGTAATCTCGACCTTGATGCTAATTAATACAGACAGTCGAGCAGAAAATCTTGCACTGCAAGCGATGCTAGAGCGCAAAGATATGACAAACATACTGGTAATTAATCAGTATGGCGTATCCAATAACGGAACAGCATCGCAAGGAGGTTACGCCAATACACTGTCGTTATTGCAACAAGGTACCGCAAATGATGCCGAGATTGAGCAAAACGGTACAGGAAATATGATCTCCGTCCAACAGCTCGGTGATGAAAATCGTCTGCAGCTTCTGCAACACGGCACCGATAATCAAATCGACATTACTCAAAATGGCAATACCAGCTTTTCGATAGAACAAATCGGTCAAGGCGAAATATTGTCTGTAACCCAATACTAATTAGATATGGAGTATCGTTTATGAAAATTACCCCTAAAAAAAGTGCCATTGCATTAGCGCTGACACTGGCATTCACTAGCGCCTATTCTTTTGCGAGTAACGAAACTTTAGTTATTCAAAGTTCAGCGAACGGAGTGTTAGAAGGTCAGACTGCCGCTGTTAGTCAAAACGGTGAATTGAACTTAGCGTTGTTGCAACAACAAGGCGCCGTGAATTCAACCGACGTCGAACAAACTGGTGTCTTTAATGAAAGCTACAGCAACGTTGATGGGCAAAACAACACGATAGAAACTGATCAAGCTGATGATTGGCAGGTTGCCAACGTTAACACCGTTGGTGATGAAAACAATGTCAATGTCGTTCAGTCTGGTTTTTACAACCAAGCAGACCTAACCGTTGTGGGTAATCAAAATAATGTTTCGACAGAACAGTCAGGCGAACAAAATACCGCAACTGTGAGTCTCGGCGGCGATCGAAATGAAGCGAAATCTGTACAAACTGGTGATGCTAACTGGACGATGGCGAGTATCGAGGGTAATAACAACCAAGTGACTTCGCTCCAGGCTGGTGATAGTAACGAATCGGGTCTGATTACTTCTGTTGGCGCTGGAAACACGCTTTACGTTGAACAGAATGGCAACCAGAACGTAGGCGGAGTGGTTAATCTGCGTGGTAACGACAACAGCATCTCTGTGCAACAACAAGGCAATTTAAACGCATTCATCGCCCGTCCGCTGGAAGGTAATGATAATGTCGTCGACGTATTCCAATCCGGCAATGCCAATGAATTTATTGCTGAACCAATTAGCGGCAGCGCTAATGTCGTTTTTGTGCAACAGGAAGGAAATGCTAACCAACTCGTTGCAGACCAGGGGATTGCAGGTAACAACTTGGTTGTGGATGTACTTCAACAGGGCGACGGCAATCTAGCACAACTTGGTAGTAGAGGCGACGACCATACTTTAACTCTTAGCCAGCAAGGTGATAACAACATTGCAGCCCTAATGACGGAGGGCTCTGCAAACAATCTGACAATCAATCAAAGTGGTAGCGAAAACTTTGGTTATGTCGAAACCTTGGGAAGCGAAAACGTCGTAACAATCGAACAAGCCGGTAACGCCAATGAAGTTGCGGCCACTAGCGATACCGAGTCAAATCAAAACTCGCTGCAAGTGTCTCAGCAAGGTGATTTAAATTTAGTTGACCTGCTAGTCACTGGCAGTGGCAATGAATTTGATATTCAACAATCAGGCAATGGTAACTGGGTTGCGTCTAGCGACGGCGCTGCTGCAGTAACTGGCAATGACGGCGCAATTTCAGTGAATCAACAAGGCAACGACAACCTGGTTAATGTTCAACAAGGTGGCGAAGGCAGTGTGGTCACTGTGGTACAAAACGGCGATTTTAACGTTGCAACCATTAATCAGCGCTAAGCGAAAGCCTCTGCGCAAACAACTGTACAGCGCGACGCGCTGTGCAGTTGTTTTGTTGTCTTTAATGGGCATGCCCCTGCATTCAACCCTGGCTGCTGAAGACGAGCTTTTACTATCTGGAATGGTACTTGACCGCACCATCAGCGGGTTTGGACGAGACTTCAGCTATTACTTCTTGGCATATTGGCGTGATCTGCCGGCAACATCAGGCATGACTTTAGTTATCCATGAACGAGTCTATCCGCAAGCGGGAACTTTTTTATGGCTTGAACTAAATCAGCGTCGTATTTACCAGACATACCTTGGTCGTCGACAACAAAACATGCGCGAATTTGCAGAACAAGCAGTGATGGCCACCATCGAAGAAATCGCAAGACTGCAGTCCGCCAACATGCTTGGCGAAGATAGCACTGAACTTGAAAACTACCTGGATTAAAAATGATCAAAACAAAACTAATTTACAGTGTGGTTGCCCTCACCTTGTCGTTTTATCTAAGTGCTACCGAGTTGGTATATACACCGGTAAACCCAAGCTTCGGCGGCAGTCCGCTTAACGGCAACTTTTTGCTGCAAAAGGCCCAAGCGCAAAATGCTCATAGCGAACCTCTCAACGAAAAAACTTTCGTCGATAAATTTCAAGAAGCATTAGAACGCAATCTTATCAATTCGCTTACCCGAAGGATCGCTGATGGTGAAATCACCGAGGGCGTTTATGACACTGGTGAGTTTCGCGTTGAAGTAAGTCATGACACAGATGGCACAATTATTGTGCACATTACAAGGTTAAGCACTGGCGAAGTCACCATCATTCGTATGCCAGCACTACCAGGGAAATAATAATGAAATCAATCAGATATTTTAGCACACTATGGGCCGCAATGTTGCTAACCAGCTGTGCAATGGTGGAAAAACCCGAACTATTTACTACTGACGCTGCCGTGGATGCACCCAGCGAACTTATGATCTCAATTCAAAACTCTGCCAAGCCACGTTTCGCGATGCCGGTTGGCGTATACGCTTTTCGTGATCAGACCGGTCAATATAAACCGCAAGAAAACGTTTCAAGTTTTTCGACCGCTGTGACTCAAGGTGCAACTTCGATGTTGACTCAAGTATTACTTGAAACAGGATGGTTTGCACCGCTAGAGCGTGAAGGTCTGCAGAATTTACTAACTGAACGTAAAATTGTGACAAGTAACAAAAAAAACTCTGAACTACCGTCACTAAAAGAAGCTCGAGTTCTGTTTGAAGGCGGCATCATCGGCTATGAATCAAACTTAAGTACCGGCGGCATTGGCGCCGAATATTTTGGTATTGGTGCTTCGGAGATGTACCGTGAAGATCAAATCACTTTATATTTACGAGCGGTCGATGTCTACACAGGTCAAGTTCTGATGTCTGTCAGTAGTACTAAAAAAGTGTTCTCACAGCAACTACGAACTGGGTTATTCCGATATGTTTCTGTTAATCGGCTCGCTGAAATGGAAGCTGGTTATAGCACCAATGAGCCAGTGCAATACTGCGTCAGACAAGCAATGGAAAGCGCTGTCCAGGCAATTATCTTACAAGGACAGGTCAAGGGTTTTTGGCAAGCAGACGCTCAATCTGATCGAGCAAAGTCGGTGAACTGACTACCTAGGGGGAGTTGCACTAACCTTAGCAACTCCACTCTATTTCTGACCTGCGTTTTTCGAAATATTGCCGCCATATGCGCTTTTACCGTATGAGCACTAATATGCAACTCCATGGCGATCTCTTTATTTCGAGCGCCTTGAGCTACTAGCCGAATAATACGTTTTTCTTGCTTCGTCAGTGTCGTGCTAAAGATAATGGACTGGTTTTCTAAAGGCTCTGCACTGCTGACACCGAGTTCATCTAGCCTGTTGCTGAGCACTTCAAGGCTAAATGCGAGTTGGCCACACATTAAAGTGCGCATAGCTAACATCAGCTGATCAAGGGGCAAATCTCGATAAAGCACACCTCGCAAGCCTAGACGCAGGCATGCAGCCTCTTCTATCAGTTGACGCTCAACTTGATAGATAAATACCCCACCATGCTGCTGTAATTGAGTCAGTAACTGTAAAGAACTGCGATCTAATTTTTGGCCGGTAAATTCGACTGCAATTAACAAATGCTCATCGTAGGCTTGCGATGTTAACTCATCAACTGTCTGTTGTTGAACATTTAAGCCGGCAGCTTGCGCTAACAAACATAAATGTGACCATTGTTCCTTTGCTGAAATAACTATGAGTTTCTGATACTTATCCATACGAACCCTTGATCTTGATTAATCCATTGCCAGATCATTTGTCGTTTCCGAGTGAAAAAATCAAGTTCTTTTCATCGAATATTTACGTCTAATTTGTAAACTTAATTAAGATAAAACGCAAGATATGATTCATTAAAGTAAATAAAGATGAATTTAATTGTTTCCTTGCGTATCTGTCGGGGAAAATGAGTGCAACTAGACAACCACTTGATTTATAACAAAATATAGTCATTTTGTTGATTGGTTGCTCGATAAGAACCGCTGACTAGACGCACATATCGACCGGCAACATAGTCAATTGGAATGCAATCATCGACATCAATAATGTTATCGGTATGAGGCTTATCCCAAATGTTCATTATTTGCTGTTTACCAAGCGTTTTGGCGCCAGCAATATCTTTAGCAACAACCAACAGATAACGGTGCTCTTCGCCGAATAAACCGGTCTGATAGCCACCAAGATTTATGAAAAACAATCTTAGTTCATTTGCCGCAGGCGCTTGGTTTGACCACTCCAGTCGATAACCGTCGATACCATCAACAGCCATCCAAGAATCGATATGCAAGCCGTTTGCTTGACCAAACCAGTTTGCTCGTAATTGCGGATAACAGTCTGCTAAGGAATCGCCGAGTGCAAAAACGACATCATGCACTTCGATTTTTGCCGCAGGGTGCTTCCCCCCTAACATCACTACATATAACATAATTAATCCTTTAAAAAATCAGGCTCAGACTTTTATTGGTGTAAAACTCGAACTTCACTGCAATATAAAATAACAAAGCGCGGTTTGACTATGAATCAAACACGCGCTTGATGTTACTTGCTCGTCTTGCTAAATAAAACTATCAGCGAAAAGTGTTGCTAAAAATTTTAGCCACTCACTCGTTTATACTGCCGATATTCTGGTTTCCAAAAGTTCGCATTTATTTTGGCTTGAAGCAATTCATCTTCCATTTCCAATGCGTGGCCCTGTGACATTGCTACTTTTGCAACGGCAAAAGCAATTCGCTTTGAAAGCTCAGCAAGGTCGGTTAACGGCGGCAAAATACCTCCAGTACCGGTATTGGCAAGCGGAGATGCCGCAGCCAAGGTTTCACTGGCAACTCGTAACATATCATCGCTCACCCGCTTAGCTCGTGAAGCAATTACACCAAGTCCGATCCCTGGGAAGATGTAACTATTGTTACACTGCGCTACAGGATAAACATTGCCACGGTATTCGATTGGCTTAAACGGACTACCCGTGGCGATAATTACCTTTCCTTCTGTCCATTCGATAATTTTCTCTGGACGAGCTTCGATCTGTTTAATCGGGTTACTCAAAGGCATGATAATTGGCAATTCACAGTGCTTTTTCATGGCTTTCACCACAGCTTCAGTGAAAAGTCCGGCAACACCGGAAACGCCAATCAAAATATCTGGTTTGGCACAATTCATCACATCGCGCAACGAGGCGAATTCACCACTGTAAGACCAATCAGCTAATCGCGCTTTAGGCTGAACTAACACTTGTTGAAAATCACGTAAATCATCCATTCCTTCGGTGAGCAAACCGTGACGGTCGACCATAAATACTTGGCTGCGCGCTTGTTCATCACTCAAACCTTCGGAAACCATTTGGCTGATGACTTGTTCAGCAATACCGCAACCTGCAGAGCCAGCACCAACGAAGACAACTTTTTGTGCAGACAATTTAACGCCTTTCGAACGACAGGCTGCCAGTAAAGTACCGACGGTGACTGCTGCGGTTCCTTGAATATCGTCGTTAAAACAGCAAATCTGATCACGATAGCGCTTTAACAACGGCATAGCGTTTGGCTGTGCGAAGTCTTCAAATTGTACCAAAGCTTCTGGCCAACGACGCTTGACCGCCTTAATGAACTTATCGACAAACTCGTAATATTCATCACCAGTAATACGACGATGGCGATTTCCCATATAAAATGGGTCGTTCAGTAACTTTTCGTTATTGGTGCCAACATCAAGACAAACTGGTAAAGTGTAAGCAGGACTTATTCCGCCACAAGCAGTGTAAAGCGATAATTTCCCGATAGAAATACCCATACCACCGATCCCTTGGTCGCCAAGTCCCAACACCCGCTCGCCGTCAGTCACTACAATAACTTTGACTTTTTTCTTGGTAGCGCTTCGCAATACATCATCTAGGCAATCACGGTCGGCATAAGAAATAAATAACCCACGAGCACTACGGTAGATATCTGAAAAACGCTCACACGCATCACCCACTGTCGGGGTATAAATGATTGGCAGCATTTCTTCGAGATGATTCTGCAACAAACGGTGAAATAACGTCTCATTATTGTCTTGAACCACACGCAAATAAATGTGCTTATTAATAGGTTCACCGAACGAAGAATACTGCATATAGGCACGTGCAGCTTGCTCTTCAATAGATTCATAACGCGGAGGTAACAAACCTGATAAATTAAAGGCCGCGCGTTCTTCTCGTGTAAATGCACTGCCTTTGTTCAACAATGGCGTTTCAAGTAATGCTGGGCCTGCATAATGGGTGTACAGCGGTGTATTTTCACTTTGGCTCATAAAATTCTCAGAAAATGCGGCCAACTGGCCGGAAAAGTTGCTGAATTCTAGCTGTTTTTGCTACTAGTAGTAAAATTACATCCAACTTGTCAGACCATGTGCAAAATTCCAGCAGTATGGTCGTAGGACAGGCGAAATAAGTTTCTACTATCAAATTCTAGTTTTTTATTGTTGAATAATTACGGTCAACGGCGGAATTTAGTTTCCAGAATTACCGAAGAATTTGTCCGCTCTACCCCATCTAAGTTGCCGATCTCATCTAATAAGTGACTAAGTTGTTCCGTGCTTTGGGCTTGCACTACTGCAATAAGGTCGTATTCACCGCTAATTGCATATAACTCGGAGATCTGCGAAATCTGTCTTAGTTCCACATTCGTTTTCGTGGTTAGTTTTTGCCTCACTTTTATCGAGACATGAGCAGACACTTGATTGCGAGTGAACGCTTCGCCAAACTCTAAAATGTAGCCCTTGATTACCCCTAATTGTTCTAAACGGGCAATCCGAGTTTGTACCGTAGATCTTGATAAATTTAGACTGCGCGCCAAATCAGAGACACTTGCTCTGGCGTTTTGCCGCAGCATAGAAATTAGCCGCTCGTCTTCTTTGGTTATCATTTTGCTCACCACGCCCGTTAATTTGACAAATTTAATTATCAATTTGTGAATAATGATACTGCAGTTTGGCAGTGCGCACCAATATAATGGCTGCTTACCCATAAAAAACGGAAATTAGTCCGCAAGGTTAATGTCCATAATGCCCTTATTGCACAATCCAGAGGTTTCCCATGCAACTTACAAGAAGTTTATTCGATGACGTAATGGTACCAAACTACGCGCCGTCGCCAATTATTCCAGTTAAAGGTCTGGGATCTCGCCTCTGGGATCAACAAGGTCAAGAATACATCGACTTCGCAGGCGGTATCGCAGTAAATTGCCTTGGCCACTGCCACCCTGTGCTGGTGAATGCATTAACTGAGCAAGCCAATAAACTTTGGCATTTATCAAACACCATGACCAACGAACCTGCGTTAGCCCTGGCTAAACGTCTAGTTGATACGACCTTTGCGGAAAAGGTTTATTTCGCAAATTCTGGCGCAGAGGCAAATGAAGCGGCGTTAAAGTTAGTTCGTCGCGTTGCACTAAATAAATTTGGTGCCGAAAAATCTCAAATCATTGCATTCAAAATGGGTTTCCATGGCCGCACCCTGTTTACTGTGACTGTTGGCGGTCAACCTGCATATTCTGATGGTTTTGGTCCAAAACCTGCGGATATCGATCATGCTGAATACAACAATCTCGATAGCTTAAAAGCTCTGATTTCTGATAAAACCTGCGCAGTAGTTTTAGAACCACTGCAAGGCGAAGGCGGCATCATTAGCCCAACCGTTGAATTCATCAAAGGTGTTCGTGAACTTTGTGATCAACACAATGCACTATTAGTATTTGATGAAGTGCAATCAGGCGTAGGCCGCACCGGCGAACTTTACGCTTACATGGGTCTTGGCGTGACTCCTGATGTTTTAACTACTGCAAAAGCATTAGGCGGCGGCTTCCCGATTGGCGCTATGTTAACAACCACGGAAATTGCTAAGCATTTAGTGGTTGGGACTCACGGCAGTACATATGGCGGGAACCCATTAGCTTGTGCAGTTGCATTAGCAGCTTTTGATACCGTGAATACCCCTGAGGTACTCAATGGGGTTAAAGCTCGTGAAGCGTTATTTAAAGATGCTTTGGTTAAGATTAATGAAAAGTACGACGTATTTAGTGAAGTCCGTGGCAAAGGCTTGTTAGTTGGTGCTGCGCTTAATGCAAAATGGGCTGGTAAATCGCGCGATTTTATGTTGGCGGCTGCTGCAGAAGGTTTGTTGGTGCTGATGGCAGGCTACAACGTTGTCCGCTTTGCCCCATCTTTAATCATTCCAGAACAAGATATTATTGAAGGCATGGCTCGCTTTGAAGCGGCTATTGCAAAATTGGTTCAGCAACAAGCCTAACCAAGTGATATCGCCGACGGTGGCCACAGCCACCGTTGTTTTAAACGATATATTCTGGAATTATCAACATGTTATTGATACGCCCTATTCAGCAGTCTGACTATCCAGCGCTCATGCAAATTGCAGTGGAGTCTGGAGCCGGCTTCACTTCATTGCCAGTCAATGAACAGAAGCTCAAGCAGAAAATTGCACACTCTGAGCATAGCTTTGCTATCGACGCAGAGCATCCTGGGAATCAAGGTTACTTGTTTGTCCTTGAAGATACTGAAACCAAGGAAATCCTTGGGACCTCAGGGATTGAAGCCTCAGTCGGTTTGAGTACCCCGCTTTACCATTTTCATAAAAGCACGGTCGTTCATCACTCAAACGAACTGAACGTTTACAATCCGGTTGAAGTTCTCACCATGTGTAACGATTACACTGGTGTTACGGAAATTTGTACGCTGTTTTTGCGCGAGCCCTATCGCACAGGCTTAAGTGGCCGCTTTTTATCGAAAGTCCGCTTTATGTTTATGGCCGAACACCCAAAACGTTTCGCCAAAATTGTGATTGCTGAAATGCGTGGAGTTGCCGACGATAACGCCCTGCCGCCATTCTGGCAGTGGTTGCAATCGTACTTTTTTAGTATCGATTTCCCAACAGCAGACCATTTAATTGGGATCGGCAATAAAGGTTTTATTGCCGATTTAATGCCTCGTCACCCGATTTATGTCAGCTTGCTGCCACAATCAGCCCAAGCCGTCATTGGTGAAGTGCATGAGAACACCAAACCGGCATTAAAGCTTTTGGAAAATGAAGGCTTTATTCATCGCGGTTACGTTGATTTATTTGACGCAGGCCCAACAGTTGAAGCACAGCTGAAACAAATTAAATCCGTTCGCAGCAGCCATCGCCTGCAAGTCCGGATCGGCGATGTTACTGGTACCGCGCATTTGGCAATTTGTAATCCCAAAGTACAAAGCTTCCGTGCTGTGATAAGCGATAAAGCACAAATTGACGGCCACGAATTGGTAATTAACCAAGCAACTGCCGATGCACTGCAAGTTCAACAGGGCGATGAAGTCCGCTATCTTAATCTCGACAGAGGTGTTAAATGAGTTCCGTAATTTCAGGCGGTCTGTTTATTAATGGCGAGTGGCAACTAGGGCTTGGCACAATTTTTAGCTCAGTAAATCCAGCAAATGGCTCAGTAATTTGGCAAGGCCAAAGCGCAGATGAAAGTCAGGTTCAACATGCGATGACTGCTGCCCGCAGCGCATTTTTGCTCTGGTCACGTCGTTCTCTACAAGAACGTATTGCCGTGACAGAAGCTTTTGCTGAACTTTTAAAAGCAAACACTGAACAATTTGCCAAAGTTATCGCAGAAGAAACCGGGAAGGCACTTTGGGAAAGTCGAACTGAAGTTGCGGCGATGGTTGGCAAAATTGCAATATCTATCAAAGCCCATGCCGAGAGAACTGGTACAGTAGAGAATCCGATGCCGGGTGCTCGTGCATTTATCCGCCACAAACCACATGGCGTTGTCGCAGTATTCGGTCCGTACAATTTCCCTGGGCATTTACCAAATGGCCATATTGTGCCAGCCCTTATTGCTGGCAATACCGTGGTATTTAAACCTTCTGAGCTTACCCCTAAAGTTGCAGAATTTACTGTCGCCTTATGGCAACAGGCAGGTTTACCTGCAGGTGTGCTTAATTTGCTGCAAGGTGAAGTCGCCACAGGCAAAGCAATTGCGGGACATCCAGGACTTGACGGCCTATTCTTCACAGGTAGCTCAAATACCGGCCACTTGCTGCATCAACAATATGCCGGTCATCCAGGAAAAATTCTGGCATTAGAAATGGGTGGGAATAACCCGCTTATTGTTAAAGATGTTGCCAATATCAAAGCTGCAGTCCATGACATCATTCAATCGGCATTTATCACTAGTGGTCAACGTTGTACTTGCGCTCGTCGTTTGTTTATTGAACGAAGCAACAACGGTGATGCCGTATTGTCAGCGCTAATTAGCGCGGTGAAGCAGCTCAAAGTTGGCCAGCCTTTTGCTGAAGACCAGCCATTTTATGGTTCGATGATCAGCGAAAAAGCAGCTCTTGGCATGGTGAAAGCGCAAGCCGATATTGAAGCATTAGGTGGCGTATCTCTATTAAAATTGACTCAAATTCAAGCGGGAACAGGCTTTGTTACACCAGGTATTATTGATGTAACCCATGCCGCAGCATTACCCGATGAAGAACATTTCGGTCCACTATTAAAAGTGTATCGTTATGACGATTTTACTAAGGCTATTGAGGAAGCTAACAACACATCATTTGGTTTGTCGGCTGGCTTACTTGCAGATGCTGAAGCCGATTATCAGCAGTTTTTCACTGAAATTCGTGCAGGCATCGTCAACTGGAATAAACCAATCACAGGAGCATCAAGTGCTGCGCCGTTTGGCGGTATCGGTGCAAGCGGCAACCATAGAGCGAGTGCATTTTATGCGGCAGATTATTGTGCTTACCCGGTAGCGTCTGTTGAAGCAGACGCAGTAAGCCTGCCTGCAAGCTTAAGTCCAGGATTGATCTTGGCATAGCTTGCCTTAGATCAAATCCAAAATAGCGCCTGCGACATATAATTCGCAGGCGTTTTAAACAAAAAATTGTATATAGAGCATTAATATAAACCCTAAAGCGTCGAAGCGCTCAATTTGTAGTAAGTCAAATAGTAACAGTTACTTAGATAACTATGTGACTTAACTAATTGATTCCTGCCAACAGACTAGCTTCGTCGTTGCGGGGTATAAACCTTTGAACCCAGTAGGAAGTTGTCCATGCACCAAGATGTAAACCAATTATTTAGTGAAATCTGGCAAGATTACCTGTCAGTGACCCCTTCAGCGAAAAAAGTGCACGCACTGCTAGGTTCTGGCCAACAAGATGACGTGATTAATGATCACGTGGCTTATCGGACCTTTAACATCGAAAAAGTAGGGTTAAACAAACTTGCAGCCCATTTACTGGCATTAGGCTACAAAGAATGCGGTGAATATCACTTTGAGGCAAAAAAACTGTATGCCAAACATTTCGAGCACACAGATCCAACGGCTCCAAAAGTATTTATCTCTGAATTGTTATTAGAAAAATGTTCACCAGAGTTGCAAGCTATTGTTCACCGCTTAGTTGACCAAGTTAGTCCAGAAGCGGTAACCGCAGAAAACTTCTTGTATTCTGGTCGCCACTGGGATATCGATCAAACAAGCTACCAAACTTTGTTAGCAGAAAGCGAATACGCTGCATGGTTATCAGTATGGGGCTACCGCGCAAATCATTTCACAGTGTCGGTAAATCACCTGCAAAACTTTGAAACCCTAGTGTCAGTCAATGATGCGCTAAAACAAGCTGGCTTCCCTTTAAATAGTTCTGGTGGCGAAATCAAAGGTTCCCCTGAAGTATTTTTAGAGCAGTCGTCGACCTTGGCTGATGCCGCCGAAGTTGAATTTACTGATGGCAAGAAAATGATCCCAAGCTGTTTCTACGAATTTGCACTGCGCTATGCAATGCCAAATGGCGAGTTGTATAGCGGTTTCGTTGCCGAATCTGCTGACAAAATTTTCGAAAGTACCAACGCTCGTTAATAGAGGCGTTGGCCTTGAACAGTTATTAAGGACAGCAGTTGCTGTCCTTAAATAATATTCAACAAAAGTATACCCTGTCATCATAAATGACGGATTAGTTAAACGACCGGTGCTTGCAACTTATTGTGCACATAGGCTTCAAGCGTCATCCAAAAATCAGCTGCTGCATGTGCAATAAATCCTTTGGATTGCGGATTAATAAATCCATGTTGATAAGGCAATACGGCTGAATCAACGAGTGCTTTATTCTGCATGGCATGATGGCACTGCCAAACATCAAACTGAGTTTCTAAACTCCAGCGAATAATAGTATTCAATTGTGGCTGCAACGACAATTCATCTCGGATCTGACCACCATAATACAACCAAGCTTGGCACTCTTTAACCATGCTAGTGGCATGTTCACTACATATAAATCGCCACAACGCTGCAGCACCAGCACTAAACCCAATCATTAATTGCAAACTGTCAGCACGAGGCTGTTTTAATGCATGTAATAGATTGCGGTAATAGGCATCCAAACCACCTGCAGCCAAGAAAGCTTGATAAGCTTGCGCTTCATCAGCAAAAGTTCGATATTCCGAATATGGGCTTATAATGGTGGCCTTTAAGCCAATCGTCGATAAAGTTTCTCGAAGCTGTGGGCTGCCACCAAATATATCGGTAACCAGTAAAATTTCATGCATATCCCCCCCATGAAGACGTCGGAATTACCGAGTATCACTTTTTACCAAACAAGTTAATCGGTAATTTTAAATAACTAACACCATTGCTTTCTGGCGGTGGCCAATACCCTGCTCGCATATTCACTTGTACAGCCGGCAGCAACAACTTCGGCATTGCTAAAGTTGCATCACGTTGCTGGCGCATTTCTACAAATTGCTGCAATGTTTGCGAGGCTCCAACGTGGATGTTCCGAGCTTTTTGTGCTGCGACGGTCGTTTCAAAGGCAAACTCAGGCCGTCCTGGCGCGCCATAATCGTGGCACATCATCATCCGCGTCTGGTCCGGTAACCCAAACAGTTTTTGGATTGACCGATACAAAGTCTCGGCATTGCCTCCTGGAAAATCGCAGCGCGCAGTACCAAAATCAGGCATAAATAGGGTATCCCCTACAAACACGGTATCAGCGATTAAATAACTCACACATGCAGGGGTGTGTCCTGGCGTGTGGATCACTTTAATATTTAACTCGCCAAGCGGCAATTCATCGCCATCAACGAGCAATAAATCAAATTGTCGACCATCACAGATAAACTGCTCTTCAACACCAAATAATTGCGAAAACACAGTTTGTACTTCGGTAATCGCATTTCCAATTGCGGTTTGACCGCCACATTGCGATTTAATAAAAGGTGCAGCAGTGAGATGGTCAGCGTGCACATGAGTCTCAAGAATATACTTTAAATGCAAGCCTTCTGATTTGATCCAACGCACAATAAGCTCAGCTTGTTGGGTTGAGCTACAACCTGAGGCAGTATCAAATTCTAAAACTGGATCTATTACCACGGCCTCTTTACTCACCGCATCAACAGCGACATAACTGTAGGTGTTTGACTGTGCATCAAAAAAATGTTGTATCTTCAAACTAGACATAGATCCACCTTAAACCGGATTACTTTTCGCTAATATAACAAAGCGAGAAAAGAACCAAAAGAGATAAGCTTATTCCCTTTGGTAATAAGATTAGTTTGTTTGATGACTATCAGATGTGGGTCGAGCTATGTTGTGTTATCAAAACAAAAAGCCCGCAATAAAACACGGGCTCGATTGGCTTAGATAAATATAACCTGTTTAATGATGTAACTCATTTTGCAATTGGCTAATAATTTCGGTCACTTGTTGGCTCGCTTGCTCCATTTTAATTAATGATTGTGTCATTGCACTGGCATCACCTTTACCACCCAAGGCTAGAGCCTCGCGACCACTTTCATGCACCAACCGATGTGGCGCGTCGAGCAACTTAAAGCTACGTAAATGGCTATAAAACTTTTTGCCATCGCCTTCGTTATACCATTTACCCAAACGGCATTCGGCATGCGAATTTACACTCTCGGCAAAACGTCCATGCTGGATTTGCAGATAGACTTGATGCTTCCATACCGCGTGGTCGAGTTTCACTGTATTCAAAAAGGCGATAGTCGCCGATTCACTGATAACCTGCTGCATATGTGCTGAAGTACCAATAACATCGTTCACGACTTGGTCGATTTGGGATGACGAAGCAGCTACATCAGCAGCACTTTGTTGGCTTTGTTCAACCATTGCGCGAATTCTAGCGGTTTGTTCGATAACCTGACGGATCAACTGCTCGATTTGGCTACTGGCTTGATGGGCCTTACCAGCGAGTTGTCTCACCTCATCAGCGACCACGGCAAATCCACGCCCCGCCTCGCCAGCACGGGCAGCTTCAATTGCCGCGTTTAATGCAAGCAAATTTGTCTGATCAGAAATCTCTTGAATGCTCGAAATTAACTGGTTAATCGAGGATGCTGTGCCATCAAGAACAGCTGTCACTTTTGCACTTTGCTCAGCGTCCGCGGTGATTTGGTTTGCGCGGACATCCAAATTATGGATAGCGTCTTTAGTTTGACCAAACACTGCATCTAACTCACGCAAGCGTTGGTGTTCGTTGGCAAGGCTTGAAGCGTTATTTGCCAAGTCTTCACGGATTTGACCAAGCATTTGACCGCCCATAATCATTGCCTGACATACCGCATCTTGCTGGCTGAAGTGATTTACTTTTTGCATAACCGATGCAAGCTCGAGCTCATGCGTAGCATTTATCTGAGCTACTTCACGTTGATGCTCTTCGCGTTGTCGCTGCAATTCCCTCTGCAGATCTGTGATTTGTTGTTTTAAAGCAGAATTGAAAAACATAAAGACTCCGGTTACTACGATTCGGGAAAGTCATTCGAAAACGAGCACTGTAATATTACTGTTAGCTATTTCTAGTAACAATTTCTGATAATTACGGAAAACCGATATTCTAACGGCATTTGACCTATCGCAATCTTGTGATAGGTCAATCAACAGCATAATTTAGCCTGCAGCGACATCTTGCTGCAGACGTTCGATAACTTGCGCAACAGATTGCGCTTGTTCTTCCATCATTAATAAAGCTTGGCTGACCTTGCCTGCATCTTTAGCTCGTGACGCTGATAATGCTTCTCGAGCAGCCGCATGAAAGGCCCGATGTGGCCGTTCTATGGCTTGGAAACTTGATAGTTGACCGTAATGTTTAGCACCGTAGCCACCAGTCCCGCACCATTGCTGATATTTTTGCTCCGCCATCGAGGAGGGCAACTCGCGGTCATGGCTAATCGATTGATAAACAGCAGCTTTCCAAGTCGCATAATCTAACTTTAAGCCGTTGAGGTAAGTCAGAGTGGTAGTTGCACGGATTAACTTCTTCATTAATTCTGAGCGATTAATGACTTCATTCACAACACTATCAATTTGCTTTGACGAAAGAGATACATCGGCAGCACTTTGTTGGCTTTGTGAAACCATGTTTTTGATATTGGTGGTTTGCTCGATGACTTTACGAATGAGATTTTCTATCTGTTTGCTGGCATCATTGGCTTTACCTGCTAGTTGACGAACCTCATCAGCAACCACTGCAAAACCACGACCGGCCTCTCCCGCCCGCGCAGCTTCAATGGCAGCATTTAACGCTAACAAATTAGTTTGGTCGGAAATTTCTTGGATGCTAGAAATTAGCTGATTAATAGAACTGGCGGTCCCATCCAGTACAGATGCCGTCGCGGCGCTTTGGTCTGCATGTTCAGTGATTAGCAACGCACGGTTTTCAAGTGTCCTAATTGCGGTTTGCGTTTGACCAAATATATCTTCAAGTCGAGCCAGCGCTGTTCTTTCATTTATCAAAGATTCTGCGTGATCAGTGACATTATTCCGAATCGATTCGAGCATGGCAGTGCCATTTTGTTGCACTTGCGCTAATTGCTGTTGGAGTTTTAACTGTAACTGCGTGTCGTTTAATTCTGCGGATAATTGTTGTACTTGCTGTTGTAACAGCGCAACTTCACTCGCCTTCTGCTGTTGAGTGTCTCGAATTTGCTCACGGAGCTGTTGAATTTCTAATTTTAACGCGCGGGTAAAAAACATGATCTTCCCTCTGAGCTCACCTGTCTAGTTTCATCCTAAGTCATGGTGATCAGAGAAAAAAGGGTTAAATTAGTAAAATTCAAAAAATGTTGTAAATTCTGCACCTTAAAGCGGTAATTTTACAATGTTCTTTCAGACTTATAGCAAAAACGCGCTAAAAGCGCGTTTTTTAATCGGAAGACCATCTATAGATTATTGCTGATTTGCAAGCGCTAACTGCTGAACCAAATAATCATCGTAACTGCCGACGAAGTTACGTAAATCATTTTCTGTGATTTCAATGATCCGTGTCGCTAGCGACGATACAAACTCGCGGTCATGAGAAACGAACAATAAGGTGCCTTTGTACATTTCCAGCGCCATATTAAGCGATTCAATCGATTCCATATCTAAGTGGTTAGTTGGTTCATCCATCACCAGAATATTTGGACGTTGTAACATCAACTTACCAAACAGCATGCGGCCTTTCTCGCCGCCTGATAACACCTTAACTTTCTTCTTAATGTCATCTTGGCTAAACAACAAACGGCCAAGAATGCCACGAATTGCCTGTTCATCATCTGACGGCTGCTTCCATTGGCTCATCCAATCAAATAGGCTCATATCTTTGTCGGCGAACTCGTACTCATGGTCCTGTGCGTAGTAACCAATATTCACGTTTTCAGACCATTTGATAAGTCCTGAATCGACTTGCTCCTGGCCAACTAAACATTTCAATAGTGTTGATTTACCGATACCGTTGGCACCAAGGATAGCGACCTTTTCACCGACTTCGATGGTCATGCCAAGGCCCTTTAACACCGCTAATTCACCAAAGCTCTTCTTCACTTCATCAACTTCAAGCGCTAAACGATATAACTGCTTCTGCTGATCAAATCGAATAAATGGGTTGACGCGGCTTGACGCTTTAACTTCGTCCAGTTTTATCTTTTCAATTTGCTTAGCACGTGATGTCGCTTGCCGTGCTTTTGATGCGTTTGCTGAGAAGCGCGCAACGAACTGTTTTAAATCGTCAATTTGCGCTTTCTTTTTGGCATTATCAGATAACAAACGTTCACGTGCTTGGGTAGCGGCAAACATATACTCATCGTAGTTGCCCGGATAAACACGCAGTTCGCCGTAATCAAGGTCAGCCATATGTGTGCACACACTGTTTAAGAAGTGACGGTCATGCGAAATGATGATCATGGTTGAATTACGTTCAGCCAATACGTCCTCTAACCAGCGGATAGTGTTGATGTCCAAGTTGTTGGTTGGTTCATCGAGTAACATGATATCTGGGTCAGCGAACAATACTTGCGCCAATAACACCCGAAGTTTCCAACCTGGCGCCACTGCAGACATTGGACCGTAATGCAATTCAACCGGAATACCAACACCAAGTAACAACTCGCCTGCTCGTGATTCCGCGGTATAACCGTCCATTTCACCAAAGGCAACTTCCAAGTCTGCCACTTTCATGCCGTCTTCTTCAGACATTTCGGCAGAAGCATAAATGCGATCACGTTCAGCTTTCACTTGCCAAAGCTCCGCATGCCCCATGATCACTGTGTCGATCACAGAGTATTGTTCAAACGCAAACTGATCTTGATGCAACTTGGCAACCCGACGGTTAGGTTCAACCATCACAATACCGCCACTTGGATCTAACTCGCGGCTCAAGATTTTCATGAACGTCGATTTACCGCAACCATTGGCACCAATTAGACCATAGCGATTGCCTTCACCAAATTTAATCGAAATATTTTCAAAAAGTGGCTTTGAGCCAAACTGCATCGTAATGTTTGCGGTAGAAATCACGTTATTTATATCCGGTCTGCTGGCGGCCGAGAAAGGCCAAATTTGGGTTTAGCAACAGCGTGTTGCTGCTGCCGGAAAAAGCGGCGGTAGTATACGCTTTTTACCGAAGTATTACCAACGGCAATCGCCGACTGCTTAATTCTATCGAGCTATTTCACAATGCCTAAGTAGGTACTAAGTCAGGAGTTCCCAATTTATTCACTTGATTTCTGTTATAAAAAAACTCATGGTGATAGTGATTCACCATGAGTTTAGCTAGCCGATTGCTGTGTCTACAAAATCTTTAGGCCGCGTTTGCCTTAGCCACCGCGTCTTTACAAAGTTGAGTAATTCGGTCCCAGTCACCTGCAGCAACGGCATCATCCGGCACAATCCAAGAACCACCTACACAACGAACGTTTGGTAATGCTAAGTACTCAAGGAAGTTTTTCTCATTTATGCCACCAGTCGGGCAGAAACGAATATCAGAAAATGGGCCGTGAATAGATTTTAGTGTCTTCACGCCACCTGCGGCCTCAGCGGGAAAGAATTTAAAATGGGTATAACCAAGGCCAGTCCCTTCCATTAATTCCGATATTGAAGCAATGCCTGGAATAAGAGGAATTGAAGAAGCCTTGCCAGCCACCAACAGCTCGCGCGTGAGGCCTGGACTAATCGCAAACTTTGCACCTGCTTCCACCACTTTTTCTAATTGCTCCGCAGTTGTCACGGTACCTGCGCCGACAATAGCTTCAGGCACCTCAGCTGCGAGCAAGCGAATTGCATCTAAAGCAACCGGTGTTCGCAGCGTAACCTCTAAAACTTTAATGCCTCCAGCGATTAAAGCTTTAGCCATCGGCACTGCGGTTGCGATATCTTTAATCACAATGACCGGAACTACTGGACCTTGTGCGAATAAGTTATCTGGTTGTAACTGCCAGTTAGGAAAAGACATAGTGATTAACCCGCCATTTTTTGTTTTAAGTAAACCGCACAGCCCAACAGGCCCGGTTGTTCTGCTGTCACTACATAAGTTGCGATCTGCCGATTAAAAGCGGCAAAACGCCCCTTCGCTTCGAAACGGGCACGAAACTCACTATCTGCCAGCAATGGAAGTAAACGTGGTGTAATACCACCAGCAACGTAGACACCACCAAAAGTACTGAGGGTGAGCGCTAAATCGCCAGCCATGCCACCAAGTGATGCTAAAAATTGAGCTACCACCGCTTGGCAAAGCTCACAGCTACCCTCAAGCGCCGCCTGACTAATCGCTGCGGCAGTTAAAGGTTCAACTTTAAGTTCACGATAAGCGGCAATGGCGAGATACAAACTTTCAAGACCAGGTCCTGACAACAAGCGCTCTGGGGATACATGGCCAAAATGAGCTGCTAAATAGCGCTGAATAAACCATTCTTGATCATTCTGTGCAGTCCAGTCGGTATGACCACCTTCCCCAGGTAGTGGAATATAACCCAGGGCTGTTGGGATCAAGTGAGCAACACCTAAACCTGTGCCGGCACCCAGTACCGCCATTGGTTTGCTGGTATCGCGTTCACCTACCCCAACTTTAACCAATTCATGTTCTTGCAGAGCCGGCAATGACATCGCAACTGCGGTAAAATCGTTTAGCACAACAAACTCACGTAAACCGAGCTCTGCTTTTACCGCGCTAATGGAAAATTCCCAATAAAAATTGGTCATTTTCACTAAATCGCCAGTCACCGGACAGGCAATTGCAATTGCCACTAAGTCAATAGCTAATAACTGTTGTTCAGTCCGATAATAATTTAATGCCAGCGACAAAGTCGCAAAGTCAGCACAGGGATAAACCACCACACAATCAAGTGCATTGGTCGTCAAATCAACACGACTAAAACGAGCATTGGTGCCCCCGATGTCAGCAACAATTGCATAGTTAGCCATGAAGATGCTCCTCAGTGGTAAATAAACTACACGCCCCCTGTTCAGCACCAGTCAGCACTGTCCGCAAGCCGCCGAAAATTTCGCGCCCCATGCCATAGTAACTGTCTGACATATCTCGAGTCGCTGCAGTACGCGCAGCAAGCTCTTCGTTTGGAACCATCACGGTTAACTCCCCTGTCTCACCGTTCACTAAAATCATGTCGCCGTCTTGGATTTTCGCAATATTGCCACCATCGACAGCTTCAGGAGTCACGTGGATGGCCGCAGGCACCTTGCCTGACGCGCCCGACATCCGACCATCAGTGACCAGAGCTACTTTAAAACCTTTATCTTGCAACACACCAAGAGGTGGTGTCAGTTTGTGTAGTTCTGGCATACCACAGGCTTTTGGACCTTGGAAACGGACCACCACAACACAATCTTTATCGAGCTGACCTGCTTTAAATGCAGCCTCTAATTCATGCTGGCTAGAAAATACTACTGCTGGGGCTTGCACTATTTCAGTACCAGGGCGCAGCGCTGAAGTTTTGATAACGCCACGGCCGACGTTGCCAGATAATACTTGCAGACCACCGTGATCTTTAAACGGCTTGCTTGCAGAGGTCACGACGGTGTCATCACCAGAAACTGTAGGACCATCGACCCAAACCAATTTGCCATCCTGAATCACCGGAACCTGCGTATAACGACGCAGACCAAAACCAGCGACGGTGTTGACGTCTTCATGCAATAAACCAGCGTCCAAAAGTTCTTTAATCAAGTAAGCCATGCCACCTGCCTGTTGGAAGTGGTTGATGTCAGCTTGACCATTCGGGTAAATCTTGGTGAGTAAAGGCGTTGCGTTAGACAAGTCAGCAAAATCGTCCCAATTCACAATAAAACCAGCAGAGCGCGCGACAGCGACCAAATGCATTGTGTGATTTGTTGAACCACCGGTTGCCAATAAACCAACAATGCCGTTAACCACAGCTTTAGCATCGACTATCTGACTGATCGGCATGTATTCTGTGCCCAAATCAGTTAAACGCGTGACTTGGCGGGCAGCAGCCTTCGTTAATTCATCACGCAAAGCTGTGCCAGGATTTACAAAAGAAGAGCCAGGTAAATGTAATCCCATCATCTCTACGACGAGTTGATTCGAATTTGCAGTGCCATAGAAGGTACAAGTACCTGCGGAATGATAAGAGGCCGATTCAGAGTCAAGCAATTCAGCCTTACCAACTTTCCCTTCAGCATAGAGTTGACGAACCCTTGCTTTCTCTTTGTTTGGAATGCCTGATGGCATAGGCCCGGCAGGCACAAACACAAATGGCAGATGACCAAAACTCAATGCGGCCATCAATAAGCCTGGGACGATTTTATCGCAGATCCCAAGCATCAAACCACCATCAAACATGTTGTGTGACAGGCCAACCGCAGCAGACATTGCAATAATATCGCGACTCAATAAACTGAGTTCCATGCCAGGCTGACCTTGAGTAACGCCGTCACACATGGCTGGAACACCGCCTGCGAATTGTGCAACGCTACCGACGTCTGCCACCGCTTGTTTGATAATGGTGGGATAAGCTTCATAAGGCTGATGAGCAGATAACATATCGTTATAGCTAGAAATGATACCAATGTTTGCTTTGGTCAAACTGCGCAAATCAGCCTTTTCTTGCGCCGAACATGCCGCAAAACCATGCGCAAGGTTACCGCAAGCTAAAGCGCCACGATGCGGCCCTTTCATCCGGGCTTGTTCAACTCGTTTCAGATAAATCGCACGACTAGTTTGGCTGCGCGCAATAATCCGATCTGTAACCTGCTGTATCACCGAATGCATAAAAACCTCTAATTGGCTGCGTACATGACCGACAACTCAGGGTCGGTTTGTTGAATGAAAGCCCGAATGGGCATTTTCGCGACGTCATCGCCACTGGTAGCCAGTTGCAATACCTGAAGTTTTGCAGGGCCGACCAAATGCAGATACACGGCTCGACTATTCTGCAAACGACGACGACTAAAACTTACCCGCTGATAAGGCGCAGTTGTTGGATTCACCGCCAACAAATCTTCGGCATCTTCAGCAAGACCTATGGATAACTCGGCACTACACGGAAATAAAGAAGCAGTGTGGCCATCCTCACCCATCCCTAAAATAACCACATCAAAGGTCGGTAATTCTGCAACACGAGCTAAAAGTTCTGGAATCGCCTGTTCAGCACTCGCACAAGCCGCATATAAACTAATGAAAGTTGCGGCACTAGCCGCATGTTGCAATAAGCTTGCTTTGACCAATCGCTCGTTACTATCGGCGGCTGTTTCTGGTAAAAAGCGATCATCAGCTAAGGTGATGACCACTTTTGACCATTCCAGTGGCATCTGCGCAAGCGAGTTAAATAACTGCTGAGGCGTTCGCCCTCCAGAAACGACTAAATAGGCTTTGCCACGCAGACTAATAGCTTCAGCCAAATGCTGATGGATTTCAGAAGCAAATTGCTGGTTTAAGGCTGAAGTGTTTTCGAACTGGTGCAACTTCATATTTATTCGTCCCAGTTCCGATCATCACGAGCCAGCAACGAGATAGCAGCAACAGGGCCCCAAGTACCCGCTTGGTAAGATTTAGGCGGTTCATTATTAACTCGCCATGCATCCAAAATACCATCCACCCACTTCCAAGCCTGCTCAACTTCGTCACGACGAACGAATAAATATTGATTGCCCAGCATCGCTTCGAGTAACAATCTCTCGTAGGCATCGGCAATACGCTGTGACTGGAAAGTTTCATCAAAACTTAAATCAAGTTTGCTTTGTTGCAATTGCATAGTTTCACCAAGACCAGGAATCTTGTTCATGATCTGGATCTCAACACCTTCGTCTGGCTGTAGCCGGATAATCAGCTTGTTTGCTGGTAACTGCTTGTAAGTCTCATGGAAAATATTGTGCGGCTGCGGTTTAAAACAAATAACCACTTCGCTCACTTTATTTGGCATCCGTTTCCCAGTACGCAGGTAAAATGGCACACCAGCCCAACGCCAGTTATCGATATCAACTTTAATCGCAACAAAAGTTTCGGTCTTGCTATTTGGGCGCGCGTCTTCTTCCCCCAAATACCCAGGCACTGGTTTACCGCCCACGAAACCCGCTGCATATTGCCCACGAACCGTTTTTTCTTGCACGTTCTGCAAGTTGATAGGACGAAGAGCTTTTAAAACTTTCAGTTTTTCATCACGAATGCTATCAGCGTCTAAACGCGCAGGTGGTTCCATGGCAATTAAGGACAACACTTGCAGCAAATGGTTTTGCACCATATCGCGCATCTGTCCAGCGTCATCGTAATAACCCCAACGCCCTTCAACACCAACCTCTTCGGCCACAGAAATTTGCACATGATCGATAGCGTTGTGGTCCCAGTTCGAGGCGAAAATGGCGTTAGCAAAACGCAGCGCCAACAGATTCAGAACGGTTTCTTTACCTAAATAATGGTCTATACGGTAAATCTGGGTTTCTTGGAAGAATTGAGCAACTTGGTCATTAATTACCTTCGAGGATTCGAGACAATGACCGATCGGTTTTTCCAGTACCACTCTAGAAGGGACTGCGGAAAGTCCAGCTAAATGAAGCCCTTTGGAGATATTCCCAAATAAAGAAGGCGCTGTTGCAAAATAACTCACAGGAATGCGTTTGCTGATATCTGTTACCGCTTTAAGCTTCAGATAATCTTGTTCTTTAGACAAATCAATCTGAACGTAATGCAATTTCGCTTTCAGGCGAGCCATTACTTCAACTTCAATTGGCTCTTTAACAAACTTTTGGAGATTACTCTCTACAACTTCAGCATAACCTTCGAGCGATAATTCGTCGCGTGCAACACCAATAATACGTGTATCGTTATGAAGAAGACCTGCACGCTCTAACTGATAGAGTGCTGGAAGTAGTTTACGACGAGCTAAGTCGCCTTTAGTACCAAACAGAATTAAATCACAAGCTTTGTTAGATTGTGCTGTTGTTGTCATGTGCATGACCCTTGATTAGATGTAATTTTACAACACTTAGCCGCATACTAGCTGAGCATTTTCAGCTTGTAAACCCGATTTGATGTAATTAAATTACACCAAAGCCAAAGAATTTGAACTCGCTGGTATCATAAGTCACTCTGAACCATGTATCATCAATATTGTGGTAATTTAATCTCTTTTGTTGTATTAACCTCAGTTGGACTACATAATTAATTACAAAATGGGCCTATATCTCAGGCCACCGACGTCAAAGCAGGTAAACCCGGATGAATGTGCTGGAAAAAATCGTCAATAGTGTGAACAGTTTTAGTAAGTCAGAGCGCAAAGTTGCCGATGTAATTCTGGCAAATCCGCAAACTACTATTCATAGCAGTATAGCTGCGCTAGCCAAAATGGCTGATGTATCTGAACCAACGGTAAATCGATTTTGTCGGCGTCTGGACACTAAAGGTTTTCCAGATTTTAAATTACATTTGGCGCAAAGCCTCGCCAACGGAACTCCTTATGTTAACCGGCATGTAGAAGAAGATGATGGTCCCGAGGCATACACCGCCAAAATCTTTGAATCAACGATGGCAGCACTTGATGCCGCACGACAAAATGTTGATATTCAAACCATTAACCGTGCAGTCGATGTCCTTACTCAAGCCAAGAAAATTTCATTTTTTGGTTTAGGTGCCTCAGCATCAGTTGCCCATGATGCTCAAAACAAATTCTTCCGCTTTAATGTGCCGGTCGTTTGTTTCGATGACATCGTGATGCAACGCATGAGTGCTATTAATAGCAGTGAAGGTGATGTCGTCGTTTGTATTAGCCATACCGGTCGTACCAAAAACCTTTGCGATATCGCAGCAATAGCCAGAGAAAATGATGCGACTGTTATTGGCATCACCGCTTACGACAGCCCACTAGCAAAGGAATGTACTTTGGTATTGTCGTTAGATGTACCCGAAGATACCGATATGTATATGCCGATGGCATCTCGCGTTGCCCAGTTGGTATTAATCGACATACTTGCAACTGGTTTTACCCTACGCCGTGGTACTAAATTCCGCGAGAATTTGAAGAAAGTTAAAGACAGTTTGCGTGGCTCTCGTTTTGACAAAAAGGACTTTGCTGGCTGATCGGAGCAGTTGCAGCACTTATTTTGTAGTTTTTTTTCATAATCACGCTGTATTCTGTAATTTAATTACATTAAACTAATTCAGATTGATCGGGCACCCTGCCCGATCCTGACAAATCAACAGGCAGGAGCAGCCAATGCCAAGAAGAACCAAAATAGTTGCAACTCTAGGCCCAGCCACCAATAGTCAAGCGGCCATTGAAAAACTAATTCTCGCCGGCGCTACAGTATTTCGCTTTAATTTTTCCCACGGTAGTGCTGATGATCATAAACAACGCGCCGAAATGGTTCGCGCTGCAGCTGCAGCGACATCGGCTCACGTTGCAATTTTAGGCGATTTACAAGGGCCTAAAATCCGTGTTTCCACATTCAAAAATAGCAGTGTTGAACTTATCGAAGGCCAACCATTTATATTAGATGCTGAGCTTGGCAAGGGCTTAGGTGACGAAACCCAAGTCGGTATTGATTACAAAGAGTTGCCAGGCGATGTACACAACGGTGACGTATTGTTATTAGATGATGGCCGTATTCAATTGGTTGTTTCGCATGTTGATGGCGCTCGCATCCATACCCACGTCTCTGTTGCCGGTAAACTTAGCAATAACAAAGGGATCAACCGTCAAGGTGGTGGTTTATCTGCACCAGCGTTAACCGATAAAGACAAAGCCGATATCGCGCTCGCAGCTTATATCGACGTTGATTATTTAGCTGTTTCATTCCCACGTTGTGGAGATGATCTGCGCCTAGCTCGTGATTTAGCACGCGCTGCCGGCTCAGAAGCTTTGATAGTTTCTAAAGTTGAGCGTGCCGAAGCTGTTGCTGACAACGAAACCTTAGACGATATAATTCGTGCTTCAGATGCTGTGATGGTTGCACGTGGCGATTTAGGTGTTGAGATTGGTGACGCTGAATTAGTGGGACAACAAAAACGCATCATCGCCCGCTCGCGTCAACTAAACCGTGTGGTGATTACCGCAACGCAAATGATGGAAACCATGATTGAAAGCCCAATGCCAACGCGGGCTGAAGTAATGGATGTCGCGAATGCTGTATTAGATGGCACTGATGCCGTGATGTTATCCGCAGAAACAGCAGCAGGTAAATACCCAACAGAAACAGTCAAGGCTATGGCACGTGTTTGTGACGGTGCCGAAAAACACCCACTGGTACAAATTTCTAAGCACCGGATGGATGTCACCTTTACTGAAATTAGCGAAACCATTGCCCTATCCGCAATGTACGCAGCGAACCATTTAGAAGGCATTAAAGCGATAATTGCACTGACCGAATCTGGTTACACAGCAAAATTAATGTCGCGGATCACCTCTTCGCATGCTATCTATGCTTTGTCTCGCCATCAAAAGACACTCAACAAAATGGCACTTTATCGTGGCGTTTATCCAGTGTTTTTTGACAGTCACGGTATCAGCAACGACCATTTGGCCGATGATGCTGTAGCTGCGGTGAAAAAAGCTGCAGGTCTAAAAACTGGCGACTTAGTGATTTTGACTCATGGCGACGTGATGGAAACAGTCGGTGCATCAAACACTTGTAAAATAGTTACGGTAAAATAGTTGCTGCAACTACGACAATCACTATCGTGATAAAAAAGCCCGCAGTGCGGGCTTTTTGCTTTTTACAGTTTATGAAAAAGTGCAAATGTTACTGATTTGCAAAGCCTTTGCATGGTAAAAGGACACCGTCTGCGAAATTGTACTCGTTTGCAGTAGCTACGCTAATTCGATGCGTGCTGACGTGCTCTATACTGCTTTAACAAAGGCGCCAACGCTGTCACCGCTGAACCAACAACGACCATACATGCTCCAGCGATAGACCAAGCATTTAGTGTTTGCGCCGCAGGTGCATCTGGCCATAACCAACTGACCAAATTTGCAAAAACGATTGTCAATAATGGCGTAATTGCTAAAACAGCACTAACTTTTGACGCTTCCCAATGTTGTAGAGCTTCAGCAAAGGCACCGTAAGCAACGATAGTATTTAGACAACAAAATAATAAAAGTGCCCAATGTAAACCGCTCATGGTCATCAGCGGCGCCCAGTCCGCGAGCGGTAAAAAGCTAATTGCACCAGCAACATAAATAAACAACATGATTTGTTGCGAGTTGAAAGTGAGTAACAATTGTTTTTGTGCTAAAGCGTAAGCGGCCCAAGTCACAGCAGCAACAACAACCAATAAAACACCATAACTGTCTTGGCCAAATTGGGTCAGCAGTAACCAAAGTCGGTCGTTGAAAAACAACAGTAAGCCTACAACTAACAATAACGCCCCAATCCGCTGCCAGAATAATAAATGCTCTTTAAAGATAAAAATCCCACCAAGCATCATCAAAAATGGTGCTAATTGGATGACAACTTGTGCAGTTTCAGCAGTTAATTGATGTAATCCCATTAAGTACAAAATGTAATTTAGCAACAGCCCAACCACAGCGACAATCAGCAACTTTAAGACTTTACCTCGAGCTTTCCCAAGATTTGGCAAACTATTATGCTTGTAAAGTACCGCAGCAACAAAACTCGCCGCCGCTAGAAATCGAACCCAAGTAATAGTATTTGCAGTGAGATCAGTTAAAACAATTTTCAGCGCTATGGGTAACATTCCCCATAATACTGCTGTGGTCAATGCCAAACAAAAACCATATAACGCACGTCCAGACGCCTGATGCATGAATCGAACCTTGAGATAAAATCGAAGTGCTTATTTTCGCTGGTTTTAAACAACTTGTCGCCCGCTTTGTGATTATTTGCGTTAAACCAACGAACAAGCACTGTAATTTGTTATAGGTCAAGCAGGGTTATGCTTTTTCTGGCAAGATAATTAGTAACCCTTAGCAGCAAAAGCAATGAAAATGAAGAGAATTGGTATTTTAACTTCCGGCGGCGACGCGCCAGGCATGAATGCAGCCATTCGCGCTTTAGTGTTAACTGCAACTCATCATCAGCTTGAAGTCATCGGCTTTTCACATGGTTTTAATGGTATTTTCAATCGTGAATACCAAAAACTGACCAACGCTGATGTTTTGCACATTATTCAATTAGGCGGCACCATTCTAAAAAGTGCTCGCTGCGCCCAGATGCAGCAAGTTGAAGGCCCGCCACAGGCTGCCAAAATTTTGCATGAACTCAATATCGATGCACTTTTGGTGATCGGTGGTGATGGCAGTTTCCGCGGCTGTATGGCGCTTAGTCAATATTATCAAGGGCAATTAGTCGGTCTACCAGGTACTATCGATAATGATGTCGATGGTACTGATTTCACCATTGGATTTGCCACGGCAGTTGATACGGCACTTGATGCCATCGACAAAATTCGTGATACCGCAGATGCTTTTGAACGGACTTTCTTGGTAGAGGTGATGGGGCGACATACTGGCTACCTTGCATTAGCTGCGGGGATTGCCAGTGCTGCAGAGCAAATTATTTGCCCGGAATATGGCGCCATCGACATTAATGATTTAACCCGCGATATTCAGAGTTTTCAGCAAGACTACGGAAAAGGCAGTTATATCATTGTGATGGCTGAAACTATGTATGCAGAGGGTGCAAGTTCTCTTGCACAAAAATTATCTATTACAAGTGGCACAGAATGTCGAGCAGTGGTGCTTGGTCATTTGCAACGCGGAGGCAGCCCTGTCGGTGCTGATAGGATTTTGGCAACAAAATTAGCGGCTTATGCCATAGAGCAATTAATTGCTGGCCACGCGCATTTGATGATGGCTGGTGAACAAGCGGGTCATCTTGGCTTATACCCGCTAGCGACGACCGGTGATAAACATAAAAAAGCCGATAGTTATTTATTAGCTTGGCAACAAAAAACACTGCAACAATAAGCAAAAATTATCACTTGCCGAGTGAAAATAGGTGATTGAAAAACGAAAACCACCTAGAGAAGGTGGTTTTCAGCGCAAGGTACTTGGTGTCGATGGTAAAAAACCACGCCTTAACCCAATGAAATTAATGTACCATTATTACGCACTAAACACTGTCTTCACTCGGTCTTTATAGCTACGACTGACTTTAACCGACTGGCCATTCGTGAGCATCAGTTGATGCTCACCATTAGAGAGCATCTGTAGCTTGGCTATGGTGTTTACATTTACAATTGCTGAGCGATGTACTCGCACAAACAAGCGTGGATCAAGTTCATGCTCCAATTCTTTCATGGTCCGACGCAGAATGTGTGTCTGTCCATCATTGGTATGAATGCACATGTAATCCCCTGCAGCGTCAACCCAATCGATGTTTGCAACTAAGACTCGGGTAATTTCACCACTGTCTTTTATCGAAATAGCTTCAGGATATTTATCATGCATAACCGGTGATTCATCGTCCAGCCGTTGTAGAATATGCTCTGCATGCTCACCTGTTAATTTAGCAACCACCTGAGCTAACTGACCTTTATGCTTGTGGTCGTCACGAGCTTCAAATGCTTTCATTAACTTTTCTACAGCAGCTTGCAAGCGAGTGGCTTCCACCGGTTTCAGCACATAATCAACGGCATTAACATCAAATGCGTTTAATGCGTAATGATCAAATGCAGTAACAAAAATAATGTACGGTAATGGCAACTGCTGCTTTTCAAGTGTTGTTAACACACCAAACCCGTCTAATACTGGCATTTCAACATCAAGAAACATCACATCCGGCGAATGATCAATCACGGCCTGAACGGCTTCTGCACCATTTGCACATTCAGCAACCACTTCAAGTTCAGGAAATTGCTTTAACCGCATTAACATCCCTTTTCGGGCTAACGGCTCATCATCGACAACGACGACTTTTAAATTATTTTTCATCGGAAATTTCCACCTCAAAGGGAATACGGATGTTAACTTGCACACCTTGCGGATGGTTGTGCGTTAACACCAGAGAAAAATTTTGGTCGTATAAGGCAGCAAGTCTATCGCGTGTATTGACCAGCCCCAGACCGCCAACATCCTTTGGTAATCCATCATCAATAGGCATTCCCGGCCCGTTGTCAGCAACCTCAATCAGTAAGTCATGACCGAATTTGCGAGATTTAATACTAATAAAACCACCAGCAGATTGTCGTGCGACCGCATATTTGATGGCATTTTCGACCAAAGGTTGCAAAATTAAACTTGGCACTAACGCATCTTGGGTATTTTCCGCAACGTCATACTCAATAGTTAAACGCTCTGCAAACCTCACTTTTTCAATCTCTAAATATAAACTGGCGGCATAAATTTCTTGCTGTAACGGTACTTTTTTAATTGGATCTTTATAGAGTGAATAACGTAAAAAGTCGCTTAAACGTGTCAGCATTTTATTCGCGGTATCCGCTTCGTTAATAAGTACTAAAGTCGAAATAGCATTAAGTGTATTAAACAAAAAATGCGGATTTAATTGATAGCGCAGCATTTTTAACTGCGCTTCGTGGGCTTTATTAGATGCGGTTAAAGACTTTTGTTTTTCTTGTTGCAGAATTTGATAATAACGGATGCCAAAGTACAAACCACACCAACTGAGCATGACATAAAAACCGACCGTCGCTTGGCGGAAATATTGCAACCACTCGTCAGGGGTGTAACCGTGTTTATAGATCTGCCAATAATTGAAGTTCTTGATCACTGTCCAGACGAGTGCCAAACAAAATGCAGAAAATAGTACCGTTAATACCATTGGTGCGGGCTTCCAATTCCATATCCGTTGGAAAAGATAGCGAAGCGGCAGAGACAATAACCACCCTGCGTATGCATCGAGTGCCACGACCAATAAATAAGCGTTTCGCATTTCTTGAAATAGCGAACCTAAGTAGGCTGCAATGGCAAAACCAAGCCACCCTAAGGTGTGCAAAAGCCAAAACTGACGTTGTCGGTCTTCGAAGATTTTTTGCAACAGCAACTCGCTAAACATATATTGATAACGCAATTTGCTGCTGATTATACCAAAAGAACCTTTGCTCTGGTGGGCGTTAGTCCTGCATCGGCACCCATTAGTCGCACTAATAACGGATCCCGATTTTATTCAGTACAAAGCCTAAGATCCAAGCTGGACCTATTAATAGAAATTGCAGATCTTTAAAAAATGAGGGTTTCTTGCCTTCAATAGCATGACCAACAAACTGTAAGATCCAAAGCACGGCAAAAAACAAAGCCGAGGACAGTGTCAAGCTAAACTCAATTTCACTTTCAAACCAACGAATAAAAATCACCACAAACGCAGTAAAAATTGTCATGCCGATGCCAATTGCCCGCGATAAATTAAAATAAAACAGCAAAATTGGCATCGCCATAACTAGCGGCCATGTTATCTGTTGTTCCGCAAGCGTCGCAAATGGCATTGGTATATGCCACATCATGCCAAATACTGTTAAGTAGATTGCCGGTACGGCAAAAAAATGGATTTTTTTATTAATTGGATGCTGATGGCTTACAGAATACTCAGCAAACCATTCCTGGACTGTTTTCATTGTAGCTCCCTGGGCGAATCGATTGTTAATCTAACCTCGCCCAAGAAATTGCTCAAGTGAATTAACCCAAAACCGGAGTTGGCTTGCGATCTGGGCCGAGCGCAACAAAGGTAAAAGTTCCAGAGATTGCTTTATGCTGATCATCGCTGTACATATTTTCAACAAAGATATCGACATTCACTCGAATACTTGTTCTACCGACATGTTCAATACGGGCAACCAATTCGATGATAGTGCCTGCTGGAATAGACTCCTTAAAATCAACTCGGTCCGAAGAAACTGTGACTAAGGGTTTACGGCAAAAACGGGTTGCCGCAATAAAAGCCGCCTCATCCATCCACGCTAGCGCCTCTCCACCGAATAAGGTGTTGTGGTGGTTGGTACGACCAGGAAACACAGTTTTCGTCACTCGCGTGACCGCATACTCTGTACGAATGGCCTTTAACGCTTCGAGATCCATAATGTAACTCCGAGAACAGAAAACCGCGGATTTTAGTGACTTTATCCGGAAATGCTAGCAATAAATTACTTTGAAATCCGTAGCAACAATACAATCCCCAAAGTATTAACGGACGAGCATAGGACCAAGTGCATGACCACCAACTAAATGCATATGTATATGGTAGACCTCTTGTCCGCCATGTTCATTGCAATTCATAATTAATCGATAACCCTTTTCATCTATCCCTGCTTCTTTCGCCAGTTTTCGCGCAACAGTAAACATTCGACCTAAAGCGGCTTCATGCTGCGGTTCTACATCGTTCACTGTTGGGATCAACTGATTTGGTACAATCAAAATATGCGTTGGTGCTCGCGGATTGATGTCACGAAAAGCCGTGACTAAGTCGTCTTGATAAAGAATATGTGCTGGAATTTCTCGACGAATAATTTTACTAAAAATGGTTTCTGCACTCATAGTGTCTCCGTAGCAAATATGCCGTTATAATCGAATTTTCAGACACTTCGAGTATAAGTGAAGACTATGGTCCGTTACCACATCCAACTTTTAGATTTATCTGCGCATTTACTGCGGGTAACTCTGCAATTTGATAGCCAAGCCGAAGGCTTGCTGCGCCTGCCAGCTTGGATCCCTGGCTCATATATGGTTCGTGATTTTGCCAAACACATCACACGTATTCAAGCACAGGTAAACAATGCCCCCATCAGATTACAACAACTTGATAAACAAACATGGAAGTATCAGCATCAAACTGCTACCAAAATTTGTGTTGTTTACGAGCTGTATGCATTCGATCTCTCTGTCAGAGCAAACTATTTGTCGAGTGATGTTTTGGTAATTAATCCTGCAGCGACGTGTTTAGAAGTGGTGGGATGCAGTCAGACGAAACATCTGTTGTCGATTGAAATCCCAGCCAACATAAATACATGGCGGATCGCTTGCGCTTTATATCCGAAAGAAACGAATCCAAGCCTTAACTTGACTGAGTTTAGTGCTAAAAACTATTTGCAACTGATTGACAGCCCGCTTTTGGCTGGCGAACTGGAAATAGTAAGCTTCGAGCTTTCAGGGGTGCCTCATCACTGTGTTTTTGCAGGGGCTTATCAAGCAGATTTACCGAGAATTGCCGCCGATTTGGCACCGATATGCCAACAGCAAAGTTATGTTTTTGGCGGATTACCCGCAGACATTGAACAGTATTGGTTTTTGAATTGGGCTGTTGATAAAGGCTATGGTGGACTTGAACATCAACATTCCACCCTACTCATGCTCAATAAATTCGACTTACCCAATCCACAACTACCTAACCTAGTAAGCGAAGAGTATCAAAACTACCTCGCCTTATGCAGTCACGAATATTTTCATCTCTGGTGGGTGACTCGGGCAAAACCCGCAGAATTCATACCCTATGAATTGCAAGCTGAGCAGTACTCAAATCAGTTGTGGCTCTATGAAGGCTTCACTTCATATTTTGACGATCTTAGCTTAGTACGAACGGGTAAAATCAAACCAGCGCAATACTTATATACGTTAAGTCAGACAATAACTCGGGTGATAAGAGCCCCGGCAAATGTTTTGCAAAGTCTCGCTGACAGCAGCTTCACCGCATGGACTAAATTTTATAAACAGGATGAAAATGCCCAAAATGCCGTAGTTAGCTACTATGCCAAAGGTAGTCTTGTGGCGTTATGCTTAGATGCTGCGTTACGTGCACGAGGTTTTGTTTTAGAAGATCTGATGAGGCTTTTTTATCGGGAATTCTCTGCGCAAGGTAGCACCGAAGACCGCATATTTATTTTGTTACTGGAATTGACGCAGGATCATGCGCTAGTTGACGATTTAAAACAGTGGATCACCACCACAAGCGAATTACCGCTGCAAGCAGCACTAACCAAGCTGGGAATTAAGCTGCAAATGCGCGCGGCAAGTTCGACAACAGATCTTGCGGGAGAAAAATATTTTGACTTAGCCCCAAGGGATTTAGGCTGTCATTATGAGCAAAAGCCGGAAGGTTTATTGGTTGTTAGCGTTCGTCATCACTCACCTGCGCAGCAAGCAGGCATTGCTAATCAAGATATTATCGTAGCCATCGATGGCTTTAAAGCCAACGAAGCCAACCTGCAGCAAGTGCTAAGTCGTTATCCACTAGGCACTACCTTAAGTGTGCATGTATTTCGGCAACAGAGGCTGTTGCAATTGAACTTCAACTTGGTTGCAGCCCCTGAAACTACTGCAGTTTTAGCAATTATTGACGAAAATCCACCGCAATGGTTAATAGGTCCAGCAATTTAAATACTTTTGCCCAATCACCACTGACTAGAAGATGTATAACTGCGCACTGCAATTAACCTTTCGGTCAAAAGTTACTGACTTGGCTGCTAGCACTCAATAACTTGAGCGCTAGCAATGAATAAGCAAGATTAAGCAGGTTTTAGTTTGCAACTTGAAAAGCCACAGCGCCCTTTCCAACGCCTTCATATGCAATGACTTTGTACGAGGCTGGCTCAATCGTTACTAAGACATCTGCAATATATTGGGCTAAACATTCAACAGTGGTATCACAAGGCACAATTTCACAGTGGGTTTTCGGTAAACTTAACTGGAATTCACCTTGGGCTGCTTCATATCGAAAATAAAATTGCTGTTCAGGGTTTGGCTCTGCCGTTAGGTTGTAGCATTGCTCTGCAGTACTTAAATCTTCAGCTGTCCCTAAGTAAATGTCTTCCCAGCGTTCCGTCCAAAGTTTATTCAAACGTGGTGTTAACATGCCATTTTGGAATATTTCAATAGTTGAGCGATGTCCATGAGCAATACGTTGGCAATTACCGTCATGCTTTTTTAAACCATGGCTGTAGTGGTAGTAAAAGCCATTCGACTTTTCAGTGCGTAAGTTAAATTCAATACGTTCCACATTTTCCGGCAGCAACGGTTTAATTTGTGCAACCAAAAATTCACTAACGCTGGCAGTATTGATAACATTTCCAGGAACTTCAACATGCGCAACTTTTGGCGAAGCCACTTCAATTAAGCCCCGCTTGCTAGTTAGGGTTAACACTTGCAAGCCGTCATGTTCATGCACAGCCAAACCAGGCATGGCTTGAGCATACGCTAATTTATGATCAATCAATTGATCAATTGCTCGTTTGATGACTTTCTTAACGTTACCAAAATCAAATACCATGGACGTGTTGTCTAAATCACCATGTAACTCAACGTCGACAATGTAACTTTCGCCTAACAAGCCGCGTTGTTGGCACAAATATGAAAAATCGATAACGGTGAGGTCGCGAACAAAAAGGATCATAGCAAGTCCGGTAAAAATCAAATTACGCGCATTATACGGGAACTAGAGCGGATGGTTAAGCAATCAAGTTAACGTTTGTGTTCATTAAGCCAACTATTTAACAGTCCGACTTGCCCAAGCTTATGAGCTGCATACATGAGTCTGATAGCATTGCTAAGCATTAAACTGTCGGTCCATTCAGTTTTTGCTTGCAACTCTTCATAACAAATTCTAGCTTCTGGAGTGAGATAACCGCGCAATTCTTTACGGCCAGACTGTTTTTGTTTCTCGCGATAACGCTGTTGCTTTTCAGCATTCGTTAAAGGTTTTTTTTCGTACTCATTCATAGGGCTGGACCTTAAGTACCAACTATCATTATTTTGTCGTGATTTTGCCGCAATAATTACTAAACTGTCGATATTTGTACTAATCGGACTTGTCTAGCGTACAGCTGTTAGCTAAAGTGGCCACGCATTTTCTATGGATCTAACATACATGACAAAGAATAGCTTTACAAAAGAAGATTTAATTGCGTGCGGCCAAGGTGAATTGTTTGGCCCAGGAAATAGCCAGCTGCCTATCGACAATATGTTGATGATTGACCGTGTTATCCATATTTCCGAGGAAGGTGGTAAGTACGGCAAAGGCCAAATAGTAGCTGAATTTGATATCAATCCAGATTTATGGTTTTTCGCATGTCATTTCAAAGGTGATCCAGTTATGCCAGGCTGTCTCGGTTTAGACGCGATGTGGCAATTAGTTGGGTTCTTTTTAGGTTGGGCTGGCGGTCCTGGTAAAGGACGCGCATTAGGTGTTGGCGAGGTTAAATTTACTGGTCAAATTCTGCCTACTGCGAAAAAGGTAACTTATACCATTGATATGAAACGCGTCATCAAACGTAAGTTATTTATGGGCATCGGTGATGGTGTGGTCAGTGTTGATGGCCGCGATATTTATAGTGCCGAAGAGTTAAAAGTTGGCTTGTTTCAAGACACATCAAGTTTTTAAAGCCAATTTTTGGATTTCTAAAACAACAAACCTCACTATTGTGAGGTTTGTGCCCTTGGATTAACGGGTTTAGTTTGAATGCAATTTCTACGGACTAAACCCAGTTATTGGCCTTTACTAAACAAACCAACACCGCGGTCTTCCATCGCTTCACGATATCCACCAAGCCACTGAGAGCGGGCGTCTAGATTTTGGTAGGGACAAATTTCCTTTGAACGGCCTGTAACACCAGCACGATAACCTTGGGCATGAGCACGCTCTAGACGATCACGTTTTTGTCTTTTCATATGGCAGTCTTCCTCAAATCTAAGCTAGTAAAACGACCCCACAACACCATTCATGCTGCAAGTCGTACTTAATAGATAGACTGCTACGACAAAAGGTTCAACTGAAAAAAATAACAATACTGTTTGACAATTGCTAAAGATCTGACTTTTATTACATTTTAACGAAAAAAATAAATTAATTTATTTTTACTGAACTTTTTCACTGAGAAAACGTCGTCGGTAAAGGCAATTGACAATCCTGACGTAAATTATGATGTGGAAATTGTTTTTAGCGGAAATTTAATCACAAAACTAGCACCAGCAGGAGCGAAGCTTTCTAGGGTAATTTTTGCTTGATGCCATTCTAAAACCTTAGTGACGATCGCAAGTCCTAAGCCAAACTGTGGCATGGTACTGGACTGAGTTTCCAAACGAACAAAAGGCATGAATATACGTCTGGCATTAATCGGTTCAATCCCTTCCCCATCATCAGTAACTCTTAAACATACTTTGTTTTGCTCCTGCCACAGTTCAATAGCAATATGCTGTTTTGCATAACGACAAGCATTTTGTAATAGATTTTGTAGACATCGTGACAACCAATGTGAATGTCCGGTAATTACAAACTCCCTGTCTGGTGCAACGATTAATTGCACTTGTAATTGTCGGCTATCGGCCAACAGCTCAAAACTGTGAACGCTCTGCTGGCATAAAGTTTTAAGATTTATAGCACAAGCAACAGAATTCAAATGCTGGCGGTCTAGACTGGCATATTCTAAAAATGCATTGACCATAGCTTCCATCCTATCAACATCTTGTTCTAAGCGTCTTAAATAGCTGTTTTTTTGCGCTGAACACTTTTCCTCTAAAGCTGCATCAAGTCCAAAGCGAAAACAGGCAATTGGCGTTCGTAGATCGTGTGACAAACTCGATGCTAACAACTGGTTATCAGCCATCAGCTGCTCAATCTGTTGTGCCATTTGATTAAAACTTGATTCTAATGAACTGATATACGACCAACGACTTTCCGGAAGTCTCGCCTTAAAATTACCGGCGCCGAACTGGTTCGCCACCACACTCAATAGCCATAATCGCCTAGCGAGAGGTGTTAACCACAACAACATGATAAGACAAAGTCCAGCATACAACGCTATGGTTAACCAAAGATCCTCAGGTTTGTGAGCTGATAAATCAGCAACGTTGAGCTGTAGCAATAGCGTTGGATGCTGTCTGAGTGCTTTTAAATACAAAGTACCTGTATCATTGGCTAGTGGTAAGCCACCGTTTACATATAACTGCTGTTCAAGTACCACAGGTAGCGCCACGCTATTTCGCGGAATTAGCTCAAATGTTAATTGCCAATTCTGTTGTTCTTTTTCAATTAAAGTAACCAATTCCGATGCGGCAGCTGAATTCGCCTTTTGCCCAACAGTTTCGATAATTGTCTGATAGAGATGCTGCTGCTTCGGCTGAGTATCCAAATCTGCATTTGCTAATAAATCTAAACCAGCACCTAAGACAAACAAAGCACAAATAGCTGAAAATAATAAACTAATTGAAAGTTTCAGCATGCAGTAGTCCAATGCTCGGCGACAAATAAATAACCTTGGCCCCAAACAGTTTTAATTCTTTTCGGCTCTTTGGCGTCATCGCCTAGTTTTTTTCTGAGCACTGAAATCATGACGTCGAAACGCCTATCTAAACCATCATGCTCGCGCCCTTTCAGTGCTTGAAATACCTGATCGCGACTACAGACTTGGCCTGCCCGCTTGGCTAAATACCACAACAAGGAAAATTCGGCACTCGTTAAAGCGATTTCCTGCTTGCACCAAATAACACGTCTGGAACTATTACAAACGATTAGTTCACCAAAAGATAATTGGTCTTTGGTGTTATGTTCATTACTTTGTCGGAGCGCAGCTTGCAGCCGTGCCAACAAAATCCGAGGACGCACCGGCTTGACCAAATAATCATTCGCACCAACGCCAAAGCCGATAACTTCATCAACTTCTTCGCCTTGGGCTGTTAGCATAAGAATTGGAATTTGCGAGTCCCGACGTATCTCTCGGCATAAGTCAACACCACTGATGCCAGGCAACATTAAATCCAATAAAATCAGATCAACTGGTTGTCGTTTTAGTAAAGGTAAAACGGTATCTCCACGATGCTCAAGTAACACGTGATACCCTTTTTGCTGCAAAAACTCTTTCACCCAACTGGCTAAAGATAAGTCGTCTTCGACTAATAAAATGGTGCCGTATGTTGTGTTATCCATTTAAAAGAGTCTCCAATGCCGTTTAATTTTTGGATTTTTTTGCACCCAGTTTACTTTGATCACACTCTCAGCTAAAACCATGTGGTCGCTAACTAACTGAACTGGCATACTCTCACTACCAACAAATTCGTAATGAATTTGCCCCTGTTGACTGTTCAGCCAACACTGTATTTGAATTTGATTAACCTTCAGGCAGACATTTGCCGGTGTAGTGCTTTGCCATTGGATTGTTATCTTTGCATAACAAAGCCGCCCCTGCTGCAGAGTAACGCAGGTATCAGGGGTCAATTTTATGGAATTCGCAAGTTCCTGCTCTGTTGCTGCTCGAGCATTCGATAAAAATCCAATTACCCAAAACAGAATAAATAAACGCTTAAAACACATAGCGAAATTTCACCAAGCTAAGAAATTCAGCGTCTCTGGTACTTAATGGGCTATCGGTATAAGCACTGCTGAAGAGATTATTCGCTAAGCTTATTTCGAACAACCAATCTGGACTTAACGGATAGAGCGCCGTGAGGCCAATATGAAATTGCTGACCTGCACCAGCTCGATATTCGGCTCGATTTGCTTGCACTTCATTCGTGCGGATCCCGTAGTAATAATCGACAACTTTTGCCGTGGAAAATGCCAAACCCACATTGTAATAAAGATCCCAATTGCGAATTGGCTGACGATGACTATACAAAAACCTTAACTGTTGGCCGTAATGCGAATCTATATCTTGCCCCAACTCCACCGACCAATAATGTTGTTGCATATAATACTGATAACGCACTCCAATTAAAAAATCAGAATCCCGTAGAGTTAAGCCGTCAAGCGCCTCCAGATGCTGCTTGCCAAATGCGGTTACAATATGCGGGCCGATCGCTTGATGGTATCCCGTCCCAATCAATGCGAGGCCGGCATTTTCGCCCTGCCACAAGTGATAACCAATAATCCCGCTGCCATACCTTAAAACATTTCGACGCTCATCAGATTCGATAAAAAAATTACGATAACTAACATCCGCAGAAAGGTTTAACATCAATCGCTCATTGACCGATTGATCCATAGCGCCAATCATTCCTTGCTGGTAGCCTGCTCCAATCGCAAAATAGCCTGTGAAATCAATTTCATCATCACCGGCAGAACATAGATTGCTAAATGAAATTGTCAGCAACAAGGTCAATACATGACGCATAACAAACTCCGAACCACAAAGAGCTCATCATAACGGTGAGCGCTCAAATTTAATGTTTAAAAAGTGTAAGTGAATAGCCGTAAGGCTCTAACCCGAACGCTAAAACACGACCTTTAAACCAACAGAAGGAAAAATGCCAAGATTCTCTTCCGCTTCAATGCTATATGCAGGTGATTCACCAGTTTTGGCATTTTGTAGGAAATAGCCTGAAACATTTTTACGATTAAGTACATTCAAAATTGCGTAAGTATAAGTAACTGGCAGTCCGAATAAGGTGCCTTGTTGCTCGGCTTGTAAATCCAAACGATGATAAACCGGCAATGTTTCAGAGTTAAGCTCGCCATACACCGCAACTTGATAATCTGGATAATAGGGATTGGGTTTACTACCAATAATTGGTGTGTACTTTGCACCAGAACGAATGGTTAGTCGGGCACTGAAATCCCATTCATCACTATATGGATAGGCCACTACGACATTCGCAACCATCGGTGTATCTAAGTAATATTCTGAGGTTATATTTCGACGTAAGTCGGTGCGTTCTGCTGTTGACCAACTGAGTGAGCTCCAGCCGTACCAGTCGCCATTGTTTTTTTGCTTTCTCAATAATAGCTCAATGCCATGTGCCTGCCCTTCGCTATCATTACTATAATTGAGTGCTTGATCGCCATCCTGAGCCGTCAATCCTAATGGTAATTTTTGTAGTTTTTTCAGGTACATTTCTGAATTAAACGTCCAATTTTCAGCAAATTGCCATTCTTGACCTAATACATAATGAAGGGCTGTAGGCTGTTTTAAATGACGATTCCCAAGCACTGGCAGGCTTTTCTCTAAATCTGCTAAACGGCTATAGCGACCTGCGCGCACAAACCAGCGTTGTTCTGGTGTCGTCTGCAAACTAATTTCGGCCCTTGGTTGAAGAAAATTTTCATCAGTATAGTTTTGACTATCGTACCGCACCCCGACTACAGAGCTTAGATAATCATTCCATTGCCAATAATGCTGCAGAAAAGCGCTATTGGTTTGATACTCTAAATTGTCATTGGCTTTAATCCGTTCACCCCGCTGGGCAAAACAATCTGGCTGATGATCGGTGCAGAAATATGGAATCACATCAAAACTATAATTACCATTTCGCTGACTACGCTCAACACCTGTCTCTAGCTGATGTTGATCAGTGAATAACCATCGCGACTGTAATTGAAAATATTGCTGGGTATCCTTAAAACTAACGAATTGATCGCCCCCATACAAATTATCTTCTGAATTTGTACTGCGCTGATAACGCATGTTTAACAAATGACCTGCCGGGAGTTGATATTGATAACTTACCTGTTGATTGGCAAAAGTAGTATCGATGCGAACATCACCTACAGACTCTGGATCCGCTCGACCTTGTTCAGATGCCTTACTGATGTTGGCTTTAGCACTGTCATTGACCCCAGTTAGAGTCAGAGTTATCTTTTGTGCAGGTGATACTTCAAATAAGTAACGTGCTTGATAATCTGAACTTTTTGGTGGTTGATAGATTTTGATCCCGTCATCCAATTCATCCCCTGATTTAATAAAAAATTGAATGGTACTTTGGCGTGCTGCGACATAGAAAGACTGTTCATCATCAATAGCCCCCTCAAAGAGAGTACTCATTTGCAATAAACTTAGTTCTGCCTCCCCCCCAATCGCTTGGTTTTTTGGATCTCGCAATGTCGCAGAAAACACACCACCAGTTGCATTGCCATATTGCGCACCAAAGCCACCACTTTCTAGATGAAAATCTTGCAGCAATGCTTCGTTAAGTACACTGTTACCAAACATATGAAATAAATAACCTGCTGGTAAGCCATCAATAAGAAATGCATTGTCATCTGGTGCGGAGCCACGGACAGCAGGCATTCCCCCAAAATCACCCCCCGCATAAACGACTCCAGGTAAACTAAAAACTGCGGCTAGCGGGTCGTTCATAATGCCAGCAACTTTTAGCAATTGCTCTGTTTCTTCATTGGTTTGAGTTGCATCGTTGACCTTACTGCCATTGACTTGAATTCGCTCTATTGGATGAACATCTTCCAAAGGACTATTGACGATACCAGCAAATAATAATGGGCTATAAAGTCCTAAGCAGATAGTTAGTTCTGATAATGGAAATCGCATGGGGAAATCTCAATAATTGGCAACTGTTAACGGCATTTTGACAAATCATGCTACTGAAGTGTGTCGCGCAATTGCTGAAAAAATGTAAGCTTATGTAAGTCAGATTAGAGAATTAAGAAAATAATAACGTGGGGTATGTATTTTCAGACAAAAAAATCCTCGGCTAACCGAGGATTTGATATTGAGTATTCGTTCAGTGCTTTACAAATTAACTTTATTTACGTCGACGATGAAACCCTAAAGCTAACAACAAAAAGCTCCAACCAAAATGAACATTGCCGCCTTTACGCTCATATGTCTGAGAGCCTTCGTTGGCGCAATTGCTAATTGTCCCGTTTGCTATCGGATCCAACTGAACTGCAATCGCGACTGGCTCTTTGATAACGTTACCAGCGCTATCAAGAATTAACTCACCTTTGACATCTCGTTTTTCGAGCTGTTTAACAGCCGTAGCCAAAATAACATTTTTCTCATTAATATCATTCGCAGCAACAATGTTATAGCCTGAATTACATGGCAATAACGAGTTAAGATCTTTAAAAGTATTCGTTGGAATATCATAGATAAAACCAGCTTTAGATCTAACGCTAGTGCCTGGAGTAAATACCTCAGTTGTGCCAACTATTTTATTATTGTCATTAATTTTTTCAGGGGTGGTCGATGCTGTGCCGAAAAGATCCGCTGGAAAGGTTAATTTTCCAGTATTGTAGTCAAAAACAAAAAATCTATTTCTAAGCTCGCTATTAAGCACTTTGGTGGCATAGCCAGTTACTATGGCTTTGTTATTGACACTTGTAGCACTACTATTCAACCACTCTTTGTGGTCAATGAAACTTTTAAGCTCTTCACCATCAAAAACAGCGGCATGCGTTGCGGCATAAACTTCGTCACGACCCAAAAATGCATTGTAACGAATGTCGGTACTGTCTGACACTATTGAATCACCGACAATTAGCCCTGAGTCGTTCAAATCATTAGGGGTGCTTGAATAAGTAACTTGTGGATAAGCACTTAAGCCATGCGGTTTACCTGAGTAGCGATCGCCAAAAACATTAAGGATACGCGGAGCGCTTGGTTTACCGAAACTATCAAGTTGCCACACTAAGCCACCAGATTGGAACCTATTAGTCAACGCTGCTCTGTATAAACATATGCTTTCAGGTTCTTCAGATCCATCGCAACTTGTTTTTAAACTCTGTGCATAATCAGCATCAAGTGCGGTACTACCAAAACCGATAATAGTGCCAGTGTTATTCAAATCTCTGACAAAGGCAAAACCGCCATTCACGTCATTGTAATAAGGTTCTAAAGTAAAACGGCCTTTTTCTGTGATCAAAACCGCACTTAGATGTGATTTTTTAGGCACCCAAAGGGTACTTTCAACAGGGTTCGGTCTACTGGCGGTAGCTGCGGGTGTAAAACGTTGCTGAACAAACGGTGCCGTTGCGTGTCCGACTATATGGTTCAGATCATTAATACCAATTGCAAATTCATTATTAGTCTGCAGAGTGGATGTTTCACGAATATTAAACGTTTGCTGAGCGTCTAAACGTACAGCAAAGGTTCTTGCATATCGCTGAAAGCTGAAATCGCTCGCACCGTTGGCTAAATATTGCAACAAAACGCTTAATGCTTTTGCCGAAATATTGCCCTTCTTGGTCTCTTCGATTTCAACAGACGTCAAATTTTGCGTAATCTGTTCCGATTCAAAATTAATTTTATCTAAATCAACCGGGTAATTGTATAAATCAGTGGCATTACCGATAGACTGATTATTATTGTTAATCGCTTGAGCAAATACTGATTTATGAGTTGATAAAGGTCCAAGCTCAACAACCTGATAAGTGGCAGCCTGACTCGCAAATACCGTAAGCGCTGGTAATAATGCGACAAACATCGGCGTAAATTTCATTCAAATCCCCTGCTACTGCTGGTTTAATGCTTCTAATTGTTCCCATCGCTCATAAGCGTGTGCCAGCTTCGACTCAGTCTGCTGTAATTGGTTCAATATAGCGGTTGTAGTTTCGGCGCTTTTCCGGAAAAACTCCGGATCATTGACTTGCAGTTGTAAGGCATTAAGCGCGGCATCCAGTTCTTCTATTTGCGCTGGTAACAGTTCCAGCTCGCGTTTCTCTTTGTATGATAACTTCTTCGCGCTCGGAGCTAAAGCCTGTACTGCGATTTGTGGCTCTGCTTTTGTATTTATTTGTTCGCTTTGCGGCTTTTTAGGCTCAGAAACATTGTTTTGCAGTTTTTGGAATGCGATGACATCATCATATCCCCCTGCAATTTCAACAATTTGCCCATTGCCTTTAAACCATAACGAACTGGTTACGGTGTTATTGACGAATTCACGGTCATGGCTGACCAAAATGACCGTACCTTGGTACTGCTCTAAAATATCTTCTAATAGCTCTAAAGTCTCTACATCTAAATCGTTAGTTGGTTCATCGAGGATCAGTAAATTACTTGGTTTAGCAAAGAGTCGAGCCAACAGTAACCGGTTTTTCTCACCACCCGAAAGTGCTCGTACCGGCGTGCGTGCGCGTGCTGGCGCGAATAAAAAGTCTTGCAAGTAACTTAACACATGGCGAGTTTGGCCATTTTGGGTGATTTCTTGCCGACCATCCGCGACGTTATCTTGCACTGTCGCATCAAGGTTTAATGCCATCCGATGTTGGTCAAAATAGGCCACTTCTAGGTTGGTACCGCGTTTTACATCGCCAGACGCTGGTTCGTATTCATCTAGTAAAATCTTAATTAAACTAGTTTTACCAACGCCGTTTGGACCAACTAAAGCCACGCGATCGCCACGCATTAACAGGAAGTTGAAATTATTCAGAATTGGTTTGTTGCCAAACGATAACTCTAAACCTTTGCCTTCAAAAACTAACTTACCCGATTTAGCTGCTTGTTCAATGGCAAAATCAACTTTACCAAGCTGCTCGACCCGAGCCGCGCGTTCTTTGCGCAGCTCTTTTAACGCACGCACTCGACCTTCATTACGGGTACGGCGTGCTTTAATCCCCTGACGGATCCACACTTCTTCGTCGGCTAATTTCTTATCGAACAGGGCATTATGCTGCTGCTCAACTTCGAGCATTTTCGCTTTGCGCTCTAAATACGCCGCATAATCGCCGGGATGAGAAGTTAATTCACCACGGTCAAGATCGATAATCCGAGTTGCGACATTGCGAATAAAAGCACGGTCATGCGATACAAAAATGATGGCACCGCTGAAGTTAATCACAAACTGCTCAAGCCATTGAATGGCTGCAACATCCAAGTGGTTGGTTGGTTCGTCGAGTAGCAGAATGTTCGGTTTTGCAATTAACGCGCGCGCCAACGCCGCTTTGCGCAACCAGCCACCCGATAAACTGGCAAGTGTGGCTTGTGGATCCATTTCGAACTGTTCGCACAATGCTTGAATTCTTGCTTCGAGCTGCCAACCATCACGCGCATCAAGTTCAGCTTGCAAATCACCAAATTCGCGCAATTGCGACTCGGTTGCTTCATGCAATTCGTCGGCTAAGCGGTAAAAACGCGCTTGTTTTTCTGCTAAATCACCCGCGCCTTCGCGGATAAAGTCGCCAATTTTCACATCAATACGTGCTGGCGGATCTTGTTCTAACCGCGCGAGCACCACATTACTTTCTTTGACGACCTGACCATCATCCAACACTTGTTGACCGGTCAACACTTTGAGCATTGACGATTTGCCTGCGCCATTGCGGCCTACCAGACAAACACGCTCTCCGGCGAATAAGCTGAAATCCACATGATCGAGCACCGGATGAGTACCAAAAGCCAAACATGCTTGTTGAAAACGTAATAATTCCACGACTAATTTCCTTCGCTTGTCATCGACAAATCGTTAATAAACGCTGCCAAGCGATCTTGATCAAAAGGCCAAAATAAGCGCTGTACAGCATCTTGTGCTGTAGCGTCAGTGCTAACCACTACTGGGATTGAGGTCCGATACAACTCAAAAGCTAGCGGGTCATCGACAATGTCTACCACGCGAAAAGTCGCGTGTGACTCGACTAGCAATTTTTCGGCATCTTCACAAAGATGACAACCCCATGTGCTGTATAAAATCAGCATCTTAGCCTCTGGTTAACTCAAAACACACATGAATATGCGGGTTACGCTTAAAATCTTCCGGCAAACTTTGTGCACTAACATCTTTAATGCTCCAACCTTGCTCGGTAAGCGCTGCAGAATCTAACTTAAAGCGACGTTTGTTGTTAGAGAAAATCACCTTACCACCAGGCGCTACCAATTTCCCAATCAGTCCTAATAATTTCAGATGGTCACGTTGCACATCCCAAGTATCTTCCATGCGCTTGGAATTAGAGAAGGTCGGAGGATCAACGAATATTAAGTCAAACTGGTTATGGCAGCTTTGCAACCATTCGAGCACGTTTGCTTGCACAAACTGATACTGCTTGCCAGCTAAGCCGTTGAGGTCAAAATTGCGTTTTGCCCAGTCAAGATAGGTATTTGACATATCAACAGTAGTAACCACCTTGGCGCCACCTACAGCAGCATGCACAGAGGCAGTGCCAGTGTAAGCAAACAAGTTTAAAACCGATTTGCCTTTGGCTTGTTGCTGAATAGAACGACGGGTCAGGCGGTGATCTAAAAATAAGCCGGTATCTAAATAATCACGCAGATTGACTAAGAATTTCGCACCATATTCAGTAACTTGCTTGTACTGCCCCGCTTTTGCCAGCGCTTGGTACTGCTCTTTACCTTTTTGCTTTTCGCGTACTTTCAGCACCATCGCATCACTTGAAATCCCAAGCACTTGTGGCACTAAATTCACGATATCAAACAGCCGCTTTTGCGCGACTTGCTCGTCTACATTCGAGGGCGCAGCGTATTCGTGGATCACCACTTCACCATCGTACCAATCTACGGCAACGTTATATTCTGGAATATCGGCATCGTATAGGCGGTAGCAGCTGATACCTTCGCGTTTTGCCCATTTCTCCAGCTGTTTCACGTTCTTTTTCAAGCGATTAGCGAAAGATGAGCTTTCAGTAAAGAAAATAGACGGCGCTGCGGTGCTAATTTGCACTTGCTTTTCCGTAAGGTCAAACAAAGTGAATTCACACTCAAGCGGACCGTTGTTGAATTTATACGACTTTAAACGAGATAATTTTAAAGCACGCAGCAAATCCGAATTGGAGGTGATAATTGCCAAACGCCAATTGGCAAAATGCTGTTTCAGCGCTAATGAAAAGGCGGCGTAAATTGGAATTAATGTCGGTAAGTCGCCTAGCCGTTCACCGTATGGCGGGTTGGTTACAATAACCCCAGGAATTTCGGTTGCTAAGGATTCGAGGGCAGTTGCATCACCAAGTTTAAATTCAATAAATTCGCCGATGCCAGCACGGTTCGCATTTTGCTTGGCTTTTTCTAGCTGACGTGGATCTAAATCAGAACCTACAAACTTAACACCAGCAGCAATAGCTTTACGCTCACCTAATGCCTTGGCGCGCATTGAACTCCACAAAGAAGCGTCAAAATTGGCATACTTTTCAAAAGCAAATGCAACACGCTTCAAACCTGGCGCTAAATTACGGGCCATTAACACCGCTTCAATTAATAACGTACCGCTACCACAGAATGGGTCAAATAACGGTTGGGTCGGCTGCCAGCCAGAACGAATTAATAATGCTGCGGCTAAATGTTCTTTGAGCGGCGCTTCACCTTGTTCCTTGCGGTAACCTCGTTGATGCATTGAAGGGCCTGAGAAATCTTGTAGGAAATAGAAGCTTTGACGTTCCATACGCAATTGGAAACGGACGTCAGGTTCTAAGCGGTCCACGTTCGGACGCTCGCCCGTTGCTTCTCGGAATTGGTCGACGATGGCATCTTTCACCCGCATCGCGCCAAATTGGGTGTTATCTATAGTGGGATGTTTGCCGACACATTCTACCGCCAAGCTTTGTGACAACGACATATAGTCGGTCCAACGAATTTCGCTAGCTAAGGTGTAAACGTCCGATTGTTCATCGACATTGATTTGATGAATTTGTTGCATGATCCGCGTTGCCAAACGCGACCACAAACATAAATACATCGCCTGCTCAATAGTCGCATCAAAGCGAACAGCACCAAGCCCTAGTTTCGTCACTTGTGCGCCAGACTGATTAATTTCAGTCGCTAACACTTCTTCGACCCCTTTCGAGGTTAAAGCCCAAAATTGCAACATACCAACTACCCTTCAACAAAATGGCGCACAGTATAGCAGAAAGCGCAGAGTCGTCGCCGGGCGATTTTTCGCAGAAACTCGCTTAATTTTCAGCCAAGCCAGTGCATAAATAGCCAAATACCAATTTTTGTGAGTAAAGCGCATTAAGCTTGGGTGTTTCCAAAGAGCCCCCACCTTACTATTTACTCTATATTGCTGATTAATCCAGCAGTTGATGCTTAAAATCCAGAATTATGGTAAATGCTGCTTGCCATTGTGAGAGTTACACCATAAGATGCGCCCCGCAGTAACGGACGCGGGATGGAGCAGCCTGGTAGCTCGTCGGGCTCATAACCCGAAGGTCGTCGGTTCAAATCCGGCTCCCGCAACCAACTTACATTTTTAGGTACAGTCGAAGTGAAAAAATCTTGTTTTTTTACTTCAACTACCGTTACAGCACAGTGTTTTTCGGACGCGGGATGGAGCAGCCTGGTAGCTCGTCGGGCTCATAACCCGAAGGTC
>JAYSCP010000005.1:0-257646 GCA_041914845.1 Alteromonadaceae bacterium
CCCCTGTTACCGCCGTGAAAGGGCGGTGTCCTAGGCCTCTAGACGAAAGGGACACATCGTAAAAATTTTGGTGGAGCTAAGCGGGATCGAACCGCTGACCTCTTGCATGCCATGCAAGCGCTCTCCCAGCTGAGCTATAGCCCCGCACCTTGCAACAACACTTTGCTACGCTAAGCATTGCGCTACAGAACGAGGCGCATTCTATGGGGCAGTCCAATATGTGTCAATAGTTTTTTCAAAAGCTTGATCTGTTCGGACATTTTTTGCCCATGCCGTTGAAAAACTCAGCAAATAATACCCTTTCTAAGAGTATAAGCTTATAGGCTGACTGTCAGGCATTTATCGCCTGTGGTAGTATCGAAAACAAATTTGCAAGGTATTGACCGACTTAATGATTCTCTGAGGAACGGAGCACATGTACGAAGCTTTCTACGGATTTAATCAGCGCCCTTTTCAATTGACACCGAATCCACAGTGGTTTTTCGCCAGTAAATTTCATAAAAGAGCCCTCGCCTATTTGCAATATGGGTTAAGTCAAGGGGAAGGTTTTATTGTGATCACTGGTGATGTTGGCACTGGCAAAACGACAATTGCCAATCAGTTGCTAGGGCAACTTGATCAAAACCAGATCGTTGCAAGGCAGATAGTTACCTCAAAGCTGGGGCCAGATGATTTGCTGCGGATGATCGCGACTGTGTTCCAATTGACGGTTCGTGAGCCAAACAAAGCTGCTTATCTGGAAGCAATCTCAAATTATTTGACCGGATTAAATCAGCAAAATAAACGTGCATTATTACTGGTGGACGAAGCACAAAATTTACCACTGGAATCCATTGAAGAACTACGCATGCTGTCAAATTTTCAATTGGCTGGCAAACCGCTACTGCAAAGCTTTTTGCTCGGGCAAAATGAATTAAATGCAATCATACAATCCCCGCACATGGAGCAGTTCCGACAACGGATCATCGCATCGTCAAACCTCACACCGCTGTCCTGTGAAGATGTCAAAGCTTATATTGAATATAGAATCAATCAGGCTGGCGTGACACGACCTTTGCTTGCCGATGAATGTTTCTCCCTCATTCATCAACAAAGCCGCGGCATCCCACGCAAGGTCAATAACTTGATGGACCGTGTGCTACTTTTTGGCTTTCTGGAAGAGATCGAATTACTTCAGTTAAATCACATCGAGCAAGTTGTTGCCGAAATAAATGGTGAAATTGCCAACCAACCGCCGAGTACTTTGCCCCAGCAAGTTGTAGAGGCTCCAGCGACTACGCAAAGCAACGCACAAAACAATCCATATCATGCGATGTTATCAGAGCTATCTTCGCTACTTGATAATTCGTTAGAACACAAAATAAAGTTGGCCCAGCAATTAGACCAAATACTGAGCCATCAACAGCAACAAGTCATGGGAAAATTAGATAAACCTAACTCAGAAAAATAACTGTTTCCTGCCCCAAGTGGCCACCTTTAGATATAGAAGGTGGCGACAACTACATGATTTAAATTAGTTTATTAAAAAACATAATTAAAGCCGAGAGAAAGCCTTGTTTCTTCAAACGACTTTTTGCTGAGCTCATCATCGGCAATCAATCTTTTAAGCTTTAATTTCCCCGACAACGACCGGTTTAACTGCCGACTCCATTCCAGACTAGCGCTATCGGAATCACCAAAACCAAAACCGGAGAATTGGCCGGTTGCCGACTCATTATCTTGCCGAGAGCTATCTGCACTTAGAGTAATACTATTGCGTTGATTTAATTGCCAGTTAGCCGCCAAATTCGCATATTTATCATCGCGTTGTTGACGCCCTTCCAAGAAATCGTCTTTGCGTTGACCGATAGTACCAGTCAGTTTAATCCGATTAAAATCATAGCCAATTTGCAATGATGCTTGACGCCTTACGACTAACAGCTCACTTAAATCATTGCTTGGAATAGTAATATTGTAGTACTGCTCACCAGGTCTTGGTTGGTACTGCGATGTTGGTGGTTGAAAACAATTATCAAGTCCTGGAGTGACGCCTGGCGGACAAATGAAAAGCCCAACTTGATTGTCAGCTGCCGATAATGCCAACAAAGATCCCACTGAATCACCGAGCTTTAATTCCATACGGAAATTTTTTAACTCATAGTTTGCAGTAATTTCAGCAGTACGACCAAAAAAACGCCGATCTAGCGAACCGGTGATTTTTGTATGGCGTGACGGGACTAAACGAAATTCCGTACCAATATATTCAGTTGTCACATCAGCATTATTTACTTTGTTAAAGGTGACGTTCCAAAACGAATACTGCGAAATCTGCCACTCAAGTCCGCCACCAATAGTACGATAGCTCTGGTAGTCCGAATAGATATCGGAGGCCAAAGGGTTCGACGAATTATCCTCGTACTCGCCACGAGCAACCATCGCGATATTGGCAAAGAATGGAAAGCCAAAAATCAAAGAGCCACGTTCAGTATCGAAATCTTCTAGCGCATCCCGCTCAATCTTTGTCGCAGATAACTGCCCTGCCCAAAAAAACTTTCTTGAGCGATCTCGAGATTGAAACTCAAAATTGCCAACATAATTTTGATTGGATAAATACTGCAATTGGTTAGGATCCACAGCAGTAATATCATCATTGGTATCTACAGCTGTGCGATTAGCACTGACATTGGTATTAATCACAAACCAATCTAATCGGTCGTTTTCGTAGCCGATGCTGAAAGCCTCATTATTGGATTTAACTTGGCTTTCAGGTGAGTTAATTTGGTCTTGAAAGCGACTGGCGGCAGTCCCTGTGGCACGGTAATCTTGCGAAAATGTAAAATCAATCGACAGGTTGTCATTTAATAAACGCAAAGCATTACCCGCTTTATAGCTAAAGTAATTGATATCATCCCTCTGCGAATCGCGATAGACCACAGATTGATTTTCCAACTGCAAAGACGAGTTAATTAAGCCTGTTGAGTAATAAAAGTCTAAAGTAGGAGCTACAGACAACGATGCTCCGCGGTCGGTACCTCCATGGTCCTCACGAATATGATATCCATGAGAGTCTAATGCCAGGCTTGGCTGAATTTTGAAATCGGCATAAGCATATACCGAAGCAACTAAACAACTTGCCAATAACGCCGGTTTGGCAATAAAGAGCGCTGGCCCTTTATTGCGCATAATAACCGTAGCCATATCCATATCCTTTATCCCGGCTGTAATAGGCTTTATTGATGACAAATCCGACTGCTAATTCCTTTGGCAACAAACTCAGCGCTTTTTCCAATTCGTTTAATTTCGTCTTGTTTTCTTCAAGCACAACCACAGCTTGTCCGCACATCGACGCTAAAACAGCAGTTTCGGTAATGCCAAGTAACGGTGGTGCATCAAAAATAACAATACGGTCAGGGTATCGTGAGGCAAATTCATTAGCTAGAGCAACCATTTTATCGCTTGCCAATAATTCGGTGGATAAATGGTGCGGACGACCCGCCGCAATAATTTTTAGCCGCTCCACGTTAGTGCTATAAAGAATATCGTTAACTTTAACGTCATCGCCACTGAGGTAATCTGTCAATCCAAGCGGAACTTGAATATCTAAGGTTCTAGCAACGTTCGGACGCAAAACATCTGTGTCGACCAATAACACTGTTTTATCTTGTTCCAAAGCGATACTAAGCGCTAAATTCACCGAAGTGAATGTTTTACCTTCCCCTGGCCTCGTACTAGATACCAAGATAAGGTTAGGATGATTTAAGGTAGTGCTTAATGAACCAAAAGCGTTATTAATTAACTTACGTTTGATTACTCGGTACTCTTCCGAAATTAGCCGACGTTCAGTTGCCAGCGAGACGAAGTTAAGCTCACTGAGTCGCGAGAAATCAATGTAGATTTCGTGCTTCTGATTCGTTGCTTTTGCATCAGCTACTGCGGACTCACGATGTACTAGCGACTCATCTAAATGATCGGCTTTAGAGATCTCGACTTGTACCAGTGGCTCAGTAGCCTCCTGTAACTCGAAGTCTTGTGCTGCAGGCAAAACTACGGTATCGGCAGATACTGACGAATCGGTTGTTAACACGATGGGCTCTGCCGACTTTTCGACACCAACCTCGGTAGACTCTTTTGCCATTAATTTTTCAAGTGCTTTTTCGATGGTACTCATAATAACCGTCCCATTAATTCCGTTGCGGTTAAACCAAAGACCAGCTCATTTGTGACTAACAACACAAATCCGAACAGCAAAATGCTCGCTAACGCAATGAAATATAACAAATGCTTTTTATTTTGCCTGATCAAAGCGTCCTTGTTGGTATGTGAAACCAAACCAAACACCGGAAAATCGGCAATCGTCTTTAATTGCAAGGCAGAAGTTACAACAGGCTGCAACTGACTACGAGCAAACGCCATAAAAATCCCTGCAATTGCCCCTAACACTAATACCACCGTGTATAACACTACGCGCGGAGGGCCAGAAGGTTTAAATGGAACTCGCGGTGGATCAATGATTTTGAATTGCACATCCTGCTCAGATTTTGCCGCAGCATTACTCAGTTCCATGGCTTCGCGTCTCGTTAGCAATTCTTCATATTTTTGCTTAGTCACTTCATAGTCGCGGTTTAAACCAGAAAACTTCGCTTCAATATCGGGGATGATGTTGCGCTGACGCTCTAAGGCATCGAGTTTATCTTGGAAGTTTTTCACTCGAACTTTCGCAGACTCAACTTCATTTTCAAGTTTCGAAGCATTTAACCGTAATTCTTGATAAACCTGATTCTGGCTAAGGCCAGATGATGCACTCGAAGACTTCGATGCAGCAGCCTGGATTGATAGAATTTCCTGCTTTTTCAACTTTTGTAGGTTTTCAAGGGTTCGGCGTGTTTCAATCACATCGGGATGGCTGTCAGTGAAGCGAATTAAAAAAGCATCAAGCTGAGTTTGTAAGGTCTTGATACGCTCATCATATTGAGTGGTAAAACCACTGATCCCAACATCACCATCACTTAAGGTAAAGTCTTCACCCTGTAATTGTCGGCGAGCAGAATCTAACTGACTTTGCAACTGACGCAGATCTAGCTGAGCTTGCTCAAGGCGCTCAGCTTCGGCTTCAATACGGGCAAAGAAATTTTGCTCAGAGTTCGGCGCAATCATCATCTGCTCTTTTTTGAAATCCGACAGACGTTTTTCCGCTTCACTGAGTCGATTTTCATAATCACGGATTTGAACTTCTAAAAATTCATTAGCTTTTTTGCTGTCTTGCGCTGCTGTACCAACTTGGTTTTCGACAAAGGCGTTCAAGGTTTCTTGGACTACCTTTAGCGCAAGCGCAGAAGATGCATTTGCGTAGCTAATGACATAAATATTCTCACGGCCAGAAGAAGAGAACTTTATATCCTTTTTCAAGCCATCAATAATGTTCTCATAAGCCTGTTTATCGGTTGCTTGCACATCTAAATCTGTTGCACGTGCAATTTTCTCAAGGTTAGGCCGACTTAACAGTGTTTTAGCCATTATTTCAATTTGCTGTTCAGGATTCCCTTGAAAAGCAAGACCTTGTAATATTGGATCTAAAACAGAACGTGTTTCAACATATAGTTTTGCATCCGCTTGATAAGTTGGCGGTAAATTAAATACTACTAACCAACCAACCGGGCAAACAATCCACGCTGTTAATATAATGTAGCGACGCCGTAACCAAATACCTTGCAGGTAAATCAGCAACATCTCAATCGCAAGGTTTAATTCCTTCATCCGAAAACACCGTCCCTAAATAAAAATCAAAACCAAGCTTCTGGAATGATAATGATGTCGCCTGGTAACAAATCAACATTTGCTGTTATATCACCATCACGAATTAAATCATCAAGCCGTACTTGGTAGGTCATTTGCTTACCATTTAATACTCGGACCAGCTTAGCACTGTTTCCGCTGGCGAATTCGTCAAGACCACCTGCAGCGATCATAATATCTAGCAACGTCATGTACTGACGATATGGGTAGGCTTCTGGCTTAGCCGCCGCACCGATGACCCGAACCTGTTCACTAAATGGACCCGCGAAATTGTTCACAGAGACTGTCACGACTGGATCTCGAATGTATTTCGCCAATACCTTTTCCATTTCGCGGGCAAACTGCGATGGAGTACGGCCTGATACAGGAATATCTTCGACGAGTGAGGTACTTATTTTTCCATCTGGACGTACCGTAAAAGTGCCAGAGAGCTCAGGGTTACGCCATACAAATATAGTCACCGAGTCATTTGGACCAATCAAATAATTATATTGATCAACGGAAGTCGTCATGGACGGTTGAATGGTTGCGCTTGGAAGTTCATTGGTTGAGCATGCCTGCAAAGAGAGCAACAGCACTGCAGCCAAAGTTTTTGCGATGCCAGAAATTGCCTTCATATCTAAGTCCTTAGTATAAGATGCGACGTTAATATAACTGAATTTAGCGACGCTGGCTTGTGCTGGATAAAAAATTTAATTTAAGTTTTAAATTCGCCAGCGTATACTTCGATTAAGATTAAATTCTGTCAAGTATTCTAATTTGAAAACACTCCTATTTCAGTTCTTTACGGGAAGAAGTATTAATGAATAAGGCTGTTCGGTATGGAAACAATACGTTAGCAGATAAGTTGTTTTTATTGGGTGAGATGCTGTTACTTTTGGCTTCGAGTTTTGCCGCCTCCTATATCAACTCGTTTTATCAACCTATAGACCAAGAACTTTCCGCAATTAACGCCGTGTTGTTCACGGGGTGTGTAATGTTGTGCGCATTATCTGTGGGTCTATACGACCAAAAACTGAGAGAAGATACCGGTGGTGTGCTTAAGCGGGTGGTTATTACCTTATTACTTGCCGCTATCTTATTAGAAGTGGTTATTTTCAACGTAGCCCCCTCGTTGCAAATCGGCTACACCTACAGCTTAATCGCTTCAGCTATATCTATCGTAACATTGACGTCTTTTCGTTTACTTTTTCACTATCACGACATTACAAAAATTAGCCGTCGCCGTGTATTAATCTTGGGCGCTGGCGAGCGCGCATCTATCATTGAGCGTCGCATGAGGCGAAACGTCGACAAACGCAACTTTGAAATTCACGGATTTGTAGAAATTGAAGGCGACGTTGCTGGCCATATCCCTGCAACGAAAATTTTGCACGTCGATTATAAAGACGCGCTTTATGAGTATGCTGTCGAGCATGAAATTGACCAGCTCGTAATTGCCTGCGATGAGAGACGTAATATGCTACCGGTTGAGCATTTGTTTAAGTGTAAAACTCGTGGCATCGATGTTATCGAAATTCTTGATTTTATTGAGCAAGAAACAGGACAGATCGCAGTTAATCTTATCTACCCAAGTTGGGTGATTTACTCAAACGGCTTTGAGATTAATCATCGCTTTAAAACCAGCTTGGATCACCGTCTAAATGCTCTACTTGCCTTGGCGGTATTAGCCTTGGTGTGGCCAATCATGCTTATTACTGCCTTGGTCATTTATTTTGACGATGGTCGTAAGACAGGTGCTTCAGTATTCTACCGGCAAATCCGTATTGGGATTGATGGTAAGCCTTTTCAAATTTTAAAATTTCGTAGCATGCGCCCTGATGCCGAAGCCGGTGGCGCACAATGGGCAAGCAAAAATGATGCTCGGGTTACGTCAATTGGTGGTTTTATTCGTAAATATCGAGTAGATGAATTACCACAGCTGTTTAACATCATTCGTGGCGATATGGGGTTTGTTGGCCCTCGTCCAGAGCGGCCAGAATTTGTTGAACAATTGGTCAAAGACATCCCCTACTATGCGCAGCGTCATAACGTCAAACCAGGTTTAACTGGCTGGGCGCAATTAAAATACCCCTACGGCTCGACTACTGAAGACGCACAAGAAAAGTTAAAATTTGATTTGTACTACATTAAACACCGTTCACTACTCCTTGATATCGTCATCCTTATTCGGACAGTTGAAGTGGTACTCTTTGGTAAAGGCCGTTAATTTTGAAAGATTTAGCTCAAAGGAAATTGAACGCACTTACTGTCGACGTTGAAGATTATTTCCAAGTCGCCGCATTTGATAAACAAATCACGCCAAGTGATTGGCCATCAATGCAAGTTCGCGTCGATAGAAATACCAGATTACTGCTTGACCAATTCGATCGCCACGATGCTAAGGCTACTTTTTTCTTCTTGGGCTGGGTCGCTGAACGTTATCCAGAGCTTGTTAAAGAGGTTACACGTCGAGGTCACGAAGTCGCAAGTCATGGTTACTCACATACTAAAGTCCATCAGCAGACTCACGCGGAATTCACCGATGACGTTAGTCGGGCAAAAAAGCTTTTGGAAGATCTCACTGGCGTCGCTGTCGCTGGCTACCGAGCGCCGAGTTTTTCAATTAACAAGCAAAGTGAGTGGGCTTTTCAAATCCTTAAAGATCTAGGGCATCAATACAGTTCAAGCACTTATCCAGTGAAACATGACCTCTATGGCGTTCCCGACTGGCCACAAACGCCTTACCTTCGCCCAGAAGGGATTTGGGAAATTCCAATGCCCACATTGACAATGCTTGGAAGGCAGTTGCCAATCGCTGGTGGAGGTTATTTCCGCTTGATGCCATATTGGCTTAGTAAACTGCTAATAGGAAAGTTTTTAGCAGAAGATAAAATGCCATATATGTTTTATTTTCACCCTTGGGAAATTGATCCGGCTCAGCCAAGAATTGCTGATGCTGGTTTAAAGTCGCGTTTTCGCCATTATGTCAATCTGGACAAAATGGAAGGCAAGTTAGATTTGTTGCTAAGCGATTTCAAATGGGGAAGTTTTTCTCAGGTTTATCAAGATCAATTAGCACGTAGCAACTAAAGGATTTAGATGTTTCAGATACTGCAACTGTCACTTGACGACTCTCGCCGCGACTTATGGGATAATTTTGTCAAAGCGGACGAGGAAGGTACATTCTTTCATTTATCCGGTTGGCAACGGGTTTTACAAAATACACTCGGTCACCGCGCTTTTTATATTTACGCTTGGTCTGACGACAAAATCGTGGGTGTATTACCTCTTGCATGGGTAAAAAGTGCACTATTTGGTAATGCTTTAGTGTCGACACCGTTTTGTGTGTACGGTGGCGCTTTAGGTTCGGCAAACGTACGACGAGCCCTTGAAAAACGCGCAATTGAAATTGGTACCGAATTAGGTGTGGACCAAGTAGAATTACGCTACAAAAAGCCGCAAGAGAACGATTGGATAACCAGAAGCCAGCATGCAACATTCGGCTGTGCACTTGCCCATGATGACGCAGCAATTTTAGCGGCGATTAAAAAAAACCAACGCGCACTGATCCGCAAAGGTTTGCAGTCCGCCATGTCTTTTCATATTGAACAAGACAACAATGACTTTTATGCAATTTATTCTGAAAGCCTACGTAACCTTGGGACGCCGGTATTTTCAAAACAACTGATTGATGCCCTGCAACAAGAATTTCCTGAAGATACCGATATTTTGACAGTAAGAAGTGAAGGTAAAGCTGTGTCTTCGGTATTTAATTTCTATTACCAAGGTCAAGTTTTGCCCTATTATGGCGGTGGCAAACCGCAAGCGCGCGAGCTGAAAAGTAATGACTTTATGTATTATCAATTAATGTGTCATGCAGTACGTGAAAAAGCTTGTCATTTTTATGATTTCGGCCGCAGCAAACTCGATTCTGGCGCCTATAGCTACAAAAAGCATTGGGGAATGCAAGACGAGTTATTGCATTATCAATACTTTTTAATCAACGCAGAGCAGTTGGCGAATCTAAGTCCAAACAACCCCAAATACCAGTTGTTCATTAAGCTTTGGCAAAAACTGCCGTTGCCGATTAGTCGCTGGTTGGGGCCAAAGTTAGCGCATTATTTGGGATAGTAGAGATGGCAAAACCGAAAATCTTATATCTTTGCCACCGCATTCCCTATCCGCCAAATAAAGGCGATAAGATCCGGTCATTTAATCTACTCAAAGAATTGGCAAAAACCTATGACGTTTATTTAGGTTGTTTTATTGACGATCCTTTTGACCGACAATATCGAGAAAAACTCGCTGAATTTTGCGTTGAGTATTGCTGCCCAGAACTACCAAAACTTTGGTCAAAAATCAAAGGGGTAACCGCATTACTCCGCGGTACGCCAATTACACTGCCCTATTATGCGAATAACGAATTGGCAAATTGGGTTGAGAAAACCATTGAACTGCAACAAATTGATACTGTGTTAGTATTTTCATCGTCAATGGCTCAATACGTCGACCAGCCTCAATATCAAACGATGTGTCGCGTTATCGACTTTGTGGATGTTGATTCTGATAAGTGGCGGCAATATGCCGAAAAGCAACATGGCATCATGAGCTGGGTTTTTCAGCGTGAACATCGACTGCTTCAACAATTTGAACAGCATTATTGCGAGCAATTTGATCATTCCTTGTTCGTATCCCCTGATGAAGCGCAGATGTTTCGTACACTAATGCCTTCAACACTTTCAACCAAAATTAAACCGTTACTTAACGGTGTTGACGTTGCTTTTTTCAATCCAGCAAACACCCTTGGCGAGCCAGAAATCACGCTTGACGATGATTTTATTGTATTTACTGGGGCTATGGATTATTGGGCCAACGTTGATGCTGTCGTGTGGTTTTGCGATGAGGTTTGGCCACTTATTCAAGCCCAGGCGCCAAACTTAAAATTTCTAATCGTTGGCGGTAATCCAGACATAAAAGTTCGAGAATTAGCCAATCGGAAAAATGTGCAGGTTACCGGTCGAGTGCACGATGTTCGGCCTTATATTCAACATGCCCAAGTTGTGGTTGCTCCGCTTAGGATAGCGCGTGGTATTCAAAACAAAGTTCTTGAAGCCATGGCCATGGATAAACCAATCGTCGCCTCATTGATGGCAATGGAAGGGATTAATGCCCCAACTTCGCCCTGTTTAGCACAAACTGACGATGCCGTGCCTTTTGCGAATGCCGTGTTGACGATGCTAGATAATACGCCCTCAGTGGATAGTCGCCAATGGGTTATTAATCATTTCACTTGGCAAGCCACTTTGGCGCCATTACCGCAGTTGTTATGCAAATAATGATGAAGCAATTGTTGTTAAGCCAGCCTTACGTAGCGGGGTCTAGATTCTTCGCAATAGGCGCGTTGCTGATTGGAGCATGGGCTTGGTCTTTCTGGTCTACCCTAGAATCCATGGAATTGGTTTGGCGTGGCTCTGAAACCTACATGCATTGCTATTTCATTCCACTAATTAGTGCTTGGTTAATCTGGCCGCTGCGCCAGGCTATCAATATTCATAATTTTGGCAGTAAATGGGGACTGTTTTGTCTACTCCCTTCATTATTACTGTGGCTTGTTGGCTTTGCCGCAGATGTTAATTTAATTGCGCATTTTGCAGCGATGTTATGTTTAATTAGTATCTTATGGTGCTGGCTAGGCAATGAAAATTTCAGGGTATTACGATTCCCACTTTTATATCTTTTGTTTGCCGTGCCATTTGGTGATGAGGCAAACGCACCGCTGCAATTTGTCACGGCGGAAATGGCTGTCTGGCTATTACAAATGACAGGCATTCCGGTGTTACATGAAGGGCTCTACATCACAACACCAGTCGCCTCTTTTGAGGTGGCGGAAGCCTGTTCCGGTGTCAGATTTATGATTGTCGCTCTAGCATTAGCGTTTTTATTTAGCCACATGCATTTTAAAAGTTGGAAAAAGCGTGCGCTTTTTATCAGCTCGATGATCGTTCTCTCTATAATCGCCAATAGTTTCCGAGCTTTTTTCCTCATTTTCATTGGTGAAAAAAGTGGTATGGAATATGGCTTTGGCGCAGATCATTATTATTATGGTTGGGGCTTTTTTGCGATTGCCATTTTTCTGGCATTTCATCTAGGGGCAAAGTTTAGTGATGACAACGACCAGAAACCTACTTCTGTCATCAACTCGACTGCTCGGCAAAGCCGCCCTATTTTGCTTACTGCATTGCTTTTATTAGGTTTAAATATTGGTTTATATTCTGCATGGCAACCAGTGGAAACGCCGGCGGCACCTGCACAGTTAGCTCCGCCTAAAAACTGGCTTGCCACCGCTACAAATCGGCTGTCACCAAAATTTCCTTTTAGCCTAGCCAGTAGCTCAGCTATTAATAGCGCAGGTTTAGAGTATTACACCGCACATTTTGCTGCTCGGCAAACTCAAGGGGAATTAATTGGTTGGGACACTCAACTATTTGATAAGGAGCACTGGCGTGTCACTCAGCAAATAGATCTGACAATCGCAGGTGGCCAATGGCGTGAAGTTGAGCTAAAACGCGGCCCGACTCAACAAGTGGTGTTGTATTACAGCTATCAAGTAGGCTCTAATTTCACCACAGATAATAAAAAGGTTAAATTACAACAAGCAATTCAATTTATCAGCGTTAATAGATCCCAAGCAATTCTTCATCATATTAACTGTATTGGTGATGTCGAACGCTGCCGGCCATCTGTTATGAGCGCAGTGCCTGAGCTCATTGCATTGCATTGAGTCAAATTGATGAAGGTCAGAGCCTAGCCGCTAATGCTGGTAGCTTTTTAGAAGTTAAGTTTTTGCACATGGCAAGCAACAGGGAATTATATGTGTGGCATCGTAGGAATACTATCGCTTGACGGTTCAAAGCCAATAGATAGCACCTTGTTAAGTGCAATGAATCAAGCGCAATATCACCGTGGACCAGATGAAGGCGATCAATATGTTGATGCCAGTATCGGCCTTGGTCATCGTCGTCTTGCGATCATTGATTTAGCGCAGGGCCAACAGCCTATGCAAGACGCATCCGGCCGATTTACTTTGATATTCAACGGTGAGATCTATAATTTCCCATCACTTCGTGCCGAGCTTATCGCTCTTGGCCACCAGTTTCACAGCCATTGCGATACGGAAGTGATTTTACGTGGCCATATGCAATGGGGAGATGCGTGTATCGAGCGTTTGCAAGGGATGTTTGCCTACGCGCTATGGGATAAACAAGAAAAACGACTTGTCTTAGCTCGCGATCGCCTGGGTATCAAACCGCTCTTTTACATGGTACAGCAAGGTTTTTTGTATTTTGCGTCCGAACTTAAAAGCCTCACCTTGCTGCCAGGTTTCGATAAAAAATTAAACCCGCGTGCCATCGAACAGTTTTTTTGCTTAGGTTATGTCGCTGAGTCTGACTGTATCTACCAAGTGGTAAAAAAAATGCCTCCTGCGCATTTTTTAGCCATTGATTTAACAAAACCAACTCAAGCTCTTACACCAAAGCGTTATTGGCAACTGTCATACGCCCAACAACAATCCGGCTTAACTGACAGCGACTACCAACAGCAATTAACCGCAGAATTAACCAAGACTGTGCAGAGTCATTTAGTGACTGAAGTGCCGCTTGGTTCATTTTTGTCAGGCGGAGTCGATAGTAGCGCGGTTGTTGCTTTGATTGCTGGCATGTCTGACGAACCAGTTCGCACCTGCTCGATAGGCTTTGACGTCGCAGCCTATGATGAAAGTGACTACGCCAATCAAATTGCCAAGCAATATCAAACCAATCATGAAAGCCGAATTGTTACCAGCAATGACTTTAGTTTGATCCCCGAACTTACCCATATTTATGACGAACCTTATGCAGATAGCTCTGCCCTCGCCACCTATCGCGTTTGTGAGTTAGCGCGAGAAAAGGTGACGGTCAGTATGTCTGGTGATGGCGCGGATGAATTATTGGCAGGTTATCGGCGGTACAAGCTGCTAATGAATGAGCAAAAAGTCCGTGAAAAAATTCCGAAAATAATACGGACGGCGATTTTCAAACCACTTGGTCGCCTATTTCCAAAATTAGACTGGGCACCGCGGGTGTTCCGTGCAAAAACCACCTTTCAGTCACTGGCGATGGATCTGGTGGAAGGTTATCTACACGGAGTGTCTTTGCTTAAACAAGCGCAACGTGACGCGTTATTCAGTAGCACTTTTAAGCAGCAGCTGGCTGGCTACAATACCTTGCAGTTATTCCGCGAAGTTGAACAACAATTTGATGGTAAAGACCCATTAAGTCTATTGCAGTATATTGATATTAATACTTGGTTGGTGGGCGATATTTTAACAAAAGTCGACCGAGCAAGTATGGCAAATAGCCTAGAAGTCCGAGTGCCGTTTCTGGACCATAAATTTGTCGAATGGTCCGCGACAGTGCCAGTTTCTCAAAAAATTCGCCATGGTGAAGGCAAATTTGTGTTGAAAAAAGCCATGGAAGACAAACTGCCGCTCGATATTTTATATCGGCCGAAAATGGGCTTTCGTGTACCGCTGGCAGACTGGTTTCGCGGTCCATTAAAACAACAAGTCCGTGATTTATTGTTAGGAGAACCACTAGTTCGCAGTGGTTTATTTAACATGAATACTGTCGAACTCTGGCTCAATGAGCATCAGTCAGGCATTTCGGACCATAGCACAGCGCTTTGGACCTTATTGATGTTTAGAAATTTCATTTCGCAAGAGTCGTCACAACCAGTATGAAAATTCTCACCATATCATCACTTTATCCAAACAACAGAGATCCCAAGCATGGGATTTTTGTTGAAACTCGCTTAAGGCATTTACGAAAAGACTATCCGCAAGTGTCCGCAGTTGTGATTGCGCCAGTACCATGGTTTCCCTTTTCTCACGAGCGCTTTGGCGAGTACAGTAAATTTGCCGGAGTTGTCGATACCGAAACTCGTGATGGTTTAGAGATATATCATCCTAAATACTTAGTTATCCCCAAATTGGGCATGCATTTAACGCCATGGTTAATGGCCCGAAGTATTCGTAAATGCATTAAGCGACTAATCGCCGAAGGCCATACTTTTGATTTAATCGATGGCCATTATTTCTATCCTGATGGAGTCGCCATTGCAAAAGTTGCAGCCGAGTTTTCCATACCATTTACCTGTACTGCCCGCGGCACCGATATTAATTTGATCCCGCAATATCCTGTGGCACGTCAACGGATCCTTGATGTATTTGCCAAAGCAAAACACTTAATGGCGGTATGTAAAGCGCTTGCAGAAGAAATGATTGCGCTAGGTGCCCCAAAATCGAAAGTAACAGTGCTAAGAAACGGCGTCGATTTGGAACTATTCAAGGCCTCAGATGATGAACAGAAACGACAATTTCGAAAACAATTACCAGTACCAATCACGGGGCCGCTCCTGTTATCAGTGGGTTGGCTTATTGAGCGCAAAGGCCACTATTTGGTGATTGCTGCATTGGCAGAATTACCCGACGCACAGCTGGTCATTGCAGGCGATGGCCCCGATTTAGCTGAATTACAGCAGTTGGCACAAAAGCTTGGTGTTAGCGAACGAGTCCATTTCACCGGGGCCCTCGCACAAAACCAATTAAGCCAATATTATCAAGCTGCTGATGCCTTAATTTTAGCGTCAAGTCGCGAAGGCTGGGCGAATGTACTGCTTGAAGCAATGGCGTCTGGCACTGCGGTCGTTGCTACAAATATTTGGGGGACACCTGAAGTGGTTGCTGCGCCTGAAGCTGGAATTTTGGTCGAGCGTTCTAGTAAAGATATCGCCAAAGGCGTTCGTACTTTACTTGCTGAATTACCAAATCGCGCTGCGACAAGACGATATGCAGAGCAATTTACTTGGAAACAAACTTCAAGCGGACAGTTTGAGATTTTTAGCCAAATTCTCAAAACGAAGTCAATGAACACTAACAGAGAAGCTGAATAACGTGAGCACTGCATACAAAATTTTATATCATCACCGCATTGCCTCCAAAGATGGTCAGTATGTTCATGTCGAAGAGATTGTGAACGCACTGACAGCCCAAGGCCATGAAATTATTATGGTCGCCCCTCGTGTTGCTGAAAATAGTGAGTTTGGCAGTGAAGGGGGTTGGGTCAGTAAACTCAAACAAATGCTGCCAAAAGCACTTTATGAATTCATTGAATTTTGTTACGCCTTCTACGATTTCTTCAAGTTATGTCACGCTATTAACAAGTACAAACCTGATTTTATCTATGAGCGCTACAATCTTTTTTTGCCTTCCGGGATCTGGGCGAAAAAATTATTTAAGTTGCCGCTAATTCTGGAAGTTAATGCCCCAATTTACCAAGAGCGGAAGAAATATCATGGCATCAGTCTTGATGCTGTCGCCAACTGGACACAATCCTATTGCTGGCGTCATGCCGATAAATGCTTACCAGTCACCGATGTTTTAGCGGACTATTTGCGAGCAGTCGGAGTCCCAGAGCAGAATATCCAAGTGATCCACAATGGGATTAACCAAGCAGCTTTCTCTAAAGAAATCATCAAACCGGCTCAACTACCGGATTTGGCAGATAAAACCGTGATTGGTTTTGTTGGTTTTTGTCGAGAATGGCATGGCCTAGATAAAGTCATCGATATGATGGCTGAACTTAAAGACCCGTCATTATATTTTCTAATTATTGGCGATGGCCCTGTGTTACCTGCGCTTAAAGCACAGGCTACGCAATTGGGTCTTTCCGAGCAGATTTTTATGTCTGGTTTGGTCAATCGTGATCAAATGCCCCATTGGGTTGCCCAAATTGATATTGCCTTGCAACCTGATGTCGTGCCCTATGCCTCCCCATTGAAAATGCTAGAGTACATGTATATGGGGAAAGCGATTATTGCCCCACGCAGTCGGAATATCGAAGAACTCGTGACTGATGGCGAAAGTGCATTATTATTCGAAATTAACCAACCGAATAGTTTCATCGATAAACTGAAATCGGTAACTACAGATCCGCAATTGGCGGCAACATTGTCGGCAAATGTAGTGACTGAAATCAAAACAAAGCAGCTTTATTGGACTGAAAACTCGAAGAAAATTGTGGCGATTTTTGCACAGCTTCAAGGTATGAAAAAATAATGGATAGCCTATTATTCGTGTTGAATTTAGTTTTGGTAGGCTACCTTTGCCATTGGGCAAGTAAAGATGATGCATCCAAATGAGAGATCTGGCGCTTCTATTTTTTATCATTTTTGCGGCCTACTATATTTTACGCAGCCCATTTATTGGCGTCGCGTTGTCGATTTGGACTTCGCTATTTACCCCAAACTTATGGGTCTTTGGTTTTGGCCAGAGTTTAAGGATTAACTTTCTATTTTTAGCCTTATTTTTAGTCTCCTTTATTATCAATAAAAGTAAAATCAAGAATATAAACTACAAATTTACTTCGTTGTGCTTTCTACACATTGCCTTTTTCTTGTTGGGGACATTGTCAGCGGTATTTACTATATCTCAAGAAGATGTGGTTTGGCTCGAGTGGAGTTACTTCTACAAAACCCTTTTGTTGTATTTTTTCGTCGTGCTGGTTGTGCATACCGAAGTCCAAATCAAAACTGTCATTTGGGCAATGATTTTATCTGTATCCTTTATCGGCTTATCGGAGGGCTTGAAGTATCTCGCATCAGCAGGTGGACATGTCATCGAAGGCGTTTACCTGAGCAAAATGCAAGATCGCAACGCACTGGCGCTTGCAATGAACATGATTTTGCCTTTGTTATTTTTGCTTAGGAACTATACCGAAAATAAGCGGGTAAAGAATTTTCTGTTAGTGATTGCTATTTTTAACATCATCGCAATTTTAGGCTCATTTTCTCGCGGTGGTTTGATTGGTCTTATCGTGGTTGGGTTCTTTTATTTTCTGCGCTCTAAACAGAAAATCCTTATTTCCATATTTGCAATAATTATTGGTATCAGTGCCGTCAATTTTATGCCAGAACGCTGGACTCAACGGATGAACACTATTGAATCCGCTGATAAAGATGAGTCCTTCTTAGGGCGCGTCGTCGCTTGGAAGCAAGCGGTCTTAATTGCAAACGACCACCCTTTTGTCGGGGTTGGTTTTAAAGGCGGACAAAATCAGGCTATTTGGTCCTTCTATAAACCGGATTTTGATATTTTTAACTCCATCATCGATACTTCGGAAACTAACTTTGTCCAAGCAAAAGCCGCTCATAGTATTTACTTTCAAGTGATGGGAGATATGGGTTACACTGGTTTGTTCCTATTTTTATTTCTTTTATTTACCAGCTATCGATTTATTCGCTATGCCGAGAAACACTTGAGCCACGACCGTTTTTTCCACGATTTAGCCGGAATGACTAAAATCTCGCTGGCAGCTTATGCTGTGGCAGGTGCAGCACTTAGCCTGCCGTATTTTGACATTTTGTATGTAATTTTTGGCTTCAGTACTATTGTTTATTTGAGAGCAAAAGCAGCGAAAACTAGCAATGGCTAATACTGAAGTCAAAATCTCTACCAATGCCGCAAAATGGACCCTGCTTTCTGTCTGGGTCAAACGTTTATTGGGACTAGTTAGCACCCTTATCTTAGTGAGGTTTCTTACACCAACAGATTTGGGGATTGCGATATCAGCGATGATTGTACTGATGTTTGCTCAGGCAGTGACGGAAGCAGGCTCAAGGCAATACATCATTCAACAAGATAGTTTAAGTCACGAACAAATCTCCTGTGCTTGGACAATATCGCTAGTATTAAAACTAGTTGCCTCCGGCCTTATCATCATCGCTGCATTTTTTGCCGATGCTATCTTTGACTCTGAGAAAATGACTGCGGTATTGCAAGTTTGTAGCGTTGTTCCGCTGCTTATTGGTTTAAAGAATCCTGGGCTATTTATTGATGAGAAAAACGACCAGTACAAAACGCTTAATTTACTTCCTGTTATCTCAAAATTGGTGGCGTTACCCGTAACCATCGGCGTAGCGGTAATCTACCAAACGTATTGGAGTGTGATTATCGGCTCATTATTAGAAAACACAATTGAAGTATTGCTAAGTTATCGCTACAACAAATTTACCCCAAAGCTTACGCTACAGGGTTATCAGCGCCAGCTGAAGTTTTCTAATTATTTTTTCGTGATGTCAATTTTCGGCTATTTAAGATCCCGCTTGGAAAACTTTGCCATCATCGCTTTGTTTGGTGTTAAGGGAAATGGTCTCTATTCTATTGCCCAAGAAATCGCTTTTTTACCGATGACCGAATTAGTACAGCCCATACAAAGGGGCTTCTACGCGACAGCAGCCAAATTAAAAACCTCCAAAGAGCATATGTTTGAGCTCTATGCGAAACAAAGTAACTGGGTACTTCTGATCCTACTTCCTTGTTTTTTCGGGCTATTGGCGGTGCAGGATCTATTTACCCAAATTGTCCTTGGTGCAAACTGGATCGAAGCTGGCAAAATTATGCCAATATTCACCGCAACAACAATCCCACTATCTTTATATTTGTTAGTGATTTATATCCTGACCATTGAGAATAAATTCAAATACATCATCGCAATTGATATTGCTTATACAGTCATTTTGGCAATTACTACATTTTTAATTGACCACTTTAATTTGGTGTATTTCACCACCTATCGCGCCTATTTGTCCTTTGTTATTTTTGCTTATTACTTAGTCGTGATTAAAATCCGATATCAGATCAATATTTTATTTCTACTCAAGGCTCTGCCCGCGGTAACATTTTCTGCAGCGATCATGTATGGTGGAGTGATGTTATTGCGAAGTCAGCTTACTGAATTACCGCTATTAATTCAGCTACTCACATTGATTTTTAGCGGAGCGCTAGTCTACTTATCGGTGCTGTATCTTTGCTGCATTCTTACTGTGAAGGGTAATTCACGGATTGCAGAGATACTTGATATTTATTATGCAATTGCAGCATTAGTTCGAGCGAAACTAAATAAAAATTCGATTGCGAAGGATCGGGATCAAATAGATTGAAGCTGAAAAACTCTTTACTTAAGTTAGTTAACAAGCAACGTCGAACTTGTGTGATATTTAATTTCCACGATATCGTCGCTGACGGCTGTCCTGTACGTTTGGATCAACTGACAGTATCAACCTTCCGCCAGCAAATTCTTTGGATCCAACAACATTTTCAAGTTGTTCGTCTAGATCAATTAATCGAGTTGTACCAAGCCGATGCAGTCACTTGTCCAATGGCTGCTATTTCTTTTGATGATGGTTATCGTGCGCATTATAGCTTGGTCAAACCAATTCTCGACGAATTTGGGCTTAAAGCGGCTTTTTATGTATCTTCTGCACACTTAGAAAAAGACTACTATTGGCATGATATGGTCGAAACATTTTGCCAAGTGAGTTCAAGTGATAAGCTTACGCAACTTCGCAATGCTCTTAGTCATTTCAACTCGTATAATCCTGACTCCGTAGTTGAATCCATTAAATATTTGCCATTAGTTGACCGCGAATTGGTATTAAAAGCCATGACCGATATCGCGCAACCGCTCATACAAAATCGTTTATTGATGAATTCTGAGGAAGTTTTAGCGCTTGCCGCTGCTGGGCATTTAATCGGCGGCCATACCCTGAACCATCCAATTTTGGCTCTAGAATCCGACGAATCTTGTCGTCACGAAATTCACGACGACTTAGTCGCGCTTGAACAATTACTAGAACAGAAAATTATCAGTTTCGCCTATCCAAACGGCATTCCTGGGCGCGACTTCAACCGTAAGCATCAACAAATTCTCGCCGAATACGGTGTCAGATTTGCCGTTAACACCCACAAATCAGTGTTAACGAAACCAATTGACCCGCTGTCTATTCCACGCATCAATTTGTTCGGGTCCAGTGAAAGCCTTCATTGTAATTATTTATTGCGCATGGTGCTTAAATCAATTTTTCGGGTCGCTTGATGTGTAGCATTTACGGGGTTCGTGAGTGTTAGTACCACTTACCAATTTTATAAAAAATTACAGCCGTAGGCTTAGCACTAACTTGCGTCGAGTAAAGCTGACTTTGTCATTATTTGCCAGTGTATTCCGTATTGTTATTGCCGCGAAGTTTTTGCCGAAGCCTTGTAAAACCAAACTATCAACCACAACAGCAACCAACTTTGTGATTGTTGCCTCTGACTTTTTGCCAACAATCCATGGTGGCATTTATCGTCCAGCGTCTTGGTTACGATTCGCCTCACCCCAAACCTGCAGACTACAACTGTTAACCAATTTGCCAAAACGACACAGTAACATAGGCGAATCGTTGCTAACTGACTGGGCTATTTCCGAGCAAGTGTATTACTGTAACGAGTCGCATTTTGATGTGATATCAACGCCAGCGCGTTGGTGCATGACGAGGCCTGAGTTCTTTTTGGCTGCGCTTGCGCACTTGGAGGAACTACACCAGCAACAAGCTTTTAGTCATATTATTGCAACTGGGCCTGACTTTACCTCATTTATTATTGCCGCAGTGTTTGCTCGCAGACATCGACTATTTTTGCATCTGGACTACCGTGACGAATGGACGCTTAGCCCTTTTGATTTTTCTGAGCCAACCTCACTAAGTCGCTACTTAGAGCAAGCGGCAATCAAGCAGGCAGATAGCATTTCTATGACGACGCAAAGCCAGCTTGATTACTTCCATCAGCATTTTAACTTTGCAGGCGTTACTTTACTAAAGCCTAACGGCTGCGATCAATTTCCAAAAGTGGCTAAAGTGCAGAACTTATCACCAGAGGAATTGGTGATTTGTCATAGTGGCAATGTCGGCGGGCATAATTCATTAAGCGCACTTATCAGCTACTTCAACCAAGTAAATGAATTGATTCAAGGCTCAGGTCATTCAATTCGGCTAGCATTTTGTGGGGCAATTGCCCAAAATCAGCAGCAATTATTAGAAAGCTCTAGTGCATTATCATTAAGTCTCCTAGGACAAATGACCCCCGAACAAGCGTTTACTCAGACTATCAATGCCGATATTTGTTTATTGCTTGTTGATGAGCGTTATCAGCGTTATCTGCCCGGAAAACTATTTGGATACATTGCCTCTGGAAAACCAATTCTTATCTTTGGTGCGGATAACTGTATTGAAATCTCGACAATTTGCGAAAAGTACGGGGTACCACATTTTTTTGCAACCTTTTCTGAGAACGGTACGGTAAATAATTTGTCTGCCTGTGCCGAATTTTTAAAAAACTGTCGGCAACTTCGCACTGACGACAGTAAGCTCGCAGAATTTCGGTGCACCATGGATAGGCAAACTCTTGCCAAAGATTTTTTCGAAAGCTTTAAACTTAATTAATTGCAGTTACACTTTGCTGGCGAATACTCGACGAAACAATGCATTCAGACGGACCAACGAAATTGCGATAAAGTATGAATAACGATAACAAGCGAGTAATAGCCGTTCTTTACGAGGCAATGTCGCTATAAAACTCAGCACCTTTGGCGAATAAATTTTCAGTTCAGCACTCGCCCACTGGAACATTTTATAATGGATATCACCAAGCCGTTCATCACGCACTACCCTAGAATACATCACGTGATAAAACGCGGTTGCGGCATAAATATCCTGCGTGAGCTCAGTAGGGAATTCAGTGGCATCAAGCCTTGCTTTTAACATCGACATCACAATAGTAATTGATAAAAGATGCTGACTTGATGAGTTAACCAAGCTAGTATTGCGAATAAGGTAGACTAAGGTTGGTTCAGCTAATGGCACGACACGCTGCGCACGCATACTGACATCAAATAAGGTCAGTAGATCTTCGCCCATACTGACATTTTCAGGAAAACGAACCCCTGCAAACAGTGATTTTTTGTAGCATTTATTCCAAACTGAAACTGTTGATTTTGGCGCTAATATCGCAAGGGCAAACTCAGGCCCAGACATTGGCGAAAAATCACTCGCAGATTTTAGTTTTTGTTGCTGACTGCCCTCTTTTTGCGAAAGATAGTCAGAAACCACTATATCAGCATGGCACGTTTGAGCAGTGTGCAAAAATTGCTGACAAGCACTAGCAAGAAGTTTATCGTCACCATCTAAAAACATGATGTAATCGGCAGTCGCTAAGGCCAAACCTGCATTGCGCGCAGAGCTGACGCCACCGTTTGCTTTAACCAAAACCTTAAGATGTGCATACTGCTTAGCAAAAGAATGAACAATTGCAGCAGTATTATCATGTCCGCCATCAACCACAACAATGACTTCAACATCTACACCTTGTTGGTGCAATGCTGACTCAATCGCTGTGGCTATATAATCTTGCACATTATAAGCTGTAATGATTATCGAAATTTGCGCCAAATTCCCTCTCCCATCCTCCAATTCAACCACTCATCCAGCCTTTGGCATTCTGGCCTTGAACCAATCATTGACCTTGCTAATCACAGGAAATTCCACATATTTAGAGAATAAAACTCCAGCCAATACGGTCAGAATGATATATAAGCTAAATACGACATTTGTCGGCAGCCATGTTAAAAAATTACATAATTTTGCCAAAACCATTAACACAATAACATGCGTTAGATAAATTGAATATGAGGCTTTTCCCATGATCAACATAAGCTTTGGGACTTTAAGTTGATAGTTTTGCTCAAATGCGACAATTCCACAGATAAATAGCGTCGAACCAATCAAATAACACGCATGTAGAAACCACCACTCGTTTGGAATATCTGTGCCAAACGACTCATAAAGCCCTGCCGAGAAAAACATAGCAATGCCTAAAACCATCAGTGGTTTTTCATACGAAATACGTCCTGAGATCAGCAATTTCGCTGCCAACATCCCAAGAAAAAAACCAAGGTTAAAGAGTCGCAAAAAGAACTCGGCAATAATGCCGTCAGCAATGTTAAAAAATAGCTGAGTAAGCAATAGTACAAACCAAGATGTAAATAGTATTTGTCCAACACGTCGATGTAACAGCAAAACAGCAAACAATGCATAAAACAGTAATTCGTGAGTTAAGGTCCAAGCAACCCCTAGAATTTGTCCATTACCGCCAGGCAACAAAAAAATACTGCGCACAATAGTGTCAATTTCTTGTTCATAGCGTTGTTGAGTCGGACTCACAGCTAATATGCAACCGTATACAGCGAGGACAATCCAGTAAGTTGGAACTATGCGAACAAAACGTTTTTGCCAATATGCCGCGACTTGGCCTGGTTGATTAAATTCATGATGATGGATGTAATAAATAATAAAACCACTAAGGACAAAGAAAAAATCAACCCCTGCATGGCCAAATTTAAATAAGCCAGCAAAGCTTTGGCTCCCCAGATTTTGTGGCAGTGCCAAAATAGATGTGGCATGAACTAAAACAACCAAAAGCGCAGCAATACCTCGTCCGGCTTCAATTCCATGAAGTTTCTTCACGACAATGTCCCTGTCTCAAAAAGTTGCTGCCAGCGTGCTTGCATCGTGGCAACTTGAAAGTTATCAGCAATGATAAGTCGGTTGTTGGCACCAATTGCCGGCCACTGTTCCCGACTTTCAATGGCATGTTGTAATACAGCGGTGAAATCGGCATCTGTTACTTTGGCGGTGAACGCCTGTGGTGACTTGGCAAAAATACTAAGCACATCACCCACTTCAGTCGCGACCACCGGCAGTCCAGCAGCCATCGCTTCTAACATTGCGATTGGTAATTGCTCGGTGTCAGAGCTAAGCGCAAAGAGATCAAATTGCTCGAGTATTTCAGTGGGTTTTTTGTGATAACCGGTAAATGTGACCCGTTCAGATAACCCTAAATCATTGACTAAAGTTTTGACCGCAGCCAATTCGGGACCATCACCAACAATCAGCAACCGCAAGTCAGCGCTGGATTTTACCGAAGCAAAAGCGCGCACAAGGCGCACAATGTTTTTTTCTTTGCGGATGGCAGCGACAGTACCAATGGTTACAGGACCTGTTTTAGTAAAGCTTTTGGCAACAACAGGTAAGGCAACACCATTGGCAATAAACTGCAGTTTCTTCGCGGGGATATGCCAAATATTGTTAGCGATATTGAACAACAACCGCGAAGGCACCACCATACTTATTTTCGAGAGGCGAAACAAAATTCGACGAGTGACAACGCGCCGAGTGATCTGTTGTTGAGCTTCCTCCGGACCAAAGCCATCTTCAACATGCCAATGCGGGCACAACTGAGGTACATTTGCTAAGGCCCACTCAATTGCCCCCCAATTGTAAGACAGTACCAAATCAGGCTGCAGCTGACGTAAAATCTGTCGAAATGCCGCACGATTAGCAAAAGCTCCGCCCTTTTGTACCGTCAACGGCATTAATTCATAGTCTACTTGCGGTTCAAGCAAATCGGCAGCGGCAAACTGATTATCCATCGCCACTATAATATGTCGGAACTGCGCGCCAAAATGGTTCGCCAACGCAACAAAACGCGCTTGCGGACCACCAAGCTTAAAGGTGGAGAAGGCATGCAAGATGGTCCGCGTCGGCTGAAGACTCATGGCCGCGGCACCTCAAAAATACTGATCGCTTGACGTCTAAATTCATTCGCATCTGCAACAGGCTGCCAATTCAGATCTTGTTTTGCATCCGAACAATCAAAACGCGCTACAAGGCCGCGGGATTTAATATCTCGCAGTGGCGGCAATGGTGATTTTTTGCCACCCACAGTTTTAATCAACCATTTAAAAACCTCAACCGCCCACAAGGTTTGTGGGAATGTTGCTTTAAATTTCAGTGGGCGACCAGTTGCGATGCTTAACTCACGAAGATACTCGCGCGCAGACCAACGAACATCACCGACAAGGTTATAACTGTTATTTACAGCCTTAGTACTCGTTAAGGAAAGGCTAATCGCGTCAGCACAGTCAGTAACTAGCACCCATGGCAGCGGGTTATTACCCAAATTCCAACCATTACAATATTGTTCATTATTGAAAAAGCCTAAACCACCATGAAATGGACTTGTACCATCACCGACAACTAAGCCAGGTCGCAAAATCACCAAGTCCAAGCTATTACGGCGACAGGTATCTACGACAGCCTGATCAGCAAGCGCTTTCGCTCGGGAATAATCATTGCGCTCAGTGGATTGTGGGTCGGATGGCGTTGAACCTGTAATCACTGCTGTGGCGTCGCCCAAAAACAACGAAGAAATAGAGCCAACATGGATTAATCGTTGTACTTTTGCAGCGACCGCGGCATCACAGACTGCAACAGCAGAATCCACCATGGCCTTGCGAATTTCTTCAAAATTCGCGCCACCACCGCCATGCGCTAGATTGACGACAAACTGTACCCCGTCCATCGCAGCGCCTAGATGTTCTGCATTACGAACATCACCCGAGATCAATTCCACACCACTCTGATAAAAGCAGGCATGCAAGTTTCTAATGCCTCTGGCAAACACACGAACTTGATAACCATCGGCTAGTAAACGCGTGACCGTATGCCGACCAATGAACCCGGTGCCACCAATGACTAACACTTTTTGTCGGTTTGCAGGCTCATCAACTGCATGCGCAGCACTATGATTGGCAAGCGATTGTGGCATGGCTGGGAATGCAGCAGCCATCCGTTCACACACTTCGACTAAATGCGCACCATAGACAAAATCGGCTTTTGGCGAGCGTCCAGCAACAAAAGCCGCATAGATACTATCAATACTGCCCTTCATGCCCAAGTAAAATGGATCAGAACGCGATTTCAATTTCACCATCGACAAGGCATAGTCCAACAAGTTACCCGCCCCTGTCGCGAATAATTGCGCAGCACTTTTAGCTGCAGATAAAAAACCGTCTGCGGCATCAAGGTAAGTTGTTCTTTTCACTTGAAAATACTGATTTGTGAACATATCAGCAGTGGCAATACCATCGTCACAATAAACAGTCATTCGACATGCGGGAAATTTTGACCCGACATGAAAGCGGAAATTTACCGGAGCATGTTCACATTGCATACTTGCTTGCAACTGCGTGTAAAGCACGACGCCTGGAGAAATCTCTTGACCTTGTTCGGCTATTGCATCGCATTTTACAACAGCACCGACAAAATCTACGATTTGAGACAACGGGTGAACGGCCTGTTCAAGCAAAATATTCACCGGTTGGCAGAACATCCAATGACCAAATTGTCGCGCTGCCAACTGTTTTAGCGGCGCTTCATAGACATAATCAACAAACCTCACTGGACCAAGTTTGCCATCTGCAATATCTTGTTTTAATTTTAAATACGCGGGAGAGTGCATGAAATTTTGGTTGACTGCAGTTAAAGTCCCGCTCGCTGCGGCGATACGCGCCATGTCATCGCATTCTTGTCGACTAACACCAACCGGTTTTTCAATGACGACCTTGCGCCCAAGCGTTAAAAATGGCAATGCTGATTGATAATGAACATGCGGAGGTGTCAGTACATGCACAACATCAAACTCAACAGCAAGTGCTTCGTTGATATCGGCACAAACCTTAGCGATATTAAATTGACGAGCAAATTGCTCGGCCAATCCACGGTTATTATCAAATACTGCGACAATCTTAGCAGCAGGATTTGACTGTAAAGCTTCAGCATGAACCTTCGCGATATTTCCCGTCCCAACAATAAGAACTTTTAGCACTGACATGATTTTCCTTGCACGGTAATTAAATTCCTTGGCAGCTGATTACTACTTGCTTGCAACCGAGTGACGCATCAGTTTACGAGAAAGTTGCCGTTTTATCTTTTTCAGGCTGTTTTCAGCGCGAAATATCAATGAAGAACGCTGAAACTTAGCGATATATAACTCGATGACTTCATTAGAAAATGATTCTTTATAACGCGCATCACCGCCCATAAAGTCATAGCTCTTGAACCCCAATTGTTTGTAATGTTCAATAGCTATAAAATGAGCAATTAAGCCTGGTTTGGCTTTGTTGTCATATTCAACATGCTCAGGAAACTCTGAGATTGCTGACAAATAAAAATAAACTTGGTTTTGCGCTATAAAATTGTACAGATATACTCGTATTGACTCATCTAAGTTAATTTTTAACAAATCTACAGTGCCATCTGCAATACCATCACAGACAACTTGTCGATGAAACTCCATAAACTTCATCAGTTTAAATCCGCTAGCCTGCCAACGCTGTTGGTGTATATTAGCAATATCATCTAACCAATCCATTGCTAACTGGCTGTTCGTGGTAGTTTCTAAACGGCAATTCGGAAACAATTTAGCACTTCGTTTAATTTGATATCGAGTATTTGCAGAGAGGTATTTTGCAAAAGATGCTGTAGGTTCATCATGAAAAACCGCACAAAAACTGCGAGCATGCCAAACATCAGCCCGCACCATACCTTTGTTGTTATCAAAATCTGCGAGCATATTGCTCGTTGAAGCACCAATCACTAATTCATCAAAACCTAAAGTATCACAAATATAATTAAACATTTGTGGGCGAACAGAATCAGCGAATTCGGTAGCTAACAAAAAGTCGTTGTATTCGATCCAAATTTCATCATCGTCAGCAAAGCCAGTCCGATGAAGATGCAGTTGTTTGCTTCGCACCAAACCGAAACGCCATTGTAAATGCTCAACCAAAATGCCAAGCCCAACCACCTCTCCAGAATATTCTGCGATGACTAAGTGGTATTGGCTGGGTTGGAAAGTTTTTAACCAGTTTCCGATCCAAGTCCATTGCAAAAAGAAATTTGGCGGACATTTTTTTTGTAACACCAGCCAAAGTGCTGCAATTTCAGTATGCCCAGGACAATACGAAGTTGAGAATTTATAAGCTGCAGTCATTGAACGCCCCGCCTAAGCGTTCGGACCAAAAAGTTAGCAATCAGCAGAATATTGCTCAAAGGCTTGCCCTCACCACAGGCAAAGCCCCTGCAAATTGATCAGCAGTGGCATCTAATTGATAATTTGATTGTTGAATATAGTAGCCAACTGCAGGTACATGAGTAGGCCGAGCATAAGTTGCGTCCACGCGCGGAATTGGCGTTTTTAACCGATAATCAAAGCGTTGTGGCATTACAAACCAAGACCACTGCGCATCGACATTATCAACTATGGTCTGTTTAGCTGCGCTTTGAAAACCGCCTAACCCAAGAATCAGATTATTTACCGCAGTGACCTTATCTACACCTGAAGCGACTCTAAGCATGGTACCACCCCATGGATTGTCATTCACAAGGGTATTTTTCTCCAACCACAATTGGTTCGACTGCCAGCGAAGCCCCTCAGCGCCAAAACTAATCAGCGCTGAGTTTTCGCCTGAGGAGGACTGCTGCACAATATTAAAAGCAACAACCGCATCCCCACCGTTAGGCAAATCAATTTCATAACTGGCTCTACCGTCAAGTTCATCAGTGATGCGGTTGTATGCTATCACCGATTTTTCTGCTCGGCTTTTAATTAAATGCCCACGGTTAGCATGATGAAAATAATTCCCTAAGGCCCGAAATTGCCTGATAGCACCAGCATAAATTGCATGCGAATAACCATCACCGTCACCGTTATAAGCAAACTCACTACGCTGCACGTCTAACGACAGCAAATCTGCAGTGGTCAAAATGCCATTTTGATTGCCAAAAAAAAGACAATTGCTAACAGTGAGACTACCGGCTTCAGCTCTGATGCCAGCGCCATTTCTATCGGCCACCTTAGCCTCTATAAACTCAATGTTTTCAACGGTGAAATCACCGTTTCTAAACACCCAAATCGCTTTGTCTTCAGCCGCTTTGCCATTGGCATAAATTCTTGCTCGCCCTCCAACCGCTCGAATTGTCAGTCGGCGTTGCAACCACAATGCGACATCACCGTAGTAATTACCGGCAATAATTTCAACGACATCACCATCTTTGGCTACACGGGCAGCCTCGGCAATTGTTAACACAGCTTGACCATCACCGACTCTGATGACATTGGTATCGGGAGCTGTCAAACGAGCCAATTGTTGCTGGTCAACCACGAGTAATGGCGGAGTTGGAATAACAAAAGGTAATTTTAACCGGTCTAATTCAGCAGGCTGATTGGTTAATTGTCGGATCAAGCTAAATAGCGGTGCCGCAAGCTGTTCTAGGTTGGGATGCCCTTGCAGACGTTTGTCCGCATAATCGAGAAGTTCGCCAGGTGTTCTGCCGATCTGTAGATATGCGTATGCGCTGCCAACAATGCCAAGCAAAGTCAGAACAAACATGAATGTCACGAACACATATCGAACTCGCCGGCCTCGCACTCGAAAGTCCTTTTATTAAACAGTTAAAATCGAGGGTAATTTCAACAACACTTGTGCTAATAGTTGCTCCGCAAGCGCAATATCAATCGCCTCAACATAAATGCGCATTTCTGGCGCATTGCCTGATAAACGCAAATGGACGACAGATTGATCTTGCAGGTAACAACGCCAGCCGTCAGTTAAATCCAATGACATAAACGGTATTGATATGGCCAAATTATCTAGCAAATTTTGCGGATCCTGCGCAGCATCGGCTAAGCGTTGTTGGCAATAACTGACGTTCACTTGTTGCAACCGATCACTAAGTGTCACACCGTTTGGAAGATTGGCGACCAGATTAGAAACTGAAGATTTGGCCGCCGCGACCAAGACTTCTAACGCGGGTAATACCGCATCACGAGTTGGTAAAGCAGCCATCTTGTTACCATCGCGATAAAGTTCGGAGCCTAGTAAAAAGCCACCATTTGCTTCAAATCCAGCAACGGAGGGAAATTGTTCTGCAAGCCCTGCAAAACCAGCAATCACATATGGCGAGCCAATCCGAGTCCGCACCACCTTCTGAAAAACTTTAGTTTTTTCAATAATGCTATTACAACTAACTGGTACCGCAAGCGCAGAGATCCCCAATAGTTTTGCGGTCAACAAACACAGAATGTCGCCACGTAACCATTGCCCTTGTTCGTCGGCTAATAACGGTCTGTCACCATCGCCATCTGTCGAAAAAATTGCATCTAGTTGCCACGTTTTCGCAAACTGTACGCCACGCGCGCGATCTTCGGCACTAACAGCCTCAGTGTCTATCGGCACAAACTGGTCTGAAGGCTCAAGCTCTACAACGTAGGCGCCTAAACGACGGAATAAATCTGGATATAATTCACGGCCAGCACTGGAGTGCAGATAAATACCAATCCGCTTGCCAGCCAATGGCTGCCCTGGATAAAACTGCAAATAACGCGTGATATAATGCTGTGCGGCATCAGTTTTCGGTTGCAACAGTTTTGGTAACGCAGTCAAGAAGGTGGCAGAATTATCAGTAATCGCTTGCTCGTCAGCTTTGCTAATTTCACCATCAGGTCGATAGAATTTAAGGCCGTTTCGGTCAAATGGAATATGGCTACCAGTCACCATTATCGCCGGAATACCTTGAGCCATGGCATAACAAGCCAAGGCTGGTGTCGGCAGGACTCCGTAAAACTCTGCTTTCACACCCAATGCTTCTGCAGCACCAGCACACGCGGCAACCATCTCTGGGCTACTAGGCCGATAATCCATCCCTAATCCAATACGTTTAACCGGCCCTAACTGCGCCATGACGTGAATAAACGCTTGTGTATAAGCAGCACAGACTTCATCAGTTAAATCAGTAACTAAGCCTCTAGCTCCGCTCGTGCCAAACGCAACTGGACTTGCTTTTAAGATTTCAGCAAGCGACCTCTTTTCAGTTTTTCCAACCAAGGACGTCATTATTTAGCTCGCCCATAAATGTCAGAAAACCGCACAATATCGTCCTCGCCCAAATAAGCACCAGATTGAACTTCAATCAGTTCCAACGCAATTTTCCCTGGATTTTCCAAAGAATGCACAGCGCCAAGCGGGATATATACAGATTGATTTTCGGTCAGTAACTGGACTTCACCGTCCAAAGTGACCCTGGCAGTACCAGATACCACTATCCAATGTTCAGCGCGGTGGTGATGCATTTGAATTGAAAGTTTATCGCCTGGATTTACAGTAATGCGCTTTACTTGATAACGAGCGCCGTTATCGATGGAATCGTACTTACCCCAAGGCCGATACACCTCACGGTGATTGATTTGTTCAGTGCGTTTCGCCTGATTCAATTCATCCACGAGTTTTTTTACATCTTGTACACGTGATTTAGCTGCAACCATAACCGCATCTTTGGTTTGCACGACCACTAAGTCGTTGACACCTAAACACGTTAATAACCCATGTTCTGACAGTAAAAGACTGTCAGTCGAATCCACCGCAATCACATCACCTTTTTGCGCATTTCCTTGCAGATCTTTAGGTAATACTTGCCATAAAGATGACCAAGTTCCAACATCACTCCAACCTGCATCAAGCGGCACCATCACAGCTGCATCGGTCTTTTCCATCACTGCATAGTCGATTGAATCTGAAGGGCATTGATTAAATGACTCAGCATCAACCCGGAAGAAATCCAGATCTGCAGTGCCTGCGGCTACTGCGGACTCACATGCGCGTAAAATAGCCGGATTAAACTTTTGCAACTCCTCCAAATAGCGGCTGGCTTTAAATAAAAACATCCCACTATTCCAAGCATACTTGCCTGAATCGACATAAGTTTGAGCGAGCGCAAGTGCAGGTTTTTCCACAAAAGCAGCGACCTTAAAGCCAAGGTTTGCACCATCTTCCCCGCTAAGCTCTTGGCCTTTTTGGATATAACCATATCCAGTTTCTGGGGCATCGGGCACGATACCAAAAGTAACAAGGTAACCTGCGAGCGCTAATTGCTCTGCTTTTTGTACTGCGTTGACAAAGGCTGGTGGATTAGTCATCACATGATCAGCAGCAAGTACCAGCAACAGCGGGTCATCACCTTGTTTTGTCGCTGTAAGTGCAGCAATAGCTATGGCTGGCGCTGTGTTTCTGCCGACAGATTCTAGTATGAGGTTTTTATCGAGTTGATTTATTTGGCGCAAATGCTCTGCGGCTAAAAAGCGGTGTTCTTCATTACAAATCACCAAAGGACGCACAGAAGTGATAGGTTGTAGCCGATTTATCGTGTCTTGCAGCATAGAGCTTGAATGCACCAAGGGTAAAAACTGTTTGGGCATTAACTCTCGGGACATAGGCCATAAACGAGTACCTTTCCCACCAGCTAAAATCACGGGTAAAATCATGGTTATTCCTCACCACTTATCCATATAGTTGATATTAAGGTCGATGATAATGCTTGTGCACAGTAAAGTAAAAGGTTGTTGCGCCCCGCAAGGCTCTGTTACTGTTGTCTCTAGCTAGGTAATAATTGCAGTAATTGCGCAGTAATAATCAAGCGCCTGCAGTGACGATTTTAAATAAGGTAGCCTTTAGCCACGGACCAGAAGCTGCCATCGAATAAATGAATTAGTGATAAATATCCGCACTACACTTTCGGAGTATGCATGAAACACACAAAAATAGTTACCCTCGCATTTTTATTTACGCTTGCCGCAGGGTGTTCAAAAAAGACCTCCGATGAACATTTCCAAGATGCGCAAAAATTTCTTACTGACAATAATGTGCAGTCCGCAGTTATCGAATTGAAATCAGCAATTCAACTGGCGCCGGAAAATGGCAAGTATCGGCTGCTTTTAGCGGAAATTGCCATGTCTATCGGTGATGTGGCGACTGCTGAAAAAGAGTATGAAAAAGCTATCGAATACGGTATTGAACTCAATGTGGTAGCCCCGTCTTACTTGCGCGCCATGTTCATGGCTCGAAAACATCGTGAATTACAGAAATTTGTCGAAAAGACTAAATCGCTTAATCCGGAAAATACTGCCGTAGCGACTGTATTCCAATTGCTTATTGAACTCGAAAATGAAAACGCTGACAGTGCCAAACCATTATTAGATAGCATCATCGGCCAAGACCAATTTGCGGATTTAGCGGATTTCGGCAAGGCGGTGTTGCTCACTGAAGCAGGACAGCAAACTGAAGCAATTAGCAAACTGACTAACATCGCAAGCTCCAATCGTATCCAACCAGAAATTTTATTAGCACTTGGCAGATTACAATTAGGTCAACGGCAATTTGATCAAGCGTTGGCAAGTTTTGAAAAGTTCAACAAGATCATTCCAAATTACTTCCCTGTTCAGCTATTCCAAGCACAGACGTTAGTAGAAGCACGAAAAATGGCGGAAGCTGAAGTCGTGGTCGCAAAATTAATGCAGATGTCGCCTGAGCAACCTTTAGTAAATTATCTCAATGCTGTGTTAGTTTTTGAGAAAAAAGATTTTACCAAGGCCAAAGAGTTTGCTGAGAAATCAATTACAAATGGTTTTGACAGTCCTGCGGCGCGGATCTTAGCAGGACTTTCCGCGGTAAATCTAAAACTTAATGCCCAGGCATTGGATCATTTTGACCGGAGCAAAGAGCAAATCAATAAAGTCCCAGAGCTTGCTCGCCTTTATCAGACGTTATTACTGCAATCTGGCCGTTCATCTGAATTAAAAACGGAATTAATGAATAACAATTCAGGGGCTAACGACCCACAATTGATTGCGGCGACCGCCTACCAATTGATGCGTGAAGGCGATGATGTCGAAGCGAAGAAACTTATCAGCAGCTATGAAAAAGCAAACAAAGATAAAGACTCTTTGCAAATAGCAACGCTCAAGTTAGGTATTGACGGCTTGCAATCTGAAGGGTTTGCGGATTTAGAGCAGGCGCTAGTTCAGGATCCTAAAGCAGATAAAGCACGCGAAGTATTAGCACAGAGTTATTTACGCATGGGGCAATTTAGTAAAGCTGAAGCTTTAGCTGATTACTGGATAAACAGTTCGGAGGAACCTGAGATTGGTTATAACTTGAAGGCATATTCTGCATTATTACAAGGGAAAACCGAGCAAGCACAAACCAATATCGATAAGGCCAGTAAAGCCAATAGCAAGAACCCATTCACCTTGCTGTTAAAAGCTGCAATCGCAGAATCAGCAAAAGATTTGAAACAAGCTCAAAGCCATTATCAGCAAGTATTCGTGGCAGATCCCGGTTATTTACCTGCGATCCTGCCTTACTACGAGTTGATGAAGCTTCAGAACAAATCTGCAGAGGCAATAACTAGTTTGCAATCACTGCAAAAAGCAAATCCGACACTTTCATCACTGCGGATTGGCTTGGCACTGGTATTAGGCAGAGAACGTCAATTCCAACAAGTTATTGATTTGATTAACGCAGATAAAAGCGGCAACCAACCAACAGAATACCGAAAGCTATTGATAGAAGCACATAATGGGCTTGGCAATATTGCTGAAGTGGTAAAACTGACCACCCTTTGGTATGACGAAAATACTGAAAACCTTGAAGTAGCTATCGCTCACAGCAGAGCATTATTGGCAAATAAAGAACAAAGCAAATCTTTGGCGGTTATTGAACGTTTATTGGTAAAGCTGCCTGGCAATCAACAACTTTTAAAAGCTAAACTAGCAATCCAAATTCAAGCAAAACAACCGATTGATGCGCTAGTTACACTTGACTCTATTGTTGTGGGCAAAGAAGACAGCCTGCAGTTTATGCAGTTAAAAGCCCAGCTGTTATTACAAGCTAATAAAATTCAGGAGGCTAAGTCTTTCTTAGAAAACGAATACAGAACGTCACAGTCCGACCAAACAGCCGCGTTATTAGCCGAAGTGTACATGCGCACAGATGCTAAACCGCTGGCGCTTGCCTTGCTAAAAAATCATTACACTAAATATCCAAATCATGTAAATAGCGCAACCCTATATGCCAATTTGGTACTGGAAAACGATCTATCATTAGCCTCTTCGATTTACCAGCAAATCTTAAATGAGCAAAGCACAAATTATGTTGCGCTAAACAACTACGCTTGGATTTTATACAACGCGGGAAAAAATCAAGACGCGTTGCGCTTCGCCAATCGCGCTTTAATTGTCGCACCTAATCAGCCCGACGTGCTTGATACGCTAGGTAGCATCAAACTTAAACTTGGTGATACTTCAGCGGCAATCACCGCCTTTGAAAGCTCGTTAAAGGTTCGACCAAATCACCCTGAGGTGTTGCTTAATCTGGCTGATGCGTTACTCAAGCAAGGTGATAAAGCTGGTGCACGTCAACAACTGGCATTGGTGAAAGTTACCGATGGCGCTCTAAAAGAGCGTTTGAATGCGCTTTTAGCCGCGAGCAAGTAAGTTGACCACATTAGAGTCTGCAGCAAACTGCAGACTCTAATAAAACATAAAGATCACACCTAGCCCCTCATTGTTAAAAATAAAAAAACCATTAAGTAACATCTTTATTAGCATACAACTTAAAGCGGGCGTCTCAAATATTGTATTCCTCAAGTAATGAACAATAATAATGTCAGTATATTTTACAGCGCCCTTCCATTCTCAACACACAATTAATCTAAACCATTGTTTTTAAAAGAAATAACAAGAAGCAAAAACATGGCATAGTTTCTGCTTTATTACTCATGATGGAAACATATTATTGGAGAACAACATGAAAGCGTTTAAGACTTTAGTTCTGGCCGCATCAGTATTAGTAGCTGCTCAGGCGAATGCAAGTTTCACAATTACTTACGGTGGTCAAGCTGCTACTGACGGTTCAGGAACAACTAGTAATTCTGTTGCTCCAACTAACGTAGTGACCAATGGCTCTGGTTATTTTATTGAAACATTCGATATCGCTACAGCGATGAATATTCCAGGTGTAGGCGCAAGTAATATTGACTACAACATCCCTGGAAATAGCACTGGTTGTGGTATCAACTCTTTGGGTTCTAATTCAGGTATTAGTGTTAATACATCTTCTACTGGTGCTTTAGGTGTTCGCAATACTAGCCAATCAGGTGTTGCAGCAGCCCCTGCCGGCAATACCGGTAGCTGTTACGCTTACACACCAGGCCCTGGCCAAGTATTACCTGCTTGGATTGAAATTGATTATTCTGGCTTACTAGCATCAATTCCAGGTAACCCTGCAGTGAACTACTTAGGTTTCTATTTAGGTTCCGTTGACACTTACAATAGCTTACAGTTCTATCGCGGCAACGAAGCTAATCCATTCTTAACTTTAAATGGTCCGGAAATTCTGGGTCAAAACAACGGGGTTACCGGTAACCAAGTTGCCAATGGTTCAAACGTGTACATCAACATCAATTTTGTTGGTGAATCATTTTCTAAGTTTCGTTTTACTACCACTGGTATTGCAGCAGAATTTGATAACATCGTTGCCGGTTTAACCAACCGTCCGGTATCTGCACCAGCAACTTTAGCCCTGTTAGGCTTAGGTCTATTAGGCATGTCATTACGCCGCAGAAAAGCGTAATTATAAACTGATAAAAAACCGACTTTATGTCGGTTTTTTTTTGCCTGTCGTTCCAAAATAAAAAACGTAGCAGAAGATAATCGATGTGAGTGTCAATATTTAGCTATCACTAAATTATCCTATCCATGCAGAACAATGGTTAATTGATTAAAAATTAGAATTACTGCACGATATTTTCAGTATTAGCCGCTCTTCTTTTAGCGATAACAGGCGTGAGTTCCCGCTTTTTTTGATATACCGAATATTGCTGTTTAAATTGCTTAAAATCTAATTTTACTAGAGAAAGCAACATTTGCTTGAGACTGTGACGGATGGATTGATTAAGTATATCGATGTAACTTTCCTTCAGCACATTGCTGGTATCAAGTACAAACTTTAAAATTTCATGACTTTGATTAAAGCCAGTTTGAACCGGTTTCCCAGAGCGGTCTTCACGGTCATGATGAACAAAACAATTTGGAACAACGCCAATTTCAAATTGATGATACTTAACTCGCTGCGCGTAATGAGTGTCTTCCCCATAATGAACAAATAAGTCGGTATCGAATAGACCAACACGCTCTATACAAGCTCTACTAAGCAACCATGCCGCAGCATTAACAAAGTCAACTTGATAAATTGACTGGAGCTGCTCTCTTTTAAGCAAGTGACTATATAACTTTCGGCCTTCATCTTTACAACTAGCAATGTAGTTTGTGAAGTTCCAATCTAATAAATCGCCTTCACCATTTAAATGGATCGGACTTAAAATACCAAACTTCGGATTATGTTGCTGAAGACGGACAAGTTCTTGTAGTGTCCCTGCAGTGAGCCAAGCATCATGATTTAACAAAAAAACGTGCTCAGCCCCAGCGGAAAGAGCCTTAAGGATCCCTAGATTGTTCGCTTTGGCAAAGCCCAAGTTTTCTGCTGAAACTATTAACTCAACTTCAGGATAAGTGGTCCTAATATACTCAGGAGTATCATCTAACGAGGCGTTATCAATAACAATAGTATGCAAATTTAACCCGCAATTTCTGAGCGAGCCAAGACAATTATCTAACCACTGATGCCCAGTATTGAAAGTTACTATCACTACAAATAGTTTCATAATCCCTTACTCATTATCATCCCAGAATTTTACCTAAGAATTGTTTCCTGCCGCCATCTATAACAAGCTGCTAATGCGCTCAGCTTTTTTCTTTAAGCTTGGATCATTAAATTCCAGCCGACTTAAGATTTTGTTGGCTTTGTCTTTTTCGCCATTTGCAATCAGAGCTTCAGCATAATTTAAAGAAACATCCGGGTGCTCAGGACGGATCTTCAGGGATTGTTCGAAATACTTCATTGCTTCTGTAACATTGCCTTTTAATAACAACACTCGCCCATAAGTATCTAAAGCGTCTGGATGATTCGGTTCAATTTTTAGAGCCCTTGCTGCATAGGTCATGGCTGATTCTGCGTTGCCTTGCTCTGCGTACAAATAAGCCAAATTATTGAGCGCCATAAAATTTTCAGGGTCGGCATCGATGAGTGAATTAAAAGTACTAGTCGCTTTACTAGGATCAACAGCCAATAACAGATTGGCGTACATTGACTGCAATTGTGGATCTTTAGGTTCTGTACTGAAATGATTTTCAATGAATTTTATCGCATCTTCTGGCTTGGTATTTTTTGCCATTAAATCCGCTATAAACATTGCAGTTTGGGCTGACTTGGTCTGCTGATAGCTCTGTAGCAATACAGTTTTGGCCTGCGCATACTGACCTTGCGCTACGAGTAGTTTGCCACGAAACAGCAGCACATCAGCTTTTGCTTGCTCTTCCTTTGGCAGCAAATTAAGACTGGTGATTGCACCTGCAAAATCTTTGGTTTCTGCTTGCAATACCGCCTCAAAATTTTTCAGTTCAGCAACTTCAGGATACAATTTGCGTTGTTGCTGGGTTAACTTTAAAGCCTCATCATTCCGGCGAGCTTCCATTAACGACGCAATATACATAATCTGGGCAGCCAAGTTCTGTGGCTGAGCTTGACTCCATGCAACTGCTGTTTCTAAAGCATTCTTACTCTGCTTTTTCGCCTTATAGCTATTGATCAATAATTGCCAAAAAAGGTTTGGCCGTTGTGCTGGCGCTGTTTTCACAGTCGATAGTAAGCTGATAACCTCATCTAGCTTTTGCTGTTGATATAAAACTCGAGCATGCAACGACAACAAAGATAAATTATTGGGATCTCGGGTGAGAGCTGCACTGATTCGATCTCTGGCTTTACCTGCGAGAGGCTCATTTTTATTAAATTCAAAGTCCATTTCCAATGCAGAGTAATAGCTTGGATCTATTGCCAGTACTTTTTGGATTTGTTGATTTACTAATGCAATATCACCATTTCCAGCAGCGACACGAGCTTGCAAAATCATCGCAAGTAAATTTTTCGGATCAACCGTTAGGATCTGTTCCGCAGCGGCTGAAACTTTGGCTTTATCCCCTTTGGTCAAGGCAACATAAGCCTCAATAGTATGACCTAACACTTTGCTCGCTGGAGTTTTCAATAAGGATTCAGCGATACTAAGCGCTTTATCTGATTGATTGTTGTTGATATATGATATCGCCAAAGCAAGTTGATGCTTATCAACCTTAGGGTCTAACGCCACTGCATCTTCTAAAAGCCGAGTAGCCTCAGTAGTATCGCCCATCCGCATTTTTAGCATACTAAGTGTCGCAAGATTCTCGACATTTTTATCCATAGTTTTTTCTAGGTGATTAACTACTTGCACGGCTTGTTCGGCAGCTCCACGCTTTAGTAATTCAAATGAAGCAGTCGTAAGAATTGACAAATCCTCGTTGGCGGCAGGAGTTGCCGTTAACAACGCTGTTCCGTCTGCGATATTCCCTTGTTGTAATTCTAAAAAAGCATAGGTTTTCTCAACCGCAGGAAATTGTTTTAACTGCTCTTTAACCATACGCAAATGAGCTAGAGCTTGGGCATTTAGGTTTTGTTGTAACGCAGATAGAGCAGCCAAAATTCTGACGTTTGGGACAGTAAAACCGTTATTTAAAGCCTTCTCAGCAAGCTCTTTAGCCGTAACAAAATTCTTTTGTTCATAAGCGATTACAGCCTTTAAATAATTAGCAAGTGGTTGCTCAGGATAAATCGTCAATAAGCCACTCAGAATTGGCTCGGCTTCACTCGCTTGATTATTTCGGACGTAAGTCTCGGCCAACATCAATTTAGCAAAATTTGCTGCAGATGCTTCTGCTACATACCCCTTTAGAGTGCCAATTGCATCATCGAATAAACCGCCAGAAATCTGTGCCTTTGCTAGTAATAATTGGACATCCCAATAAATAGGACTATCGACTTTAACCTCCTTCAAAGAGGTAATTGCCTGAGCATTCTGCTGATTAAGTAGTGCTAACACCGCGCTTGCAGCACTCTTAGTTGCTTTATCTGTTGTATTCTGGACGAAATCTGCAAAATCAGTGGCAAGATTTGCCAGGTCGCCATTATCAAATCGAGTTAACAGACCATAAAATTTAATAATATCACCGCTTTGATTTGCACCTGGGCTGTCAATATTTAAAGATGCTGACGGTGCTACGCCTGAGAGATAGGCTGCCCTTGCCAGTTCAACAGCAATATCAGATAGTTTTGCACCATTCTTCAGCGCTCTAGTCAGTTCTTTATCTGCAGCAACCCCCTCGCCAATCGCTAAATACAGTTGGCCAAGTAAAATTCTTGCCTGCACATTGTCTGGGGCCCGCTGAATGGCAGACTTAAGCTCGATGACTGCGGCGGCCTCATCATTCATCCTGATATATTGCTGGGCACTTTCAATATGTTGCTCCGGAGATTTATCACCACAAGCCAACAATGCTGTTGAGATAGCCAACACAACAGCGGTATAGAATAGATTTTTTTTCATTTTATCTTCCATGGATTAAGCCAAGCGAAACAGGTGCATTTAATACGCCACATAGCATTGTGAATCAGGTCGCCAACATTTAAGTGGTTTTATATTAATAACAGTTGTCGGTCCCAGACAATTGCTAGTTTAAATCACCAGAGCTCTATAAAACTTCAGTGTACAATTATGTTTCTTATTTAGGCAAACTGAGTTGTAAAGCTTAACGACTCAATTGCCATTTCAATAACACCGCAACTCTACTGACCCGTGTAGCGCCGCTGCGACAAAATTTGGTTGGGATCTGTCACGGCTTTTATTCGATTGGCCCAATCCCAGAATACGGTATTTTTATCCAACAGTTGTTGTTGCTGTGCAATATTCAAACGATATGGTACTAACCCCACAGCAAGCCCTGCTTTAACTAATTCGTCTAAACAGGCATTAGCATCTGCTAAAGCGCTAGAATTATGTAAATCGAATACGATGGGGATAGTACTGTCGACAGTATCATGCCTTAAACTGGTAAAAGTAATCATTGGTTCAATACCGTACTTTGGACAAATACTGCGGACATGATTGACTAGCAGCCTTAACTGTGAAGGCTGAAATTGCACTAATGGGGCATACCAGAGTAGTCCACAGCCATCAACTGCAGGATCCATCTCGCGATTTGCATCAGCATTAACTCGCGGGTTACGCCAATATGCCAACGGCAAAGCAACCTGATTGGGAAAGCCTTTCATGATGGCTACACCATTATCTAATGATTTCAGCATTTGCCTAATATCTGCGAACCATGCTTGAGGCAAACAACTAAAAATGAATTTTGCCATCCGAATCAATAGACTTTCCGAGTAAATCTTTCGCTTCACTTTTCCAGAAGCAATTTTATTAACCACAGCCCTTGCCGCATTCACTACAGACTTTTCACCATATAAAGTACCAACCACGGTCCAAGCCGGCACATCATGCTGTTTTGCCTGAAGCTCGACTTGTGCAGAGGACATAGCTTGGTGAGTCGACGGCCAATTCGGATTTTTAATCATCATCGAAAGCACACGACGTCGGTCCATGATATTGACAGAACCTACAATACCTTCCAATCGCACCAGAATCTGCTGAACGCAGCTTGCCGCAGTTTCTAAATCATCGTCATCCGCAAACTGCAGATAAAAGGAATCAAATGCAGCGGGATTTCGCTTCAAACGAATTGTCATTTCCGTCGCAATCGCCAAGCCGGATTGGGTGAATAAACCATCTAAATATGGTCCGAGCTTCCACTTAAACGTCTTATCGACTGCATCTAATCCAGATTGATCGAGCTCAGAAATACTTGATTGATAACGTTGACCTTGTGGTAAAAAGCCTTTTATCGCGTTAACTGCGGCGAAATGGTCAGTGTAGGGAGTAATTCCATAGCCACGTTCTAGCGCATTCGCCAAAATACTACAACTTGGACCCGCTCCTGTCACTGGCACCATAAACGGTAACTGTTTTGCGTCAATTGCATCCCTTAGCATTTGCTGGGTGACACCTGGCTCAACCGTCACTAAACCGCTATCGACATCATCGAAATTAATTCGAACTAATGCAGAAAGATCCAAAATTACTGCATTGGCATCCGGAGCAAGTGCACTGCCATAGCCCCAATTATGTCCGGTACTTATCGGATACACAGTAAATTTATCGGGGCTATTGGCCAGCTCGTTTGCCAAACCTAAAATAGCTGGAATATCAGTCAGGTACAATGGCTGAAGAGCACCATCCAATTCCGATGTGATTTGTATGACAATAATATGAGTGCGCGCATAGCCTTCACAACTAGCATAGAAACGGGAAGTAGTATCCACTAAGCCTACTGAGGTTTGCGGCGAAACTCTCGCCTTTAATTGCTCTATTAAACGCATTTAAAACCGCCTGTTATAATTTTAGTTGCAGACGTTCTTTGAAATCACTGTATAAGAGCTTGTCAACCATCTCGACTAAGGATTTCATTCCCCCCGAATTTAATTCGCCTTCTGAGGTTGCTAAGTCTTTTTCTATCGATTTAAGTAATTTTTTATAGCCAGGTGATAAATTATCAAAAAGCATTTCTTTATTTATGTAATATGCAGCACGTTTCCCATGATACTCAATAGGCTCACCTAGTTGTTTAAAACAGATGCCAACAAAAGTCATGCTCCTTGCTAATCGAGGCTCCATCATCACAAACGCATGCTTTTTATTTGTTCTAAAGGCAGTAGAGGCTGCAGCAAGGTATAAACAAATGGCGATGTAGGGAAAACACCGTAGCTCTTTTGTTGAATAATCATCAATGTTGATTGCGCCGGTCGCCGCACCACTAAACTTATCAATTTGACGGCGACGAAAATCTTGCAATACAGCCAATCGCGAAATTTCGCAAATATCCTGGCGTTTAAACAAATGCGGTGCGAACTCAGTATCTTGTATCGCGTGACTGCAATACTTTTCGATTGGCAAAAGCTCCTCGTTGCAACTAGATGTAATCAGTCGAACAGTACCTGCCATTCGATTTGTAGCTAAATGTCTAACGAAACAATGAACTGAATGCGCGTCAAAATCATCTTTTTCAATTTGATCTTCTTTTTCCGGCTCAAACTTCAATTCAGTGCAGTAGACCTGATGGCGTAATCGAAATACTTCTTGTCGTAACTCGTCATTATTTGCTAATTGCGGTCGCAAATACTGCGAAAAATGTTTTGAGATAGTACTCGCATCCGAACTTGCAAGATGGGATATAGCCCTATTCACCAAACCGCCAACGACCGGAATGTTTTGTAAGGTCTTTAAATGTTTCATGCTCATGATATTCCATTTTGCAAAATTGACGCCGTCGCATAAAACTCTTGGATTGCGACAATTAAATTTGGGCACTTCTTATGATGATGTCCATATCACAACTAGCATTAGGTCACCATGAGTGCCTTTTAATCTCAGTAACTAAGATTGAATTTCCGAAAAAATAATATTTAGTTTCATAGGGATAACATTTTTTGTAGTTTGGTAGCCTAGCTCTAGCAAATTTAGTTTTTTATCGTAAGGTAAGTTGAAGTCTACCGAAGACACATTACCAGTGTTAATCAGCACGGTATTATGCCAATACTGCGCATGAACATACTCTCTTGACATTGCATTCATAAAAGTTTGAATCAGCATCAAAATATACGATACCAGAGGAAACATACGGCGGCGTAAAACTGGTTTATCGTCACCATCACTTTTTAAACGAAAACAGACAACAGGAACTCCACGATTAGACCAATCCTGATGCAAAGCATCTTCTGCCAGAATCACGCCATCGGCCATAATGTGATTTTCAAACGTTTTAAATGAAAACATCAAAGGGATCGACATAGAAAACCGCACGGCTTGCGAAACTTTCATATAGGGTGTTCGACTACGATTAAAAACCACAGGCCCACCGCCATTTATATCGGTTGCGAGCACATGCAGATCACAATGAAGGTCTTTAAATCTTGCGCCGCCAAGCTGGTCGTCCATCCACTGCTCGAAAGTATCACCTGAGGAAAGCCCTCCTGTCCGTATCAGATTGATCAAAGAAAATCCCCTGAATTGGCGAAAGTCAGTTTCTAGGGCCAACTGCCTTAATTCCTGATGAGTTTTACCCACAGCAAGCATTGCAGCGACGATACTGCCGCCCGAAACCCCAACCAACGATTTAAACGTCAATTTTAGTTCAGCAAGTGCTATTAAAATGCCAACATAGCATGGCAACCGAGTTCCACCGCCAGAGAAGATGGGAACAATTTCAATGTCTGTCACACCAAACTGAGCATTCATCATTCATCAAAATATTTGCTGTTCACTGATAAGAGTATGGCTGAATTTACCTAAGTTGCGAATTCAATTTCACCAAAATCGATTAGTAGTTTAAACTGAAAAACTGTTGAATGGCATTTTCAGCGTGAGTAAATTTGTGAAAAAAATCATATTGTTACTGTTGTGTTGCTTTTCTATAAACGCACATTGCGAAGACCTAGTAAAACAAATAGCAAAAATTAAATCATCGGTAGTTGCTATTGCTATTTTAAATCCAACTGCTGCGCCCAGACTCAAACTAATCGGTACCGGATTTGCTGTTGCAGATGGCCAATCTATTGCAACCAATGCGCATGTTATCGCCAATGTGCTTGACGATAGTAAAAATGAACAATATGTGGTGTTGTCAGGACAAGGCAGCGCGCCGAAAATCCATTTTATTCAAGAAACAAAAATAGATCGGGAGCATGATCTCGCTTTACTTCGAATTGCGCAGAAACTAGTACCTTTGCAAATAGCAGACGACGATTATCAGCCCGAAGGAAGTGAGCTGCTATTTACTGGTTTTCCAATCACTGACGTGTTAGGGCTCTATCCAGCAAGCAATCGAGCAATGATTAGTGCAATCACCCCTATAGTCATCCCCGCAAATAGTGCTGCCGACCTAAGTCCACAGGCACTTAGGCAGCTCAATCAACCATTCCTTATATATCAACTTGATGCCACCGCATACCCAGGTAATAGTGGAAGCCCGGTTTATCAAATTAATAGTGGAAAAGTTGTTGCTATCATTAATATGGTTTATGTAAAGCAGACCAAAGAATCGGTTTTAAGCCAGCCAAGTGGCATCAGTTATGCCATACCTTCCCGTTATCTACGCGCTCTGCTTGCGCAACCAGAGTAAAGGATAAACAGTGATAGCGAATATTCATTTTGGCAGTATCGGGTTTTATTTATCTGCATTAGGCTATTTATGTTTTTGGGGTTTATTACTGACCGTAAAAACTAAGAATGTACAAAAACATCTGCTAAGCATTTTAATCATATTTAATGTTTTATGGTCATTGATAAATGCTGACACTAGTAATATCCCAATGATTAGTACTAGTTCGTTTGCTGCTGAAACAATTCAAAAAATCATCATGTTATTGTTCTTGTTGGCCGCCTATGGCAATAGTTCAATGACGATACGCCAATTTATAACCAACCCCAAAGTTGCTATTGCTTTAACTGCCGTCACATTGTGGCTTGGAATTTCGCTGCTCTCAGCCATTGATATTCAACTGAAAGTGATTGGCACTTTGCTACTCGTGATCATTTTATTAGCGATGATTGAAGGTATCTATCGAAAATCCTCTCAGCAACGTTGGGCATTTAAACCCTTAATTATCGCATTTGGCGTTTGTTTACTCATTGATTTTTATTTACTTGCAGAAGCTGCTTTATTAGGTTCGATTCACCACTTGACCTGGCAAACCAGAGGTTATGTACATTTGGCTTTATTGCCATTCTTGGTGATCGCAACAAAAAGAATTAAATCTTGGAGTATTAATGTCTTTGTTTCCAGAGATATCGTCCTACAAAGTTCACTAGTGATGGCTGCGGGTTTCTACCTGTGTACCCTTTCTTTAGCTGGCTATTACGTGTCGTACATTGGTGGTAGCTGGACATCCTTGATGCAGGTGCTGCTAGTAACTATCGGTATCAGTATTTTCAGTGTATTTTTCTTCTCTGAAGCAATTCGACGAAGAAGCCGAGTTTTCATCGAAAAACATTTTTTTGCAAATACCTTTGATTATCGACAAAAATGGGTTGAGCTAACCGCTGAACTGAAAACAATCGAAATTGCCGATCAAAATGCACCAGAGGTATGCCTTAAAGCCTGGTGTAAAGCCATCGGCTACCAAGACGGTGCTCTAGTGAAGACTCAAGGCAATTTTTTCAAATTAATCGCAAATACTGAGCAGTTCGATTTTAATCATGACGCCAAACAAATTCTCTTAGCCTATTGTGAGTACTATGCGAACAAATCATGGCTGATCGATTTTGATAATCTGAAAGAGGTCGACAGTGATTTCCTGAGTAGAATGTCTAATCACTCTAGTTCGAGTTTTCAGTTGCTGATCCCTATACTTAGCAAGGGACAACATTGGGGCTTTTGTTTACTAAAACCGTTAAACAACCAAAAACTCGCTTTAAATTGGGAATTACGTGATTATTTAACTGCTGTAACCGAGCAAATCTCCAGTTACCTTTTTATGAGTGAGGCCAGTAAATCACTTTCTGAAAATGCACAATTCGTCGCTTTTAGCCGGATGTCGGCTTTTGTTGTCCATGATTTAAAAAACGTGAAAGCGCAAATTGACATGCTACTGAAAAATGCCAAAAAACATCGAGACAATCCCGAATTTATTGACGATGCGTTCGCCACTATTGAGGCTATGCAAACTAGACTCGCAAATATGCTCGCTCAACTGACCAACAAACAAACTAGCCATGAACCCAGAAAACAAGTCATAGTCAGTGATCTCATAAAACAAATTATCCAAGAACGATGCCAATCAAAGCTACCAACTCCGCATCTCGAAGTGACAGCAGATAGTAAACTGCAAATAGATGTCGAACGCTTTGGCAATGTTTTGTACCATCTGATTGATAATGCACAGCAAGCAACGACTGAAGATGGTTATGTACGAATTATTGTTTGTACAGAAGCGAATACCATTGTCATCAAGATCACTGATTCAGGCTGTGGTATGACCCCAGAATTTATCCGCGACCGTTTATTTAAACCATTCGATACAACCAAAGGTAACGCCGGTATGGGGATTGGTGCATATGACGCGCAAAACTTTATTCAGTCGATCCAGGGACAATTGCATGTGGCAAGCACAGTGAATGTTGGGACTACCTTTACCATTGAGCTTCCGATAAACTATAACGACAACCATACACGGACTGTAGAATGAATATATTGCTAGCAATCGATGACGATTTGGGGATCCAAAAACAACTTAAATGGAGTCTTACCGATTACGAGTTAGTTTTTGCGGACGATAGGGCAAGTGCAATGCAACAAATGCGTCGTTACGAACCTTCAGTCGTCACCTTGGATTTAGGTCTTCCGCCTGATCCCACTAATGCATCTGAAGGATTAGCCTGTTTAGCAGAAATTCTGCAACATAAACCTGATTGCAAAGTTATTGTCATTACTGGTAATACTGATACTGAGCATGCACTGCAAGCAATTGGCTTAGGTGCATACGACTATTATCAAAAACCAATAGACGTGGATGTGTTAAACGTCATTGTTCAACGTGCTTTTAAACTTGCAGAGCTAGAAGCCGAAAATCGATCGTTAAAACAAGCCAGTGTGAAACAGCAAGATATCATTGGTAATAGCGATGCCATCCTCAAAGCATGTCGCATGGTTGAAAAAATTGCCCCCACAGAAATAACCACCTTGTTACTTGGTGAGAGTGGAACTGGCAAAGAGGTATTCGCCAGAGCAGTTCACAAACAAAGTCCAAGAGCAAATAAACCATTTGTAGCAATCAATTGTGCGTCTATTCCTGACAATTTACTTGAAAGCGAATTATTCGGTTATGAAAAAGGCGCATTCACAGGAGCAAACAAAACAACGTTAGGCAAAGTAGAGACTGCCAATGGCGGTACGCTCATGTTGGATGAGATTGGTGATATGCCTTTATCTCTACAGGCCAAAATGCTCAGATTCTTGCAAGAACGCGTGATAGAGCGGATAGGCGGTCGAACTGAAATTGAAGTTGATGTCAGAGTAATTTGTGCAACGCACCGTAATCTGGCTGACATGGTTGCTGAGGGTACTTTTCGAGAAGATCTGTTTTACCGGGTCAGCGAAATTACACTAAATATCCCTCCGCTTCGAAATAGAGGCCAAGATATTATATTGCTAGCGAAATCGTTGCTGCTTAAGTTCAATCGAGAATTTAATACCAATATTCAAGGTTTCACCGAAGATGCAATCAACGCGATGCTCGGCCACCGCTGGCCTGGTAATATTCGAGAACTGCAAAATAAGCTAAAATCCGCCGTAATAATGGCTGAAAATAAATTTATTACGAGCGAAGATCTTGGACTTGCTGCCAATGGAAAAATACAAGTCATCACGCTGCGAAAAGTACGGGAAAACGCCGAGACTCAAGCTATACGCCAAGCGTTTAACTTGGCAAATGGCAATTTATCAAAAACAGCAGACCTACTGGGTGTCACACGCCCCACCCTGTATTCGTTGATTGATAAGTACAAAATGGCAGATTTACGACCTGCTGATAATGAACAAGCTGCTCAGGAAGGTCAGAACACAAATTCTGAGGAATAAAACCTACCCAAATGGAAGGCAAATTCTTTGTAATACACTGAATTTGCCTACTGTGGATCTCAAGTCAAACAGCTACTATTTATATAGTATTCAGCACATTTGCATTAAATCCTATTTACTGACATAACTGGTTAAGCTATCAGTCTCAAATCACTCAGTTACTTTATAGTCCGCAAAAAAGCATTTTCTTTACAACAGCAAGTCAGCCGAATTAAAGACGAAAAAAAACCCGCCGAAGCGGGTTTTTACTGAGACTTATAACTAAAGAGCAATGCCTTTTTTAGCAGCACGTTCTTTAACGTAAGGTCCCCAGCTAGCAGCCATTTTTTCTTGGCCGTTTTGACGAGCCAATTCAACGTGACGGTAAGCTTCTTTCATTTTACCTTGGAAGAAATAAGCACTAATCAGATCAACGTGGACCTTGCCCTTATCCTTTATACCCAATTCCAAAGCTTTTTGCAGTGCAGTAACCGCTTCAGCATTCTTATTTGCCATTAAGTACGCATTGCCTTGACGACGATAAATATCACCTTCACTAGCCAATTGCGCAGCTTGACCAAAAAATGCAGCTGCTTTTTCAAATTCACGAGCCGCGTTATAAGAACTTGCAATACTCATCAGTATTGCACGGTCTTTTTTAACTAAGCCGGACTTCATGTGTTTTTCTAAAGTAGCAGCAGCTTTATAAGGAACGTTATTGTTGTTATACAGATTTGCTAACAATTTAATTTCGTTTTCTGTCGTCAAATAACCTTGTTTATAGGCCATATCAATGACAGCTAACGCTTTTGCAAATTGTTCATCAGCACTGTAGAAGTTACCTAACTGTATCCAGAAAGTTTTTTCCTTCGGGAAAATAACTACAGCTTCTTCTAAGACTTCAATAACTTTCTTATTCTGCTTTAATTCGTAATACGATGCATACTTCATGATATAAGGTTCCTTTTTAGGTTCCTTGAAGTGTGCAATCGCACGATCTGCAGGTGCAATAACCTTGTTGAACTGTTTCAGTTCATAAAAACAGTTAGCAATACGCATTTCAACGTTCGGGTCTAGCTCGCCGGTGAAATCCAACCACTTGTTATAGTAGCCAATTGCTTCTTGGTACTTTTTAGCCATGATACTTAAGTCAGCAAGATTGCGTAACGCAGCTGCTTGGTCTGTAAAACTTAAAATATCTGGTTTAATTGCTTCTTTAAGGTATTTAATTGCTTTTTCAGGATTTTTGTCGACATACAAAGAACCTAAAAACCTTGCTAAATATGCCTTATCGAACTCATTAGTCGGCTCTAACGGCTCAAGAATTGCAATTGCTTCAGCGCTTTTGTTCTGACCATACAATTCGTAAGCCTTGCCAATTGCTTTACCAACTTTCTCACCAACAGCTTGAGACTTGCGAGCTTTACGCTCTGCAATTTTCGTAGCATCAGGTGCAGCGAAAGCTGTACTAACTGGCAATGAAACAACACCAATTGCGGCACAAATCATTAATGCAGATGTAAGTTTGTTAAATTTCATCCTTAACCTCCGCTCTGATCAAGATTGAAATCAAGCTGAACTAAAATGCCAGTTTGTTTCAAAGCTTTACCGTTTTCAATTTTTGGTGAGTATTTCCAGCGTTTAAGCGCTCGGATAGCTTCTTTATCAAATACACGTTTAGGCTCAGCTTCAACGACTTCAACTTCGTCTACACTGCCATCTGGCATAATTGAAAAACGCATTTTAACCCAACCATTGATGCCATCACGTGCCGCTTGAACTGGATATTTAGGTTCAATACGAACGATTGGTGTAGCATCACCGTCACGCATCATCGCGCCTGAAGGATCACCGAGTCCAGCAGTCGCGCCTCCAACATCAACTGATGGCGCTTGGAAACCAATGGATCCTGCATCGTTTGACGTAGACTCATTGATCATCTGCTGCTTTGGCGGCTCTGGCGGCGGCGGCGGCGGCGGCGGCGGAACTCGAACACGAGTCTGAGCTTTTGACTCAGGCGGTGTCGAGTTGATTTCAATAACGATATTTTCCCGTTTAGCATTGGTGAAGTTATCATCCCCACCTACCAGGAATGCCATCAACACATACAGGAAAAACGTTATTACCGCACCAGCTATAAGTGATAGTAATAACCTTACCATATTACTTAGTCTCCGCTGCTATCGAAATTTTATCGATGCCCGCTAGTTTAATTTGGTCCATTACAGAAACCACAACGCCGTGCTTAGATTCTTTGTCAGCTTGCACGATTACTGTATCGGTTGGTGATTCGGCTAACAATTTTTCAATCGTAGCACCAACACGCTCAACATCAACAGCGCGTTTATCCAACCAAATTTCACCGTTACCTTTAATTGCAACAAAAATTGTTGCTTTTGGTTCAGCTGTAGCCTTACTCGCTTTCGGTTTTTGTACCGTAATACCAGCTTCTTTCACAAACGAAGTGGTTACGATGAAGAAAATCAACATGATAAACACAACGTCCAACATTGGCGTTAAGTCAATTGCTGCTTCTTCGGCTTCACGTCTAGTTCTACGTGCCATAAATTACTCTCTATCAATGATGCGGTAAGCTGTCGGCAAGCTCATGTACAGCTGCCTTGACTTTACTTTCCAATTTGGACGAAACGAATACGCCAGATAAACATGCAACCATACCGGCCATCGTCGGGATCGTCGCCATTGAAATACCTGCCGCCATCAATCTTGGATTACCGGTTCCTTGCAGCGCCATGATTTCAAACACTGCAATCATCCCAGTTACTGTACCCAACAAACCGATCATCGGACATACAGCTACCAATGTATTGATAACATTCATCCGTGCACTCAGTTTAGTATGGGCTTCAGAAACCCAAGCATCACGAATCTTATGTGCATACCAAGAGGTTGTATCACTCCGTGAATGCCAGTCTTTGATGATGCGATCACGTAAGACTGGATATTCACGACTAATAAACCAAAAGCGCTCAATGATTAACACCCACATCGCAAAGAGCACAAACGCAACAACGTATAATACGTCACCGCCGGTAGCAATAAAATCCCTGACAGATTCCCAAAGCTCTATCAGGCTATGCATTATGCTTTCTCCTTCTCCGCATGAGCAGCGATGATACCAGCGCTTTGCTCATCCAGGATGTGCAGAATTGAGTTTGATTTAGATTGTAACAATGAGTGGATGAACAACAGTGGCAGAGCACATAACAGGCCTTGAACTGTAGTTACCAATGCCATTGAAATTTGGCCAGCCATGATTTTCGGATCGCCTGTACCATGTAAAGTGATCATTTGGAACGCACCGATCATACCGATAACAGTACCTAACAGACCTAATAATGGACCAACAGCTGCGATCAGTTTCAGAATTCCGATACCTTTTTCGATAGCTGGCGTTTCGCGCATGATAGCTTCGTCAAGTTTCAACTCAAGGTTTTCAACATCAACGTTTTTGTTGTCATGGTACACTTTCAGGATACGGCCTAATGGGTTATCAACTGAAGGATTACCTAAGTTGCGCAACTGAGCATTGATTTTTGAACCTGCTGAGCTTAAAGCAACAAAACGAACTGCTGCAATCAACAGACCAATAATTAACAATACAGTAATTACATAACCTGGAGTACCACCTGAGTGGAACTGTTCTTCCAGAGTAGCTTCTTGAGTTTTCAAACGCAGAATGCTACCACCAGTTGGGTCGATATAAACAGGTGCAGCAACACCAGCTGAAGCTTTAGTAAATGCAACAGCATCAGACACAACATGACTTTCTGGCTGTTTAACCAGAGGTTCCATTTTTTGCGTTTCCGCGTTGAATACTAAATAACCGTTTTCGTTAATCAGGTTGAATGAACCTACACGAGTAACGTTTGATTGACCTGGGGTACCATCTAAGTTTACGTATTCGCTATCGAATTTCGCAACTTTTGCAGATTCAGTCATTTCGGTTTGCAGAGCAATCCACAGCTCTTCTAACTCAGTGATAGTTGGTAATTCTTTAGCAACTGAAAGTTTTTTCAATAACTCTTCACGGCCTTTAAACTGTGCAGAGATGTTTGAAGTTGCGATTGAACCGATAGTCTCAGTTGCAGCACCACGAACGATACCAAACATTTCGCCTAAAGTACCTTGTGCAGTTTGCAGTTCGGCTTCTTTGGCAGCTAATTTGCCTTCGTTATCAGCGTATTGCTGAGTCAGAGACTTGCCACGAGATTCTTCAGCCGCAAAAGCAGCTTTTGCTTTGTTTAACAGCGCTTGTTTATCAGCACGGTCAGACATAAATTCAGCTTCGCGAGCAGCATCTAATTTTGCATCAGCTACACGATCACTTTTAACTTGTTGTAACAACTGATCCAGCTTGGCAGTGTCAGCATAGGCGTTTAAGCAAACACCGGCAGACATCGTCATAGCAGCTGCAATTACTAAACCTTTAAACACTTTCTTCATTTAATCTTACTCCGCTGCTAACACTGGAAGTTTTAACAATTCTGGGGCAGCTTGTTTACCCGCAACACGAACAGCCATTTTGGTTGATTGAAGGTATTCATCACCCAGAGCTTCCCAAGCATTTGTGTTTTTGTTCCACATCCATGCTTGTTTTTCGTCTAAAGATTGCGCTAACAGAGCGATACGACCGACGTAAACAACGTTTACTTGTTTTTCAGCGCCGTCTAAAGTTAATTTGTCTGTGTAAGTAACCAGAGCTTTACCTAAGTCTTTCTCATTGCGGTAAGCTTCGATAACTAAGCGGTACATTTCAGAAGTGTTTACGGCTGAGTTAACCATTGCTTCGCGAACGCGAGCAACGCGAGCTAAACGGCGCTCAATGTCAATTGGCATATCAGCTTTGATGAAAGCTTCTAAAGTATCAACCATTTTGTACATCAATGGTACGATACCTTGTTTGGTACCTTCAATAGTACCAATTTGCTTGTCTAAAGACGCGATACTGTTGTTTTGGTCAGCAACTAAAGTTGCAACGTGATCGTTGTATACTTTTAGGTTTTCGGTTTGTTCAACCAACGCACGATACTCAGCCAGCAATTCTTGCGACTGATCATAGATGTTGTTGATTTTTTCCTGAGACTGCGCTGAAGCTTTAGTAGTTTGAGCGCTTGCAGATGTGATGTCTGCGAGAGTCGTTGCTTGAGCAACGCCACCGAACGTGAAAGCACCAACCAATGCTGATGCGATCAAGCTTTTACGAATGTTATTGTTAGACATAGTTCCCAACCAATAATTGCTGATTAACGTAACCTATTTTGTTAAGGCCAAACTTGTAACAAAGAATGACCTGGTTAGAGGGTAAACCGCCCGCATCATTACAGCAAAAACGAGGGTTGTCAATATAACATCGACACCCCACAGGCTCTGTTTCACTGCAATAATTGCTTACAGTATTACCTTTCAATACGACACCAACTAAAGCGTTCACTTATTTTAATATCGCATTAATTTTTGTGGTTATTTTATGTTCGGGGTTAATTTACCCGAACTATATAACTTCATCATTTGTTCTAAAGACACTTGCTTAATTTTCGACCCCTGCCCTGCAGCACCAAAGGCTTGGTATCGATCTTTACAGATATCCATCATCGCAACGACAGATGCTTGTAAATACTTACGTGGATCAAACTCAGCAGGGTTCTGCGCCATAAAGCGGCGAATAGCGCCAGTAGACGCTAAGCGTAAATCCGTATCAATGTTGATTTTACGCACGCCGTGTTTGATCCCTTCTTGAATTTGAGCAACAGGAACTCCATAAGTTTCAGGAATAGCGCCACCAAATTCATTAATCACAGCCAACCACTCTTGGGGCACTGAACTTGAACCATGCATAACCAAATGGGTATCTGGAATGCGGGCATGGATCTCCTTAATGCGATCGATCGCTAAAATATCATCTGTTGGCGGCCGGCTGAATTTGTAAGCACCATGCGAAGTACCACAAGCAATTGCTAAAGCATCAACACCAGTTGCTTTTACAAATGCTGCAGCTTCTTCTGGATCAGTCAACATCTGATCATGACTTAAGACACAATCAGCACCAATTCCGTCTTCTTCACCAGCGGCGCCAGTTTCAAGAGAACCTAAACAGCCTAGCTCACCTTCAACAGAGACACCACCCGCGTGCGCCATCTCGACAACTTGACGAGTTACTTCGACGTTGTAGGCATAATCCGTTGGTGTTTTGCCATCAGTGCCTAATGATCCATCCATCATCACCGATGAAAAGCCTAACTGAATCGCTTGCAAACAAATTGCTGGTGAAGTGCCGTGGTCTTGGTGCATTACCACCGGAATATGCGGGAATTCTTCAATTGCGGCTAAAATTAAATGCCGTAGAAATGGCGCCCCCGCATATTTTCGCGCACCAGCAGAAGCTTGCACAATAACCGGGCTGTCTGTGGCATCTGCAGCCAACATAATTGCACGCATTTGCTCAAGATTGTTGACGTTAAATGCTGGCACCGCGTAACCAAACTCAGCCGCATGATCTAGCATTTGACGTAACGAAATTAAAGCCATGAAATCCTCTCTCTTTTGTAGGGTAAGTTCAGACTGAAGCGAAGTTGAGTGCTCGTGGCGCTCTTTAACCGGTCATGCCGATTTTAGTTATATTCACAACAGACTGATTTATATCGTTGTTATTACACGCTTTTGGCGCGTTGTTCAAGAATTTCGACTGCTGGTAGTGTTTTTCCTTCGAGAAATTCCAAGAATGCACCACCACCAGTAGAAATATATGAAATTCGATCTGCGACGCCATACTTATCAATCGCAGCTAAAGTATCACCGCCACCCGCAATACTAAATGCTTCGCTATTAGCAATGGCTTCGGCTAAAGCTTTAGTCCCTGCTTCAAACTGACTGAACTCAAATACCCCAACAGGGCCATTCCAAACGATAGTTCCAGCATTTTTTAAGATGTCGACTAAAGCTTGAGTTGAATCTGGTCCAATATCGAAAACCATGTCATCAGCACTAATATCAGCAACATTTTTCAGTTCTGCCACTGTATCTTCACTAAAAGCTTTCCCAGTGACAACATCTGTCGGTACCGGAATGTTGCCACCACGAGCTTTGGCTTGCGCCATTAAACGCTGAGCTTCAGGGATTAAATCGTTTTCACATAACGACTTACCTACAGAATTACCATTAGCCGCAATAAATGTGTTGGCAATACCACCGCCAACAACTAGTTGATCAACTACTGAAGATAATGATTCTAGCACAGTCAATTTTGTTGAAACTTTTGAACCGCCAACAATAGCTACTAACGGACGTTTTGGATTTTTCAGTGCTGCAGCCAAAGCATCAAGCTCTGCAGCAAGTAATGGACCCGCACATGCCACTGGCGCGAACTTGGCAACGCCATGAGTGGTCGCTTGCGCACGGTGAGCAGTACCAAACGCATCCATGACAAATACATCGCACAAGGCGGCTAATTTTTTTGACAAAGTTTCGTCGTTTTTACCTTCGCCTTTATTAAAGCGAACGTTCTCAAACACTACAACTTCACCAGAAGCAACTTCCACACCATCTAAATAATCAACCACAAGACGAACAGGGGCTTTTATTGCAGCGGCTAAATAATCAACCACAGGCTGCATCGAAAACTCAGCATCATAAACACCTTCGTCTGGACGGCCTAAATGGGAACACACCATGACTTTCGCGCCCTTTGCCAGCGCAAGCTCAATAGTTGGAATAGCCGCAAGTAATCGTGCATCTGACGTTACTTTGCCATTTTTTACTGGCACATTTAAATCTTCACGGATTAACACCCGTTTCCCTGCCAGATCTAAATCGGCCATCTTAATGACTGACATGATATTCTCCTGCTGTTGATTTATGACTAATTCGTTTGTTGTTGACAGTTCATCATCGCAATTGCTGTATCAATCATCCGATTAGCAAAACCCCATTCGTTATCACACCAAACAAGACATTTTACTAAACGTTTATGACTAACTCGTGTCTGCGAACCATCGACAATACATGAATGCGGATCATGATTAAAATCGACCGACACTAAAGGCTCTTCAGTGTAGTCAAGAATTTGTAAGTATTGTTTTGCGTTCTGTAGACGCTGGTTTACTGCAGCGACGGAAACGTCTTGCAATAAAGTGACCGATAAATCCATTGCGGTAACGTTTAAGGTGGGCACCCGTACAGCAATCGCCTCAAAACGGCCGGCTAAATGCGGCATAATTCGCTCAATTCCGCGAGCCAATTTAGTATCAACGGGGATGATGGATTGACTGGCCGCACGAGTCCTACGTAAATCAGGATGATAAGCGTCAATCACTTGTTGGTCGTGCATTGAAGCATGGATGGTAGTAATAGTCCCGCTTTCGACACCAAACGCCTGATCTAAAACACTCAGCACCGGCACAATACAATTAGTGGTGCAAGAACCAGCCGACACCACCCGCATGGCGGGCGTCAATAATTGATGATTGATGCCATAGATAACAGTCGCATCAATATCAGAACCTGCTGGATGTGAAAATAAAACCTTGCCAACACCAGCATCTAAATATTTCATCGCATCTTGGCGACTTCCAAAAATTCCTGTGCAATCAAGGACGACATCAACTGAAAGGTCTTGCCAAGGAATGAGCGCAGGATCTGGTTGATGAAAGAGTTGGATTGGCATTCCTGCAACATTGAGTACTTCATCAGATAGAGTCACAGGAAAACCGAAACGACCATGACTACTATCGTATTTCAGTAAATGAGCAATACCTTCGGCTTCCGCTAGTTCATTGATAGCGACGACGGTGACTTGCGATTGCAAACCATGCTCAAAAATGGCTCGCACTATACTTCGACCAATCCGGCCAAAACCGTTGATGGCAATCCTAATGGTCATGCATATCCTAAAAACATTAAACTTCGAGCATTTTGCGATCAAGGTCGCAGGTATGTCGATTGAAAAAGGGGCTATAGCCCCTTTTTCAATCGTAATTTACTAAGCGAATAATTCTTCAGCTGCGGCAACAACAGCTGATGTCGTAATACCGAAGTACTCAAACAATTGCTCTGCCGGTGCTGATTCACCAAAACTATTCATACCAATAATTTTGCCGGTTAAACCAACATACTTATACCAGCTGTCCGTGATACCGGCCTCAACTGCGACACGACGCGTAACTGACGCTGGTAACACTGATTCACGGTATGCTGCATCTTGCGCTTCAAACACATCGGTGGATGGCATTGAAACTACACGCACGGCTTTGCCTTTACTAGTTAAAATTGCTGCAGCTTGCATTGCTAATTCAACTTCAGAACCAGTTGCAATTAAAATTAGCTCTGGCGTACCAGCACAATCTTGTAGCACATAACCGCCGCGACGAATGTCCGCTAACTGAGCAGCGGTGCGTTCTTGTTGCTTAAGATTTTGTCGAGTAAAGATTAAGGTCGTTGGACCTTCAGTGCGTTCAATCGCCGCTTGCCAAGCAACAGCAGATTCTACTTGGTCACATGGACGCCAGTTCATTAGGTTCGGTGTGACACGTAGAGACGCTAATTGTTCTACAGGTTGGTGGGTTGGACCATCTTCACCAAGACCGATTGAGTCATGTGTATAAACGAAGATCACGCGCTGCTTCATCAACGCAGCCATACGCACTGCATTACGTGCATATTCCATAAACATCAGGAAAGTAGCACCGTAAGGAATAAAACCACCATGCAGCGCAATACCATTCATAATGGCTGACATACCAAATTCGCGCACACCATAGAACAAGTAGTTACCTGAGGCATCTTCCGCAGAAACACCTTTCGAGCCAGACCACAATGTCAGGTTTGAACCTGCTAAATCTGCAGAACCGCCCATAAATTCAGGAAGCAATGGACCAAATGCATTTAATGCATTTTGCGAAGCTTTACGACTAGCAATGGTTGCAGGCGTTGCTTGCAACTGAGCGATATAGGCATTTGATTTTTCTGACCAATCAGCTGGTAATTCACCGCTTAAGCGGCGAGTTAGTTCAGCGGCTAGTTCTGGGAATGCCGATTGATAAGCGTCAAAACGTTGCTGCCAGCTTTGTTGTAAAGCAGCACCTTTGGTCTTGCCATCCCACGCAGCGTAAATATCTGCTGGAATTTCAAATGGTGCATGTGGCCATTGTAAGAACTCGCGACTCGCGGCGATCTCTGCATCCCCAAGTGGCGCACCATGGCAATCGTGGCTACCAGATTTATTTGGCGAACCGTAACCGATAATGGTTTTGCAACAAATTAAGGTTGGTTTGCCAGTTTCCTGTTGTGCGGCAATAATTGCTGCACGCACTGCATCAGCATCGTGACCGTCAACGTCTGCAATCACATGCCAACCATAAGCTTCGAAACGGCCTGGAGTATTGTCAGTGAACCAGCCTTCAACATGGCCATCAATAGAAATACCATTGTCGTCCCAGAAGGCAATTAACTTGCCAAGGCCTAAAGTACCCGCCAAAGAGCAAGCCTCATGCGACACACCTTCCATCAGACAGCCGTCGCCCAAGAATACATAAGTATGGTGGTCAATAATGTCATGGCCTGGCTGGTTAAACTGCGCAGCTAAGGCTTTCTCGGCGATGGCCATACCAACTGCATTAGTGATGCCTTGACCTAGCGGGCCTGTGGTCGTTTCAACACCGGGTGCATAACCATATTCAGGGTGTCCTGGTGTGCGTGAATGTAACTGACGGAATTGTTTTAAATCGTCGATGGTTAAGTCGTAACCTGATAAATGCAGTAACGAATATAACAGCATAGAACCGTGACCATTTGATAAAACAAAGCGGTCACGGTTAGCAAAATTCGGGTTCGCTGGATTGTGTTGTAAAAATTCACGCCATAACACTTCGGCGATGTCCGCCATTCCCATTGGTGCACCTGGGTGGCCTGATTTGGCTTTTTGCACGGCATCCATACTTAATGCGCGGATGGCGTTGGCGAGTTGTTTCCGAGACGGCATGGTCACTCCTGCTAGTGTGGTCAGATTCTTATCCAATTGATTATCAGCCAACGCGATGGCTCTGACGGCCTAATATTAGAGCGTGGCAATTATTTTTACGTGTCACATCAAGGTTCGCTATTTTCCCAGAGCCACCCAAAGAGTGCAAATGATATGACATCTTTTGGCAAAGTTTTGATCCTCTCTGTCGATACAGCGTATAGTAATGGAAAGAAAGACGTCCGGGCGGCAGAAAGTACTAGCCAAGCATTCGCGCTTTCACTAGAATACGCAGCCCAAAATTTCGACGCCCAGTTTATGCGATTGCGATTGAACGCATTGAGCATTTGTGCGATAGCGCACTAAACTGTGCAACACTAACCAACTTTGTGGAACACGTTAAATGGCACAACACATTTTTACCTCTGAATCTGTTTCTGAAGGACATCCGGATAAAATCGCTGACCAAATCTCTGACGCGGTATTGGATGCAATTTTAGAACAAGATCCAAAAGCTCGTGTCGCTTGCGAGACCTTCGTAAAGACTGGCATGGTGCTGGTTGGTGGCGAAATCACAACTTCAGCATGGGTCGATATTGAAGAATTGACTCGTAGCACTATCCGTGAAATTGGTTATGTCCATTCAGATATGGGCTTTGATGCAAATTCTTGTGCAGTATTAAGTGCAATTGGTAAACAATCGCCTGATATCAACCAAGGTGTTGATAAAAAAGACCCACGCGATCAAGGCGCTGGTGACCAAGGTTTAATGTTTGGTTATGCAAGTAACGAAACAGACGTATTAATGCCTGCACCAATTACTTATTCTCATCGTTTAGTACAACAACAAGCGAAAGTACGTAAAGATGGTACTTTACCTTGGTTACGCCCTGATGCCAAATCACAACTGTCGTTTATCTATGAAAACGGTAAGCCAGTGGGTATTGATGCCGTTGTATTATCAACCCAACACTGCGACACCATTTCGACCGCTGACTTACGTGAAGCTGTAATGGAACACATCATCAAACCAGTGTTACCGGCAGAATGGTTACGTGAAAGCACTAAATTCTTCATTAACCCAACGGGTCGTTTTGTGATCGGCGGACCAATGGGTGACTGTGGTTTAACTGGTCGTAAAATTATCGTCGATAGCTACGGTGGTATGGCTCGTCACGGTGGTGGTGCTTTCTCTGGTAAAGATCCATCAAAAGTTGACCGCTCAGCCGCTTATGCAGCACGTTATGTCGCTAAAAACATCGTGGCTGCAGGCCTTGCAGAACGCTGTGAAATCCAAGTGTCTTATGCGATTGGTGTTGCTGAACCAACGTCAATTAGTGTTGAAACTTTCGGTACCAGCAAACTTTCTGAAGATCAATTAATTAAATTGGTGCGTGCGCACTTCGATTTACGCCCATACGGTTTGATTGAAATGATGCAGTTAGAACGCCCAATTTATCGTGCAACTGCAGCTTACGGTCATTTTGGTCGTAACGAGTTCCCGTGGGAGCAAACTGACAAAGCAGAAATTCTGCGCGCTGACGCTGGCTTATAAATCAATCATCTTTTGATTAGCAATAAAAAAGGAGCTTAGGCTCCTTTTTTATTGCTACGACATCAAGTCATACAGGTGATTAACTCATCAAGTCATTGGCTAGCGGCCATCGCCCTGCCAGCGGAACAACCAAGCACCCGCAGCTAAAAATACTGTAGTCATCAACGCCAATGCGATTAAGTGGTATCTGATTGCCGAAAGATCAGCACCATCAATCATCACCGCCCGCGCACCAGCAACTAAGTGCGTCAAAGGCAGGAGATCAGCAAAATATTGCAGTGCTTTTGGCGCACCATCAAGGCTAAACCACACCCCTGATAAAATCATCATCGGCCAACTCGCCATGTTTAACAAGCCACCGGTAAGCTCCTCGGAGCGACTGCGACTGGCAATTAATAATCCCAAAGAAATCATTGCTGACGCCCCCAATAAAGTGACCAATAACAAGTGCCAGTAACTACCAAGCATCATAAAATCAAACACGGCATCACAAGCAAAATAAATGGAGCTGGCAATTACTAAAACTATCAACAGCCTTGAAACCACTTGGGCGCTGACAAACTCAAATGAAGATAAAGGCGTTGCTTGCAGACGCTTCAAAACACTGCTTTTGCGATAACGCACCAATACATAACCCACCCCGAATAAACAGGAAAACATCATGTTCATACCCAAGATGCCCGGTAAAGCCCAATCGACGTAGCGAATACTTTCACCGGTTACCGCTAATTTCGAAGCATTAGGCATTTGCGGTAATAAGATTTTTTCCACCAAATAGCCTTTGGCCGAACGTTCATTTTGCCAATAACGGTTTTGCTGAAGATCAATCACAAGATCGAGTTGATGGTGACGCAATTTTTCAAGTGCAGCAGCCTCATCAGCAAAAGGTACAAAATCGAGATATTTAGTCGTAAGCAGTGTATTGCTTGTTTGATTGATAGCTGCCGCTTGTTGCAAAACGCCAATTTTATATTCTGCCTTAGGGTCATTGGAAAACACTAAAGCAAAGCCTACCACCAATACCACGGGGAATATTAAGTTCCATGCCAGAGAACTGCGGTCGCGCCAAAACTCTAAATTCCGGGCCTTGAACACGGCGAAAAAACGTTTAAAGTTCATGCAGTTTCCCCTATTTCCGACAGTGATTGTCCGGTCAATTTCAAGAATAAATCATCCAGATTTGCGGATTTGATGTACAAACCTTCCAACGAGAACCCCTCAGCTAGCAACTGGCGAATGCTGGCTTCAACATCCTGACTATTTATCTGCAAAAAGCCATTACTAATATGCCATTGGGTTTGAGGCAGGTTTGGCTGCATGCCTCGGTCCGGCAGTCTAATCAGGGCTCCACTAAAATGCTCCGCCAGCAAGGCCTGCGGCGAATTACGAGCAATAATTTGGCCTTTGGCCATAATGACAATTTCATCGCACAAGAACTCGGCTTCATCCATGTAATGCGTCGTCAGGATGATTGTTCTACCCTGCTCTTTTATTTTGGCAATTAACTGCCAAAAATTGCGCCGTGCGTGTGGATCTAAACCTGTGGTTGGTTCATCTAAGAATAAAATCTTCGGTTGATTAACAAGCGCAAGCGCCAATAACAGTCGTTGACGCTGCCCACCGGATAATTTGCGATGATCTTGTGTTAAAAAATCGCTGAGATCACAGAGTTGAATTAATTCTTCGATATCAGCTGGTTCGTTATAAAAAGCCGCGAAGAGCTGCAAAGTTTCGCGTACTGTGAGGAAATCTTGCAATGCAGTTTGCTGGAATTGCACTCCTAATTGCTGAAAATCACTGCGCTTGGCTATTCGACCTTGATAGAGTATGTCACCCGAGTCTGCTGTCACTAAACCTTCCAACATCTCCATGGTGGTGGTTTTACCTGCACCATTTGGTCCAAGTAAGCCAAAACACTGACCTTGTTGTACCGCAAAACTGATGCTATTGACAGCTACAAGCTCGCCATAACATTTTTTCAGATCGCGAACTTCTAACACTACGGCCATGTTGGCCTCCTATGATTGGTTAATTCAGATTGCCTAATTCAAATTAATTCAACTTGATTCATTCTGAAAAAAATCTGTACAAATTAACGGCGGCTAAACTATGGGTATCACATCGACAATACCCTTAACGCGAAGCAACTGCTACCATAAGTCTTTTTGTGGTTAGGAAAAAACAGCATGCGAGTTCCGCGAATTTATCAACAAGGTGCATTGATTGTCGGCCAAACTTGCTTATTAGACGACGATGCCGCTAATCACGTGGGCAGAGTACTCAGGATGCAAGCCAATCAGGCTCTCGAATTATTTAATGGCGATGGCAATAACTATCAAGCGCAAATTGTTGAGGTCGGGAAAAAATCAGTGAGTGTCGCCATCAACGTCGTCACTGCAAATCCGGTTGAGTCGCCATTGCGTATTCACTTGGGCCAAGGCATTTCTCGCGGTGATCGCATGGATTTTGCTATTCAAAAAGCCGTTGAACTTGGTGTTGCTGAAATTACGCCGTTATTTACCGAGCGTTGTGGTGTTAAATTAGATGCTGAGCGCGCGGAGAAAAAGCGCGAACAATGGCAAAAAATTGTGATTAGTGCCTGCGAACAAAGCGGTAGAAGCGTCGTCCCTACAGTCAATCCGCTGATAAATTTAGAGAAATGGCTGGCTCAAGAGACAAAAGAATTAAAATTGACCTTGGATCCTTGGGCCAAAGACACCATTAAGACTTTAACTCAGGCACAAGCAGTACGTTTAGTCATAGGCCCAGAAGGCGGTTTTAGCGACAAAGAAGTACAGCAAACCGAACAGGCTGGTTTTACCGCAGTGCAACTTGGCCCAAGAGTATTACGCACCGAAACTGCGGCCTTAACTGCTATAGCCGCCTTGCAATTACAACTCGGTGATCTAGCGACTGCAAACTCAATTAAGGAGTAACCCTTTGATTAAACTAGGTATCGTGATGGACCCAATCAGTACCATCAACATCAAAAAAGACTCTAGTTTTGCCATGTTAGAAGAAGCGCAACGTCGTGGTTACGAGCTGCATTACATGGAAATGCAAGATCTCTATTTACTCGAAGGTGAAGCACGTGCCAGTACCAAATTACTGTCTGTGCAAAATGATGTGGCTCATTGGTATGATTTTGGCGAAAGCCAAGATATTGCCCTCGCCGATTTAGACGTGGTGTTGATGCGCAAAGATCCGCCTTTTGATACCGAATTTATCTACGCGACATACATTCTAGAACGCGCAGAAGACGCCGGTACGCTGATTGTCAACAAGCCCCAAAGTCTGCGTGATGCGAACGAAAAATTATTCACCAGTTGGTTTGCTGAGCACACGCCAAAAACATTGGTGACGCGTGATGCCAAGCGCTTAAAAGCTTTTTACCAAGCCGAACAAGATGTGATTTTAAAACCACTTGATGGTATGGGTGGCGCGTCGATATTCCGTTTAAAGGCCGGAGATCCTAACGTTAGCGTAATTATCGAAACGTTAACCGCACATGGTAGCCAATATGCAATGGCGCAAAAATATATCCCAGCCATTGTTGATGGTGACAAACGCGTGTTAGTAGTCAATGGTGAGCCTGTGCCTTATTGTCTAGCGCGCATTCCTGCATCGGGAGAAACCCGTGGCAACTTAGCTGCAGGTGGTCGTGGTGAAGCCCGCCCACTCACTGAAGCCGACTGGGCCATTGCGCGCGCTGTTGGCCCAATTTTAAAAGCTAAAGGCCTTATTTTTGTTGGATTAGACATTATCGGTGATCGTTTAACCGAGATTAATGTTACTAGCCCAACCTGCATTCGTGAAATTGAAGCAGCCTTCCCGGTCAGTATTACCGGCATGTTGTTTGACGCAATTGAGCAGTTACGCGCGGCGAAATCAAACTGAGGTGGCCATGGATACACTACAGAATCATTTGTTAATCGCGATGCCAGGTTTAGACGATCCTAATTTTGGCCGCAGTGTCACCTATATTTTGGAGCACAACGCCGATGGCGCGATGGGGATTGTAGTGAATCACCCATTACAATTATCGGTCAGTGAATTGCTGTCACAACTCACCATCGAACATGATAGCCAATCCACTGCGGCGAAAAGTCATGTAGTTGCTGGTGGTCCAGTACAAAGTGATCGTGGATTTGTCCTGCATACGCCACAAATCGGCTACCAAAGTAGCTTAAAGCTTAGCGATGATTTGATGGTTACCACCTCAAAAGACATTTTGGAAGGTTTAACCTCCGAAAATGCGCCAGAAAAATTCATTCTCGCTTTAGGTTACGCCGGTTGGAGCGCAGGGCAACTGGAACAAGAAATCGCCGATAACAGTTGGCTTATAGTACCTGCCGATAATCGAATTATCTTTGACCTCGCCCATGGCGAAAAATGGCAAGGTGCTGCGGCAAAAATGGGAATATCACTGTGGCAACTTAGTCCACAAGCGGGGCACGCATGAGCGGTACAATCTTAGCCTTTGATTATGGCTTAAAAAGTATCGGTGTCGCTGTTGGTCAACAACTGACCGGCAGTGCCAGCACCTTAAAAGCATTAAAAGCGCAAGACGGCACACCCGACTGGCAACAAATTGAGAATTTGCTGAAAGAATGGCAACCCGCCTTTGTGGTCGTCGGTTTACCGCTGAATATGGATGGCACCGAACAGCCTTTTACTGCGCGAGTGCACAAATTCGTTAATCGGTTACATGGGCGTTTTGGCATTAAAGTCATCACCCATGATGAGCGCTTAACAACGGTTGAATCACGTGCTGACTTATTTGCCCAAGGCGGTTTCAAAAAACTGAGTAAAGATGCAGTGGATTGCTGGTCAGCGAAACTCATTCTTGAAAGTTATTTCGAAAATAATCCAAGTTGAGGAATATCCATGTCCATTAAAGCAGCTCATCAGCCGCAGGTGTCCGTAAATGCCTACGAAGCTGACTGGCCTCAACTAGGGTATTATCAGCATTACAAAGGTAATTTTTACTGGTTGCAAGCAATAGCAACTCACAGTGAAGAGCAACAACCCTATGCGGTTTATCAAGCACTTTATGGCGAATTCGGCTTGTGGGTGCGGCCGCTAGCGATGTTTACGGAACAAGTGATAATAAATGGGCAGACGCAACAGCGTTTTCGTTTTGTTGGCACAACTCGACCAGAAGCTGTCGATTGTCGATAAAAATTACGTCGACTGATAACTCCAACTGCTTGTGGCAAGTATGATGCAATTGAATCCAGGGCGCGACTGCCAACTTGATGTCATACGCGGTGTCGCTATCCTTGGTATCGTCTTTCTGAATGTCTTCAGTTTTGCTATTCCAAGCCTCTATAGTTTTGACTTGCATTGGCATCAACATGGCGTAAGTCAGTTGGATGTTTGGTTGTATCACATTCAACAGCTGTTTTTGCAAGGGCGGTTTCGCACCATACTAACCCTATTATTCGGTGTCGGCCTATGGCTGCTTGCAACCCAAAATTCTGCTGAAAATGGGCATCTAACAATGCCTCGCCTGCAATTAGTCAATCGACGTTATTTAGTGTTAGCTGTGTTTGGTTTTTGTCATTTAAGCTTTTTTTGGACCGGCGATATTACTTTTTGGTATGCGTTATCGGCTTTAATGTTATTGGCCTTTGGCTTTTTAAAGTTAACTGCGTTGCTACAGTGGCGCTTTGGGCTGGCCTTAGTCGCGCTGACTATAGTGTTAAATTATGCAGCTGCCTGGACTTTACCCCTTAACGAGCCCAGTTTCTCCATCGGTCTTACTGACGATGAGATCATTGCGGCGAGAGCCTTGCAACTAGGCCCAATATTGCCATTGTTTACTCAAATGTTTTTCGAAAACTTGGCAAACACCGTAGGCTTTTTCTTTAATCTCGCTTGGCTAAACATTGGCATTATGCTGATGGGGATATCCTTGTATCGCCAAGGTTTTTTCAAAACAGGCATGCGCCGTTGGCAGGAAATATTGCTGCTTGTTCTCGCTATAATGTTAGACGCGCTTGGACTTACGATAAGTAACGGCACGCAAAGTTTAGCAAACTTCTGGTACGATTTTTCCGCGCTGTTGATGGCGTTGGTATTTTGTAGTTGGTTAGTCAAATGGCGAAGTACCAATCGACTGCAGCACTGGTTGCAGTTAACAGGCCAAATGGCCCTTAGCCTATATTTTTTACAAACGATTTTATTCTTAACTTGGTTTCGACTGGTAAACCCCGATTGGTATGCACACTCTGAACGCTGGCAACTGCTCCTCCTTGGTGGAGCTGTGGCGCTACTATCCTTCACTTTTGCAGTCGTTTGGCGTTATTTTTTTACAATAGGACCGCTCGAGTGGTGCTGGCGAAGACTCTATAGAGCGCGGTTTTGCGTGCTAATAAAAATCCCCCGATGATGACCGTCGAGGGATTTGGTTACTGTATCTTACCTAGCCTACTAAATTGGCCCCCGCAAAGATAAGCCGATTAGACTGGCTGCTTAAATGAATAAACAGCCAAATAATCTCGAAACTGATCTAACAGTTTGCTCATACTGGCTTTTCTAAACCATCAACTGTTACGTTTGACAAAAAACCCGCTCCAGCTGTTTCGTTATTTCGCAGCTTAATCATTAAACGCAAATCGTTTGGCGAATCTGCATGGTGTAATGCATCCGCGTAGCTAATTTGATTGCGTTGATATAAATCGTACAGTGCTTGGTCAAAGGTTTGCATACCAAGCTCTTTAGATTTACTCATCACCGATTTTACTTCATCAATTTCGCCTCGTTTGATTAAATCAGCGACCAGTGGCGAATTTAACAAAACCTCAATAGCTGCGATACGTCGTGAGCCATCAGGGGTTGGAATGAGTTGCTGCGCAACAATTCCTCGTAGGTTCAACGCCAAATCAAAGAGCAACTTGCCATGCTTCTCTTTCGGCACTAAGTGCATGATCCGGTCAATGGCTTGGTTGGCATTGTTGGCGTGCAAAGTTGCGATACACAAGTGGCCAGTTTCAGCGAATGACAGCGCATATTCCATGGTGTCTTGGCTACGAATTTCACCGATGAGAATCACGTCCGGTGCTTGGCGCAACGAACTTTTGAGGGCTGCATCAAAGGATTCAGTATCAATGCCCACTTCCCGCTGAGTAATTAAACTTTTGGCATGGTCGTGTACAAATTCAATTGGATCTTCGATGGTTAGAATATGACCCCGGGCATTTTTATTCCTATAGCCAATCAGTGCCGCAAGCGATGTTGATTTACCGGTACCGGTACCACCAACAAACAGCACTAAGCCACGCTTGGACATAATCAATTCTTTCAGAATTGGCGGCAAACCTAACTCTTCGACATTCGGAATGGTAGTGACAATGCGCCGCACCACCATACCCGCAGCATCACGCTGAAAGAATGCGGAAACCCGGAAACGCCCCGCATCATTAGAAATTGCGAAGTTACATTCTTTATGGGTCAAAAACTCATGTTTTTGCTTTTCTGACATCGCAGAAAGCACTAAAGCAAGAGAACCTTCAGCATCCAAAATCACATCGTCAATCGGCTGCATTTCACCATTAATTTTCGCGGCTACCGGCATGCCGGCAGTCACGAACATATCGGACGCTTTGGCATCGACCATTTTTTGCAGTAATGCAATAAGCCCCATGTTCACTGCTCCTAAATCCGCCCCATTGCCCCAAAGGTATTCTTGTCTTGAGCCTTAGCCATCGCATCTTGTTTAGTAATAATGCCTCGGTTGACTAAGTTCAATAGACATTGGTCCATGGTCTGCATACCATGTTGTGCACCCGTTTGAATCACTGAATACATCTGGGCAATTTTGTCTTCACGAATTAGGTTTCGAATTGCTGGTAGACCAACCATGATTTCATGGGCTGCAACCCGACCTCCGCCAACTTTCTTCAATAGTGTTTGTGAAATTACCGCACGTAAAGATTCAGATAACATTGAACGTACCATGGCTTTTTCTTCACCAGGAAAAACGTCAATGATACGGTCGATGGTTTTTGGCGCTGAGGTGGTGTGCAAGGTTCCGAACACCAAGTGGCCGGTTTCCGCAGCAGTCATCGCTAAGCGAATAGTTTCTAAGTCCCTCAACTCACCAACCAGAATAACATCTGGATCTTCACGCAATGCCGAGCGTAGCGCGTTAGAGAAACTTAAAGTATCGCGATGCACTTCCCGCTGGTTTACCAAAGATTGCTTATTTTGGTGAACGAATTCGATAGGATCTTCAATCGTAAGAATATGATCGTGGCGATTAGCATTAATATAATCAACCATCGCAGCAAGCGTGGTTGATTTACCCGAACCTGTAGGCCCCGTAACCAACACCAAGCCCCGTGGATTTTCGGCAATAGTTCGGAATACTTCTGGCGCGCCCAAATCATCTAACGACAAAACTTCACTTGGAATGGTACGAAATACCGCTGCGGCGCCTCGGTTTTGTACAAAGGCGTTAACCCGGAAACGGGCAAGTCCAGGAACTTCAAAGGAAAAGTCCGATTCAAGACGCTCTTCATACTCTTTGCGTTGCTTATCGGTCATAATGTCATATACCAAGGCGTGCACATCTTTATGGGTCAATGGTGGAATGTTCAAGCGACGCACATCACCATCGACCCGAATAAGCGGCGGAACACCGGCTGATAAGTGTAAATCCGAAGCTTTATGTTGTACGCTAAACGCTAATAATTCAGTAATATCCATGACAAATAAACTCCTGTTTGCCGGAAAAAAGTTGAATATCTTTGATGAGTCAGGTCCCAATGCATAACAACATAGCAGAACGCTTAACATCAGCCTACCAACAGATGGCAGAAATTACTGCAAAATGTCAGCGCGAACCCTCAACTGCTCAGTTAATCGCCGTTAGCAAAACCAAACCGGTTGCCGATATTGAAGAAGCTTATGCTGCTGGCCAACGTGCATTCGGTGAAAACTATGTGCAAGAATTAGTTGAAAAGGCTCAATTTTTCGAAAATAAAACCGACATTTGTTGGCATTTTATTGGGCCTATTCAGTCCAACAAAACCCGTGACATCGCCGCATTCGCTGACGTTGTCCATAGCATTGAACGGGCAAAAATTGCCGAGCGTTTAGCCGCACAGCGCAAACCCAATCAAGCACCGTTACAAGTGCTCATTCAAATCAATATCAGCGGTGAAGCCAGTAAATCAGGTGTTTTGCCGACTGAAATGCTGACGCTGGCAAAAGTAATTACTGACCTGCCGCAACTCGAATTGATAGGTTTAATGGCAATTCCAGAGCCGGCAGTTGCCGGTGATAATCGACTAGCATTTCAGGCGATGGTAGAACTTTCAAAACAATTGACCGCAATTTATCCACAAGCAAATCAATTATCAATGGGCATGTCAGATGATTGGCAACAAGCCCTAACATTTGGCGCAACTATGATAAGATTAGGCACTGCCATTTTTGGCCATCGGGAAACTACTAAGCATGAATGACAATACGGTCGCCTTTATTGGCGCGGGTAATATGACGCGCTGCGTTATTGCCGGCATGATTAAAAACGGCTATCCAGCCGAGAACATAATTGCCGCAAACCCAAGCAAAGCCAAGCTTGATGCACTTGCCGCTGATTTTGGTATTCAAATCACTCAAGACAATATTATTGCAGTACAAAAAGCGGACGTTATTGTGCTTTCGGTAAAACCACAGCTGATGGCTGATGTGTGCAGACAGATCCGTGAACAAGCACCTGAAACTTCTGAAAAGTTATTTGTCACAGTGGCCGCAGGATTGCCGGTAGAACGTTATGAGGGTTGGCTTGGTGAAGTGCGTTTAGTGCGAACAATGCCCAATACGCCAGCATCTGTTGGTTTGGGCGTCACTGGGATTTTCGCCCATCGTTGTTCTAACTACGAAAAAGCCTTTGTAGATAGCCTGTTTAGCGGTATGGGTTTAACGGTTTGGCTTGATGACGAAGCGCAAATTAATTCGATTATTGCGCTAACCGGCAGTGCTCCGGCGTACTTTTTCTATTTTATGCAGGCAATGCAACAAGTCGGTGAAAGCTTAGGGTTTAGCACTGACGCAGCTCGAGCCATGGTGGTGCAAACTGCTTTGGGCGCAGCAACCATGACGGCGCAGTCAGATGCACCTTTTGCCGATTTACGAGCGCAAGTGACCAGCAAAGGTGGGACAACCCACGAAGCGATTGAATCGATGCGCAGTGCAGGGCTTGAAAATCTAGTTAAAGACGCCATGTCTGCAGCAATAGCTCGCGCAGAAGCAATGGCTAAGACTTTATAGCAAAACAATTTTTAGTGGAGACATCATTAGATGGCTAACGCATTCTATTTCTTAGTAACACTGGTATTTGATTTAGCGCTTTTTGTGGTGATTTTACGTTGGTGGTTACAGTGGAACCGCGCAGATTTTTATAACCCAATGAGTCAGTTTGTGGTAAAAGCGACCAACCCTATGATTATCCCCCTGCGCAGAGTCATTCCTTCTATCGGCAAAATTGATAGCGCAACCGTACTTGCGGCTTTTTTACTAAGCTTAATGAAAGTCTTTGCAGTCGCGTTGTTATTTACAGGCTACTCGTCCATTGTTGTCCTTGTCATGAAAGCGGGGCTAAACATCGTACTTCAAGGCTTGTACTTATTATTTTATGTTTTACTGGCAAGAGCCATCATGAGTTGGTTTAGCCAAGGTCGGTCGCCGATTGAATATTTGTTTTCGCAACTGACTGAACCACTATTGGCACCAATTCGACGCTTCGTACCACCAATTGGCATGCTTGATTTATCCACCATGGTGCTGGTTATTGCACTAATTTTTGTTCGTATCGTTGTGGAAACTTATTACAACCAGATGTTTTGACATGTCGGACATTGCTTGGCGCTGGCAAGATGGCGATCTTATTTTGCAATTATACGTACAACCTAAAGCCAGCCGAGATCAATGGATGGGACTGCATGCTGGCGCCATTAAACTTGCCATCACAGCCCCACCGGTCGATGGCAAAGCAAACGCTCATATCCAAAAGTTTTTGGCGAAAGCTTTTGCAGTGGCTAAGTCTCGAATTGATATCGCAAAGGGTGAGTTAAGTCGAAACAAGCAGGTTCGCATTTGCGCGCCGGAACAAATCCCCGCCGAGCTGCAGGCGCTTGGCATCCAATTGGAGAATTCATGATGAAATTATTCAACTCAACAAAGCTATTATTCGCAATGGTACTTTCTTGGCTCACGCTGATGCCTGCGCAGGCAGAACAAATGAAACAATTAGGTTCATGGGATGTACATTACATTGCCTTACCAACCACGTTGTTGGACCCGATGATTGCCAGCCAATACAAAATTGAACGCAGCAAATATAACGGATTGGTCAATATTTCGGTATTAAACAGCAAGGACCAAGTGGCACAGCAGGTGCAAATCAGCGGCGAAGCGAAAAACCTATTAGGCCAGATAAAGCAACTGTCTTTTGTTGAAGTAAAAGAAGGCGAAGCCTTGTATTACCTTGCGCAGTATGGTTATCAAACCGAACAAATGGTGTCTTTTACTATTCAGATAAGCCAAGGCACGCATAGCCAACAATTGAAGTTTAATCACACTTTTTATCCAGATTAATACTTTAGCCAGGCAATTTTCGCCGAACCAATAACCAATGTCGTCAACGCTGTGACTAAGCGACAATAGTTTGCCCAGAACAACAGCGCAAACGATCCAACGGTCAGCAAAATCAAAGGGAAAACCCCGGATTTTCAGAATTAAGGGCATTTATGCAGAAGATTGTTTTAGCAACAGGCAACCGCGGCAAAGTTGCCGAACTGGGTGCGATGCTCGCACCATTCGCGCTTGATGTGGTACCACAAACCGAGTTTTCAGTGCCTGATGCCGATGAAACTGGTTTAACCTTTATCGAAAATGCCATTATCAAAGCCAGGCATGCAGCCAAGCTAACGGGGCTATGTGCCATCGCCGATGACTCGGGTTTAGCCGTCGATGCACTCAAAGGCGCTCCAGGTATTTATTCAGCCCGCTTTGCTGGCGAAGGTGCCACCGATGCGAAAAATATCATCAAGTTATTAGATGCGATGCGCGATGTTCCTAAGGAACTGAGACAAGCACAATTCCACTGTGTACTGGTGTTGATGCGCCATGCTGAAGATCCAACGCCATTAGTAGCTCACGGCATCTGGCATGGGGAAATTACCTTATCACCAGTTGGAGATGGAGGTTTTGGTTATGACCCGGTGTTTTATATCCCAGAGCTCAATTGCACCTCAGCAGAGCTTAGTAAAGCTGAAAAAGCCAAAATGTCGCATCGCGGTAAGGCATTGCAACAATTGATGGCACAATTGCCTGAGTGGACACGCGGTTAATGACAAGTATTTCTAACGCCAGTCAAGCAGTAACGCTTAATCTTCAGCTGCCGCCACTTGCGCTTTACATTCATATTCCATGGTGTGTGCAAAAGTGTCCTTATTGCGATTTTAACTCGCATGCGATTAAACAAGGCATTCCCGAACAAGAATACATTGCGCATTTAATTGCCGATTTACAACAAGACTTACCTTATGTTCAAGGACGCGAGTTAAGCACTATTTTCATTGGTGGCGGCACGCCTAGCGTGTTTAGCAGCGAAGGCATTGCCAGCCTATTAGCAAAAGTAGCAACGCTGATACCATTTGCTGCTGATATTGAAATTACCATGGAAGCAAACCCAGGCACGGTCGAAGCTGCACGTTTTACTGGGTATGTTGAAGCCGGCGTTAACCGTTTCTCGATTGGCGTACAAAGTTTCGCCGAAGATCAGCTAAAACGACTTGGCCGCATTCATAACCCTGCGGAAGCGTGCAAAGCCGCGGAGCTCGCCAAGGGTTTACTAAGCTCATCAACCCTAAAGCATGGCGCCCTTAATAGCTTTAATTTGGATTTAATGCACGGCCTCCCTGAACAAAGTCTTGAGGCTGCGCTTGCTGATTTGCACCAAGCAATTTCGTTGGCACCGCCGCATCTTTCTTGGTATCAACTGACAATTGAGCCAAACACGGTATTCGCCTCGAAACCACCCGTGCTGCCAGAGGATGAATTGTTGTGGGATATTCAAGAACACGGCCATGCGTTACTCAGCGAAAACGGTTATCAACAATATGAAACCTCCGCCTATTGCCGTGAAGGTTATCAGTGTCGACACAACCTCAACTATTGGCGTTTCGGTGACTATATAGGCATCGGTTGCGGTGCCCATGGCAAAATCACCCTGCCCGCTGAGCAACAAATTGTGCGAACGGTCAAAATCAAGCATCCGAAAGGTTACATGGATATCAGCAGAGGCTATATCGATAGTGTCAATGCAATTGACCATGAAGATTTAGCCTTTGAATTTTTTATGAATCGTTTTCGTTTGCTAGAGCCTTGCCCGCACGCGGAGTTTGCCGCATATACCGGCCAGTCTATCGAATCAGTGCAACCAATTCTTGCACGTGCTGAGCAATTAGGATTAGTTAGTGTCCATCAGCATAGCTGGCAAATTACCCCACGAGGGGGGCGTTATCTCAACGAGTTATTACAGCTTTTCCTATAACTACTAAATATGAAGGGAACTTATGAAGATGAAATCTACACCAATAGCTCTGGCTGTCGCGCTTGCGCTATTGACCGCTTGTACACCAGAGCCAACAACGACTTCAACTACACCTGAAGTATCAAAAACAGAAACGACTGCCGCAACACAAAGCGAAAGCGACAAAGCCAACGCCTATTTTGAGCAAGTGTTTATGGACCAAGTGAATTTAAGTCCAGAATCTTTGACTCAATTAGGCATCAAACAAAAGTACGATCAATGGGACGCCTTCACCGATGAAGCCGCGGACGCAATGCTGGCACTGCAAAAACAACAATTGGCCGGTTTAGCGGCTTTTGATGTCAGTAAATTGGATGCTCAAACTGCGCTTAGTCATCGTTTACTGAAACAGCAACTGGAAGAAGAAATAGCCGATGACCGTTGGCGTTTATATAACTACCCAGTCAACCAAATGTATGGTTACCATTCAAATGTGCCATCACTTTTAATCAACCAACACATGATTGATGATGAAAGTGACGCCAAAGCCTATATTGCTCGCTTAAATGGCATCCCTGCATTATTCGCCCAGTTGCAACAGCAATTAGATAAACGCGCCGCGCTTGGCATTGTTCCGCCGAAATTTGTATTCCCGCTGGCGATTTCAGCCAGTAAAAATATCATTCAAGGTGCACCATTTACCGAAGGTGCCGATAGTACCTTGCTTGAAGACTTCAGCAAAAAAGTCAACGCGCTGAAAATTGACGATGCAGCTAAAGCAATGTTGATAAAAGAAGCCAATATCGCCTTAGTGAGTTCAGTCAAACCAGCCTATGAAAGTTTAATTGCATACTTAAGTAAGCAAGAACAAACAGCTGGCACCGACGATGGTGTCTGGCGCTTTAAGGATGGCGAAGCGTTCTATAACAACGCGCTTGCTCGCACCACGACCACTCGCATGACGGCGGAAGAAATTCACCAATTGGGTCTTTCTGAAGTCGCGCGTATTCATAGTGAAATGCAGGCCATCATGACGCAAGTCGGCTTTAAAGGCTCGCTGCAAGAATTTTTTGCCTTTATGCGCGATGACGCGCAGTTCTACTATCCTGATACCGCAGAAGGCAAAGCCGCGTATTTAGCAGAAGCAACAAAAATCATCGACACAATGAAAGGCAAACTGGACGAGCTATTTTTAGTGAAGCCGAAAGCTGACATGATTGTCAAAGCCGTAGAGCCGTTTCGCGAGGAGTCGGCAGGCAAAGCCTTTTACTCGCAACCATCGATGGACGGCAAGCGCCCAGGTACTTATTACGCCAATCTACATAACATGAAAGATATGCCAAAATATCAAATGGAAGCGCTGGCATACCACGAAGGGATCCCGGGCCATCATATGCAAATTGCGATTTCGCAAGAGCTAGAAAATGTGCCTAAATTCCGTAAGTTTGGTGGTTATACTGCTTACATTGAAGGCTGGGGTTTATACACTGAGTTACTGCCAAAAGAGATCGGATTTTATAAAGATCCCTACTCAGATTTTGGTAGGTTAGCGATGGAATTATGGCGCGCTTGTCGCTTGGTGGTTGATACCGGTATTCACGCGAAAAAGTGGACTCGCGAACAGGCGATCCAGTATCTGGTCGACAACACACCAAACGCCAAAACTGAAGCTGTGAATGCGATTGAACGTTATATCGTGATGCCTTCGCAAGCCACTGCATACAAAATTGGCATGATTAAGTTGGTGCAATTGCGTGAGAAAGCCCGCCAAGCACTCGGCGAGAAATTTGATATTCGCGAATACCACGATGTAGTGTTGAAAAACGGTGCGGTACCACTTGATGTACTAGAACAGTTAGTTGACGAATATATCGAAGCAAAAAAAGGCTGATGGTATAGCGTTTGTTGCGATTTTTTCGCGTAAACGCTATTTACTCTACTAATTTAGGCTGCAACTTGTTGCGGCCTTTGTTTTTTTAAGTTATTGATCTGATATCGCCAAGTTTTAGATACCCGTTCAACAATTTGAAAAACTGCAAGCAACTCAAAGTGATGTCTGTTTCCGACCAATTTAAATGAGCGTTTATGTTACAACTGCATATTTATGATCCAGAAACTGCAGGTTGGCGCCTTATTGATGCCAGCACTTTAAATTATCCATTAAATGGTGATGAAAAGATCTGGGCTGATCTGTCCTTCGCAAGCTTTGCCGAACAGCAAAATCTTTTGCAGAAACTTGCCATACACCCGGTCATCGTAGAAGATTTTTTACGCGAGCGTCACCCGCCAAAACTGGAAGCGAATGCAGAGTTTACCTTGCTGATTTTAAGAGCTTTCGCGGGCAAAAATTTCATCGACTACCCTGGTCACGCGCAAATTAGCTTGTTATTTTCCAGCAATATCTTGCTCTATAAATGCCAACAGATGGCTTTTGATTTTTCACTGTTAATCCCATCTTTCGACCCCAATAAAGTGCATATGGCGATGAAAGATTGGGTGAAGCAATACATTCATAGTGTGTCGGCAAGTTACCTAGAAAAACTGATTAATTTTGAAGATGAGCTAGGTGACTTCGAAGATTTGATGCTGACTCATGGCGATGACCACAAAATGGCCACCATCATGCGCTATCGCTCAGTGTTTAGAAAACTCGAACGTAACCTCGCCTACCAAAAGGAGATGTTTGCTGACCTGCTAACCCCTGAAGACGATCACCCTTTTATCGCACAGTTTCAAACGGTTGAGTTGCGTGATTTTTATGAAAAGTTTGAGCGCCTGCATAGTATGACCCAAATGTATTACGACCAACTCGGGGATTTAGTTAGCGCCTATATGTCCACCTCGTCGCATCAGATCAACGAACGGATGAAAGTATTGACCATGGTATCGACGGTGTTTATTCCGCTCACCTTTATTGTCGGTATTTATGGAATGAACTTTGACAATATGCCGGAATTACATTTAGCCAGCGGCTACTATTGGACATTGATTGGCATGGCGGCCTTAGCTATTGGCATGTTAGTTGGCTTTAAAGTCAAACGCTGGTGGTAGCAAAATAATCGCAAAATCATGTTGAATTGACTATAAAAATGTTGTGTAGCTGCGGTATTATCCGCACCAATTTGGCATGGGAGTCAAAACATCGTTTTGATTCAGGGGTTGGGCCTCAAAAAGGACAACATTGATGGTTGAGAAAGAACTTCTGGATATCGAAGAGATAGTCCGCGATAGTTTCGATGAAGAAGAAGTCGAACAACTCGGGGTTAAACTCAGCCAGCTCGAGCCGGAAGAAATCGCCGTTGCGCTCGAAGCCATGCCTTTGGAACAACGGATCAGCACTTGGCAGAGCCTAGATGCTGATGAACAAATCCATGCGCTGAATTATATGCGGGAAGACGCCCGCAAAAACATCTTCAAGCAACTCTATGAACATGAACTCACTACCTTAGTTGAGCGCATGGATGTTGATGATCTAATTGAAATGCTTGATGAGCTGCCGACGGCAGTCTATCAAGCTGCCTGCTTAAAATTAGATGCAAGCGAAAAATTGTGGCTGGCAACCGCACTTGCTTATACCGACGATCAGTGTGGTCGTTACGCCGACCACGATGTTCTAACCATCACCAAAAACGCCAAAGTACGTGATGCGGTGCGTTTGTTTAAAAAGCTGAAAGAGGACTCAGAGTACCAAGATGCTTTAATGGTAGTTGACCGCACAGGGCGTTACGTTGGCTTGTTACACGGCACCACCTTGTTAGGCGAACCAAGCCACTTGCCCATTTTTGAATTTATCGATGAACAGGCCCCTATCGTTGAAGGTGACATGGATCTCGATACCGGCTCAGATTTAGTGTCTCGCTCTGGTTACACTGCGCTTGCTGTGGTTGATGATGAAGGAAAGTTATTAGGCCGGATTTCGATCGGCGAGGCATTAGAAAACGTGCGTCGAAGTTTAGAAAGTCAATTTATGCACACCGCTGGTTTGCATGAAAACGAAGACTTATTCGCCCCTGTCATTGCCAGTGCCAAAAGCCGCGCGCTTTGGCTTGGTATCAATTTACTGACAGCGTTTTTAGCAAGCTGGACCATTGGTCTGTTTGAAGCAACACTCGAGCAAGTCGTTGCACTCGCGGTTTTAATGCCAATAGTCGCCAGTATGGGTGGTATTGCCGGTAGCCAAACGCTAACACTGATTATTCGGGGTTTAGCTCTTGGCCAAATTACCCCACAAACTTATTTCACCCTAATGCGAAAAGAGCTCAGCATCGGCCTGATTAATGGATTACTGTGGGCGCTAGTTATTTTTGGCGTCACTTATTTATGGTTTGGCGATGTAATTATCGGCACCGTAATAGCCTTGGCGATTGTTATCAATATTTGTGTCGCGGCTTTATCTGGCGTGGTAATTCCTGTTTGGCTAGAAAAAGCCAAAATCGACCCCGCCCTTTCAGGTTCGGTGATTTTGACCACAATCACCGATGTCATCGGTTTCTTTGTATTTTTAGGCTTAGGCTCCTTATTGTTGCTGCCCTAGCCGGCGACATTTCGCGTTAGCAAATATTTGAAAATTAACCTACTTACTGCAAATTACTCAAAAGACTGACTACAATCAGCAAAATGAATGACGCAGTCAGACACCGGAGTCTGCATGAAAATTGCCGTGTTATCCCGCAACGCCGAACTTTATTCAACCAAACGTATAGTTGAAACCGCTGAAGCACGCGGTCATCAGGTTGAAGTCATAGATCCAACCTTGTGCTACATGAACATCAACCAAAACGCTTTATCCATTCACTTTCGGGGCCAAGCACTTGAGGATATTGATGCCGTCATTCCACGGATCGGCGCTTCAATTACTTTTTATGGCAGTGCTGTTTTACGTCAATTTGAGATGATGGGGGTGTATTGCCTCAATGAATCAGCAGCGATTGGTCGGGCTCGCGACAAGTTGAACTCACTGCAATTGCTGGCTCGCGATGGCATCGGCTTGCCCATCACAGGTTTTGCTGATAAACCCGGTGATATTCCTGATTTGATTGAAATGGTCGGTGGCGCTCCGTTGGTGATTAAACTTTTAGAGGGCACCCAAGGTATTGGCGTCGTGCTAGCTGAAACCAGAACAGCTGCGGAAAGTGTTATTGAAGCCTTTATGGGACTAAATGCCAATATTCTTGTGCAAGAATACATCCGCGAAGCGAATGGCGCGGATATCCGCTGTTTTGTCATTGGTAATAAGGTTGTGGCGGCGATGAAACGCCAAGCAAAACCAGGTGAATTCCGCTCAAACTTACATCGAGGTGGTACTGCAACTAAAATTAAACTATCCAAAGCTGAGCGGCAAACCGCACTCAAAGCGGCGCGTTGTATGGGACTTAACGTTGCTGGTGTTGATATTTTAAGGGCAAATCAAGGTCCGGTCGTTATGGAAGTCAATAGCTCTCCAGGTCTTGAAGGTATTGAAGGAGCCAGCGAAATTGATGTCACTGAAGCCATGATTGAATACGTCGAACAAGAAGTGATAAAACATCAAGCAAAACAAAAAGCTAGCCAAACAGCCAAAGTGCGGGGCACCAAATGAGTGAACAAGAATCAACTGGCCAAATGACCGACACAGATGACATTAAAACAGTTGCTGTAGCTGAAGCGCATGTGCCATTTACCCTTGGCAATAGCTCAATCGCGCCTGGTACTCGTGCCGTCGTAGATATTCCGTTTGGCAAGCTCTACACCCACACCGAGCTCAATATCGGCGCTCATGTCGTCCATGGCAAAAGACCCGGCCCAGTGTTACTCATCACTGCAGCCTTACATGGCGATGAGATTAACGGTGTAGAAATTTGTCGCCGCTTGCTGCGACTACCCAAGATAAATAGCCTCAAAGGCACGTTGGTGGTAGTTCCTATCGTCAACACTTATGGGTTTGTGCAGCAAAGTAGATATTTACCAGATAGACGTGATTTAAATCGAAGCTTTCCTGGTAGCGAAAAAGGCTCTTTGGGTAGTCGCATGGCTTGGCAATTCACAGACCGTATTTTAAAAAAGTGCACTCATGTTATCGATTTACACACAGGTGCTATCCATCGAAGTAACTTACCGCAGGTACGTGCAACGTCACGTGACAAAGTATCGCTGAAAATGGCCGAGAGTTTCAACGCACCAATTATCATCAAGGCTGCAAGTCGTGATGGCACTATGCGAGGCACGGCTAATAACATGGGCATCCCTATCATTTTGTATGAAGCGGGCGAAGCACTGCGTTTTGACGAACATGCGATTAAAATTGGCGTGCGCGGCATTATGAATGTGATGCATAGCTTGGGCATGCTCAGGAGCGTCAAACGTCCGGAAAAAACCCGTTCGCTATTCTCCAAGAAAAGTAGTTGGATCCGTGCTGAGCACGATGGCATTGCCCGTTATTATTTTGGCCTAGGTCAAAAAGTTAACCAAGGCGATGTCTTGGCACACATCTACTCTCCCTATAGTGATTTCGAAGTGGCAGTCCAAGCATCATTTTCCGGCATCATTATTGGTCGGAATAACTTACCGCTCATTAATGAAGGCGAAGCTTTATTCCATATCGCTGAAGTGAGTGAACTAGAAGAAGCTGAGAAAACCATCGACGCCATTAGTGATGAAGTCGACAACGCGATGCCGGCGGTTCTAGGTGGCGACTACGGCGTGGTCTAAGCGTCATACAACTAACTTTATTGCGGGTGATAGAAATCTAAGGCCCGCAGTAAAATATTAAAATGCGCATTTTAACCGAACCGTCAAATACAAAGTTGCTAAAAACACGCTAAGTAACTGTTAGTAGCTATTTTTCTATAACTACGTCATAGGTCAATAATGCTGGGATACGCTGCTGCAATTGGCTTTCAATTTTATCCAGCTCTTTGAGCCGCGCACAAAACAAAACCGACTTTGCTTCTAACTCTTCCGCTTTGCTGTCTAATCCCAGATTGATTTTTGCCACTAGCTGTTCGACCGATTGCCAATTTTGACGCTCTGGGCGTTCAAACTCGTCATCCGTTTGCTGCAAAGCATCACGCAGCGCTTCCCAGACCGCACCAACTGTGTTTTTCGCTAGGGCGTTTAGATTATGCTTAAGCTCACCATGCAGAAATGAGTCCATCTCCTTGAGGCTTTGTGGTGCTAAGTAGAAATGCTCACCACTTCGAACGAAGCGCGACATAATTTGGTAAGTTGTTTCGCGAACTAAAGCTTGCCACTCTTCCTGTTGCGATTGATTGCCGACACCAAGCAACATATTTTCAATGGCTGCAAGCCCCATCTCTACAGAGTCAACAGCAATTGCGACAACTTCGGGAACTAATTTGCGCATCCCTTGACTGTATTCAGCAAGTACTTGGACATCTTCTTTAGAAAGGGTTTGTAATTCACCGAGTATGAACAACTGTTGATCGCGGTTGATTTGATATTCAGTCCGGTCATTTGACAGCACCCGAATTTGCTCAGGTGATATCAAAATACCATGAGCAAAAGCCATCGGACATTCACTCGCGATGACACTCGGCGCGGCAAAAATAATAGCGGCAAAACACCACTTCGGGAGTAACAACTTCATGGTGATTAATACCTAAACAAAACTAGGGTTAGCTTACTCAATAAGAAGCAATTTGGCGCGGCATTGTATCGCAGCTTGCAGCTTGTTGATCGCGTTTGCCAGAGGAACACTGGTTTTTGCCATTTTAGCCAGAACAATCAAACGAGTGGGTCTAACTTTATTTGCCCTTGCGAATAACTCACTTTGGTCGCACCATAATCACGTTTAACTGGCACAATTTCAGTACCGATCCGCAGTTCCACTCCTGCGTGCAGATGCTGTTTCACGATGACATATGCTTCCGCCAACATTTGCTGTCGCTCGACTTCTAGCGCCTTCACATCAGACATCATGGCCAGCGCAATTGTTTTTTGCGTCTCAAAATCTTCGATAAACATCTTAATTTGTTGAGAAAGGGCAGGACTAGGATCTTGCACTTTCATCTGCTCAATCATGGTGCGGATCTCTTCCATTTCCCGTTTGATAGCTTGAATATTGTCGCGAAGCGCTTGTTGCTTTTCAACCACGGGCAAAGAACGGCGATTTAAATCGACAATGAGAGAACTCTCAGAAGGTGAGCCTAACATGCCAGTTTTTAGCCCAAAATCCAGTAAAAAATGACCGCCAATAATTTTACCGGTCAATTTATCGGCTTGGCCTGCTAAAACACTGCGAGCATTCACTGCGCAGTGATTTAACTGTTTCATAACCTGTAGGTCACCGCCGCATTCGAAACGAGCGTATTGAGCCAAATTACATTTAACATCACCTTTGGCTTTGATAACAGTGCTAAAAATCTCACCATCAGCAGCTGGTGCCATTTGATGCCCGATCACAGCACCACCAATATTAATATCACCACCGGATTCAATTAAAGAACCATCCACCAGCCCTTTGATAAAAACATTACCACCAGCAATTACTTTCATACTTTCAGTAACATCACCATTAACGATGACAGCACCTTTAAACAATACATGTCCAGTCGACAAATCAACTTTATTGATAGCATACACCTCATCTACAGAGGCGCCGGCTTCGGTCATTCGGGGCATCCCATCACGACTAGCAATCAGCAAATCTTGGTCAAATGGACTAATTTCGACCCCTTCGCCAAGCTGCCATTCAATATTCTGGCCAGGCTGAGCCTGAGTTATTTCCCCGCGAACCGTTACACCATCGATACCATTTGTTGGAGGAAGGCGACGGACTACAGCTTCCCCTTGATGAACTGATGGAATTACACCAAAATCTCGAAGATCAATTCTCTCCTCTTCATTTGACATCGGTTTATTTAAGCGAACAGTCATCCCATCAACTAGCGGTTCAAAACTGGCATTTTGTCCAGGTTTCATCAATCGACCTATTGCTATGACCGATTGGGAGATGACACCTGGTTCGGCACGACTCGCCGCCGCAACTAAGTGCAATATTTTATCTTTTTGAAAACCGAAACTAACGCCCTGCTCCTGAGCAACCTTAACCACATCATTTGCAGAGACTGGCTGCCCACCCCACGCCCCTGAAATTTCAGCACTTGCGGTCATCGCATCGGCGGCAATACTAATTTTCAATTCAGCATTGCGACGTACCGCAATTCTTCGACTGATTTTTTGCCCCACCGGCAGCTTATTCAGCCGAATATCGGATTGGATTACTTCATAGTCGGCAATCAGATTACTGATCTGATCAACAACGATTTGACAACGGCCAAAACCGGCTTCGTGCATCGCCTCGCGAATTTTCGGCAAAGTTAAAGGCTGCTCAGAAACAAGGACCTGAACTTCAATTAAATCATCATGTCGAACAAATTGCATTGGCATAAATTAATCACAAAAACAAGCGCAGGCAGCGTAAATAGCAGGTAGGAAAAGATATGGGTGAGAGCCAGCTAATAAACTGGCTCCAAAGCACCAAAAAATTAAATATAGTTTTCTTGGTGGACTCGAATAAATAAATCTGTACCCACTTTGCTATAGTCAATTTTGTATTCTTTATTGTTTAGTGCCTGCACAAACAACAAAGTTTTGGTCTCACCAAAGACATCCGAGCTACCAATATCCACTAAATCTAAGTAGCGTTCTTTCGCTTCAACACGATTCGTTGGCACTTCTTCCGTAAAAATTTTTACGCCCGTCCTAGACACAATAACAACTGGATCCGAGTCATTATTTACTATTACTAAATCTAACTTTTTCTGCTTATGGATGATGGTATTACGACCACTTACCAAAAACGGTCTTTCGTATGTACTCATTATTTTTCACCAGTCGTTGGCCGGACATGTCCGCATTATGATACACCATGCACAGAGTGTCTAGCCGCCCTTTTTATCCAAAGATTTTAACCGTTGTTGATTGATTACACGGCAAAAATCTTCTGCTGCAAACCCGACGATGTCGGCGGGTACTAAAATATCTAACTGTAATAACGTCCGAAAATGGTCCATGCGCTGTGCGAATAAACCTAATACACCTCGGTAAGATTTACCTTGATGTTTAAATTCAGCCTGCTGTTCTAACATTGCTGTTGGGCAACGACCATTATGACAACCTGCGCCTAATGCAGCTACAAACAAAGACCTTTGTTCGATTAACAAACGCAACGCTAGTCTTAATGAAATGCCTGCTAAAAACTCATTATAGCTGTTTAGCCTAAAACCAACAAAATTAAGCGGTTTTCCGTCAATTTCAACGACTTTTGCATAAGCCATATCCTGCCAAGGTAGCCGCCAAAGCCCATACTTATGAAAAAAAACCACACCGCGTTCGTCAAGCTGTAACATTACCCTTGGTTCGTTTAATTTACTATAGCCAACGTAGCCAGCAAGCATTAATAAAATGAAGATTATCAACCAAGCTTGCTGCGGTGCAATTTCAGGCCAAATGGCAAAGCAAACGACCGCAAACACAAGCGCTACTAATGCAGACAACAATAATACGCCACCACCTTGTGCACTTGCAGCCTTAAATTGCAGCATGGGCTAACCTATAGACTCTAAATAAAAATACATCAAAACGCTCATCAATATGGTCCAGACCAAATAAAACCGGATCAATCGACAACGCTCACAAGGTTTATCCGCCATATTTTTTCTCCCGATTACGACCAACGCCCGCCATGTTGCGATAACCCTATCCTAATGTTGCCAAGCTTTTCCTTACAATACATCAGATTTTTATAAACTTAAGGTTGGAGTTCAAGTGCCTGCAAAACATTCACGCTTAATTACCGTTATTCTAGTCAGTTTGCTAATGTTTTTGGCTTTTCTATTGCTGCCCAGCACAACAGATGATGCGGGTAAACGCAAAGCAGAAAGTATGACAACAGTAAAAACTCAGCAGGTGTTAAAAGCAACTTTAAAACGTGAAGTGAAAGCGCTTGGAACTGCTCTGGCGTTTGATTCAACCAAAATTGTCAGTTCCTCCAACGATTACCTGACATATCTCAATATTAACGAAGGCCAACCGGTGCAAAAAGGCGCGGTACTGGCTCAATTCAATGACCTTGAGGAAAAAGCACGTGTCGCAGAATTGACAGCGCTGCTGAGTGAACAAAAACGCCAATTGGCGCGACTGAAAAACCTGACGAACTCGAAAGCCAGCGCGCAATCGATGTTTGACGAGCAACAAGCGAAAGTAAATGCAACCGCAGCACAGCTTGATGCCGCGCAATCAAGGCTACAAGATATGGTAATCAAAGCACCATTTGATGGCGTGTTAGGTCTGCGGCAAGTTAGTAATGGGGCTTTTCTCTCTGCCGGCACTACTTTAACCACCCTAGACGACATTGCAAAAATTCGGGTCGAGTTTAATGTTGCTGAGCATTATTTAGCTGAGTTAAAACCCGGCATGAATTTACGGATAAAAAACGTCGCTTTTGCCAACACTGCGTTTGAAGGGACGCTAACAGCTCTCGATCCGCGTATAGATCCAATCACCCGAGCAGTCAAAGCGCACGGGCTCATCGATAACGCTGAATTGAAACTAAAGCCAGGGATGTTACTAAACGTCACTATTGAATTGGCAGTGAGTGAGGTCATTCAAATTCCAGAAAAAGCGGTGGTGCCGTTACAAAATCGTCACTATGTGTTTGTTGTAGATGCAAAAAACCAAGTTGCTCAACGTGAAATTGTGCTTGGACAACGTATTCCTGGTTTCGTTGAGGTGCAATCAGGCCTCGCGGTTGGCGACGAAATTGTGATTGAGGGGACGCAAAAATTGCGTACTGGCGTCACAATCACCAAAGCGGAGTAATCTATGCTACTTTCCGATCTTTCGGTTAAACGTCCAGTTTTTGCCACCGTCGTCAATTTAGTTCTGGTGATTTTCGGCATCGTCTGTTTTTCGATGCTGCCGCTTCGCGAGTTCCCAGACATTGACTCCCCTGTGGTAACCATTAGTACTGACTACCCAGGCGCTTCGGCGGAAATTGTCGAATCTAAAATCACTCAACCCATTGAAGATATGATCAGTGGTGTTGAAGGCATTAAAAATGTCAGTTCGAACAGTCGCGTGGGTCGTTCTAACGTGACTATTGAATTTACTATCAATCGAGATATCGATGCTGCGGCGAACGACGTCCGCGAGCGTGTTTCCCGCGTCATGGACAACCTGCCAGACCAAGCAAGGGCGCCAGAAGTTTTTAAAGCCAACAGTGATGACGATACCATCGCGTGGTTTTTACTCAGTAGCGAAACCATGACGACTCTGGAACTCACTGATTATGCTAACCGCTATATTGTTGAACGTTTTTCCGTCGTCGATGGTGTCGCACGATTACAAATTGGTGGTGAGCGCAAATATGCCATGCGGATGTGGCTAGATAAAAACGCCATGGCTTCTCGCGGCGTAACGGTGCAAGATATCGAAAACTCACTTCGCAATGAAAACGTCGAGCTACCGGCAGGTAATGTGAAGTCAACCGACCGCGATTTTATTGTCAGAGTGGTACGTACTTATAAAACTCAAGATGACTTTCGCAGGCTGGTGATTAAAAAAGGCGAGAATGGCTATCTTGTAAGATTGGGTGAAGTGGCTGACGTCGTGCTTGCCTCTGAAAATGAGGAAAGCGATTTTCGCAGCGACGGTAAAAATGTTCTGGGTATTGGCATAATTAAACAATCGAAAGCCAATACCCTCGATGTTGTGCGAAATGCTCGTGCCGAAATGGAGCGGATCAAGCCGACATTACCGCAAGGGACTTCTATTTTCCCAGGATATGATTCGTCATTATTCATCGCTGAATCCATTCATGAAGTGTATGTAACTTTAGCAATCGCCATGGTGTTGGTAGTTTTGGTGATTTATTTGTTCCTCGGCAATTTACGCGCGACTTTTATTCCTGCGATAACAGTGCCAGTGGCTTTGATTGCAGCAGTGACCGTACTTTATGCGCTAGACTTCTCAATTAATTTATTAACACTCTTGGCGATGGTCTTGGCAATAGGACTCGTCGTCGATGATTCAATTGTTGTCCTTGAAAACATTTATCGCCGTATCGAACATGGTGAACATCCATTATTAGCGGCCTATCGTGGCAGTCGTGAAGTGGGCTTTGCGGTCATCGCCACAACACTCGTACTCATCGCGGTATTTGTGCCGTTGGTATTTATGCAAGGTGATTTAGGCAAGTTATTCACCGAATTCGCCTTGGCTGTCGCTGCTGCAGTGGCGTTTTCTGCAATAACGGCGTTAACGCTATCCCCCATGCTCTGCTCAAAAATGCTGAGACAACAACCGCATAAAACAGGACTCAGTCACTTTGTACAACAAAGTTTCGAACGAATAGAGCAAGGCTACTTAAAACAACTACAGCTTGTCACCATAAAACGTTGGCCAAGCCTGTTGGTTTTAGTTTGCTGCATCGTTATCAGCGTCATTTTAGTTCGATCATTACCGTCTGAATTAGCGCCACCAGAAGACCGCGGTACTTTTTTCGTGATGATGAGCCCTGCCGAAGGCGCAAGCTTCCAAAGCAATATGAAAAACATGCGACTTATTGAAGATTTACTTTTACCTTACTACCAACAAGGCGAAGTAAATCGCTTACTTATTCGGGTTCCAGGCTTTGGCAATGCCGGTGGCATGGCGATTGTCAGTAGCGAAAACTGGCATAATGAGCAGCGAAAAACACCAGAACTCATGCAAGAGATTGGACAAAAACTGAACGCCCTCCCCGATGTCCGCGCGTTTCCAAATATGCGCAGTGGTTTGAGTGGTGGTCGTGGTGGCGGTGGTCGCCCAGTGCAATTTGTAATGCAAGGCAACACCTACGAAGAACTGGCGAAATGGCGGGATATTGTGTTGGCCAAAGCGCAGCAAAACCCTAAACTGCAGATGTTGGACCACGATTACAAAGAAACTGTGCCACAAGTTCTAGTGGAAATAAATGCGGAACGTGCAGCGGATTTAGGGATCTCAGTCGGTGTGGTCGGTCGGGCTTTAGAGGCGATGCTTGGCGGTCGGCGGGTCACCACCTTCCTTGACCGCGGTAAGGAATATGACTTGATCATTGAAGGTAGTGATGATGATTTCACTAAACCTGGAAGTATTACCAATGTCTATGTACGATCAACCAACTCAGACACCTTAATCCCGTTGGATAACTTGGTTACTTTAAAAGAGGAAGCGACATCATCAACGCTCAATCGCTACAACCGCATGCGCGCTATTACTATTTCAGCCAATTTAGCGCCAGGCTATAGCCTCGGTGAAGCACTGGAGTTTTTAGAAAATACCGTAAAAACAGAAATCGATGATGTCGTCGGCATTGAATACAAAGGCGAGTCGATGATGTTCAAAGATAGCGGTGAGTCCACAGTCCTTATTTTCGCGTTGGCGCTTATCATTACCTTTTTGGTGTTAGCCGCTCAATTTGAAAGCTTTATCCATCCGCTAGTTATCATGTTAACAGTGCCATTAGGGATGGCGGGTGCGCTTGGCGGCTTGTATTTGGCTGATATGACCTTAAATATCTACAGTCAAATTGGCTTGGTGATGATTATCGGGCTTGTTGCTAAAAACGGTATTCTCATCGTTGAATTTGCCAACCAATTACGCGATGCCGGTGTTGAATTCACCACGGCAATTCATCAAGCTGCAGTCCAACGCTTACGGCCTATTACCATGACCGCTTTTACCACAGTGATGAGTGGTATTCCGCTTATTATCACCTCAGGCCCAGGTTCTGAAAGTCGGATGGTAATAGGCATGGTTATTTGCGCCGGTGTTGGCTTTGCTACACTGCTAACTTTATATATCGTACCTGTGGCTTATGTCGCGCTGGCGAAAAAGACCGGTTCGCCGAAAGATATCGAGAAACAATTGGCAACATTGAGTGAACAAGCTGAGCAACCACTTGAAAAATAGTCGTTGATTGTAATCAAGTGTTTAGTAGAGCCGAAAGCCGACGTTAACGTCGGCTTTTTACAAGTAGAACAGTATGACGCACGATAAAAATCTGCAGCCGAACAGCCTTCTTGCTACAATCGCGCATCCAGTTTTTAATGTAAAAGCAACGATGAGCAGAGCCGCAGCCCTGACGTGCCAGAATTTAAGTTGGTCTATCGGCCAGCAAGTTATTTTGCAGGCCATGAACTGGTCGGTTGATGCAGGTGAACGGATTGGTGTAATTGGTCCAAACGGTGCCGGTAAATCAACATTATTGAAATTGTTGGCAGGATTGCTGATGCCAACTAGCGGCCAAATTTTGTTTAACAATCGTCCTTTACAAGCGTTAAGCGCCAGACAACGCGCGCAGCAAATAGCACTGTTAAGCCAAGAGTCTGAAATCGCCAATAACGACACGGTTTGGCAGCTAGTCGCACTTGGACGACTGCCCTATCAACATTGGTATCATACCCTCGCCGACGTTGACTGTGAACTCATTACAAGCGCCTTGGCGCAAACTGATTTAAGCCATCGCGCAATGGCCAAACTCTCTGAACTTTCTGGTGGCGAGTTGCAGCGTGCGCAGCTAGCTCGAGTGCTCGTGCAACAAACCTCAGTGTTGATATTAGATGAACCCACCAATCACTTAGACGTGCAACATCAGCATCAACTGCTTGAATTAACCAGAAAAAGTGCGCTGCATCGCGGGCTTACTTTGATTGCCAGCTTTCATGACTTAAATCTAGCAGCCAGTTACTGTGACAAACTTCTGCTGTTGGAACAGGGGCAAATGATAGCTTATGACACACCCCAATTGGTATTAACGAGCGAGCGACTAACGCAAGTGTATCAACGACGATGCCTGGTCGATTTAAACCCATTTGATGGCGCTCCGCGTGTTACTTTTGCCACGGAGCCGGCATGAGCGGACAATTAAAATTAATTTGCTTGTTGATAGCTTTGTTTGCCAGCGCATTGTTGTGCGTGCAAATTGGCGCTGTGCCGCTTACTTGGTCTGCGTTGTTAAACCCTGCCCTAGATAATGGGATGACACAGCAAATATTATTTGAGTTGCGGCTACCTAGACTACTGCTTGGGCTTTTGGCTGGTGCTAGTCTGGCATTGTGCGGCGGCCTGTTACAAGAACTTAGCAGAAATCAACTGGCTGATCCGTACTTATTCGGAATTGTCGCGGGCGCAGCTTTTGGCGCCACTGTTGCGACAATTTGGGCCCCAGCGCAGCAAATTGCGTTACCTATTGCCGCATTTATCGGTGCGGTTGTAGCAATTGTATTAGTTATTGGCTTTGTCAGCATCAATCGACGTAATCAGTTAGAGCATGTCGTGCTTGCGGGTGTGGCGGTGTCTTTTTTACTGAGTTCACTGGGTTCAGCATTACTCTACATGGGGGATGCTTTCGCCGCCAATCGAATTATGTTCTGGTTAATGGGCAGCTTGGCGCGCGCTGAAATGACAGCAATTTGGGTAATTAGCCCAGTGTTGGTTATTACTATCCTAGTTATTTGCTACTGGCGGCGAGAACTTGCCGCTCTGCATTTTTCCGACACCACAGCTAGAAGTCTCGGGGTGCAGGTTAACCAAATTCGCTTTGGACTGTTGTTATGCACGGCGGCACTGACTGCCGTAGTCGTTGCTTATTGCGGCGGTATTGGCTTTGTCGGGTTACTAGTACCGCACCTTATTCGCTTCTGGCTTGGTAATTCGCCTCTGCCCATGTTGCTGGGAAGTGCCATGGCGGGTGCATTATTATTGATCTGGGTGGATGCTGCGGCCCGTACTTTAGTTGCAAATCAGGAAGTACCACTTGGCGTGTTAACTTCGGCAATTGGCAGCTTATTTTTTCTAGCATTATTGGCAAGACGTCGCTGACGTGCCATCACGTGCAAAATCATTTTCATAATATTGCTCGCGCTCCAACAAATATTTTCGCAATTTCTAGGGATTTAACAAAAAATCATGAATGAACAAGTGCAACAATCAGCATCGTTGGATGGCCTAGATTCGTCTGGCCTAGATTCGTCTGATCGACATCAACAACGCCAACAGCGGCTGAAAGAAAAAGTGGATGCCCGTATTGCCGCAGCCACCGATGACAAAGGCTTAGTCTTAGTCATTACAGGTAATGGCAAAGGTAAATCGACTGCAGGCTTTGGCATTGTGACCCGCGCAGTTGGCCATGGGTTAACAGCTGCCGTTGCTCAGTTTATCAAAGGTACATGGGAGTGCGGTGAACGCAATTTATTGATGCAGCATGGGGTGTCATTTTCGGTCATGGCAACAGGTTTCACTTGGGAAACCCAAAACCGCTCCCTGGATATCGCAGCGGCTACCAGCGTTTGGCAAGACGTCGTTAAATACCTGCAAGATCCGCAGATAGATGTCGTGCTTTTGGACGAACTGACTTACATGTTAAGTTACGATTATCTGGATTTGCAAAGTGTGTTGCAGGCGATCCAAAACCGCCCACCCCATCAACATGTGGTGATTACCGGCCGTGGCGCACACCGTCAACTGATTGAGCTCGCAGATACAGTCAGCGAAATTCAATCAGTCAAACATGCCTTCGACGCTGGTATCAAAGTACAAAAAGGGATCGATTGGTGAACTTTATTTTTGGTTTTCGCTGCTATTTACTACTCATTTTATGCTTTGCTTTTCTGCTCAGCGACTTAGTGCAAGCGGAAGATGACTTACCGGTGAAAAAGTCATCAGTTAGCCCACCTAGATTGGTAGTATTAGCCCCTAATTTGGTGGAGTTGTTATTTAGCATCGGTGCTGGTGAACAAATAATCGCAACAACCGAACATGCCGATTATCCAGAGGCCGCCAACAAAATCCCGAGAGTTGGCAATTATGCGGGATTGCAGTTAGAAAAAATTGTGGCGCTCAAACCTGATCTTATTCTGGCCTGGCAAAGCGGCACACCTGTTGCTGATCTGGAAAGACTGCAACAACTCGGTTTTATGGTTGTAATGTTTGAACCTAAACAATTAGACGATGTCGCCAACGATGTGGAGCGATTAGGCCGTCTCAGTGGAAAAATCGAAACGGCAGTATTACAAGCGAATCATTACCGGCAAACACTTGCGGCACTACGAAGTAAATATAGCCAGCAAAGCCCTGTGACTGTTTTTTATGAACTTTGGGACAGTCCGCTCTCGAGCATTGGCAGTTCAGCGTGGCCAAATCAGCATCTACAGGTTTGCGGGGCAAAGAATGTGTTGGGGCAAAACTCTATTCCTTATCCGCAATTGAGTATCGAACAAGTGTTGACACTTAACCCTCAGCTTATTATTCAACCCGTTTCGGTGAATGAGCCCCGTGGATTAGTGAATTGGCAACAATATCCGCAAATCCAAGCCGTACGTCACGCCCAAATTATCCAACCAAACAGCGACTTACTGCACCGAGCAAGTTTGCGCGCATTAACAGCGACCGAAACACTGTGCCAGCAACTCGCGAAAGCGCGACAATTTTATCGACAACTCCCAGACAATGGTGAAAAAACCACCTATACTGGCAACAAAACCAGTGTTCAAAGGAACTAGCTATGTCAATCGCAGCGACGACTACCACTACTTCGACAGACGCGACCACCCTTGCGGCTAACGCTGCCAAAACGACAAGTACAGAAGCTCCTGCGAAGAAAGAATTAAGTGCATATCAAGCATCGTTACAAAATAGACAGGCGCTAAACAGCCAAATTTTAAATTCTAGTCTGAATCTAAGTTTGAAATCTGATAACCAGTCAATGAGTTTGTTGTTTAAGACTGCGTTAGAAAAGGTCCAAGCAGAATTTAGTAGCAGTGATGAAGTGATTACTGCACAAGAGTCTCCCAAAAAAACAGAAAGTAAAGCTGATGCGAAAACCTACGAAACCGAGGTAGATAATTCTGCTAAAGCGACGTCTGAGCGGATCGTAGGCTTGGCTGCTGGTTTCTATCAAAAGTTTAAAGAGCGTAATCCGAATGATGCGGAGGCGCTTACTAAGTTTATGGATAAGTTCAGTAGTGGTGTTGATAAAGGATTTGCTGATGCTAAGGATATTTTAAAGAGCCTAGATAAACTCAACGGCAAAGTTGCCACAGATATTGATGAAACTTACGGACTAGTGCAAAAAGGCTTAAAAAGCTTTCAAGAAAAAATGATGGCAGAAGAAGCATCAGCAAAATCAGCCAATACGGGCACTAAAACCAAAGCTACAACAGCATAACCTCATGACACTTAATAAGGCCTGTGCTGCTAAATCACTGGCCTTGCTGAATAACCAAATAACTTGTGAATTTTAGCGGCAACTATAAGTTGCAAGTGCTTTTTGTACTGACATTATATTGCCATCTTTGCTGAAGGTCTTTTTAATCGGCAGTTCGTTGCCGGAAAGCCAAATCGACAATTCTGACTCAATATCAAAATGCCCTTTTGTTTCTGCGGCAAATCGAACAATTGAACGATACGGTATCGACATATATTCTTTCTTTGAACCAGTCAGGCCTTGTTTGTCGATTAATATTAATCGGCGATTGGTAAATACAATCATGTCTCGGATCAGCTTGAACACTTGCTCCAGTTTTTCCCCCTCAGCCAAAATTGCCGCCAATTCTGCTTCGACATCGGCAACGTCAACTTCGCCTGCGTTACCAAGTAAACCGCTAAATAATCCCATCCGTCACTCCATTTTTATCAAAAATCATCAAAACTGGCTATTGCTGCAACTGAGCATAAATCTGCTTTGCAGCGGATTGTCCTGCAAGCCAAGCGTTTTCTATGCGCCCACCAAAACTCCAATCACCGGCCAGCCAAATTTGCTGATTTGACGAACACAACACGCCAGGAGGCGATTGCTTGGCATCAACTGTCGCATATAACCAACGATGGCAAATACTGTCGCTGACCACTATCTCATCATTTAGTATCTGCGATAACTCGGATGTTGCGTAGGCTGTCAGTTCTGCCAGTGTCGCTGATAAATTCGCACGAGTAAACTCTGCGGAAAAATGAACCAACCATCGCACCGTTGACTGACGACCAGGTTTGTCATGTAGTTGGCAAGCCCAGCGAATATTGCCATTTTGGCAAAAAATTCCAGTCGCATTATTATCGGTGGAATTTTCCGTTGCCTCCTCAATGACTGCCGCACATTCGCTTAGGGTTAATGTGACAGCCCAACAAGGCTGTAAAATCTCTGTCGGTAGCTGCGGGAGAAGTTCCGGAAATGATTGCAGCAGCTCAACAGCTTGGGATGGTGGAGTTGTAACTAATACATACGAAAATCCACCGAACTCACGACCATCCTCCGCAGTAAGAAGCCAAAGTCCTGATAAATCTTGACTGATGTTATTAATTCGACACGAAGTCGTCACATCTACATCTGCCAGTAAATGCTTGATAGGCTGTTGCATGGTCGGCACACCAACATAGCGTTGTTCGTTATCGGGTGAAGCTTGCAAGGTTCCGGTAAATATACTCGGCGTAAAATGCCAAAGCGCGGCGACGCCACCATCCAGCCATTTGGCAACTAAGTCTTTAAAATCAGCATCTCGCGCTGTGAAGTATTGCGCCCCCATATCGACATAATCGGTTTCGGCCAAGCGCTTTGAACTCATGCGCCCACCAACACCTCGGCCCTTATCAAAAACCTGTACTTGAATACCCATTGCAACTAATGATGAAGCGGCACTCGCACCTGTCATCCCTGCGCCAATAATAGCAATCTTCACATTGATCTCCTCGACAATACATCTCGTAATCTTTTAGTGTACGCTTGAACATAATCAGTAGATTAGTAAGGATATAATGTGGCATTGCAACAATTAACGCTCGGGGGTGGTTGTTTTTGGTGCATCGAGGCAGCTTTTTCGCAAGTCATCGGCGTACAAAGTGCCGTCAGCGGTTACATGGGCGGTTATATCGAAGGGCCAAGTTATCAACAAGTTTGTGAGGGTACTACTGGTCACGCCGAAGTTGTACAAATAACCTACGACACAGAAGCGATTGATATTGTTGATCTCTTACAGATTTTTTTTACGTTACACAATCCAACAGAGCTAAATCGGCAAGGTCATGATGTTGGTACGCAGTATCGTTCAGTATTGTTCTATGAAGACGAGCAACAAAAGCAATTTTTCAGTGAGTTTATCCAAGCGTTAACTTCTTCAGCAATTTTCGACGAAGCAATTGTCACGAGCTTAGAGCCTGTTAGCCGTTTTTATCAGGCTGAGGAATATCATCAGGGCTATTTTTTCGAGAATCCACAGCAAATGTATTGCCAAGTAGTGGTCAAGCCGAAGTTAGTGAAATTTGCGCACAGCTTTTCCAAGTTATTAAAAGGCCGTTCGATTTAAAACAACAGCCATTCAACCGATATAGAAAAGCCGACGCATTTAATGCGCCAGCTTTTTTGTTGTCAAATTTAAACCACCTTTTATGGAGGTGGTTTTTACTACCTCAGCTAAAAATCGCTTAGGTGCACGGAGATGCCAAACTCGACGCCTGCCTGCTGGTAGCCGAGATTAGTTTGGTAGGTTTTATCAAAAATATTGTCAACTTTAGCGCGAATAGTCAGACCGGGTTGCCACTGATGACTTGCACCAAGCCCCCAGACCACAAAGCTTCCGAGCTCTGCAGTATTTGGATAATTCACCGAATACGCTTCGCTTTGATATAAAGCGGTAACCCCAAAGTCGGTGTCTTGCCACTGCCTATTGAGTCGCCATGCGAGTTTGTTTGCAGGACGATTCGTTAAATCCGTCCCTGTTTTCTCGTTTTTCCCATCCAAGTACGTGTAGGTTGCGCCTGTTTGCCAAACTTCACCTTGCCATTGTAAGGATACTTCCGCTCCTTTAATCGAGGCCAATAACACGTTTTCTAAACTCGCCCCTACTTTTTGAATGTAGTTGGTAAGGTCTCGATCAAAGCCAGTAATATTGTAAGTCCACTCCCCTTGCTGATAATCGAGTCCAATTTCACGCGAGCGGGATAACTCTGGTTTGAGTAAAGGATTACCAAATTGTGGCCAATACAATTCATTGAATGTTGGGACTTTAAAACCAGTACCTTGGCTTAATCGAAGTGACAGTTCGTCGTTAAATTGATAACCACCGCTTAGCTGATAGGTATTTTCTGCACCGTATCCGGTGATGGAGTCACGTCTCACCGCACTATCAAATAACCATTGTTGCCATTGGTAATTGACTCCAGTGAATACACTTTGGTTTGTACGTTCAGTTTGACTGTAATTTGGCGCATCTTTTTTCACTGATTCTTGATACCAGTTACTGCCGACTATCCAATTCAAATCATTTGTTACGTCGAAGGTCAGCTGATAATCAACTTCGTCACGGTCAGTTTGAAACAAACTGCGGGCAGCGGTGTCACCAAAAGTTGCATCTTCATCGACACTACGCGACAGCCTTAATTGTTGTTGCGTCCCAAATACAGCACCTGACCAACTGAGTAGATGCGAGTCTTGTTGTGTATCTGCCTCATCACCGCCCCAACTGGTATCGAACTCGTAGTACCCTTTGTTGATATTTGACTGCCAGCCAAATACCCCAAGGGCGCTTTGATAGTCAGCTCCAACCTTTAGATAATGTTGTGAGAATCCATCACTATCTGGGTCACCATTTGTTGTCGCCGAAAAGCCATCGCCATGAGCAGTGCCTGCAGAACCAAACAAACGCAAATCATCATGTTTGACGCTGCCGCCAACGCTTACTTCAGTTTGACCAAAACTGCCAATACTGGCATGTAACTCTGCACGATCATCTTTACGTGTGGTGATGGCAATAACGCCTGCTAACGCATCTGAACCATACCAAGCAGCTTTGGGGCCGCGAATAATTTCAATTTTTTCAACTTGTTCAAGCGGCACCAATGCCAGTGATTGGTAACCTAATGTCGCAGAGCCAATACGGACACCATCCAATAACACCAAGGTATGCCCAGAGTTACCACCGCGGATAAACACGCTAGAAAGTTGTCCACGGCCACCGCTGCGCGAAACGCTAACCCCTGCGACAGAATTAAGTAAGGCCGGCAGATCGCGTACTTGGCTTTGCAATATTTGCGCACGGTCAAGTACAGTCAAACTTGTTAAGGTTTCATTGACAGGTTGGCTTTGACGGTTGGCATAAACGCTGATGTGTTCGATAGATTGAGCAAAAGCAGAACTACCGACCATTGCGATGGTCAGCATAGAAAATTTCAACATAGGTACTCCGAAAAACACGCCCTCCGCGTGTTGTGGGTGAAAGAAATTTTCAGGCCGGTCTCCGGGCTGACAATACCAATCTGTTGTTCGATGAACGAACTCGAATTGTTGCGTGAAACCTTCCCATCAATTGACAGTGGTCATTCACTCAAGGCACAAGGCCATATTGTTTTACCGTTGCGGGGGCAGCACTGGACTATGCGAAACCTTTGTATGTAAACACCAAAGTAAGCAGTCACCAGTTTCCCGTTTCACCAAGTTGTCACTTGGCACCTGAAAACAAAACGGCCACAGTTTAGCGGGCGCTTATGAAATGTCAATAGAAATCTAGATGTCTAAAACCACACTATTGCCTGCATAGACAACGTTTCTCAGCTAAATACGGATCCGGGCAGCTGCATTAAACAAAAGATTATTGATGAATAACTATCGTGGCTTACCTATTTCAGGTTGATAGTGTGCAATCGATTAATTCAGTGAAAAGTCGCCAAACTTGCGAATAGTCAGTCGATTGGCGACATAAGATGTTCTGCTCGTTCAAAAGTTTGGTTTATACTAGGCAACTTAGTTGAAAAAGGAAAAAAGACATCATGCCTTCATTTGATATTGTTTCAGAAATTGATATGAATCAAGCAAATAACGCGGTTGAGAATGCTAAACGCGAGCTTGATACCCGTTACGATTTTCGTGGCGTTGACGCTAAAATTGAATTTAAAAAAGAGCATATTGAACTGACCGCAGAAGCAGATCAGCAGGTTATGCAACTTTTCGATATCTTCGCGACCAAAGCGAGCAAGCTACAACTAGATGTCAGTAGCTTCAAAATTGAAAAAGAAGAGCGTCACGGCAAATACATTACTCGCCACATTGCTATCAAACAAGGCATTGACAAAGATGTCGCCAAGAAAATTGTTAAACTAGTTAAAGACAGTGGTTTAAAAGTACAAGCGTCTATTCAGGGCGAAGAATTGCGGGTCACGGGCAAAAATCGCGACGACCTGCAAGCGGTCATGCAATTGGTGCGCACCAGTAATCTAGGTCAGCCATTCCAATTTAAGAATTTTAGAGACTAGCTAGTTTTCGGAGCTACTACCCCAAACACAGCTATGCCTTTTGCCCTTGCAATATACAGTAAGGGTTTGAAGTTGCTGTTTTAGGTCATCCATTGCAGTTAGTAGCTCCTGCCCAAACGCTGTGATCTTCGGTGAAGAATAGCCAATTTGGTTGGTTTAATTCTTTTCTGCAGGCCGAAATTCCATTTCGGCTTTTACTCCGATAGATCGGTATTTAATTTTTAATGCCTAGAAGGCATTATGCGCAATAATCTCTGCGCTTCTAAGATTGATTATACTGAGCTACGCCCTATAATCCGAACCCACCTAAGCGAAAAGTATTGGATTTATGCAACAACTCATCCGGCAACTGCTCCAACCTAAATACTGCATCCCTATGTTTTATCTCGCTTTATGCGTTTGCAGTTATGGGTTTATGAAAGATGTTAGTGGCATCCCATCATCCTGGATGCCAAACGATAAGGTAATGCACCATCTGATATTTCTAGTGCTGATGCTATTGTGGCTTGCCAGTTATCCACAAAAACGGCTATTAGGCGCGCTAATTCTGGTTAGCTACGGTGGTGCTATCGAAATTGCACAAGATACGCTGACAAATCGGATGGGCGATTGGTGGGACTGGGCTGCTGACAATTCGGGAATTTTACTTGCCATCCTCATTTGGCATTTGCTGCTTGCCCCTTGTTTCGATAATAAATCACGCACCTAGCGAATTAGGTTACCACATTCCAAGCCCGAGGAGCTCCTCATGCCAAGCGCAGATGATAGTCCAGAAGTTGCAAATTTCAGCCAAACAACGCCCAACAACCAACCAATAACGTGGACTATTGTTGGTTGCGGTGCCATCGGTCTATTGGCTGCTGCTCGAGCTGCGCTGTCGGGCTTCCCCAAAGTGCAGTTAGCGCTTCGACCGCAAGCAACCAACGGTAAAGTGCCTGCGAGTTTTGCTTTTAGTTTTTGTGCTGGCCAGCAAGAATATCCAATTTTACTCAGCACGATTACAAGCCAAACACCCATTGCAGCATTATTAATTCCAGTAAAAGCCTACAGTATTGTTGATACGGTGAAGGAATACTTGCCACGCTTGAACGCTGATGCTCAAATTGTGCTTTGCCATAATGGCATGGGAACCATCGAGCAGGTGCTACCGTTGCTAGGTGAAAAGCAAGGTTTATGGTTCGCCAGTACAACGCATGGGGCTTATAAATCGACACCATTGCGGGTTGTGCATTCAGGACACGGAAAAACTATCTTAGCCGCACTCAACCCTGCCGCAAAACAACATCAGGCAGCAAAGCAAATAGTTAGTTCGAGCAAGCACAGCTCTGTTGTTTATGCGATGGAGCAAATGCTTGGGCCTTGCGAGGTGGTCAGCGACATCATGCCGTTTTTATGGCGAAAATTGGCCATCAACTTGGTCATCAATTCGCTCACCGCAATCCATAATGTTCGGAATGGCGCTTTAGCGGGTACTGAATATCAATCAGTAATTAAGCAACTCAGCACTGAATTTCTGGCGGTTGCGGCACTTGCAGGACAAACGATGGACCCGAAGCAACTGCAATTGCAGATCGCCGATGTGATTGCCCGCACGGCTGATAATTATTCTTCAATGCTACAAGATGTAACGAATGGCCGAAAATTAGAAGCAGAATACATTAGCGGATTTTTACTCAAGCTTGGAAAACAGCACCTGCTTGATTTGCCCACTATAGCGCAAATCAATCAGGCACTTCACTCATTAGCTACTATTCGTTAACTAAAGCTCAAACTTTTTTGTACACACCCACGTTTTGATAGCCCTGCTCTTCAAGCAGTAATGCTTGCAGGCGGCTCATCACCCCACGTTCACAATACAAATAATATTGCTGTTGTTGGTCAAGTTCAGCAAAGGCATTTGCAAGCTTAAAAAATGGCAATTCAATCACTTGATGAGTGGTAAGTTGCAGCGGCTTATCGTCTATTTCATCACTAGCCCGGATATCAATCACAATTGCGTCCGCTGGCAAGACTGATTCTGTTTGCACCGTCGCGACTTGCTGGTCGGCTTGATATTCGACAGTACGAATATCCAGAACTTTAGCCGCTTCACTCACTTGCTTTAGAATATCAAAATCAAATCGGGCTTCAGCCGCTTCGACATCTGCCATCACGGCATTAATCGTTGGGCTTTTCGAAATGACTCCACAGTATTCCGGCATGCTTTTCGCCAAATCTTCAGTGCCGATGGCGCGAGCCATGTCGATAATTTCTTGTTTATCTTGGTAAATTAACGGCCGCAAAATCAACATATCGGTGACACGGTCGATGGCATTTAAGTTGGCGATAGTTTGGCTGGCAACTTGACCAATACTTTCCCCCGTGACCACAGCTTTAATATTCAAACTTTCCGCAACAGTGGTCGCTGCGCGCATCATCATACGCTTTAACACTACGCCCATTAGGCCTGAGTCAATCTTGGTTAGAATTTCCGTGACTACTGGCGCAAAATCTACCGAGACAAATTTGACCTTGTGCGACAAACTGAATTTTTGCCAAAGGTAAAACGACATTTGCCGAACACCAGTTTCATGCGCGGCTCCGCCCAAATTAAAGAATAAATAATGGGTGCGCAGACCTTTTCTAATCATCAGATAGCTAGCAACCGCTGAGTCAAAACCACCTGAAATCAATGACAACACATCACCTTGGCTAGGCAACGGAAAACCGCCCATGCCTTGATAGATGTTGGTTTTCATAATGAGCCGTTCTTTACGAATTTCCAGTTGAACTGTGACATCTGGTTTGTGTAACTGCACTTTGGCCGATGCAATATGCTGATTTAGGCCACCACCGATGTATCGCTCGGCTTCTGTTGAGGTAAAGGCATGATTGCCTTGGCGACGCACTCGCACACAAAACGATTTATGCTCAAGTTGCGATCGATAGAGTGCAAGCACCTGTTCAAAAATATCATGCAGATCAGTAAAAGTTGCTGATTCCATCTGCGCAAATTGGACGATTCCGGGAATACACTGCAGATGCTCAGCCATCTGATCACGTAATGCCATATCGTCTTTGTCCAGACGAACAGTTAAGTGATCAAATAAATTCTGCACTTCAACCTCAGGGTCAATTCTTAGCAAAATAGTCTTAATATTTTGCTCAAGCAGCATGGTCTGGCGCTTGCGCACCGACTTACTTTTGATAGAAATTTCTGGGTGAAGCTTAACAATAAATTCGATCATGGCACTGGCTTATCAAAAAAACGGGCGCTGATTATACAGCGCCCGTAAAATTTTATCGACTTTCACGGCAACTATGGTTCGAGCTAGCCTACGCATTTACCTAAGAAGTTGTCGCAAGCTACTGACCACCTGGTTGCCGCAATTCGATTGGCGCCGATTCTTTCGCCTTGCCTTGCATAATAGAAATTTCCACTCGACGATTGCGTCGGCGATTTTGCTCGGTGTTGTTTGGCACTAGCGGTCTAGTATCAGCGTGCCCTACTACCACCAAACGACTTTTATCAAGACCAGTCCCAGACATCAATTCAACAGCAACAGAGACCGCTCGTTTGGCTGATAACTCCCAATTGTTACTATTCAGTTCATCTGACACTTGGTCGTTATCCGTATGTCCTGTCACGGTAATTTCACCTGGAATATCTTTAAGGATTGCCCCAATTTGTTGAATGATTGGTTTAAATCTTGGTTGTAAAAACGTTGAACCTGAAGGAAAAGATCCATTCTCACGAACACGGATAATTATTTGCTGACCCAAAGCCTCTAATTCAATAGCTCCGTCTTGAATTTGCTCTTGCATTTGTTCGGCAATTTTCTTAAGCATGTCATTAGTTTGTTCCTGCATCTGTGCAGTTTGCGCTTCGGTAGGCGTTGAGGAACTATCATCGGTACTATCACTTGCGCCGCCAGTCTTGTCTTCACGTTGCTCCTGCCTACCGCCTTGTGAGTCTTCTTCACCCGCTTGGAACTCTAAAGTCTGCTGGGTCATGTCCATAGTTTGCTGTTGAATAGTATCAATAGGGGTCGGATCAGGACGTCCTGGACGGAACTCCATAGCGATAACGCTGGTACCTTTGGGGATGTCTTTCACTTCAATTTTATTTTGCACACCAAAAGCAAACGCCATTGAACCCGCAATTTGCTTAAATTTCTGCACATCCATTTCCGAAAACGATAGCAGCAATACGAAGAAACACATCAAAAGTGACATTAAATCAGCAAATGTGCCCATGTATGCGGGCAACCCGGGCGGCGGGCACTTAGGACATCCAGCCATGTGTTATTCCCCTTCCGTTTTAACTTCGCGTTTTTTCGCCATTAAATAATTACGGAGCATGCCTTCGATAACTTTCGGATTTTGACCATCTTGAATACCCATGATGGCGTCAAGAATGAGTAAATTGTTACTTTTTTCTTCTTCATTGCGGATAGACATCTTGTCGGCAAGCGGCATAAACAGACAGTTTGCTTGCAATGCACCATAGAGTGTAGTTAACAGTGCTACCGCCATAGCGGGGCCTATTGCTTTGGGATCTGACATGTTCGCTAGCATTGCAACTAAACCAATTAATGTTCCGATCATACCCATCGCCGGACCTAAGTCACCTAATTGTTTGAAAATGGATACGTAAATGCCATGACGCTCATAAGTTAAATCAATATCTTTTTCTAAAGTGCCACGCACTACATCAGCATCATGACCGTCGACTAGCATATTGATGCCTTTTTGCATAAAAGCATTTGGGATTTCGGCTTCCTCTAGCGCCAAAAAACCACCTTTACGAGCTGAGTCTGCAAGCTGTACTGCTTTTTCAATCAGTTCCTCGGGTGATTCCATTTTGAACATAAAAGCTTTGCCTAGCGCTTTACCCGAGCCAATTAACTGCGCCAAGGTGAATTTCATAAATACCACGGTAAAACTGCCACCAAATACAATAACTATCGACACGAAGTCGTAGAACATGACAAGGTTACCGGCCGCGCTTAAGTACATCGCCCAGACCATCATACCGATAGTCGCGACCAAACCAATGACGGTTGCTAAATCCACAATTTATCTCCTGCTATTACGACAATGCTTGGCACTTTTAGCTTAGCTTACCGAGAGTTATCGACCAACGTCTTTTTTTAGTTAATTTTTTTACTGCTCTTTTTACTCTGCAGTGTTTTTTCCGCGGCAACGCGGCAATCTGATTGACCCATAGCGCTAGCTGAGGTAACTTTGCGCACAAAAGTGCACGAGGCCCACAATGAGCAAAAAGCAGCCAGAACCCCAGCAATTTGAGCAGAATCTCCGCGAACTCGAGAATATCGTGCAACAGCTGGAGCAAGGCGACTTATCGCTTGACCTAGCTTTGCAACAATTTGAACGTGGTGTCCAGCTCTCGCGTTTGAGTCAGCAACAGCTGCAAAGCGCTGAGCAAAAAGTGCAAATTTTGTTGCAACAGCCAAATGGCGAACAACTTCAAGCATTTAGCCAAACTCAGGACGAATAAATTGCTGGCCAGTCTTCCACAATGCCAACAACGCGTTGAACACTTCATGACGGATGCTCTTGCAACCCGTCCAATCACTGATGCTAAACTTTTAGAAGCGATGCGTTATAGCCTGCTGCTTGGCGGTAAACGAGTTCGCCCATTTTTAGTCTACAGCGTAGGCAAAATGCTCGGGGCTACCCTTGCCGATTTAGATGGACCTGCTGGTGCCATTGAATGCCTGCACACTTACTCGTTAATCCATGACGATTTACCGGCAATGGATGATGATGACTTGCGCCGTGGCAAAGCAACCTGCCACAAAGCATTTGACGAAGCTACAGCAATTTTAGCTGGTGATGCCTTACAAGCCCTAGCCTTTGAATTGTTATGTAGCCACCCATACCAACAAGTCAGCTTAGCGGCACAAATTGAGTTAGTAAAACAACTTGCTTTGCACTCGGGTTACAATGGCATGTGTGGCGGCCAAGCAATCGATTTAGCGCATACTGACAAAGCGATGACTTTAGCCGCTTTAGAAAATATGCACCAGCTTAAAACCGGCGCCTTAATTGAAACGGCAGTGCGATTTGGTTGGTTATGTAGTGGTAAAACAAATAATGATGAGCTATTAGCATTAATCACTTATGCCAGAGCTCTTGGTTTAGCTTTTCAAGTCCAAGATGATATCTTGGATATCGAAGGGGATACCGCAACCCTTGGTAAACCGCAGGGTTCAGATCTGGAAGCAAATAAAGCCACTTATCCCAAATTATTGGGTCTTGATGCCGCAAAATCCAAGGCTCAAATGTTGTTAGCTGAAGCCAAAGACGCACTTTCTGTGCTACCTTATGACACTTCTGAGTTGAGCGCTTTTGCTCATTATGTAATTGCCCGCAGTTTTTGACCAAGGTTTAGACAATGGCGCTCGATATTTCTGATTACCCTTTATTAGCCAAAGCCAATTTTCCGGCTGATTTACGCCAATTGCCGCAAGAGCAACTGCCAAAATTAAGCGATGAGCTGCGTAATTATTTATTGCAATGCGTGAGTCAAAGCAGTGGCCATTTTGCCTCTGGTCTTGGCACTATTGAATTAACCGTTGCACTTCATTACGTATACAACACCCCTTTTGATCGTTTGATTTGGGATGTGGGTCATCAAGCTTACCCGCACAAAATTTTGACCGGTCGTCGCGAAAAAATGCCGACAATTCGCCAGCTTGATGGTTTGCACCCTTTCCCATGTCGAGAAGAAAGCGAATACGACACACTTACTGTCGGTCATTCAAGTACTTCAATCAGTGCCGCATTAGGCATGGCAATTGCGGCTCGTCAAGAACAAGCTAATCGCAAAGTCGTTGCAGTAATTGGCGATGGTGCAATCACCGCAGGTATGGCCTTTGAAGCCATGAACCATGCAGGGGAAGTTCGCCCGGATATGCTAGTTATTTTGAACGACAATGAAATGTCGATTTCAGAAAACGTCGGTGCGCTCAATCGCTATTTCGCACGAATTCTATCCGGTAATTTTTACACTAGTCTTAGAGAAGGCGGTAAAAAAATCCTAAGTGGGGTTCCGCCACTTCATGAACTAGCTAGCAGAGCCGAAGAGCATTTCAAAGGCATGGTCACTCCAGGAACTTTTTTCGAAGAGCTTGGTTTTAACTATATCGGCCCTATCGATGGCCATGATGTAGTGAATTTGGTCGATACCATTCGTAATATGCGTCAGTTAAAAGGGCCACAACTGCTGCATGTAGTGACCAAAAAAGGGAAAGGCTATGCCCCAGCCGAACAAGATCCAATCGGTTATCATGCGGTGAGTAAATTTGACCCAGCAGCACAGGCTCAGCCAGTAAAAAAATCAGGTCGTCCAAGTTTTTCCAATATTTTTGGCCAGTGGCTCTGCGACATGGCCGCACAAGATGTAAAACTGCAAGGCATTACACCAGCCATGCGGGAAGGCTCTGATCTTGTGCAATTTTCAAAGTCATACCCAGATCGTTATTTCGACGTCGCTATTGCAGAACAACATGCTGTGACCCTAGCGGCTGGTTTAGCGATTGAAGGATTAAAACCTGTGGTCGCTATCTACTCTAGTTTTTTACAACGCGGATATGACCAAGTGATCCATGATGTTGCACTGCAAAACTTAGATGTGCTGTTTGCTGTCGACCGTGCTGGCTTAGTCGGTGCAGATGGCGCAACCCACCAAGGCGCCTTTGATTTAAGCTACCTGCGCTGTATTCCAAATATGCTCATAATGGCGCCGTCAGATGAGAACGAATGTCGCCAAATGTTGTTTACAGGCTATCAGCACCAAGGCCCTGCTGTCGTGAGATACCCAAGAGGCAGCGCCACCGGAATTGCTCCAGAATCGACAATGACCGCATTTCCTATTGGTCGCGCTAAAATTGTACGCGAAGGCAATACGATAGCGATCTTGGCATTTGGGACCTTGTTGCAACATGCAATTCCAGTTGCAGAAGCCATGAATGCAACTTTAGTGGACATGCGATTTGTGAAACCACTAGATTTAGCGTTATTACAACAGCTACAGGTCTCGCACCAGTACATTGTCACGATTGAGGATAATGCGATTGCCGGTGGCGCAGGCTCGGCCGTTAATGAAGCAATTGCTGCGTTACAACTGAACTATCGAGTGCTGAATTTAGGTCTGCCAGATCAGTTTATTCGGCATGGCACCCAGGACGAACTTTATGCTGAATTGAGTTTAGATAGTGAGGGAATATCAAAGCAGATCCACACATTTATTCAAGGCCAAAAGCGCGCTGAGTAAATAAGCACGTATTGTAACAATGGGGATATTTGCAACATATCCCCCTTTTCCACTGCATCATCAGTCTGGCATTCGGTCAAAAGGTCTATTGATAGTTGTTTTGCCGCATCGCCAAGCAAAACCAATAGTCCTTTTATAGGTTTATGCGCGCTATGCGGCACAGCATATTAATCAGTAACGTTGTAAAAGCCAACCATTCCTAGTGTTGCGACCCATAGCTAATTATAATTTTTCCTCGTTCTAGACATATCAAACCAAGCGACCCCATCTGCTAGCAACTTTTCAACTTGGGCTTCGATATGTTTTGAATCCTCAAATTCAAAGGCATCGACTTGCTTATCAAAGGAAATGGTTGCAACACCATTTCGACCGTTATGCTTGACATGAAACAACGCCAATTCTGCAAGTTGCAAGGACACTTCCCAACTAATCAGTTGGCCCCCTAACAACTCTAATGGATAAACCGAATACCCTATCGAGCAATTAACTGGGACTACGCGTCCATCCGGTAACATAAAGCTATCGCCGCTGATTAACTCATTAAGCCGCACAGCAAACTCTCGAACCAAATCTTGTGGCACATCACGAAGCACCAGCATAAATTCTTCGCCGGCATAACGAACTACATAGTCAGAACCTCGAGTTTCCCGAATCAACAATCCGCTAATTTGTTGTAATAAACTGTCTCCGGCACTATTACCATATTTATCATTGATACTTTTGAAGTTATCAAGATCTAGGTGGATAAGCGCAATACACTTATTTTGAGCCAGCATCAGCTCGCGGTTTCGTTGATAATGCTCGATATCTTTGGGCAACTGTTCAAACATAAAACGACGATTACGCAGGCCAGTTAACGTATCTTTTAGCGTTAAATGTGACAGTTGTTCATTCAAATCGTTTAATCGAATATTTGAGTTCTCAAGCTCCAGCGTCCGCTGTTTCACCAATTTGGTCAATTCGTACTCTTTGCTCAAGTTATTGCGCCTAAACAACCAAATTACGCCATACAACACACCCAACGCGAGCAAGAGCCAAAGCCCCCTATAGATAATTGTCTCATCAAAACGGCGTGGAACTACTAGTTCCAATGTGCGTTGTCCGGCAACTTCCCAATTCTGATTGTAGCTACGACTTTGCAATATAAACTGATAAGTGCCAGCTGGAATGTTGGTATAAATCGCTTCGCGCCTTGATCCGACTTGATGCCATTGGCTATCAAACCCTTGTAATTTATAGCGAAACTCTAAAGATAGCGGCTTTAAAAAATCTATTTCTGTATAGTGAATACTTAAGTTACGCTCGCCTGTTTCTAACACCAAACGAGTTTGCTCTGGTAATACCGCGTAATTTTGATTGGTAACCACCTGCTCTATAAGTGGGATATTATCCTCATCACGATTTACTTTTAGCGAAACAGGCACTGCAACAAGACCTTTTAAAGTCGGATACCACAACTGGTTTTGCCAGAATGCAACTTTGCTATGGCCCGAACCATTACAGCAACGACCTGGTGAGGTGCCAAGTTGACGATCGTAGGGAGTGAGCACCTGCTCAAATACCGACTGATTATTTTGCTGATGCCTAATATCTGCGGGGTGAAAGCGAAAAATGCCTTTTAAGGTGCTAGCCCAGACATAACCGCTCTGCTCATGGTGATAAAGCGTGACTATCGGCTCAAATGGCAGACCGTTTGCGGTATCAATGTCAGTCCATTTACCATTAAAATGCCGTACAAATAGACCATCATCGACTGTCGCAACTAATAAAGTACCATCTCGCAACTCCAACATTGCACTGATAAAACCATTGGTTAATGGTGTGCCAAGACCAAGCCGACTCAACCGACCTTGACTGAATTGATAAGCCCCGCGTGTGGTTCCTATCAACAGCTTATCAGCCCGCTCTTCGACATAAGTCACAACAGTAGATTCAAATTCAGCATTAAATGCAGAAGGTTTTAATACTGAATCTTGATATTCAAAAAGCCCTAAATTTGTAGCAATCCAATAGCCGCCTGCGAGGCGTGGTTTAATAACTTTAGTCTTAACCCCAAGCAACTCGTTTGTTAACACCGAAAGGCGACCAGTTGTTGCGGTATAACGATATGGACCACTGTCTGTTGCTAATAACCAATCCTTCCCCTCTCGCTGCAGATCTTGAATTGTGCCAAGAGCGCGGCTTCTGTCTAGTGGTAAATCATGATAGTTTTGTTGTTTATCCAAGACGCCAATACGACCTGTCGAAGTTAAAATAAGCTCATTATCGGCAGTGACGGCGATACTGCGCACCATCATCTCTTGCTGCTGTTTCGACAGCACTCGTTTTATTTTGCCGCGTGAAGCGCGGTAAAGCCCGTCACTAAAACTACCAAGCCAGACATTCTGCCGACTATCTTCAAAAATATCGCTGAATCGCGTGGAGTTACCGAGCTCATCTCGGCTGATGATTTGCCAGTCTTGGCCTTGATGGCGATAAAATAACTTGTCATATCCGGACGCCCAGTCACCGCCTTGTTTATCATGATGTAATTGGTAAATAGCATGACCGGGTTCCGAGGGTAAATCACAACGCTTCACTTCGCCTGCAGCGTTGATGTGAAAATAACCTTGCTCACTTGCTAAGTGGATATTGTCGTTTTCCCATTGCAGATCGTAAATTGGGTGCTGCGCTATTTCAGCTGACAGCGGCAGTTTTTCAAGTTTGCCATCTCTATCCAGTTTATAAAGAAACTTATTACTAGTTACCCAAATATTCTCAGGTGTCACTAGGATTTGACTGACAGGTTCTTTAATCTCCTCGACCCGACTGACAACATTATCTTTAACTCGGAAAAGATTATCTGCCGCGACCCAAATCTCATTCTCGCTGATTTCAGCAATATCAGATACTTCACCCAGGATTGGAAATCGATCGAATTTTAATGTCACTGGATTCAGACCGGAAAGTCCAGACATAGTGCCTATCCAGATGTAGCCTTGTTGGTCGCTATAAAGCTGGGTAATTGCATTGCCAATCAATTGTTTATTTTGTTTGGTGGAAAAGCTTTCAAAACGGTGACCATCAAAACGGTTTAAGCCCTCCAATGTGCCAACCCACAGATAACCCAAGCGATCTTGGGTAATGGCTCGCACCGAGTTATTGCTCAGACCGTCGACGGCTGTCCATTGCTTGATATCGTAATCGTATATTGATTGAGGGGTTTGCGAATGTGCGCTAGCTGTTAAAAATATGAAGGAGATGATGAATAACAGGACCTTGCGCATAAAAACCTGCTGAGAGTGATATTTTCAGTGAATAAAAGGTAACCATACACTATGCAAGACCGCACAGGCCAGTATGCCTGCAACAATGTCATCCAGCATTATCCCAAGCCCGCCATGAATATTTCGATCGAACCAGCGAATTGGCCAAGGCTTGACGATATCAAACAAACGAAAAAGCGCAAAACCCACGCACAAATCGATAAAGTCAAGCGGTACCGCCCACATGGTAATGGCAAAACCAACAACTTCATCGATGACAATAGCACCGTGATCCTCTACGCCTATGTCATCAGTAACCACTTGGCATACATACACGGCAAGTATGGCAAGGAGCAACAGGATGCCAAGCACTAGCCAAGACGAAACAAAACTCAGCAACACGACAAACGGCACGGCAGCCAAAGTACCAAAAGTGCCAGGAGCTTTTGGTGCTAAGCCAGAGCCGAGACCTAAAGCCAACCAATGCTGCCATTTGGCGAGGTTAAACGGATGAGCTGCCATTAGAAGTGTTCATAACCTTGGTGTTGATAAACAAATGGCTGATCCAGATAACGCAGTTCAAGTTTACCAGCAGCACCGGTGATTCGACCGATACAAGTGACAGGCACACCGTAAGGCGACAATAGCACCTCAAGTGACCCCCGCTTATTCTCGGGGACAGTAAACAGTAATTCGTAATCTTCACCGCCTGACAGTGCACACTGCAAAGCAGCTTGCCAATCACAGCTATCTTTTAGTGCTTGAGACATTGGAATTTTAGCAATATCAACAATAGCGCCTACTTTCGAACGCGACAAAATATGCGGTAAATCACCACATAAGCCATCAGAAATATCCATTGCACTACTTGCAATATGCCTAAGCGCTTGACCAATGGCGACACGGGCTGTTGGATAATGAAAACGCTGTAAGATATGCGCTCGATGCTTTTTACTGACCTCGACGTGTTCTTGCACTAGCTTTAAGCCAAGTGCGGCATCACCCAAGGTGCCAGTCACGTAGATATAGTCACCAACTTTAGCGTTGCTGCGGGTAATCGCTTTGCCTCTAGGAACAATTCCTTTGGCACTTAAAGTCAAAGTTAATGGACCACGAGTTGTGTCACCACCAACTAACTGGCAGTTGTAATAATCTGCAGTTTCACTCAAGCCTTCGGCAAACGCTTGCAACCAAGGCGTATCAACTTTTGGCAGGGTTAAAGCTAAAGATAACCAGCATGGTTCAGCGCCCATAGCCGCTAAATCACTGACGTTCACAGCAACCAGTTTATGACCAAGCGCACGCGGATCTACATCAGGAAAAAAATGTACGCCTTCAACCATCGTGTCGGTAGTGACCACTAAATCAAAACCATCACGGACCTGTAATACAGCACCATCATCACCAACACCAATAGGCACATCCGTGCGGGCACGGCCAGATTGGCTGAAACATTGGGCAATCAGTTCGAATTCGTGCATAAAAAAGCCGACTTTCGCCGGCTCTCCATCAATTTGGCCGTAGTAGTTTGACTGCTTTGTCGAGGATGCCGTTGACAAATTTGTGACTGTCATCAGCGGCAAAGGCTTTTGCCAATTCGATGGCTTCGTTGATCACCACCTTGTAAGGCACGTCCAAACGGAATTTTAACTCGAAAGCAGAAACTCGCAGGATAGCCTTTTCCACCAAATCGATTTCCTCAAAAGGACGGTCGATAAATGGTTTAACAGCTTCATCAAGCACAGCATAATTCACTGCAACACCACGCAAAATATCTTGGAAATAACCAACGTCAAGATGTTTTGTGTTTTGCTCTAGCAAAAGCTGCTGTTCGATATCACCAATTGGGTTTTTACTGACCTGCCAGCTATAAACCCCTTGGACTGCCAGCGAGCGTGACTGGCGACGTGCGTTTGGTTTCATGCAAAAATCCTAAAGTTGTGCCAGAACATTAACCATTTCAAGAGTAGACATGGCAGCTTCGCCGCCTTTGTTACCCATTTTTGTGCCGGCACGTTCAATCGCTTGTTCGATACTTTCAACAGTGAGAACGCCAAAAGCTACTGGCAGACTGTATTGCATCATGACTTGCGCAATCCCTTTTGTGCATTCGCCAGCAACATATTCAAAATGCGGAGTACCACCCCGGATCACTGCGCCAAGCGCAATAATACCGTCATATTTGTTACTAGCAGCAACCTTTTGCACTGCCAGTGGCAGTTCAAATGCACCAGGAATGCGGATAACCGTGATATCAGCATCATCTACATTGCCAATGCGCTTTAACGTATCCACGGCGCCTTCAAGCAGACTTTCCACGATAAAACTGTTAAAACGAGCCACTACAATGGCAAACTTTTTACCTTTGGCAGATAAGCCAGCTTCAATCACTTGCATGTGACATCCTCGTTTATTTGAACTGTAAAGAAAAAGGCCGCATATAATAGCACAAAAGCGGCCTTGTCTGACTATTTTTGTTATTCAGAGACGTAATCAACAACTTCTAAGCCAAAACCTGACAGCGCATGATAGCGTTTGGGTTGGCTAAGCAAGCGCATTTTCTTCACACCTAGGCTTGCTAAAATTTGTGATCCGACACCAACATTACGGGAAGTACCTTTCCAAGGTGCAGTGACTGGCTTTTCACCAATGTCTTCAGCGGCAAAGCCTTGCACCGCCCGCACGATATCCTCAGTACTCTCTTGCTTGCCAAGCAAGACTAACACCCCGCCTTCTTGTTGGATCCGTTCCATCGCTGATTGCAGCGAAAAACTCCGATGCGCGCCACGGTTCGACAGTAATAAATCACTGAAGGTATCGTGTAAATGTACCCGCACTAAAGTTGGTTGTTCTGCAGCAATATCACCTTTAACCAAGGCGAAATGTAATTGGTTATCGATAGTGTCGCGGAAGGTATGTAAGGTAAAGTCACCTACCGACGTCGGTAACTGGCATGTGGCTACTTTCTCGATAGTGGTTTCGTGTAAATTACGGTACTCGATTAAATCGGCGATGGTGCCAATTTTAATACCATGTTTTTGCGAAAATTTTTCAAGATCAGGACGTCTTGCCATAGTGCCGTCATCATTCAAAATTTCGACAATAACTGAGGCAGGTTCTAACCCGGCAAGACGCGCTAAATCGCAGCCAGCTTCGGTATGCCCTGCTCGAACTAGTACACCACCGTCTTGTGCCATCAGTGGAAAAATATGACCCGGCTGCACGATATCACTCGCTTTCGCATCCCGGGCAACCGCTGCTTTCACTGTTCTCGCACGGTCAGCCGCTGAAATACCTGTAGTAACCCCTTCCGCAGCTTCAATTGATACGGTAAATGCTGTAGAAAATTGTGACTTGTTTTTATCGACCATCAAAGTCAAATCAAGTTGCTTACAGCGCTGGCGAGTCAAGGTTAAACAAATCAAGCCACGGCCCCAAGTCGCCATAAAATTGATGGCATCCGGCGTTACATAATCGGCGGCCATGACCAAATCGCCTTCGTTTTCGCGATCTTCGTCATCCATCAAAATAACCATCTTGCCATTGCGGATGTCTTCGATAATTTCAGCTGGCGTATTTAATTGCATAACTCACCTTTTCGGGTATCAGAATTCAGAGAAAACCACTTTGTTGTAATAAGGAAAGGCTTATTCCAGCCTTTTGTTTATCGTCTGTAGGTCGTAATAAACGTTCTAAATAACGGGCGATTAAATCAACTTCAATATGAACCACACTCCCCACTCGCCAATGTGACATTGTCGTTTCCAGCGCCGTGTGAGGAACGATGGTTAAACGAAACTCATCAGCAATTAGCTCATTGACAGTTAGAGAAATGCCATCAATGGTCACTGAACCTTTCTCGGCGATATAACGTGACAATTCTTCTGGAGCTTTCACATAAACTTGCCATGCCCGCCCTTCAGTATGAATTTTACTAATGGTCGCAACGCCATCGACATGCCCGCTAACTAAATGACCACCAAGCCGCGTGGTGGGTAACAACGCTTTTTCAAGATTAAGCCGCTGTCCTTGTTTATATTGACCAAACAAAGTGCGTTTTAGTGTTTCTGCGGACAAATCAGCCGAAAACCAATCCGTTCCCTGCGCAGTCACCGTGAGGCAGACACCGTTACTGGCAATGCTATCCCCAAGCTTAACATCGGAAAAATCTAATCCAGAGCTTTGGATAGTCACTCGTAGATCGCCGCCTTTGGCTTCAAGCTTTTTGAGTTCGCCCGTAGCTTCAATAATGCCGGTAAACATAGTTAATATCCTGATAAATTGGCAATCAGCCGAAGGTCATCGTCAAGTTGCGTCACTTGCTTCCAATGAAATCGTCTGGCATCGGCTAATGAAGTCAATGTCGGTATACTCAACATGGCTTTACCATCTTGGCCTAATAACATCGGTGCTTGGTAGACCATCAGCTCATCCACAACACCACAAGCTAACCAAGCGCTACTAAGTTTAGCGCCTGCTTCTAGCCAAATCATATTGATAGGCATAGCCGATAATCGCTGCATAATACTAACAATCGACAACAGACCTTCGACATTCTCATCAACCTGCCATTGCTCGACTTCAACCTGATGGCCATTAATAATTGGGAGATTAGCTAACTTCGTGGAGTAAATGAGCACAACACGGCCGCCAGTTTGGAACAGCGCTTCGTGACCTCTGAGTCGCGCTCGTCTGTCTAAAATTACCCGAAGCGGTTGGCGTAACTGCCCATCGGCCATTTTCGTGATGGACGAAGAACGCACATCCAAACGCGCATCATCGGCCAACACAGTTTCTGCACTAGAAATAATTGCACAGGCTTGCGCTCTTTGCAGTTGCACATCTTCCCGTGCCAAAGCGCCGGTAAGCCACTTGCTCTCACCGTTGGCAAGTGCAATACGACCATCCAAACTTGTCGCTATTTTTAAACGGCAAAATGGGCGTTTGCGCTCCATTTTACTTAGAAAACCAGAGTTTAATGCGCGCGCTTGTGATTCAAGTAAACCAACATCAACGCGGATGCCCGCTTCACGAAGCATTGCAACGCCACGCCCGGCCACTAACGGGTTTGGGTCAAGCATCGCGACAACCACTCGGCTGATACCTGCGGCTATTAATGCATTTGCACAAGGTGGCGTGCGCCCAAAATGGCTACAAGGCTCAAGCGTAACATACGCAGTAGCACCTTTGGCAGCTTCACCAGCCTGGCGCAGCGCAAATACTTCAGCATGGGGGCCACCGGCTTGCTGATGATATCCTTCGCCAACGACCAGACCGTCTTTAGTAATTACAGAGCCCACACTTGGGTTCGGTGACGTGGTATAACGGCCTAAAGCAGCGAGTTCTATGGCTCGCTGCATTGACTGCTCATCATAAGCGGTAAATTGCATGGTTGTTGTAGTCATTGCTTGCGCTCGTCATCACCTAACCGGGCTATTTCTTCGCCAAACTCGCGTATATCTTTAAAGGAACGATACACTGAGGCGAAACGGACATAAGCAACTTTGTCGAGTAACAATAATTGAGACATAATTAATTGCCCCATCAGCTCGGTTTGCACTTCCCGTTCACCGGTCGCTCGAAGCTGCGATTCAACTTTGCTTATCAGCGATTCAATATCTTCAATTGGCACAGGCCGTTTTTCCAGCGAGCGCATAATGCCGCTTCGAAGCTTATCTTGGTTATAAGGCTCACGAGAACCATCTCGTTTGATGATCCGCGGCATCACTAGCTCCGCAGCTTCGAAAGTAGTGAAGCGTTCATGACAAGCCGTACATTCACGTCGACGACGGACTTGATAGCCTTCGGCCACCAATCGGGAGTCGATTACTTTAGTATCTTCCGCTTTGCAAAATGGACAAAACAAAGAGAATTCCTTTTAAACTGGCTATTGGCTAAAAAAATGGCCGCTTTAGGCGGCCATCTTAGCATTTAACCGAAGTTTAGGCATAGACAGGGAAACGTGCGCACAGTGAAGAAACTTGTCCTTTCACTTTTTCAACAACACCTTCATCACCCATATTGTCTAAAACATCACAGATATAATTCGCAACCAAACGCGATTCAATCTCACCAAAACCACGACGAGTGATGGCTGGAGTACCAATCCGTAAACCTGAAGTCACAAATGGTGAACGCGGGTCGTTTGGCACTGAGTTTTTGTTTACCGTGATATGAGCGCGGCCTAAAGCAGCATCCGCATCTTTACCAGTGATGTTTTTGTCGATTAAATCTAACAAAAACAGATGATTTTGCGTGCCACCAGAAACGATTTTATAGCCACGAGCTTTAAATTCATCACACATAGCGACAGCATTTTTCAATACTTGCGCTTGGTAGGTTTTGAATTCTGGTTGTAATGCTTCTTTGAATGCAACAGCTTTTGCCGCAATCACATGCATCAAAGGACCGCCTTGACCGCCAGGAAAAACCGCAGAATTGAGTTTTTTCTCAATTTCTTCGTTTTTACGGGCGAGGATCAAACCACCGCGAGGACCAGCCAAGGTTTTATGAGTCGTTGTCGTCACAACATCAGCGACTGGCACAGGGTTTGGATACAAACCAGCAGCAACTAAACCAGCAACGTGCGCCATATCAACCATCAAATATGCACCAACTTGGTCTGCGATATCACGGAAACGTTGCCAATCAACAATGCCAGAGTAAGCAGAGAAGCCTGCGATAATTAATTTTGGTTTGTGCTCAAGTGCCAGAGCTTCAACTTGTGCGTAGTCAATCATGCCAGTTTCTGGGTGCAGACCGTATTGCACAGCTTTATAAATCTTGCCAGACGAGCTAACAGAAGCACCATGTGTTAAATGACCACCGTGCGCCAAACTCATGCCTAAAATTGTGTCGCCAGCGTTTAATAACGCAAGGAATACAGCAGAGTTTGCTTGTGAACCAGAGTGTGGTTGCACGTTTGCGTAGTCAGCACCAAACAGTTCTTTTGCGCGAGCGATTGCCAAATCTTCAGCAATATCAACGAACTCACAACCACCGTAATAACGTTTATGTGGGTAACCTTCCGCATATTTGTTAGTCAGTTGCGAACCTTGTGCTTGTAACACACGCGGGCTGCAGTAGTTTTCAGAGGCGATAAGTTCGATGTGGTCTTCTTGACGCTGAGTTTCATCCTGAATGGCTTGCCATAACTCTGGATCAAAATCGGCAATAGACATATCACGCTTTAACATGTGTTCTCCTGTTGCGGCACAGTCGCTAATGGGCTAAAAAAAATTGCCGACATCATACATCGAATCATCTGAAGTTGCACTTTAAAAGTAGACGTCTAAACCGCCACACGAACGCAAGTTCAATTAAATATTGATGTAGGCACACCAAGCACTGTAAAGATTTATATCCAAATCATAGGTTTAGCTAAAACAGCTTTACAGAAGTTATAATCTGCCTACAATGACTGTATAACCATACAGTTGAATTGCTCATGCAGAAAATTATTCATATCGACATGGATTGTTTTTTCGCCGCTGTGGAAATGCGAGATAACCCAGCTTGGCGAGATGTGCCTATTGCTATTGGCGGCAGTCGCGTTGAACGCGGCGTCATTAGTACCTGTAACTACCCTGCTCGCGCTTTTGGTGTCCGCTCGGCAATGCCAACAGCCCAGGCTTTTAAACTCTGCCCGCATTTATTGCTAGTACCCGGCAATATGGAGAAATACCGAGTTGCGAGCATGCAAATTCAAGCAATTTTTCACCGATACACTGACAAAGTTGAACCACTAAGTCTTGACGAAGCTTATTTAGATGTCAGTGATAGTGAGATGTTTAGTGGAAGCGCCACCTTAATTGCTGAAGACATACGCCGAGCTATATTTGCAGAAACGGGTTTAACCGCATCAGCCGGTGTCGCACCGAATAAATTTTTAGCCAAAATTAGCAGCGATGAAAACAAACCCAATGGTATTTTTGTGTTGCCGCCAGCCAAGGTCGCAGATTTTGTCCGCAATTTGCCCCTTCGCAAAATTCCAGGTGTTGGCCAAAAAACCGCAGAGCGGCTTGCTAAACTCGGTCTTCATCGCTGTGCAGATGTTCAACAAGTAGAATTGCAGTTGTTAATTAAAGAGTTTGGCAGTTTTGCTGAAGTGCTATTAGAGCGAAGTCGCGGCGTCGACTATCGCCAAGTGCAATCGGAGCGAGAGCGAAAATCAGTCGCAGTTGAACAGACGTTTAGTCGCGATCTCAACAGTTTGTCTGAAGGTTTAGCACCGCTTGCTGATTTGTATCAAAAGCTGGTTCGAAGGATTGAACGCTGTGATGCCAAAGAGCAAATCCAGAAAATTGGCATCAAATTAAAGTTTCAAGATTTTCGCCAAACCACCATCGAACGCCAACACCCGGAGCTTTGCTTTGACATTCTAAACCAATTGCTGCAGCAAGCTTGGCAACGTGGAGAAGGCAAATCAGTGCGTCTTGTCGGTATTCACGTCGGACTTAAAAGTCAGCAGGCACAAGCGCAACTTGGCTTTGGTTGGTAAAGGTCAGTGTTTTACGGGCAATTGAATCTCTAGAATATTTCTGTCCTGCCATTAATTTCTCTTGCGCACTAGTTCAACGCTTGGCTGTGAGTTTATGTGAACTTTGATTGTAATTTGTTAGTAGATTACAAAAATGCATTTAGCCCCAGTTGCAAAGCAATCGCCGTCAAAATGACCGCAATAACCGTATCAAACATCCGCCAGCGCAGCGGTGAGCTTAAAAAAACTTTCAATTTCGGAGCAAACGCCGTTAAAGCGCTGAACCAAAACAGCGATGCCAAGCAAGCGCCAACAGTGAAGGCTATCGGTGTAGGATCGGCATTGGCAAGACTGCCAATTAAAACCACTGTATCCAAATATACATGTGGATTTAGCAAGGTAATACCAAGCGCAGTCAAAGCTAACAATTTTGGTGACTGCCGCTGCACATTCTCGTTCGTTAACAACCCTGAACTTCCTTGCACAACCCGCTTGGCTGAACCATATGCTAAGTACAACAGCATTAATACTCCTGCCATCGTAAGAATAGGGATCAAGGGTGGTAACCAAAGCTGCAACTGACTAATAAAACTGACACCAAGTAAGATCAAAAGTGCATCACATAGGATGCAAACCGTAGCAATCACCAAACGATTCGCGCCAGCCATACTTTGGCTGAGAACCCAAATATTCTGACCGCCGATAGCCACAATTAAACTCAATCCTAAACTAAAACCACTTAATAATGACCACACAGCAATGCTCCTAAAATTTATGGCTCAAGCTTATCGTGGATAAAAGTATGAATCTAACGAATAATAATTGCGTATCATGATTAATAATCATAACTCAATTGAGATTGGACCCTATGTTGGATTATCGACTGTTACAAGCGCTGGCGGCGGTAAGTGCGCAAGGTGGTTTTGAAAAGGCTGCAAATCATCTTCATCTCACGCAATCCGCAGTCAGTCGGCGCATTAAACAACTTGAAGCCATAATTGGCCAGCCAGTGCTAGAACGCACCGTACCACCGAGACCAACAACTGCAGGATTGTTGCTGCTGAATCATTTGCAGCAAGTGCAACAGATGGAAGCTGCGCTCGGACTTGCGGAACAGGAAGTGCAAATAGTTCGCTTGGCAACTAATGCCGATTCTCTTGCTACCTGGCTACCAGAAGCATTGGTGTTACCAGACAAACCAAACATTCGGTTCGATTTAGTTGTCGAAGATCAATCCGTTAGCTTAAAGCGAATGAAACAAGGTGATGTAATGGCGTGTATTTGCGACAGTCCAGTGGCGATAAATGGCGGTAACGTAATTCCGCTGGGGGCTCTGCGCTATCGAGCTGTCGCTAGCCCACAATTTATCGAAAGATATCAATTATCAGCGTCTGCACCCGCTCAGTTGGCAAAAGCACCCTGCTTAATTTTCAGTAGCGATGATTTATTGCAGCATAAATTCTTATTAGAATTTGCCGGCATTCCCCCCGAGCATGTACATATTTGCCCATCGTCAGAAGGATTTTTAAAGGCGGTGTTAGCAGGACTTGGTTTTGGTCTCCTACCCGATTTGCAAATGCAACCATACATAATGCGTGGGGAACTAGTAGATTTGGCACCGAGCTATTATCTAGATACCCCACTGTATTGGCATCATTGGCAGTGCGAAAGCCCATTACTGCGACAACTGCGATTACAAGTGAAAGCCCATGCTCATGCTAGTTTGCAACAAATCAAATGATGGTTTCTAAAACTACAGACTTTTCATACGCGATTGCGCTGACGAATTCAGAATCAAGCAGAGTTGAATGAGCGCACTAGGCGAGCAGAAACTTTTATTTAAGGTTGCAAATGCTGCAAGAAACTCAAAAAAAAATTTGCGATGGCTGGCAGAATCAATCTTTTTGCCGAGAACAAAATTGGCAACAACCTTATTGTTTTGCTAGTTGCAAGTCAAAGTAAAAACGTTAAAGGATGTTGTTAGAGATAATGAAACCCAAGTCAAATCAAGTTCTACTCGTAATTTACTGAATTCAGAAAACAAAAAAGCCGGCTATGCCGGCTCTTTTACAGAAACTTTTACTATATTGCTAATTAAGCAACTACAGTTACGTTTTCAGCCTGAGGACCTTTTTGGCCTTCAGTTACTTCGAAAGTCACTTTCTGACCTTCAACAAGAGTACGACGACCAGTACCGTTGATAGCGCGGAAGTGAACGAAAACGTCTTTGCCGCCTTCACGCTCGATGAAACCAAAACCTTTATCTTCGTTGAACCACTTAACGGTACCGGAAATTAATTGTGACATAACATTCTCTTACTTTAACTATATTTGCCAAGAAACGGCGACTTAAATATTACCGGCCACGTTCGAGCTAGTACATATTACGACCCCATTATCAGTGAACCGAATAATTGGGTCAATAGGTAAAGCTGATTAACAGAAAATAAAATTAACTGTATTTGGACCGTTCCGATTGTTTGAAAAAGTTTCTTTTACAAACAATATGTTGTTAGCAAACTCGTTTGTTTTTCGAGCAGTTAACATTTCGAGTGTAGCACCATTTAATGAATAAAAAACAAACAATTCAGATTATTTTTGCTTTTTTTTCATTGGTGCAGCACCGTCATCACCACCCTCGAAGAATTTTGGTGCTTTTTTCTTTATCAATGCACTGCCGTCAGTTACCGGACTGACTTTAGTTTCACCTTTCGGTTTATTGTTTTGTTTCGGTTTTAGCTTAGCTTTAGATTTTGCAGGAACTTGGCCATTAAATTTCGCAGGCAAAGACTCAACTTTACTAAACTCTAATGGCCGGCGCAGGAACTGCTCAATGGCTTGCAGTGCCAGCCAATCTTTTGGACCTACAAGGGAAATAGCAACACCTTGCTGACCTGCTCGGCCTGTGCGACCAATCCGATGCACATATTCTTCAGGATGTTTTGGAAGGTCAAAATTGATTACGTGTGATACTTGCAATAAATCAAGTCCACGAGACGCCACATCTGTGGTTACCAGCACTTGGAATTTGTTGGTAGCAAATGCTTGCATCACCGCATTACGCTGTGCTTGGGTTAATTTGCCGTTTAATCCAGTTGCGGCAAAACCTGCAGTTTGCACTAAGGTTGCTAATCGCTCTGTATCTTCACGTGTTGCTGTGAAAATAATTAACTGGCGAACTGCTTCATTCTTTAAGAAATGGAGTAACAGCGCTTCTTTATGTGTTAAATGGTCAGCGTAATAGCAAGTTTGCGCAATATCTTTATGCGGATCATAACCTGCGCCTAATGCAACTCGGTGCGGGCTTTTCAGTAATGACAATGCAAGTTCGTTAACTTCGGCATGATCTAAAGTAGCCGAGAACATCAAAGTTTGCCGTAATCGATGAGAAGCCGCAGCATGGATTGCGTGCAACTGTGGCATAAAACCTAAATCGAGCATCCGATCCGCTTCATCAAGGATGAGCATCTCAAGACCTTGCAAAAAGAAAGTTTTGTGTTCCAGATGATCAGCAAGCCTACCTGGTGTGGCCACAATAATCTGCGGCTGGCGTCTAAGTAGCTTTTCTTGATCATTGAAATTCTCACCACCCACTATAAATGCACAAGTCAGTCGAGTATTTGCGACAAACAACCGGAGCTGGGCATAAATTTGTGATGCTAACTCCCGGGTTGGCGCCAAAATGACGGCTCTTGGGTCTTGAGCTGATAATGGGCGGCTTTTTAATAAGCGCTGCATCATTGGCAACAGATAAGCCAAAGTTTTGCCCGAACCAGTCTTGGAAGACACAATGAGGTCTTTGCCAACCATCACCGCGGGGATAGCTTCGGCCTGAATAGGTGTTGGCGCAGTAAAGCCTAAATGTTGGATGGACCGCAGCAAACGCGGATCTAAAGCGAGTTCTTGAAAAGGTAACATGGCAGCTCTTATACAGTGAATACCGGGATAGCATAACCTAAAACAGCTAACTTCGTCAGCTTTTGCGCTGGCACAATGCTTGGCAAGGCGTCAGACTTCGTGAAACAATACCGTTTAGTTATGAATACTGGGGACGTAATATGTCAAAATCACTGGCAGAACAACTATTAAAAGCAGGCCTTGGCGATGCTAAGAAACTGAAAAACATTAAAAAAGAACAACATAAAGAGCGAGTGCAGGCAGGGAAACAAGGCAAAGTAACTCTCGAATCCACAGTGCTTGCAGAGCAAACTCGACAAGCGCAAATTGCCCGAGACCGCGAACTCAATCTTCAAAAGAAAATTGAAGCAGAGAAAAAGGCTCTTGCCGCTCAAGTTAAACAGATCATCGAACTTAACAGTATTAGTTATAAAGGTGAGCAGGCATTTAACTTTACTGATGGCACTTTGGTTAAAAGGCTGTATGTCAACGCAACTATTCATCAGCAATTAGTCAAAGGTCTGATTGCAATCGCAAAATTAGGCGAGCAATATCATTTAATTCCTATTCAAGTCGCGGATAAAGTGTTGCAACGTTTACCTGAAGCCATCATTTTGCAAAACCAACAAGATGAAGCCACGCCAGAAGATGATCCGTATGCAGACTTCAAAATCCCTGACGATTTAATGTGGTAAGTTTTGAGGAGTTATGATGGACGCAAATCGCGGTAAGGGTATGGTTATGTCTTGGTTGCTGCTGTCATTGGTTGGCGTAGTAGCAACTTGGAGTGGCTTTTTGGCTGGCGAATTAAATACCATTTATGGTTTACCAACGGCAATTGCAACCTACATGCTGTTTTGGATCCGCCGCGATAATAATTACTACCAACAGCCTTACTATCGTTTTAGTTGGCAGTTAAATGTCGTTTTTTGTCTGCTATTACTATTCCCAGGATTATACCAATTGGTCGGGCAATTGCTGTATGCCTAATGATATCTACCTGCTTAAATCGGCAACCTTAGATGACTGCATAGCACTTCGAAATCATTTTACAAACTTAGCAGAAGTCACCCGTTGGGGTGGAGAAGGCTTTTATTTCCCGCTGCAAAAACATGCATTTCTACAAAAACTGTTACTGCCAGATACACAAAGTTTTGTGTTGTATCGTGGCAATCAACAAGTCGGCTTTGGTCAACTCTGTGATAGGTTTGGCCGACACCATTTAGCGCGTTTGCTGATATATCCAAGGTTTCGTGGTCAAGGGTTATCACAAGCGCTGTTGCAAGGCCTGTTGACACAGGCGTTGGTTGAAAATAAACGTCTCGAGTTTTCTTTGTATGTGTTTTTAACCAATCAAATCGCCATGAATAGCTATCTCAAAGTTGGATTTAGCCCTGCAACGCAGCCTGGAGCTGTGCGCGACGATTTAGCTTTTATGACTTTGCCATCGCAACAGGCACAAAGTTACCTTAGCCAACATACTGCATGTCTTAGTAAGCAAATCAATGCTGTAAGTTTTTCAAAGCTTGAATAATCAAGTTTAGGAGTTTTTAAGTGGTAATTTGGATAGATGCGGATGCTTGCCCAAAAGTGTGCCGAGAGATGTTAATTCGAGCGAGCGCTAGAGCTGGGATCCAACTTAATTTCGTTTCAAACCACGCAATTCCATTGCCGATGAGTCCAAAAATTCGCAGCATTCGCGTACAAGCTGGCTTTGACCGAGCGGACCAACGAATAAGTGACGACATTCAAGAAGGTGAGTTATTAATTAGTCAGGATATTCCACTGGCCGCAATCGTCGTAGCTAAAGGCTGCCAAGTCATTACCCCTAGGGGCGATGTGCTGACCCATGACACAATAAAAGAAAGATTAACCATACGGAATATGATGGAAGAATTACGAGGCGCCGGTGTGCAAATGGGAGGTCCTGCAACACTTGACCAACGAGATCGGCAACGTTTTGGCAATGCACTGGATCGCTGGCTGTCACAAAATAGCGCTCGCTAACCGTACTTTACTCCGGCAATTGGCAATGACTCGTTTTTGCAAAAAACGCAAAATTTTTTAGAGTTGGGTCTTTGGCTCTCTTGCGCTAACACCTTTAACTGCGGGATTAAATTGGCTCGCTAATTGCCATTTCGGTTTAATCGGCGTCAATGGCAATGTTCGTTTTCTTGCCACTAACACATAGGCAGCCCCAAGCCAATTGAGATGTTGGTCAGCCCAATGGCGAAAAGAAGATGCTCCCGCATGTTCGCTAAGCATACTGGTGCAAAAGAGACGATGTTCATAAATAATTTCGAATCCCAACAGATGCAACCAGTCTTTTACTCGAGCAATGGTAAAAAACCGACCACTCCAAGGTAATTGCCGGTGTAACCCTGGCCAAAGCGAAGCAAGCCCCATCACACTAAGCGGATTAAATCCACTCAAAAGTAAATAGCCATCAGGCATCAATACACGATGTGCTTCTCGAATAACATGATGTGGATCTTGGGCAAATTCCAAACAATGTGCTAATAACACCGCGTCAACAGCATGCTGCACAAAAGGTAAATCATCGGGATCTGCAATAACTGTCGCCAGCGGCGAAGTATCCGATAAGCGGATTTGATGTTTAATGCTGCAAGCGCCAGTTTCCAACTCACAGCTTAAACTACCCACCTTCAGCAAATGATAACCAAAAATGCGCGGCCACCATAAATTAAACTGAGTCTCGAGCTGTCGAGCAAGCGCATCACCTTGACGGAATTCTCGCCAGCTCCGCGGCACTTGCGGTAATTGATGCCGACTCAAGGCTGGTTTCATAACAAGACTCCACGCTATACTCGAATTTTAGTCAGTTAGAAGGCTGTTTCATGTTGCACGCTATCGCCATCCCTATATTGCAGGATAACTATATTTGGCTCATTCGCCAAGAACATAGCAACGCCGTGATTGCGGTAGATCCAGGGACATCAGCGGAACTTAATCAATATCTCGCTATGCACGAATTGCAATTAAGCAAGATATTAATTACCCATCAGCACGCTGACCATATTGATGGCCTAGACGAATTGACTCGGCAGTGGCCAGCTGCGGAGGTGCTAGTGCCGGCAAAGCCTTTTCATGGCGAGCGGTTAAAAGGCACGGCATGTCACGGCGGCGAAGTATTTTCTCTGACAGACACTGTCCAACTTACAGTACTCGCGGTACCGGGTCACACGTTGAATCATTTAGCATATTTGTTTTCAACAAGTGATGGCCAACATATTTTGTGTTGTGGCGACACTTTATTTAGCGCTGGTTGTGGTCGGATTTTCGAGGGCACAGCACAACAGATGTATGAATCATTGACAAAAATTAATAGCCTGCCAGCTGAAACCTTGTTGTGTCCGACTCACGAATACACGTTAAGTAACTTAAAATTTGCTCGCGTAGTGGAACCTGACAATCTAGAAATCGTCAAACAATTGTCACGTATTGAAGCATTAAGAGCACAAAAACTGCCCAGTTTACCGGTCACTTTGAGCGCTGAGCGCAATTACAACCCCTTTTTACGCTGTGAAAACTTGGCTTTGCAACAACGCTGGAAACAAGATAATGAATTGAATCTATTCACCTTTTTGAGAAACTGGAAGAATAACTTTTAAGCAAGACTTGCAATCGATACGAAGTCCTTTATGATTTGCCCCCCTGTGTTGCTATAGTGTTGCAGCGCGTAAGGTGTCGTTATTGCGGACGTTGTTGCTTTGTCACTGCCGCTGGGATTGTTTACGATCCCGAAAAGGATAACCATAAGCTTAGGACTTTTTCATGCTTAACAAATACTGGTTACTGGTGTTATTGATAGTATTAACCAGTTGTACCAACACAAATAACCAAAAATCCGTGCTGCCGGAAGCTAATCCATCTTCTAGTTCGCCAGCGGATTTTCATCATCCAGAAGTCCAAACTGAAGTTGTCAATTCACCTTTAGAACCTGCTAATGAACCTGCAAACTTAACTGCGCTGGATGATGTTTGGCAGAGAATTCGGGTACAACCCAGCATTAATGCCCCAGATCGGCCTGAAATTGCCCTTGAACGTAAATTCTACGCTAGACAGCAGAAATTTCTGAATGATGTCGCAAACCGAGCTGACCCATTTTTGTATTATGTTGTAACACGTTTAGAACAACGCGGTATGCCAGTCGAGCTTGCGTTAATTCCGATTGTCGAAAGCGCCTACAATCCCCTAGCCAAGGGCGCGGGTCCTTCAGGTCTATGGCAAATGGTTCCTCAGACTGCAAAGAACTTCGGTCTTAAAATTAACTATTGGTATGACGGCAGAAATGATGCGATCGCATCCACTGAAGCAGTCCTCGACTTACTGCAATACTTACATGACAACCTAGAAAACGATTGGATTAATGCCGTTGCTGCGTACAATTCAGGCGAAGCTCGTATTCAAAATGCAATTATCCGCAACAAAGCCAAAGGCAAACCAACCGATTTCTATTCATTAAATATTCCGGTGAAATACACTCGCACCGTGCCTAAATGGTTGGCGTTGGTTGACATCGTCAGAAACCCTGAACGCCACCAAGTTGTGCTCAAGCCTATTGCAAACAAACCTAAATTCGCAATTGCCAAAATTAAAGGTCCGGTAGATCTTACGCAAGCAGCACAAGCGAGTGGTTTAAGCGTCGCTCAACTAAAACGTTTCAACACTGGATTTAAACGTCACGCCACATCGCCAGATGGCCCACATCAGCTCGCCATCCCAGTGGAAAATTTTACTAAATTTGATCCAAGTAGTTTAAAAGTTCAAAAATTAGTAGCAGGACAAACCTATAAGATTAAAAAAGGCGATACCTTGGGTTCTATTGCCGCCAAACTTGGTGTATCCATTAATCAACTGAAAAAACAAAATAACTTAAAAAACAATAATTTAACTGTAGGCAATAGCATTCAAATACCACCAGAACCCACTTCAACTCGCGCCAATTTAGCAAAAACCTATAAAGTCCGAAAAGGCGATAATATTTGGACTATTAGCAAAAAACTAAGTATCGATGCCGAACAACTGCGCGTTGCCAATAAGCTATCACAAGGTGCAGAGCTAATGCCTGGACAAATGCTGCAGATCCCAACAGCGAAAGAATTAGCAAAAAAATCTTCAAAGAAATCAAAGCTTGGAAGTAACAGTGGTACTTACACCGTGCAAAGTGGTGATTCACTGGATAAAATTGCACGTAAACACAAAGTTAAAATTTCAGATCTAATCAAATGGAACGATCTGCAGAAATCTTACATGCTCAAACCGGGTATGCAGCTCAAAGTATCAGGGAGCGGAAGTAAATCCTGATCAACAGTAAATAGAGGTTGATATGAAACCGCATAAATATGCTATGTTCAGCGCTGCGCTGATGTTGTTTAGCACGACGGTATCGGCTGACTTTAACTTTACTGGCCAAGCAAAATTGTCCCTTGCTGACGGCAGTGAAGCCGCTGTGCCATTTGGTTTTTCCTTCTTAAAAGCGCCAGAAGGCTATTTATTCAGCCTCGGTCAGCATCAGATGGATGTTGAAGAAGTACCCAAGCGTTTTACTTTAGCCTTGGTACTTAATGACAAAAACCAAGTGTGGGTAACTGACTTCAGCGATAAACCACTGCATGGTTTTTATTGGGTCCTCCCCCCGCACACTATTCAATTAATAAAACAACACGATTTAGTCCCCAAACGACCAGGCGATTACACCCTGCTGATTGATGGCACTCGTTATCACTTTACTGATAAAAAACGCGGGCTTATTCACTTTAACTTCACCGAAAAAGGGATAGCGGAAATCAATGTTGAAGCGATGATCATGCCAAAACGTTAACATTTAAACTCGGTCGAACCGTTCTTGGGCTCGGGTTGCAATTGCAACCTTGGCACAAAACCCCATAATAAACAACAAATTGGCGCTAAAACGGTAAATGTCCAATGTAATGGGTAAACATAGTCATACCAAGCCAAATAGCTGCTAATTGCGGCATGTCCAATTAAGCCAAACAAACCAACAACAACAAGTAAACGATTGAACCAGCGTTTTGGAAATACAAACTGCGATTTCATTGCTTGGCTTCTTTCCCAGTTAAAAACGATTCGGTTAAATTGAATTTCTCTAGTGCAGCCCAACAAGGGGCTGGCAGCGACTCGTCAGGCTTCGCTTGTTGATAAATTAAAACATAAGAGGCTAAATGCAAAATCGTTTGCAGCAAAGTCGGTGTTGCAACCTCAGCCAAATTTAAGCGAAATAAAACAGCTTGGCAGACATCGTCATCAAACCCCCAAAGGGTCATTAAATAGGCACTTATCAAACAATGATCTGCAATACCATCTTGAAACATATCTTCATTGGTTAATGCTTGCTCTGCTGATGCCATCGTTGACAACAAAACAAGTGGTCCTAAAACTTGCAACAGCCCTGCCATAAAAGCTTTTTCCGCCAATTCGGTATCAGCTTTGAACTGCGTTTTAGCCAGCTGATTTGCCAACATTGCCAGTGAAAATGAATGATTCAACAACTGCTGATGCAATTCTGGATTGATATGTCCTTCATACTGACTATGCATCTGCACCGACAATAAAATTGCCTTAATCATTTCCCGTCCGAGCCTAACCACGACATCATTTAAATCGTGGATTTGCCTGCTAAAGCCGAGATAGTCTGAATTGGCGATTTGTAAGAGTTTGGCGGTAATTGTTGCATCCCGAGTGAGCGCCCGTGCCAAAACTCTCGTTGGTGTTTCCGGATCGTTGAGCATTCCCATGATGGATTGGTAATTATTCTTGGCAACAGGCAAATTTTGGATCAGACCAATTTGATAGCGACTATGGGCAGTAAATGGACCAAACAACAAACGCTCTACCCTACCAAACACAGCGAGTAACTGTGTGTCATTAAATGGTTTACCAATCACCATATGCGCGACTTGAGTTGTTGCCAGCAATACATTCACTGAATTTTCTGCGCTCATTAATACCCGTACAGCGGCTGGGGCAATTTCCTGAGCGAAACTCAATAAATCTTCGCCATGCGCGATGTCACCGTCCAAACTATCTGAGATTATCAGATGCGGATTAAACCCCTTTTGCAACATATCAGTAGCTTCGACGCAATCAGAGCTATATACGCAATGCCAGTGGATTAAACTTCGGGTCAATAATCGACGAATTGCCGCTAAGTAAGCAGGATCAGGGTCGATGATAATGGCGCGTAAATCGCTTTGACTATCAAGCATTAGCAAATTGTTCCAGTTGGGCGATAGCCGGTTGGTGTTTTAAATATAGTGTAAAGCTAGTTAAATCAAGTGCCGTACTAAACACAAACCCCTGCACCAAATCACAAGACATTCCCTTAAGCATTCTTACCTGCCCTTCACTTTCAATACCCTCGGCCACGACTCTTAAACCAAGCTCATGAGCCATGCGAATCATATGCCTGACCATGCTCGCGCACTGTGGAGAATCTTCTAATTCTAGCAATAAAGAACGATCTAGTTTTAAAACATCCACCGGTAACTTTGCAAGGTAAGCGAGAGATGAATAACCTGTGCCAAAATCATCCATCGCTAGATGACACCCCTGAGCTTTCAAACTCGCCAAAAGGGCGGCACTGGTTTGTATATCCGCCATCAGAAAAGTTTCAGTAATTTCCAGTTCAATAGTGTCAGCCGCTAATTGGTAATGCGCCAAGAGGCCACTGAGGAGCTGCGGTAACCGCAGATCCTGCAATTGACGGCCAGATAAATTAATAGCCAACCGCTTTAGCATCACTCCCTGTTGGCGCCAATTAGCCAATTGCTGAATGCAGCGTTCAAGAACCCATTGTCCTATTGCCATAATCTGACCATCACGTTCAGCGATAGGAATGAATAAGGCCGGCGACACCCAGCCCATAGTTGGATGATGCCAACGGATCAATGCTTCAGCTTCATCACATCGACCGGTTTTTAAATCGATTTTAGGCTGAAAATATAACTGAAACTGTTGCTCTTCCATGGCTGATACCAAAGAATTGCTGATTTCAAAATGCTGGCGCTTAAGCTCAACCATGCCCTTGTCAAATCGTAGGTAAAACGCTTTAGGATTTGCTTCATTTTGACGACATGCAACCCCTGCATGATGCAACAACTGCTTGGCTGTTTCACCATCCTCTGGCGACAACGCATAACCCACACAAAAATTAATCTGCAGTCGATCAACACCAATTAACATCTGAACATTAAATGGCGCAAGCAATTGATTGATTTGCTGCTGTAGCTCGGATTCAGACTTGTGTTCAGGAAAAACCACGGCAAATCTATCCGCTGAAACATAGGCTAATAACGCTTTAAACGGCAAATTCTGCTGCAGTAACTGTGCACAGCGCAGTAACAATTCGTCAAGCAAAGGCTCTAAAAGAGTATCGCTAAACCGCTGATAATCCATGACTGACAGCTCAACCACAGCAAATTGCTGTTGCTGGCTTGATAACATGTCTTCAATCCTGCGGCGAAGTGTTGGTAGATCTAATAAACCAGCCAAACCATCAAACACTTGATTTCGTAGCTCTTGCAACGGAGTTAATCGCAGCAAATAGTGATAAAGATCTGAAATTCGGTGGCTCAAGCTAACGTAATTATCGCGATGACAATGCAGTACCATGTCGTGATCTTTTTTATGGAAAAATGTCGCCAATTCAATAGGATTAATATCATCAAATAAATCGGCTAACACTTTTCCACGAAGCTCGGAGGGTTGCAAACCAAGAACATGGGTCGCCGCGCCATTAAAGCGAAGTACTTGGCCATTTGCACTTAATTCCACTAAGGCTTCATCAGAGGACATTAATAAATTGGTCCGTTGCGATTCAGCATATCTCCTATCGCGTTCAGCTAATGCCAAATCTATTTCTTTTAACAGCGTCTCGTCATTCCATGGTTTCTCTAAAAATCGCCAAGCTGCGCCTGTATTCATACATTCTATTAATGCGTCTCGGTCTGCATAGGCACTTAAAATCATACCAATGGTATTTGGGTAAATAGCTTTTACTTGCTGCAAAAACTCTGAGCCCTTCATTCCTGGCATCCGAAAATCAGAAATTATCAGGGCAACTTGCTGCCCGACCAGCATCTGTAGCCCCGCTGCGCCGTTTTCAGCGGTCAAAACACGATATCCTGCCCGTTGCAACACTCGCGTTAATGCGCGCAAAATTCCGACTTCATCATCAACTAATAAAATGGTCTTTGACATTGCAGCTCCCTATGTACAAGCTAACCATAGGCGGCAATATGTTTAGCGCGCAAGTCCTTTTTCGATAAAAATATGTTGTGGCGAAAGCCAATCGGCGCTAAAGCAGAAAATGCAACAAATCATTGAAATCTAATGGATATCAGTAACATGAACCAAGCCAAAGATCAGCACCAACTTCAACAGGCTCTACTGCAATCGGAAAGAATGGCTTCACTTGGCCAATTGGTGGCAGGAATAGCCCATGAACTGAACAATCCGATTGGTTTCATCTTGAGTAATCTCAATAGTTTTCAGGTATATCTAAAGATTTTCACCGACTATATTGCGCTATTGGAACAGCTGCAGTTATGCAACGACAATGCTGCACGAGCACAAATCCAACAGAAAATTGAGCTTCTAAAATCAAAAGAAAACATTCAGTTTCTATTGCAAGACAGTGCGGAACTGTTAAGCGATTCAATTATTGGCGCGGGTCGTGTGCGAGATCTTGTGCTGGACTTACGTCGTTTCTCTCACCCAGACCAAGCCAATTGGCAGGCGACCGAACTCCATGCGTTAATCCACGCGACGTTGCGACTGGCCCGAAATGAACTCAAGCACCATGTTAAAGTTGAGCTTGATTTTGCCCAAGCCGAGTTATGGCTAAACGCTCAGCCTGCAGGCCTTTCGCAAGTGCTGATGAATATGCTGATTAATGCCAGTCAAGCGATTGGGGACAATGATGGTATTTTGCAAATTAGCACAAGTGTAAAAGATGGCGATATAGTTTTAAAGATTATGGACAGCGGTTGTGGGATCTCCGCTGACGTGCTTCCCTTTATTTTTGACCCGTTTTTTACCACCAAAGAAGTTGGTGCAGGTACTGGGCTTGGCCTGTCAATTTGTCATACCATCGTCCAGCAACATGCCGGCACTATTCATGTTCAATCAAGACCTGGGCATACCGAGTTTACTATTCGGCTGCCCAAGATCTTCGGTCCAACAGAGTGACTAACTTTGCGCGTCAGCCTGCTGTTCTGGGGCTGCGCTGATAAATGCAGGGACTGTCATCAACTGCTGATATACACGCATAATCATCGGGTATGGAGTCATATCTAATTGAAAACGTAGTGCATTGTATACTTGTGGCGCCAAACACACATCAGCGAGACTGATTTCATCACCAAAACAATATAAACCTGCATGACCGGCCAGTCGCTGTTCTAACGCGGTAAAACCAGTGGCTAGCCAATGATGGATCCATGCAACTTTTTGCGTTTCGTTCACGCCAAGAGTGCCGGTCAAATACTGCAATACCCGTAAATTATTCAGCGGGTGAATATCACAGGCGATATCAAGGGCAAAGGCACGGACTTGCATCGCTAATGCCAAATCAGCTGGCATTAACGCCGGTGTCGGTTGTTTCGCTTCCAAATAATCGATAATGGCCAGCGATTGATTCAGCGTCAACTCGTCGTCTTGCAAGCTGGGTACTAATTGCGCAGGATTAAGTTGTCGATATTCTGCTTGCCGTTGTTGACCACCGTCTTTAACCAAATGAACAAACGCCATATCTACTGGGATTTGTTTTAAATTCAGCGCGATACGTACACGATAAGCGGCTGAGGATCGCCAATAACTAAATAATTTCATACTTACTCCAAATGAAAAAAGCCAGCGACCGCTGGCTTTTAGCAAGAAACTCTATTACGGCGTCGCGTATTGCACCACTTGCTGGTCAATAGCACCGAACACTGAATTACCTGCAGCGTCTAACACTTCCAAGCGAATAGTATCACCGAACTTCATAAATGAAGTGCTTGGTTTACCATCGCGAATGGTTTCAATCATACGGATTTCAGCAATACAAGAATAGCCGACCCCACCTTCACTAATTGAAGTCCCATAGTCAGTGCCTTGTTTATTGGAGACCGTGCCTGAGCCGATAATTGCGCCAGCGCCTAAGTTGCGGGTTTTTGCCGCGTGAGCAACTAACTGACCGAAATCAAAAGTCATATCAATACCGGCATTTGGTTTGCCAAATAACTCACCATTTAAGTGCGATAGCAATGGCAGATGTAATTTAGCATCCTGCCAATCAGCACCCAGCTCATCTGGCGTTACCGCCACCGGGCTGAATGCAGATGCAGGTTTACTTTGGAAGAAGCCGAAACCTTTTGCCAGTTCATTCGGGATCAAGCCCCGTAATGACACATCATTCACCAACATCACCAAACGAATTTGTGAACGTGCTTGTTCCGGCGTTGATGCCATCGCAACATCACCGGTAATGACAGCAACTTCACCTTCAAAATCGATACCATATTCTTCACTAACCACTTCGATGGCATCGCGAGGGCCGATAAAATCATCTGAACCGCCCTGATACATCAATGGATCTGTCCAAAAGCTTGGAGGCATTTCTGAGTTGCGTGCGCGACGCACTAATTCAACATGGTTGACATAAGCACTGCCGTCAGCCCATTGATAAGCTCGCGGTAATGGCGACTCGCAGCCTTGTTGGTCAAACGCAAATTCGCCTTGTACAGTGCCATGGTTTAAACCGTTGTATACTTCGGCAAGTTGTGGAGCCACCACTGACCAATGGTCAAGTGCATATTGCATAGTGCTTGCAATGTGCGAAACGGCAACGGCTTTGGTTAAATCGCGGCTTACCACCACTAACTGACCATCGCGGCTATTATTTTTCAGACTGGCTAATTTCATTTTATTTTCCTGTCAAACACTTACTGCTATTCAGCCGGTTTAGTTTTCCAACTGTTCACGTATTCTGGATTTTCCGTTGCTAGCGCTGCGTCACCCATTTCTAGCGCATCTCGAGTATCTAACATTACCGCCACTTCATCGGTAAACTTTTTCCGATATTCGCGACCCGCTTGGAACGCTTTTGGATGCGGGCCATGGGTAAATCCAGCCGGATGGAAAGTCACCATCCCCCGTTCGATGTTGTCACGACTGAAGAAATCGCCAGCATGATAAAACAGCACTTCATCATAGTCGTCATTGTTATGGTAAAACGGCACTTTAAGTGCACCAGGATCGCTTTCAATTGGTCTTGGTACGAAGGTACAAACCACAAAACGACTGGCAACAAAGGTCGTATGTGCTGAAGGCGGCAAATGGTAACGATGACTCATTAGTGGCCGAATATCACGCCAGTTAATCCGCATCACGGCTAAATCACCATGCCAACCCACGGCATCTAATGGATTATATGGGTAAGTAATTACTGATACTTGCCCATGGCGTTTCACATGCACTTGCGTGGTATTTTCGCTGTATTGTGCTTTAAAGGCCGCATCAATTTTTGGCGTATCTAGCATTGCAGGATCGAAAATCGCATGATTACCAACCAACCCTTTTTCCGGTAATTGGTAAGAATCGTTGGTCGCTTCAATCATCAACACAAAAATTGGCGCGCTAATTTCTAGCCGCCAACTGGTTGAACGTGGGATCACCACGTAATCGCCATCACGAAGGCTTAAATGACCATAGTCACAAAATAGCTCCGCTTCGCCCTCGTGGATAAACAACAAATCATCGCCATCGGCATTACGCACCAAATGCTGCATCGACTCAGCTAACCGCCACGTTCGCATTTTGCAGCTCGCGTTGTGCAGTAATAACGGAACCTGCCAAGGCGATGGGGTTTGATCGCTATTAATTTCGTTAAAATTAAATAAACGCGGCTTTAATGGCCCTTGCCAATCAATCCAGCCGGTAGGCGCATGAGTATGATGAAAGTGACTTGCTGGGCCAAAAAAACCACTACGGCCAGTTTCACGCTCGTAAATCGCCTGCTCAGGAAAGTCAGCATGAGCTTGGCGTGAAATATCACCTTCTTTTAATGGAAACGAGGCCCATTTACGCATCGGCTAACACCCCACGACGGATTTGATCTTCTTCAATAGATTCAAATAATGCTTTGAAATTACCTTCACCGAAACCTTGGTTACCTTTGCGTTGGATGATTTCAAAGAATACTGGGCCAATCACAGTTTTAGTAAATATTTGCAACAAGATGCCATCTTTTTCTGGCGCACCGTCAATCAGAATACGGAGTTCGCGCAGTTGCTCTAAATCTTCACTGTGACCTTGCACACGAGAGTCTACTTTATTGTAGTAGGTATCTGGCGTCGGCATAAAATCCATACCGCGAGCACGTAAAGTCCGCACAGTTTCATAAATGTCTTCGGTCGTCAGGGCGATATGCTGAATGCCCTCGCCTTTATATTCACGGATGAACTCTTCGATTTGCGATTTATCATCAGAAGACTCATTAATTGGAATACGGATCTTGCCACAAGGCGCTGTCATGGCACGTGAAACTAAACCTGTCAACTTCCCTTCGATATCGAAATAACGAATTTCACGGAAGTTACCGATACGTTCATAAAAACCTGACCATACATTCATATTTCCACGACGGACATTGTGTGTCAGGTGGTCAAGCACATCTAATCCAACACTGTGTTCAGCCACTTTAGCCTGCCAGTTGTCATAGAATTTAAAGTCGATGTCATAGACTGAACTTGCACCGTAACGGTCAACAAAGTACAACAAACTACTGCCGATACCGTAAACTACTGGAATATTTAATTCCATTGGACCGATTTGATTTTTATATTCGGTCGCGCCATTGGCTAACGCATGTTGTAAAGCAACCGCAGCGTCTTTCACCCGGAATGCCATCGCACAAACACTTGGTCCGTGTTCACGGGCGAATTGTTCAGCTTGTGAATTCGGTTCAGCGTTAATAATGAAATTAATGTCCCCTTGCTTGTACAACCAAGCTTCCTTTGAACGGTGTTTGGCAACTTCAGTAAAACCAAGAGAGGCAAACAGCTGTTTCAACTTAGCAATACCATCGGCGTCGGCTGCGGTGTACTCAACAAACTCAAAACCATCAGTACCTAAAGGATTAATTGGGTCAAACATTGGGAACTCCAAAATATAACATGTTGTTTTCTGCCTGATATCTTGGTGCAGATGCAACAAATACAAAAGCCCTACCGACAACGGCATTAACTACAGGAAAACTAGCGATTTTGTACATTAAAGATTACAAAAAGGACAAAACATCAGAACGGGTGCAATTTTGGTCGCTTTTCGACTAAAGCGACCAAATTACAGTAAAGAGCGGGGAACAATGCGTAATTAAATTTTTACGCTCTTACGATTAATACCATATTCGCGCAGTTTATTTGCGACAGCAGTGTGGCTTAATCCCAACTTTTTCGCTAATTGACGAGAACTTGGATAGGCAGGAAACAACTTTCTCAATAGGTTTGCTTCGAAACACTTCACAGCTTCGTCTAAGGTACCGTCAAAATCTTTTTCTAAATAACCAAAATCATTGGTATAACTAGGCAGTTGCAGCTGATCGGTATCAAGTTCAGGGCCTTCCAATAAAGTTACCGCACGATACAAGGCATTTTCTAATTGTCTGACATTACCTGGCCATGGATATTGCTGGATAAATTGAGCGCATGCATCAGTAATTTTTGGCGGTTTACGACCGAGTCGCGCTGACAAGCGAGCAATAAACAGCTCAGCTAAAGGGATGATGTCTTGTTTGCGGTCGCGCAGCGGCGGAAGGGCCAGGGTCAATACATTTAACCGATAATATAGATCTTCGCGAAACCGCCCATCTTGTACCATTCCAGGCAAATCTTTTTGCGTAGTGCAAATAACACGGACATCAACTCTCACTTCGTTTTCATCAGCAACACGACGAAAACTGCCGTCTTGTAAGAACCTTAATAACTTGGTTTGGATTTCCCGCGACATTTCGCCGATTTCATCCAAAAATACTGTGCCTTTGTTCGCTTGCTCAAAAATACCCTTTTTACCCTCGGTACTACCAGCAAACGCATTCGGGCCAATTCCAAATAATTCAGATTCAGCAACATTGTCTGGCAGAGCCGCGCAATTAACCGCTAAAAATGGTTTGCCAGTGCGACTACTTGCCATATGACACGCCCTGGCCAACAACTCTTTGCCAGTTCCGGTCTCGCCAACAATCAAAATAGGCGCATCAAGCTGAGCCATTTTTTTCGCTTCGCGCACCACTCGCCGCATCACATTACTCGAGGCCTGAATGCTGTTAAAACTTTCCTGATCCCCTTTTTTGAATACAACAAGTTGCTCGCCGAGACGACTTTCAGATTTGAGGTTAATCACCGCGCCAGCCAAAATTTCGTGGCCAGATTCATCAGGCACCATTACAGGCAAAATATCTGCGATAAAGCGTTTGCCATGAATTTCAATTTTGCGCGTTTGTGCCAAAACATCGTCACTTTCCAGCCAACGTTGTATGTTAAAGCCTTTGAGGAGTGGGACTAATGACTGTCCTTGCACCTCATCACTATCGACAGCCAATGCTTGTGATGCTGCGTCATTAATAATGGTAATGTTCGCTTTCGTATCGACAGCAATAACGCCATCAGGCAGCGTTTTTAACAGTGTTGATAATTCGTTATGCTCACGTTCTGAGGGCATAAACGCTGTAGTTTTAACATCATCAACGCCAGTAATTCGGCGAATTTTAGCCATAAGCTCCTGAAAGCGTTCGAAATCAACAGTTGGAAATGCCACATACATCCGTCCTAGCGACGGATCAACTTCAATCCCCCGTAAATCGATTTGAAAATGCACCAAAATATTTAGAACATCTTGTGCTATCCCGACCCGATCCTGACAATGAATTTCCAAACGCATTGTTGCTTAACCCTTTCACATTAGATGTATTGCATCATACGGCAAAGAGTCAGAGCTAGACCAGTGGTTTTTGTAAACTTTTGTGAACAAAACGTCAGTGGGTAAAAATCTGAATATAAAAAAAGCTGCAATCGCAGCTTTTTCAATTACTTAGAAATAAAAATGACTTATCCAACCAGTAGCTGGTCCGTTTTTGCTGCACAGATAAAATCGTTCTTGTGCAATCCTTTAATTGAATGCGACCACCAAGTCACGGTCAATTTGCCCCACTCTAGCAACAAGGCTGGGTGATGGCCTTCAGCTTCAGCCAATTCAGCGACTTTTTGGTGAAAGGCCCAAGCTAATTTGAAATTTTTAAACTTGTAACTACGTTCGAGCTGTAAAATACCGTCACGCACTACAGGCGTCCAATCTGGAATTTGGCGCATTAACTCTGGCAGTTCATCATCAGAAACTCTTGGCGCATCTGCACGGCAGGCTTCACATTTCATTACGGCTAAATCAGTCATTACTTGGTCTCTTCATTTCAATAAACCAGCAACACTAGGCTGGTACTTAGGGATTAATTAGCGTTCGATTAACTGGCTTTTTTCTGCTTAGGCGGAAATTTTGGCGCATGTAATCCCAGCGCTTTCGCCTGCTCAACCATGGCCATCAGATCTTGCTGAGCAATCTCAAATAATTGGCGAATACTACGAATTTTGAAGTACAGCGGCTGCATAATATCAATGCGGTATGGCGTTCTTAGAACATCAACAACATCAAGCATTTTGCGTTCAGGTACATCGGAATGCATCGCATACTGAGTTTCGCCGGGTGACGAAAGAATACCGCCGCCATAGATGCGCAAGCCTTGCTCAGTTTCCAATAAACCGAACTCAATGGTAAACCAATATAGACGCGCTAAAAATACACGATCTTGCTTACTTGCAGCCAAGCCTAATTTGCCATAAATATGCGTAAATTCAGCAAAGTCTGGGTTGGTTAACATCGCACAATGCCCGAAAATTTCATGGAAAATATCCGGCTCTTGTAAGTAATCAAATTCTTCACGACTACGAATAAAGGTCGCAACAGGGAATTGCTTATTAGCTAACAATTCAAAAAAACGATCGAAACTAATCAGCGCTGGAACTTCCGCGCACTCCCAGCCAGTGGTTTCACGCAGCACTTTGCTGACTTCTTCCAACTGAGGAATGCGATCGGTGGGTAAATTTAAGCGCTCTAATCCCTGTAAATATTCATCACAGGCTTTGCCTGCAATACAAGACAACTGACGGTTGATCAGTTCTCCCCAAATCGCATTTTCTTCATCGGACCAAGCAATAAAACCATGCTCGTCTGACTTTTTAGAGACGTACGTTGTCATGAAACTACCTGTTGAGATTCTGTGTGCCTTTGGCAAAGTGCCATGCATCTGATGGCCAGATCCTAGATGATTGAGATCTGGCTGTTAACCTTTACCGGAGAAATCGCAATTTGGGACAACCGACAAAATGTATTATTAGATTTACAAATGCTGAGGCGCAAAAACCTAAGCGCATGAAAATAATAATTATTTTTGCTGTTCAGACATCTTTACTAGCGCTTGTTCTAGGTCTGCAATGATGTCATCCACATGCTCAAGTCCGACTGAAATACGAATCAAACCATCGCTGATACCCGCGGCACGCCGCTCTTCTGCGGTATATGGGCTGTGGGTCATCGACGCAGGGTGCTGAATTAAGGATTCGGCATCACCTAAGCTGACAGCTAGACTGAGCAGCTGACACTGGTTAATAAAAAACCGACCATCATCCAAAGAGCCGTTTATTTCAAATGCCAAAACCCCACCTGCCGCCTTCATCTGATTACCAATGAATTTATGACCAGGATGATCAGGTAAGCCTGGGTAGAACACTTTGGCGATGCACGGCTGCGATGCTAAATACTCAGCCACTTTTTGCGCATTCGCACAATGGCGCTCCATGCGCACCGATAAGGTTTTTAGACCGCGAATAATCAACCAAGCATCATGCGGGCTAATCGTCGCTCCCATATCTTTTAATGTCGTCAGCTTAATGGTGGTAATGCGCTCAACATCCGAGACAATAATTCCGGCGACCACATCACCATGGCCATTTAAGTATTTGGTGGCACTGTGAATAACGATATCAATGCCGAAATCAGCTGGACGCTGCAGTAATGGCGTCAGGAAAGTATTATCGATGATTGAAATGATTTGATGTTTACGACAAAAATCGCCAATAAATTCGAGATCTAACACCACTAAATTCGGGTTAATCGGTGTTTCTGCAAACAACATTTTGGTATTAGGGCGAAGAGCTTGTTCAATTGCTTGATGGTCCGTCATATCAACAAACGAGACTTCAATACCATAGCGGGCAAATTGGTGATTAAACAAAGCAAAACTACAGCCGTAAATGGCTTTACTGGCAATTAAGTGGTCACCTTGTTGCAGAAATGCCATTGTTGATGCGGCAACAGCGCCCATTCCTGTCGCTGTTGCCGCGGCATCAGCCATGCCTTCAAGCGCAGCAACTTTTAATTCGAGTTCACGGGTAGTCGGGTTACCAAGACGAGTATAAATAAACCCTTCGGCTTCCCCAGCAAAACGCGCAGCGCCTTGTTCAGCACTATCAAATACAAAAGTAGACGTTTGGTATAACGGGGTCGCTAATGCGCCAAACTGTGAGTCCTTCACTTTGCCAGCGTGTATGCATTGCGTTTCAGGGCGTGAAAATTTACTGCTCATATCAACCTAATATTTAGACGAATTTGTTTTTATCTAAACAAAAGAGTTATATCAAGAACAAGGCATACAGACATCTGACAGTCTGTCTTTGGCACTGAATGAAATGTTCATACCACACGGATATGTAAATTTTAGTTTGCAGATGACAGTTTACTTTGTCGTATCTGCGCTTTTACCCTGCAGTTTTTGCACTATCGCAGCAAGCAACGTTTTACTGCTGCTTGGTGCTGGCAATACAAGCGGTAACGGTCGCAATTGCTGATGGACAAATCGCCCCAACCGAGCAACTAATAGCCCCGCGAGCACGCCTTGCCCTGCTCGCGCCGATAATTTACTGGAAAGTTCAGCACCAAAAAAATCACTACCAAGATCTATGGCAAGTTCGGATGCCCCTGTCCAAAACAAGGTTTCAATAAACTTTTTCAATAAGCCAAAGCGCTGCCGAAACCCTGGGCTATCGCCATATAATGCAGAAATTTCTCGAACGAGTCGCGAAGCACGCCAAAGCACTAACAATAAATCCGCCAGCGCAAATGGACTTAATGCGACAGCTACACCGGTTTGTATCGATGCCTCTGAAATTCGTTCGGCAACGAGTCGATCAACCTCTTGTAAAACGATGCGTTCAAACAGTTGCAAACGTTCAGCATCGGTATGTTCAGGCCTACAGCTGTTGACAAAAACAAGTTGCGCACTTCGTACAACGTCGGCAGGTAAACTCAGTGTGATGTCGTGGCAAAGTTTACTGGCCTCGCCAAACTGCAGGGTATTTTGCAGACGGTTGGCATTTTCACGCCATTTTTGTCGTTTTGCTATAGCCTGCCAATGCCGCCATTCTTGATAGCTAAATTTGCTAATCAATCCAATTAGCAGCAAGCTTAATGCCGTGACTAAACTGCCATCAATAATACTCTGCTGCCAGCTTTCGATAAGCCATTGTGACCATTGGCGCACAGCGAATAGTCCAACGACACCAAGGCCAACGAGCCAAGGCCATGTGCTCCCTTTGGTTTCCACTTGCAGTGGCTTCTCTATGGTGGTCTGCACACTAAATTCGTTAGTAGAAAACTCTTTGGCTGCCGCAAGTTCGTTAGTAGAAAACTCTTTGGCTGCGGAAAGTTCGCTATGCGCAGCTTCATGGATATTTCGATCCTGAGCACGCACACTTTGCTCAAGGTCACCACCTCGCAAATGAGTAAATACATCGGCGGTAAAGTCCTTTGCTGCAAATTCTTTAGTAGCTTTTAGCTGCGAAACCACACTACTTTGAGGTAGAGGCTCTGCAGTTTTATCGGTATTCACAGACTGAGTCATTGCAGTGCATCCCCTAAAACAAACTCCAACACTTGGTCCAACCGCTGACTCGGTAACAAACCACTGGCGGTCAAGCCATGCGGAACAAATTGCGGAAAGGCAAATTGATGATGTGCGAAAAGTAATTCCGATGGCATGGAAATTGGCACATCTCCCGGAAACACCACTTTTAATTGCCCTTGTTGATCGATACCGCGGATACAGGGTTGCCTGCCGTCAGCTGTTTCGACTACGCCAAACTCACTAGTTACTACCGCAGAAAGGGCTAAAGCTTCGGTCTGTGCTCGCTGGTAGCGACTATCTTGTAGTGGTTGTTGCAGCATTTGCTGTAAAAGCAGCATTAGGTTTCGATGTTGTTCTGGCGTCAATAAATCAGCTTTGGTTGCGGCAAACAAAATTTTGTCGATTTTGGGATGGAAAAGCCGCTGCAAAAAATTGCTTGGGCCATAACTGAAACTTTGCAAAATCTGCATTAATGCCTGTTGAGTCTCTTGCATTACCGAATAACCTTTATTCAAGGCTCCAAGACAATCGACTAACACCACTTGGCGGTCAAGCCCAGCGAAGTATTCTTGATAAAAAGGCTTAATCACCCGCTGCTGATAATTCGCAAACTGGCGCTTTAAGCGAGCATGCAGAGGCGAATCCGCATTAAGCTGAGTTGGCAATAGAGGCAATAACCACAACAGTGGCGTGCCGGTGAGTTCTGCTGGTAACAACAATCGCCCTGGCTGCAAAAGCACTGCGTCATGCTGACTTCTGAGTTCTTGCAACAACTGTGCATAGACATCACTGAGCTGCTGCAAGCTCCAATCGTCAGCGTTTTGCAAATCAACTTTTGCCAGTTGCGCTTTGAACGGTGCAACTAAATCAGCCCGTTCCGGCTGGTCTAATACCGACCACATCTGGCGGCACCAGCTTGTATATTCTTGTTGCAGCATCGGTAAATCGAGTAACCATTCACCTGGATAATCCACAATATCTAATTGTAATTCACTAAAATTTTTAAATTTACTGGCGAGAAAGTCCGTGGATTGATAGCGAAGCTGCAAGGAGATCTGACTCCAGCCGGTTGTTGACACCGGCCACGTTTTTGCTTGAATGGCAGCAAGGTTTTGCTCGTAAGGAAATCGTGGACAGTTGGAAGTTTCACTTTCCAATAACTTAGCGCCAAAATAGCGGTCTGGCATCACAGTAAAAAATGGCAAGTTACTGGTTGCGTTGGGATTCAACAGCTGATTAATCATACTGGTGATAAATGCTGTCTTACCGGCGCCACTTAACCCTGTGATACCTAATCGCAAATGTTGTCCCAAAGCGCGGGATTTCAGCTGCTGCCCTTTGATGCGGAGATCGGAAAGCCAATCCATGCCGTGTCCTTATGCCAATAGGTTCGCTCAGATCCGAAGATCTGAGCAAACGTTACAGATTGCGAAACTCGCGTTCTAACTGGAACTTGCTTGAAGTCACGTGCGTTTCTAACTTGCGCAAACGTTGCTCAATCGCATCAAATTGTTGGTTAAGATGCTGAACCGCCTGTTTTGGCGCTTCACCACGTTGCCACACTCGCGTTTTCACTTCAACAGGGCGTTCAGCTTCAGTTGGCGCAGTGTTACCACTGCGCTTTTCCGCCACAGATTTTTTCTCCAGCACAATCCAAAGAACAAAATACACGACTGGAAAAAAACCACCAAAGCCAAGTAAAGTGCCTGCTAACGCAACGACTCGAACTAACCAAAGCTCCCAACCGAAATAATCCGCGATCCCAGCACAGACACCGGCAATTTTGCCATTGCGATCATCCCGCAGTAATTCGCGTTTTATCTTAGTCATGTTTGCGTCTCCAGTCTGGTGATTCCGCATCCAAAATTGATTCTAAGGTCTTGATTCGGTCGGCCATTTTCTCGGCTCGGCGGGATAAATCGTTGAGCTGATTTAGCTCAACGTCGGATAAACCTTCCGAAATTTTCCGCTTACTGCGGTAATGCATAATGACCCAAATCGGTGCCACGAAGATCATAAACATCATCAGTGGAATTCCAAAAGCCTCATTAATATCCATAACTTACTCCCAAACGCCTGAAAATCAGGCGTTGTTGTTGTTGTTCATTTTGGCTTTTAACGCGGCCAGTTCTGAATCAATCTTGTCTTGGGCGGCTAATTCAGCAAATTCATCCCGTAGAGTTTTCTTGCCTAAGTCATAGGCTTCAACTTGCGCTTCTAACGAGTCAATTTTTGCTTCATAACGTTCAAATTTATACATGGCATCGTTCAAACGCGTGCTGTCTAAAGTCTTTTTCACTTCTAAACGCGAAGCCACTGTTTGTTGGCGCATCAGCATCGACTTTTGACGGGCTTTGGCATCAGCTAGCTTCTCTTGCAACTGAGCAACTTCATCTTGTAACTTGTTGATATGCTCGTCAAGATTCGCGATGTCTTTGCTGACCGCAGCTGCTTGGTCAGCAGCTTTTTGCCGTTCAATCAACGCAGAACGCGCTAAATCATCACGGTCTTTTGATAACGCTAATTCGGCTTTACCTTGCCATTCGGCAACTTCGCTTTCTAAGCGATTAACTACCCGTTGTAGTTCTTTTTTCTCAGCAATGGTACGGGCTGAGGTAGAACGAACTTCAACTAATGTATCTTCCATTTCCTGAATAATCAGGCGGACCATTTTTTCTGGATCTTCAGCCTTATCTAATAAAGCATTGATATTTGAATTCACGATATCGGAAAAGCGCGAGAAAATACCCATGATAATTACCTCATTAATGTCTGTGTAAGTCAAAGTAGGTTATTCAGAATCCTTGCCAACTTTATAAAAACAGATTAAGAAGTTGATTTATATATAAATTTAATTATTTTCAATAAAACCTGTTGCCCTGCCACGTTTTGAAATACACTACTATTTAGTTAATTTCGCTAATTTGTAGCAGAGCAATGGCCAGAACATTTCAGCAAGACAATCTCATTGGGCAATCTAACAGTTTTTTAAACGTGTTAGATCAAGTTTCGCAAATCGCGCCACTTAATAAACCCGTACTGATTATCGGTGAACGCGGGACGGGCAAAGAGCTTATTGCTGCTCGGCTCCATTATCTATCTCAGCGTTGGGATCAGAATTATTTAACTTTAAACTGTGCATCGCTCAATGAGAACTTGCTGGAGAGTGAGCTATTCGGCCATGAAGCTGGGGCCTTTACAGGCGCAGCTAAACGCCACGAAGGCCGTTTCGAACGCGCAAACTTTGGTACCTTATTTTTAGATGAATTGGCCAATACGCCTGGATTAGTGCAAGAGAAGTTGTTGCGGGTGATTGAATACGGTGAATTTGAACGTGTTGGTGGTAGCCGCCCTATCAAAGTTGATGTCCGACTAGTTTGTGCAACCAATGAAGACCTCCCCGGCATGGCTGATCGCGGAGAGTTCCGCGCCGATTTATTAGACCGTTTAGCCTTTGATGTCATCACTCTACCTCCGATGCGGGAACGTCGTGAAGACATTTTGGTGCTTGCCGAGCACTTCGCTATCAATATGGCTCGGGAACTTAACTTTGAACTTTTTAGTGGCTTTTCCGAGAAAGCCAAGCGGCTCTTGTTAGATTATGACTGGCCGGGTAATGTTCGCGAATTGAAAAACGTCGTCGAACGCAGTGTCTATCGCACTAATAATCCTTATGTACCGGTTCATGAGATTTTATTCGACCCATTTGCTTCACCATTTCGGCCACAAGCTAGAGTTAGAACAAACGACCGAATTGCGACAACTACACCAGCGCCCCAAGTGGTATCAGCTAATCCTCCCGTTGTGGTTTCAAGCATGCCTTTGCTTTCAAAGCCAACTCAAACCTTGGTGGAGCCTGATTTCAGTCAAGTACAAGACTTTAAATTGTTATCAGAGAGCTATGAAGTGCAATTAATCAAGCAGGCCCTAGCCGCTTGCCAGTATAATCAGAAAAAAACCGCCGATGCGCTTAATCTGACGTATCATCAATTACGTGGTTATATGAAAAAATACAAATTGCTAGATAGCCAACAATGATTAAAAGAAGCGTATTGCCCTTGGCTCTAATGGCACTGATTAGCGGCTGCAAACCTGTTGCTGACGCCTCTGCCTTAAATGGTTTAGTTTATTGTACGGAAGGTTCTCCTGAGAGCTTTAACCCACAATTGGTGACATCTGGCACAACCATTGATGCCATCAGTCAGCAGTTATATGACCGTTTATTAGATATTGATGCCAATGACGGCAGCCTACTACCAGCACTAGCCATAAGCTGGCAAATTAGTGATGACGGCTTAACCTATATATTTAATCTACGCAACGATGTCTCCTTTCATCAAACCGAATACTTCACCCCAACCCGAAAATTTAACGCAAGTGATGTTGAATTTACTTTCAACCGCATTCTGAACATCGATCATCCTTTTCATCAAACTGCCACTGAATATCCCTATTTTGATAGTGTGGAATGGCGTGAATTGGTCAAGTCTGTCCGTGCGCTTTCGCCATCACAAGTCGTCTTTCAACTAAACAAACCTGACAGTTCATTTTTATCGACCCTAGCGACTGATTTTGCAGGAATTCTATCGGCAGAATATGGCGATTCGCTGAAAGAAAGTGCCCAGCTTCCACATCTTGATACTTTGCCGATTGGTACTGGTCCATTTAAATTTCGGGAATACAAAAAAGATGTATTAATTCGCTACCACCGCCATAGTCAATACTGGCGCAAGACTGGCGAGTTAGATCAACTGGTTATCGATATCGTGCCTGACAACACTAAACGTCTAGCGAAGCTACTGACTCATGAGTGTGACGTTGCGCCTATTCCAAGGCTTGCCGAGTTATCGATGTTAGCAAAACGCAAAGATTTTTCAGTAGATCAGCAAACAAGCTTAAACGTTGGTTATTGGGCTTTTAATACCCAAAAAGCGCCATTTAACAATGTGAAAGTTCGACAAGCACTCGCATTTGCGGTGAATAAACAGAGCATTTTACAGGCTGTTTATTTTGGGCAAGCTGAAGAAGCAAATTCGGTATTACCTCCAAATTCATGGGGATACAATCCCGATGGCCAGCACAGTGATTTTGATTTAGTGAAAGCCAAGCAATTACTCGATGAAGCGGGATATCCAAACGGCTTTAGCATTGATATCTGGGCGATGCCGGTACAACGACTTTACAATCCGAACGCACTGAAAATGGCAGAGCTGCTGCAAGCGGATTTGGCGAAAATTGGCGTCAGTGCCAACATTGTATCTTATGAATGGAATACTTTCCGCCGTAAATTACGCGCGGGTGAACATGATTCGGTATTGATAGGCTGGACTGCGGACAACGCAGATCCTGACAACTTTCTCAGGCCATTGTTGAGTTGTGCTTCAGCAATATCTGGCAGTAATAGAACCAATTGGTGCGATAGTCATTACGATCAACTGATTGCAAATGCTGTGCTGACGGCAGATGTGACAAAACGTCGAGAGTTGTATTTCCTTACACAAGATTATGTGGCTGAACAAGTGCCGCTTATCCCCATCGCCCACTCGCGACGCTTTCAAGTTAAAAGTAGTAAAGTGACCGGAATGCAAATAAACCCTTATGGCGGCATTAGTTTTACCGCAGCAGGTAAAACCAAATGATGCTCCGTTATTTAGCAAGACGCGCATTTTTACTTTCATTCGTTTTAGTCGCGCTCACGGTTTTTTCGTTTAGTTTAAACTTTATGTTTCCGGGTGACCTACTGACGAATATCACCGGTCTTCGTGATATTCCTAGTGAACAGCGCCAAGAACTCACCGAGTTAATGGGTTTAGATCAAGGCTATATCCGTCAGTATATCGACTATACACGACGCATCGTTGACGGCGAGTGGGGCTTGTCATTTGCAAGCCAACAACCTGTATTAGCCGAAGTTGGCAGCGTTTTACCCGCGACCTTAGAGTTGGCATCCTATGCGTTAATTCTCTCACTGTTACTTGGGATCCCAAGCGGTATCATCGCTGCCGTACGCAAAGAAAAGTGGCTTGACCATGCAATATCCGGATTTGCCTTGATTGGCTACTCAGTACCGGTTTTTTGGTGGGCATTGCTGCTCATTATGCTTTTTTCGTTGCAACTGGGTTGGTTGCCCACCTCTGGGCGAATTGGCGTGCTTTACGAAATCCCGCACCATACAGGTCTGATGCTCGTGGATATTTGGCTATCAGAAGTCCCATACAAACATGCGGCTTTTCGTGATGCCCTTATCCATCTGACACTGCCAACTTTAGTGCTTGCGACCTATCCGACCACCGTAATGATGCGATTTGTTCGGGAATCTATGCTGAACGTTCTCGAGCAAAATTATATAAAAACAGCAAGAGCAAAAGGGTTAAATCGTGCCCAGGTGCTTTATAAACATGGCCTGCGTAATGCGCTGTTACCTGTGACGCGGCAAATTGGCTTGCAATTTAGTACCTTGATTACTTTGGCAATGCTTACTGAGGTGGTGTTCTCTTGGCCTGGGATAGGCCAGTGGCTCATCGATAGCATCTATCAGCGTAACTACACCGCGATCCAAGCGGGAGTCTTAGTGATATCAACGTTGGTTATCGTGGTGAATATTAGCACTGAAGTGCTACATACACTGTTTAATCCACTGGCCCGGAAGTTTTAAATGAAGAAGTTTCGGCTTTACTACGAAGAATATAACCGTGGTCCATTTCAACTGCTCTGGAGTCATTTTGCCAGACAACATACTGCATTGTTTGGCTTGGCTGGCGTCGTCATTCTGCTAATCCTAGCCATAGTCACTCTAGTCCTTATTCCACATGATCCTTATTTTCAAGATCCTGAATTTCTATTACTGCCACCGTCATGGCAAGGCGAAGGGATGGTTAAATACCCACTTGGCACTGATGATTTAGGGCGAGATTTAATTTCGCGCTTAATGCGCGGCAGTAGCTATACCTTTGGCTTGGCTATTTTAGCGGTATTAGGCGCTTTAGCAGGAGGACTGCTGCTCGGTGCACTCTCAGGGATGAGTAAAGGTTTTAAATCCAGCATCTTTAATCATTTACTAGACTTAGCATTAACCATCCCGAGCTTACTTTTGGCAATAGTTATAGTTGCTGTTTTAGGACCAGGATTAACCAACACTATCTGGGCAATTATGCTCGCATTACTGCCACAATTTGTGCACGGTGTTAGAAATGCAATTCAAGACCAACTTAAGCAAGACTACGTTGTTGCCTATCGTTTAGATGGCGCAAATGACTGGCAAATTTTGTTTTCGGTTATTCTGCCAAATGTTTGGGAGCAATTAATTTTGCTGTCAACCATGGCCCTATCAACGGCAATTTTAGATATCGCTGCGCTTGGCTTTTTAGGTCTTGGGGCCCAGTCACCCACCGCAGAATGGGGGGCTATGATTGCCGACTCTCTTGACTCAATTTACCTCGCCCCCTGGACTGTCGCTCTGCCTGGTATGCTGATATTTTTTGCGGTACTTTCAGTGAATTTGGTCGGTGATGGCCTGCGGGTCGCCATGAAAAAACGGCGGGAAAACTAATGCAACTTTTAGATATCCGCAATTTAACGCTGGAACTAGAGACGCCTGAAGGCATTATTCGAGCGGTCGATCGGGTCAACTTAAGCCTAAAAGAAGGTGAAATTCGTGGTTTAGTGGGTGAATCAGGTTCGGGTAAAAGTCTGATAGCCAAAGCCATCATGGGAGTATTGCACGAACGTTGGCGCATTTCAGCAGATCGATTCAGTTGGTGTGGTGAGGATTTATTGCGACTGCCATATAACAAACAACGATCTATCATCAGTCGCGATATTGCGATGATTTATCAAGAACCAAGCCGCAGTATGGACCCTACGGCAAGCATAGGCGAGCAACTCACCGAATCAATCCCCACCCATTTACTCGATGGCGCATGGTGGCAACGGGCTTACATTCGGAAAAAACGCGCGATTGCACTACTCCATAAGGTCGGGATCCGTGACCAACAAGCGGTTTGGCACAGTTATCCCTATCAGTTATCCGAAGGGGTGTGCCAGAAGATTTCTATCGCGATGGCAATTGCCAAAAACCCGAAACTACTGATTGCGGATGAACCGACCACAGCCCTTGAAAGCACAACACAAGCGCAGTTGTTTCGCTTACTCGCTAGTTTTAACCAACTTAAAGGTACATCGATTTTATTGATCAGTCATGAGCTTGAAACTGTAGCCAGAAATACTGATAGTCTTAGTGTGCTTTATTGCGGCCAATTGGTAGAAGCCGGTGATACGGAAACCATCTTAAAAGAGCCATTACACCCATATACTAATGCCTTGATTAAAAGCGTCCCGGAATTCCAACCAGAATTAGCTTTTAAACAACAGCTTTTTGCGCTGCATGGCAGTATTCCGACTCTGCAACATTTACCAATTGGTTGCCGTCTTGGTCCACGTTGCCCGAATGCGCGTAAAGAATGTGTAAAAACACCACTGCCTGAACGGGTACAAAACCATCATTTCAGCTGCCATTTCCCACTTAGCAAGGTTTCATCGTCATGAGTCAGCTGCTGGAAGTTAAAAAGCTCAGTAAGGCTTATCATAAAGCTGAAGGAATGTTCCGCAGCAAGAAAATCCAAGCGCTGACTGATATCAGCTTTGCGCTTGATAGTGGACAAACCCTTGCTGTAGTCGGAGAAACGGGTTCAGGTAAAAGTACCCTAGCGAAGGTTCTAGTTGGTATCGAGCAAGCGGAACAAGGCGAGATCCTATTTGGTGGCAGCCACTTAAATTGCCGTGACTATCAAAAAACCAATCACCTTATCCGCTACATCTTCCAAGACGCAGCACGTTCATTAAGTCCGAACCAAAAAATTGCCGATATTTTGCATGCAGTGTTACGCTATTCCACAGTTCTTAACGAGGAACAACGTAATGAAAAAATTGCTAATACTCTGAAATTATTAGGATTACTTAACGAGCATGGCAATTATTACCCCCATATGTTTTCTGGTGGCCAACTGCAAAGAGTCGCTCTGGCAAGAGCTTTAATCCTCGACCCTAAAGTATTGATTTTGGACGAAGCGCTAACAGCTCTAGATCCGTCCTTACGGGCGCAAATTGTTAACCTTTTACTCGATCTTCAACAAAAAACAGGTTTATCCTATATTTTGATTACCAACCAACTGCGCTTAGTTCGACACTTTGCCGACCAAACAATGGTTTTACACCAAGGCCACTGTTTAGACTACGGGCCAACCCTAGATGTGTTTAACAACCCGACTCATGATTACAGTCGAAAACTGATGAAAAGTATCCAGTTTTAACACCGTCTATAAAGTTTCTGTTGCGGTATCCGATAAACCGCCCACAAACACCAATGCCAGCAATTTGCTGGCATTGGTGTTTCATAGACGTTGCAAAATCTATGATCCGATCACACCACCATCGTTTTTAGTGATAATAACCGTAGCCGATCGTGGGCGACTGGTCATGTCGTTTGCCGGCCAATTACTAGTAAGTTTAGTCAGAGTTGAGCGATCACCTGGATGTTGAATATTCACGAACATTGTCTTCAAATCAGGTGTCCAACTGATCCCAGTGACTTCACAATCAATAGGGCCCACTAAAAACCGTTTTATCTGACGGGTCTTCGCATCGGCGACCAGCATTTGGTTGTTGCCATATGGGCCGGAACCTTGCTGACTACCACTCATATCGGTTTGGATCCATAACAGGCCATTTTTATCAAAGGCCAAACCATCAGGGCTCGCCAGATGATTTTCTTGGGTTAATTTTAACGCGGTTCCTGGAGTCGCGGTGCCAACATCACCTGCCAATAAGAATATGTCCCAATCAAAAGCCATTGCATCAGCGCGTTCGCGCCAACGGATAATGTGACCTGTCGCATTCGCTGCTCTTGGGTTCGCCGCATCAACTTGTGCTGCCGTACGCCCAGAGTTATTGGTTAAAGTGAAGTACACTTCACCCGTTTGTGGATGTACAGCGCCCCACTCCGGTCGGTCCATTTTGGTTGCGCCAGCAACATCGGCGGCTAACCGAGTGTTAATTAACACATCCGCTTGGTCAGCAAACTCAACATTTGCGGCAAGTGCTTTTGCCCGAAAACTCTCAGAATTAAAATCAAGCGCTAACCACTCCCCACTACCATCAGCATTAAACTTGGCAACATACAAAGTTCCATCGTTTAATAAGTGGCCACCAGCTGTCGCTTTGTAGTAAGGGGCTTTAGATACATATTTATAAATATATTCAAATGTTGAATCATCACCTGAATAAAAGACGATTGGTTTTCCTTCAACCACGGGTGCAAATACGACACCTTCATGACCAAAGCGACCTAACGCTGTTCTTTTTTGTGGAACACTGTCAGGATTAAATGGATCGATTTCAACGATCCAGCCAAAAGTATTTGGTTCATTGCGATAATCTTTCACTGCATCTGATGCAATCTGCGAAGCATTAAATCTTTGATATTGATCTGCGCCAGAATCCGCCGTCTCCCAGCCATAACGACTAGTTTTTGTAGCAACACCATAGCGTTTATGTTCACGAGGTTGTACTGCATCGGTATTCGCAAAATAGCCTGCCCAGTTTTCTTCTGCAGTTAAGTACGTACCCCAAGGCGTGTAGCCGTTACCGCAGTTATTCAATGTGCCACGAGTTCTAGTGCCATCGGAACTGTATTTGGTCACCAATTTTGCGTGTCCGCGAGCAGGTCCACTGATTTCGATTGGAGTGCCACCGGTGATTCGACGATTAAGCGGGCTGCCCTGCACCAGTTGAAATTGGCCTGAGCTGTCTTTCTTAATATGAGCAACGGTAACGCCATGGGCTGCAACTTCCTTGCGCACTTCATCAGCAGGGCGAGGCAATCCAGTTGGCCCATTTTGGTGTAGTGTGGTTGGTTCAATATATTCGTGGTTAAATACCAACAGCCCTTCATTACTATTTTTACCTTCCGAACGGACATCAATCGGAAAAAAATGCATACCGTCATGATGTGCTCCCACTTGCTGCTCCATATCTGCACCAGTATTGGTGCCACCTTCGAGGTATGCAGGATAACGACCCGTCAATGGCGTTCCCATCGGCAAAAATGCGCGCGCAGTGTATCCCTCAGGGACAGTCACTGTATCCAGACGATTGGTGGCAATTGCATTAAACCCAAGCAACGTTGGTGGCGTAGGTGGCAAAATTGCTTCAGGTAAAGCGACCGGTGCAGGCGTACTGTCTATGCCACAACCAGCCAAACTTCCACCAAAAATAGTGGCTACAGCCGTGCCAATTGACCCTTTTAGAAAACTGCGACGTTGGATATTTGCCGCAAGGATGTCTGAAAAGACGGGATTTGCTGAGAAATTTGTTTGAGGATCAATCCCGCTATTATCAATTTCAAAACCATTATTTTTCTGCATACGAACTCCGATGTACTTGGTTTCATTGTAATTTTCCAGCGCACATTACACAGGTTGTACATGTCAGATTAGTGATGAAATATTGACAATATAATGTCTAAATAAAGTCAGTACCGCACAACCTTCTTAGTTGTATTCGAATGATTTTTTAAAACAATAATTGCGTGACGGAGTTGGTAATGAAAGTCGGAGGCGTGCGAATGCAATCAATCAGCATTCTATTGACGTAAAAAAGGTCAGCAACTGCTGACCTTTTTGGGTTCGAAAATTTAATTACTCTTGAACAGCAGAATTGATCTCATGTTTCACTATCTCTGCATTCTCGCGCAAGGCTTTACGAACCAGATCGTAGTAACTTTGACTCAATTGATTGGAATAACCTTGTAGCTCTTCTGCAGTCGGTTCAGTTGCCGCAGGAACATCAGTCACTTTATTCAAGACAATTAACGCTGCATCACCAGTTTGTAATGCAGTAAATGCTGCAGTAAATTTACCTTGTTCTGGTTTAGCGAGCTCAAAAGCTTTGTTACGAACTTGTGCGTCCATATTACCGCCAAATCGAGGATTAGCAGTTACTTTCTCAATCGTCAATTTCTCAGCTGCTGCCAATTCTGCAAAGGCTTTACCAGAAGTTAACTCGCCTGCTAACTTCTCAGCTTTAGCTTTTGCTAATTCCGCACTTTGCTCAACAACATACGCTGTTTGCACTTCAGTTTTCACTTCATCGAAAGTCCGGGTTTTCGGTGCTTTATGCTCAACTAAACGCGCAACAACAACTTGCTGTGGTGCAACTTCAATCACTTCACTGTTTGCTTCAGCGTTTATAAAGTCACTGCCGAAAATCACATTAACCAGCGCAGGGAAATTTAACTCAGCAGGGATATTTTCTTTACTGAATAAGCCAGTTTTCTGCACAGTCGCACCAACAACTTTTGCTGCATCGTCTAATGAATCAGCAACTTCAAAGCTAACTTCGGCAAGTTTTTGCTGCAAGTCAGCAAATTTTTCAGTCGCTTTCTCGGTTTTTACCGCTGCCACAATCTGCTCTTTAACTTCCGCCAGAGGTTTTACTTTAGCAGCCTCTACTTCAGTTAATTTGATGATGTGGTAACCGAAAGATGATTTTACTACACCTGATAGATCACCCGCTTTTGCCAAAGCAAACGCTGCGGTTTCAAACTCAGGATCCATGACACCTTTAGTAATGAAATCTAAATCACCGCCGTTCTCAGCTGAAACGGTATCTGAAGAGTTTTTCTTAGCTAATTCAGCAAAATCAGCACCAGCCTGCAGTTGTTTTAATAACTCACCAGCTTTGTTATACAGATCTAGGTTTTCTTCCGCCGACTCTAATAAAATGTGTGAAATACGGCGACGTTCTTCACCTTGATAACGGCCAAGATTGGCATTGTAGTAAGTTTCAACTTCCGCATCTTCAACTTTGATGTCTTTTGCAAGGTCGGCACCTTTAAGGACAACATATTGCACAGAAATTTGCTCAGGCGTGGCGTAACGCTGCTGATTAACTGTGTACCAAGTATTTAATTTCTCATCAGTTACTTCAACAGATGAAGCAAGGTCAGTTGCTTTGACTAGCGCAAAATCAAAATCGCGAGTTTGTTGTTGCAGATTTACCAGTAATTTAAATTCACTTGGCAATGCAAATTCAGAGCCAGCCAGACCTGCAGTTAGTTGCATGCGGCTATATTGCTCACGCATCAAATCACGGAACTGATTAGCGGTTAGGTTGTTTTGACGTAGCAACGCTAAATAACGATCGTTGTTAAATACGCCATCCACTTCAAATTCTTTCATCTTACGAATGGCATCCATTAGGAACTGATCGCTAATGGTGATATCTAGTTTAGCTGCCTGCTGCTTCACTAATGTTTCGTCAATCAGTCGGTCTAGCACAGACTGGCGCAAAGTATTCATATACTCAGGATTTGCTGCGAGTTGACTAAACATTTCGCCAAATTGCTGTTCTTGTCTGGCGCGTTCGTTTTGGAATGCTTGCTCAAATTGCGGCCGCGTGATTTCTTCACCATTGACTGTGGCTACGGATTGATCTGCGGAACTGTTGAAGTAACTACTTACCCCGGAAACTGCGAACGTCAGGATCACTAAACCCAGAATAACCTGAGCAATAACTCCCTGCGAACCTTCTCTGATTTTTTCTAACATGCTTACTAAATCTCTTATCGCTGCAATTGCTGGCTTAAAAAAAAAGCGCATCTTAACAGATGCGCCTTTTTTATAGAAGCGGTTAAGGCACTGAACACTCTGCTTTGCAAACTAGATAGTCACTAAATACTTTGCGTTGCGGTCCTTGGTCGCTAGGTCTGTGATCCGGAAAGCCGGAATATCAGGCCTTAGTTAACGCTGTCTTTTAAAGCTTTACCCGGCTTGAAAGATGGGATCTTTCCAGATGGGATTTGGATTGGGTCGCCAGTTTGTGGGTTACGGCCAGTACGAGCTGCACGCTCACGCACGGCGAAAGTACCAAAACCAACCAGAGCAACTGAGTCACCTTCCTTTAAAGCTTCAGTAACGGCTTCAATGAACGCGTCAAGAGAACGACCCGCTGCCGCTTTAGAAATGTCTGCACCAGCAGCAATTTTGTCGATAAGTTGAGACTTGTTCACAATATCATCCCCTTCAATTGTTATTATTTTCTACAACCAAAATTAAATACGTTCTTGTTTTCGGCCTTTGTTATATCAAGCATGCAAAGCGCTTGCAAGCACAAATCCAAGTGACCTCAAAATTTGTTGGTGTCTCGCCAGCCCTTGTCACACAAGGGCTGCACCGAAACTGCCCCTAAATTAGCACAGCCTGAGCAATTGAAAAGCCCCTAAACCACATTTTTTTGGCTTTTTTTGCTCTTACTGGCAGTTTTTTCCTCATTTAACACAGTGATACGTGCAGTTGGCTCTTGTAAAGCAAGATTTAAGACGTCATCAATCCACTTCACTGGACAAATTTCTATATCACCTTTGACGTTATCTGGAATGTCTTTTAAGTCCCGAATATTGTCATGAGGAATTAAAACCCGTTTGATGCCACCACGATGTGCAGCTAAAAGTTTTTCTTTCAGACCACCGATTGGTAACACTTCGCCACGTAACGTTATTTCTCCAGTCATGGCGACATCAGCGCGTACTGGATTACCAGTTAAACTCGAAACCAATGCCGTGACCATGGCGATACCCGCACTTGGGCCATCTTTTGGTGTCGCCCCCTCAGGCACGTGAATATGAATATCACGTTTTTCGTAGAAATCTTCGTTAATGCGCAGCGCTTCAGCACGACTTCTCACCACAGTCATTGCCGCTTGGATAGATTCTTTCATCACATCGCCCAGCGAGCCTGTGTGAGTCAATTTCCCCTTCCCAACAACAGCAGCGGCTTCGATTGTTAACAAATCACCACCGACCGAAGTCCATGCCAGACCGGTAACTTGGCCGATGCGATTGCTATCTTCAGCTTTACCGTAGTCAAAACGTTGCACACCAAGGAACTCTTCCAAATTCGCTTGATTAATTACCACAGTTTTCTGCGCTTTGTTCAGTAAAATTTGTTTTACTGCTTTGCGGCATAACTTGGATATTTCACGTTCTAAACTGCGGACACCTGCTTCTCTGGTGTAATAACGGATAATACCGATGATGGCGCTGTCTTCAATCGACACTTCGCCCTTTTTCAGACCGTTACGTTCAATTTGCTTATTGATCAAATGCTGTTTAGCAATATTAAGTTTTTCATCTTCGGTATAACCAGATAAACGAATCACTTCCATCCGGTCAAGCAGGGCTTCAGGAATATTAAGGCTGTTGCTTGTTGCAAAAAACATTACATCGGATAAATCGTAATCCACTTCCAAATAATGATCGCTAAAAGCTGAGTTTTGCTCTGGATCTAGCACTTCAAGCAAGGCTGCAGCTGGGTCACCGCGGAAATCTGATGCCATCTTATCGATTTCATCGAGTAAAAACAGTGGATTGCGCACCCCAACTTTTGCCATCTTTTGAATGATTTTGCCTGGCATAGAACCGATATAAGTACGACGATGGCCACGAATTTCTGCTTCATCGCGAACGCCACCAAGCGCCATCCGCACATACTTGCGACCAGTTGCTTTAGCTACAGATTGGCCAAGTGATGTCTTACCAACACCTGGTGGGCCAACTAAGCACAAGATTGGACCTTTTAATTTATTAACTCGTTGTTGCACTGCCAGATATTCAAGGATCCGCTCTTTCACCTTGTCTAAGCCATAGTGATCGGCATTTAAAATCTCTTCAGCCAGCGCTAAATTCTTTTTCACTTTAGAGCGAGAAGTCCATGGCACTTGTGTCAGCCAATCGATATAAGAACGCACCACAGTCGCTTCAGCAGACATTGGCGACATCATTTTTAATTTGGCAAGTTCAGCAAAAGCTTTGTTTTTCGCTTCCGTCGGCATTTTTGCCGCTTCAATCTTGCGATTGATGGCTTCAAATTCATCAGGCGCATCATCAAGCTCACCAAGCTCACGCTGGATAGCTTTCATCTGCTCGTTGAGGTAATACTCACGCTGACTCTTCTCCATCTGCTTTTTCACCCGACTGCGAATACGTCGTTCAACTTGCAGGATGTCGATTTCGCTTTCCATCATCGCCATCAAGAACTCTAATCGTTCGGTGACATCGATAATTTCTAAGACTTTTTGCTTATCTTCGATTTTTAACTGCATGTGCGCTGCCATAGTATCCGCAAGGCGCGCCGCATCATCAATACCTGATAAAGCAGTCAGTACTTCTGGTGGAATTTTTTTATTGAGCTTAATGTAGCCTTCAAATTGGCTCACTGCAGAACGCAGGAACACTTCTTGCTCACGGCTATCAATTTCCGGTGTCGCGATGACATCAACGTAAGCCATAAAAGTGTTGTCAGTTTCAGTGAAACCAGAAATGCGTGCTCTGCGACCACCTTCAACTAATACCTTAACCGTACCATCTGGCAGTTTCAGCAGTTGTAGGATGGTTGCGACAGTACCGACGCGATATAAATCAGCTTCGCTAGGATCGTCTAAAGTTGCATCTTTTTGCGCAACCAGGAATATTTGCTTGTCTTTATCCATAGCCGCATCAAGACACTTGATGGACTTTGCTCGCCCGACGAACAATGGGATCACCATATGCGGATAGACGACAACGTCTCGCAATGCCAGCACTGGCATATGCAGACGTTCGACTGTTGCTTCTGTCATTGAATCTCTCTCGAATTAATACTGCAGGCGTAATTAATAAAGTATATGGGGACTGAATTCATCACTTCAATCGAACATTTGAAAAATATGCTGTCTTTCTATGAGTTGTACGGTTGATTGGTTCAATTTTTAGACTTAAAAAGGAGCCGAAGCTCCTTTTTATTTTAATGTGATTCAGCGACCGCTTTTTCACTGCTTTCGTAAATGAGAATTGGTTGTGATTCGCCGCGGATCACGGTCTCATCAATCACCACTTTGCTCACATCTGCCATGGATGGTAACTCGTACATGGTGTCCAGTAATACCGCTTCTACGATAGAACGTAAACCACGAGCGCCAGTTTTACGCTCCATCGCCTTGTTTGCAATGGCTTTTAACGCATCTTCGCGGAACTCTAGATCTACCCCTTCCATTTGGAACAAGGCTGCAAACTGCTTAACCAGTGCATTCTTAGGCTGACTTAGAATTTGCATTAACGCGGCCATATCAAGTTCGGTCAGCGTCGCAACCACCGGCAAACGACCAATAAATTCAGGAATTAAACCGAACTTCACTAAATCTTCCGGTTCAACATCTCTGAAACTCTCAGTCAGCGTGCGCTTAGATTCCTTGCCTTTCACTTCAGCACCAAAACCAATGCTTGAGCCTTTGGCACTGCGCTGTTCAATAATTTTGTCTAAACCAGCAAAAGCACCGCCACAGATAAACAAAATTTTAGAGGTATCAACCTGCAAGAACTCTTGCTGCGGATGTTTACGACCACCTTGTGGTGGCACCGAAGCAACAGTACCTTCGATAAGCTTCAACAGTGCTTGTTGCACCCCCTCACCAGAGACATCACGAGTGATTGAAGGATTTTCCGACTTGCGAGAAATCTTGTCGATTTCGTCAATATAGACAATACCGCGCTGTGCTTTCTCGACATCGTAATCACACTTTTGCAAAAGCTTCTGAATGATATTTTCAACGTCTTCACCAACATAACCTGCTTCTGTCAGCGTGGTTGCATCAGCCATGGTAAATGGCACATCCAGCAAACGAGCTAAAGTTTCCGCCAGCAAAGTTTTACCAGAACCGGTAGGTCCAATCAGCAGAATGTTAGATTTACCCAACTCAACTTCTTGCTTTTGGGTACCATTACGCAAACGTTTATAGTGATTGTATACCGCAACCGCTAACACTTTTTTCGCGTGTTCTTGCCCAATCACGTAATCATCAAGGTGTGTTCTGATTTCGCGTGGCGTTGGTAATTTATTACCGTCCCGTTTTGGCGAAATATCTTTGATTTCTTCGCGAATAATATCGTTGCATAAGTCAACGCATTCATCGCAAATGTAGACTTGTGGCCCTGCGATTAATTTACGTACTTCATGCTGTGATTTGCCACAAAAAGAGCAATATAACAGCTTGTTGCTCTTGTCGCCGTCACTGCGGTGGTCAGACATGGAACTACCTCATCGACTGTCCCGCCACATCCGGCAGCGGGCATTCATTAAATTACTTCGGTTCGCGTTTGGTCAATATGGTATCGACCAAGCCATAATCCAAGGCCTGTTGCGCGCTTAAGAAATTATCACGTTCAGTACCTGCAATAATTTCTTCGTAGGTTTTGCCGGTGTGCTCAGCCATTAATCGATTTAACTTTTCTTTAATGGTCAAAATCTCACGGGCGTGAATTTCGAAATCGGTTGCTTGACCTTGGAAACCACCCAGTGGTTGGTGAATCATCACTCGAGCGTTTGGCAGACAGTAACGCTTTCCTTTGGTACCACCAGATAACAAAAATGCGCCCATACTGGCCGCTTGGCCAACACAGACGGTTGCGATATCACACTTGATATAACGCATTGTATCGTAAATTGCGAGGCCTGCGGTTACAGAACCTCCAGGCGAATTAATATAGATATAAATATCTTTTTCTGGATTTTCTGATTCTAAAAACAGCAATTGCGCAACAATCAAATTGGCCATGTGATCTTCAACTTGGCCAGTCAGAAAAATTACTCGCTCTTTTAATAACCGTGAGTAGATGTCAAAAGAACGCTCACCTTTGGCGGTTTGTTCTATCACGATTGGCACTAAGGCACTGACTATATCATTCATATTTTTTTCAAACACCATTGGCTGAATTCCCTGAATATCGAAGCAGCGAAAAATAAAATGGCCCGAACACTGCTGCTCGAGCCATTAAAACCGTCTGATTGCACAAAGTCAATCTTAGTTAGCGGCTGCCGGGTTCATGATTTCGTCAAATTTTGCGACTTGGTCAGTAACTTTGGCTTTAGCTAGTACTAATTCAATGGCTTGTTCTTCTAATGCAACGTTGCGCATACCTTGCAGCAGCTCTTTGTTGCTGTTGTAGTATGCAACAACTTCAGCTGGGTCTTCATATGCTGAAGCAATAGTTTCAATCAATACTTGCACGCGGCTGTCGTCAACTTGCAGGTTGTTTGTTTTAATCACTTCACCTAATAACAGACCGACTTTTACGCGGTCACGCGCTTGTTCAGTGAACAATGCTGCTGGCAATTCAGGTAAGTTTTTCGCATCCATATTTTGACCGAAACGTTGCAGCGCTTGACGGCGTAATACTTCAACTTCACCGTCGATAAGAGCAGCTGGCACTTCAACTTCATGAGTTGCTAACAAGCCTTTGATAACTTGCTCTTTCACCTTGCCTTTAATGGCTTGGTTCAGTTCACGTTCCATATTTTTACGAACTTCAGCACGTAAAGCGTCGATAGTGTTTTCAGTCAGACCGAACAACGCAACAAAAGCTTCGTTCACTTCTGGCAGCACTTGTTCTTCAACAGTGTTTAAAGTAATTGCGAACTGTGCCGCTTTACCTTTTAAGTTTTCTGCGTGGTACTCTTCTGGGAAGTTCACATCGATAGTAAATTGTTCGCCAGCAGTTTTACCGATAATGCCGTCTTCAAAACCTGGGATCATGCGGCCTTGACCTAAATCCAAGCTGAAACCAGTCGCTTTACCGCCTTCGAACTCAACGCCGTCGATAGAACCAACGAAGTCCATGTTAACGCGGTCGCCAGTAGCAGCTGCAGCAGCTTTAACAGCCCAAGTCGCATGTTGCTTGCGCAGAGTTTCGATCATTTTAGCCATGTCATCTTCAGAGATTTCAACGACTGGCTTAGTGACTTCAACTTTATCAAGGTTGTTCAGTGCAACTTCTGGGTAAACTTCGAAAGTCGCAGTGAATTGCAGATCTTGACCTTCAGCTAATTGGCCTGGAGCAAAAGTTGGAGTGCCCGCAGGAGTCAATTTGTTGCTGATGATTGCTTGATAGAAATGGTTTTGCATTTGACGAGTTGCCACGTCTTGCAATACTGACCAGCCAAACATTTTTTTAATGATAGTGACTGGTGCTTTACCTGGGCGGAAACCGTCGATACGACGAGTTTTAGCCAGTTGGCGTAATTCTTTTTCTACTTCAACACTGATGGCAGCGGCCGGAACAGTGATGTTTAAACGGCGTTCTAAACCCTGGGTGGTTTCAACAGAAACTTGCATCTTGTTACCTCAAAATCAAAATCGGGCGTGGGGTATACGCCAGCTTGCTGGTGTCTGACATTATTTTGCTAAAAAAGCCATAGCAGACAGACTTATTGTTAAATAGGACGCGGCATTATAGCGAGGCTTTTTCCGTCCGTCGAGCATTTGATAAAAAACCAATAATGGCGCGGCTTAGCGCCCTGTTTGCAGCCAAAATACCAAGGAATTTCATTCGGATTTGTGGGTTAAAAGTAATTCCATTACTAATCGCGGTTCACCAGGCTGATAATAATCATCTTCATAACGGACAACGGTAAAACCTAAGCGCTGATAGAGCCGCTGTGCGCTATGGTTTTGTGGGTCGACTGTGAGCCAAAATAGATCGAATTGCTTCTGCTGGCTTTGACAAAAACTGCTGACCAACAACTGCCCTAACCCCTTTCCTTGATGCGATGGAGCAACCGCCACCGACATAATATTTAGCACCCGTGGTCGGTTTAACATCGGTGCAGCCAGCAAATACGCCAAAACATCCCGTTCATTGCGCACAATCCATAATAGCTCTGGCCACAAATCATACGCTTGGCGAAACAAAAACGTTGGATAACAGTGCTCACCAAAAGCATCGTGTTCGAGTGCGGCAATCGCGGCCAACTCGACTTTGGTTGCAGGGCCTGTTTGAAAATTCATGACAACTCCGAGGTTTGACTAAATCTACGATAGCAAATTGCTAATAATTTTAACGCGAGTTATCTTGCAAAATCGATCTGATTCTCTGTAGCAACGCTCAAGCTTTGCAGCGCGGTCATACATAGCAATTCCAACAAGTCGCTGCTAAGGTACTCACAGAATGCACAATTGAGTTTCGACATGTTAATTGATTTAAATGCCGATATTGGCGAAGGCTATCCATTTGATTTGGCGCTGATCCCGCTTATTAGCTCTGCCAACATTAGTTGCGGTGCACATGCAGGGACTGTCGACCAGATCCAACAGGCTATCGCTGCTTGCAAGGAACAGCAGGTCGCCATTGGTGCGCACCCGTCCTACCCCGACAAAGTCAATTTTGGTCGTATTGAAATGCCGTTCAATAGCCAAGAACTCAAAGAGATACTGCACCAGCAACTCAATTGGTTTGCAAAGGAAGCGCAAGCCCTTGGCGCTGCTGTTTGCCATGTAAAACCCCACGGTGCTTTGTACAATCAAAGTGCTGTTGATGCAGCAGTAGCTAAAGTTGTGGCTGATGTTTGCAAGGCACATTTTCCAAGGGCAGCCTTGGTAACATTGCCAAATTCAATCCAAGCTAAGATTGCCCAAGATACAGGACTTCGAGTTAAAGCTGAAGCTTTTGCTGATCGCGGTTACTTAGCAAACGGTTGTTTGGTGCCGCGCAATCAAGCAGGCGCCTTACTATCGGTCACTGAAGCAATCAGACAAGTCATGTGCATCGTCCAACACCAGCGGCTGCATTGCCAAGATGGTCAGAGTTTAGCAATAAGCGCAGATACGATTTGTTTGCATGGCGATAGCAAAGAAGCTCTGCAGTTGGCACAAGAGCTCAATCAACAACTGAAGTTCGCAGGCATTACCCTTAAGAAACTTGGAGTCACTCAATGAATTATTGGCCTTTGTTAGGGGTACTTGTGGTAGTTCTAGGATTTATCCTGCGATTTAATCCAGTTCTTGTTGTGGTCATCGCAGGATTTATTTCGGCATTCGCAGCAAAAATATCAGTTTTAAACATTTTGGAGTTACTTGGCGACGGTTTCCTTAAAACGAGAACCTTACCGGTGATCTTATTGTTGCCGCTTGCCGTCATCGGTCTTGCCGAACGGCATGGCTTAAAACAACAAGCGCAGCAATTAATAAGTACAGTTAAAGGCGCTACCGTTGGTCGCTTATTAATCATTTATTTGTTTTGCCGCGAAACGACTGCGGCACTTGGTTTAACCAGCCTTGGCGGTCACCCACAGATGGTGCGACCGCTGTTAGCACCGATGGCAGAAGCCCTCGCTGAGCGGGACAATACCGACTTGCCAATTACCGTTCGCGATAGAGTCAAAGCGATGGCCGCAGCTACCGATAACATTGGCTTATTTTTTGGAGAGGACATCTTTGTCGCTTTTGGTGCAATTATCCTCATGCACACTTTTTTACGAGATTTAAATATCGAAACAGATCCACTGCGTATTGCACTTTGGGGGATCCCAACGGCAGTTGCGGCCTTTCTTATTCACAGTGCTCGCTTAGTTAGGTTCGATAGTTACCTCAAAGCAGAACAACAAAGAGTGAGTAAATTCTGATGATAAATATATCTTTGGTTTATGCCCTGCTAGGAAGTTTGTTGTTACTAGTCTCGTTGTTAACCGCAAAGGATGCGAGCAATCCGAAACGCTTTAGTTCGGCATTATTTTGGTTGCTTTATGGTCTAGTGTTTTTAGTCGGTGACTGGTTGCCCTCGGCTTTAGTCGGTGTAATTGTGATTGTCTTAGCGCTAATTGCTGGTTTTGGCGGTTTGGGCCAAGGCGCACAGATTGATGGCGTCAAACTGCAGGCATCCATCACACGCATCGGTAAAAAGATTTTCATTCCAGCACTTTGCATACCTCTTGGCACCTTAGTCGGTGTGCTGTTGCTCGCCAAGATCCAGGGCGATGGTTGGCAACTGATTGACAGCAAAAATGTTACTTTAGTGAGTTTGGCAATTGCCGTGATATTCGCGCTAGCATTTGCTTGTTGGTTAACCCGTGAAACACCTGTGCAAGGCGCTCGCGAGGCCAAAAGATTACTCGAAGCCATGGGCTGGGCGGTATTGTTACCACAGCTGCTAGCAACACTGGGCTTTTTGTTCAACGATGCCGGTGTGGGGCAAGCTGTTGCGTCACTGAGTCATACTTATCTTAGTCTGGACAGCAGATTCGCAGCGGTTGCCGCCTACGCTTTAGCAATGGCAATTTTTACCATTATCATGGGAAATGCTTTTGCGGCATTTCCGGTAATAACCGCAGGGCTTGGTGTTCCATTGTTAGTTTTACAGTTTGGAGGTAATCCTGCTGTTGTGGCGGCGATTGGTATGTTTTGCGGTTACTGCGGAACCTTACTCACGCCAATGGCAGCAAACTTCAATTTAGTACCTGCGGCATTACTGGGTCTAAGAGATCAACACTTGGTGATAAAAGCTCAAGCGCCAACCGCAATTACACTATTGATTTGCAATGTATTTCTCCTTTATTTTTTGGCATTCTAAACATGAAAAAAACTGTCCTAGTCACTGGATTTGCACCATTTGGTGGCGAAACCTTGAATCCATCTTGGCAAGTTGCCAAACAATTGCATGGCTGGCAGCCAATCGCAGAGGTGGAAGTCGCCGCAGCCGAATTAGCTTGTGCTTTTTTAGAAAGCGCAGAACAACTCTCGCAACTGATCGCAAAACTACAACCCTGTCTGGTGCTTGCAATAGGCCAGGCTGGTGGTCGCACGCAGATTTGCCTGGAACATGTGGCAATTAACTTGATCGAGGCTCGGATCCCTGACAATAGTGGACAACAACCAAGTGGAAAACCTGTGGTCGAAGGTGGGCCAGATGCTTATTTTTGCCAACTGCCATTAAAATCAATGCTAAAAGCGCTCCACAAGCACGAAATCCCTGCCGCGATTTCTTACACTGCCGGAACTTTTGTCTGTAATAGTACGTTTTATCAATTATGTCACCTGCGTCAGAGCATGGAATTACCCGCAGGCTTCATCCATATCCCTTATGCGCCGAGTCAAACTATCTACAATGGTGTTGCTAGTTTAAGTTTGGACATCGTCGTTGCAGCAGTAAAACTTTGTATTGAAGTGGCACTTACCCCAAGTGGTCAAGAGAGCTATCAAGCGGGAACTTTGGATTAAACTTATAATCTTCATGTTATTAGGTCGGTAAGCCTTTGATGACATTTGTGGCGTTTACCAAAGTTTGTCAAATAGACTTCGTTTGCAACGCCATCAGTTCGTTGACAGTGACAAACTGATATCCCTGGGCTTTGAGTTGTCGAATGAGTTCAGGCACAGCTTGCATGCTTGTATGTCTTGAATCGAACATCACGTGTAACAGAATAATCGACCCTGGTTGTACTTTTTCAAGGCAATGCTGAACAATAGCGCGACTGTCTTTCGCAATTTGCCGATAATTTTCTGGTGCAACATCCCAAGTTACGGCAACACGTTGATGAGATGCTAAATACCAAGGCAGGAGTACCAGTTTTTTGCCATAAGGTGGTCGAAATAAAATTTGCCCTGAAACGCCGATGTCGCGTAATAACGCATCTGTTTTTTCAATTTCATTGGCGATAAATTCGGGGGATTTGAATAGCATTCGCTGATGACTGTAGCTGTGATTGCCGAGTTGATGTCCAGCAGCGAGCAGTTTTTTCGCAAGTTCAGGGTGGCGCTGAAGTGCTTCACCAACTAAAAAAAAGTTGCCGGAATTTGCTCTCCAGCGAGGATCTGTAAAATCTGCTCAGTTTTGTTTGGTTCCGGACCATCATCGAAGGTTAAAGCCACGACTTTTTGTGAGGTTGCAACCCGGTCAACTAATTTACCAACCAGTTGGAAATCAGTAAGACTAGAAATTCGCCATACAGCTGCAGTAGAAAAAAGGACTAGGATTAGCCAAAGAATCAATCGAGTTTGCATGCACTTGCTCTCAACATTCGCGGGACCTACCAACAAGTCTCTAGCTTTGAAATTGCTTGCGAACAATACATAAAACTGACCAGCGCAAATAGAACATTTGCCACTCGACATTATGTTATTGGCATCACAAGGATTAGTCATCCGTGTTTAGCTTCACATCCACTGTATTAACTTCGCAGCATCCAACATCACATTTACTGAACTGTGTATCGCGCGAAGTAATGCTAACAAGCAAATAATATGCCTATAAGAAACACACGCGGTAAAAGTGCGACAAAGTGACGTGTTAACACCAATACGGCAATCAATGACGTCAAAAATGTACAGCTGATGTTAAATTTGCTGACACAATAAACATGCTATTCAAGAGTAAAGTCGCCCGCAAAGCAGCAAGCATCAGGGCGACTTGTTACAGACTGATATGTTGACGAACTCGCTCTGCTAGACCTAAGCCCGCTTCCGACATTGTTAAATAGGTATGATCTGCACCGGCGGCGATAATTGCTTTGGCTTCATCATTATGCATGCTATGAGAAACAATTAACCCGCCAAAACCGGCGTCTCGAAGCTTACGCGCCGCAATTAATTTGGCCTCTAAATCGCTCATACACAGCAACACTGCTTTGATTTTACTCAAATCTAACCCCTGCCAAAGAATTTGATCTTCAGCATCGGCAAAGAACACATTTAAGCCTTGTTGTTGATGACTGAGTACTTTGGCAGGATCTGAATCAAGCGCAGCTAAATGAGTTTTATGCTGCAAATATTCATACGCTGCGGTCCCTGTCCGCCCCATGCCCATGATCAATACTTCAGCGTCACCAAGTGACACTGGCGCCTCATCAGGGTGGTGAATATCTCGTTCTAATGGCACTAAACGCGATGCCAGCTTGTCATATAATGGGTGCGCCAAACGGTTGAGTGGCGCTGACAACACAAAAGACAAAGCGACGGTTAAGGCCAACGGAATTAAAAATTGTGGCATGATCACACTTACCACAATAAGACCAAACTCAGAATAGTTGGTCAACGTTAAACCCGTTAGATATGCACTGCGCGCGCGCAATTTGAAATAAATAAGCAACAGGAAGAATAAGATCCCTTTAAGTGGCAACAACAACGTCATTAAGCCAGCAAACAACCAGGCATTGGCATCAGGTAAACCTCCAAGACCAATCTGTAAGAAGAAACCGACCAAGAAAAACTCTTTGATACTCCATAAACTTTTCGCAAGTTCACCAGCCCTTGGATGAGAAGCCAATAACGCGCCGAAGACCAATGCGCCCAACTCACCACTTAGTCCTACCAATTCAAAACCTTGGCCACCGACGACAACAGCCAATAAGATCCCAAACAGAATCATCAACTCATCATGGCCAGTCAAATCCAAAAGTTTAAACAACAATGGCCTTAGCAGCGGTAATAAAAATACTAACAGCGCCCAGGGTGATGGCGACGTACCATTCGCTAAACTCATGACCAGCATCGCTATTAAATCTTGCATGATTAAAATACCGATAGCGACTCGGCCATGAAATGCGCGAATTTCTCTCTTTGATTCCAGAACCTTAGCGGCAAGTACGGTACTGGAAAATGCCAGCGCTTCACCTAGCATCAATGCGTTATACCAACCAGGGTCGAACACAAAATAGATAATCGGTGCATATAAGAGTGTCGAAAAAGCAAAATGGACAAAACTACCGCCCAATACTTCTGGTTTGAGTAAACTGCGGAAATTGAGTTTCAGACCGACAGTAAATAGCAACAACAACACACCAAAATGGGAAATATGATTGATGATGTGGTCGCCTTGCGGCAAATTGAGTTGTGGTTGAGCTGCCGAAATAACGAAACCAGCGGCAAGATAACCAACCAACGGCGGTAGACCGACCATGCGGACAACCATCCCTAAACTAAAGGCAAATCCTATCCAAACTGCTTCTAACAATATGCCGCTCCTTTGATTAAGTTCAGAGTATATAACAAGTTAAGTGTTTTCGCGGCTAGCATATTTACTTTGCTTTGCGCCAACGCAAGCAGCCCCATTAAATTTTTTTCTGGGCAACCCTTAGTTTTGCTTGCTGCCATTCCGCTTGGGTTATCGCGGTTAGCTCGGCAGTTTGATTCTCGCATTTATCGGTTTCATTGAACTTGAGCTTACGTGTTGCTATTAATGCAAAAATCTCAGCATGGGCTTGATCGGATTTTTTATTCCAATCCACAATTTCGTCAATATGCCGAAAACAACCAACGCAGATTTTCTCATGATTCAATTTACAACTGGCAACACAGGGCGAGTCCACATTACTTTCCTTCAAGGTGACGATTAATTTCAAGGAATTGCCGTTTTAAAGCTGAATTTTATCGTTTATAAAAGGTGAATAAACGACTTTATCCACCCAAATACTGACAACAATGACCATAATGTGGCAGTTTAACCAATTAACTCGACTCCCGAAAGCCTATGGCAACCCCAAAAGGATCCCTATGAAATTGTGGCAACCCACCACACTGGCCTTGCTGGTCAGTTCTTTTGCAAATGCAGCCGATCAATCAGAACCAAACAAGTGGGATGTTAATAACCCACAAGGGCAATTTAAAACGGTACAAATCAATACCAAGACCGGCACTTGGATGAATATAGATGTAAGTCCAGACGGCAAAACTGTCGCGTTTGATTTACTTGGCGATATTTATGTGATGCCAATTGAGGGCGGAACTCCAAAACGTCTTACGGCAGATATCGGTTGGCAAATGCAGCCAAGTTTTAGTCCTGATGGACGCTATATTACTTATACCTCAGACGAAGGCGGCGGTGACAACATTTGGCTGATGAATGCCGATGGCAGCAACGCCCATGCGGTGACTAATGAAACTTTCCGCTTATTAAATAGCCCTGCGTGGAGTCCGGACGGAAACTTTATCGTCGCCCGTAAACATTTTACCAATACCCGTTCGCTCGGTGCTGGCGAAGTCTGGATGTATCATAAAAATGGCGGCAGTGGGGTCATGTTGACGGAAAAAGCCAATGACGAAAAAGACCTTGGCGAACCGGCCTTTTCACCGGACGGGAAATATGTTTATTTCTCACAAGATGACACCCCAGGTAAAACCTTCCACTACAGCAAAGATTCCGAGCAAGGGATTTATGCAATCAAACGCTTTGAGGCTGAAACTGGCGACATAGAAGTATTACTTGAGGGCGCTGGCGGGGCAATCCGACCGACCCCATCTCCCGACGGGAAGTATTTGGCATATATCCGCCGAGTTGATTATCAAACTACCCTATTTCTTTATGATTTGAACTCAGGTGAACATACCGAGTTATACCGCGGTTTAGACCGAGATATGCAAGAGACTTGGGCAATCCATGGTGTCTATCCGGCAATGAGTTTCACCCCCGACAGCAAAAGTCTGGTTTTTTGGGCCGGAGGTGGAATTAAATCGTTGGCACTAAAGGATAAATCGATCAAGGAAATTCCATTTAGCATCAAGACTGATAAGAAAATTCAAAATGCAGTTCGAGTCCAGCAAGACATTGACCAGCAAGATGTTGCCGTCAAAATGCTACGTTTTGTACAAACATCACCAGATGGTAACACTGTAGTGTACTCGGCACTTGGTCATCTGTATCAAGTACCGGCCAAAGGCGGTAAACCCAAACGGCTAACCAAAAGTAGCGATGAGTTTGAACTATACCCACAATTCTCAAGAGATGGTAAAAAACTGGTCTACGTCAGCTGGCATGATCAACGCCAAGGCCGAATCAAAGTCATCGACCTTCACAGTGGCGATATCACTGAAGTACTGTCATTGCCAGGCAAATATCTAGAGCCGACCTTTAGCCCTGACGGTGCAAATATAGTCTTTCGAAAAGGTGGCGCTGGCGATTTATTGGATAAAAAATGGTCCTTGAATACCGGCATTTACCTCATCCCAACCAAAGGTGGTGAAGCCAAATTGATCAGCCGCAATGGCTACAATGCCCATTTTGGCGAGCGGTCAGACCGTATCTTTGCGATGGATTATGCGGAGCAACCAACATTATTGAGTATTGATTTAGCCACCAAACAGCAACGCACTTTATACTCGGCCAAATATGGTACTGAATTTAAAGTGTCGCCAGATGGTCAATTTGTCGCGTTTGCCGATAGATTTAAAGTCTATATCACACCTTTTGCTGAACGTGGTGCTAGTATCGACGTCAGTGGCGATGATGATCAGTTCCCAGTAAAACAGTTGTCAGTGCGGGCGGGCGAAAACATTAGTTGGACGACCAATAGCCAACAACTTTACTGGAGTCTTGGACCTGAGTTGTACCATGCCGATGTACGAGATGTATTTGCAGTAGGTAAAGCACGCGAGTTTAAAGTTGCCAATGGCACCAACATCAGTTTTAGCACCAAAGCCTATGTGCCCAAAGAAACTATTGCATTTGTCGGGGGCCAAATTATTACTATGGAAGGCGACAGTGTCATTAAAGACGGTGTGGTGATTGTCGAAAATAATAAAATAACTGCGGTAGGAAAGCGGTCAGAAGTCAAAATTCCTGCCAATGCCCAACAGATTGATATTCAGGGCAAAACGCTTATGCCAGGTTTATTTGATGCGCACGCACATGGCAGTCAAGGCGTCAATCAACTGATCCCGCAGCAAAACTACGTGAACTATGCCAGTTTAGCGCTTGGGGTGACCACTATTCACGATCCGTCAAATGACACGCAAGAAGTGTTTAGCGCCAGTGAGTTGCAAAAAACTGGACAAATTGTCGGACCTCGCATTTTCTCAACTGGCACAATTTTGTATGGAGCCTATGGCGCTGGTTATACCTCACATGTTGATAATGTCGCGGATGCAAAATTCCATTTGGAACGACTAAAGAAAGTGGGTGCTTTTACAGTAAAAAGTTATAACCAACCACGACGAAATCAACGCCAACAGATCATTCAAGCCGCGCGGGAACTGGATATGATGGTCGTGCCTGAAGGTGGATCTTTACTGCAGCATAATCTCAGCATGGTGGTTGACGGCCATACCACACTCGAGCACTCGTTACCGGCAGCGCGTTTGTATGATGATGTGAAACAGCTTTGGCAAGCAAGTTCGACAGCATATACACCAACACTTGTAGTTGCGTATGGCGGGATCTGGGGCGAAAACTACTGGTATGATAAAACTGACGTTTGGAAACACCCGCGATTGTCAAAGTACGTGCCAATGTCACTGCTAGGACCACGGGCGATGCGCAGACCGAAAGCGCCAGACCATCATTATAATCATTTCCACATTGCAAAAAGTGCCAAAGAACTCAACGATTTAGGCGTTTTAACCAATATTGGCGCGCATGGACAACGCGAAAGCTTAGGAGCTCATTGGGAGATCTGGATGTTTGCACAAGGCGGCATGTCACCACTACAAGCCTTAAAAACTGCAACCATTAATCCAGCTCGCACTTTTGGGCTCGATCACCAGCTAGGTTCAATTAAAGTTGGCAAACTTGCCGATTTAATCGTTATTGACGGTGATCCACTAGCTGATATTCGCCAAACCGACAAAGTGCAATACAGCATGGTCAACGGTAGATTGTTTGATGCGCAAAGTATGCAAGAACTTAATGGTCAACAACAAAAAAGGCAAAAATTCTATTTTGAAGCGCCTTAATCAATGGAGATTGGCGAAGCTTAGGCTTCGCCAGCTCATGCCGCGTGGCACATAGCATAAGGCAATTTAAGATCGGCTCATGACAACTTATAAAAAACATCTTAAAAATAAAAACGGCTCAAATTGAGCCGTTTTTATTTTCTATGTATTAACCCAAGCAAGTACTAGGTTCCTGTAGCCTGCTCATATTGTTTCAATCGAGCTTGTGCTTTTTCCCAATTCAATGTCAGGCGCTCAATCGTCGCTGAAGTCGAAGACTTCACAAAGGATAGCTGTTCTGACAGTTGCGAGTTTTGTGCACGAATTTGTTGACGCTCTTCACTCAGTTGTTGAGTTTGATCTTTAAGCATCATCAGTTCTTCACGTAACGACTTGATTGTTTCACGTTGCACGGATTGATGCTCAGAAACACTCGCATGCTGCTCGCGGAACATTTGGTTTGCTTCTTTCAGCTGTGCAAAATTCTGTTCGAGTTCAGGCAAGTATTGCGTTAAACGTGCAATTTCTTGTTTTTGTTGGTTGATAGTTAGTTCCAGTAACTCAACTGATTTTTGTTGAGATTGCTGGTTTTTGCCAACATTATCACGTTCTTGTTGCAGTAACTGTTGCTGCTGGACACTGCTTTCAAGCTTAGCCTGCAAAGATTCAACCTGTGCGGTTAACTGCTGATTCTGTTCGCTAAGCTCTGCAAGTTTTGCCTGTAATGTTGAATCATTACGATTTTGATCTGCGGTAAGCGCCTGCAGATCAGCGAGCTGCTGCTGGTATTTGCTAGCAATTGCACTCTGTTCCGCCAAGTCAGCTTGCAACACTTGCTGCTGTTGCAGATGCTCTGCATGCAACTGTTCTGCTTTTGCTGAATAAGCCTGAACTTGTGATTGAAGTTGTTCAACTTCTTGCTGCCATTGCAGACCTTGTTGCTCGGCATCAGCTAATTGCTGTTGCAGCTGGGTAGTTAGTTCATTAGTCTGCGCATACTGCTGGCCTGAATCAGCAAGCTGTGCTTCAACTCGAGCCAGCGCTTGCAGTTTTTCTTTTAATTCGTCTTGCAGTTGATTTCTATCGTTGGCGGCGCGAGCAACGGAAGCGGTTAATGTTTCTGACAAATCACTCAGATCTGCAACACGAGCTTTCAACGCAGTATTTTCTTGCGTTAATGCTTGAACACCACTTTCAGTCGTCCGGTAAGCGTCTTGCAATTGTAAATATTGCTGACGGCTCTGCTGTAAATCATCACGTAACTGCGGTAATTCTGCATCTAATTCAGATAAACGAGCACTATATGCGGCTTCTTTTTGCTGAAGATCGTCAATGCTCTGCTGTAATTGCGCAATGTGCCGTTCGTGCTGTTGTTCTAGAACCACAATTTCTTGCGCGGTGGCTTTTGTTAAAGCAGTGGCCTGGTCACGTTCTGCTTCGGCATCAGCAACCTGCTGATGTAAGGCAGCCTGCATTTCTTGTACTTGTTGCTGATACTGAACATGAGCCGCTTCAAGCAACATTTTGTGCTCTTCGACCATAAACTCAGCTTGCTGGCGCTGCGACGATAATAGTTCATCCTGTGCCATGATGGTTTCTTGCAACGACTGCTCGTTAAGCATTTGCGCGGCAAACTGACGTTCAAATTGGTAATTGAGTTCTTGTGCAGATTGGAGTTGCTGACTAATTTGCGCAGTCATTTGTTGCGCGATGGCCATCGCCTGATTCTTAAAAGCAGAAACAAACTCTTGGCTAAATTGAATTTCTGGTTCCGCTGGAATATCGGGCACCACAGTTAAATTAACTGGCTGCAAATGTTTCATCGAAATACTCCTGATTCAGCTGGACACGGAAAGCACAACACCGGATAACAACCCACTTCACCAGATAAATATACTCTTGCCGGGGGTAAGTTAATCTATCTTCAAGTAACAATGATGGATCTAATCTAGAGCGCTTTAAATATTAAATCAAAGTTTTATCACTATCCAATTCTGCATCATTTCACTTAGAAAGATCAATGCAGAAGCGATGAAAAAACGTACGAAAAAGTTAAAATGAACTTTGATAAACACAATTACATTTTAAACATGATTTAGCCAGATAGCTATCAAAAATATAACAAATGCAATGTAAATTTTTAATGCTGGCAGGTAGCGGTTATCGGCGAAAAAACGTCGACAACCAACCACAAGCCATTGAATAAAAACACTAATTAAATAATCCGCTGACGATTGTAATAATGCCAATTGCGAAAAACACTAAACATGCTGCTTTTCTTGCCAAATCTAACGGGATCTTATTCATCAATATAGCACCGAAGTAGACCACTGGAACATTCGCAGCAAGCATACCTAATGTAGTACCGATAATAACCAGCCAGGTTGCTTGGTAGGTTGCAGCAAGTAAAACAGTCGCAATTTGTGTTTTATCGCCGATTTCAGCGATAAAGAAAAGGAAACAACTTGCGGCAAATGCTCCATATTTCAGCCAAGAATTTTCTTCACTATCATCTTTATCGGGTATCAACAACCAAAGCGCCACTGCAATAAACGAAGCACCAAGGAGCGGAGCTTGCCAGCTCGATGGGATAAATTGTGCAGCCCAAGCACCGAACCATGCGGATGCCGCATGATTTAGTAAAGTTGCCACGAGAATACCGGCACAAATACCCAGTTTCGAACGAAACCTTGCCGCCAGAAATAATGAAAGGAGTTGCGTTTTATCGCCAATTTCGGCAATAGCCACACCAGTAAAAGAATAAAATAAAGCATCCATAAAAGTTCTCAGCGGGAATAATTGACCAAAGACAATAGCGTAACTCCCGCTTTGGGCCACGTTATTGTCTTAGGTCTCATCAGAGTACTAAAGTACCCTGTTATTGCCATGCACAATGAGGTGCAAGTATGTTGACAATAACCTGACTGACGTCAGCGATTACTCCCCCAAGAAGAAGCGTGCATTTTACGGAAAAATGCCCGAGCTCGCAATCTGAATGCGCTTCTACACGCTAGAAATGCTGTTACTGCTCGGCAATCCAACGATCTGCGCGCGTACGAGCATGGTTTAAAAACCTGCTGAAACGCAATCCTAATCGAACCAAACCCCAGTACGTCAGCGGAACTAATAACAAACTAGTTAGGGTTGAGAACACCAAGCCACCGATGATTGCCACAGCCATGGGCGCATAACCAGGCCCCCCTCCACCAATGTTGGCATCGCCAAATGCTAGCGGTAAAAGCCCAAGCACAGTCGTTGAAACGGTCATCAAAATCGGCCGCAATCGAACTTCACAAGCCTCAACAATCAAAGGGACCAGCGGCGCTTCAGGGCGTTCATGCCGCAGTTGATTCACTCGGTCGACCAATACGATACCGTTATTAACCACAATCCCCATTAAAATCAGCATTCCTATCAGTACCATGACCCCCATACTGGTTTGTGTGATAGCAAGAGCCCAAAACACGCCAACAAATGAGAACAATAACGAGCCAATAACCGCAGTCGGTAACAACAACGACTCAAAAAGCGCAGCCATCACTAAGTAAATCATCGCAACGGCTAATAACATGTTGAAGACCATTACATTTTGGGCATCATCTTGATACTGGAAACTTCCTTCAAATGACCAGCTGTAACCCGCAGGCAGTTGCAGTTGCTCCATAACCTTGGTGATTTGGTCACGAGCGTCGTCCATTTTCAACTCTTTATCGAGATTCATTCCAATTGCTAAGCCAGTCTGACGATTAAAGCGGCGGATTTCTCCTAAACGGTCTTTCACAACAAGAGTTGCCACTTGGCCCAATCTAACGACCTGTTCGCCAGTGCCGCCTACAGGGATCGATTCCAACTCTTGCTGAGAGTGACTTACTTTTTCATCATAGAGCACTCGAAGAGGCACTTCACCTTGCTCAGCTGTTCGTAAGGTCCTCAAATTTGTACCTCGTAACGCCAAACTCACAGAACGAGCTACTGATTGCGCGGTTAATCCTTGGCGTTGCAACTCATCATGATTCAAATGGATCTGCAATTCTTTTTGTCCGCCTTGCACCTCAGAGCGCACATCGCTCAAGCCTTTGATTTTACTTAAAATTGGCACTAAGCTTTCTGAAAGATCCGACAGCACTTGTGTTGATGGCCCAAGCAAGTGGATTTGCATCCCGCCGCCGGCATCGCCCCAGCCAAATTGTGGTTTTGCCCGAACTAACACAGGCCAGTCCTTACGAATTTTTTCTTTAATTTCTTCAACCGGCACCGGTAAGTCATCCGCCAGCATAATGGTGGAAACGGCAAAACCAGGCTGGTAATAACTGTAAACAGAGGAAATATGGAACTCATCTTTGCGGCTATACAAATAAGCTTCCATTTTAGTCACTTCTTGTTCAACTTCAGCCAACGCATAATTCGTTTGGATGTTGTAGTTCAAAAATAACCTTTTATTATCGCCACCACCTTCATCACCGCCAGAAACAAACTGCATCGGAATAGCGATACTCACAAGTAGCAGAAGTGCAATCGAAGTTGATTTGCCAGGATTTGCCATAGTCCAGTGCAATGCCCGGCCATAAAATTTATCTAGTTTGGAAGGTGCCGCATTTTCTTCACCTTTTTTAATCACTATTTTGGTTGAAAGCCATGGAATTAAAGTAACTGACACTAAAAGCGATACCGCTAATGAAATAGTGATAGCGATTGCGACGTGTTCTAAAAATACTGTGACGTCAATTTTACTACCCACAATATTTGGGAGAAATACAATAGCTGTGGTGGCCGTACCAGCTAACACTGCTAAGGCAACACGATATACTCCTCTTTCGGTCGCTTGCCGCACATTACCACCATTTGCCCGTTCACGAAAAATACTTTCAACAACGACTACGGAGTTATCAACTAACATACCAACCGCCAGCATTAGCCCCATCATCGATAGTACGTTTAAGCTGTAATCGAGAAAATACATAATGCCAAGGGTAATCGACAAAGAAACCGGCACTGACAACACAACTAACAGCGTCGTTGGGGTATGGCGTAAAAATAAAAACAACACGATGAATGAAAGTACTGCGCCGACAGCCCCGGATTCTAGTAAATTTGCCAGACTTTCAGTAACACCTTCGGCAGTATTATCCATAACAAAAATGTTGATACCATTTAACGACGGGTCTTTGCCTGCGTTATCAACTACAGCCATAGCTGCAGAAGCCACATCGACTAAATTAGCCCCCGACTCTTTATACACTTGGATACCAACAGCATAGCGCTGGTCAAGTCGACGCCCTTCGACACGTTTTGGCAATTCCAGATGGATTTCGGCAATATCGGCTAATTGCAAACCTCGGCCAATTGGCAGTCGTTTAATGTCATCAATACTGGTAAATTCGCCAACCGGCTTAACCAAAATACTTTCATCTTTATTGCGAATTTCACCAGCGGTCATCGCAAAATTTTGCTTTTGTAAATCCATGAGCAATTGCACTGGTTCAATTTGCAAACTGCGTAAACGGTCGGGCAATAAACGAATTGTCACTTGTCGCTTGTCGACGCCATACAAATCCACTTTCGAAACGCCAGGCACACGCTCCAGTGGCCGCTTGATAACCCGTTCAAGTAAATCATAAGCCATTGATAAATCGCGTTCACTGGAAATACGCAGCTGAAAAATAGGCATATCATTGGTGTTAAACTGGAACACCAACACCCGCTCGACATCCGCAGGCAACAAATGACGAACACTGTCAATTCGTTCACGAACTTCGATGCTCTTGGTATTAATATTCTCTTCCCAATTGAACTCCAAACCAAGTTCTGCTGAATCCTCTTTAGAGAAAGAGCGCATTTTCTTGATGCCAGTCACAGTCGACATCGCTTCTTCTAATGGCCGAGTTATCAGCCGTTCGATTTCAGCAGGCGTCGCATTCGGGTACGGCACATTGACGTAAATCTCTGGAATATCAATGCCAGGGAATTGTTCTAATGGCAGCATGCGGCTGGCAAAAATACCGAATACCAACATTGATAAAAACGTCATACACAAGGTTACCGGCCGACTTAATGCAAAGCGCGTGAACAAATTTGACTTGTAGTCTTGGTTTTGTTCAGTCGCGATTTTTTCGTCTAATGGTAAGTTACTCATAGTTACTCCTTGGCAACCGAGTCTGACTCGCGGCTCGTTAAGTGATAGATCACTGGAATAAACAACAAAGTCAGTAACGTGGCAAATGACAATCCAAAGATCACAGTAATTGCCATCGGCGCCCGCAGTTCTGCGCCTTCGCCACCAAATACCATAGGTAATAAACCTAACACCGTCGTGAGCGTCGTCATTAATACCGGACGTAAACGAGTAGCACCAGACTCAATAATGGCTTGGGTTTTACTCATGCCATCAGCACGGAGCTGGTTGATGCGGTCGATCAAAACAATCGCATTATTGACCACAATACCGGCCAACATGATGAAACCGATAAACACAATGACCGAAATCCGAGTGCCTGTAAGCCAAAGCCCCAAAATTGCCCCTGCACCAGCTAATGGCACAGTGAAAAGGATTAACATTGGCTGTAGCAAGTTTTCAAATTGCGATGCCATAACTAAGTAAACCAGAAATACCGCAAGTAACAGGGCAATCACCAGTGAATTATATGAACGCTCTAACTCTTCACTTTGACCAACAACGGAGGCAGAAACTCCGTACGGCCATTGTTCAACGGCCAGCAGTTGCTTGACAGCTTGCCCTGCTTGCTCAACATCACCGTAAGCTAAATTTGCGCTAATAACGGCAACTCGTTGCTGCCCGATGCGCGTAATTTCGCTTGGGCCAATTTCGCGACTAATAGTTGCAACTGCTGATAAAGGTAGCGGAGATGGGCTACTTGGATTGATGATAATCTGCGCAAGTTCTTGCTCAGAATCACGGAATTGCTCAGCCAGACGCACGCGAATATCGACTTTGCGGTCTTGAATACTGTATTGCCCAGCGACTTCCCCACCGACATAGTTCGCCACGCGTTTGGCCACATCAGAAGCTTGAAAACCTAATTGAGCCAAACGACCATGATCAAAATGTAGTGTTATCTCTGGCTGACCCGCTCGTAAGCTTGATTTAATATCACTAAAGCGGCCATTGGCTTCCATTTTCAACACTAGTTGATCAGCAGCAAGTTTAAGCGTTGCTAAGTCATGACCTGCCAGTTCGATTTCCATCGGAGTACTGAATGTAAACAGTTCAGGAGTATCAATTTTACCCACAAGGTCTGGAATTTTAGCTACTGAGTCACGGAGCGCTTGCATAACCAATTGCTCGTCATTGCCCGTAGTACCAGGTTTTAACACCACATTAAGTCTTCCCCAATGGCTGCCCCCTACAGACGGATCCACTGTCATTTGTTGGCCAGTCCCCGCTTGCGCGTATGTGCGCTCAACTTGCGGTAAATCTTTTGCGACTAGCGCTAAATGCTTCAACACTCTATCGGTATTTTCAATAGCGGTACCAACTGGCAAATGAATTTCAACATAAAACTCGCCTTGACTCATACTTGGGATCATGTCAAAGCCGAGCTTTGGAATTAACGAATAACACAACATCGTTGCAGCTAGCGTTGTCACAACAATGATGCCCCGCGCTTTTAAAGCAAAAATCAACGCAGCTTTGTAAAGTGTCTCTAAGCCGCGAAGCATAGCTTGGACCAGATTCAATAACGGATTTAGCAGAACCGATAATATTTTCGATATGCCACGCCAGATCAATGTTAAGCCGGTAAAAATTTGGCTTAATAACCAAGCAATTCCGCGCCAACCAAAACAGAAAGGCAAAACAAGATAACCAAAATACCTAGCAGTTTTGCTTTTTAACTTTGGTGTATCCTCAATTTCGTCGTTGGCAACATTCACTTCAGCAAAATTACGTTCACGTGCAGCCATTGCCGGGATTAGCGTCAGGGCTACCAATAACGAGGCTAGCAATGCGTAGGTCACGGTAAGTGCCTGATCTTTGAATAACTGACCAGCAACACCCTCAACAAACACTAACGGGAAAAATACCGCGACAGTCGTTAATGTAGATGCCGTAATTGCCATAGACACTTCACTAGCACCTTTTTTCGCAGCCTCCATCGGGCTGTAACCTTGTTCACGATAGCGAGAAATGTTTTCCAACACGACAATCGCATTGTCAACTAACATACCAATCGCTAAAGCAATACCGCCTAAACTCATAATATTCAGGCTGATATCTTGGCTGTGCATTAAGTTAAAGGTTGCAATAACCGATACTGGAATAGAAATAGAAATAACCAGCGTCGTCCATGCATTGCGAAGGAATAAATAAATTACCAACATCGCCAACAAGCCACCTTCAAATGCTGCGGACTTAACTTCAGCAATAGCGTCACTGATGAAAGTTGATTGGTCATAAACCAATGTTAGTTCATACCCTTGTGGCAGGTTTTTCTGCAAATCTTCTAAGCGTTTTACCAAAGTTTTTGCCACTTGGACGGTATTCGCGTCGCCTTCTTTGTAAACGGCAATCTCTATCGCTTCTTTGCCATTCACGTAGGTAATACTTTGACGGTCTACATAACCATCGCGGACTTCGGCAATATCTGATAATCGGATTTGACTGCCATTCACACTTGCAATGTATAAATTGCGAATTTCATCTAAGCTGGCAAATTGGTTAATCGTTCGGACCAAATAATCATGCGCGGCAGTTTCTAAACGCCCACCAGCCTGGTTCAGATTTTGCTCTTTCAGACGGGTATTGACCGTGCTGATATCGAGTTTAAGCTGGCTAAGTTTTTCGTTATCCACCAAGATTTGAATTTCTTGAGTCAAACCACCATCAGGTCGAACGGCTGCAACACCAGTAATTGCTTCAAGTTTGCGGCGTAAATCCTCATCAGCATAAGTTCTAAGAGCCACTTGTTGGGCACTGCTTAAGCCATTTGGGGCATCAGTGCGGCTAAGTGCTAAGCGAACTATTGGATCTAGATTTGGATTAAAACGTAATAAAAGAGGCTTTTTTACATCAAGTGGTAAAAATAACACATCCAGTTTTTCTCGAACTTCAAGGCCTGCCAAATCCATATTGGTGCCCCACTCAAACTCCATAATCACATCAGAGCGCCCGGCGCGAGAAACCGATTCAACTTTACGAATACCTTTGACAATACCAATACTTTCTTCAATTGGTTTGCTAACCAGTTGCTCCACTTCGGCGGGAGCCGCGCCTGGGTATTCACTGCGAATTGTCAGAGTTGGATACGATAAATCAGGCAAAAGATTCACGGCTAAGCGTGACATCGCCACTAAACCAAAGAGTAAAATACCAAGGGTAAACATCCATATAGTTACCGGCCGGGCAACTGCTAAATTAACCAGTTTCATCGTTAATTTCCTGTGTAGTCATTATAAGAAGCGGGCAGCGTATGCTGCCCGACAGGGGAGGATTAACTGTTGCCTTTGACAACATTTACCGTGGTTTTATCTTTGAGGCCAGCTTGCCCTGCAGTCACCACTTGTTCGCCTTCCGCAAGACCATCGACCACTTCCATAAACTCATCACTTTCGTAGCCAAGTTTGATGGCTTTGCGCACAACCGTGTTATCCGCACCGACCACAAACACGCTTGATGCATTATCCATTGCCATCACGGCACGTTTTGGTACTAACAAAGCATTTGTTTTGTTGTCATATTGCAGCTCAACTTGGGTAAACATGCCCGCTTTTAGCACCAGATCATCGTTTTCAATGCCGATAGTTACGCGAGCGGTACCAGATGTGGCATCGACGACTGGCGAAATCCGGACTATTTTTGCCTGACGTTGTGGCATACCAGCAAAGTTTAAGTAGGCTGTTTGACCAACTTTAGCTCGACTTAGCTGATGCTCAGGTAAATTAATGACCGCTTCTAAGCGCTGTTGTGAAACCACAGTAAATAACGATTTTGAAGAAAACTCGGTAATTAATTGGCCAACTTTGACATAACGACGTGCAATAACACCGCTAATTGGCGCGATGATTTTCGTGTCACGCAGTGCTAACTCTTGCATCGCAACTGAGGCAGTCAAAGATTCAACTTGCCATTTTAATTTGTCGTAAACATCAGCACTGACTAATTTGCGTGCATACATTTTCTCTACACGCTCAAGTTCACTTTTCAGTTGGCCCAAATCAGCACGACCTTTTGCTAATTGAATGACTTGACGTTCTGTATCCAAAGTTGCAAGCACTTGGCCTGCTTGAACTAAATCACCTTCTTCAACAAGAACAGTTTGAACTATCCCCGTAGCCTTTGAGTTTACCTCAGCGTCTGCTTTTGATTCTAGAGTTGACGTAGTCCGGTAAGTACTGCTGATTTCACCCCGCCCCACTTTGATTGCTTCAACTGGAATAGCAACGACCGTTTCATTTTTTTCAGCGTCTGGGCTGCTATTGGCTGCACCACAACCGCTCAGCAGCAAAGTTGATGATAATAATGCAACACTGACAGCGGCGGCTAAAGTGGATGACTTGTTCATAGATAGTTCCTTTAACTTAAACTTATTGATTTAGTTTGTTTTGTCAGCGTCACATTCTGCTGCAGTCACAAATTCGCGTACGGATAAGCTCCGTTTTGCACTTGCCGTGCCAATTTCTAGTTATCTTCAATTATGCTTGAAAATCATTAAGATAAAACTGTTTGTTCCGGTTTGATTGCAACAAGATGTTTCTAGGTAAATGGTTATTTTCACCATAAATTAGTCATTTCTGTGAAATCGCTGAATGCGACGAAATTCAGCTTTATTCTGTTTTAGAGCCTGTACTCTAAGTCTAAGCATCCGTATACTGCCCGCCCTCGCTGGTCTGTCCAGCAATCGACTCAATTATAAAAACAGAAATCAAGGGTAATGTTTTATGAAAACCTCGTCATTTGCGCTGACATTAACAGCTCTCCTAATCTCAAACAGCCTGCAAGCAGAAGGCTTTAAGTTATATGAGCAGTCTGTATCTGCTATGGGTAATGGCTATGCTGGCCGCGGTGCACAAATCAGTGATGCCACTTTAGTCTATTCAAACCCTGCCGCATTAACTGAATTACAAAAACCACAACTCAGTACTGGTACTACATTTATTCATGCCACCACCGACTACCAAGTACAGACAGCGAAAAGTGCTGCCGGACAATCGGTGATTGGTCGAGAGACAGGAAAAAATAGTTTAAATGAATTAGTACCATTTTTGTTTTATAACGACCGCTTAGATGCAAAGTGGAGCTATGGCCTTGGATTTTACGTACCATTTGGCCTATCCAGCGATTATGCCGATGATTGGGCAGGTCGTTATTTTGCGGATGAAACCGCAATTGAAGTTGTGGCATTACAGGCGTCTGCGGGCTACCGCCTAAATGACCAATGGTCACTTGGCGGTGGCATCAGCCTCAACAGAGCTGCAGGGAAATTATCCAAATTTAAAGATCACAGTGGGCTTTGTGAAACTGGTTCGAACATTAATGCCGTTTACGGTGCGAATGTTTATAACGATGCCTATTGCAATAGTCACTACCAAGTCTCAGGCGATGATGTAAAACTTGGTTACAACCTCGCAGTGCACGGTCGCTTCGCCACTGGCACAACACTAGGATTGATTTACCATTCGAAAATAGGCTTTGACCTTCATGGGAATTCAGAAATAACCAATACTCCGATCACCGGTGCGAATGTCGCTGGCAACAGTAATTTCATTGTTGTCGCGCCAAATCTGCCAGCAATTAATAAGGCAACCGGCAAACTCGCCCACAACCCAATAGCTTTGGAGAAAAGCTCAGTAGCATTAACAACTCCTGCCGATTTAACCCTAAGTGTTGATCAGACTTTAAATACTGACTGGTCTTTACAAGCAAGCATCAGTTGGACTGGCTGGAGTAAATTCCAAAGTATCGATATCGTAAGCAGAGATCCAAACCCGACGATGTCGTTATCAACCCAACTACCACAAAACCTGAATGCGCCAGGTTATATCGGGTACATTCCTGAATATTGGCGTGATACCGTGTCAGCTGCAATCGGCACCACTTGGCAGTTTAGCGATACTCGTCAACTTAAAAGCGGGATTGCCTATGATGAGAATCCAATCAGCACTTCTCATAAAACCGCGCGAGTACCTACTAAAGACCGAATTTGGTTGACTATGGGATGGCATGAAGAGCTCAGCAATACCTGGAGCATGGATGTGGCGCTGGGCTATTTGTGGATGTCAAATTTGACCAGTAATGAGGCCGAATATAACGTGCAAGACGTCCGGATAAACAAAGCAAATTTACAAGCGAATTATAGCAATCACGCGATGCTTGCAGGTATACAACTTAATTACATGTTCTAAGCTATCGGCTCAATTGCTGATTATTTTGTCAGTGGAGCCGATACATTGCCAAACACCCCGCCAATTCGAGTAGCGGATATCGGGGCTGACAGTCTCTAGAGAAATTCTGGAGTCTGTCAGCTTATTATTGTCGACCTCACACTGCACGAACGTACTAATGGCAATTACACAATTTTGCCAAAACCACAGTTATGCATGCCTTTAAATTCAGCTAAACACTGATATTGTTTTTTTCTTTTCTCTGATGCAGTCACACAATCTTGAACAGAAATAGACCGAAGAGCAGCCGTTAATGCGCCTAATTGCTGCTTCATCGCTGCTACCGTAATGTAACCACCGCTTTTGTTTTTCTTTACTGTATCTTGGCCAACGTCAAATTCTCGCTGTGCACTTTCGACCGCAATTTTGCATTTATCCTGCCAATCGTTATCAGCCCCTAGCACCGAATTTAAGGCCGAGCCCCCCACTCCTCTACCTGATGTAGATGATGCTAAGTCCTTGTTAAAACCTAAGTTGACGGCTTCCGCATCATGCGCGACTTTCGGCGGAGGTGTTGTACTAAAGTTAACCTGCCCTTTTTCATCAACCCAACGATAAATCTCACCCGCCGAGGTAGCTGACGCAAAGATGAGAACAAAAATTAACCAACTGCGCAAAATTAACCCCAAAATTACATAAATCACAACCAATTAAAACAAATTCACCTTAAAACTACAAGAAGAGTAAACGTAAAAGTCGCTTAATTTGGATCTGCTGAAGGAAAGACCGCAACATGAAACTTACTTGAACTTTGATGCCGAAATAAATGAGGAAACACACAATGACTTCAATACTAAAGCAGGTTTCAAAAGCGAAACCTGCTGTATGAGTTTTACAAATAAACCAATTGAGGGTTAATCAACGCTTTTTCAGTTCGATCTCACCAGAAACTGTCGAAATCTCAACGTCACCGCCAGCACCAGTACTAAATTCTAAATCTCGACCTGGGCCATATTTTGCTTCGACAACTTGATCATCCGTGAAAAGATTATTGATATCTCCGCCAGCACTGCCAGACAATTCAAACCGTGCTTTAACATTAGCATCTAAAGTCAAATGAATCGCTCCACCTACCGTACTAGCCTCAATTTTAGGGCTTTGGCTATTTTTTAAATCTACGGTAACATCGCCATTGACTGAATCAAAATCCAATCGTTCGGTTCCGTCCAATTGCAAATGCCCCTCACCATTAACCACTGATAATTCAACCTCTTTGGCTTGGGAAACAGATTTAATCTCCCCGTTCACCGACTCTAAGGTTAACTTACCTTTGGAGCCTTCATCTTCAATTTCACCATTGACGGTTTGGAGCTTTAACCGACCGTTGTTATTTTTACTGCGGATCTGGCCGTTGACTGTTTCTAAGGACACATCGCTACCTAAGTTTTCCCCAAGTACCGAACCATTTACCGAAGTCAGTGTCGTGCCGCCTTGAATTCCTTTAGCAGTGACCTCAGCATTTACCCCACTAAATTCTACTTGGCTGCCAACTGGGACTTGGATCTCCAACCGCGAGCCAGCTTCTTGTTCATCCCCATCGTAATCAGCATAAACCCGACTTGGCATTTTCACTTCAAATTTGGTTACACCATTTTTGCTAGTTAACTCAAATCCTTTAGCTTTTTCGTCTAGGGTACCTTTTACGCTAAACTCAGCTTTATCTACTGAAACGATGTTCACCATGCCACGCATATTGTTGATATGAATTTTTTCATTGCTACTGACCACTCGCTTTTCATCGATAGCAGTGCCCACCGCCAACACTTGACTGCTGCCAATAAAACCAGCGACTAAGAGTGCTGCTTGTATAAGGTTTAACTTTAGTTTCATGATGTTACTCCCTTTAAATAGTTTAATTAGCTGATTTGCCCGATACGGACTAAACGGCTGATGTATTGAATTTGTTGTTGCTGTAATCGTGTTAATTGCTTTATTAATTTCGGATCGTCAGGACTAAACTCTAATGCCAAAGCAACTTGCGAGGTTGCCTGCTGCCAAATATCTAACTGGCGTTGAAAATCCGCAAATTCGATAGGCACTTGGGTTAATTGTGCTAACTGTCTAGATTTTTCACGTTCAAATTCACTCAGTAGTGCGGTTGCGACCGGACTTAAATTCTGCGACATAGCCAAATTATGATTGTCAACAAAGGGTGTTTCAGTAGTGTTACTGGCTAGCAGTTCAGCATCAGAGTGAAGCCCTTGCCAAAGCGGCCATACCAGGCTTAGAACTAATGCCGCAGCAATTGCGTACCAAAAACGCCTCTTCGGTTGCTCTGGTTGCTGCTTATCTACTTGCTGTGCCGTGACTGCCAAACGCGCTGACAAATCAGGCCATAAATCCCGACTTGGCTGGATCTCAAGCGGCAGGTTTTGCAGTGCCTGCTCCAGTTGATGTTCTAATTGCTGGTCAGTTTTCATCAATCCACCCTTTTAATAATTGCCGTGCGCGATGGTACTGCGCTTTACTGCTGCCTTCAGCGATGCCTAACATCTGAGCGATTTCATCGTGTTGGTAACCTTCGATGGCAAATAATACAAACACAGCTCTGGCTTGCGCAGGTAAACGTGCAATTGCTTGCTCAATACTTTTACAAACGGGTTCCACGGCATCAAATGCTTGCTCTACATCATCACTACTAACCAAACGTAAGAATTTATTTTTTCGCCATAAATCGACCGCAGTGCGACTACTAATTGTATGTAACCAAGTCGCAAAACTACTGTCTCCGCGAAAACTTGGCAGCTGTTGCCAAGCACGCACAAAAGCTTCTTGGCAGGCATCTTCGGCTTGAGTTTGGTCGGCTAATAAGCGCCAACAAATGGCATAGACTCGCCCTTTAAACTGCTGATATAGCTGAAAAAAGGCTTTTTGATCACCTTTTTGCGCTTGCGCTACCCAGCTGTTCACCTGCTCCTGCATTTATTGCCTTTACTTAGTGTTGTTCAATTGTTTAGTTAGACGAAACATCATAACGAAGGGTTTAAAAGGAAATTAAAAAATTTGTTTATCAAATTTTCATACGAAGGCTGATTGCTATCACGCAAAACTAGCAGACGAAATAACAGGCACAATGCCTGCCAACGAAGCATCTAACTTAATGAGAAATAAACACTTATGCAATTTATTATCGAAGTACTGCTTTGAAGGAGGGAAACAAAAGCGCCGAAGTTTGACCAACCTCGGCGTTGGCAAGACCATTAAACCGCAACTGGGGCTTTAATATGTGGGTGGGCTTGATAACCCTGCAACTCAAAATCAGCAAACTCGAAGGCAAAAATATCTTTGACCTCAGGGTTGATATGCATCCTTGGAAGGGGATATGGCTCACGACTTAGTTGCAACTTAACCTGCTCTAGGTGATTTGAGTACAAATGCGCATCGCCAAACGTATGCACAAAATCGCCAAGCTTTAAATCACACACTTGCGCAACCATCATGGTCAGTAAGGCATAACTGGCAATATTAAATGGCACCCCAAGTAAAATATCCGCACTACGCTGGTACAACTGACATGACAATTTGCCGTCATTTACATAGAACTGAAATAATGTATGACAAGGTGGCAATGCCTGTTTACCTGCCGCAGCGTTATCACGCGGGGACATGCTAGTATCAGGAAGCACGGCAGGATTCCATGCACTGACGATTAAACGACGAGAATCAGGTGTGCGTTTAATATCCGCAATTAGCTGACTAATTTGATCTATCACTTGACCATCATGCGTCTGCCAACTGCGCCATTGCGCGCCATACACAGGCCCTAATTCGCCATCTGCTGTAGCCCATTCATTCCAAATCGACACCCCATTTTGCTGTAAATAGGCAATATTGGTTTCACCTTTTAAAAACCACAACAGTTCATGAATGATGGATTTCATATGGCATTTTTTGGTGGTGACCAGCGGAAAACCTTGGCTTAAATCAAACCGCATTTGATAGCCAAATACACTAATAGTGCCGGTGCCAGTCCGATCCGTCTTGGTGTGGCCATGTTCTAACACATGACGCATCAAATCTAAATATTGCTTCATTAATACGCGGCTCCTTTCTGACGACGCCAATAGCCCCAGCCAATAAAAAATAATCCAGAAATAATCATTGGCACACAAAGCCACTGGCCCATTGTCATACCAAGATTAAGAATGCCTAAATGCTTATCCGGTTCGCGGAAAAATTCAATACTAAAACGGAATGCGCCATACCCTAATAAAAACAAGCCAGCCACCGCACCTGCCGGTGGAGACTGCCGCCGGTACAGCATCAACATGATGAATAAAACGATACCTTCAAAAAAGAATTCGTATAACTGCGAGGGATGACGAGGCAGGGTTCCGCCCGATGGAAACAGCATTGCCCAAGGCACATCACTGACACGGCCCCATAATTCGCCATTAATAAAATTGCCGATGCGACCAGCGCCTAAGCCAAGTGGCAATAACACCACAACAAAATCGCCGAGCGCTAAGTAATTTTTCTGGTAACGACGTGCAAAATAAGCCATCGCTAACAACACACCAATAACCCCACCATGAAAGGACATGCCCCCTTCCCAGGTTTTGAATAAATAGGTCGGATCTTCGACAAATTTCTGGAAATTATAAAATAAAACATAGCCTACTCGGCCGCCCAGCACGACGCCGAGAAAACCGTAAAACAATAAATCACTCACTTGATCTTTAGTCCAACCGGAATTTGGCTTTGCTGCCGCGCGATTGGCTAGCACATGCGCCATGACGAATGCGAGTAAATACATCATGCCGTACCAATGGATGCTAAGACCAAAAATCTTAATCATCACCGGATCGATCTGCGGGAAAACTAAATAACCTGAATCCATTTCATACCCTTAACTGAACAACATTCTGACACTAACGATTAAAAGAAAAACGCCGAATATTTTTTTAATTTTCTCGACTGGGATCCAACTTGTTAGCCTCGCGCCAAACTGCGCCGCGACAAGTGAAGTTGCAACTATCCCGGCAACTCCTGGCCAATAAACATAACCGATATAACCAGCAAGATTAGCAGTCTGCTCCAAACCCGCCATAACATACCCAGTAGTCGCAAAACAGGCAATCACAAATCCAATGATGGCTGCCGCGCCAATAGCATGCCGAACTCCCACGGAAAAGTGAGTAAGCATCGGCACGTACAGTGCCCCTCCTCCTATCCCTAATAAACTGGATATGCTGGCAAGTGACACCGATATTGTACCGAGCATGCCATGGGAAGGTAATTTTCGTCTGCTTAAATTCACTTTATTGATGAGCATGCGCACGCCCAAAAATAGCACCGCACAACCGAAGAACTTTTTGAGAACGTTGGCATCAATTAAATGTGCCAAGTAACCAGTCGAAGCAGCGCCAATAGCTGCACCAATTAGCAAGGTTGGAGTGTATTCCCAAGAAATGTGATGTAATTTCTGATGAGCCCACGCAGAGGATGCGCAGGTAAAAATAATTGAACACAATGACGTTGCCACAGCAACCACCATAACCAGTTCAGGCGGCAAATCTTGAAATATCGGCAACAGAAAAACCAGTGCTGGCACAATTATTAGACCACCACCAATTCCCAATAACCCAGCCATCAATCCAGCAATGGCTCCAAGTCCCATACAGATGAATACAAAAGTCAGCACGACAACCCTTACTGCTGCGACGCGGATTTACTGGTGCGCCTTTAACGGTGGGCTATTGTACAGAGTGACTTGTGACGACACTAGCGTTAATTAGGCTCTGAGCTGGTTTAATAACTGTTTCTGATCGAGGAAACGCTGTACTTGCAATCTTACTTGTTTTGGCGATTGGCAAGCCAAAATCTCAGGCAGTAATAATTGAAGCTCCGAAAGCTCAACACGCCTTAATAACCATTTGATTTTAGCCAAATTACTGTGGTTCATCGAAAAGCTATTAAAGCCCATGGCCGCTAGAATTAGCACGCCCATAGGTTCGCCCGCGAGCTCACCACAAATACTGATGGGGAATTGCAAACCATGCGCTTGTTGACCTAACTGATTTAGCGCTCGCAGCACTGCTGGATGCATTGCATCATACAAATTACCAACACGCGGGTTGTTACGATCAACAGCCAGTAAATACTGCGTTAAGTCATTGGTACCAACGGAGCAAAAATCAACTTTGCGCGCCAACTCCGGTAATTGATACATAATGGATGGAACTTCAATCATCACGCCAACTTTAGGTTTGGCGACAATCCCCTCACCATTAAACTCATCATCGACTTCAAACCATGCTTGGCGGATAAGTCGAAGTGATTCATCAACTTCGGATAAATCGGAAATCATTGGCAGCAGAATATGCAAATTGTTGTAACCGATATTCGCCTTTAGCATGGCGCGAATTTGCACCAAGAAAATCTCTGGGTGATCTAAAGTTAAGCGAATGCCCCGCCAACCCAAAAACGGGTTTTCTTCAGAGATTGGAAAATATGGCAATGGTTTATCACCACCAACATCAAGTGTCCGCATTACCACAGGCTTGCCTGGGTATCCTTGCAAAATTTTATGATAAAGCTCGACTTGTTCTTGTTCTGTCGGGAAACGACTACGCATGATAAAGGGGAACTCGGTACGATAAAGACCAACCCCGTTGGTGAATTCGCTTTGGGTAGTTTCTAGTTCAATGGCAAGACCTGAGTTGACCATCAAGCTAAAAGGCGCCTGACATGCACTTTGCGCAGGCAGATGTAATTCTGATTTATACCGAGCACTAAGCTCAGCATCCTTGTTCATCAAAAGTTGGTATTCATTACAAATCGCATCGGCTGGTGATACCAAAATATTGCCTTGATAACCATCGACAATCAGCCGCTGGCCATGCCATTGCATGAGAGGTAAGTCATCGACCCCCATCACCGCAGGAATACCTAAAGCACGCGCCATGATAGCGGCGTGTGAGTTCACCGAACCTTTTAACGAAACGATTGCGACTAACTGTGCACGCGGAATTTCTGCAAGCATAGAGGCCGTTACATTTTCAGCAACCAACACCACTTGTTCAGGCAACTTGTACTGCCGTTGTTCGGTTTCTAATAAGTGATTGAGGACCCGCTGACCTAAATCGCGAATATCTGTGCCACGCTCGCGCAGGTATGGGTCATCCATATCATCAAATTGCCGAGCGAAACGTTCAACTACCCGCTTCAAAGCACTTTTTGCGCACCAACCTTCGGCGATTTGCGCTTCGATTTCACTGCCAAGACTCGCTGCATCCAACAGCTGATGATAAACATCAAAAATTGCTAATGCATCTGTTGGTAAGTGACCACTCATGCGCTCAGCAAGTCGATTAAATTCGGCTTTGGTGACTTTGACGGCCCGATAAAAGCGACTCAGTTCCTTTTCAGGATCATCACTTTTTTGCAGAGAAATAGCATCAAAATCACTGGCAGGTTGTAAAACAAAACCTTCACCAATAGCGATGCCTGAAGAACCTATTAGCCCTGTTAGCTGGGATTTTTGGATTTGTTGCTGCGAGCCTGCCGCTGCAACTTGCCGCATTTCAGCATTAACTAATACCGAAGCTAATTGCACGCCTAGTGTGACTAAAAATGACTCTTCATCTTCATTGAACACGCGTGAGGCGGATTGCTGGATAGTCAGAACGCCCAACACTTTTCGGTGATGAATTATGGGACAACCCAAAAATGCAGAAAAACAATCTTCTGAAACCTCTGGTGTCACTTTAAAGCGGGGATGTAAATGCGCTTCAGCGAGATTGATGGGTTCTTCTCTTTGACCAACCCAACCGATTAAACCTTCAGAAAAGCCAATAGCAACGTTACCAATTGCATCTGGGTTTAAGCCATCGGTTGCCATTAGCATGAAATGTTGTTGCTGATAATCGGCAAGATAAACTGAACAACACTCAGTTCTGAGTGCCGCCTTGACGTTGCTGACAAGCCCAGAAAGCGCGCTCGCAAGCGTCGGTTCCTGTGCAACATCCTGTACGATTCGCCGCAGTTGGCTCAGCATAGGGTTCCCCTTGTCAGCACAAAAATACGCCAGCACAATGCTGGCGATTTTTATTTTTTCTTAATATCCCGTCGAATAAATGGTAAAGCGATAGGGGCAAATTCTTTCATTACTTTCCGGTAAACTTCCCGTTTGAAAGCAACTACTTGCCGCACCGGGTACCAATAACTGACCCACCGCCAATCATCAAATTCCGGATGCGAAGTTTTCAGCAGATTTACGTCTTCATCCTTGCAAGTCAACCGTAGTAAAAACCACTTTTGCTTTTGACCAATACACACTGGGTTTGAATCGCGTCTAATTAGTCGTTTGGGAAGTTTATAGCGCAACCAATGTTTAGTCGTAGCAACGATTTCAACATCTTCTGGCAATAAGCCGACTTCTTCATTTAACTCGCGATACATGGCTTGCTCTGGCGTTTCGCCATCATCAATGCCACCTTGTGGATATTGCCAAGAATGTTGGCCGTATCTCCGTGCCCAAAACACCTGTCCTTGGTGGTTACATATCACTATACCGACATTGGCTCGAAAGCCTTCGGCATCGATCACACAAACCTCTGGCTTGTTTACAACAGCGTTTGAAAGATTCTTTCATAATCTCGCGATGACAGCAATCGGTATTTACGACTTAAAATCCAATAGTTATCCACAACTCACAATTTAAACAGTAGCGCTTTGTGAACTTCTGCACAGGAGTAGTGGATATAACTGTGCATATGTATGTTTTTATCCTTGAATAACTATAATTTTCAAACATACCACTAGATAAAAAATTATAATTTTCACATTAAAATCATCAAGTTAAACACAAAACAACAACCGACTTATGCAAAACACACTGTGTATAACTCTCGATGGCGATAAAATAACCAGCAAAATCTGAGTAACAATGCTAATTTGCAACTGTTATTGTCAACCTGAGTCTTAGCAGTGTTACCACCTGAAAACATCTCGCAATTATTAACGCGAACCCAAGCCATTGCCGGCCTTACGCTAGCTGAATTAGCACTAGAATTAGATGTACAACTCCCTGCAGATTTAAAACGAGATAAAGGTACTGTTGGTCAACTAATTGAAGCGGCGCTTGGTGCTTGCGCAGGATCAAAGGCTGAACCTGATTTTCCGCACTTAGGCATTGAACTTAAGACCCTGCCAATTGATAGGCATGGTAAGCCTTTGGAAAGCACTTATGTTTGCGTTGCCCCACTCACGGGAACTGTACTAGAAAAATTTTCCGACTCTTGGGTTTGTCGTAAGTTAAAACATGTACTTTGGGTACCTATCTTTGCCGAAAGAGCAGTTCCTCTGGGTGATCGTATTGTTGGTAATGGCTTTTTGTGGCAGCCGTCAATCTTGCAATATCAAGCCTTACAGCAAGATTGGGAAGAATTAATGGAACAAATTAGTTTAGGAGGCTTAGATCAAATCCGCGGAGCACACGGCAAGTATCTACAGCTAAGACCCAAAGCCGCCAATAGCAAAGCCTTGACGGCTGGTATAGGTAGTTTCGGCGAAACGGTGCAAACCTTACCACGCGGTTTTTATCTAAAAACCAACTTTACCAGTGCGATAATCGCCGAACATTTTCGAATAACTTAGCTTGCTATTGCTGATATTTATCAAGTATTTGCTGATACTTGCCATTTTTGGCAATACTCGTCAGCGCATCGTTAAATGCCGAGACCTGCTCTGCTGACACTGACTTCTTGCTAAACATCACAAAAACATCCCCACTACTGAGTTCAATTGCATGCCGAACAACCTTTGACTCCAATCCTTTGCGCCTTAACATCGACCTTGCGACAAAACTATCTTCAATCATGCCGTCGATCTCCTCGTCCAGTAATCTTGCAATATTCAGCTCACTTAGCGACGCTTCAATAAATTGTGCTTTGAATTTGTCGTCAGCTAACAATTCCGCAAAATCAGCTCCGTAAAAGTACTCGCTAACAATACCAATTTTTTTCCCAGCCGTTAAAAACTCTGCAAGTGTGGTTTCAGGTAACGACGCGGCAGCTCTCACGAACATGACGAATTGTTCCTTCCGGTATGGCTTTGAAAAATATGCAAACGCTTCGCGAGCAGGGGTGACTGAAGCCCCGAGTAACATATCAACTTCACCAACCTTTAACTGGGCCATCAAGTCAACCCAAGTTCCTTGCGTCATCACCAATTGGCAGCCCATTTCATCAGCGACAGCTTGCATAAGTTCAATATCAAGTCCGCTGGCTTTATTATCTAAACTCATAAATTGGTAGGGTTCCCAAGCCTCGAAACCTAGTCGTAAAGCACAATTGGTATTCGGTGCGATACTAGCCGGTGGCTCGCTATTGGCTGCGGTCAATTGATTTGGATCTGCAGCCGACACCGTTGTGGGCGGCGTCGCTGCTGGCGATGGATTAGTTTGTTCTGGATTTGGTTTGCAAGCGCTCAGGCAAAGAACAGTCAAAAACCATAGCATCATCGTTTTCATTGGTGGCCTCGGTAAGGTTGTCTATCCAAGCCAAGCTTAGTGCAAAAAACAACCTTTGCCGAACCGAGTTAAAATGTCCCTAATTTATGGCCAAACGATGGATGTTTCAGCACTCACATCACTAAGCAAACACTGTCACTGTTTGACGGCTAATTGCCACCAACTGCCCTGCGGCATCACAGAATTTAGCTTCAATATGACTATACCCCTCATGTGCTGCATCAATTTTTGCCTGATAGTACCACCAATCAGTCGCAGTAAAACTAAAGTCTGTGGTGATAAACTCCAAACTCCAGGTTAAAGAACTTGCAGGCGCAGGCATATTTAACCAGCTTAAAGTTGCCGGTGGCCATGCGTCAATCAGTGCGATAATTTCGGCGATGGTGCAAGGCTTTTGGGTGCTCGCGGCGCTGAACCGATTTCGCCCATGCATTTGCACTGATTGAGTCCCAGAAAATGGGAAGCCGCCAAGGGTTAACTGATAATCAAAGTGACGAGTAAACTCTGGAACTGGCCCCTGCTTGGGCAGTTGCGCAAGAGTTTTCGCTGAAATATCGACAAGCGCAGGTTGATGCTCAACAGCTGAAGTTCGCGCGGCGCCAAAGCTTGCGAGCATCACCAGCGCTAGTTGGTCTTGCTGATAAATTCTAACTTCAGCATGTTGCACTGATTTCCCAACTCTTAAAATCTCACGTTTAAGCAACGCAGGACCCGGTGCGATCGGGGCAATAAATGACACGGCTAAAGAGCGTACTTTCGCGTCCGGCCCCAATAACGACTGCAAATAACTAAAAGCAATAGCAGCGGCCATACCGCCAAACAACGCTCTACCCTGCCCCCAATCGGCAGGGATATCGAATTGACACTGCTCTCCGTCGCACAACGAGAGTGGTGCTAAAACCTGTTGAAATTCCATGTCAACTCCTAAACAAAATGGACAATTATGCCAAATTTATTAGCTTGGCAACGAGTATCGAAGAATACGGCGCAGTACAGTAAAGTACTGACCAGCAAAAGAGCCTGTATTGTATGGGATGCCATGACGTTTTGCGATCTGTTGCACTTGTTTAGCCATAGCCGGATAACGCCAAGCTGGCAGATCTGGAAACAAATGGTGTTCAATTTGACAGCTCAAATGGCCAGTTAAAATATGCAACCAACGAGGGCCAGTGAAATTCGATGAACCTAACATTTGTCGATAGAACCATTGACCACGGCTTTCGTTTTGACAGTCTTCAGCTTTGAATGTGTAAATTTGCTCGGTGAAATGACCGCAAAATATCACTGTTGCTGTCCACCAATTACGAATTAAATTCGCTAAAAAATTTCCCAATAAAACCCAACCAAAAACAGGCCAACACAGCAGCGGGAAAAAGACATAATCTTTGGCTAACTGTTTCAAACCTTTGCCAAAAAAAGCTCGCTTTAAAGCTTGGTCACTAACTTGACTATGCCGGTCTGATTTTTTCCGACCAAAAAACACACGCTGCCCAGCAAGTTCATGATAAGCAACGCCCCACTGAAATAGCGTGCTTAACATGAAATAAGTGATGACCTGCCATAGATTGCGAAGACGCCAACGAAAATCATTACTTAACCTTAACAGCCCATAACCAAAATCGCGATCTTGGCCAATAATATTGGTGTAAGTGTGGTGCTCAAAATTATGGGTGCGCTGCCATGATTTGGCATCACAGGCGATATCCCATTCAAATTGCTGAGAATTCAAATAACGATGCTGCAAAAAATCGTATTGGCCATGTAAAACATTGTGACCAATTTCCATATTGTCGATTATTTTTGCCAGCGCTAATAATAAAACCCCTGGTAGTAAAAACCACGCAGACCAAAAACAACCAAGCATCAACAATCGCCCGCTGATCGCGAAAACTCGCTGCCATTGCACTAACCTCAACAAATATTGTGCATCCTCGCTGCCTAATTTGGCTTTTTCTTGCTGCGCAAGCGCTGTCAGTTCTGCTGCAAGTTGCTCGGCAGTCGCTTCGGTTAATAATGGGGTGCTAGTTACTGTGTTTTTCATAAAATATCCAAATTAAAACCGAACATCGACAGAAGTCACCGCTTCGCTAATACATAGCTGTATTGGCTCTGAGCCTGCAGTTGAAAGCTCGCCAGTGAGCATATTTCTGACTTGACCGCTAATTTTTTGACACTGACATTGCTGACAGATCCCGCGCCGACAGCCGTACCGTGGATTTAACCCAGCTTGTTCGGCTAACACCAACAAACTGCCTTTGCCTTGGATGAATTTCGGTTGCTGATGCTGATAAAACGTCACAGTTTGTTCATCCGCTGCAGCGGTAACACCACCAAAAGACTCGGAAAATATCTGATTTGCGATTGGTGTGAGCGCTGCATTTAATTCGCTAATAAACGACGTTGGTCCGCAAAGATAAAAATCGGTATTGGTATTGCAATATTGTGCAATCGCAGCATTAGTTAAGCGCGGCATGGTCGCACTGTCATGCGCGATAAATTTGAACAACGGGAACTTGGCAGCCATGTCGATAAAATCTTGATTAAAAAGTCCATCTGCGCGATAGCTATAAATTAAAGTAATTGGTTGAGTCATCCGCGAAATAGACAACAGCATTGCTCGGATTGGGGTAATTCCTGAACCAGCAGCGACTAAACATAATGCGTTTTGCTGCCTTAAAACAAAATTTCCATAGGCTTGCGATAAGTGAACTTGAGTACCTAGACATAAAGCACCTGATAACCAACGACTTAGCTGACCATCTTTCACCAATTTGATAGCTAATTCGATAGTGCCATTTTGCTGAAACTCTTGCAGTGACGAGCAAATGCTAAAAGTACGCTGAATTCGCTTGCCTTCAATTTCAATAGACAAATCAACATGTTGACCAGGAGTAAACCCTTTGAACTGCGCACTAGGCTTGAGCGTCAACCACACAAAACCAGCTTGCTTCTTAATCTTCAAAACTTTAGCTGATATAGCACCGGCACGAAAATGCGGTCGCCATAATCTAATCAAAGGCTCTAAGTAGCTTCGCACAGACGATTGGACAAGCATACTTTGGGTAAAACGTCGCAACAACTCAGACTTCATCTCAATACTCAAACATTAATTTCAGCGCACATTTGTACTCTAAAATTAAATTAGAGTCTATACTCTCTTTTTTAATTAAAAATAAACCATTGTTTTAAATGGATATTAATAACAATAAAAAATAAATAAAAAAGCACATTCGTTCCAATATTCAAGGTACACCTGTTCGCAATTCACCTCAAAACCCAAGAAATTGACTACATGATTTGTGGTGAAAAATGTGCTGAAAAAAGATAATTGAAAAGATTGGAGAAGTTAAAGAAGTACAGCAGGGAAAAAAACTCGCAAAAAAAACCTAGTATTTTGCAGTCAAAATACCAGGTTTTAGTATATTTGGAGTGATGTTTTAGGCAAGTCGCTTGCCACTTTACAAACGAATCACCCTACGAATGAATTTAATTTAAGGCGGCAATAGCCTGTTCGTATGAAGGTTCATCGGCAGTTTCTGCAACTTGCTCTGTGTATAAAACCTTGCCATCCGCACCAATCACCACAACAGCTCGCGATAACAAGCCAGTTAATGGACCATTAGCAAAGCTAACACCGTAATCTGCACCAAATGAACTTCTGAAAGTTGAACCATTTAACACCGATCCCAACCCCTCTGCGCCACAAAAACGTGCTTGCGCAAATGGCAAATCGGCCGAAATACAAAGCACCTTCGTATTTTCTAAACTGCTAAGCGCTTCATTGAACTTACGAACAGATGTGGCACAAGTCGGTGTGTCTACGCTTGGGAAAATATTGAGCACAACACGAGAACCGGTAAAATCTGCTAATTTAACATCGGCTAAGCCTGCGCCAGTCAACGTGAAATCTGGTGCTTGGCTACCAACTGCAGGCAATTCACCAACAGTCTGAAATGGGTTGCCCTTGAGCGTCACTGTTGCCATGTTATTACTCCTTAATTGTCGATAAGTTGGGTTAAATAAACAACTGTTAATCGTACAGGCAGTTGCGGTGTACATGATATGGTTACAAAAATTTCGATTTCAATAATTATTGCCAAAACCTTTTTTCGGCTTGCTCGGCTTCTGCTGACGAAGAATATCAATGCTGAACACCGCTTCACTGGTAGTTGGTATAGTCAGTTGGGTGACCTCTGGATCAGTTTGCTGCCATGGATGCCAAAGTTTCACTTGATATTGGCCTGCAGGGACGTTAGGAAAGTTCACAATGCCCGCAGCGTTGCTGACCGCCAAAAATGGGCTGTCACCGACATAAACATAAGCCTGCATATAGTCATGAATATTACAGCCAAGCGCGACAATTCCAGATTTTTCAAACTTAATGGCGGCCTCTGGTTTACCTGCATACAATTTCAATTCAAAAACTTTGGCGGGAGAAAACGAATAAACATGATGCCGGGTTTTATCTTGGTTGGGGAATTCAATCGAACTACCTTTTTGCACCGCACTGACAAAAGGCACAAAAGTAAGATCTTTTTGTGCCACACTCAGTGTGACAGGATGCTCAGCTTGCGGACTTGCACTAACTAATTCAACCACCGCATCTTCGAGCGGATGGCCATCATTTCCTTGGATTTTAAGTTCAGTCGCTGATGCCGACGATCCGACCATCAGCACTAATAAAATCATTCTATTGCAAGCTTGTTTTAACATCAGCTGTATTCCTATAAGCAATTATCATCTAGATTACTACATAGCCAAAAACAACGTTAGCCAAAAATTAAAGGAAGTACCGATGAAAGTTTGGGCTTGTGCCGCCATCTGCTTAGCCAATTTTCAGACCTCAGCAACTGAAATTAACGAGTTAATCCAAGTGGATGCTAAAGGCGAGCTCGGCTACACCTCGGTACGGGCGCAACCGAATAGCCTGCGGCCATGGTGGCAAGAGGGAACTGGTCAGCTCGCTATTGCAAAATCTGACTGGATGTTCGGCCAGCAACTTGCGAGTGTGAACATTACTCCGGATAGCGATTTTTCTGCCACGATAAACGGGCAATTTGAACAGTTCGCTGATTTCGAGTTTGGACTTATCGAATATTGGCTGAATTACGCGCCACTCCCCATCGATGGCTATCGCCTGCGAGCGCGAGCAGGATGGTTTTATCCCGCGATGTCGTTGGAAAATACTGATGTTGCCTGGAGTTCGCCTTATGGCAGCAGTTTCTCTGCCATAAATAGTTGGATTGGCGAGGAATTGCGGGCTCAAGGAATTGAAATAAGCCTAAATCGTCCTGGCAGAGCCTTCAATTCTTCGCATAGTTTTACCGCGGTCGCGGCAACTTATCAGGGCAATGATCCAATTGGCACCCTCATCAGTTGGCGAGGCTTTGCCCTTCATTCTGCTCAAACCAGCTTAAACCAAACGATTGCTTTTGCACGATACCCAAGCTTGTGGCAACCACCACTCAACTGGCAACCAAGTTGGGTTAAACCTTTTGTCGAAGTCGACGATAGACTAGGCTTTTATCTCGGGTTGCATTGGCAATGGCAACAGCAAACTGAGGTCCGAATCTATCACTACGATAACAATGCAGATCCTTTAGCATTCGCCAAAGACCAATATGCTTGGCATACCAAATTCTCCCACATTGCTTGGCAGCATCAATTTTCGGATCGCTGGAAACTGGTATCGCAATGGATGCAGGGCAACACTGAGATGGGGCCTAGTGTCGTGAATGTCGATTTTAATCTGTGGTTTGTGCTAGCAAATTATCAACTTGAAGACTGGCAGTTTGGCGCTCGTTACGACAAATGGCGGCAAATCGACCGAGATTTCACTGCCAAGGATGATAATAACGGTGATGGTGCGGGCTTAACCGCAACTATTCAATATCAATGGACGCCAGAAATTAGCCTGCAATTGGAGTGGTTGCTATTAGACACGACACAGCAATCAAGAGGCCAATGGCAAAATTGGCCTATAGATCGCAAATTCGGACAAAGCAGTTTGCTGCTGGTTTGGCGATTACCAGAGTAAGTTATTAGCCGCTAAAGGCCAGCCAAATCCCCACGACTAGCATCAAACTACCGGCAATACGGTTGAGCAATCGGACATTTTTTTCCTCAGAAAAAATTAACCGCAATGCTTTTCCGCCGCTGGCGTAAAGCAACATTGAAGCAAACTCTAAAAGCAAAATAATACTTAACAGCACTAAAAGTTGTGGCCAAAATGCGAGCTTACTGTCAATAAAAGGCGGCAATAATGCCATGTGAAATGCCCACCCTTTTGGATTTGACACCGCAGTAATAAAACCTTGGCTGAATAACTGCAACGCAGAAACTTGCCGCACATCCCCTGCCTCGGGAATAGCTAACTTGCCTTTTGACTGCCACATTTGCATACCGACATAGACTAAATACGCACCGCCTAGCCATTTTAAGCCAATCAATAACCAAGGCATGCTAGTCACCAATGCAGCGACGCCCAGCACTGCTGATGCGGCCACTAAACCGACACCAAGTAATTCGCCCCACATCATCCATAAAGTGCGACGAACACCAAGACTAATGCCTAGTGTCATCGCCAATGTCATACATAACCCTGGTGTGATGGAAACAAATAAAAATGTCGGCACAAAAGCCGACATCAAGGCCAGATTAATCATCTTGTTCTCAATTTAACGCGATTATTTGGCAACTTTAGGCTGTGGCGGACCAAACAACAAGCGCAATTTCGCTGAAAAACCTTTAGCGTGCGGCCATTGTTCAACCATTCGGCGCCATTCATAAAATGTAATAGTCCAAGGATGGACGGATTCAAAATCATCGGTAATACCAAAGCGGCAAGGCTCTGAGTCATTCTCGGGTTCAAATGTGCCGAACATTCGATCCCAAATGACTAAAACACCGGCAAAATTTTTATCAATATAACTGGCATTACAAGCATGATGCACTCGATGCCAACTGGGCGTATTTAACAAATACCCAGCAGCGCCCCAATGCTTCCACCATCTTGTGTGCACGAAAAACTGAAAACCAAGATTAATTGCGACCACTGAAATAACCAATTTCACCTCAAAACCTAATAGGATTAACGGTGTCCAAAACAACCACATGCCCGATATTGGGTAAGTTAAACTCTGCCGAAATGCCGTACTGAAATTCATCAACCGAGAGCTATGATGTGTCACATGTGAGGCCCAAAGCCAACGCACGCGATGGGAAGCACGATGAAACCAGTAATATAGAAAATCTTGCAAAATGAATAAGGCAAATAAATTTAGGTAGTTAAATTCAATCTGCCAAATCGCGTACTGACTCATCCAAATAAACAATGGCATCAAGAGCAGTAACGAAAGCGCCTCGCCAAACTGGTGCATCGCTGATAGCACAAAGTTGGCGATACTATCGCGCCATTGGTAAACAGCCGGCTGTTGCTTGCGGGTTTGCCACCATTCAAAAGCGACAAAAGCAAAGAAAATTGGACTCAGTATGAGAAGAACATACTCTGCAGGGATCATAAAACACCTCGTTATTCTATTTATTTTGGGAGTTTCAAGTTTTTACTCTAACAAATATGCCACATAAATGCCGTAAAAATTTCATGGCTATTGCACCTGCAGCGCACATATTCATGCCTAAACTGCACCAAAACTGCGAATAGGCATTCAGTACGATTTTTATTTTCATAATAATCAATGGCATAGCAAATAATTAAAATGGAACATTGCTTGCTTCTGCTACAAATAGTTCAAGCCAAGGAGTTGCCTTATGTTAGAGCTCATGCTGAGAAATCATCCACAACGCGACATGGCAGAGAAGGAATTACAACAACGTTTTTTTCCTGCACTAAAAGCGCCCTGTCGGATCTGTCAGTTTATGTTAACGGTCAACGCAGCCTCAAGGGAGGCTGAATTTGTCGCCCTAAAGCTACTAGCATCGAGACAGCAACTGACATTTCAAGAAAGCGATAGCGATTTAACTTTAAACTTTTCCGAGGTAAGTCTTAGGTTTGAAAAACACTCCGAGTTTTCTACTTACAGCTTTATTCGACAAGGCAGCACTGATAGTTTTAGCGACCCCGAACATTTCTTGCCTTTTGCAGAATTCTTTCAACAGATCCCAGGTCAGCTGCTGCGGGTTGTGCAACTGAATATATTAACTTTAGCGCCAAATAGTTCCGACAACACAGCGACTGAGCTATGGCAGCGTTTTTTTGCGAGCGAGCATTGCATTTCAAGCTTAGTGGCAAATAAACAAGCGCAAGTATGGACTGACTTTCGTAAGCATCCCGAAGGTGGCGGACGCATGTTGTTACTGGATTTTGGTTTAAGCGCAAGCGCATTAGCTCGTATAGTCCAACAACTATTTGACTTGGGAAATTATCGGAAACTCAGTTTGTTGAGTTGGCCATTAGTCAGGCAAAGCCTGTCACGATTGCATCAACTTGAACAGCAGCTCTCCGATGTCACACAACGAATTGAACAACAGCAAGGATCAGATGAACAATTGCTGCGAGAAATTAGTCAGATGACTGCGCAAACCGAACATCTGATTGCGAATAATAGTGCTAGGATTGAAGCGAGTGCAGCTTACTATCAACTAACGCTAGATCGACTTAAAAGTCTTCGAGAAACCCCTGTCGATGGCATGATGTCGCTACAAGATTTTTCCGAAAGGCGACTAACACCGGCATTTCGTACAGCACAATCGGTACTCAGTCGTCAGTTGAGTTTGTCTAATCGACTCGGGCGTTCAACAGAATTATTAAGAACTCGGATTAATTTACAGCTGGAACGACAAAACACAGAGCTCCTGGCATCGATGGAGCAACGCGCCCGCCTGCAGCTAAGTTTGCAAACAGCAGTTGAACGATTATCGGTGGTGGCGCTTAGCTATTACGCAGTGCAACTGGTTGATAAAGCATTGTATTCAATACACGGCTGGTTCGCTGATTTTCCTTTGCAATTGATGCAAACGTTGAGTCTACCCGCGGTAATTATTGTAGTCGCTTGGTTGTTATATCGGCTGCGCTGTGCGCATCAACCACATAACGCTTCGAAACCACATTAAAAATAAAGCGGCTAAGCAGCCGCCTTATGTATTTTCATGCATGCGCGCCTACCGACTTGACGTATAAACGTCGGAGCCATCAGCACAGCGAACAAAGTTTAACGTTTGTCGCCAAAACTCAAATCACCCGCGTCGCCTAGACCTGGCACAATATAATCATGCTCATTGAGACATTCATCAATTGCACCGATCCATAAATTCACATCGTCGCCAAGCTGCTGTTGAATATAACGAATCCCCTCAGGCGCTGCGATTGCCGCTGCAATATGTACACTACGTACAGCCCCTTGTTGCTCAAGTAAACGCCACACTTTAACTAACGAAGAGCCAGTTGCTAACATCGGATCGATTAAAATGACATCCCGGCCGGTAATATCCGGCGTCGCGCTATAACCTAAAAAGATATCCTGAGTACCTGAGGGTGTAAGCTCTTGACGATAAGCACCAATAAAACCGCTATCGGCCTGCTCGAACATGTCAGAAAAACCTTGATAAAACGGCAACCCTGCGCGCATGACACACACCAGCACAGGTTGCTGTTCAAGATCTGCAACTTTAGCAAGGCCGAGGCCAGTCTGCATGGGGAAGCTGACATAAGTTAATGATTTTGATACTTCATAAGCCAACAGTTGACCAAGGCGCTGTAAATTATGTCGAAAACGCAATCTATCAAGCTGAATATCGGGGTCGCGCAGTTGCGCCAAAATCCCTTGCGCGACTGACAATTGCTGTTTCAATTCAAATATAGCCATGTAATTCTCCGGTGCTGCCACTGCAGGCAGCTTGAAAATACTTCAAACGGACCAATAAACAGCATTCACTGTCATTCTCCGGCAACCGATACATGCTAGCTGATTTCTTGGTACAACACAGCTCTACCCTGCTGATTTTCCTCATTGCATTTTTGTGTATTGCCATCACCCAATGGCCACAAATCCAGCAAAAGTTAAAACAAAAACAGTCGCTTGCAACGCCATTTCCGCCAACTTGGCGTAAAATTCTGCGGGAGCAATGGCCGATTTACCGGCGATTAGCTACAGATTTACAACTGCGATTAAAAAAACATATCCAACTTTTTTTGCTTGAGAAAAAATTTGTAGGCTGTGGTGGTTTAGAGGTAACCGATGAAATGCGCGTTTTGGTCGCGGCACAAGCCTGTTTATTAACACTGCAGCGCCCCCTGCCCCATTATCCTGATTTATCGACAATTTTGTTGTATCCAGAAGCATTTAATGTCGCAGCGACTCAACAGGTTGCTGGCGTCGTTACTGAGCAAATACAAACTAGGTTGGGAGAGTCTTGGCAGCATGGCCAGGTTGTTTTATCTTGGCCACATACCAAAGCGGGGGCTGCGAACGCTGAAGATGGTCATAACTTGGTGATGCACGAATTTGCTCATCAGCTAGACCAGCAAACGGGTCAAGCCAATGGTGCGCCGGCGCTCAATAGTCAAATCGAATACCAGCAGTGGAGTGCTCTGTTTTCACAAGCATTTGCCCAATTACAACAGCAATTAGCACTGCAGCAATTAACCTTTTTAGATCCTTATGCGGCTACTAATCCTGCCGAATTCTTTGCAGTAGCGACAGAGGCTTTTTTCGAACAACCCGACGATTTTTTGCAAACCTACCCGAATTTATATCCACTGATGCGTGATTTCTATCGGCTAGATCCACGAAATTGGCAACGCCAATAAAACAATTTTTCAAGTTCAGATTTTATTCAGCTGATTTTTACCAATCTGTCATGGCGATAACGCAGCACAGTGAGGTTCACCAATGAACTTTAAAATTTTTTCCGCCACAACAGCAGTCATTACGTTACTTTTTACTGGAGTTCCAGTAGCAAAAGCCGCAGATATTAGTGTACAAATTAATGGGCAAGTTCTGCCGGGCGTTTATGGCCAGATTGGGTTTGCTGAACCCGTTGAACGCTATCGTGGCGAAAGTCGCTACTATGTTGAAGAGCCGCAAGTGGTTTACGTGGAAGTTCCCCACAAACATCGTCGGCATTGGCATAAACATTGCCGGAGTTATCGGGCATGTCATCAAAGAGTCTATTTTGTTGAGCCGAGAGTTGTAGAGTATCGGGAACATAGACATTACCGCGAACGCGACCATCATCGTCGTTACCGCGATCACCATTAATTGCGCAAGCATGCGACCAATTCTTTTTGTATAATGCAGCCCTTTTAACAATGAAGGGCTGCCTCAAATGATTATTGCCAACGACAGCGTTGTACAACTCCACTACCGATTAAGCGACGAGAACGGCTTAATTGAAGATTCAAGCAATGGCGAGCCATTATTATATCTCCACGGTCATCAAAATATGCTACCAGCCATTGAAGCGGCATTAGCGGGCAAAACAATCGGTGATAACATCGACTTAGTTGTTGCGCCAAAAGATGGTTATGGCGAGCGCGACGAAAATGCGATCCATAGCGTGCAAGTGAAGCATTTAAAAGGCGCGAAGAAATGGGCTCCTGGCATGACCGCGGTTATTGATACTGAACATGGCCCGCGCCAAGTCAAAATTGTCAAAGTTGGCATGTTTAAAGCCGACGTTGACGTTAATCACCCATTAGCAGGCAAAACATTAACCTTTAATCTAAAAGTGGTTGATGTTCGTGCCGCAACAAGTGATGAAATCGCCCATGGCCATGCCCATGGCGTTGGTGGCCATCACCACCATTAAGCAAAAATTAGTGTACCAATGGTCGATTATTTTACCTTGGTACACTCCCCTTGATACATTTTTACATCACAACAGCATTCAGTTAAACATCGACTTTCGACTCGTCGCAGTAAATTACAAACTATTGTCGTTCGCAAATGTTTACTGCTAGGCTTTAGTGATTGCATTTTTGACTACCATGTATAGGAAGTCCGGTGAAATTCATTGCGATATCAACTCTCTCGCTGATATTAATAATAACCGTCTGGTTAAATTACGATAATAACACCATTGCCCCGCAGCCAACTGTCGGCTCCCCCCACTCTCTTAAACCAGACGAGGCTGTGATGGCAAGCCATAATGCTCGAAATCAATTATTAAAAATCCAATGGGGCATCACCGCTGAAGCCCCGTTTCATATCACCCAAGGCCCAGACCAAGACAATGGATTTTGTGATGTTTTAGTACAGCGACTCGCTGTGTACCTGCCTGATGTGCGGCAAGAACGAATCATCGATACTCATGCCAACATTCGATTGCGAATGCAGCAACAACAGCAAGTCTGCTTCCCTTGCACTTTGCACAAGCCCAATTTATTGGTAACTGAGCATCGAATTTATAGTGAGCCAACCCATTTCTATCGACCTCATGGTGTTATCACCAGCAAAGCAAATGCGCAGAACATGCAAAGCCAATTTGGCAACCCCGTTGATTTGAAAAAACTGCTGCAAAGTAATTACACCTATTCATTGGCTTTAGCTCGTCGCTTCGGTGATTTACAACCCTTATTGCAGCAATATCCCGAGAATAACCAAGCATTACCACAGATTAAAAATAGCCAAGAGTTGTTTCGTTTGATCAATCAAGGGGCTCTGGATTTTACGATTGATTTTCAAAGTGCCTTAAATTACTACAATCGAAGCCAACAGCATCAACTGGTGTTTCTACCGATTGCGGGCCAAACGGAATTATTAGCAGGTGCCATCAGCTGCCCCGATAGCAACTGGGGACAACTGGCAATTCTGCGTATTAACAAGATCATCGACAAACTTCGTCAAGATCCCAAACTCATTGATAGTCTGCGCTTTTGGCAAGGAAATGATCTACCACCTTACGCGCCACAGTAAATCCAATCGCGGAATTAAGGCTAATCTGACAAACGTTCAAAATTCAGCTGCAAAACCAGAGCGTTCCAGTTAAAATTGGCAACTTCTTTGATTAGTCATTCAAATGGAACTTCAGTTGTCAGCGCCTTCACCGTTAGAAAATATGCACTTTGATAATGTTCGCGACCCGCAGCCAAGCGTCATTGTTGCAGAAAAGCCAGTTCGGGCGCCGAGACGAAGTTTAGTTCCAGCATTGTTGTTGTTGGCGACGACCGCCTGCGGTGTGCTGGTGGCTTTTGAAATGCACACCGCCTACTACAGTGCAAAACACATCACCGAATACGCAAAAACCTTAACTTATCAGCTACAAGCAAATCCTGCTCAGCAAGTTGTATACCCTGACGCCGGCCCGTTTGACGAACGCCATGGCTACACCAAGTTACCGACCTTATTACCACGATTAGTCGAACGCGGTTTTAAAATTACTGCGCAAGCTGAATTCTCGCCAGCGCTGAATGAATACGCCCGTCAGGGTTTTTTCCCGCCTTATCGAGAAAAAGTACAATCAGGACTGTTTTTAGCGGATTGTCGTAATGAAACGATTTTTGACTTCAATTATCCACAGCGTGTGTACACCGATCCTCGCACTATTCCTGGGGTCGTTGCTCAAAGTTTATTATTTATTGAAAACAGAAACCTACTGAAAATCCCTGCGCAAGCGAACCCTGTAATGGATTGGCCACGATTTGTGATGGCAGCGCTGAGTCAAGTTGGCAAAGTGCTTTCTGTTGGCGGCCAATCGGCGGGGGGCAGTACCCTTGCCACGCAAATCGAGAAGTTTCGTCATTCCCCTTTAGGACTTACACAAAACTTTAAAGACAAGGCGATTCAAATAGTTTCAGGTACGGTGCGGGTTTATCAACATGGCACTAATACCATGGCGATGCGCACTCGCATTGTTCAAGATTATCTCAATACCGTACCACTGTCCTCGGCACCTGGTCATGGTGAAGTTCACGGTGTTGGTGATGCTTTATGGGCTTGGTTTGGATCTGATTTTAGCCGAGCAAATACCCTACTGAGTAATGAGGCAACTGCTGAAACAAATGAAGAAAGAGCGCAGTATTTTCGGCAATTTTTAGCATTGATGATTGCTCAGCGCAGACCCTCTTATTATTTAATTCAAGGGCATGCCGATCTTGAAGAACTGACAGACAGCCATATTCGCTTACTAGCGCGAGCTGGGATTATCGACGCAGGATTAAGAGATGCATCGTTAGCGCAAAAACTGACGTTCCGGGCGGAAAAACCCAATAATCAAAAAACCGAATTAGATAGCCGCAAAGGCATTAATGCAGCACGGTTGCGCTTGGGTAATTTGCTAAACCAACCCATGTATGATCTTGACCGATTGGACTTAAATGCCCACAGCACTTTGCACAGCGACGTCCAACAAAAGGTTTCAGCTTATTTGCGCAGCATTGCCGACCCAACAATCGCAGCAAAATATGGACTGCTCGGTGAAAGATTGTTATCGGCAAGTGGCACTGATGATGTTTTATATAGTTTTACGCTGTTCGAAAAAACACCGGACGGCAACCGTGTGCGCGTACAAACTGATAGCACCGACCAGCCTTTTGATCTCAATGAACACAGTAAACTTGAACTTGGCTCAACAGCAAAGTTACGAGTATTAACGACTTACTTAGAAATCATCGCCGAATTGCATCAAAACTTTGCCGATGAATTGCCAGACAATTTACTCAGCATGGATATTGCGCCTGGAGACAATTTAACTCGTTGGGCTGCTAATTACATGGCAACCACCACAGACCGAAGCCTGCCAAGTATGCTAGAAGCTGCCTTAGAACGGACTTATTCAGCATCCCCGACTGAACGATTTTTTACCGGCGGCGGCTTACAGGTATTTAATAACTTCGATTCAAAAGAGGACTCCAAAGTCCCGACCATCCGTGAATCATTACAAAACTCGACGAACTTATCCTTTGTCCGACTATTTCGCGACGTTGTAACCTACGCCAGCAGTTACCAGACGAGTGGCAGCGCTAGCTTGTTACAGTTAAGTGATTCAGATCCAAAGCGTGAGGAAGTTTTACGTCGCTTTGTCGATAAAGAAGGCACTGAATTTTTACGAAAATTTTGGAAAAAATATCAGCAAAAACCAGCGGATGAACGCCTCGAAGTATTTTTCGATGGCTTGAAGCAAACATCCGATCGATTGGCCGCTGTTCATCGTTATTTATTACCCGAAGCGACCTTAGAGCAGTTTTCTAGCTTCTTGAAAACCAAATTACCGGATGATAAAGAGTTAACAGCTAAGAAGTTACAATCGCTGTACGCACAGTATGGACCGGGTAAATTTAGCCTGCCAGATCAAGGTTATATCGCTAAAGTCCACCCTCTCGAACTTTGGGTGCTGAGCTACATTAACCAGAATCCGACAGCCAGCTTTAAAGATGCGGTGGCGGCGAGTGCCGAGCAACGGCAACAAGTTTATCGTTGGTTATTCCGTACCAGCAACCGCGGTGCTCGTGATGCTCGAATTCGGATCATGCTGGAAGTTGAAGCATTTTTGGATATCCATCAACGCTGGGTAAAGTTAGGCTACCCCTTTGATCATTTGGTTCCCTCACTTGGCACGGCATTAGGCAGTTCAGGCGATAGACCCGCGGCTCTTGCTGAATTAATGGGGATTATCCAAAATGACGGGATGCGCCTACCGACAATTCGTATCGACAGTTTGCACTTTGCGGCAAAAACACCTTATGAAGTCGCGCTGCAATATAATGCGAGTGCAGGTGAACGCGTCATGCGTCCAGAGGTCGCTCGCGCTTTGAAAAAGGCCTTGAGCCAAGTCGTCGAAGGCGGCTCAGCACGGCGTCTTAATGGCAGTTTCGTTAAAAGTGATGGTTCACCACTGAAAATCGGCGGAAAAACTGGTACTGGCGATAACCGGATTGCCACGCAAGTGGTGCGAGGTAAAGCAGTTGCATCGACCGCAGTGAACCGCACAGCCACCTTTGTTTTTTACTTAGGCGATAATTATTTCGGCACGTTAACCGCATTTGTGCCAGGTAAAGGCGCTGAAGATTTTAGTTTTACCTCCGCTCTGCCATTACAGGTTTTAAAAGGCATGGCTCCGGTTTTACAACCTTATGTCAAATCTAACTCACCTATGTGCAGCACGAACAAATAAATTAAACTTGGCAATATGAAAACCACGCATAACAACGGTTTTCATATTGCCCCCAGCTAACGTTCGGCAAGCCACGCGATAAAAACAATCACAATACTGTTACTCATTCAATCGCCAATCTCGTATGACCTCATCTAGCACGAAACAAACACTCTGCTCTTGCTCTGCGTGAATACGCATTTGGCATTGACGAGCTAAACGTTGCGCAGCAAGATTATGCCGATGGATCACGCAAAAGACTTTACTAAAACCAAGCTGCTGTAGGTGTCGCAAAATCGCGGTCATCGCATGTCTGGCAAAACCGCGAGCTTGCGCTCGTTGGCACATCATCACACCTATCTCACAACTTTCGGCCAACATATCAATATTAAACACGGCAAAAGAACCAAGCGCCTGATTGCAACTCTGCTCAGCAATAGTTAGATAATACTTATCAGCATTTTGCACTGTATTGGCCGACCGCATTAAGGTAAAACGACGTTTTACTTGGTCATTACTAAGCACTGGTGCAATGAATTGCTGAGTTCTTTCGTTTGTATAAAGCTCTGAATAGGCTGAAAAATCGTCAGGTTCAATTAATCGAAAGGACATAGGTGGGCAATTAATTACAAAATTGCTTGCAGACCAATTAGGTGGTAATACACAGCTTTTTTGCACAGGAGACAGCTCTGGTTGCTCCGCCATGTTAGTCTTCTTGCAACTGTTGTAACGCAGCGAGCATTGCGGTATTTGGTTGCATACTCCGACTAGGTGGTAACACCAAAGTACTCCGCAACGTCAATTTCGCATTCGGCAAGTCGCTCAGGGCAAGCCATTCCATTCGCGGATCTTCAAAAGGCATACTCGCAGCTTCGTAGATTGCAACTTGGTGCGCAAGTGGATAATCTTTGCTAAGTAAATCCACCAACAACTGTAACTGCGCATGCCCAGTGCTAAATTGCGCGTAACTCTGCTCCCCTGCCAAAGCAATTTGCCAAAGTACTAAATATGCGGTGGGATCAATGCTGCGTTGATAGAACATAAACTGACTGGCTTCGTAGTATTGGCAACCGAATTTGCCAGGGTCAATACCCAGATCTGCGTGCAAACAATCCGCGGCGCTTATCCCTGGCTCCATTAGTGCAAAATAGCCTTCTGCACGAGCCAACTCGATGGATTTATGTGGAGCATAAGCAAAAACGCCAGGGTGTCCATAAAATGCCCCGACAACATGTTGCCCATTTCTCAGCGCACCGAGCATTAGCTCAATCATTTCCTGATACGTTTGATGGCGGGATTTACCTTCCGCATATAATGGAGCAAAGCTCTGAACATTCGCATTAAGCTTACGAAGCCATAACTCGGTAATTTCATCAGTCACAGCAGCAAAAACGATATCCGCTTTCTCTATACGGCTTTGACAAATCGGTGATAAATGAGCGCCAAGTTTAATCCCGGTTCCTACGATCACCAGACTACCATTTGCTGTTGAAGAATGTGAAAGATGATGTGCCAATTTCAAGATTACCTAGTTCTATGTATAGTTAGCACGAGCATAACTTAATTCACTGAATGCACTCAATAAAACTTAATGTTCCAAAATTGGCAGCCAAAATCATATCGAATTTTTCAATCGTTCTGTTAAGAGAAAAAGTCGTTTTCAATCATAAGGATTTACTTCCTATTTATAAAAAACTGAGTTAAGTTTGCAGTATTGATTTTGAGCTTATTCACTTTTGCTAGTCATTTAGCATCTTGGCTAAAATAGCGAGTCATCGGCCATAGTCTAGAAACACAGCGACGGTGTCGAATCAAACAGTTGAAGATGGAGAACTTTAATGTCGAATATGTTGGAATTTTTATTAGAACTAAGCAAAAGCACAGTTGAACCTTCAAAGCGGCCAAATCTTATCAAGCAACTGGCTTCGGTACACAACTTAGATGAAACCACAACCACAGCGATGCTCGATGGTGATTTACAAGCCCTACTGGCTAGTTTAGGTATGTCACATCGTGGCTGCTACATGATTGTTGCTCCCGATGAACCAAATGGTCCTGAGCAAGACGATACACCACAAGAAGAAGAAAAAGTACGTTTACACTAATATGCGCAATAGATTCTGGCCAACAATTATTTTATTGATCCCGACCCTCTGGGTCGGGATAGCCTGTGCGGCTGGAAAAATTGATGATTTATTAGAACAAGCTGACAAATTCCGTAGCTCGGACCGCGTCAGCTTTAACCGTGTAATGACTGAGCTTGCAGATAATAAATCGCAAATGAGTGCTGAGCAGTTTAATTATTTATTGCTGCTTGAAGGCTATAAAGCCGGCATGGAAGGCAACTACAAAGCGTCAGAATCCCATCTAAACCAACTTATTAACTCTAGCGCCAATATTGAATTACGTTTCCGAGCAGCTTTTACTCTTGCAAACATTCAAAGCTTAAGTCGTAATTTTATCCCTGCCTTCACTAATTTGAATTTGGCACTTTCTTGGTTAGAAAAGATAACAAAACCAGAATTACGTGTTCAAGTACTAATTTCTGCGGCCTATACATATGCCGAATCGGGAATGTATCAGGAAAGCCAAAATTATATTCAACAAGTTCGGCAAAATGATTTAACTGACCGAGATAGTTGCCTTATCGAATTGTTATCTGGCCAGAACATGCGTTCGACGAACCAAAGCTATACTGCCGCCGAAGTTGCGACAGCAGCGAAGCACTGTGAAGCTGCGAATGAACAAATTGCCTTACTTTTTTTAAAAATTTTAGATTCGCTTTTACTCGAGGGTGAAGGAAAACACGCCCAAGCCTTTGAATTACTTAAATCAAATCTTGATAAAGCTGAGAAAACGAAATATCTGCGGATCATTGCTGAATATTATATGGGGCTTGCAAGGACCGCCTATGCATTAAATCAGCCCAGTACCGCAACAATCTATCTAGATAAAATTCACGAGATGAGCCAAAGTCTTGGCTTTAGTTTACCTTTAGTCAGTGCTTACGAATTAAAATCAAAAATTGCTGAAAATGCGAATGACCCAGCAACGGCGCTAAAATTCCATAAATTATTTCTCAAAGCGGATAGATCTTTATTGGACTCTCAGTCAGAGCAACAACTGGCTTACCATCTGGCTAAAGGTGAATTACTGAATAAAAACCAACAGTTAGCGTTAGTTCAAGAGCAATTTAGGGTAGCAGAACTGGAAAATGAGCTTAAAAGTCAGGAAGCACAACACACTCGATTGCTGATTGTTTTGCTGGTCCTATTAAGTTGCGGTTTGGTCTACGTTGCGTATCGTCTATTTAGACGTCACCTATTTTATAAAAATGCCGCTGAAAACGACAATTTAACGCAAATAAGCAATAGATTTCATTTCGAGTCACAATTTAGTAAGCAGCTGAAACGCTGTAAACAGCTCAACAAATCAATAGGTTTGATTGTATTTGATTTAGACCATTTTAAAACAATCAACGATACCTATGGACATGAAGCGGGTGATAAAACGTTACAGGCGGTCGTTCGGATCTGTAACCATTTTATCCGGAGCGAAGATGTATTTGGTCGAGTTGGTGGCGAAGAATTCGCAATTGCTTTACCAGAATGCCAACCTGATAAAATCTTAATGCTAGCGGAGATATGCCGCGATGCAATTGAACAACTTGATTGCAATTATATTGTGCCTGGTCTTAAAATTTCTGCCAGTTTCGGTGTGAGCGTTAGCCAAGTTAGCGGCTACGGCCTTGCGGACTTAATGCGAAATGCTGACCAAGCACTTTATCTTGCAAAACATAATGGCCGCAACAAAGTCGAATTTTACGATCGAAATGGTGCCGCGGCAGACCAACTGCAACCGACCAAATTATTGGCTGCTGGCAACGGTACTCAAGAATAAAATAGTAGTAAATAAGTCTACTTGCTGATTACGTTAACTGAACTTTCGCTAACTGAACTTTCGCTAGCTGAACTGTCGGTAGCACCACTGCTACACATGACGGTAGTGCTTCGGCTTTCAATTGCACAACCCTGCTAAAGGCTACACAACTAAGCTCATCGGATAATTACGTAGAAAGCTGATTAATTGCTCTTCTGTCATTGGTTTGGCGAAAAAATAGCCTTGAGCAATATCACAACGCTGCTCTTTAAGCACTTGATATTGTGCTCTATTTTCCACACCTTCCGCCACAACCGTTAAATCTAACGCATGAACCATCGCAATAGTCGAGGTAATGATCTGGAAGTCTGCATGATTTTCTAACATACCAAACACGAACGACTTATCAATTTTGATAATATCTACCGGCATCTGTTTTAGGTAACTTAAAGAAGAGTAACCTGTGCCAAAATCATCAATCGCAAAAATAAAACCCATTTCTTTTAATTCGTTCATGCACTGCAAAGTCACATCAAAATCTTTGACTAGAGTGCGTTCTGTTAACTCCAATTCAAAATGCCGCGCATTTAATTGAAATTCAGCCAATAACTCTCTTAAAACACAGCCTAAATTAGGGTCTAAAAACTGACTGGCTGACAAATTTATCGCAATTCGAATATTGGGAAACCCCTGCAACATAATCAATTTCGCCAATTCAAAACTGCGACGAAACACCCAGTAGCCCAACTCGACCATCTGCGATGAATTCTCTAGCATATCGATAAAGTCGTCAGGCGAAACAATACCACGCTGCGGATGCTGCCAACGTAACAATGCCTCGAATCCGCAAAGTTTGCCGCTTGCTAAATCGACTTGCGGTTGTAGCACCAAATTAAATTGTTTGCGTAAAATCGCTTCTTCAATTTCACTTTCTAACTGCAACCGCTTGGAAAGTCGCTGAAACATCTGTAAGTCATAACTGTGAACATCGGCACCACCCTGCTCCTTTGCGTCATACATCGCCATATCAGCCTGGCGGATTAACTCATCAGTCGTACTATCAGCAGTAATTGTGGTGGTTAAACCGATACTGGTCGACATATAAAATTGTCGTCCAGAAAGCTCAATTGGTGCTTTGAAAATATTGAGGATTTTCTGCGCCACCTCTTTGGGGTAATCACCAACGGAAGTATCAGTCAACACCACCACAAATTCGTCGCCACCAAAACGACATGCCATATCAGTTTGGCGCAAACATGCTCGCAAACGACGTGCCGCTTCCACGAGCAGCTTATCACCATAGGCATGACCTAGGCTGTCATTAATTTTCTTAAAATCATCGAGGTCAAGAAACAGCACCGCAACTTGACCTTGGTTTCGTTCTAAAGCAGCAAGACTTTTCTTTAATTGATATTGCAGCATGTTGCGATTCGGTAACCCGGTTAACAGGTCATACATCGCAATATTTTCAAGCTCACGAGTATTTTGTTCAATTTTTTGATGCAGTTGCTCAAGTTCAGTACTGAGTTGATTTGCCGCAGAGCCTAAAACATCAAGTTCATCACGAAAAAACAGCGGTTTGGTCTGACTGCGCTCGCGAAACTCCACAAATTTCTTTTGCGCGAGCAGTGGTAAATGCTCAGCCATGGTCAACAGCCGACGACTCAAGCGTAAAGTACTGAAATAAATCACTATTGCTAGTAATCCGAAGCAAAAAATTGCAAAACCGACCATTTGTAGTTTGTAAGCGGCTTTGGTGTTAGCAAACTTATTAGTGTCATCAATAAGCGCAAGGTAGTAACTTTGCCCATTACTTAGCAAGGGTAAAAAGCTTATAAGGTAATGTTGATCATCGATTTCGATTGGTAACCCGCTTTCAATAGCTTGAGACACCGTCGCTTCCGCAGGTAACGCAGAAAAAACCGAAGACATACGGCTGGCATTCGACAAAGATAATAAGCGCAACTCTTTGGCAGGCCGTTGTAGATCACCGTCAATACGGACTATAGCAACATCAGAGCCAACGCCTTGCTTGAGAGAAGACAGCACATCAAGCAAAGTGGTACTTAAAGCAACAACCGCAATGTCGCCAGCCTGATTTTGCACGGGAACCAACACTAATTTACTGCAATGCTCTGTACAGGTAATCTCGCTGTAGGGTTGTAACTCAAGGAGTACTTGATTGACGGCTTGGCGCACTCTTACTGGAATATGACTCCCGCTTGTATAAAGCACGGCACCTTTTTGATCAAACAGCCATAACTGCTCAACATTTAGATGCAAAGCAATGGTCTCAAAATGCCGCGCTAACTCACCGGCAAACTGGATAAAATCGGGCTGTTCACGGATCTGAACTAAATCAGTGAAGGACTCAAGCCAACTTCTTAGCTGGCTTTCAAGTAATAGGTTCAAATGCTCAAATTGATGCTGCCGCAGCTGCCGTTGTTTTTCCTGCTGTAATCGAAAATCCTGTTCCATTTTAACCAGAGCGAAACTGGTCAAGATAACAGTCATAAACAACAGCGCCCCTAAAATGAGCGCTAGTATCTTCCATGGCAGGCTTAAAAATGTCCGCATAGGGTTAGAACCAATACAACAACTGCAACGCCCAAATGTCATGGGTCGGGCTACGATTGACTACCACATCAGGTATGACATTAGGGCCCAAGCGACCTGTACCTTCAATATAGTGATATTCAAGTTTTAAACGCAAGTTCTGACTTAACTCGTGGTCAATTGAAATCGCTGCATCACGTTGATAGCCAAAATAACTTGCAATAAAGCCCCCCGAAGCTGCCGGCAGTTGAGAACCACTTGGGTTATCTTTGTTGGCGATAAAATAGTCATAACTTAAATACCAGCTAGTAGACGCAGTCCAGTCGTAACGCCCCAATAAAAAAGCACCTTGCGCATATTGGTTTCTTTGCAGCGTGGGGAAAATAAAGCCATCTACAAACACACGTTCTTGCATAAGTTCACTAGTCAGTTCCCAATTTTCCGCACTGTAACGCCAGTTAAGCATCACTCGCTGTACGGTAAATTGGCCAGCAAAATAACGATCTGGGTTTGCTTGTTTATAAGAAAAATCAGAATCTAACAGCGAGATCCCCCATTGCATTTGACTATTGGTTGGACGCCAGTAACTACTTGCTTGATGGACAAACTTCTGGTTAGTCTCGCCGACAACGTCGGTACTGATGACTCTTTGACTCATATCACGACTGATTGGTGTCGATCCCCAGCTCCAAATAAAATCAACTTCGCCGATGGCCAAGTTATGCGTAGAACGAAGCGCAACACCATCTGAGCCAACGGCAATATCGCGAAACGAATCAAAATATACCGATTGCGGTAATACAATAAGCGGTCTAGTCAGCGCCACGTCCCGGGTACTCGAATATGCCCAATGCATGTTCTTAAAACGCCCTACATATAAATCTAACTGCCAATCTAAAGAGCTGTAAGGCGTCCAATTTAAAAACAAATAGTCAGCACGTAATCCATCAACAAATCGATTACCACCATTGAGATACATTAACTGCCCCGAAACCTTGAGATTACTGTCTATTTTATAAACAGAATTCAATCCAGCCTCGGTTAAACGAGCGCTAACTTCGCCATCGTTATTTACAAAATTGCTTTCACGCGCTTGGATAAGACCTTGAGAAACAAAACCATGCCAACTCCAATCATCGGCATTGGCCGTATTAGACATGCAAGCCAGCATCAACAGCAGCAAAGGTTTAAGGCTGGATCTGGACAATTTGTAGCTCACTTGTGTCATCAGTTGTCTCTATATAACCAATTGCGCCAGGAGTGCTGGCAACCAATTCGCGCATCTTTGCGCTGTTTTCAACTTCCGTGGGTGGAGTACCGGTGCCTGAAAAAGTCAGTTTTTGCCAGACTCGCTCTAATTGGTAAGGAAACAGTTGTAATTGTTGCCGGCTAAATTGCAAATGCAATTGCGCTTGATTCGGGAGGACAAACACTTTAATCGCTGAACCGTCAGGCCATACGACTTGACGCATCATATAGATACTGCGCAGTTGGGCTTGGCTTAGTTTATGGACTTTTACCGTTGAATTAACCACAACCATAGCCGTCGGCACAGTTTGTTGCGCTGCAGCATAAAATGGCGTAGCCAATAAAAATCCCAACATGATTGACTTGATCACAGTGTCCTTCCGAACGGGGCATATCGCCGAAATTAATCCTAAGATCAGCACAAAACAATTAACGAGTATAGACCGCACTTTATTGGATACAAGAGATTGCCAATAGAAGCAACCATTTACCATGTTATGTGAACCATCTTAGTCTGACCTTAACCCGATAATTGGTCAAGCTGACCGAGAAATTATAAAGTCAATTGCGATAATTGTTGGTCAATAACCAAGGGCGAAATGGGGAAAAGGATCTTCAAAACTAGTTGCTTGGCCAGCAGCAATTACTGTTTTGTCATCGAACTTGAATTTTGCGAGAGGGAATTATTGTGCAGTTTTTTAATGCCGGTGGCCGATGCCTAAGAGATATAAGCAGCCTCTGCAATCAGAGGCCGCACAACCAAGCCTAGTATTTTTTACTAATTTCAAAAACAGTTAAACTGCCACTGACTTCATTCGCCATAATCAACAATGGTTTTGCCGTTGGGCTTTGTCCTTCCGGTACAAACACCAATGATTCAGGTCCCAAATCGCCTGCAAGCTCAACACTGCCGGTCACTACAGCAGGTTGTTTGTCATCGTCAATGTTGTAGGTGACGTTGACATCGCGATTGATGACATAGTCGACAAAAGTGGGTGCATATGGGTTAGTGATATCGTAAACATAGATGCTACTCATGCGTTCAGCACCAATGAAGGCGTATTGCCGACTGCCGATTTGACCAAGCGCCAAAGCCTCAGGCTCAGGACCTTTATCATCAGAGCGGTTATCTCCAGCGTTTGCTAAGTGATTTGAATTGAATTTTTCGGCATGAATGCCTGCAGCAATACGTTCAAAATCGTTGCCGCTGTCAAACACTTGCAAGCCATTTTGATCCCAAATACTAAATGACCTTGCGCCATAAGCATAAAGCGCATCATATTGGCCATTCGCATTCAGCCCCATCGCGGTACTGATATTAAGCCTTGCAAGACCACTTGAACTATAAATCCCCGCTTGTTTTGCTTGTAGTTCTGGCGAGCGGGTAATGGCTGAAACGCGTTTTTGTTCGCTATAACCAGACCAATCACGAGCATCCCCTTCGTTTGCAGTCACAATATAAGTCGCACCTTTCCAACCATAACTTGCAATAGTATCAGGCTGATACATACCAAAAACACCAGGAAAGCTTTGAATTTCAACACCATTTTGATTGCTGACATCTAAAGCATTACGCGCGATACTATGATCTTTAAAGCCAAGAGCAACCAGTTTATCTATTTTACGACCCACTAAATCGATGACTGCTAACGCATTATTTTCCTGTAGGGACACATAAGCTTTTTTGTTATCGATACTGACAGTGATGTATTCAGGCTCAAGATCTTGCGCAACGGTTGTATTCGCTGGACTTGCGAATTTAATGCCTTTTGCCAAAAGCCCGGCTTTATCAGCATTAAAACCACTGAAGCCTATAAATTCTGCTTGGCTGCTGGCTTCGCCATTGCTCATGGTGATTAATGCAATTGAACCCTCAGGATCACTACTGTAGTCGGGTGCTGGTTCACCTTCGTTTGCAACAACCAATAAGCTTCCATCTTTGTTAAAGGTCACCATGTCTGGCAAAGCACCCACTTTTACCGCTGATTTAAATACTGGAACAGCTGCCGATATATCATAAAAAAGAACTGCGCCTGCCGCGGTTTTTTGTTGGTTTTCCATCGCCACCGCCAGTGTATTACCATTCACTGCAATTGAATTGGCAAAACCTAAGCTAATAGTTTCATTTAGATTTTGTGCATTTTTCACGGTAACGGAAGTTGGCAATGTCAGAGGCTGGCTGGTTAAATTATTTGCAGTCAGCGGATCTGTGAGGGCTACCGAAGTTAAACTTGCAGCATCAAGGATTTCTAAACGATTCGCTGCGCCATTGACCACATAAATGCGCTTTGAGCTTGGTTGGTATTGGGCTATTTCTGCAGCCCCTGAACCATAGGTTTTGGTTGTCATCCGGGCAATTGCAGAAAGTTGTAAGCCTGTCACAGCATTTTCACCAGCAGCACCTGTTGCGCCTGTCGCACCAGTGGCGCCAGGAGTTCCAGAAGAACCTGCAGGACCTGCTGGGCCCACAGCCCCATCTTTGCCTTCAAGATCACATCCAGCAATTAACGCCGTAGAAAGGCATATTGCCGCTGTTAAAAAATGCACTTTTTTCATCATGTCTCCAACGAGTTTAAATTAAGCCGTGGCCAAATTAGAGCCGCAACATGACAGAGGCATGAAATTCATATGGCATTCCAATGACATATCACAATTCACTGATCCCTTTTTTGCTAAAAAATAAGCTGGACTAAGCTTGTAAATCGAGCAGAACCGACGACACTAATAACTGATGAGTTTCAGTTGCAAGGAGTGAATTTTGAACGCTGCAGACTATGCCGCACAGGTGGGTGATGTGTTCGTTTTACCAGACACCTGCCTAAAAATAAAACAAATCATTGATAACAAAATCAGCGATTTAGACGAAATTGCTGAATTGATATCATTAGATCCTTCCCTTGCCTCGCGATTATTAAAACTGGCAAATAGTGCATTATATAATTTCCCAAACCAAGTTGACTCGGTCAGCAAAGCAGTATTATTGCTTGGTGAAGTGCAAGTTTATAATCTCGTCGTGGCTTATGGAGCCACAGAAGCCTTTGCCAGCGTCAAACCAGACGCCATTGATTTAGACCGATTTTGGGAGCAAAGCATCCATTGTGCGTTAATTGCAAAATTTCTTGCCCACAAATTATCAGTTCGCCCGAATGAACCGGTTTATTTGTCAGCGTTATTGCACAACATTGGTGAACTGGTCGTGGTTGAAGTTGCCCCTGAACTTGCTGCGCAATGTCAGCAATTCAAACGTAAACAACTCCCTCGGTTGTTACAACAACAAGTACTTGGTTTTACTTTTGTCGAATGCAGTATTGCCTTGTTAAACGTATGGCATTTACCTGAAAATATCCAAGCGCCATTGCGGCATATCAATGAACCTGAACTGCGTAGCAATAATCAGATAGGCTTAATTATGCACATCAGCGCACAATTAGCCTTACTCAATACTGCCAACGATAAATTCGAGCAAGCAGATTTACTTAAACCACAGGTACTGGGTTTGCTAGGCTTGTCCAAACAAGATTTAGATGAGGCTCGAGATTTTGCCTTCCTCGAAGGTTTAGCCATTTTAAGTTTACTCAATCCAAGAGCGACGATGTTGTTCTGAGCCACAGCAGCACTAAAACCGTATAAAAAAATGCCGGTATCAAACCGGCATTTTCAACATTAAAAAAGTAACCTGACTGCCCTGTTTAAGGTTGCTAGCTGGTGTTGGATACTTACTCCTGACGGACTAATTCCATTTCTGACAACAGATTATCGGCACCATCAACCTCTTGCATTAACCACAGCACATACCGAATATCTAAATGGATGGCTCTAGTAATTGCAGGATTAAAATACCAGTCTTTAGTAATCGATTCATAAGTCGAGTCGAAATTAAGCCCAACTAACTCACCTTTCGCGTTCATCACCGCAGAACCGGAATTCCCACCAGTGGTATCAGCACTAGAGAGGAAGTTCAACGGTACTGAATTAAAAGGTGTCACTTTGGCTTTCGGGCAATCGACCATCGAACAAACCCAGCTTGGTTCTTTCTTGGCTGCTAAGTCAGCATAAAAATAACCTTGATATTTTTTCGCGGCATAAGCCTGCTTTAAACCTACAGGAATATCAAATGGCGCTGGACCTTCTTTTGCTAACATCCCAGCGACTGAAGTAAACGGGGTTTTATAAACGCCATCGGCAGCCATGTAACCATCAACTGAGCCGACGGTAATACGTAATGTGCTATTTGCATCGGGATAAACAGGTCTGCCCTGTGTCTTATTATACGCAATGATTGCTTGCATGTAGGCAGGACGTACTTTTAACAGTTCGCCATTCAATGACTTTTGCTGCTGCTCAAGTTGCATATGCGTGTCATACAAAGCCACTGCAGTTTTGATAAAAGGATCGTTACTTTGGCGGAATTGGTCAGGGGTTTTATCGAGCCATGCCAGACGAGTTTCACCTTTGAGTAAGTCAGTTTGCTCGTACCAACCAATGAGTTTCTCGGTAATGTCCGCTTGCGACATGCCAGCAGTTAACCCTAAACTTTGGTCAAGCACAGCAACTCGTACTTGCTCAGGCTGGGCTAAATACTCGGCAAGTTGTTCAGACCACAAAGCAATATCCATGTTAATAGCAAAGCTAGTGTCTAAACGTTTTAACCGGCCCTGCCACATTTTGGCATCACGCGCCTGATAACCCATTTCCCGGGCTGCATCTGGTTTTTGTTGCTCCATTGACCACCGATATAGATCAACTGCAGCCTTTAATAAATCGCTACGCTTGGCGTTTTCAAAATAATAAGTTTGCTGCAAGTAGTCTTGTTCTTTTTTCACCACTACGGCCAAATCTGCCATGGCTTTTTGATAACTGCCACGGCTCTTGTCTGCACTAATCCATTGTTGCAACTGCTGCTGTTGTTGCTGTTTGATAGCGTGAATATCGGTCACTTTGAAGCCGTCTAACAAGCCATTCAGCTTTTTCATCCGGTTGTTATAGCCTTTGACCACTGAAGCATATTTGACTTTCAGTTCAGGATTGTTAGCGCCTAAGCGATCAATCGTTGCAATCATTTGGTTAAAGGTTTTCACTTGCGCGGGATATTGCCAGCTTGCTGCAAAAGCAATCTCTTCTGCGAGACGATACCGACTAGTCGTCCCAGGATAACCGGCTAGAATAATGCCGTCGCCTTCACGCACACCATCAGCGTTTACTTTTAAGAAACTTTTTGGCTGATACGGTACGTTTTCTGTGGAATATGGCGCGGGTTTGCCATCTTTACCAACATAACCACGGAGGAATGTGTAATCACCGGTATGGCGAGGATATTCGTAGTTATCGATATCCCCACCAAAATTACCAACGGCTTCAGTTGGTGCATAAACCAAACGCACATCTTGGATCATCAACTGTTTTATTAAATAGAACTCGAGACCATGGTGGAACATCACCACACTGCAACGGTAATTCGCATCAGACTCACAATCCTTAATCAGCTGCTTGCGATTATTTTCAACGGCCTCAAATCGCTCTAGATCTGTCAGATTTGCTGCAAGTTTTCCGGTAACATCGGCAGTGACATTTTTGACTAGTTCAGTCACATAAAGTCTTTCTTGTGGACCTGCAGGTAATTCTTCAGTTAAGTTTTTTGCAAGGAAACCTTTGGCTATCAAATTATTTTCAGCGGTAGAATTTTGTTGAGTGGCGCCATATCCACAGTGATGGTTGGTGATAACCAAACCTTTTTTCGATACAAATGATGCTGAGCAGTAACCTAGACTGACAATTGCATTCATCGGATATGCACTTAAATCAGCCAATTGTTCACCACTGATTTTGATACCTTTTGCATCTAACAGTGGTTGTAATTCGGCTAATTGGTAGGGCTGCCATTGGCCTTCATCAGCAGCAGCGGTCAAACAAGTTCCCGCCAACAATACTGTTAGCAATGATTTTTTAAGCATGAGAATTTCCTGGATCGTCAGACTTGGCAGAGTTGTTTTAGTCTGTTGTTTTAATGGTCGACTATTTGCTTACATAGCTTTCATGCGTTGTACCTAATTAAACATTAGGTATTGGCATTTGAATCGAATCAAGCATACTGCGGATCGGGACGTCATCGCAACGACTTGCGCCTAACCGCTGCAGCGACCAGTTAAAAGGCGCAGATTGAATGGGCAAGTTTCAATAAGTAATGGCTAGTCGCAATGTACCAACCCATGCTTCACGATCAGCACCGCCAACTTGATCGATATATTGCACAACTGGCTGTAACACGAGATTTTCAGTAATCGGCAACTGCCAATAAGCTTCTAACTGCAATTCATCATTAGCGGCAGGCACTGTAACTTGACTGGCCATCACCCCAAGTTGTTGTTGATCCCACGGTAATTGGTATACCAGTCCAATCAATCGATGCTGCTCTATTGCATCAACATCATCAGATAACGAAGATAATCCGAGAAACACAGTCAACTCATTAGTAAGCTGATGTTGATAATTGGCATACCAACCACTAATTGCGACAAACCGTTCGCTGTCATTTAATGGCCAATCACCATTGTGCTGCCAACGACCAAGCACAAATTGATAATGCTCTTGCACATAACGACCTTCAACCACCATAAATTGGTCGGCAAAATCAAGATGGTCACGCCCTGCAAAAACCCCGGCCATTGCTTGCAGGCCCTGCTCTGGTTCATAAAATGCGCTACAGGATAATGCGGGATCATAATAGGTGGGCAACGCAATTGCTGTTGGTGTTATGCCAAGTGGTGGCGAAATAAAAGCGCCAGCCACAGGTACCACCGCAAATTCCAAATTTGCATCAACTTGACCACATTTGATTCTGGTCTGTTCATTCCATTGATATTGCATGTACAGTTCATAAATTTTACTAAACCGCTCAGCATCAATATTGGAAATCCCCTGAATATTCTCAGTGAGCGCTTCACCATTATCGCCACGAAACGCTTTTAGATTCCCTGCGACATTCCAGCGAGGGCTGAGTTGATACTGTGCATCCCAAGTAGCTAGCATACGCTCAGCTGAAGTCTCAGCTAAAGTGTCGCCACCGGCTTTAGATAAATCCGCAAGTAAGGAAAACTCATGCTCAAATGCCGACTCTGTAGCCTGCGCTGCACTTGCAATCGTTTGTGAAAATAGAACTAATGCTGGGACTGCGAACAAATTTAAATGGTTCATCAGAGCTTACTCGAAAACCTAATTGCTTAGGGTATAGAGCAGCATCAAGTCACTGTCAATTTCAGTAAGGTATTCTTGCAATACAAAAAATTCATTTACCAAACTTTAAATTTTCTGCTTAATAGACTACTTAAATCAATTCATGGAAGCAAAAATGGTGTGGAACAAGTTTCAATCTTCAATTAGCTCCTTTTGGGATAAATTAAACCTAGTACAGCGTTGGTATTTTTTGTGTACCCTTGCATTACTGTTATGGCTTATCAGTTTTACATCAGTTGAAGCTTTTTATCTTGCGTTTGTCGGAATGTTACTGATTGCCACCATGATCGATATGTGGCAAAGCGCAATTAAGATCTGGCATAGCCTACCGGGAAAAGTATTTCTTTTAGCCAGTTACGCAATTTTGGCCAACTTTTGTTATGCCTACGCCGAATCACAGATGAACGCTATTAGCAGTGTCAAAGCAGAGCTCACCCCCTTCAGTGTTCACTTTATGATTGCACTGCAAGCGCCAATTTGGACTTTTGGCCTCGCGATGCTGATGTCGATAGCTTATCTGATGATGCATACGACAAAGATTTTCTTGATGGCTTTGATCCGACCTCTCAGCAAAGTACACGCCGAAATGATGCATCAAGAACATTATCCATTTATTTCTTTAATCATACGGATTGTATATTTACCAGTTATGTTAACTTTGGTTGGTTTAGGGCTAGAAGGTTATATCACCGGACAGACTGGAACTGTATTGGAAGTAAACAATAATGGGGTGTACATGAAAAATGAAGCGGTAGAGGCTGCGCAGAAGTCTGCTGCGCAACAGCTTCCTGATTTGGAAGTGCTACAAAAACAAGCTGATAAATCAGCAGAAACACCTGATGATTTGGTTGAAAATTTTGGTTTATTGAACGCAGTACCGCGAATTACATGGGCAAATAAACTAGTCGCAAATTTTTTATATGAGGTAGAAAGTCAGGGTAAATCACATTGCAAAATTAGCGGAGTTGAGCATGCAGTACAAATCAACGATTATGAGATTTTAGTGATTGTACCGGATAAAACTCAGGAACTTGGGTATCAATTTACAGTACGTGGCTGTAACTCCGCCAACTTACCCAAGATCCTGCAGTTAGACACGCCATCACACTGATGGCGTTTTTTCGCGAGCAATACGAATTTGACGGTTTAAAATTGGTGTCATCGCAAACATAAATGCAGCGGCACCAACCCCTACCCAGCCTAATGTCGAGAATACATCAGCATAGATAGCCAATGCATCAGGGACAGCAGTGCCTTTTTCCATTGACGCCAAAGTACCAAAACGACCTGCAATCATTTCACCGAATGCTGATGCTAAGAACCAAACTCCCATCATTAAACTCACCACACGTGGCACAGATAGTGTGGTCACTGCTGATAAGCCAATCGGTGATAACGCCATTTCGCCAATCTCTAACACCAGATAGGCCAAAATAAACCACCAGAAGCCAGCAAGCCCATTCGATTCAGGGTTTAACGCAGCATATTGCAAAACAAAATGGGCAAGACCGGCGAATAACAAACCAATGGCAAATTTAGCCGAGGCGGATGGATTCCAACCTTTGCGATCCAATACAGGCCACAACCAAGCAAATGGAATGGCTAGGGCGAAGATAAATAAGGCACCGACTGAAGTTAACTGTGATGCACTTAAAGTAAACCCAAGCAGCGGTTCAATATTCATGACTCGATCGGAATAAGCCAACCATGTGCCGTAGGTTTGCTCATACAAGCCCCAAAAGACCGCAGAAATAGCGATAAGTACCATTAACACAATCATGTTGGCGCGTTCAAGCGCAGAGCACTCAATGAAAATAAACTTGAACCACCATACCAACAAACCGATAGTCAGAATAATAGCAACGACTTCGGTTGCGGTAATTTCAGTACCCGGTGCCAAACCAAGCAAATGAGCGATGGCATCAAAATCAAATTTGGTTTGCAGCACTTGTTGCACAACAACAACGCCAACCAAAGCCAGCACATAGATTAAAGTTTCACGGCGTAATCCCCAGACTTTTTGCTCCAGTAACTCCGGATGCGCGCTTTCAGCTTGGCCCATCAAATGCGCTTTATTTTTGATAAAGACCACAAAACCAGTCAGTAGACCAATGCCTGCCAGGGCAAAACCGTAACCCCAGCCATATATTTCACCAACGCCACCGACAATTAAACTTGAAGCAAATGCGCCAAGGTTAATGCCCATATAAAACAAGGTAAATGCAGAATCGCGACGCGGGTCATTGTCTTCATATAAACGGCCAACGATGGTCGAGATATTTGGCTTCAAAAAGCCAACACCCACCGCAACCAAAGCCAAAGATGCATACATAATTTGAATAGCTAGCGCATCAGCGCCGCCTTCAGGCGTTGCAGCTTGGCCGGTATACGCCATGCCAAGCATACCAATGGCCATTAAAAAACCACCGAAGGTTACCGCTTTACGCATCCCTAAATATTGGTCAGCTAATAAACCGCCCACCACTGGTAAAGCGTAAGCTAAACCGGCGTAGGTACCGAGCAGCAAATAACCGTTGTTATCGCTAAAGGCATGGTGTTTGGTGAGGTATAAAAATAACAGTGCTTTTAAACCGTAGAAAGCAAAGCGCTCCCACATTTCGGTGAAAAAACAAACATATAATCCAAGCGGATGACCAAACAGCTGACGCTGATTGGCAAGTATGGAATTGCTCATAGAGATCCTGGTCGTTTATCGTTATTATAAAACCTGTGCAGAGGGAGGCAGCAGGCAAGCGCGGTAATATACCACGATCTTTTGTCTTGGGAAGTCTCTGCGAAAACGGCTATAACTAACTAAAGCCTTCGGCTGTCAAATCAATCGATAAATTGCCAAGCTTCTAAACCGATTAAACCTCGCTAACTATTCATCAACCAGGTTCGGTGGTATTGAGCAGATTAAACGCTGTTAGATAATCAGTTAGACACTCGGCTTATCAGTTTTGCCAGCGGCTTCGTCTTCGCTATCTATTTGTTGTTGCTGCCAAAGCGCTAATTGCTCACGATAATAATCCCAGACACAAGGACAGCAACTGCCACTGCCACAACATTCATTACTTTCAGGCGGCTCTGGCTTTACCAGTATTTTTTTCGTTTTACTCATTTTCAGATTTCGCTCGTTAGCAATTCATTAGGACAATCATGACATCCGCGTATTATCCACAAATTTGGCAGACTGTGTTACAAATCCCACAGGGAAAAGTCGCAAGTTACGGGCAAATTGCCGATTTAGCCGGATTACCTGGACGAGCGCGTTTGGTCGGTAAAGCACTCGGCGTAGCGCCCAAAGCGTTGTCCTTGCCTTGGCATCGAGTGGTCCGGAGTAATATGCAGCTAGCCTTTGCGCTTGGTTCGGAGGAAGCCAATTTGCAGCGGCAATTACTATTAGCAGAGGGCGTACTACTGAAAGGGCTGAAAGTAGACAAGGCAGCGTTATGGACACCACAACTGCATGAGTTGTTGTTTAATTTGAAGTTTTAGTTTGTATACCGGCTAAATGTGAAAACCGGCTAAATCTTAGAACCGAATTTGGCGGCTAAAACTTAATCGCTTCGGTGATGAGTTTAAAAAGCCAACGCAATTGCACCTGTGAAACCAGCATTCCAAGCAACATTAAGCCACATCCCCATAACGCACGTTGGTCCAAGTTCTCACCCAGTAACCACACGCCACCAAGCGCAGCAAACACCGTCTCTAAGCTTAAAATAATTGCCGCATGAGCAGGATGAGCATGTCTTTGCCCGAGGATTTGCAGGGTGTAAGCGATCCCTACAGAAACCACGCCGGCATACAACAATGGCTGCCAAGCTTGAATTGCCGCAGCAAAGGTCGGGCTTTCTAGAAAAAATGCGACAACTGCGCTTAAAAAGCCACATACCACAAATTGCAGCATCGCCAATAACACAGGTGTCATTTGCTTGGCATAATAATCGATAGTCCAGAGATGGGCTGCCCAAAAGAATGCGCCGATAAATACTAAAAAATCACCGAAGTTGACATTAAAATCGCTGCCAACACTGAGTAAATAAAGTCCGAGTAAGGCGATAATACAGCCCAGCCAAATATTCAAAGTGACTTTGTGGCGTAAACAAAGACCAAATATGGGCACTAAAATAATATATAAACCAGTGATAAAGCCGGCCTTTGCAGCCGTGGTATATAGCATACCGACTTGTTGCAGGGATGCCCCAGCAAATAGCAATATACCCACAGGTAGACTTGATTGCAGCATTAGCAACGGCTTGGTGCCGACCAGTTTACCGCGACGCTTGGCGATAATAACTAGTGGCAATAAACTCAATGCACCAATAAAAAATCGGATGGCATTAAAGGCATAGGGCTCGAGATAATCCATGCCCACATGTTGAGCCACAAAACCAAAGCCCCAGATAGCAGCAGCCACAAGTAACATCAGATTCGCGAGGATCATACGATTAGGCTGCAACATTAGCCCCTAGTGAAGTTTTAAATTGTTAGCTGGTTGCTTTATCATTTTGTACGTAATAACTAACTTGAGCGCGTGGATTCAGATATTCGTAGACTTGTGGCGGCAATGCCGTCGGTTTTATCACTTTAGCAATACTCAGTTTGCCTTCTTGCAGTGAGATCACCGGCGCTTCCAATCTCGGGATTTGTGGATCGTAAATGAGTACATTTGGGAATAACAACTGCTCACTATTGACCGATAACACTAAGCCAACCCGTTCATCACTCAATTGCACAACAGTACCTGGTGGATAAACTCCCATCATTTTGATCAACTGCCCCATCTCGTTGGCACCAAGTTTTCCTTTCATGCTTTTGAACATAAAAGACATTGCATGATGCGGGGAGCGGGCCTTACTGACATCTGCGGGATGACACAAACTATCAAATTCATTTACTACAGCGACTATTCTTGCTAACTCATCTATTTGAGGTTCGGTTAGGCCTGAAGGATAACCACTACCATCCAAAAATTCATGGTGTTGCTCCAAAATTGGCCAAGCTTCTTTTGGAAAGGATTGGGTGAGCTTCATCAACTCAACACCGTATTTCGTGTGCAACTTTAATAAATTTGCTTCAGGGGCGGTAAGCGGCTCGGTTTTGCGCAAAATTTGCGTAGGAATTTTTAATTTACCGATGTCGTGGAATAAGGCGCCAATCCCGACCAACCGAATTTTCTCATCAGAAAGCCCTAAATTTTTCGCCAGCATCATTGATAATACAGAGACGTTAAGCACATGATAATAAATACTTTCTTGATCTTTCCCTGCCTGAGAAATCAAATGTAAAACCAGTGCATCCGCTTGAATAATTGTATCAGCAATAGTACCAACCAACTCTGCCGCTTCATCCACAGCTTGCAGGGGACGACTGCCAATTTTCGACATGACGTTTCTTACTTGTACCATCGATTGCTCAAAAGCTTTTTCTGTCTTTTGCAGCTGGCGGCGTTGCTCTTTGGCTTGTTCAATCCGGGAATTTTTTTCACGCTCCAGCTGAAATTTCATTTCAGCTGCGAGTTGATTCAGATCTGCTGTTTCAGGCTCTGGTCCTTGATTACCGTCAATTGAACTTTTTTCAGGAAAAAAATAAACGAACTCTAAATCCAAAGTTTGAATAATGGCAATTTGCTCATAGCTTTCTACTTTGAATTTATTTGACAGAAATGGATGCTTCATCCAGTTCACAGGCAACTGAATAAAATAACCAATTTTGACTTGTTCTGGACTAATTTTAGCGACTGACACCCTTCACCTTTTCCCGAATACAACGCCGAGATGCGTCACAAAGTATGCTTGAAATTGTCGCCAGTTTAGCAACAGATCCCAAAGTTGTCTTCGGCTCTTTGTATAAATCTCTTAAATATAACAATGATTTATCAAATTTTGGCTCAGTCGTCATTCCATCGACAGCGATGTTAGGCTATGCGGTACAATTCGGTCAAATGGGCAAAATCAGTAAGCACAAAATCTGCCATTTCCTGAAAATGTTGATTGTGCTCATTTAAATACAAGCAACCTGGCATCCCTGCATTCTGAGCTGTTTGTAAATCAAACAGATAGTCTCCAATAAACAGTAGCTCATGGCATGGCATCTGCCAAGCTTTGGCAATATGCCATAGACCTTGTGGATCTGGTTTGGGCAGGCAATCCTCTCGCGTAATCACCAATTGGAATGGCATTGCCAGTTGTTCAATACATAATAATGTCGCTTCGCGCATATTGCGGGTGAGAATGGCAATTGGGATTTGTTGCTGCACTAAAACATGCACTAATTGCTCAGCTCCGGGTAACCAGCTTGCCCTTCGAGCACCATCAAGTTCAAACTCATGAATAATGTGTAGAGCTTGCCGATATTGTTCCGAATCTATCGGGAAGGTTGCCAAATGTTCTAAGATCGGGGTTCCAATAGGCCAGCCTAACTGTTGGCACAGCAAATCAAAATCTAACTTTGAATCAACTAAAGTTCCGTCTAAATCGAAAATAATACCTTTATGCTGACCAAGTGCTAACAAAGTGAAATTTCCTCAAAAAAGCTGCTGTAACTGCTAAGTGGATACTGCTAAGTACCTAATATTTTTGCAATACGGCTTGCCAATTCACTTGGCTCAATTGTTTCGAAAACCATTTTGCCGCTTCGCCCATTTGCTGATTCTTGCGCCACCCCAAATACAGCATGGCTGGGGCTCTTGGAATTGCGCTAGGTTTGGCTATAAGACTGCCAGCACGTAACTGCTCTTGAATCAGATGTTTTGGCAAAAAGCCAACACCTAATCCGGCTTGATGAGCAGCAATTTTCGCCGCCATGTTATTCACCAGCACCCGGCGGCGGCTGTCAAATAAGCCTGAATCGCGTCTAGGTAAATCAACCGCACTGTCAGCTAAAACAATCGCAGTTTGCTCCTGTAAATCAGTGGCTTGCACAGGTTGATTGAGCTGTGCCATAGGATGATATGGCGCAATCGCAAACACAAAGTCTACTGCGGCCATCGGTTCTAAATGGAACTGGCCACTCACGCCATCGCCTGTTAAACCAACCGCCAAATCGGCGCGACCTGACTGTAAAGCCTCCCAACAGCCCGCCATCACTTCTTCTCTTAATGACACTTGCGTCATTTTGCCAAGCTTGCCAAAGGCATCGACTAATGCAAACAGCGGTTGCCATGGCACTAAACTTTCGACTGCAATAGTCAGCTTTGCTTCCCAACCTGTTTCCAGCTGTCGAACCGCATCCTCTAACTGCCGACTGGCTAACAAGATTTGCCGACCTTGCTGCAATAACAATTGGCCAGCAGGAGTTAACTGAGCTTTTTGTTTACTCCGGTCAAAGACACTGATCCCAAGCTCAGATTCCAACTTAGCGATGGTATAACTCAACGCTGAAGGTACTTTATAAAGCGCTTCAGCCGCTGCGGCAAAGCTACCTTTGCGCTCAATCGCATCCAGTGCGCGCAGCGCCTCAAGCGAAATCACATTTTGCATCTCAAGTTTCCTCGAAAGTCAGAGCGGACGATTAGCGAATACATAAATTCAAAGTTACTGTACCCAATCATTAATTCAAATTTTTTGAACTATAAAGTCAGTTTATTCCGCTTTTTAGCCAAACTCAACTGCGCTAAATTAGCTACATCGCAAGCAATTAGCGACAAAGACATAAAATTCAGACAAGTAGTTAAATCAATTTATTTAAACCAATTTATGAGAGGTAAGCCATGAACAAATTATTCGCACTGTTAAGTCAAAACCCAAGTTCTGCACAAATTGGCAATTTATTGCTTCGAGTCCCTGTCGGATTAATTTTCGCCGCACATGGCGCCCAGAAATTATTTGGTTGGTTTGGCGGTTATGGCCTTAACGCAACCGCAGGCTGGATGGAAAGTATTGGCCTAACGCCTGGTCTACCCTTAGCTTTATTAGCTGGAAGTGCTGAATTTTTTGGCGGAGTCATGTTGTTGTTGGGGTTATTCACTCGCCCAGCCGCATTGGCTTTAGCAGTGACCATGCTTGTTGCAATTTTCAGTGTGCACTTATCAAACGGATTTTTTATGAGTAACAACGGCTATGAATTTGCACTCGCACTATTAGCAACCACTATCGCTTTAGCTGCATCGGGTGCAGGCAAATTAGCACTAGATAGTTTTATTAGTAAAAAACTTCAATAAACCAAACAATTAGTGTTAAACATGGGGGCAAACTTTTTGGACTCGATTTGCCCCACAGCAACTGAAATGATGAGGTGATTTATGCTTGAATTAAGATCCGCTACAGCCAGAGGTGCCGCAAATTTCGGTTGGCTGGATAGCAAACATAGCTTTTCCTTTGGTCGTTATTACGATCCTGCACAAATGGGATTTTCAGCACTAAGAGTCATCAACGATGACTGGGTTGCTCCGGGGGCAGGATTTGAAACTCATGGCCATCGCGATATGGAAATCATTTCCATGGTGTTAGCTGGTAAAATTGCCCACAAAGATTCAACTGGGCAACAACAAGTATTACCTATTGGCGAGTTTCAATTAATGAGCGCGGGTCGCGGCATTATGCACAGCGAATTTAATGCCAGCGCTTCGGAGGAATTGAAGTTTCTGCAAATTTGGATTGAACCCAATGTACGGGGAACAGAACCTGGTTATCAACAACAAGCGTTTGCCAATTTACCCGGCATGCAATTAATCGCCAGCCCTGATGGCAGAGAGCAAAGTCTTCGACTCAAACAAGATGCTTATTTATATCAATTACGTTTAGCTGTAGATGCAATTGAACCACTGCAGTTAATGGCAAATCGCAAGTATTATCTTCATCTGATTAGTGGCGAGTTACAACTAACCACGAGTGAAGGCGTAGTGACAGTAAAAGCTGGCGATGGCGTGAAACTGGCTAATATTGATGGTTTACAGTTGCAGTCCATCACTGATAGCCATGGTTTATGGTTTGACCTGCCGTAAGTGAACTTTGCATTACGTTATGCCGTATGACAGTTATTGCAAAACGTAGCAAACTTGAGGGTGAAAGACCTAGAATTTTGGACTAAAAAATCATCTTAATCCAAACAGTTAGCTTGCTGTGAAAAACATCAGCATGTTGTTCATCACAACATGCTGCAACTTCAAAAAAGAACTAAATAAGGCGCGTTTTTGAATTCAAAATTTCAGATTTTAAATCCGGTTGGCAAGATGTTCAGCAATGGCCAGAGCGATATTGACACGACACTCTTGTCAAACCAAGTTCAGGCATCAGCCACGTTATTGGATGAGTTGGCAGCAACCACAGAAAACGCGGTGCAAGGCACTACTGCAAGACCAAATATTAGCAAAGCTCGCAAAAATCAAATCTTGCAACAGTTAAACAATTTCAATGGGAAAACCCAGAGTCATTCGCGAAAACCAGCGCAAAGAACACGAAGAGACCAAGCACCCTCGGCGTTGTCGAGCCGCGGCCAACAAGAACGCCAAGTCGATTTACAGATTTGGTTATTACACCAAGGGATGGTCAACAAACTGCTGGCTGAGCCAACTCGGCTGCCCCCATTAGTGGCCAAACTGGAACAACAATTAGCGGCAGGGCAAATCCGCCATGGCGCTTACTTGTTTTGGAGCAGCGCATTTGCGCTGTTAGCGCAACCAGAGCAATTTCGTGCGGCGGTGTTAAGTCATGAACCTAGTGCCACTAAATATCGTCGACGTACCTTTATGGTCGGTTTATTGACAGAAGAGGAGCGCCAACATGCATTGTTAGGCTCGCCCCCAGCATAAACTATCGATTACATCAGGGTAAGATTAACCGCTTGACTGTCTAGCCAGTCATTACGCCGCTTAATTTGAACATCTGTCGCCTTATCATCCACGCTCAAAGTTAAACGAGGATCTTGGCCCAACAGGATTTCAGTAGTAATAAGATCACCTTTTTGCTGATATTTTAGCGTTAACTTTGCGCCAGGCTTGGCATGTTTCAACGCCAATTGCACATCCTGCTCGGTACTTATTGGGTAATCACCAAGTTGCAGCAAGGTATCACCAAGCGCTACACCCGCCTTGGCCCATGGTGAGTCAACATAGGGTCGACTCGCAACGAGTAAAGCCGCGCCTTCACTACGAAAACTAACAAGACCAGCAAAAGCTTTGTCTGGCTCAGCCAATTGCAAAATTAAGCCAAGTTCAGCAAATAACGCTTTAAAATCAGGGAGCTGACTTTGATTAATTTGTTCATTAAAGAATTTTTCCGCAAATTTAACATCCCCACTGACCGCAGCGAGCTGTTTTTGCAACGCCGCAGCATCATATGGGATCTCAGTCTTACCATGCAGCCCCCACATTTGCCGCATCAGTTGATCTAAATTTTTCCCAAACTGCACGCGAAGTTGCAGATCAAGACCCAGCGCAACTACTTCCCCATAGGTGTAATACGACAAATAATTATTGCCGTAATCGGTTGGGTCAACCGAGACTCCCGCGTCCACAAACACCGCTTGCTGGCTCATGCCGGCAGGCCCATGAAAACGGCGGCCTGGCGCCTGCAACGTCCGATTAAGCGCTTTGAGCACCTGTTCAAAATAGGCCTCTTGCGAAAAATAGCCACTACGTTTTAGTGCCAATTTTCCGTAATAATTGGTAAAGCCTTCGGCATACCAGAGCAAATCAGACATGTTGGTTTTGGTAAAATCAAAAGGCTGCAGACTTTTTGGACGAATACGCTCAACATTCCACGCGTGAAAAAATTCATGCGACATGGTTTCCACTTGCGCGTACTCAGCCTGCAACAATGAACGACTGTCAGTGACCACGGTAGAATTTCGGTGCTCCATGCCATCGCCAGCAACTGCAGGCAAATAATCTGCAAGGAAAGTGTATTGTTTACCTGCATAGGCTGGTAACTCGCCAAAAATCGCTTGCTGCTCTTTAACAAAAGCGTGCACTAAAGTTTTTAAATGCGCTGCTTGTGCGGAATTTCCTTGGTGATGCAATGCGATATTAATTTGATAATTTTGCCCCTGCGATGACTGAGTAAATGACAACCAATCATGGGCACTGATTTCCAACGGACTATCCATAAAATCGTCTAAATTCTTGGCTTGCCACTGACCATTGACATGTGCAAGTTGCGTGGCAACCCGCCACTCTTTAGGTTTATTAGTGATGGACAATGACACAGGCTCTGCTGCTTGCGATGGCACAAACATAAAACTCGCGGGAATATTTAAATGGGCATGCCTTCTATCAATTTGACTGTAGGTCCCGTCGGCATGGTCAGCAAATAAACGATATTTAACAATGACTTCCTTGGTATCCGACTCAAGCTGCCAAGTTGTAGCTGAAGTTCGCGTTAACTGAAGCGGCTTATCTGTACTATCAAAGGCCCGTAAATCGAAGATATTCTTGGCAAAATCATGGCGGGCATAGCGGCCTGGCGATGAGGATGCCATTGCAATAGTTAAAGGTCCTTTTGCACTATGACTTAAACGCATAGTGATTTCAGCTTGCTGCTGCGTGACCTGACTTAAATCAAGTTGATAATGAACCTCAGCATTTGTATTAAATGCGCCTAGTAACGCGGCAAAAAGTGCTGTCGTGAGCCATGTTGAATTGGCCTCCTTCGCTTTTATTGAACAAATCGGTTGGCCCATCAGCTATCCCCAGTTACTTTGCGTCGATTAATGACAAAAGCACAGCGATGCTATGCTGCTGTTTTAACTTAATTTAGTTTATTGCTGAGCATTACATAGCTTGCTGGGGTGGTGCAACAATTGGTTATTCAGTTGCCACAAGAAATGAAGTTAACTTTTTCACCACGGGTAGAATTAATAACAACACCGGAAATGCAATTACCCAAGAAAACGCCCAACTACTTAACCAAGCCAATAACAGCCCAGCCACCAAACCCTGAGCGTGAATGGTACTAAGGAGTGATACCAAGCCACTCATAAAAATGGATAATAACAGCGGCATTACCCATTTCGCTGCTGATGCAGGTAATTTCTTAAATACGCTGGCTGACCCCATATAAACCTCTTATTTTATTTTAAAAACTGCACAATGCGCTGAAAATACGCTGAAAATGCACTGAAAATGCGCGACCTGTAAATCTCGGTAATGGCGATTCGGACTAGGTTAATAGCAATGTTTATAGCAACCGATAGCCACGACAATGGCTACTCATCTAAGACTAGCTCTGGCCACGCCTCGAGCTGCCGATTTGAACAAAACACTCGAGCCGAACCACAAACTGGATCGATAAATCGCAATTGCTGCGCCAGTAATTGTAATGGCGTCAGCGAAAAATCTTGTTGCTTGGCCAGTAACTCTGGGTAGTATTTGTCGTGAAAAATAGGCGCGCCAATCGCTTGCATGTGTAAGCGCAATTGATGAGTTTTTCCGGTGAGCGGCCATAAACGAAACAGCGCAAGGTCGCCTTTTTTGCCAATTAGTTTTAACCGCGATCTGGCGTTGACCTCGCCAGGAATGACTTGCATCAAAAACCTTGGATTGGCTTTTTCTAGGCGATTTTCCACCTGAAACTCACTACCAATTGCGAGGTTTTGCAGCGTCAATGGCAGCTTCGCGACCGCAAGATAGGATTTTTCTATCTGACCCGTGGCAAAAAGTTGGTGGTACAAAGCACGACTTTCGCTATTACAGGAAAACATCACCAACCCCGCGGTTTCTTTATCCAACCGATGCACGGGGGCAAGATCTGCAATTTTACTTTGCGCGCGCACCCGCTCTAATAAACATTCATTGACGAAGTCGCCGCCGGGGATAACTGGCAAATAATGTGGTTTACAGGCAATTAAAAAATGCTCATTTTGAAAAATGATTTGGTGAGTAAAAGGCACCTGCGGTTCTGCACTGACTTCACGGTAATAGCAAAGTCGTCGACTTGGTTGAAACGGGGTGTCCAACTGGATCATCGGGCCATCATGCCAAAACACCTTGCCCTGCTCAATGCGGCTTTGCCACACCTCAGCCGCGATACGCGGAAATTTCGCTAACAGAAACGCGTACACTGTCGCATAACGCTCGCGCTCTGGCGGTAGAGTGATTTCCGATGGCCGGGCAGCAATAACCATAACAATCTCGGAGCAGCAAAAACCTAATATTATCATAGTGAAGGCACGACGCCCATTCGGCTCGGCAGCCGAATTGTTTATGCTAGCGCAACACCCTCACACTAAAGCGGTAAATCATGTGCTGCCACAGACTTATCCAACTAACAATAAACTGATACTGCCCGCAATAAAAATGGCCGCAGCAGCAAGCGATACCTGACGGCGTAACATTGTGCTGCCAAGCACGGCAACCATCAACGCTTTCACCAAAGTGTTACTTAAAGTCGCAATGACAATGGCTGCAGCGGCGATGGCAAGTTTGTTTTCTTGCTTGGCAAGCTCAGCCATCGACAAGGTAATGGCATCAACATCGGTGGTTCCGGCAATAGCCGCGACCAAATACAAACCTTCCATCGGCAAATAAAGTTCGGTTAAACGCACGATACTAAGGACTAAAAGGAACAACAAACCAAACTGTGCTGCGGCCAGCAAACTAAAGGGGTTGGTCACTTTCACTGCAGCCACTGCGCGTCCCACCGTGACACTGCCTTTTTGGTAGAAAAACAGCGCGGCAATGCCACTTACAACCGCCATTGCCGTTAACATCGGCCAGAGTTGCTCGAATAACGGCAAGGCCAACAGCCCAACCATAACCAGTAGACGCAATGACATCATTAACCATGCCAGTAAAATACCTGCCGCTAAGGCTGAGGTCTCCTGCAGCTCGGCGGCTGCACTTGCTGCTGGATCTGTCGCGGTATCACTTCTTGATGCAACTAATTGACTTAATCTTGCGAAGCTTAAACTTACTGCTGTCGATGACACTAAACCGCCAGCAAGGCCGGCGATGGCATGGCCACGCGCCTGTCCAAGTACCCTCACCGCAATATAACCAAGCAAGGACAAACCTGAAATTAAAATCACTAGCAACCATATCTTGTAGGGATTAAAGATTTGCCAAGGATCTATGGTGTAGTTAGGTAACAGCGGCAACACGATAAAAGTAGCAATCGCCAACTTCACCGCAGCGACTAAATCATCGGCCGCCAGTTTATCCACAAAACCATGCAAGGGTTGCTTGAAGGTCAATACCGCAGAAGTAACAATCGCCATCACTACTGCAATTTCGGCATAACCGTACATGACGGCTCCGCCCAACAAACAAACCGTCACAGCACTTATTTGTGTGGTGAGTCCAAGTGAATTCGTTTGCCGGTTTTCTAAAATATAAGCACTCATCACAGCGATAGTTGTTGCTGCAAATGCCAGCATAAATATCCATGGCGACTGCAGGTGTAACGATAACCAGCTACTCACCGCCCCCATTTGGGCCAGCAGAATAAAGGTCCGCACACCGCCAAAAGAATTAGGATGCTCAGTGGATTTATGTTTCTCCCGCTCAATACCGACCAATGCACCTATCGCGAGGGCAATTAGAAAATTGCGGACGACCAACACATCAATCTCTAGCATAAATCTATTCGTCCTGTTAACTGAGCGACAATTTAACTGCTTTTCGGAAAATAGCCGACCATCGGAACATCTATCACACCAGAGCGTTCACGTGGACCTTCAGTCGCGACAAAGCCAAGTTTTTTATAAAATTCAACGGCATGTACTGCGGAATTTACCGTAAAATTACCGTCAGAACCATTAGCGATGGCGTGACTCCAAGCGAGCATCCACAATTTTTGACCTAAACCACTGCGCTGCAAATTGGCGGCAACAAATAGATGAAACAGATGCCGGCGCTCTCGTAAACCCACCACGCCCACTAAAACGTTATTTTTAAATGCCAATTGGTAATAGTAATCTTGAGTTAAATACCCTGCCATGGCTGCAGGTGTCAGCGAATTGAGCAATAACACTGCGCCATCCGCTTTACAACTTGGCACGATAAACTGCTGGACTATAGGCACAATAAATTCACTGATTAGTGCTGCGTCTTCGGCTGTGGCAAGGCGAACTTGCCATTTATCCCCTACTGCATACTTAGCATCATGCTCTGCAAAATGCTCTGCAACATCTGCACTCGTTATGTCATGGAAGTTGGCAGATTGCTGCCAAGCAAAGCCATTCATCCGATATCAAACTCATTGAGGTGATTTCTAATATGCAATTGATGCGCTAAAGCATAGTCCGCATGGCTTAATTCACCATAAGCAAAATGCGGCTGCAATTGGCCTTTAAACGCAATAAAGCTCTGTAAACTAGAAATTAATTGTGCCAATGCTTGGTGGAATGGCATTTGTGCGTCCAAAGCCGGCATGCCAGGGATTGGTTCTGCTAAAGAGTGCCGCATCGCGCCCGCGGCCTGAAACACAGTCAAGGCCGCTTTGCCCGCGGTTGCCTTAAACATCGCTGATTTGTGTTCAGGATATCCCTGCATCGAGCCTTGAATACTGGCTGCACAATGCTGAAAAACTTCAGAAGCGGACCAAACACCAACGGTTTTGACATCCTTACCGGTAAGCGCCTGTAACTCAGCCAATAATTGAGCTAAATCTGCTTGGGCTATCGCTGCTTTGCCAACGGTGGCGCCAACTAGCGAAAGTGCGGCGGCAGAAACTAAAAATTTACGACGGTTCATGAATTACCTGCTTTTAACTGCAACTAGGCACAACAATTTTATTTTATAATACTCGACTTCAATACAGCATCGCTAAAATCACGCGATGATGCAAGCTCAAGCCTCATCTGACTTCATCGCTGACTTAAAGTTTGCAAACGAGATAATTTAATATAATTTTTGTGAATAATTTGCTAGCATCTGGCCGCCATTTTACCTAGCTATGTATTCATGACCATTCATTCACGCTATTCCCAGCTTGATATGCAAGAAGCATATCTCAAACTACAACAGCAAGAACAACCTGTATTGACTTGGCTAGGTGCGCTGTCAGGAACAATTCCAGCGACAGTGACTGTTTTTTTGCTGCTTTCACTTGGTGGTTTTTTCTTGTGGATGCTGATGATCCCTTCGGCAATTATTGGCGCTGTTGCCGCGTACGTAGGTCGCTCATGGCAAATCGCCACCCGTTTGCCAGTGGCGATTTATGCTGGGCTGTATCATGTGGTTGTTGTCACTTTTTTTAGTTTTTCACCGCTGTTGTATTTGTTAACGCCAATCTGTGCATTGGTGGCGTTTAGCTGCGCCAAAATGCCATTGAACCATGTCGAACGTTTGGCTTTGGTTGCAAAAAGTGCAGGCTTGCTGTTTTCTTCTAACAATCGAAGCAGTTGACTTGGCATCAGCGCTTTGTCAGCAGTCAAAATAAATCAAAGGCCTCATTAAAGCATCCTTTAACGAGGCCAAATTAAGCGAGTAGCAGTCGATTATTTAGCGGCCTTGACCGAAGTGATCCACTGATCAACCCGTTTTTCTAAAACGTCTAAAGGCAAGGCGCCGCCACCTAAGATGGTATCGTGAAACGCGCGAATATCGAACTTATCACCAAGTTGCTCTTTCGCTTTGGTCCGAAGAGCCAAAATCTTCAACATACCAACTTTGTAGGCTGTGGCTTGGCCTGGCCAAACAATATAACGACGGACTTCTGACACCACAGCACCTTCTGCAACTGGCGTTTTCTCTTTGAAATACTCAATCGCTTGCTGTTCAGTCCAGCCTTTGCTGTGCAAACCAGTATCAACTACCAAGCGCACAGCTCGCCACATTTCGGTGATTAAACGGCCAAAATCTGAATAGTCGTTTTGATAAGCGCCCATTTCCTTCGCTAACAATTCTGAGTACAGGGCCCAACCCTCGGCATAAGCAGTAAAACCTGCTTGCGTGCGGAATGTTGGTACTGATTTCAACTCTTGCGCGATTGAAATTTGCATATGATGGCCAGGATTGCCTTCATGATAAGCAATCGCTTCCATTTCATTTTTTGGCATCGCTTTCATGTCAGACAAATGCGCATAATAAATCCCTGGACGCGAACCATCTGGCGTACCTGGGTAATAATGCTGCGCAGCACCAGGCTGTTCGCGGAAGGCTTCAACTCGTTTTACCACCAATGGCGCTTTTGGCAAGATGCCAAAGTATTCAGGTAATTTACTATTGATAAAGGCTAAAAATACTTCAGTGTCTTTAATGTAGCCATTACGCCCTTCATCAGTGTCTGGGTAGAAGAACTGTTTATCAGTTTTAATAAAGGTGAAAAACTCTTTTAAGCTCCCTTTAAAACCAACACGATCCTTGATTGCCATCATTTCTTGGGTTAAACGCTCAACTTCCGCAAGACCCAATTGATGGATTTCTTCCGCAGTCATAGCCGTAGTTGTCGACTGTTTTAACCGTAAATTGTAATAAGCAACGCCATTTGGTTGTTTCGCAACACCAGTCGCGATTTTATCTGCTTTTTCTAGTTCGCTGGTTAAGAACGTCAACAAGGTCTGATAAGCCGGTTGAAATTGTTCAGTCAGCGCAGCTTTAGCATCCGCTTGCAGTTTTTTAGCCGCTTGATCATCAAGCTTGTCCGCCTTGACCAATGTGTCAATTTTGCCTTTGGCATCAGACCATAATGGCGCATCTTTGCCATTCTCTTTAAATGGTGCGCCGTCTAATAAATTATTGACCTGCTCAATAACGCCCTCATATGCAAAACGTGGTGGACGCACCCCAGCGGCAGCTGCTTTTTCTGCGCGCGCTTGCAGATCTCGGATGGCTTTGGCAATCCCGGAAACCCGTTTGATATAGGCTTCCATGTCTTTCACTTCTTCCACTTTATGGAAGTTCATCAGTACTTGTGGCAGTAATGCATGCACGCCTTGCATCTGATTAAACACATAACCGTTAATTCGATAAGCTGCCGCTTCTTTGGACTGTTCATACTGATAGATCCATAAATCGTATGAAGTTTTTGCTTCAGCATCTAATTTATTGTAATCAAATTTCGTTTTTAATTCTTCGACAGTCGCAGCCAACCACGCCAGTTGCTGATCTTCGGCCGCTTCGGTCATTTCATCAATTTGATCTTGTTTATCTTTACGACCTAAGAAGGTCATCTGCAATGGACTCATTTGCAGTTGCTCTTCATATTTGGTTTCAAACCACTGATTTAACCGAGCGACTTCTGCAGCATCAACTACGGGCGCAGTTTCAGCTGTTTTCACTGGCGCAGTTTGCTCTGCCGCCACAGTTTGCTTGGTTTCAGTCGATGCAGGGGTACAGCCCGCTAATAAGGTTGCGATGCTTATCGCAAGTAGAGATTTTTGCATTGTTACCACGGAGATATCCTCATTTAATACCAATTAGCATAGAGATTGCTTTAATCTATCTGGTTTGTCGCGATTTTTCTAAAACTGAATTGTAAGCGAAACTTGCAAGCGACTATCAACGAGCTGGATTTCCGTTTGCCCGCCAACTTATGCAAGCGATTGCGTGCTTGACTATTGGCCTTCCGACTATTGAACTTCTGACTATTGGCCTTACGACTATTGGCCTTCCGGTTGATTTTCACTTGTTAAGTTGTCGGATTGCGGCACTTTTTCCGTTATCAGGTCAAACGGGAAGAGTTGCTGTGATGGCGTTATTTGGATTTGCACAGGATTTGTTGCCAAAATCGAAGCCACAGTTGCCATTTCTGCGGACGATAGCGCTTGATATCCACGAAATTCGCGCCAACCATAACCCCAACGAAAGGTCGTGGGTAGATAGGGTGAACCGCCAACGCGCACACCTGCCAACATGATGACGGCGATTGCCTCCTCCCCAATTTGACTGACACATTGCTTTAACGCTAAATCGGCATGCGCTCTCTGTGCGGCGTCGCCACCTTGCCAATAGGCTAAATCGTGGGCAATACAACAAGGCAACCACAGCTGGTTTTGTTGCCAAGTGCCATCGGGAAAAACACTACAACCATCGCTGGTAAAGGGCGCCAGCGTCTGTTTCGCAATAAGCGGGGTGCTGATGATTCCAAGAGACATTCCAATCAGTCCAGCCCATTGAATTACTCGCCCACTTGGCATGTTCAGTGCGCGCATTAATTTACTGCCGATAGCGGCGCAATAATTCCGCCACCGAGCCTGCGATGAGTTTACGCAATAAATCAATATTCACATCCGCAAGCGCTTTAATATAGACACAGGCCTTGCCCGTACGGCAACGCCCAAGCTGTGCGAGCAAAGCTTGCTGCTCAGGCATTTCAGCAACGAGATAAAGTACGATTTCACGACCTCGAATCGCAAAGCCCGTTACACACGCATCGCCACTGCGACCGCTGTCATAGGCATAATGATAACGACCAAAACCAACAATACTTGGCCCCCACATTACCGCAGGCTCGCCGGTGATTTCAGCCATCATCGCTTGGATGAGCCGACAATCAGCGACCAGCGCAGCAGCTTGCTTGCTGCCAGTCGCTTTCTCGGCTAAATAACTTTCGACACTTAAATCTGTAGCAATCGTTTTGTTGGCGCTCATCGTCAAATCCAGCGTAGGATAGTCTCCTACACCTTACCCAAAATCACGCTAAAGGTAAATCTGTCACCTTTTAACCACAAATCGCTTGATTACGCCCTTGGTGTTTCGCTTGATAAAGTAAGACGTCTGCATCTTTATATATCTGCTCAAACGACGCAGTAGTAGAAATGGTACAGCCTAAACTGGCAGTCACAGTAATGTCTAGGATTGGGGCTTGGCGAATTGCCGCGAGTAACTTTTCGGCAAGTTGCCCAGACGCATCTCTGGGTTGATCAAGGGTCATCAGTGCAAATTCCTCACCGCCTATTCGGGCAAGAATATCGTTATCTCGGGTATTGTCTGCCAGAATTTTTGCCACAGCACTTAGCACTTGATCACCAAAGTCATGGCCATGTAAATCGTTGATCCGCTTAAAATGGTCAATATCTATCATATAAAAGGCATAGCTTAAGCCTGACCGTTGCGCTTGTTTAATGAGCGAACTTGCTCTGTCGATAAACGCCCGTCGATTTAACAAACCGGTCAACTCATCAGTTTGTGACAAGACTTCTAATCGCTCAGCTCTCTCTTCTAAATCATTCCGTAAATCAACTAATTGCTGGTACAAGGAATCGCGCTGCTGTGCGGTGCTTATCGCCCAATAAATGAGTTCAGGCTCGCCTGCAACCACGCGAGCATTGGCAAGCACAGCAACGCGGCCACCTGTTGGCGTTTGCAAGGTTAACTGAATTTCATCGCAATACCCCTGATGCAACAGCATCGGCATGACAAAACTCTCAATAAGAATTTTCGAGGCTGGAGTAAAAAAATGCACGATGCGTTCTGGAGCTTGTGGTTGTTGCTGGCAAATCGTGTAAAAATAAGGGCTTGCCATTAATACTTCCCGCGTAGCCAAGGTGGTGACCACCAAGCCTATCGGAAATTCCTGTAACGGAAATTTATTCTGCATGCACGTGACCTTGAGCGGCATTATCTTTAAACAACTCGACTAAGAATTTTTGGATATGCAACGCCACTTCAACAGGGTGACTCATGTGCAGACAATGTCCTCGCGCTGCAATCAAGCGAAATACACTCTGCGGCGTATTTTGGAACATATACTGACCCACATCGACTGACGCCAATGCATCCGTCTCGCTTTGTAATAACAACACCGGATGGCGATTTTTTGGCAATAGTTCTCGGTAATCAGAGAAAAAAGTGACCTTGGCAAAGTTTTTCGCAGTCACCGGGTTGGTACTACAAAAACTCTCGGTAAGCTCTTCAGTTAGCAAATTACTGTCGATTTCGCCGGTGACCAAAGGCGCAAGGAAATTAGCCCAACCTATGTAATTTTTATCCATTAAATCGATAAGTTCGAGCAGATCTTCGCGGTTAAAACCGCCCATATAATCTGGCGGATAATTTAAAAAAACAAGGCGATGGGCATACCATCACCATACTATGAATTCGTTCTGGGATTTTCTGCGCCGCCAGTAAACTAATAATGCTACTGACCGAATGACCGACCAACACCACATCTTCTAATGCCAGTTCAACGCAGATATCTACAATATCCTCAGCATAACCTGCTAAATCAGCATATTTTTGTTTGGAATAAGCGGCCAAATTGGATGCGCCAGAGCCGACATAATCAAAAAGCACAATTTTGTAATGCTCTTGCAGATGTGGCAGCAGAAAACGCCACATTTGTTGATTACAGCCAAAACCATGCGCCATCAACAACACACGTTGACCATGCCCTAGAATTTTGACGTTGTTGCGACTCATTACATCGATTTGCTCTGGCATACGAACTCCCAACGTTTGCTTAGGCGGTTTGCTATCTAAAAAAACCGCGAGTGGATAGTAAAAACGGCAACAAGGTTTGGTTTCTTTAGCCTGCCCCACCTAGCAATGCGCAAATTTATAGCACCAAAACTGCCATGACAATTGGCTGTAGCATTATGGCTAGCACTTCGGGACGTCGCAATCTAATATAGCCAAATTACTATTAAACACGATGGACATAACCCCTAAGCAAAATAAATCATCTGGAATTTATTGGAAAATGATGAACTTAGGCGTTCTCAACGATGAGATATTTCATCTACTAAAACGTAGCAAATGAGAACCAAAACCTGCCGCTTGCAGCAATCGGCAGGTCGATAACAGTAGCAAAGACTATAATGCGACGTCATGCCCCCAAGGCTTAGGCGACGGTGGCACAGGCTTAGTTAAATCAAACTCCACGACAAATTCTCGACCTGGGCGCTGCAAACCATAACGATACACTTTGCCTGGCACTATTTCGATTAACCAAGTATTTGCCACCGAAGCCGTCATATTATTAGCAACAAACATGGTTTTCGAATGTTCATCGGCTGGAAACGATTGCGCACGAGCACTGCCGCCATCGTTGGTGCTGCCCCCATACATGGTAATTTTGTCCGCGCTACCATCTTGATGGCGATGATCATGTTTTAACTGCAAGCCCTCGCTAGTTTTACTGATAACCCAAGTTCTTGAACGGTCATCACCAACGTGAAACGGCACTTTTATTTGCGTCTCAGAACATTCGCGCACATGCATAATCAATGATTGCGACAACATCGACTTGTCGCTGGCATTACTTTTAATCACTTTGCCTGCAAAGGCCTGACCACAATAGGCTTTGATATGATTGAAAAATTGTTGCTGGGGTGCAACTGGTTGGGCGAACGAAAAGTTAGAGATAAGCATCGAACTCAAGAAAACAACTGGCTTAAACATGAAAAATTCTCCTTTTGCCGACTATAACCAGTCCACTCTTTATCTGCAAATCTTTGGCGTTTATCTGGAGGTTGAGGTTAATTTAGAAACATAAGCGCGACCATTCTTGTACGCCGAACTGCGACGGAAATACCTAACTCAAAAATTTGTGGGTTTTATTGAAAGAATTCACGACAAAGTCCGGTCGTTTCGGCTGTGGCTTTTACTCGGGTTTTTCCGTACTGACTTATCAAGGCATCCCCATGAAAAAATTAAGCTTTTTATTACTATTGGCATTCCCCCCAGTGTTGACCGCGGCAGAGCCTGCTGATGCTAACCAATTTATTACAACTTTCGCCAAGCTCTTTGGCGAACACAAAGGCGAGCGCAAAGGGCACGCCAAAGGATTCTGCGCAAGCGGAAGCTTTTCCGCGTCAGCCGATGCTAAAAATTTCAGTCAGGTTGCTTGGTTAACTGGCAAACCAGTCCCCGTAACAGCACGATTTTCCATGGCAGGAGGTAATCCCAATGCCGCTGAAAATAGCCGTTCACCGCGGGGATTGGCATTACAACTAAAAACTGCTGATGGCCAGCTGCAACATTTTACGTTGCTAAGTACACCGGTGTTTGGCGCCAAAGATCCGGAAACGTTTTTGGGTCTATTACAAAGCCAACTGCCAGATCCAACCACCAACAAAGCCTCACCAGCGAAAGTTAAAGCCTATCGAGCGGCCCACCCAGACACTCAGCCGCAAGCCGACTTCTTGGCGAAAAACTCTCCGCCCTGGAGTTATGCGACGACCGCTTATTTTGGCCTTCACACCTTTTTTATCACTGATAATCAAGGTAAAGAACACAAAGTGCGTTGGCAATTTGTCCCCGAAGATGGCGTAAAGGGTTTAAGTGCTGCGGAAATTAACGCATCCAGTGGGGACTTTTTGCAACAGCGCTTGCGCGAGCGCTTAACAACAGGCGCAATTGCCTTCACCCTGCAATTTGTGTTCGGCGAAGCCGAGGACTCTGAAACCGATCCGTCTGTACAATGGCCTTTGCATCGGCAAACTTTGGATATGGGCCGTTTGCTAATTACTGCTGAGGGCTCAGACCAATGTACTGCGCTCAATTTTGACCCGAATGTGCTAAGTAAAGGCCTACGTCCAAGCCAAGATAGGATCTTACAAATCAGATCGGCCGCTTATGCACTTTCTTTTGGTAAAAGACTAAGTGGGCAATAACCTTTGCCTGCCTAGTCACATGAATTGATGTGAATATCATACCTGTTCGCCCCCTATGACCGGGGGCGCTGCAAACTAACTGAGCGCGGCAGCCTGCTTAAACGCGACTTGGCAATAAATCCTCGAGGAAAAACGCCGATAACTCTGAACGACCGGCAAGCCCAGCTTTGGCGTAAATCGCCATGGATTGCACGCGCGCTGTTTTTTCTGTGGTGCCGCGAAGTTCTGCAATCTCTTTTAAGCTCAAACCTTTGAGCAATAAAAAGGCGACCTCACGCTCAGCCGGCGACAACCCCCAAAGGGTGAGCTGCGAATCAATTAATGTCGATAAACCACTCAGATACGCTTTTGATTGTGCCCGCCACTCTTGCGCTTCTTGCTCGAGTTTTGCTGATAGTTTGCGTTCGTTTCGTAGCGCTCTTTTTAGTTGAATACTTTGATTCAGCAGGTAAAAAACGCCCGCCAGCGCAAACACGCCAGCGGAGCCTTCAATAGCAACGTGCCAAATCACCACACCTTCATTGCTGTCAGTTATCAAATCAATGGCAACCATCAAAGCAATCAGCAGTAAGGTTAATAGCAAAAACCAACGTTCTTTGTGACTCATACCGCTCCTTCAATCATCATGCTCATCTGAGCCTTGTTCAGCTTCTTCATGTTCACTTAGCTGCAAGGTCGTGCCGAACAGCTGCAATTTACCATTGGTTGCGTCATAGTTTTGCAATAAATACCCAACAAATGCCAGCGTCAGTAACACCGCAATTATCGCGACGACGGGATGTGAGGATACCGAAGGCGTAGCCGCTGGTAACCCCGTTTTGTGGCCTGTCACCATACTTTGGCCTAACGCATCTTTATGCTGCAGGGTGTGCAAAATCACACCCGCAATATGCAGAATAACCACCGCGATAAAGGTATTCGCTAACAGTTCATGGATATCTTCCAGACTCTCGCCCGCTGAACCACTCGCCATTAAATAGCCAGTAATGCCAAGCCCTAACGCTAGAGACAGCATGGTGATTGCCGCCCAACTCGAGGCTGGGTTATGCCCAGCCCAAAGCCGACCTTTGCCACTCAGCACGTCTTTGCCATAGTGCAAGAGCGCCTGAGGATTTAACGAAAAATCGGCAAACCTGGCGTGGGTGGAGCCAAGCAATCCCCAAACGATGCGCCAAAGCACAATAAAGCCCATCACCAGCCCAGCCAGCATATGGTAGGCGAAGATGGTTGATTCGTCGTCCACCGTATTGGCAATGGTAAACGCGGCTAAAAAACTGCCAGCAAACAGCCAATGAAAGATCCGAGTTGGTAAATCATAGATGCGCGTGGTCATAGCAAAGTACCTCATGATTGATGACTGTTGTCAGTAACAATCCTATGAAGTTGCAGCAATAACCGCTATTGACCAAATGACCTAAAGCACGCCAAATGCATGGGGCATGCGCCCTACTTGCCTGTCGAATTTGATGATTTGCGCAACTGAACCAAGCTTGGCTGCGAAAATATCCGGAAATTTTAATTAAATAAAAATATTGCTCGCAGTGAAATCCAAAACCAATTTGGCATGCATCTAAGTTTCAGTACATTCAATTGGAGAACTTATGATGCTAAAACGAACCTTATCACTGCTGACTGCAACACTTTTTTGCCATGCAATCGTTGGCGCGGTCGAGATCCCAAACACTGTGACTACTTTACACCAAGTCCTTAGCCAGAAAGACAACGAGTTTTTCCAGCAGGGTTTTAACGAATGCGACCTCGGCTATTTAGACGCAACTATTCATCCTGACCTAAAGTTTTACCATGATCAGGGCGGTTTTCAGGACAAAAAACAGTTTATGCAGAATATGCGACAAAACATCTGCAAGGACCCAGCGCAGAAGCCCATTCGCAAACTCATCGCCGGCAGTTTACGCACCTTCCCGCTTTACCAAAACCAGCAATTATACGGAGCAATTCAACATGGCGAACACCAATTTTATCTGCGGGAGCCTGGCAAACCCGACCGACTCACTGGTTCCGCTCGGTTTACCTCGGTGTGGTTGAAAAATGGCGATGATTGGCAACTCAGCGACGTGCTGAGCTACGACCATCAAGCACAAACGCTATCCGCGGACAACGAGCAGCTTTTAGTTGCCCCCACCGCCGCGTTTATCGAACCACTGTTAAAACAACATCATGTCCCTGCGCTAGGGCTTGGACTCATTCATCACGGCAAATTGCAGTCGGTACAGGTTTTTGGTGAATTGCAACAAGGGACACCCGCCCCGACCAACACCCTGTTTAAAGTCGCGTCATTGACCAAACCTATTGTCAGCCTACTCACGCTGCGACTGGTTGCAGAGGGTAAGCTCGACCTTGACGAAAAACTTGCACAATATTGGGTCGACCCAGATGTGCAGGCTGATCCTCGGCATTTACTATTAACACCACGCTTGGTGTTAACACACCAGACTGGCTTTGCTAATTGGCGCTACCTCGAAACGAACAACAAACTACAGTTTCAGTTTAAGCCTGGAACGCAACATCAGTATTCCGGCGAAGGTTTTGAATACCTGCGCCAAGCTTTAGAACGAAAATTTGCCCAACCACTAGCAGAGCTTGCCACAACCTATGTGTTTCAACCCGCAGGTATGACCGACACCCACTTTTATTGGAGCGACAAAGTGGCCGAACAACGTTATGCCTACAATCATGACAGCAAAGGCCTGCGACTTCCGCTGGAAAAATACACTCACGCCAATGCCGCCGCGAACCTGCTGACCACAGTTGAAGATTACAGTAAGTTCCTATTGTTTGTGTTGGCACAGCAACAGGCAATGCCAGATTTGTATCAGCAAATGCAGACGATGCAAGTGAAGTTAAAGCCGCAGAACGGAGTTGGCTTGGGATTTGAAGTTTTCTCAGGCTTTCGCAACAACGAGACGCTGTTGCTGCATACCGGCAAAGATCCGGGCGTGTCTACAGCAGCCATGTTATTTCCACAAAGTAGCAATGGTTACGTGATTTTCATGAATGGCGACAACAATGCCCCCGTACTTGAACAACTGTTACCGCAGTTGTATCTTGGCGCTGAACTATGGCAACGAAAATAAGCAAATGTTATGAATGGGCAAGAGTGGGCAGAAATCCTAGTACCTTTAATCTCCTTCAGCGCGCTAGTCGCGCTGCTAGCGTTATTATTGCTTTACAAGTACAAGAAAAAGAAACTATTTCTTCAGATGGTGGAGCGCACGCTGCTTCAACAAGCCCCGCTGCCGCCAGAGACAATTCGTGAGGTCGCAAAGCACTTTTTCGCCACCAATCGGGACTTACGCAAAGGCATCTTTTTGCTCGTGCTGTCACTGGCCATTCTGTCCTTTTCTTACCTGGCCGATTTTCGCCAGAACGGTAATCTGGATTTAAATGATGCCTTGAACGGCATTGCAATGTTGCCGGGATTACTCGGCTTGGCCTTTTTACTGCTGGCATGGCTTGACCGCCAGAAACAGCATTAAGCTAGTATTGCAGTGTCAAATAAGCAGTCACTCCAAAAGGCCTCAGATGCTCAACTGGTCGCGATAGTCCAGGTTTGCGGAGACAGCGCGGCATTTAACGAATTATTTGGCCGGTTTGAGCGGAAGCTGCGGGCATTTTTGCTGTATAAATCTAGCGACAGTCGGTTTGAGGTTGATGATCTGGTTCAGGAAACATACGTTAAAGCATTCCTGAATATTGGCCAATTCCAACAACAAGCTGAGTTTTCAACATGGCTGTTACGCATCGCCATTAATGAGTTGCTGCAAGCCAAACGGGCTCAAGGTATTTTTGCACGATTGAAACAGCGTTGGTTTCACAGCGAGCCGGAAGCGCAGAATCACAACGACCTTAGCGCAGAACACCGCGATGCGACATTATTATTGGCAAGCCTCAGCGATGTGCAGCAGCAAGTGTTTGTCTGCGCTGAATTTTATGGCTACTCGCAAAGTGAAATTGCCGAAAAATTGCAATTACCGCTGGGAAGTGTCAAAACCTATATGAAACAAGCGCGCGAAGTGCTCGACAGGATGAATCGCTGATGTTGAAACTAACTTGGCAGCAACGGCTGCGCCTTTGGCTCTGGCAACAACGCCGAGCATTGATTTTACTCGCAGCAAGTCTACTCACTGTAGTGCTGACCATTTGTTACAACCTTGAGTTGATGGCCAACCTACCTGAATTACTCACATTACCCTTGCTACTGCTGACCTTAGGCCAACTTGGCATTGCCGGCATCGCGGTTATTATGCTATTGCTCTTGTCAGACTAAGCACTCAGCACGCTGTTGTGACAAACCAGCAGTTTCTGAAAAACACCATCAAGCGATACACCAAACACTGTGACAAATTCAACAAACTGTTGGTGATATTTTAGGTTATTCCGCGTTGATCTGGTCTTGGCTGTTTTGCCTAAATCCCGTATAACAACCGTAAGTTAACTTTCACTGATTGTCGCATCAATGCAACTCACCGAACAACATCAGGCTGAATTTGCCGATATCGCCAAACAAAAGATCGCTGAATTTAATGCCATGCACTGGGACGCCAGCCTGCGTCAGCCACTCGGCCTCGCCATCCATGACGACGCTGGCATCTTGCAGGGCGCTTTAGCGGGCCGAACTTTTGGCAACTGGTTTTATCTGGAATCGTTTTGGTTGGCCCCCGAACTACGCGGCAAAGGTCAAGGTCGTGCAATGTTACAACGCGCCGAACAAATCGCCCGCGACCGCGGCTGCTGTTTTGTGGTTCTGGATACCTTAGATTTTCAGGCGCGGCCCTTTTACGAAAAATACGGGTATCAGCTACAATGGACCCAGCAGGACTACCCTTTTGCCGGTGGCGCCAAGTATTTTATGAGCAAAGAGCTTTAGAAAAGTGCTTTAGTAAAACGGGTCAAATAATTGGACTATGCTGGCGACAAATCCAAAACTACAACCACTGAATTCTGCCGTTTGCTCATGCCGCTGCTGACGGTATCTGGTTTTTTAGATTCGGGGATATCGGGTATAAACGAGTTGCAGACGTTCGACTCAAAACAGCTGACGACGTTTATCCGCCGGCAGCATCGATAACATTTCATCGGTTGCTACTTTCGAGGCCTGCGCATCTGTCATACCGGCAGCTTTGGCTTTCGCAAAGGCTTCATTGCCTTTGCGCTTGGCCTGCTGTTCGGTTTGTTTGGTGCTTAAGCCACTGACAATCGAGTTCCCCAACGAATTGCCAATTGCGACGACCCCTACGTGCGGTTTGCGCTTTAGAAGCCACATTCCCTTTAATGGCGGGCACTGGCGCGTTGTTTGTCCTTGCTGCAATCGCTCATCCTTTGCGTTAAACCCCAGATACGGGTTTTGCCTTAATATGTGAACACATCGTTGCATTAACACGAGGGATTTGACCAGTCGGATTTGACGATTGAGCATTGGCGAATGCGTGTGAAGTAGGCCTACTTCACCTGTCCTGCCCTGTGTTATTCGTTGATTGCTGTTTGATGGCTGCTTAAATCAAAGGTTACTGATGTTTATACGTCGTTTATTTTTAAAGGATTGCTGCTTTATTTTTACGGTTTGCCAGCTTTAGCCTTTGTAAAAACAAACAGGCCAGCATTTTAGCTGGCCTGTTCATCTATGCGGTTTTATTTTCATGAACTTACTCAGTAAGCAAGCGCTGCCAATCCTTTGTGCGCCACTAAATTCAGCAGCTTTAATGACGTACCCTTTGGGCTTTTCCCGCCTTGCTCCCAGGCCCGAACCGTCGATGGACTGGTATTTAAATAGGCCGCAAACACCGCCTGGCTCACCCGTGCCTGCTCCCGGATAGCCTTAATACGCGCCGCATCATAGTGCTCGACTTCAGGCAGACACAAGGCATCGAACTCGCGCATGGTTTGTACGTCCATCACGCCTGCCGCAGTCAGACCTTTTGCGGTTTCATGCATCACTTCTAAGATACTGTTACTCATCATGATTTACCTCGATAAACTCACCGGCATTTAACACCATTTTTAACTGCACTGGCGTGTAACCCAGCACTTGTTTAGCAATTGCCTTTAACGCTTTGAGCTCTTTAGCACTGATGTTGTCTTGCTGGTTTTTCGCGAAGCCATACATAAAGAAGGCTTGCTCACCCACCTTAAACGCCAGCAAGGTCCGGGCTCCGCCACTTTTTCCCTGCCCTTGCAGCGCCACGCGCTTTTTCATCACATGCCCACCTAAGTCGGCATCAATCAACCCGTTCGCCATTTCTTCGACCGCAGCAGATAAATCCCTGTCGGTTAAGTCTTCCTTATCGGCCCACTTAGTGAACCACTTTGATTTATAGACTTGCATGGTTTCCGCGTGCTATTGCACAACTATACCACCTAGTAGCATAGTTTGCACCCCATGGTCTTTGCTTTTGTCGCGATTTATTCAAACTCAGCCAGCCATTTTTCAACTAACTGTGGACAGCAACAACTAACTGTGGACAGCAACAACTAACTGTGGACATATATGGACGCTCCCATGTCTGTCAAGTAAACCAAGCCTGCCAGCAAGC
>JAYSCP010000006.1:0-141608 GCA_041914845.1 Alteromonadaceae bacterium
TAAAACCCGTTATCCCGTTCGCTCAAAACATTCTTAAGTGAATGGTGTTAGCCGATGGGCGCCTTTTTTGTCATTCAATGGGGTCAGAGTCATTGATTACTAGTTAATCAACGACTCTGACCCCATTAATTTGGGAGAATACTGTCCGCGAACTAATTATGCGGACATAAAAGTGTCCGCGGACAGATCTGTCGCCGATCTTATTTTTAAAAAATTTATTTAAAATCATGCAGATAATTAATTGTTAATAGTTGGCATATTGCCTGCAATACTCCGCCATCGAGTGATTTTTTGTTGATGTGTCCGGAGTGTTAGTGATGATTAAAGGGACTGAAGGCCAAGATGTAGCGTGTGCACCTGCACCCGCAAAATCATTGCAAACCATGTTGGTTGCGGGCGTTGCTATCTGCGGTTTGTTGTATGGCAGTTACGCTTTATTGTTTAACTCGGGTGCACAGGCTTCGTTGGTGGTACCACGGCAGCAGGTGCAAACCGCCAAAGTTGAGCGTGGTGATTTTATCCGTGACTTGCAGGTGCAAGGCAAAGTTGTTGCCGCCAATGCCCCTACCATGGTCAGCCAACAAGAGGGATTGGTTCGGTTTGTCAAACAGCCGGGTGAAGCGGTGACTTTAGGCGATTTACTGGCTGTTGTTGATTCGCCAACACTGGAAAACGAAGTAAAGCAACAGCAAGCGTTGTTTTTATCGATGGAAAGCGAACACGAACGCGCCAAACTAACCGCCCGCGAGCAAGAGCTGGATATGCAGCAGCTGCAAAATACCGCGCAAGTGAATCTGCAAGCCGCAAAGCGTGAGTTAGCGCGCGCAGAGATGTCCATCAAGTTGGGGGTGATCCGGCAATTAGATCTAGATATTGCCAATGACAAATTGCTGCAAGCTGAGTTGGAATTTCAACATGCCAAAGCCAAAGTACAACTGGCGAAGGATCAATTGAAGTTTGAACAACAGTCGGGTGAGCAAGCGGTGGAGCGGCAAAAGTTGGTTGTAGCTGAACTCACTCGCAAGTTGGATGCCCTGCAAATCAAAGCCCCCGCCACCGGTCAGGTCGGTAATTGGCTAGCCCCCCAACAAAGCCAAGTGCAAGCAGGGCAAGGCTTACTGACGGTCATTGACTTGAGCCAATTTGAAGCTGAACTGCAAATTCCAGAAAGTTACACCTCCGAACTGACGCCTGGCCTCGCTGTAGATGTCAGCATCAACGGCCAGCAATTACGCGGCACTTTAAGCACAGTCGCAGCCGAAGTGAAAGACGCTATCGTCACTGCTCGCGTGCGGTTCTCGGCGCAAGATGCTAAAGCGCTGCGGCAGAATCAGCGAGTTTCAGCACGGATTGTGTTTGATGAGCGCAAAAATGTGCTGAAGGTTGCTCGAGGTGATTTTGTTGCCAGTGGGGGGGGGCGTAGCGCCTACAAAATGCAGGGAGATATTGCTGTGCGTGTCCCTATTGAGATTGGCGCTTTGTCGGTGCAGTGGGTCGAGTTAGTAACTGGCGCGAATGTGGACGATGAACTGGTGATTTCAAATCTGAGCGAATTTAAAGATGCCGACCGCGTGCGCTTGAACTGAGCGACCACAGAGTTAAGTGATAAACATTTTCAAAACAATTGAACAGGATCAAGGACTTCATCATGTTAGAACTCAGCAACATTCATAAAATTTTCCGTACAGAATTAATTGAAACCCACGCACTTCGCGACATCAATTTAACCGTCAATGAAGGCGAGTTTGTCGCACTCACTGGGCCCTCAGGTTCAGGGAAATCAACCCTGCTGAATGTGTTGGGCACTTTGGAGTCTTTTGATCGCGGGGATTACAAGCTCGATGGCACTTCAATCAAAGGATGGTCCGATCGCGCGTTGTCGAACCTACGGAATGAGAAAATTGGCTTTATTTTCCAAGGCTTTAACTTAATTAAAGACTACAGCTTGTTCGACAATATCGAATTGCCCCTGCGTTACCGAGGCATGGCTGCTAGTGAGCGTAAGCGCCGAGTGGAACAAGCGCTAGAGCTAGTTGGCCTTGCTGCGCGCAAAGATTATCACCCGAGCCAACTGTCGGGTGGGCAGCAACAACGCGTGGCGATTGCCAGGGCTATTGCAGGACAGCCACGAATTTTGTTGGCGGACGAACCGACAGGCAACTTGGATTCTTTGATGGCGCGACAAGTGATGGAATTGCTCGAGCAAATCAACGCGCAAGGATGCACCATTTTGATGGTAACGCACGATCCAGACCAAGCGCGGCGAGCTTCGCGGCAAGTGCAAATTGTCGATGGTATGTTAAGCGATGCCTCGATGTACGACCCATTGGCAGTGGCATAAGGAGCAGATGATGGAGCAATTTCTATATTATCTGAAAGTGAGCGGCATCAGCATCAAACGAGCACCGCTGCCGTATTTTTTAACGATTTTGATTATGAGCGTTGGTCTTGGGCTATTTTTCGCCAATGCAACCTTCTACTACTGGTTGAAACACGATCCGCTGCCAGGCAAAAGCGCTCAGTTGTTTCATCCCCGCATTAATTCGAATCCCAATGTATGCACGACCAGCTGTAACGCGCCGCGAGTGTTAAGTTATCGCGATATCAAAGCGTTAACCGACACCGATATACCAAGTGCAGCCGCAGCCATGTATAGCGCCGAAGGTTATGTCAAAGTTAAAGAGCAACAACCGGCGACGATGACCACCATTCGGGTGACGCAACGGGATTTTTTCAGCATGTTTGACGTGCCGGTATTCAAGGGCTCGGTTTGGCCAGACAATGCTGCGCGGATGGAGGTGATCATCAGCATGGCCTTTGCCAAAAAGATGTTTGGTAGTGCTGATGTGGTAGGGCAGTCGTTGATCCTCGATGACCGTTATTTCAAAGTAGTGGCGGTGCTGGATGATTGGGGTATGTTTCCACGGTTGTATGAGCCGGCCTCTGGCGGCTATTTAGAGCCTGATGCGGATCTGTATCTGCCGTTAGACACAGGGTATGACCTGAACTATGTATCGAACCGGCAAAGTCAGTCGTTTGAAGATGCGGATTATCAAAAGCTAGCGACAGACGGACGAACCAAGGCCATTCATCAACTACTGCTGTGGGTATATTTACCAACCGCAGAGCAACAACAGCAGTATCGTGATTTCATGAACAACCTCGTACAAAGCGAAAAAGCGGCTGGGCGTCACCCGAATGCCAATGGCAATTTGCTGCATCCGATGAATGGCATCATGGACGCTTATGATGCAGAGTCGCAAGAAGTCAAAGCCTTTGCTTTGGTCACCGCTTTGTTTTTGTTGGTTTGTTTGTTTAATGCCAGCCACTTATCACTCAATCGCTATATCGCGAATCAATATGAAATTAGCTTGCGCCGTGCGCTTGGTGCTTCGCGTTGGCAGTTGCAAGGGCAAATGCTGGCGGATGTTTTGGTCACGGCAGGGTTGGCTTTGTTACTGGCGCTGTTCATCGCGCTGGCGGGCATTGCCTTGATGAACCATTTACTGCCGGATAACAGCCGGATGGCAAGTTGGGACGGTATTTTGCTTGGCGGTTTGGTTGGTTTGACGGTGCTGTCGGCCTATTTAGTGACTTTGTATCCGGCTTTGCGTGCCTCGTTTGGCGCGCTCAATCAGCAGCTGAAATAAGGAATTTGTCATGAGTTTCAAATTATTAATCAAGTCCTTGTTACGTCGTAAAGTGGTGACGGTCTTGTTGTTTTTGCAATTAGCGATGACGTTGGGGTTGTTGGTGAACTCGGTATTGCTGGCGCGCCAGGCGCACGACTTACTCGATGTTGAGACGGGTATGCCGCTGGATGAAGTGATCACGATTCGAATGAAACCTACGGTGGCCGCGCAACGGCAACAGCCCGCGGTGCAAGACTTTATTGAGCGACAGATTGCGGCGGTGCGTCAAGTCAGTGGCGTGGTCGAGGTCGCGGTATCGAACCAATCGCCGCTGGAGTTTGGTGGCAGCAACGGCAATGTGTTTGATGTTGAGCACGAACAAACCACCAATGTGCCGATGGTACCAACTAACTATGTTAATGCCGACTATTTAAAGGTGCTCAACGGCAAGGTACTGCAAGGTGAGTGGCCTATGATGCCAAATGAGTTCCCATCCACTGTCGATAACGGTGTGGTGATCACCGAGAGCCTGGCGCGCAAACTGTTTGGTGAGAAGAGTGCTATTGGTCAAAAAACCAATCGGAGCTGGGTGGCCGCAGTGGTTAGTGATTTCCATGGTCAACGTTATGCCACCGCCTTGAATTACAATTTGATGCACGTGACGCCATTGCCGACTGCAGATTGGGGGTATGTGATGCTGGTGCGGGTCAAGCCGGAGTTGTTGGCCTCGTTGATGCAACAAGTCCCCAAAGTGATCCGCAGTGCCGATGCCAATGTCGACATCTTTGAAGTGCAATCGCTGCGCGATAAACACAACGAGTTGTATGCCAACGAACGCGGTTTAGCCACCTTGTTAACGGTGCTCGCAGTGCTGATGCTGGTGGTGGCCATGGTTTCCAGTTACAGCAATGCGTTTTTTCACGCGCAAAAAATGCAACAGGAAATTGGCATTAAGCGCGCATTAGGCGCAAGCAAGCATTTAATTTTTATGGAGTTACTGAATGAGAATTGGCTGACAACCGCCTTCGGTTGTTTGCTTGGCGTCTGCTGTGCTGTCGGGTTAAACCAAGCATTGGCGTCGGTGATTAGCATTCCGGCAGTCCCGTTATGGTTACCGCTATCGGCCATGCTGGTGTTAATGGGTTGTGTCACCGTGGCAACATGGTATCCTGCCAGAATTGCGACATTGGTATCGCCAGCAACAGCGACGAAGACTTTGTAATTTATGGCTACTATCCTCATCATTGATGACAATACTGCAGTGCTGCATGCACTACAGACATTATTTGGCTTGGAAGGCCATCAAGTCATTTGTTGCAGTCAACCTAGCCAAGTGTTGTCGTTGCTCAATCAGCCGGTTGATTTGGTTTTGCAAGATATGAATTTTGCCAAAGGCGAAATGAGTGGCGAGCAAGGCCGTGCGTTGTTTTATCAGATCAAACAGCATCGGCCTGAGCTGCCGATCATTTTAATGACCGCGTGGGCGTCGCTTGATATGGTTGTGGAGCTGGTGAAAGCGGGGGCTGCGGATTACCTGGCAAAACCTTGGGATGATCAGCGGTTACTCACCACCGTCAATACGATGTTGCATTTAGGCGCGTTAAGCCAGCAACAGCAGCAACTCGTAACGCGCGAGCAAGAGCGCCAAGCCCTATTTCATGGCAAAGATTTGTGTGGTTTGGTATTCGCCTCTACCAAAATGGAACAATTGCTGCAGATGGCACTGCAACTGGCATCTACGCAAGCGGCTGTGCTAATTACAGGCGAAAATGGCACCGGCAAAGAAGGTATCGCACACGTGTTACATGCCAACTCCAGCCGTCGACATCAGCCGTTTATCAAAGTGAATATGGGCGCATTACCCGCTGACTTGATGGAGGCGGAATTGTTTGGCGCCGAAGCAGGCGCTTACACTGGCCTGACGAAAACTCGCATCGGCCGCTTTGAAGCGGCAGACGGGGGGACGTTGTTTCTCGATGAAATTGGCAATTTGTCACTCACGGGGCAAATGAAGCTATTGCGAGTGCTACAAACGGGGGAATTTGAGCGTTTAGGCTCAAGTCAAACCCGTCGAGTGGATGTGCGCTTGGTTTCTGCGACCAATGCTGATTTAATTGCTGCCATTGCCCAAGGCCGTTTTCGACAAGATTTGTATTACCGGTTAAATGTGGTGGAACTGCATGTAGCGCCCTTGCAGCAGCGTGCGGATGATATCTTGCCGCTGGCGGTGCACTTCTTACCAAAAGACAAACCTTTATCGCGCGCTGCACAACAAGCTTTAGTCGCTTACCCATGGCCTGGTAATGTGCGCGAGCTACAGAATGTGTGTCAACGTGCCGCTTTGCTGGCGCAAGGCGTGCAGATTGAACCTGCCGATCTTAATTTGCCAGGGCAGGCCAGCCACGTGGTCTTGAGTGCGGAGAAAAAAGAACGCAGTTTGGATGACATCAGTCGCGATGCCATCGAGCAAGCATTGCATGCCAGTGCAGGGGTTGTCTCTCGGGCCGCCAAATCTTTAGGGATCACTCGCCAAGCTTTATATCGGCGCATGGAGTTTTATGGCATCAACCCAGAATAACGCTACAGTGCCTGCAACGTTGCTAACCCGCCGTTTGTTGCTGGGTTTTGCGGCCTTTTTGTTGGGCACCCCCAGCGTTGCTGGGGGGCTGATGTTGGCATGGCCGCAGCTGCAGTGGCAACACGTGTTGCTGTTGGTGCTTGGTGCCTTTCTGCTGGCTTTTTGGCTGTTGTGGCGCTGGCTGCGGCGGCTAGAGCTGCAAATCCAAGCGTTGAATATTCAAGCAGATAGCCTTCGTGATCAAAGTTTTAACTTAGCTGCTAATCAGCAATTGCTGGTTGAGTTGGCGCCATTGGGTGATGCATTGAATCAGATGGCCAATGAACTTGCCGCACAACGTGCCAGTCTTTATCAGCGTGAGTTATTGCTCGATACGGTCTTACAAACCAATCCCTCGGGGTTGGTGCTAACCGATAGCAACCATCGGGTGTTGTTGAGTAATCCTGCATCCCGAGCCTTATTGGCCAAACAGCATAAGTTTGACGGCTGCGATTTTTTTACGGTGTTAGCGCAAACGCCTGCATTATTAAACGCTTGCCAGCAGCGGCAGCAAGGCTTAGTGCATTTGGCAGATGAGTCGATTTGGCATGTTTCAGTCAGTCAGTTTCAACTCAATCAGCGTCAGCATTGGTTGTATTTGTTCAAACCGATGACTCGAGAATTGCAACGGGAAGAAGTCAAAGCTTGGAAGAAACTGCTGCGGGTGATTGGTCATGAATTGAATAACAGTCTGGCGCCAATGTCGAGCTTAGCTTTTTCAGGCAGCAAACTATTGCAACAACAGAGTGCTTCGACGGTGCATGCAACTCAAAATCAGCCAAGTTTCAGTGAGCCCGCGGCGTGGCAGCAACAACTTGAGCGGATTTTGGCGCATTTAGCGGAACGGAGCCAGCAGTTGAATCAATTTTTGCAAGGCTATTTAGAGTTTGCACGGCTACCACCACCAGTGCGTGCGCCAGTGGCTTGGGCAAGTTTGGTGAATCAATTACAAAATTATGTCGAATTTGAGCTCATCGGCGAATTACCAACAAGACAGTGGCAACTTGATAGTGGCCAATTAAATCAATTGCTGTTGAATTTACTGAAAAACGCCAAGGAAGCAGGAGCTAGCGACCAAGGTACTCAGCTGAAAATTTATGAATCTGCCCAAGTTTTGCAGTTGATAGTGCAAGACGATGCCGGTGGCATGTCTGAAGAGGTCTTTGCTCATGCGATGCTGCCATTTTTCACCACCAAACAGCAGGGCAGTGGCATCGGTCTCGCGTTGTGTCGCGATATTATGGAATCTCACGGTGGTAGCTTAGAGCTGCGCAATCAACCGCCAGGACTCGCGGTAGTGCTGACCTTCCCATGGCAGGTCGAATCACTGGGGCATAATCAATGGGGTCAGAGTCATTGATTACTTGTCAATCAACGACTCTGACCCCCTCGATTTTAAGCAACGATTGAAGGAATGAGCGGATGACTCTTTTTGCGTTTTTAGCGTTGGCACTAGCGATTTGTAGCCTTGGATTCTTGTTAAGAAAAGAGCATAGCCAAAGTCATACCGACGCTAATGGCAATCACTTGGTTGACTCCAGCTTAGGGGGAATAAGCTTGAAGACAACAAGCTTGGCTGCAATAAACTTTATAGTACCGCTTCGGCTGCCAATCTTCTCGTTAGTTTTTGCCGCCTTTGCCTTGGCGACCGCACTTGGAGCCTCGTTGCTGACGGCTGGCGCAGCGCTTTGGTGTGTTGTATTGCTGTTGCTGGCGCTGTGGCTCAAGACTTGGCAATCTTCTGCGCTGGTCCGCAGCGTGGGGTATGTCTTGCTTGCGCTGTTGGCACTTGCCGGGGCGCTGCATTTGATCCCTGGTTTTGCCAACCCGCTGTTGGTTAATGCGCAGTTGCTGACGCCTGATGCGATTCCATACACCTTATACGCCAATTTTGATAAAGGCTGGGCAGGGTACTGTTTATTGCTGGCGATTTGGCCAAACCAAAATCAGCAACAAAACCAGACCCAAAATCCAAAAGCTGGACCCACACAAATCGTTAGACAGCCACAATCGCAATATTTAGCACGCCTGTATTGGCGTGGGTTTTGGCCGGTATGGCCTATGACCGTACTCGCGGCGTTGGGTTTGGCGCTTTACTTTCACCTTTTGCAATTCGCGCCAAAATGGCCGGACTTTGCGCTGCAATTTATCTTTTGTAATCTGCTACTGACCTGCGTTGCCGAGGAAGCATTTTTCCGCGGGTTGCTGCAAAGACCACTGTATCAATGGCTTAGCCTGCGCGGAATTAGTGCCAATCAGGCCGCTTGGAGCGCTATTGTTGTTGTCAGCATCTTATTTGGCCTCGCGCATTTGGCGGGCGGTTTTGCTTATGCACTAGTAGCCACCGTTGCCAGTGTCGGTTATGGCTGGGCTTACCAACGCAGTGGCCGGATTGAAGTGACGATTGTGTCACACGCAGCGCTGAATGTGGTGCATCTCACCTTATTTACTTATCCGATGCTGCGTTGATCTTCAGTGGATTTCCTTGGCAAGTTTGAGCATTTGCGCACTTAAATGGAAGCCTTGCTCTCGCGCAATGGTTAGATTGACTCGAAAGGAAATTCGATTGGGTTCAACAATTAAGCCAAAAATAGCGCCTTTTCGAAACAGATCGGCGCCTTCAACCACGCTGAGTTTGCCGGTTTGACGCAGCAGGGCTGACCAAGTGGTTAATTTCGCCAGATCGGCACTTAAATAAAGCACAGTGCAATGTTTCGATTGGCTTGGTTTGGTCAAATGCTGCACTTTCGTGGTTTGGGCGGTCATTTGCTCGCTCAGTATAGTGGCAAGTGCCTGGTAAACCGACTTATCACCAGCGACGCAATAGTGATGTTGGGTTGGAGGCGGCGGCGCCCATTCACTGTATTGGGTAAAGCGATACAACAACGCTGCTTTTAACTGCGCGTCAGCTGCTTGCGCTTGAGGAAAAACGCAGCAAGCTGCGATAAGGAGCAATCCATACCAACCTTTCATTACAGGAACGTCCATCTTAGTGACAACTCAGCACTGCGACCGGGCTGGATTAAGCCTTCAGCCGTTGGTAATGGTGCATCAAGATAACGTCTATCAAGCACATTTTTAACACCAAACACTAACGATAGTTGTGGGCTGCCTTGCCAAGAGACTAGCAGGTCTTGGCGAGCAAAGCCTGGTAATTGTTGACGTGGATTTGGTCGGTTGGATGCTGCAAACAGCCGCCAGTTGAAGTGCAAATCATCACGCCAAAGCGGTTGTGAGTAGTCGGCTTTGAGTAATCGCTCAGGCGAGTTGGTGAGGCCTTGCTGATCGTCATAATGTGCGCGTTGCACACTTGCTGATACTTGCAGCTGTGACCCTTGTTGCCATTTTTTCACTACAGTCGCTTCGATACCGTGCGCATTGACCTTTGGATCGTTGCCAAACCAAACTTGGTTGTTTGGTGGGGATTGCGCTGCAATTAAATTGCGGATTGAAGAGCGATAGACACTTGCGCCTAATGTCCAGCCGTCTTCAAGTTGCGCTTGCCAGCTACCTTCGAGGGTCTCAATAAATTCCGACTCTGGCGAGGGGACGCTCAAGTAAAGATTAGATTTCTGCTCGTATTCGTTGGGGGCTCGAAACGCCGTGCCATAACTGAGGCGAAACAAGTGCTGTTTAACACCATGCCAGACCCAGCCAAGCTTTGGGCTAAACTCACGGACATTCTGAGCGCTGTAGTCATAGCGAAAGCCGCTAATAAAGGTGTGATCTGGCATAATTTGCCAGTCATGCTGGAGATAAACCCCAGAACGAGTATTGTCGCTACTCACCACCAAAAAAGGGGGGCGTTGTGCCGCGCTGAGTTCATAGCTTTGATGATGGTCGCGTTGGCCATCGATGCCAAATAAAAGATGGTGTTCGGCCGCTGCTGAGTAGCTAAAACGTAAATCGAGATTGGTCCATTTTCCCAACACATCAAAGATATAGTCACTTTGACCACCGTTTGGCAGGACAAATGGCGTGTAGGTTTTTAGTTTGAAACTATTGGTCGACAGATGGGTATACATTTCCAGCTGTTCGCTAAGCGACAAACCGTGTTGCATCGACAAAAAATAATTCTGATTTTCAGTGCGGAAAATGTCAGTAATTGCTGAGTCGGCAGCGACAAGCATCGGTTCTTGGCGGACACGAGACACCCCGGCAAATTGCAATTGCCAGCGCCGATACCGATAACTCGCTGCCAGTTTTTGGTTGAGATCTTCATTAAATTGGCGCTGTTCTCGCAACAACGGCGGACTCTGTAAATCGGAAAAGCCAATGTCATCGCGTTGACTATGGCTATAGGACAGCCAGCCATCTTGGCCATCGAGGTCACGTAAGCCATAAGCGACCGAGAGTTCTTGCTGATGTTGATCATCGATTGTTACGCCTAACTGCGCGCCTTGCATCTTATTGCTGCGTTTGGTGATGATATTAACCACACCTAAAAAAGCATTATTGCCGTATAGGGCTGAGCCACTGCCTGGGCTATATTCCACTCGGTCAATCAGTTGCGGATCAATATAAAAATTACTGCCAATTAAACCCGCATCGTAAATATTGTCATTAACGCGGGTACCATCGACTAAAAACAGTAATCTGGAGTTGTAATCGCCCGGGCGACCAATTCCCCGAGCGGTCAGGTAGCCATAAGTGCCATCGGTGCTGACATAAATTCCAGGAATGAAACTTAATATTTCCCCCATATTGCGCAGGCTAAAGCGGCGAATGTCTTCATCTGTCACAATATAAGTGATTTGTGAGGACTGTCCGGCATTTTGCACATACCGGGCTGACGTAGACACTTCCACCTGCGCGGGGTCTGTATTGGTTTCTTGTTGTAACAGAGCCTCTAAGCTCGGAACTTCCGGTGTGACTTGCTGTGCTTGCGCACCTAACACCAGGTAGCCAAGCAGCAGAGCACTAAATTGCGCTGTAAATCTGATAGCCATTTTTTCCCGCCCGTTTGGTTCGATACATCGCCTCATCGGCCTGTTGCAGCAAGGTTGCGGTGTCGTCACTGTGGACTGGACAAAACGCCACGCCAATACTTAAGCTCACCGGCATTTGTGCCGCTTTAACCCACAATGGTTCTCGAACTTTTTGCAATAATCGCAGACATATTTGCTCAGTCAGTTCTGGCGTAATTTGCTTGGGCAATAGCAGTGCAAACTCATCGCCACCAAGCCGACACAAGGTGTCGTCACTGCGGATACAGGATTGAATACGTCTGCTGATTTCAATCAATACTTCATCACCTGCATCATGGCCATAGTTATCATTTACAAATTTGAAATTGTCCAAATCGATAAACATTAACGCTGACAGTTGCCGACTTTTGGCACTACTGCTCACCATGTTTTGCAGCAACTGACCAAAATAAAGTCGGTTGGGTAATTGCGTTAGACTATCCGTTAGCGCCAGAATTTCAAGCTCATCACCGCGTTCGGCTTGTTGCTGCAGTTGTGAATTAAGCTCTGATTGCCAAATTTCTGCACGTTTGAGGAGTTCATTAAAGCGCAGCGTGAGACTACCAATTTCGTTGTTGTCCACTAATGGCGCACGCAATGAGAAATTTCTTTCGGTCGCGATGCGTTCGGCCAACGCAGATAGTTCTACTAAAGGTTGTAATGCCTGTCTTTGGATACGCACTAACAAGCGCGCGGCCGCCAGATAAATCAACACCATCAGCGTAGACATAATAATTAAGCCGCGTAAGAACCAGCCAAGTAGTTTATGCAAAGTCTCTTTGACATATAACATGCCTTCGAGCTGTCCTTTCACTAGGATTGGAATCGTTAATTCAATGGCTAAACCGTTGTAGGTTCTTTGCGGCGTTAGCTCCGGCGCTGTTTCGAGCGAGGGCTGACTCCAAGGCAACACCGTCAAATCTTTTGCCGATGCAAACAACTTGCCTTTGGCATCATATAACGCGATACCGCTTAATTCGCGACGATTTGCTAATAAGGCAAGTTCGCGTTCCGCTTCTGTCGGGTCGTTAAATACCAACATCGCCGCGATGTTATTGCCAAGCTGAATTGCGGCAAGTTCTGCGGCATCGCCTTGACGTTGGCGTGCAGTTAGCCAAAGCACCGTGGCAATAAGCACAAAACTGAGCAGCATACTGCCCAGCAAAATGGTTAAATTTTGCCGAGTTAGCTTTTTAACTAGCGAATAGCGTGTTTGAGCAATACTCAAGAATACCTCATGGGTTGGGTTCAAAACGTCTGTTCTAAATGAGTATAGTTGCGATTCAAGTATAGATGGAGAACCTGAGATTAACAGTCATAGTAGCTTTCATGTACCCATCTTGGCGAGGCTTCCGATCAATTTTACCCTGTAGTTGTTAGGTATCGGACCGGCAACTTTTATATTGTCGGCAACTAATCAGTTGCCGAGCTGTTCCTATACCAATATTTGGGAGGGTAATTGTTACGCTTGCAGCGAGATGCAACTTTGGGGTGAGTCTTAGCGGAGTCAAGACAAAAACTTGGTAAGAATTGAATCGTAGACTCGCCACGACTCAACGCTGTTGCACAGTTACTCGATAACAGTTACTCGATAAAGACTGATTCCGGTTCAAATTGATAAAGCGTCACTGCAGTGGCAACCGTTGCAGGGTCAAACGCTTCGCCTTGTTCTTCTGCCCGATGCTTCAAATAAGTTTTGGTTTGCTCCAAACTCATCGGTTTAGCTTTCAGTGAGCCATAAGCATAGGCTGTTTTACCTTTCGCGCTCACTGGGAATACCATGTCGCCGTCTTTGACTTTCAAGCGAAAGGTCGGTTGGTCAGCGGCGGTTTCAAACTGCATCCAGCAACCTTTTTTCTGACAAACGGCGTCAATTTTTCCTTGTACAGTAAAAGGTTTCGTTAAAAACTCGGTCGGCTTTGCCAGCACTTGTTGCACAGTGACGCTGTTTTTTGTGTCAAACTTCGGGCCGAAATTTTGCCCAGCAACACTGGATAAACTGAGGCCGCTTAGCGAAAGTGCAAGGGCGAAAATAGCGATTTTTTTCATATTGTTTTCTCATGATGAATATTGCGATGTGAAGGCATGAACCTATGCATAAAATCATAAACACACAGGCTTAAGCGAATAACTTATCCTCGATATTTTAAGAGTGCTTGTCAATCCACCAAGTCATTATTGGCAAAGCATAATCTGAAGGTTGGGTGCAATAATAACAAAGGCGCCAATCGGCACCTTTGTCTACGGAGCTAATGCTGCGGCAGTGCTATTACATTCCCGCAGGGAAGGTGTAACTTGCACCAATCCCTAGCGGAATACCCAGAGCCCAGAAACTCAGCAGGAACAAGGTCCACAAAGTTAATAGGCTAATGGAGAAAGGTAGCATCAAGGCGATAAGGGTACCGATCCCTGTGGCTTTCACATACTTTTGGCAGAACACCACAATTAATGGGAAATACGGCATCAACGGGGTAATGATATTGGTGGAGGAGTCACCGACGCGGTAAGCCGCTTGGGTTAAATCTGGTGAAACACCCAGTTCCATCAACATTGGTACCATCACAGCGCCAATTAATGCCCATTTCGCAGAAGCTGAACCCACTAACAAGTTTACAAATCCTGTTAAAATCACGATACCCACCAAGGTTACGCCCATCGGTAACGCCATTTCTTTTAAGGCGCCAGCGCCTTTAATCGCAATCAGCGCGCCTAAGTTTGATTGACCAAAGGCATAAATGAATTGCGCACAGAAAAACGCCATGACGATGTAATAACCCATGCCGCTCATGGCTTTACTCATGCCTTGAATAATGTCTCGGTGCGTTTTCACACTACCTGAGGCATAACCGTAGACCACACCAGGCACTAAGAAAAAGACCAAAATAAGTGCCACAATCGATTGCATTAAAGGGGCTGTGCCATGGGTTAAGCTGCCATCTGTACCACGCCACGCTGAAGTTTCAGGGAAGGCACTGACAATCAATAATGCAGCAGTCACCAGCATCGACAGCATGGCGAAACGTAAGCCACGACGCTCATGCGCTTGTAATGGGTCCATAGTTGGCAAAGTAGCTGGGTCACCATCGACCGCGTTATTTTTTAAGCGTGGCTCGATCACTTTATCGGTAAGGAACCAGCCAATCAGCACAATTAAAATTGCCGATGCGGAAGTGAAATAGAAGTTATTCAATGGGTTAATCACTATCTCGGCCGCTGCAGGGTTGGCTGATAAGCGGGCTGACGCTTGTGTTAACCCAGCGAGTAATGGGTCTAAGCTACTTGGAATAAATAACGACGCTGAAAATCCACCCGAGACACCCGCAAATGCAGCAGCGATGCCCGCTAAGGGATGACGCCCTGCCGCGTAAAAGATTACTGCACCAAGTGGAATCACCAGCACATAACCCGCATCAACAGCCACATGGCTTAGAATGCCCACCGCCACCAGCACCGGTGTTAACAACATTTTTGGCGTGACGTTCAAAATTGAGCGCAGGCCAGCGTTAATAAAGCCGGTGTACTCGGCAACACCTAAACCGAGCATGGCGACTAACACTACACCGAGTGGCGGGAAGCTAACAAAAGTATTCACTAATTTTGCCATAAAGGCGGTAAAAGAACTGCCATCTAATAAGTTGATGACTTGAATAGGCTTGCCGCTGCGTGGGTCAATTTCTTCAAATTGGATGCCTGAAAGCGCCCAAGAAATGATCCAAACAGCAACCATAAATAGCGCAAATAACAGCGCTGGGTCTGGCAGTTTATTACCAACCCTTTCAATGGTATTGAGGCAGCGGTTAAGCCAGCCTTGGTTTTCGGTGGAATTCGCTGCAGTCATGTTTTTTCCTTCTTAGTAGGGCTGCAAGTATGCGTTTCATCAATGAACGATTAAAAAAACTGGCTTAGTTATAAAAACATCCACTTCGGATAGCAATAAAAAACTATGGGTTGTAGCAGAATTGCGATGTTTGGCCGTAGATAGTGCAAGTTGGTGCGACGTTCAAGCGCAGCCAATGGACGGTAGCTTTTGGTTTTGCAAGCTTGCCGCAATCACGGCATGGGTGTTGAAGGGCACCCAGCAATCCAGGTGCCCGCTGATAACGGGACAAACTAAGCGGTTTGCAGGTATAAATCGATTTCTGCAGCCGCGTCTGCTGGCAAATATAGGCAGCCAACATAACTATCATTTTGCCCGTCGACCACAAACCGTCCAGGAAGATATTGTTCTGCAAATTCGGTTATATGCTCAAGGAAATTGGTGTCAGCGTAAGAGCCATCAAAGATGTAAGTCCAGGTATGTTGCTTACCGAAGGCGGTAAAGCTGACGATGATTTCTTTTTCACTTTCGTCATCATAGTCGTCTTCATCTTCATCTTCATCTTCATCTTCATCTTCAGCGCTTTCGTCTTCGCCAATGATCTCGACTATTAAATTCTGCAGTTGCAGTTCACCATCCGTGGCTTCGCTTGCCGCTCTCCACAGATCTGGGTAGAAACTGCGTAATTCATCCTCGCTATAACAATCAAAAGGTTCGACGCAAAAATCAAAAGTGCGCTCTGGCAGTAAGTTGCGGAATGCTTCAGAAAAATCCAAGTAATCATCGTCATCAAGTTTTTTCAGTTCTTTGATGGTCTTAGCTTGTAACTCACTGACTTCAATACCATAACTTGCCAGACGTTCGGCTAAAAAATTCGTTTTTGCCAGCGGCGACATTTCAATAAATGCCAATTGCGCTTCATTGAACTCGTCAGAATCTTCTTCTTCTTCGTCATCGTCTGACGCAGTACTCATTTCTAAAGTCATCTTGATCGCCAGCGGCCACCAAGCTTCGAAATGGTCTTTGTCTTGTGGCAGGCCATCTGCTGGCTCTTGTTCGTAGGTATTACTATCAAACATTTGATGCGCAATACCATTGAGGGTCATGACCAACGCACTGGCGACGTTGATACAGTCGCTGTCATCATGGATAGCGGCCAACTTTGTTAATTCTTGTTGAACGCAACTGTGTAGCGAAGGCGCAAAACCAAAAGACTGCACTTCATCAAGGCGCTGAACGATGTCGGTTACTTGCAACTCATTGGGTTGTAAAGTTTCGTCTTGCCAAAGTGTTTGCCATAGCAAGGCGTTGATACGCTCTACCACGTTTAAAGTTGCAGGGAATGAAGACGCAGTAATCTGTGCGATTTGACGAAGATGCGCTGCCAATGCCGGTTGATCATCTTCGGTGAATGGTTGGTTTAAATTATCGATATGTGTACTCATTTTAACTTCCTTATAATGGGCTGTTAAATTTTAGAGCGAGTCTATGTAATGGTGCAATTAGAATTATCTTGGGAATTTGCGACCAAAATAGTTACTTGATTTGAGTAAACTAGGAATATTTTGGTTGCCGTCCAGTCGAGTAGGTTGCGTGAAAGTTTGCAGGTTCCGGCTAGTACCGCTAGCCGCATGGTTGAATACACAAATTTATGAATACGCAGGCTAAAAGTTAACGACTTGTGATTTTGCAAAGTTCGGCTCCCTTCAGGCTAAAAGCCACTTCTTTGTCAAAAAAATCTACTTGCAACCCCCGATCGCTGCGGATAAGCTCCGCTGGCGATTGAATTGTCAGTGACTATTAAGTCGCCAACTTAATGCGGATCGCGAGAGTTTAGATACCAGGTAAAAAGCGCTCTGAAATTATGCTATTGCTTCGTAATGGTGCTCTTTTAGGCTTGGTAACCGCAATGAGTATAGATTGCTCAAAGCATTGGACCGATAGTCTAGTTACTGCGTATACCCGTAACTAAAAACAATAAACGGGAAAAATTCATGACCAATTTTGAGCTGGCATTCGCATTTGCTCAGCAACTAGTGATTATTCTGATAGCGGCGCAAGTATTTGGTTATTTAGCAAAATTTATCGGTCAGCCCCGTGTCGTTGGTGAAATGATTGCCGGTGTGGTGCTGGGTCCGTCGTTATTTGGTCTGTTTTTCCCGGAAATCCAAAAATCCATTTTTATTGCTGAAACCATGCCGATTTTATACATCGGCGCGCAAATTGGCGTTGGCCTGTATATGTTTTTAGTTGGGCTGGAATTTAATACGCAGCTGTTTAAACAACAAGCACGCAGCGCCATTGGTGTTTCCCTTGCTGGCATGTTAGTGCCTTTTATTGTCGGCGCTTTGCTGTGTTTATGGTTGTTGGATAAACCAGGTTTGTTTGCCAGCAATATTTCCTATACCAACGCCGCACTATTTATGGGGGCAGCTATTGCGATTACCGCCTTTCCAATGCTGGCGCGGATTATTTATGAGCGAAAGCTGGCGGGTACCGCGCTGGGTACCTTAGCGCTGGCGGCTGGGGCTATCGATGATGCAGCGGCCTGGATTGTGTTGGCAGTTGTGCTGGCCAGCTTTGGTGGCGGCGCCATGCTTGCTATTAAAGCCGTCATTGGCGGCAGTTTGTATGCAACCTTTATGCTGACCAAAGCTCGCAGTTGGTTAGAGCCATTAGCCAACCGAGTTGAGCAAACCGGGGTGTTAACTGCACCACAATTGCTGCTTGTAGTTGCCTTGTGGGCATTCTCCGCATACTCGATGGAGTGGGTTGGCTTGCATGCTGTGTTTGGTGGATTCTTGCTGGGTATTGCCATGCCACGCGGAAAATTAACCGCCTTAATTGATGCACGTCTGAATAAAATTACTGTGTTTTTGCTGCTGCCGATGTTCTTCACTTATTCAGGCTTAAAAACGCAATTAAATGTGCTGGGCTCTTTCGAGTTATTCTCCATCGCTTTGGTGATTTTGTTCTCGTCAATATTTGCCAAAGGCGTTGCCTGTTGGGCTGCCGCACGGATTGGTGGTGCCGATAATCGCACCGCGATGGCGGTTGGTGCGCTGATGAATTCTCGCGGCTTGATGGAGCTTATTATCATCAATATTGCGTTGAAATTCGGGGTGATTGAGCAAGGATTGTTTTCCATCATGGTGTTGATGGCAATCGTCACCACGTTAATGGCCACACCGTTATTTCAATTGGTGTACGGGCGGCATATGCAAAGCGCCGCCGCCACTGACCCTGAACTTGGTCAGCCAACAAGCGCCAAGCCATCGCAGGAGTAATCACCCTTCGAACGGTTTAGCCGGAGGTATAAGGCCCATACCCTGGCAATAACGTGATTAAAGCGCGACTAATCATTGACGGAAATACCGACAAATGGTCTTCGTCAGCAATAATTTTGCTTTGGATGCGCAGCGTATCTGGTGTTTTTGAACGCGCGGCTGCAGTTTTCAACAATTGCTCAAACTTCAATAAATCTGCAACTAAATCCGTATTCTTATTAAAACGGGCATCTGGTTTTATTTGTTCAAATTCAGCAGCATACAATAAAACCCTTGCGTTTATAGCCATAGCTTGTTCACTGCGCTTCGCGGTGAATTTCAACAAATGGTGCTGATCAAACCATAACGATGGACTGCTTAAAATATAGCTATCAAAGCTTTCAGGATGAGTGAGTAAAATTTCCGCGCCTAATAACGCGCCAAAAGAGTGACCGACGAACACTTTCTGCTTCGGATCGACGCGATAATTTGCCAACACAAAAGGGATCACTTGCTGACGCAAATACTCAATGTATTTGCTTGAACCACCATAACGCTTTGCACCATAACTGGATTTGAGCTTTTGCGCACGCGCATGGGCATCGGAAGGTGTGTAATCATAGCTACGGCTATCGACTGGGCTGTCGCCTTTGGCATAAGACAATCCAACTATGACAAAGTCTTCAATATTCTGACCGTGGGCGCCCAAGCGATTGCGAATGCTGCGAATAAGCGGGAAGGCATAATTGGCATCGGTGACAAATAACACTGGCAGTTTTTTCGACGATTTGGCATAAGATGCCGGCAAGTCTACCCACACTTCATACTGTCGATCGCTATTTTGCGCTGGCAACTGGTGTACATGAGTATTGGCCAGCTCTAGTGCTGGAAATTGCTCTTGCGCAACCTCTACAGCCGACAGCGGTTGGCAGCACAAGATAAAAAGTAACGCCCAAAATTTCATTGAATATCCTTAAATAATTCGACTCGATTGTAAAAGTGCCAATATCAGAGGCTACAAATTGTAAGTGATTTGTATGGTGAAGTAATGCAAAAACCTAAAACCTGAAATACTTTCAGGTTTGTCTTGCGCGCCGATCAATTATCAAGCTAAAATCTGAATAACTTTCAGATATTGTGAGTGGGTAATGACTAAATTAGCGTCAGCAAGAAGCATAGAACCGGTGATCCGAGCTCCGCAACAACAGCGAAGTAAACAACGAGCTGAACAAATTTTGACTGCCGCGCGGCAAATTATTTTGCAAAAGGGCTGCGCCAATTTAACGATCAGTGAGATTGCCGAGGTTGCAGGGGTAACTCCAGGTTCGATGTATCAGTACTACCGAAATAAAGCGGCAATTGTGCTGGCTCTCGGTCAATTTTATGTGGCGATATTTCAGCAAACACTGGCGGATATTTTTGCCGTCCCTGTGACGAGTCGCGAGCAACTCGGCGATTTATTTTTAGAGGTTCTTGAACAACATTATCAGCTGTTTCGTGAAGATCCGGTTGTACGAGATATTTGGGCTGGGATGGCCACGGATAAAGCGATGCAAGATCTTGATCAGCAAGACACTGCACAAATATTACAGTTCTTTGTATCAGTTTCCTCGCAGTTTTTCCCGGATTCTGCATTATTAGATTTACAGCGACATCTGACAGTGTTGCTGCATTTGGCGGTTGCAGGTTCAAGACTGGCGTTGACGCAACCGATTGCGGAGGGGCGTTGCAGTGTTGATGTGACGAAACAAGTGCTGGGCAGTGCTTGGTTGCAATTCTGCGCTAAGTATCCGCAATAATCCTTAAGAACATGGTTTTATTCATTAACCATACTACAACTGACCACGTTGAGGTTTTTATGCCGAATTTATCAAACGGCCACCGTGCTGAGCAAACCACTGTAATGCGCTTGTTTCGTCTGTCAAAAAACTGTGGATTAGCGCTGCTGCTGAGCGCCTTGCCTGCGTGTTCCGAACCTGAAGTCCAAGTGGCAGCGTCAATCCGACCTGTCAAAACAATTGTGGTTGACCAAGCTGCTGATGCAGAAAAGCTAGTACAAACTGGCGAAATTCGGCCTGCCGAAGAAACCAGCTTAGGGTTTCGCATCGACGGTCGGATCGTCAGTCGCTTAGTGGATGTCGGTGCTGTTGTCAAAGCTGGCGATGCAATTGCCACACTTGATCCAAGCGATAGCGAAAATCAATTGAAAGCAGTGCAAGCACAGTTGGATAGTGCGATTAGTGCAGAAAAATTAGCTTCGTCGAATTTTAAGAGATTAAAACAATTGGCTCCAGGCGGTGCCGTGTCGGTGGCGCAACTTGAACAAGCGCAATCAGACTATGAAGCCAGTTTATCTGCACGACAAAATGCCGAAGCAAATTTGACATTAGCCAAAGACCGGTTAAGTTTCACCACCTTATTGGCCGCCCGTGATGGGGTAGTCTCTGCGGTCACTGCAAATTCAGGGCAAGTAGTCAGTGCTGGTCAAGAAGTTGTGCGTATTGCCACATTGGCTGGACGCGATGCGGTGTTTGATGTGTCGGAATCTTTAATCAATAAAAATCTAGGATATCCTCCGGTGCGTGTGTCGTTGTTATCCGATCCTAGTATTCAGGCGATTGGCAAAATTCGTGACGTAAGTCCCGTCGCAGATCCGGTGACACGAACCATTCGCGTGCGTGTAACGTTGGAGCACCCGGCTAAAGAATTTGGTTTTGGTGCTACTGTGCAAGGCAGTATCGACAAACCAGCCAGTGATTTGTTAACTGTGCCTGCCAGTGCGATGACTCGCGAGGGTACTGAGCCTGCGGTCTATGTCGTGGATCCGACGACGTCTAAATTGCATCTGCGCAAAGTGACAATTAACAGATTCTCAGAACAAGCCGTGTTTGTAAGTGCGGGGCTGCAAGCCGGCGAAAGAGTTGTCGTGGCGGGCGTGGCTAAGTTGCGCCCTGGTTTAACAGTCAGTTTGCTGACGGAGCCAAAACCATGAGTCAGGCGAATCCAACGAATAGCGGCTTTAACTTATCGGCCTGGGCTCTTGCTAACCAGCAACTAGTGGCATTTTTACTGCTGATGGTGATGGTCTGTGGCGTCTACAGCTACGATCGCCTGCCCCGCAACGAAGACCCTGCATTTACCATCAAAACTGCAGTCGTTTCTGCTGGATGGCCTGGCGCGACAGTACTGGACACCATGAATCTCGTAACTGAACCCATCGAGAAAAAGCTGCAAGAAATTCCATATCTTGATTTTGTCGAAAGTTATACCAAAAGCGGTGAGTCCGTGGTGTTTATTGCGCTGAAAGACAATACGCCACCAGAAATGGTGCCGGATATTTGGTACAAAGTGCGGAAAAAAATGCAGGATCTGACGCCAAGTCTACCAGTTGGTGTTTCTCCGCCAAGCGTCAATGATGAATTTGATGATACTTACGGCACCATCTATGGCTTTGTTGCTGACGGTTTTTCTCCGCGCGAACTCAGGGATTATGTTGAAGACATCCGTTCGACCTTACTGCAAGTCCCTAATGTCGGAAAAATTGATGTTTTAGGGGTGGAAGAAGAACAAATCGTTGTTGAATTCTCACCGCGGCGAATGGCGGGTTTGGGGCTTGACCCGGCACAAGTTTTACAAAGTATCCAAGCACAGAATGCGGTTACACCTTCAGGTGTCGTGCGAACTGATGCCGAGCGGATCAGTTTACGAGTCAGTGGCGCTTTTACCTCAGAGCAGAGTATTCGCGATATTACACTGCGTCTTGGCGACCGTTTTGTCGCACTTTCAGAAATTGCCACAGTTTCTCGGCAATTGGCGGAGCCTGCCGCGCCACAGTTTAAAGTCAATGGGGACAAGGCTCTGGGTCTTGCGATCTCCATGGCTGCCACGGGCAACATGTTGGAATTTGGTCAGGGCATCAGTGCCAAAATGACGGAGCTTGCGAGGACTTTGCCGCATGGCATCGAGTTGCACGTAGTCGCTGATCAGTCAGCCGTGGTGAAGGATGCTGTGGGTGGATTTCTAAAAGTGCTGATTGAAGCAGTAATTATCGTGTTAGCGGTATCTTTTGTGTCACTAGGCACCCGTGCAGGTTTAGTTGTTGCAGGGTCCGTTCCTGTGGTTTTAGCAATGACTTTTGTCGGGATGGATCTGGCAGGTATTGGCCTTCAGCGCATTTCATTAGGGGCGTTAATTATCGCGTTAGGGTTACTCGTTGATGATGCGATGATCACGGTTGAAGCGATGGTCTCTCGCTTGGAAGCTGGCTGGGATTTACGCCGTTCAGCTAGTTATGCCTATGAAACCACTGCATTTCCGATGTTAACCGGCACCTTAGTGATGATTGCTGGTTTTATTCCGGTCGGCTTTGCTTCGTCAAGCGCAGGTGAATACTGCTTCTCGTTGTTTATGGTGGTGTTGATTGCTTTGATGAGTTCATGGATCGTTGCAGTGCTCTTTTCGCCGCTACTTGGGGTTTGGTTATTAAAAGCAACACCAGGGGCTGCACATCCGGCGCCTGGCAAATTAATGCAAGCCTACGATCGAGTGCTGGTTTCTGCGCTGCGACATCGTGGTCGTAGTATTGGGCTCGCGTTGGCATTATTTGTGTTGGCATTGTTTGGTTCTAATCAATTAGAGGAAGAGTTTTTCCCTGCATCCGATAGACCTGAGCTGTTGATTAGCATCAATTTGCCACAGAATAGTGCGCAGGAGGAAACCGCTAGACGGACTGCGATGCTTGAGCAAGTGCTAAAAGCCGATGCCGATGTTGTACATTTTTCCAGTTATATCGGTTCTGGCGCTATACGATTCTATCTGCCGATGGATGTGCTACTAAGTCATGAACATGTCGCGCAAATTGTGGTTGTGACCAAAGGCTTGGCTGAGCGCGATGCGGTGCGCCAACGTTTAGAATCGGTTGTCCAAAAAGATTTCAATGATGCAGTTGTCAGAGTGTCTCCGCTAGAATTAGGGCCGCCGGTTGGCTGGCCGCTAAAATATCGGGTGATGGGGCCGGATATTGATATCGTGCGTGCACATGCATTAACACTCAGCAGTATCATCGGCGATAACAGCAATACGCGTGATGTGAACATGACCGCTGGTGAACCCGAGCGTTCAATTTTAGTTGAGGTCAACCAAACCGAAGCGCGTGCAGCTGGTTTTAGTTCAGAAGATGTTGCATCGGCACTTGCCACAATTTTCTCTGGGCAAACGCTGACCTCCGTTCGCGATGGCAAACGTTTAGTGAATGTGGTCGTGCGTGGCCAACGTAGTGAACGTGAAGATTTAGCAACGGTGGCCAATTTACAGATCCGCACAGCTGATGGTCGCGCAGTACCGCTACGCCAAATCGCGACCGTTAGTTATGGCTTGGCCGATCCGATGGTGTGGCGTCGCCAACGCCAAGCATTTATTACGGTACAAGCCGATGTCGCGCCAGGAATGACCGCGCAAGCAGTGGTGAACAGTTTGCAGGCAGACGTTGCGCAATTCGCAGCACAATTACCAGTGGGTTATCAACTCGAAATAGGCGGCGCAGCGGCAGAGTCTGCAAAAGGCAATGCTTCGGTTTTTGCCGTATTGCCAGTGACGATGCTGGTGATGTTGGTTCTGCTGATGATCCAGCTCAAACGAATATCTCGGACTTTGTTGGCGTTTATTACCGCGCCATTTGGACTGATTGGGATTGTGTTAGCAATGTTGCCATCCGGCACCCCGCTCGGGTTTGTTGCCTTGCTTGGGGTTATTGCACTTGCAGGGATGATTATCCGCAATGCAGTCATTCTCATTAGTGAAGTCGATACCAACGTCGAAAGCGGCATGAGCCGAGATGACGCGATTATGGCAGCAACACGTCATCGCGCCAGACCTATTTTATTAACTGCTGCTGCGGCAATTTTAGGGATGATTCCAATTGCTACCCAAGTATTTTGGGGACCAATGGCGTTCGCTATTATTGGTGGCTTATTTGCGGCAACAATATTGACTCTAACAGTATTGCCTTGTGCACTTAGTTTGTTGATGCAAAGAGAAATGAACACTGCTGCGGTAGCAAGGTAAACATAGGCGTGAGCTATCGGGAGGTTTCATTTTGATGTTTCATTGCTGCTGAAAATGAGCGGAAAATTAAATAAATGTCACTTGAATCAATGAAAATGTTACCTATGACTTGGTTCCGCTGACATTTAAACGCTGATTTGTAAACTTACGAAAGCCAAACAGTTGCTTATGTGGCTGTTTGGTTATTACCAAATGCTGTTTAGCTGACGTTCAGTTATAAGCCTGCAACACAGATGAAATAAGTGCTGTATGCTTTTAGTTTCGTCTGGTCTGAACAGTTAAAAAATGTGAAATTGTATGAATTTTGTGCTTGCCAAGGTTGGTTTTGTTTTTGTACACTTTCGTTAACTTCTTAGCGCCCTAATGTATTAAAATGAGACTAAGAAGTGGTCTAAACATGACCAAGTTGCGCTGTACCGATTTAACGCAGACTTTCAGATGGAGTTGGCTGCTAAGAATCTTTACCCTTAAAAACCGCCTTTTTCAAGGCGGTTTTTTTCATTTTGTAATGGCCTAAAACGTGCGCGCTGCATGTAAGCGCATTTGCTTATTTTGCGGCTTTTTTGCGTAAAATACCTATAAAAAATAAGGTTTTTCTGCCTTTTTAACCTAATTAGCGAGTATTCAATCCTCAATACGCGTTACTTTCGCACGTATCGATGGCTAATTTGCTAGTTTTTTCTGCAATCTGCTTTAATTGTTTTGCCCCTCATTAAAACCGCCTTTACAATAGCAGATTCCGTTTTTGCACATGTGCTCTATTGCAGCGGTAAACCTTAACATCGCAATCCTGAGCTAGATATAGCCAGATCTTGCGAAGATACGTTTTAAACTAACCTAACTTAGAAGGATGTAGAAAGCCATCATGTTACTTTGGTTTGTTATCGCTTATTGGGTCATCTCAGTAGCTATAGGGCTCTGGGCTGCGCTGCGGGTGAAAAATACTGCAGATTTTGCTGTTGCTGGTCGGCAATTACCGTTTTATATGGTAACTGTGACGGTCTTTGCGACTTGGTTCGGCTCTGAAGCTGTGCTGGGTATTCCTGCGACTTTCATTGACGGTAATTTACGTGACATAGTAGCCGATCCGTTTGGTTCTGCTATGTGTTTGATTTTAGTAGGGTTGTTCTTCGCGGCGCCGCTATATCGGATGAAATTGCTAACCATCGGTGATTTCTATAAACGCCGTTATGGTCGTAAAGTTGAAGTATTAACCTCCCTTGCGATTGTTATCTCTTACTTGGGGTGGGTTGGCGCACAAATCACTGCGTTGGGTCTGGTGTTTAACGTGGTATCGCAAGACGCGATTAGTATCGAAATGGGCATGTGGATTGGGGCTGTGACGATCCTGATTTATACCTTCTTCGGGGGGATGTGGGCGATTGCGATCACGGATTTAGTCCAAATGGTCGTCATTGTCTTTGGGTTGTTGTACATCGGTGGCGAAGTCTCGACAATGGCTGGTGGCTTTGACAACGTGATTGATCATGCCGCGGCTGCTGGCAAATTTGAGTTTTGGCCGAGTCTCGATTTGAAAGAGCTTATCGCCTTTACTGCCGCAGCGTGTACGATGATGCTTGGCTCTATCCCACAGCAAGACGTATTCCAGCGGGTGCAGTCGGCAAAATCGGCACGCATTGCAGTGTGGGCGTCGGTTTTGGGTGGTTCGCTGTATTTTGTGTTTGCGTTTATTCCACTGTTTATCGGTTACTCGGCAACGTTGATTGCGCCAGACATGGTCACTGAGTTGATGAAAACAGATAGCCAAATGATACTGCCGCAGTTGGTATTACAACACATGCCATTTGTAGCGCAGGTGTTATTCTTTGGTGCTCTGTTGTCAGCGATTAAAGGTTGTGCATCTGCCACTTTGTTAGCGCCATCAGTGTCATTCTCAGAAAACATTTTACGGCCAATGCTGCCACCAATGTCCGATAAGCAAATGCTATTAACCATGCGTTTGGTGACCTTGGTCTTTACCGGTTTTGTCATGGTTTATGCGTTAAATACCGAAGCAACAATTTTTGGTATGGTAGAAAGCGCTTATCAAGTGACCCTCGTATCGGCATTTGTACCATTAGCGTTTGGCGTGTATTGGCGTAGAGCGACCAATCAAGGGGCGTTACTGTCTATTGCTGCGGGCGTCAGCGTCTGGCTTGGTACCATTTTCTTAGGTCCGGAAGATCCGTTTGTGCCTGCTCAATTTGCTGGTTTACTGGCAAGCTTAGCAGGGATGTTAATTGGTTCTTTAATGCCTCAATACGTGCCGCATAATCATGCTATTCATGACCAACTGCACCGTGGCGAGCATGCGCATGAAGCTTTAGTAAAAGCTGAGTAATCATACAACCAAAGGCAAGTTTTCTTGCCTTTGGTGTTTTATCGGCTAAAACAGAAGGGGATGAAATTGCGGCAGTTATCCACCTTTCTGAGTTTGCTCGTTATCATAAGCATTAGTGCCAATCTTTGGTGGCAAAATCAGCGCCAAGTGGCGCAACCCTCACAATTAACCTGTCAGATGCCAATCCGGTGGCGTTTAGCCACTTTGGATAGTCAGTTCAAATTGGATCAACAACAAGCTTTAACGGCCATCCGCACCGCCGCTCAGGCATGGAACCAGCAGCTTGGCTTAGCATTGTTTGTCGAAGACGATACAAGCGGCTTCCCGATTAATTTCATTTATGATGAGCGTCAACAGCAGCTGCTGGCTGGGCAACGACTTGCCCGCAATGTCGAACGTTACGACGATTATTTAGCGCAATTAGCCAGCGATTTAAAAGATCTGCAAGCCGACCATCAGCAGCAATTGCGGGCATTCGAGCGACAAAATCGGCAATTGACGGCGCAGTTGCAGCAAGGGGGGATCGACCAGAAAACCGCTCGGTTGCAACAAGCGGAATTACAAATCATCGCTGATGGTTTAAACGCGTTAGCGCAGAAAATAAATGATAAGAACCAACACTATAAGCAGAGTGTTGCTGATAGAAACCAATTAGTGCACGAAGCTGCACCAACGGGAAATATTGCAGAAGTTGGTCTGTTGTTACGCACGGGGCCACTACTAGAAATGCGCATTTTTGCCTATCGAGACCACGATATTTTGGTCAGAACCCTGACACACGAATTTGGCCATGCCTTGGGTATTGAGCATTTGCCTGAAGCAACGGCAATCATGCATGAGATGTTAGGCGCCAAGCAAGATCAGTTAACAACAGCAGACATTGCCGCGGCCACCAAACTTTGTGAAAAGTGGTTATAGCAGTTGCTTTGAGGCGCGGCCGCTAGATTTACTAAACCGCAAGTTGTGTCATCGTTAGCAAGGCCTCTTTCGGTGTTGAACAGGGGGTTACCTGCTAATTTGGGCACTTGGTAGCACAAACCTAGAGTTATGAATTTGCTTTGGGTATGATGATTTATAGGAACTAAGTTGAAATGGAATTTGGCTGTTGAAACTAATTTACGCAGGATTGCTGCTCTCGATTTTCACATATATATCGCCTGCCGCCGCACTTTCCGAAAGCATGCCAGTCAAAGCTCCGGCGATGGTCACTGCGCTGCCTTTGGCAACCCCTGCTTGGCAAATTCCTAATCCAAAGTTTTATGCGGTGGTCAACCAAGTTGTTGCTCGGCCAACCGCCGCATTAACGGAACTTGATGCTTTATTAGCCGACCCGACAAAAAAGCAATCTGAACGTGCGGAATTACTGCTAATTAAAGCTTGGGCGTTGTTTTATGCCGGTGAGTGGGGGCAAGTTCCGACTGCGTTAGAGTCGGGCATGACCCTTGTCGATTCGAAGTCGCTACTTATTCAGTATTATCGGTTGGCGCAAGCTAACTTTTACAGTGCTGTGGGTGAAAATCAACAGGCGTTCAGTCAATTGGATGCGGTTGGCCAATATCTGAAATTAATGCCACATCCAGAGTTGCAACGTTTTCATTTACAGATTTCTGCGCAGTTGCATCAAGACTCCAAAGATTTTGATATGGCGCTGTATTTCTATTTGAAGTTACTTGATGAAATCAATAGTTCAGCCGCACCCTTAGCATTATTTAGTGCTGACCGTGGTTCGGTATTACGTGGATTGGCTTTTGTCTATTATATGCTCGATGACAAAGTATTGGCTGAGCGTTATTTGCTTGCAGCAGAGCAACAAGAGGTGAAAACCAGAACTGTGGCACTCGCGGAAATAGCTTGTCTTCGGGGTTATCAGCTGCAACAAACTGCACCGGAAGATGCAGAAAAAGCCCTTGTATCGGTGCTGAAGATGGCCAAAGAGCAGCAGGAGCTGTATTGCAGTCCTTTCGCCTATGCAGTGCTTTCACAACTCTATCAAAACAAGTCCCAGGCTGATGCTGCGCTTGCTGCGGCTCGGCAAGCTACCGCTTTAGCTAAACGTGACAATCCAGATCTGTATCTCTATGCTTGGTACAATTTGGGGTATTTGCACTTGCAGCAGCAACAGCCAAAACTAGCGCAGCAAGTGATCAGTGATTTAGAGAAATTTACCAAAACCTTACCGGCGAATGTCAATCATAGTGGCTTGCTCTATTTAAAAGCTGCTGCAGCCGAAGCAACCGGTGACTACCAACAAGCTTTGCAACTGACTCAACGTTATTATCAACAAGAATTGACCAATATTGCAGATAACAATATTCGGAATATTGCGCGTTATCGGTACTTATATGATCAGGAAAAAAACGCGGCGCAAAGTAATAAACTGCAACTGCAAGCCGAGTTGTCTGCTGCTGCGCTTGCTGCACAAATTGCTAATCAACGTCATTATCTTATTGGTATCGCTGTTGTATTTAGTTTACTGATGGGCATTTGGTTGTTACATCGCCGTAGCAGAGCTTGGCAACGGCAGGTGTCACAATTACAAATGATCGATCCATTGACCAGGTTGCCTAATCAAAATTTCTTGGCGCAACAAACCCCGCAACTTGTGGCCATGGCACGCCGCTATCAATTTGAATTAGCAGTTGTCGCGCTGGAAATTGATGAACTTAAAGACTTGGAGCGACAGTTCGGGAAAGCGACCGCGCAACTGGTCATCAAAGAGTTCGCAGCACTTTGCCGGCAACATTTACGCGAAACCGATCAGTTAGTCAGGATCTCCGGTGGGCATTTTGCGATGGTGCTGCCCTATAGCGATGAAACCACGACTATGGCGGTATTAAATAAAATACAAGCTGAGTGTGTGCTAGCTATTTCTCCGTTGTTGCCGAAACCTAGGCGAATTAGTTTTTCTGCAGGTATTCAATTTTGTTCGCAGCAAACAGATCCGGTGTTGTTAGTATTGGAAGCTGAGCGGGCTTTGGCGATGTCAATTGCCGAAGGGCATGGCAATTTATCTAAATTTATGCTGTAAGTTGCTGATTTTAAATAGGGAAGGTGCGTAATGCACCTTCTCCACTTAGCGACTTAACCAAGGCGGTAATCCGTACCATCTTTGGCAGTGAAGCGTTGTTGACGGTTTAAATGTGTTGGTTGCAGTTGCCCCATAATCATTGAAAACCAGCGACTGCCTTGTTCGTCTTGCAATTCTAATTGCACATCATCAATCCCTGCATGATCTTTACAACCTTGCGCGCCACTGCGGCAAATGGTCAGTTCGACATGGCGGCCGTTGTCGTTTAACAACAGGCTTTGTGGCTTTTCACGGCTACCAGATAAAGCAACAAACTGCGCTGGGTTTTGTAAACCACTGTTGCTACCGTCGGCAAAAAATGCCAACAGGTGTTGGTAATACACCACGTAACTGCAGACATCTTTATGCGAACCGGTTGCCAGCGGAAACACTTTGTCTAAAAAGCCTTTGGAGTAATCCAAAATTTGACGCAGGTGGCTGTCGTTTAACGCACTAATTGCGCTAATTTCCTGACGGATAAAAGCGTCGATAGGTGTTTGTATTGGCGTTTGCTGGTGCATGTCGATTGCTGTCATGTTCATGGTAAAGTCCTCGCTCACTCTTGTTGTCTGGCCCGGTAGGGTGGCGGGCGTCCGTTCATTTTTTAACTGGTTTGGCCACAGCGATTGCCGTTGCTTAGAAACTAGTCTATGTTGTTTTAGTGCAAAATTTGACAATTAAAACTTTACAGTGTGAATTTTACAAAATGGCCAATACGAAAAGTTTACTCAGGCAGTCGCATTTTCTCGGAACTAAGATCAGAAACTTGAGAAAGCGCAATAACTTAACGATGGAAGACTTGTCCACTCGCTGCATTCGCATCGATGCGGAACATGCACCATCCGTGTCCTATTTGTCGATGATTGAACGCGGCAAACGGGTTCCTGCGGTCGAAATGCTCGAAGTTATTGCCCAAGTTTTTCAAAAAAATTTGGACTGGTTTTTGGATGGCGAAGACTCCGAGCCAGACATTACCCCGCAAAAAGGCAGTCGCGGTGGTATTCATGGCATGGCTTTAGAGCCTGGTTTTTTGTTCTCCAATGACATTTTGCAAATCGCCATTCCTGAGCTGTTGTCCCAAACCGGCACTGGCGGTAAGCAATTTGCCCAGCTGTTAATTCGTGCCCACCAAGAGCATCACCAAAACCATTTTCCTGAGCTCGAACGCGCGGCTGAAGAGGTTGGACGCAAGCAAATGCCGCTGTCGCCCGATGATTTGCTGCAGATGGCAGCCGAAGTTGGGCTGAAAATTAGCTGGTTTGATGAAACGCCCAAAGAAGTATTAGACGAGCTTGGCGTGCTCAGTAAAAATGTCGCGACCTCATTTTTCCTACCCCCGCAAACTCTTCACCTAAACCGAATTTTGCAACGCCATCCAACCCGGTTGAAATATGAATTGGCAGTGCATATTGGCCATGCGGTACTGCACAACAAAGACGGGGTAAAAAGCTCTATGATGGTGGGCGGCGCGCAAGAAGTGTCTGATAGCAATGCCAATTTAGCCCCTCAGGATATTTTGCACGCCTGGCGTGACTTTGAATCAAGTTTCTTTGCGGGCGCGCTGTTATGCCCGAAATTACCATTTCGCCAATTATTAGACCGTCACGGTTATGAAATTAGTAGTCACAAAGCTGCCGGTGTTTCGGCATCAGTGGCGATGCGGCGCATGACCGCGGTCTCGCCTTATAGTCATTGGCATTATTTTGATGCCTACACTCCTGGCAAACTAAAAGCGGTATACCGTGGCAACGGTATTCCGCTGCCATGGGGCAACATGCGACAAGTGGAAGATCCTTGCCAGCACTGGGCGGTTTTTCGGATGTTTGAAGCGGCAGAAGCACAACATTCCGCGCAGTTATCGTTGTTAGAAGTGCAAGGACAGCCACGTATTTATTGTTGTGAATCGACCAAAGTAACCGATTTGGCTGGTAATCCACATGTGCTATGTGCCGGTATCGACCTAAACCCAGCGATCGATGCGCAAGGTATAGACGCCGATACTTTAGCCTTGGAATTAAAGAGTTTATGTAACCGTGAAGGCGGTTTTGCCAAAGTACCTGCGTCGATTAAATCGACCTTAACCACAATTAGTAATATTTTGAATATTAATTGGGTGGCGCGAAGTCTGGATAAACCAGCGCAACTGATTTGCTCGCGTGGAAATAATTGCCCTCGTGATCCGGCTTGTTATCAATCCTGTAAAGGATAGTGGTGAACTGAAAGGGATCTGATTGCTGCTGTTGCCGAAGCTATCGATGTTATGGGCTCGACTAACGGTAAAAATGAGCCAAACTAAACGATATATACGACGAAGTTTTGTAAAGTCAGCGGCTTTGCAAAGGTTATGTAAATTCGGTTCGCCCTTTGTAGGGACACTGCTAAAGTGACTTGCAATTGGCATCTCGATGGGGATTCATCAGATGTATCAAGTTGTTGCGATTACCCTAGACCCAGCGCTTTTAAGTTTATTAAAGCATTATTGTCAACAAGATGGCCAAAGTTGGCAACTGCGTAGCTTTCCGACAGTTGGCAGTTATTTAACCGCTCCTCGGACTGATACTGCCATCGATTTACTATTTTTCGATGCAACGGGAATTGTCGCGGGGCTGGAAGAAAAACGTTTGGTCTGTTTTATGGCGCCGTTAGCGCTGCGAGTCGTGGTTACAGAGCCGCAACATGAAGATGTTATCCTCAATCATCTGGAGCATTTTCATAGTTTTGTTGGCCATGATCTTAGTTATGAGCATTTAATTCAGCTGTTTGAAAATGCCGCGCGTTTAAGCACTTTGCCATTACAGGAAGTGGAACGGCGGTTAATTGGTCGCTTAACGGAATATCCTGTATTTCCGTCGATTTGTCAGGAACTTCGCGAACTTTTGAAGGATCCTCAGGTAGAGTTAGTGCACGTGACGTCGCTGGTAAGTCGTGATCCGCTCATTGTATCGCGGTTGTTGCAGCTGGTGAACTCACCTTATATGGGCTTCGCCAGCGAAACGTGGTCGTTGCATACCGCCATCAATCGCTTAGGTTTTCAGCTGTTGCAAACCCTAGTGCTGATGCTATCAGTCAAAGCGCGGCAAGCTGAATTGGGGAATGCCGTCCATGTTGCGGTGCTTGATGACATCTTGGCGGATGCTGGGCGTTGCCGTGAGCTGGCATTGAGTTGCGGGTATCCGCGAACAATGCAAGATCAGGTGTTTATTAGTGCGATCCTCAGCGGTTTCGGTAAGTTAGTTTTATTACAGAATGGCTTTGACATTGACGATCCGGCCCTGCAAGAACAAGTGAGCGGTGAGGGATTAAGTTATCTCGCTGTGTCAGCTTTTGTAATGACGCTTTGGGGCTTTGAAGCAGAAATTGTTCAAGCCATTTTGCAGCAGCAAAAGTGGCAAGATGGAGCGACCCCATCACAAAAAGTAAGTCGATGCTTGTATCTGGCAAGATTGCAGAAATTGCAGCTGTTAACAGCCTTGCCTGATGCCGAGAAAAAGCAAATCCGCGCAGCCGGATTTGCCAGTGTAATTTAGCGGGTCAGCCAAACAACTGACCCTCTGGTAGTTCAAAGGAAAGGGTCTGATGTCGATAAAGAAAATTGGCTTGATGAGTGCTGTTGTGGTAACTGCGGCAGTAGGGTATTGGTGGTTTAGCGAGGCTGATACAGCCAAAGGCGAGGTTGTCGCGGCAACAGCGCAAGGCCCACAAGGGCCGCGTCCACAGGGCCAAGCTCCGCAAGGTCAGCGCCCGCAAGGTCAAGCTGCACAGGGGCAACGTCCACAAGGCCAACAAGGCCCTCGTCGTGGCGGGCCAGGCGCTAATCAATGGAATGCACCAGTGCCAGTAACTGTGGTTTCTGCACAAACTAGCGATCTGAAAGTCCAATTCAAAACTATCGGCACAGTCACAGCAAGCAATACAGTGCTGGTGCAAAGCCGCGTCAGTGGACCACTGCTAAAATTAAATTTCCAAGAAGGACAGTATGTTAAAGCCGGTCAAGTGCTGGCGGAAATCGATCCTGCGCCTTACCAAGTAAAACTGTCGCAAGCGGAAGGCCAGCTGCAACAAAACCTCGCACAGCTAAAAAATGCCGAAGCCGATTTGGGGTTATACAGCCGATTAAAAGCGCAAAGTTCAATTTCCCAGCAACAAGTAAATGCGCAACAGGCCTTAGTGAATCAATTAAAAGGTTCGTTGAAGTCCAATCAAGCGCAAATTGATGCGGCGGCTCTTGAGCTGTCATACACCAAAATTGTCGCGCCAATTAGCGGCAAATTAGGCCTTCGCAAAGTGGATGCCGGTAACTTGGTGCAAGCCAATAGCGCCGAAGGCATTGTTTCTATTACCCAGAGCTCACCGTTGTATGTGATGTTTAGTATTCCAGAAAATCAGCTGCAATCGCTGCGCGCAGCAGTCGCTGAAGGCAAGCCCTTGGTTACAGAAGCTTGGGATCGCAATGAAAAACAAATTCTAAGCAAAGGCGAGCTGACAACTTTAGACAATCAAATTGACCTTGCAACAGGCACTTTGAAACTCAAAGCCAGTTTTGCTAACGAGGACGATGCGTTGTTTCCTAACCAGTTTGTGAATGTCCGCCTCAATGTCGCAGAGAAAAATGGCGCCATTACTATCCCGCAAGATGCGGTGCAGTATGGCTCGGAAGGGACATTTGTTTATGCCATCGCAGAAGGCAAAGCGGTGATGCGAAAACTAGAGCTTGGTGTGGTCGATAATGGCCGTATTGAAGTGCGCTCAGGCCTTGCAGCGGGTGAGCCAGTGGTGATGCAAGGGCTTGACCGTTTGCGGCCAGGTCGTGAAGTTGAAGTGTTAGAAGTTGATGGCGTGCTGCAGAAGACTACAGAGCAAAAAGCCGCGGCTAAAAATGGCACTGCTGCTGGTAAACCCGCAGATCAGGCACCTGCTGCCACTGGCAAAGGCTGAACCTTGCCATGAATATGTCAAAACCCTTTATTTTAAGGCCGGTCGCCACGGCATTGTTGATGCTGGCAGTGTTAATTGCCGGCATCCTCAGCTATCGGTTGTTGCCGGTCGCGGCGCTGCCGCAAGTTGATTACCCGATTATTCAAGTATTTAGCTTTTACCCAGGCGCAAGCCCCGACGTGATGGCGCGCACTGTCACTGCGCCACTCGAGCGGCGGCTCGGCCAAATTCCGGGGCTCAAGCAAATGTCTTCCAGCAGCAGTGCTGGTAGCTCTGTGCTAACGCTGCAATTTGCCTTAGTGGTCGATATGGGGGTTGCTGAGCAAGAAGTGCAGGCAGCGATTAATACAGCATCATCACTGTTGCCAAACGACATGCCCGCGCCGCCGATTTATCGCAAAGTAAACCCTGCCGATGCGCCAATTTTGACCTTGGCGGTGAGCTCCTCATCGATGACACTGCCTGATGTGTATGACTTAGTCGATACGCGGATTGCGCAAAAACTGTCGCAAGTGGGTGGTGTTGGCATGGTGAGCCTTGCGGGTGGTCAACGTCCGGCAATTCGCGTGAAAGCCAATCCTGCCGCGTTAGCTGGCCTAAACTTAACCATGGAGCAGCTACGCTCAGCCATCGTTGCCGCCAATACCAATCAACCAAAAGGCAGTTTCGACGGCCCTTTCCGGTCAACCATGCTCGATGCCAACGATCAAATTCGCACCACTGCCGAATACGAGCAATTGATTGTTGCTTTTAAAGGCGATGCGCCGGTAAGGCTTGGTGATGTTGCGCGCATTGAACAAGGCGCGGAAGATCGCTTCTTAGCCGCTTGGGCAAACGAACAACCGGCAGTGTTGATTAATATTCAGCGCCAACCGGGTGCCAACGTCATCGAAGTGGCCGATAGTGTGCGAGAAATTTTGCCGCAATTGACGGCGTCTTTACCTGCCGCTTTGGAAGTGACCGTATTAACTGACCGCACGCAAAGTATTCGCTCGTCGGTGCGAGACGTACAACACGAACTAATTTTTGCCATTTGTTTGGTGATTGCGGTGACTTTTGTCTTTTTGCGCACTGTGCCAGCCACCATTATTCCGTCTTTGGCCGTGCCGCTATCGCTGGTGGGTACTTTCGCCGTGATGGTGTTATTTGATTTCTCTATCAACAACTTAACGTTAATGGCTTTGACTATCGCGACCGGCTTCGTGGTGGATGATGCCATTGTTATGCTGGAAAACATCGCCCGCCATCGTGAACAAGGCAAATCACCATTACAAGCGGCGCTACAAGGGGCGCAAGAAATCGGTTTTACTTTGATTTCTCTGACTTTTTCTTTAATCGCCGTATTGATCCCACTGCTGTTTATGGCCGATGTGGTTGGACGCTTATTCTTTGAATTTGCCGTGACCCTTGCCATCGCCATCTTAATTTCGCTGTTGGTCTCGTTAACGCTGACGCCAATGTTGTGTGCCAAGTTATTAAAAACCTTGCCGGAGCATCATCAACAAGCACCGGACTGGATGGATAGGATCATCGGGCATTACGGCAAAATGCTGACTTGGGTGCTGCGTCATCAACGCCTTGGTATGCTGGCGATGGTGGGGAGTGTGGTATTAACCGCATTACTTTATCTCGCTGTGCCAAAAGGCTTTTTCCCCGTGCAAGACAGTGGTGTCATTCAAGTGGTGACCGAAGCGCCGCAGGATGTGTCTTTTGCCGCGATGGCTGAGCGGCAACAAGCGCTGGGTAAAGTGTTATTGCAGCATCCTGCGGTGGCTAGTCTTACTTCGTTTATTGGCGTTGATGGCAGTAATGTCAGCTTAAATAGCGGCCGAATTTTAATTAATCTAAAACCGCATGCGGATCGCGATTTATCAGCGGTTGCCATCATCAATGAACTGGAACAAAGCGCCGCGCAAGTGGTTGGCATCAAAGGCTGGTTCCAAAGTGTGCAAGAACTCAGCATTGAAGACAAAGTCAGTCGTACGCAGTATCAATTTACGCTAAGTTCGCCTGAAAGTTCTGAACTCGCGGCAGTATTGCCAGATGTGATGGCGGTGCTGCAACAAAGGCCTGAACTCAGTGAAGTTGCCCATGATTTGCAAGAAGAAGGACGCCAGGCCTACATCGACATTGACCGCACCGCTGCTGCACGTTTGGGCATTAGCGTGAGCCAAATCGGCACGACTTTGCAAAGCTCTTACAGCCAGCGCCAAATCGCGACTTTGTTCACGCAAGCAAACCAATATCGGGTGATTTTGGAAGTAGATCCAGAGCAAGCACAAGGCCTAGCGGCACTGGATAAGTTATATATCAATTCGGCGTCGGGCCAGCCAGTGGCGCTGAGCAGCATTGCGCGCATCAGCCAACAACCCGCGAAACTCTTGATAAACCACCAAGGCCAATTTCCGACAGTGACCTTGTCGTTTAACTTAGCCGATGGTTATTCGTTAGGTGAAGCGGTAGCGGCAATTGAAGAAACTATCCAAAATCAGCAGTTGCCAGCTTCCATTGAAATGAAACTGCAAGGTGCAGCCGAAGCGTTTGCTGCATCGCTTAGCAATACCTTATGGTTGGTGCTGGCGGCAGTGGTCACTATGTACATTGTGCTTGGCATTTTGTATGAAAGTTTAATCCACCCGCTGACCATTTTATCTACATTACCCTCTGCCACAGTTGGTGCTTTAGCTGCGTTACTCATATGGCAGCAACCGCTTGATTTGATAGCTGTTATCGGTATTGTATTGCTGATTGGTCTGGTGAAGAAAAACGGCATTATGATGGTCGATTTCGCCTTGGAAGCGCAGCGCCAGCAAGGCTTAACACCGGAGCAAGCGATTTATCAGGCGGCACTGCTACGCTTTAGACCCATTCTTATGACAACTTTAGCGGCATTATTTGGCGCTATCCCGCTGTTGCTTGCCAGTGGTTCGGGTGCAGAGTTGCGTCAGCCGCTGGGGTTAGTGATGGTCGGTGGCTTGCTGGTCAGTCAAGTGTTGACGTTATTTACCACGCCGGTGGTGTATTTGTGGTTTGACCGTCATCTGACTCGTGAGGCGGAGATTGCGGAGCCGGAATTATCATGAGGCTGGCTAACCTATTCATTCAGCGTCCTGTTGCCAGCGGTTTGCTGGCTCTAGCCATCGTTTTGTTGGGCATGATTAGCTATCGTCAACTGCCAGTATCACCGCTGCCAGCGGTCGATTTCCCAATGATTGTGGTAACGGCCAGTTTGCCTGGTGCAAGCCCAGAAAGTATGGCGGCGACTGTGGCAACACCGCTGGAGCGTGCGCTTGGCAGTATTGCAGGTATAAAGAGTATCAGTTCCAACTCTAACCAAGGTTCGACGCAAATTAGGTTAGAGTTTGAGCTCGACCGCGACGTTGATGAAGCCGCAAGGGATGTGCAGGCGTCGATTAATGCGGTCAGGGCGCAGCTGCCGTCGGGCATGCCGGGCAATCCGACTTATCGCAAATTTAACCCGTCACAAATGCCGGTGATGGCGTTGGCTCTTAGCTCCAGTAGTTTATCGGCCCCCGAACTGTATGACAGTGCTGCGACTATCCTTAGCCAAAAAATACTGCAAATACAGGGTGTTGGTGAGGTTGAAATCGTCGGTTCTTCACTGCCAGCCGTGCGGGTGCAGTTAAATCCGGCGATGTTAAGTCACTATGGCATTGCGCTGGATGAAGTGAGAACTGCAATCAGCGCCATGAACACTAATGTGCCATTGGGCGTGCTGGAGGCGAGTAACGAACGCTGGCAAATCGCGACTAGTCAAACTTTGCGCAGCGCCAGTGATTATCAACAGTTAATTATTAAAACTGTGGATGGCGCGCCTATTCGACTTGCCGATGTGGCGCTAGTGACTGATTCGACGGAAAACCGCTACAGCGCGGGCTTTCATAACGATAAACCTGCCGTCATTATGCAAATTAGTCGACGTAGCGGTGCCAATATCGTCGCGACCATTGATGCGATTTATCAGCAGCTGCCAACGCTGCAAGCGTTATCGCCGAAAGATGCCAATTTAGCGGTGGTGATGGACCGTTCACCCGTCATTCGTGCAACTTTAAACGAAGCTGAGCTAAGTCTGGCGATTTCCATCGGCTTAGTGGTTGCAGTGGTGTTACTGTTTTTAAGGAGTGTGCGCAGTGCGCTTATTCCCACGCTCGCTATTCCGGTGTCGTTAGTTGGCGCCTTTGTGGTGATGTATCTGTTTGGTTTTTCGCTGAATAATTTATCGGTGATGGCACTTATCGTCGCAGCTGGTTTAGTGGTGGATGATGCTATTGTGGTTTTAGAGAATATCAAACGCCATTTGGATATGGGCAAAACGCCACTGGTGGCCGCGCGTGATGGTGCGGGCGAAGTAGGCTATACCTTAATCGCCATGAACTTAGCCTTGGTGGTGGTGTTTTTATCGATTTTATTTATGGGCGGATTAGTCGAACGGCTGTTTCGAGAATTCTCAATTAGCTTAGTCGGCGCAATGCTGATTTCGTTGTTGATGTCGCTGACGCTCACGCCTGCGCTTGCGGCGGCGTTGTTAAAACCTAGCGGTAAAACCAAGCTAATCACTGCGGAAAAGCCAAGTCTGTTTGCTCGTTTACAACAACGTTATCAACAGAGTTTGCGCTTTGTGCTTGGTTTTAAGAATACGGTGCTGCTGGTGCTCGCGGGTTTATTTGGCTTAAATATTTGGCTGTTTCAAACCTTGCCAGGCGGCATGTTGCCCGACCAAGACACTGGTCAACTCAACGGTTTTGTCCGCGGTGACGATGGTTTTTCTTTTCAAATCATGCAGCCAAAAATAGAAGCCTTTCGCCAATACTTGATGACCGATCCGGCGATCGCAGATGTCACGGGCGCCAGTGGTGGTGCGATGGGACTGAGCAATTCAATGCTGCGGGTGCGGTTAAAACCACTGAGCGAGCGTAAAGTGTCGGCGCAAGAAGTGGTGGATCGCATCCGCACAAACGCGCCCAAAATTGCTGGCGGCATGCTGTTTTTAAGTGTCGATCAGGACATTCGGTTGTCATCACCTTTTGCCAGCAGCGATTATGAAGTGCTGTTGATGTCTGGTGATTTGCAGGAGCTTGGCAAGTGGAGCAAAAAGGTTGCTGAAGGCATGAAAGAGTTGCCGGAATTGGTCGATGTTAATTCCCCTGGCGGTGAAGATGCGCAGCAAGTGGTGCTGCAAATTGACCGGGAAGCCGCACAGCGACTTGGCGTGGATATGCGAACTGTAGCGACTTTACTGAATAACTCATTTTCCCAGCGCCAAGTTGCCACCTTGTTTGACGATATGAACCAATATCGCGTGGTGATGGAATTGGCGCCGGGTTATACCGCACAGCCAGAAGTTCTGAAACAATTGATGCTAATCACTGCAGGTGGCGAGCGAGTCCCACTCAGCGCCATCGCCAGTTACGATTACGGCCTCGCGAGCGATAGGGTGCGGCATGATAATCAGTTTGCTTCCAAAGGTATTGGTTATGCGTTAGCGCCAGGCGTAACCGCCGAGCAAGCCGATGCAGCGATTGACCGGTTGCTGGCGGAGCTGATGCTGCCAACTAGCATTTTTAGCCTTAACGGCGAAGATCAGCGTAATGCCACGTTTGACCAAGGCAATCAAGTTTGGTTGTTTGTCGGTGTCGTGCTGGCGGTGTATTTGCTGCTTGGCATTTTATACGAAAGTTTGCTGCAACCGCTGACGATTTTATCTACGCTGCCATGTGCCGCACTTGGCGCATTGCTCACGCTGTACTTCTCCGATACCGCGCTTAGTTTGATTGCGCAACTCGGGCTGTTTTTGCTGATCGGCATTGTGATGAAAAACGCCATTTTGCTGGTGGACTTTGCGTTAAAAGCTGAACGCGACCTCGGACTCTCGCCATTCGATGCGATAGTGCTGGCTGGGCAGCAGCGGCTGCGGCCGATTTTAATGACCAACTTAGCGGCGATGCTAGGCGCTGTGCCGTTATTGCTTGGCATGGGCGAGGGTGCTGAACTGCGGCAACCGCTGGGCATCACTATCGTCGGTGGATTGGCGCTAAGTCAATTATTCACGCTTTACAGCACGCCAGCCGTTTACTTGGTGTTAAGCCGCTTTCGCCGCCATGCACCAGTGCGGGAACAAGCTGCGGCTGAGTTGAGTACGGAAGCGAGAACCGAAGTTGTTCAGCATTCGAAGTAGTGGGTGCTGAAAGTCTGTAAGCATCATCACTAGACTCGCCGTGTTAGCGTTATCTGCAAGTGTAACTCGCTTGTGTGACGGGATAGCGCGGCGAGTTTGAATGCCTACTATTATTGAAAATCCCAAGGGATTTCTTGTTTAAATAGTGCAATGGCCTGTTTAATCAGTTCAAGATCTAATGCCGGTTGATACAAAGAAATTTCTCTGCGCTTTTTGGTATCGTCACGAAATATCTCCAAAAGTAGCTGATTATCCTGATAAATCTCAATGCCGATGCCATCGCGACCAGCCCCCACATCGCTGGCGATAGTGTATTCAGAAATTTTGCTAAAGTTGGCCATGGTTGGAGTCCTGAGATACGAATAATCCACAAAATACTACAGCAAATCAGAATGAAGCAAACACACTAAACCCTCTCCATCCCCATTTAAAAAACGGCGTGCTTGGGTGAGTACAGTGGCTAGATGAGCGCTACTGTAAGCTTCCACAATGGTTGCAAAAATGTTAGTGTTTACCTTGGGCAGTGAATGTCGGTGTTGGGTTGGGGGTTAGTAGAGCACATGAAAACACATTGATGAATCTTGTAATTTCTAGGCCGAGCGATGAATAGTAAAATAAAGTTTGTTTTTGGTGCTTCACTCTTGGGTATTCTCGGGTGTTTTACCCTTAAAATTTTTTTTCATTCAAACGATGAGTATCTCGTTGAAAAAAAGAGCGATGAAGTCACGCAACAAGTTATTAGTCCTGAGTTAGAAGTTCAAGGCGAAGCTAAAAATTCTTTAGGTGAGATTCAAACGCTAGAGAAAAATACAAATCAGGAAGTGGATAAACAGTCTAAAAGTGAAGTATTAAGTAGTTCGAAAAAAAATTCATATAAATTATCAGCACCTGAAGAATCTATCGAACTGTTCAATAATCATCTACTTGCCGAAAATTGTCTGAATTACCATAATACTATTAATAGTTATGGAAGCATTGATAATTTTGTAAATAACCTAACAAATGAAACCGGACATGACTATAGCGATATTAAAAAACAATTTGAAAAATCAAGTGTTGATTGCTCAATATATGATAACAAGACAGAAAATGAGCTCTTAGCAACAATAGATAAATACCTTATTGAATCTGCCGCATTAGGCAATGAACATGCCAGTTTAAAATACGCTTCAATATTAAGCCAGCGGTCTATTTTCTCAAAAGATTTATACTCAGATAAGGAACGCCTTGATTTTCATCGGAAATCTATTGAAATCTTATCGAGATTGAGTGAAAAAGGACACGCTGAGAGTATGTTACTTTTATCAACGCTTTTGTCTGATTATGTGAATTTCCCAGAGACGTATGACATGGATAAGTCACGTAAGCTAATTGACATGCACGAGTCTTTAACCAAAGGAGATATGCGTAATTTTAAATAAAACCATTCATGGGCACCGAATTTGGAATGAATCTTTTGCTGGGGCGGATCCGGACAATTTAGCCATTAACATCAGTATTTCTGGCGATCGTATCGAGCATTTGTTGAACCGCCTGTTACCTAAAGCTGAAGGTGGCCTGGTCATTTGGATGCAGTTGCTCTTAATCCTGAATCCCTGGTCGTAATGATCGGCACTAATAATTCCTATGCAGCGTAATTATTAATGCCGAGAGTATTTATGTGAACCTCCTGACACAGTGCCAACGTGTAAGCGCATTTGCTTGGGGTGCGCACTGCCAAATGGAGAAAAGGCCTGTTGTCTACACCAACAGGCCTTTTGCTTAAATCCCTTCGCCCAAAAACACTCGGTTGTATCGCGGTTTTAAGTAAGTCTGCTGGCCAATGGATAAACCCAATTGTTTAAAGCGCTGTTTGTCGAGTTCAACATGAATTAACTCATGCTCGCTTGAAGAAAACTCTAAGCGCACAGCGGGGCCTACCACGGTAATTAAATCTAACTTGGCGGCTATTGCTTCTGGCTCTGCCTGCAGCAGCACATCAATTTCATGCGGGCGCACATAAGCAAGGCCTGGTTGTTCGACATCGCCAGCGGTTGCTGGGCTATCTGCTTGCGCTTGTTTAATCAAGGTGTCGCCTTGGCGGACTCGTGCATGAAACAAGTTGACGGTGCCTAAGAATTCATAAACAAATGGGTTTGCTGGGTGGTCGTACACTTCTTCTGGCGTGCCATCTTGCTCAACACGGCCTTTGTTCATCACCACAATGCGATCAGCAACTTCCAATGCTTCTTCTTGGTCATGGGTTACAAACACTGAAGTCACATGAATTTCATCATGCAAACGGCGCAACCAACGGCGCAATTCTGCGCGAACTTTTGCATCCAAAGCACCAAAAGGTTCATCAAGGAGTAGCACTTTGGGCTCTACAGCTAAAGCGCGAGCCAGTGCGATACGCTGGCGCTGCCCACCAGATAATTGCGATGGGTAACGATCGGCAGTCCAATCTAATTGCACGAGTTCCAATAACTTATGCACGCGTTTTTGGATCTCCGCTTTGTTCGGTCGAAATTTTTTCGGCTTGACGCTTAAACCAAAACCGACGTTTTCCGCCACCGTCATGTGCTTGAATAACGCGTAATGTTGAAAGACAAAACCAACACCACGTTCACTGACGTGTTGATGGCTGATATCTTCACCATGAAATAAGATGCGGCCTGCGTCGGCCTGTTCTAAACCAGCGATTAAGCGCAATAACGTGGTTTTGCCCGAGCCCGATGGCCCAAGCAGCGCTGTAAGTTCGCCGCTATTGATGGCAAGACTGACGTTATCAACAGCGACAAAGTCGCCAAAGTTTTTCTGAAGTTGCTGAACCTCAATACTCATGGTGTCCTCAAAGCGCTATTTTGTGAGTCTATTTGCGAAGATTGCTGCATGGTCTGTTGACTGGCGGTAGGTGCAAAACCAAATTCCGCGCGCAGCATTGCTTGCTCATACCAATGCCAAAGCGGTGTCAACCGACGTTTGTAAGTGTTGGCTAAGGCGAATAACAAAGCAACCTCCTCGTTTAGACATCTAAATGCCTGAAATGCTAAATTGCATTAAACCAGAGCTTCTTAATAACTTTAAATACTTTTTTTGCGCGATTTAATAACCAAAGTTATAAGGATTGGCAGCATTCAAGTAGATTTTATCGCGACAGCGGCATTTAGATTATGCTGAAAAATCAGTGTTTATTGATGATATTTTGCCGGTTATGTACCCGTTATTTGCCTGCGAGCTGATAATTTTCACTTGCTGCCGGAAAAAAAGCTGTTTATGCTGCAAGCACTTAGCTTGTCGGAGTGCTGCACAAACCTTGTTTGTCAGCTGAGACCGCCCTTAGGCGGAATCCGTGGAACCTGAACAGGATAATACCTGCGGAGGGAAACAAGAGCGCCAACAGCGGCATAGATCCGTCTGCCTGTTGTCGCACTCATTCGGCTGCATTTTGCCAGTCGTCCACGCTTTTCCCAAGCTCTGTTGAAAATTAACTTTTTAATTTCTTCATCGGAGTTTATATGTCAGAACAATCCAATCGCCCAACCCGTAACCGTCGTTCAGACCGAGCCGCTGCCGAGCAATTTATCCAGCAACTGCAAAACCAAACTTACCCAGCAAGCCGAAAAGTCTATATCGAAGGGACATTGCCTGGCGTCCGGGTCGGGATGCGGGAAATCGAATTACAACCAAGCCTGATCGGTGGCAGTAGACAACAACCGCTGTGGCAAGCCAATGCGCCGGTGCGGGTTTACGACACTTCAGGGCCTTACACATGCCCAGATGCCAGCATTGATATCAACAAGGGCTTAGCACCTTTGCGACAAAATTGGATAGCTGCACGCGGCGACACAGACATCATCACTGATTTTGGCTCTGTGTACAGCAAAGAACAGGCACTGGATGAGAGTTTGCAAGCGCTGCGGTTTGCCACGCAAAACATCAGACGTAAAGCCAAAACAGGCCAATCGGTCACTCAGCTGGCGTATGCGCGCCGCGGCATTATTACCCCAGAAATGGAATACGTGGCCATTCGAGAAAACCTCAGTCTAGCCAATCTGCATCTTGCCAATCAAAGCCTCGCCAATGAAACAGGGCAAGCAAGGGCGCGACTCCAGCATCCCGGACAAAGTTTTGGTGCGCATTTGCCAGCGCAAATTACCGCTGAGTTTGTTCGCCAAGAAATAGCCGCGGGACGGGCAATTTTACCAGCCAATATCAACCATCCAGAGATTGAACCGATGATTATCGGTCGTAATTTTTTGGTCAAGGTGAATGCCAATATTGGTAATTCGGCGCTGAGTTCATCGATTGAAGAAGAAGTGGAAAAGCTGCTTTGGGCGACCCGCTGGGGCGCAGATACGGTGATGGATTTGTCGACTGGCCGTTACATTCACCAAACCCGTGAATGGATTGTCCGCAACAGTCCGGTACCGATTGGCACTGTGCCTTTGTATCAGGCATTGGAAAAAGTCGGTGGGATTGCCGAAGACCTAAGCTGGGAATTATTCCGGGATACCTTAATTGAGCAGGCTGAACAAGGTGTTGATTACTTTACAATTCATGCAGGCGTTCGCTTAGCTTATGTGCCGATGACGGCCAAACGCCTCACCGGCATCGTGTCGCGCGGTGGTTCTATTATGGCCAAATGGTGTTTGGCGCATCATCAAGAAAACTTCTTATATCAACACTTTGACGAAATTTGCGACATCATGCGCAGTTACGATGTCAGCTTTAGCTTGGGCGATGGTTTGCGCCCAGGTTCCATTGCCGATGCCAATGATGAAGCGCAGTTTGCCGAGCTCAAAACCTTAGGTGAATTGACGCATCGCGCTTGGGCGAAAGATGTGCAAGTGATGGTGGAAGGGCCAGGGCATGTGCCGATGCAGCTGATCCGTGAGAATATGCAACTGCAGCTGGAGTACTGCGCAGAAGCGCCATTTTATACCTTGGGGCCGCTGACCACGGACATCGCTCCAGGTTACGATCATCTCACGTCGGCCATTGGCGCCGCGCAAATTGGCTGGTATGGCTGTGCCATGCTGTGTTATGTCACGCCAAAAGAACATCTTGGCCTGCCTGATAAAAACGATGTGAAAGAAGGGTTGATGGCTTACAAAATCGCTGCGCATGCTGCCGATTTGGCCAAAGGCCACCCAGGTGCGCAAATTCGCGATGATGCGTTATCCAAAGCCCGTTTCGAGTTCCGTTGGCAAGATCAATTTAATTTGAGTTTAGATCCCGAGCGTGCTCGCGCCTATCACGATGCCACCCTGCCGCAAGAATCCGGTAAGGTGGCCCATTTTTGCTCGATGTGTGGCCCGAAATTCTGCTCAATGAAAATTAGTCAGGATGTCCGCGATTACGCGGCGGCAATTGCGGTAAACCAGCTTGCGGTTACCGACATGAGTGTTTCGCCGCAAACTGAGATGGCAAAAAAAGCCCAGCAGTTCCGCTTGTCGGGCAGTGAGCTTTATCACAGCGCAGACGCCATATTAACGGAGCCCGAAGCATGAGTCTAAAACTACTGATTTTAGGCGGTGGCTTGATGGGGCGTTTGTGTGCGCTGGCGTTGTCAGCTCCGGGGTTTTGGCCACAGCCCGTCACTATTCGGCTGTTAGAACGCGGTCAGTTTGCGCCTCTACCAAGCACAGGTTTTGAACCCACCGCTGCCTATGCTGCGGCGGCGATGATTTCGCCGCTGGCGGAATCGGTACTGTTGGATGAGCACTTGGTCGCGCTGGGTTATCGTAGTCTTATGCTATGGCAACAAATGCAGCAGCAAATGCCGGATTTTGGCTTTGCGCAGCAGGGCGCTCTGTTGTTGGCGCATCCGCAGCAACTAGGCTTGTTGCGTCATTTAGTCAGTCAAATGAAACCTCAGCATCGGTTGCTCCCGCAGTGGCTGAACCAAGCAGAGCTTGCTGCATTTGAGCCAAGTTTGGCAGCACGTTTTAGCCAAGGTTGCTTGTTGCCGGGCGAAGCGCAGCTGAATAACTTGGCATTTTTGCACGCGTCATTAGCACTGTTGCAGCAACGCGGCGTCAGCTTAGAAGCTGGCATGGCAGCAACGATGTTAGAGGGCAAAGTATGGTGTCATGGAAAACAGCAAGATGCTGATTTAATTATCGATTGTCGAGGTTTAGGCGCGCAAGCTGAGTTGCCAACATTGCGGCCGGTGCGCGGTGAAGTATTACGCGTGCAGGCGAAATCGGTGCAAATCAGCCGTCCTGTGCGGTTGTGTCATCCACGTTATGCACTGTATGTCGCGCCAAAAGGCCAAGGCAATTTTGTCGTGGGTGCGACAGAAATTGAATCTTCAGACCAATCCGGTCCCTCGGTTCGTTCCAGCTTGGAGCTGCTGTCAGCCTTGTATGCGTTAGATCCCGGCTTTGCTGATGGCGAAGTCACCAGTGTGCAAGCCTCGGCGCGTCCAGCTTTGCCTGACAATAAACCGCAAATTTGCTGTATTGCTGGCGTCATTAGCGTCAATGGTTTGTATCGTCACGGCTATTTGTTAGGGCCGGCTTTTGCTGAGCAGGTGGCCGTGCTTGCGCAACAGCGTTTGCTAAGTACCGAGCTTAAAGTTGAACCTGATCTTGGACGTCAATCCATGGTTCATGCATCCGCGCTGGAGGTTTGTTATGGTGAATAGTTTTCATGGCAACGCCCATAACAATGCCCAAAACAATGCTGCCTGCGAAGGGACTTTTTGGCTCAATGGCAAGCAGATCACCTTAACGTCGACTCGACTAAGCGATTATCTGCCGGCGTTTCAAGCGCCTTTTGCGCTGGCACTGAACGGCCGTTTTGTCAGTGCGATTCGCTATGCCGATATCGTGTTACAACCGGGTGATGAGGTCGATATCGTCAGCCCGATTGCTGGAGGTTAGCATGGACCAGCCATTTACTATTTACGGCACCGTGTTGCAGTCCCGATTAATTTTGGGCAGCGCTTTATATCCAAGTCCAACCTTGATGCTCGAGTCGCTGCGCCAAAGTGGTTGTGAAGCGGTGACTTTAAGCTTGCGCCGGCAAGCGCCAGAAAGTCAGGGCGGCGCGTTGTTTTGGCAGCAGATCCGCGAGACTAATCTGAAACTTTTGCCCAATACCGCGGGTTGCCAGACCGTGCAACAAGCGGTGACGGTCGCGCAGATGTCGCGTGAGATTTTTCAGACCAATTGGATCAAATTAGAACTGATTGGCGATGAATACAATTTACAGCCTGATCCTATTTTATTGTTGCAGGCCGCCGAACAATTGCTGAGCGCTGGGTTTCAGGTGCTGCCGTATTGCACGGACGACTTAGTGTTATGTAAACGCTTGTATGAACTCGGCTGCCAAGTGTTAATGCCTTGGGCTGCGCCTATTGGCTCGGGTTTAGGGGTGCTAAATCCATATGCGCTTCGCACTTTACGGGAGCGACTGCCAGATGCAACTCTACTGGTCGATGCGGGACTCGGTTTACCTAGTCATGCCTGTCAGGTTATGGAAATGGGGTTTGATGGCGTGTTGCTCAATTCTGCGGTGGCACTGGCGAAAGATCCGGTGCGGATGGCTCAGGGCTTTGCCAGTGCAGTCGCGGCTGGCCGCCAAGCTTTTTTGGCAGGCGCCATGCCAACCCAAGATTTTGCCAGTCCGTCAACGCCAGTGCTTGGCACACCTTTCTGGTTGCAGGGGGGCGCATGACATCCATCGAGACTTTACTGACGCCAGCTGCAAACGGTGTCATGGCAAACATGCCAGCTGCGAACGGCGTCATAGCAAACATGCCAACGCCACCAAGGCGAGCAAGCGTCATATGGAGTATTGCTGGCTCTGACAATAGTGCCGGCGCTGGTATTCAAGCAGATGTGAAAACTGTGCAGAGTTTTTCCTCACCTTCCCAGCCGCTGCATCTATGCACCATTGTTACCGCCGTGACCGCGCAGCATAGTGCAGGTGTGGATGGGGGCATTGCGATGTCGACGGCGCAGCTGCAGCAACAAGCCGCGGCATTATTGCAAGAGCAAACACCAGTGGCGATTAAAATTGGCTTATTGGTCAATGCCGCACAGGTGCAGTGGCTCTCAGAGCTGCTGGCACAGCTGCGCGCTCAAACTCCAGAATTATTGGTGGTTTACGATCCGGTGGCTATCAGTAGTTCTGGCACGAACATGGCCGAGCCGGATTTATATCAAGCCGTGAGTCAATATCTATTGCCTATGCTTGATATCATCACGCCAAATTTGCCAGAGTTTGTGGCGTTAACTCTGTGCGAAGAGTTACCCCAAGGTGCGCAAGTGCTATTTGCTCGTGGGGTGAAAGCGTTGATTGTCAAAGGCGGGCATGCGCACACTGTTGCGCATTGCAATGACCAGTTGTTGGTCAGTGCCGATTTTCGCTATCGCGGTTATCCGGCCTATTGCGACAATGTGCTGCTGCAAAGTGACCGGCAACCGCATTGTTTTAATCATGGCACAGGCTGTAGTTTTAGCAGTGCCTTGACCGCCGCCTTGGCGCTTGGTTATCCGCTGGAAGATGCGTTTGTCTTGGCCAAAAGTTATGTCAATCAAGGGCTGGCACAACCTGTTGTCATCAACCAGCATGCTGGGACTTTGGCACATAACGGCTTTGTCCGCGATCCGCAATATTTGCCAAAGTTACTGAGCTCAGCAATCAACAAACCCACAGCGGCATTTTTGCCGTTAACTGCACCTTTGGGTTTGTATGTGATTGTCTCATCAGTGACTGAATTATTGAGAGCGCTCTCAGCAGGTGTTACCACGATCCAGTTACGCATCAAAAGCCGCGATCAGCATTATCTGCAACTGCAAATCCAGCAGGCGATTCAGTATTGTCGGTTAAAAGATGTGCAATTGTTTATTAATGATCATTGGCAATTAGCGATAGCTTATGGTGCTTATGGCGTGCATTTAGGGCAAGAAGATCTGGAAACTGCCGATCTGATGGCGATACAAAAGGCTGGAATACGTCTGGGGATCTCAAACCATGGCTTTTATAAGTTATTGCGCTCACAGCAATTACAGCCGAGTTATCTTGCCATTGGCGCGGTGTTTTCAACGCAAACCAAAGATATGGCAGGCAAAATTCAGGGGCTCGACAAGCTTCGGCATTATGTCGAATTGTTCAACTCGATTCCGCTAGTCGCTATCGGCGGCATTCATGAACACAATGCAGCGGCAGTGTTGGCTACTGGCATCAAGCATCTTGCTGTGGCGCAAGCTTTTGCCAGCGCTCCACAGCCGGAGCAGTGGGTCAGCCAGATGCGCGCATTATGGCATCCCGCCAACAAGGAGGTTGAAAATGCTGAGTGATAAAGAGTTTATTCGTTATAGTCGACAACTGATGTTGCCCGACTTTGGCGATGAAGGTCAGTTAAAGCTAAAACAAAGTCGAGTCGTGTTGATTGGCTGTGGTGGGCTTGGTCATGCTGCAGCGCAATATATAGTCGCTTCGGGGATTGGCCAATTAACCTTGGTCGATGGCGATGTGGTTGAACGGTCGAATTTACAGCGGCAAATTTTATTTCGCGAACAAGATATTGGCGCTAACAAGGCAAAGATCTGTGCAGGGCAACTGAAAATGCTGAATCCTCACTGCGAAATTGTCGCGATTGACCAGCATTTTACGGAAAATAATGCCGAAAAGCTGTTAAATGGCTGCGATTGGCTGTTGGATTGTACCGATAATTTTCAAAGCCGGTTGCTGATTAATCAACTTTGCCAACAATGGCGCATCAGTGAAATAAGTGCTGCGGCCATTACCCAGCAAGGGCAGTTGATGTTGTGGCCTTTTGCTCACAATCAGACTTTAAATTATCGGACTCTTTTTGCTGACGTGACAGACAAAGCCTTGAATTGTCAAAGGCTTGGAGTGCTAGCTCCTTTAGTTGGGGTCATCGGTGCTATGCAAGCACTTTTGCTAGTGCAGCAAATTCTTAAACCAGACTCTCAAGCAAAATTTTGGCAATTCAATGGTGTCGACTGGCGTCTTCGCAACTATCAACTCGCCGCGCTAGACAATTTTCAAAGCTAGGCAATTTTAAAAGTTAGCCAAGCTGCGGAGTGAATCAAGGTGCACAGCCTGCAGGCTCACACTGTTGATTTCCGTAATAAAAGCAACGAATTGCTATGTAACTAGGCTGCCGTAATGCGATTGCAATAGGTGATGAAAAACTTTAGCAATTTTGACGTTAAGTAGCACGACCAGAAGGTGGACGTGCTCTTTAGCGCTTTGCAGCAACGTTTTTTAATCAGACTTTTTTGGGATAGGGGCTAAGCCTTTGTTTCGGTTTTCTACAGCTTCGGCTAAATCAAAGCCTGCAGCAATCCACTCGTGAGCTTCGTCTGGCTTAAATTTTTCTTCGCTCCAAAGAATCGCGGTATCTAGTTCAAAACCACGAGCTTGCCAACGCGCTGCAAACTCCGCGGGAAAACCAGCTCTATACCATTGTTGCGCAACTGCTGGGGTAAAATCAGCGGCTTTCCATGCAGCAATTTCGTCGCTACTCATGCCACTCCAATCATTCGGAGCAGAACTACATGCACTTAAAAGGCCTATTGCGGCGACCAGTGCCAAACGAGATAACATATGATTTCTCCTGCTTATTTTTCATACGTAGATGTTTTATAACTAATGCAACCTTGAATGCAAGAAATTCCGCTAATGTTGCAGCCAAAATCGGCGATTTTGCGGAATAATTTGTCATTTTTGTCGTCTATATTGCTGAACTAATCAAAATTTGGTTTTTGTCGACGCAGTGCTTTGGTCGAGCTTTGCTGTTTTTTACTTTCTAAGCGACGCTGTTGGCTACCAAAAGTTGGTCTGGTTGCCCGACGCTTTTTCTGGATAATGCCAGCACTTGCAATTAATTCAACCAATTGCTGTAATCCTTGTTGGCGATTCATTTCCTGACTGCGACTTGCTTGGCATTTGATGATAATTTTGCCCGACGCTGTGATGCGATGATCGCTGCGCTCAAGCAAAACTGTTTTATAGTGTTCTGGCAAACTCGACGCGCGAATATCAAAAATGAGTTGCATTGCGGTCGAAGTTTTATTGACATGTTGCCCGCCAGGGCCACTTGCCCGAATGGCTTGCCAGTCTATTTCTGCATCATCAATGCTGAGATGGGCGTTGATCTGAATCATCGGAGACCCCGTGCGAACAAAGTCGTCATCATAGCATGGCTGCCCAAATGGCTGCGTAAATGATATAATCCCCACTTTATTTACGGGTATACCTATAACGTTCGGTCAATTTTACCGAAGTTTACGCCCTCTTTAGGAAATTTATCATGAGCCAACTCCCTCCTTGCCCACAATGTAATTCCGCATATACCTACGAAGATGGTGTGCAACTGGTTTGTCCTGAATGTGGACACGAATGGCAGGCTGGTGCCGCTGCTGAAGCTGGTGAAGTAGCGAAAGTCGTTCGCGACTCTGCAGGCAATGTCTTGCAAGACGGTGATACTGTGACAGTTATTAAAGACTTAAAAGTGAAAGGCTCGTCATCTGTAGTGAAAATCGGCACTAAAGTAAAAGGGATCCGCCTAGTTGATGGCGATCACGACATCGATTGCAAAATTGATGGTTTTGGTGCAATGAGTTTGAAATCAGAATTCGTTAAAAAAGTTTAGCCACCATATGTAGCTAAAATCATTGCAGATTTGTGGCGGCGGAACTAAATGTAAACCGGCAGGAGCATAGTCATATTGGTGACTGCTGTGAAACATGGCCGGCTACGCACTAGAATTTTCATGATGTTAGGGTATAACACGACCCACTGCGTGGGTCGTTATTTCATTCATTACTTTTAAAAGTGGCTGCGTCTAAAATTGCCCACAAGTGGATCACCAAAGCGACGATGCCAGGGATCACTAAAAACCACAACGCGTAACCAACAGCACAAAAGACAAAAAATAAAATCGCCGCCATCAAGCGACCTTGCACTAACTGGCCAAGGCCTGGAAATGGGATATTACATAACGCGGCAATCACATTACCGCCTGAACCTTGACTTGCCATCGTTAACCTCCAACTGACGTACTAAATTCAGAGTAACTGAATTTGCGCCAAGCAGCAGCGAAAATCTGTAACACGATGTTGATTTTGACACATTTCTCAATCAAATCGCCCTTAGTTTGGTTCAGTGACAAAACCTAATTTCAAAATGCCTGCTTGTTGAACTGCCGCCATGGTTTTCACCACATGCTCATACGGCACCGCCTTGTCACCTCGTAAGTGCACTTCTGGTTGCGGCGATAATGCTGCAGCAGCAGTCAATTTTGCTTGAAGTTCAGCGGCATCAACCTTTGTTTCATTCCAAAACACCTCGCCAGAGGCGGTAACAGCCAACTGAACCGTTTGTGGTTTTAACTCAGTTGGCTGATTACTGGCGCGAGGTAAGTCGACATTCACCGAATGTGTCAGCACTGGGACGGTAATGATGAATATAATGAGTAAAACCAACATGACGTCTACCAAAGGCGTCATATTGATCTCACTCATGACTTCATCGTTTTGTTCAAAGTCACCACCAAATGCCATTATGCCGCTCCTTGCATAGACCGCACTTGTGATTTAGGTGCAGCGCCAGTAAGGAAATACGCGTGCAATTGAAAGGCGAAGCGGTTTAATTTGCTAATGATCCCTTTATTGCCACGACTTAAGGCGTTGTAAGCAAGCACAGCAGGGATTGCCACAGCTAAACCAAAGGCTGTCATGATTAACGCTTCGCCAACTGGGCCCGCCACTTTATCAATGCTTGCTTGGCCGCTGGCACCAATTCCGACCAGCGCATGATAAATTCCCCAAACAGTCCCAAATAAGCCAACAAAAGGAGCCGTTGAGCCTACCGACGCTAAAATGGCCAGACCTTTTTGCATGCTCTCAGCACTTTCATCAATAGCGCCTTTCAGGGTTGAGGTTAACCAGTCAGATAACGGTAAGTTGCCATGCAAATCATCTTTATGGGTGCTGTGATGATCTAAGGCATTCTGGCCCTGATCAGCGACAAAGCGAAATGGATTGCGCACACCAGGTAGGGCACAAGCGCCCGTCAATATGTGTAGGCCTTGGCTAAATGATTGCGCATGCCAGAATTCTCGACTGGCAGTGGCGATTTTTTGCAATTGCCATAAGCGCCATGCGCGTACCACAATCACACACCAACTCGCGACAGACATCAGCAGCAGGATAAACGCGACCGTTTTGATAACGCCATCACCTTGCTGCCATAAAGTGGCAATGCCATAAGGATTCTCTTGCATGTTCAGTCTCCAATTAAAGAATTCAGCCGAGCTAGTTCGGCTGGTTTAAAGAAAAATTCATTGGCATTTCATACCAATAATCGATGGCTTTGCCGTCTTGTTTCGCTGGGCTAAATTGCCATTTTTTTACCGCTTGCAGCGCTGCTTGGTCGAGGCGATCGAAGCCACTGCTTTGTTTGATTTTTATCTCAGCAACTTGACCAAGGCTATTAACGAGTAACAACAGCAGTACCGTCCCTTGCTCTTTACGTTTACGTGATAACTTCGGATAAACAGGCGCCTGGTTATGAATGCCAGTTGCTTCCGTGCTTGGTAATTGCAGCTGTGGCGCTATCTCTTTTGGTTTTGCGCTGGGCTCAGCAGTCTTTTTTGCGGTTTTAGGCGGTGTAACCACAGGTTTTGGGGCTTGTACTGCGCGCTCGGACACCGGACCTTTAGGAAGTGGCGGTTTGACTGGTTTCGGTTTTAATTTCGGTTTCTCAACGGGTTTCTCAACCGGTTTTTCGACTGGTTTGGCTTTTTCAATTGCTGGTGGTGGTAACAAGATACCGCTGATGGTTGGCGGCTCTATGGTTGGTGGTTGCGACTCGGCTTGTGATTTTAACGCATAGCCTAAGGCCGCTGCATGCAGCGCCAGCACCAACAACAACGGAGGAAGATGTTGCAAATTCACCGAGACACCAACTTGTTAGGAGATAAATCTAATTGATAACAATTCGCATTATATGGGGGGCGAGCATTTTTGGCTAGATCTAAATAAGAATCTATTGCAATAACCTAGCGTGATGATTTCGCTACTGAGTACTCGGTACCCGGTACTCGGTACACGACAGACTGCGCTTTGCGGTTTGGTTCGGACCTATGCAAAAAGGGCTGCTTAACGAGAGGAGTTTAGCAAATAGACGGCTTAACAACGGGGGAGTGTCGAAGGATGATTGTGATTCATTGATGATTCAGCGGCAAACCTTCACTTTGGTTTTTGTCAAAATAATCACAACTAGCGTCATAAAGCGGTTGTGTTACACTCAAGTTAATTTTCAGCACAGGATTGCTAATATGTTCCGCGCTAAGTTGATGCCTTTAAAGCAGATAATTCCTATATGCTCGTTCGCTTTGTTGAGTCAGTTATTGACATCACCACTTGCAGACGCTGCTGTCAACTTGCCACCCGAACTTTCTGCTTGGCAAGGCTGGGTCAACAAAGACTTACCTGAGCGGTATTGCCCTTGGCAAAACGATGCGGCAGAAAAACGTTGTTTATTTGTACTAAAAACAACTTTGCAAGCGACTAATGCTGGTGCCAGCTTCGAGCAGGAAGTGCAAAGCTACAGCGAACAATTGTGGCAACTGCCAGGTGATCAACAACAATGGCCTTTGCAGGTGAAAGTGCAATTGTTGGATGACGCAGGGCAAGCGCTCGCTGCTGAAAAAACAGTGGCGGTGCGGGATTATCAGTCTGCTCCAGAGATCCAATTACCACTGGGGCGAGTTCGTATCAAGGCGGAATATCGCTGGTCAGAACTGCCCACCTCGCTGTTATTACCAGATGGTACACCGCCGGTAAATTTAGTGATTGATGGGCACACTGTGACTCAGCCAATGTGGGATCAGACACGTTTATTATTGCGGGCGACGCCAAGTGCCGAGCAAAGTCAGAGTGCTGTGCAAATGCGGGTGTTTCGTTTATTGACTGATGATATTCCGTATCAACTGTCCACGGTTATTCGTCTTGATGTCAGTGGGCCTTCGCGGGAATTAAAATTGCCAATACCGTTACCTGCGGGGTTTGTGCTGGCGGGAATTGACGGTGATTTACCAGTTACGTTGCGTCAAGATGGTTCTTTAAGTATTAGTGCGATTTCTGGTAACTTTGAGATCAGGCTCAAAGCGCTGCGTTTAACCGCAGATCCGACGATCGTTAAACCGCAACTACCAGAGCCTTGGCCGGCGCAAGAAGTGTGGGCGTTCCAAGGCAACAGCCAGATAAGAACAGCACAGCTACAAGGCGCACCGAGTATAGATCCACAACAAAGTGACGCCCCCGCAGATTGGTCTGGATTTGCCCAGTATCTTGTTAGTTCTTCAGAGCCACTGTCCTTGCAAGTGTTAGCTGGACCTGCGAATTCAGAGCGCGATGAAGTCACTATTAATCGGCAAATGTGGTTATCAGCTACAACGGGAGCATTTACTGTTTCTGACCGTCTGTCAGGCATGTTGCACTCGAGCGGGCGATTGTCATTATTATCGCCGTTAACTGCCGGTAGAATCGAAGTGGATGGTCAGGCCCGTTTAATTAACCAACTAAAAGATGCAACAGGCAGCTCAGGTGTTGAGATCCGTAATTCGTCGTTATCAGTCGCTGCGCTTAGCGAGCTGCCGGCAACCTCGACAATCCCTGTGCATGGATGGGATCTACAAGCCGACCGTGTCGAAACCGCTATAAATCTGCCGGAGGGTTGGGCTGCAGTTGCGGTATTTGGCGCCAGTGAGGTTTATGGTGACTGGTTACATGCTTGGGAATTGTGGGATATGTTTTTGGTGATGCTGTTGACTGTTGCGGCATTTCGGTTGTTAGGACTACCGGTGGCTGCAGGACTCTTACTGTGGATGCTATTGGCGTATCAAAAACCCGATGCGCCGCAGTGGCTTTGGCTATTCGTGTTTACCTGTATGGCGATGGCCAAGTTTGCCTCTGGCAAATTTGCCACTATTAGTCAATGGTTTGCCAAAGTGGCGTTATTGCTGCTTGGTGTCGCGCTGTTAAATTTTGCAACCCAACAAATCCGCTACGCGGTTTATCCACAACTAGCCTCAGCAGATTATTCTCAAACATTTGTTGATCGGCAGCAAGAATCATACGCTGATGCAGCAGCGCCAGTTGCCATGAGTGCAGCACCTGAGGCTGCAATGCAAATGGAAGAGCAGCAGCAGAGGCAGAAGAAGCAAGCTATTGAAAAAATAGCAGTGACTGGTGCAAGAGTGCTTAGCAGCTACGAGCGTTCGAGTCAGCAGCCTGATTTACTATACGGAGTGCAAGCAACTGATCCATCTAATAAAATTCAAACTGGTCCAGCAACACCAGATTGGACTTCACGTCAGCTGATTGTTAAATTTGCAGGCCCAGTCAGTGCAGAACAGCAGTGGTCGATGTATGTGATCCCTGCTTGGTTGCATAGCGTTGCCCGTGTTGTCCTGGTATTACTTAGTTTGGTGCTATTCTGGCAGCTGTTACTCCCTTGGCGAGAGCAACTACAAACGCTGGTCCGTGCAAATGCAATACGTCCAATGGCTGGTTTATTGTTGTGTTTATTGATAATGCCTACACCTGACGCGGCAGCCCAAACCATCCCAAGTCCTGAGCTATTACAAGAGCTGCGGGATCACTTAAATAAACCTGCGCAATGTGTACCCAATTGTGCAAGTATCGAAAAAGTAACAATAAAATCAACAGCCTCTGAACTGCAGATCCAGATGAAAGTTCATAGCCAAGATTTCCATGTCTACCGTTTGCCGTTAGCTGCTGATTTAGCAGTACAGGTGCGATTGAATGGTCAGGCTGCGCCGTTATTGAGTGAAGAAAATATGTTGCTGGCGGCATTGCCAGTTGGCGTACATGTTTTTGATATTTCGGTGAATACAGATAAGATCAATCAGCTCAATTTAACTTTTTCACAACACTGGCACGATTTGCAAACTGAGTTAAATCATTGGCAAATGACCCCACAAATGACCGAAGGTGAAGGCCGTTGGCAAGTGCGGTTAGACCGACAAGAGCAAACGGCTAACCAAAGCGAGTCGAACCCGCAGGCAATTGACGGCCGGGTTTTAATTGAGCGGCATTTGGTGCTTGGCTTGGTGTGGCAGGTGCAAACGCATGTGACACGCCTAGATAGCAGCACTGAGCTGTTACAGCTTGATTATCCCTTATTACCAGGTGAACAAGCCTTAACTGATTTCAAGCTGCAAGATAAGAAAATCCGAATCACCTTAGCGCCTGGGCAAAATGAGCTGTGGTTTAATTCGAATTTACCGTTGTCGTCAACCTTAGCGCTTAGTAGCCAAAATCAACAGTTATACGTTGAACGTTGGTTATTAAAAGCGAGTCCAGATTGGCACGTTACAAGCAGTGGCAATGCCGGTCAATTCGCCTCAGTACAGCAACCAGTCTGGCGGCCGTGGCCAACAGAACAATTGGCATTGCAGTTCGAAAAACCACAAGCGCTTGCCGGTGCGGTGTTAACGGTCTTGAGGTCGCGATTACATATCAGCCAAGGTGAACAGGTGCAACATGCAAGCCTGTTATTGAATTTGCTGGCTTCGCAAACTGAGCCTTTGCAAATCACTTTACCGACAGGAATTCAGTTAACAAAAGCTAGTTTGAATGACACAGTTTTGCCTCGTCAGCTGACTGGCGGCGATTATCAGCTGCAAGTTCCGCCAGGATCGCATTCTTTGCTTTTAGAGTGGGATCAATCACAAGCAATGCCATTACATTTAACCACCGCATCACTGAAATTCAGTGTGCCTGCAGCCAATATTTGGTTGGAATTAGAGAAACCGACTGACCGTTGGTTGTTAGCTCTCGGTGGGCCAACTTCCGGTCCTGCTTTGCTGTTTTGGGGGATGTTAGCGCTCGCACTTGCGCTTGCTTGGGCAGTTGTGAGATCCGGATTTACGCCATTTACACTGCGTGATGCAACCTTATTATTTGTCGGGATGAGTGCGATTAGTTTATGGGTGCCAGTGGCCTTAAGTTTTGCTTTGGTGCTCGTTGGCTGGCGTGGCCGTCAAGTGACGCTGGTCGGTAATTGGGCGCGACTCGGTGTGGTTAGTTTGCTGCTGTTGTTAAGTGCGTCGCTGTTAGCATTATTTATTGCGGTGCCACAAGGCTTAATGTCGTCGCCTGATATGGCTTTGCAACAGATCCATCAGGGGTTCGATACTCTGATTTGGTACCAAGATTTTGCGCAAGTGGAACTGCCGCAGGCTTGGTTATTCAGTTTGCCGCTATGGGTTTATCAAATTGCGATGTTGTTGTGGTCGCTGTGGTTAGCTAGCAGTTTATTAAGATGGTTACCATGGTGTTGGCAACAACTGATTGCTGGAGGCTTTTGGCCGAAAGCCAAGGTTAATGCCGTGGACAGCGAACAGCTATAGTTGGGTGAAAATTTGAGTCGGTATCCAAAAGACAAAACTGCAAAGCCAGTTTATCTTTTGGATACGTTTTACTTCATTATACCGATTATCGACAAACAGTCAGTCGACTGCCAGTGTCAACAGGTTCAAGCAACTTGCTTCTCGGCTAAATGTAATTCCATGGTGGCTTTGAGTAAACGGAATAATAGGATGGATGCGTCAATCTCTTCTTTTCTGTTCGTCAAACTTTCGACGTTTAATCCTAATGGTAAATCTAACTGCGCGCAGTGATGCAGGATTTGTTGGAGATTATCACGGCAAATCCGAATGGATTCGTTTAACGGATTTTCAGCATCTAAGATCCGGTATTTAGCCGCCTGAGGCACTGAAATGCCGAGCCACTGCATAAAATCTAAGGTTTGTTCACCACCGCATGGCGTAAAAGTCAAAATGATGCGTTTTGGTGCTAGTCCCTGCAGCTTGCAGCTGCGAGCATAGCTGGTGAGTAAATCGATGGTCGCCTGTGCATTGTAAACGGCTTGGGTGATAAAAAATTCGCAGCCTTGTTTCGATTTTTCAATTAAACGGTCGTGTTCGTTGCCTTTGTTTGCATGACGCTCTGCTATGGCAACTCCGCCTAAATAAAATGGAGCATTGTGTTCGGCGAGTTGCTCGTAAGCCTCAGTCAAGCTGAGCTTAATGGTGCCAGTCGACGATGGACTGCCGACTAGAACGAGGTTATGTAAATCATAGTCGCTGCTGGTTGTTGCTAACCATTGGTTAAACTCTTCGGCATCGCGCTGGGCGACACTTTTATAAGTAATAACATCACGCCGAGCAAGTTTACGAAGCAGTTGACCGTATTCGCGTGGGTCTAAGGTGGCGTGAAATGGAAAAGGTCTTTGCTCAGCGACACGACTGCTTTCATCTTGGATGTCATACACAACCACGCCGTCAAATTCGATCTCATTTAATCGCTTTAGCAATTTACTGGCAATTTTCTCAACTTTATCTGTAGCAGTACCAGCTTTTGGCGGAGTAGTGCCGATCAGATAAACACCCTGTTTAGGATCTGTGATTTTTTGCTTTAACGACAACGGCATGTTTTCAACTTCTCCTGCGATATGATACGGCTAAGTATACAGATGTTTGGATGGCTGGCCATCTAAATTTGAATGAATTTTTTCGATTGCGCTACTAAACGGGAGTTAGGTCGATATTTTTTATATCGGAAAATCATCTATGTAATTGATGTAATTGATGTAATTGATGTAATTGATTTTTGACGATTAAAAGTTGTCACTGGTTCGTGGGCAGTTTTATCTGTGCAAGCCGTTTTATCAGTGGCAAAGTTAATGAGAGAGTGAGGCGGGGCGCAAATTTTAGGCAAAAAAAAAGCAGCTTTTAGCTGCTTTTTTCTACAGATATAAATATATTACTTTTGGCGACGACGTAACATCAAACCAAATAAACCGACACCTAACAGCAATGCTGTTGCAGGCGCTGAAACAACACGAACTGAATCAATCAGGTTGCCTTTGTAACCTGGAGTGTTCGACGTGAAGCGAATCGTTGAGCTTGTTGCTGTTGCAACAAATGAACCGCTAAACGTATTCCAAGCGGTAGTTACATGGTCTTCCAAAGTTTTGGTGATTCCACCGATGCTAACCGTAAATGACTCTTCATCATTTTGACGAGCGCGGTAGGCAAATGAAAAATCATAAGTTGCACCGATAGTTGTGCTGAATGTTTGGAAAATAGACCATACACCAGGATCAACATTGATATCAGGGGTGTGTGCATTTAATTCAACGTGTTGAGTACCAGAGTTCGCAGTAATTAACCCGAAGTTGGTAGTAACATCACGCCAAATTTCTAAATATTGACCTTGCCAACCTAAATTTGAGTTGGTTGCTAAGTCAAGATATGCCCAAGCAGCTGGTGCAATTTGCACATCTTCAAAATCGCCATTTACAATTAAATTAGCATTTGCATGCGTTGCTACAAGGCTGCATGCAGCTAAAACTAAAGCTTTCAGATTAAAAAATTTCATCGCTACATCCAACCTGTTACTAAATTCAATTAGGTTTACTACAACAAATTGCATTGTAACCGAACATTTCACAAAAACACAGCTGTTTTTTTGTACTTAAAAATAGCTGTGTATCGACTTAGCGTTGAATGTTTGAGCTAATCAATTGTCTCGAGATTTTTGAGAAATATTTGAAATTGTTTCAGTGACATGCGTTGCAACTTCTTCAATTTCATTTTGTGAATTTACCGCTTTATCGACCAGCGACAATCCATTTTCTGAGAACTGGTTTGCGTTTTTCATTAATTCCATTGCTGCGGCTGTTAATTCAGAATTCCTCGCTACAACTGCTTGAATTTCAACAGTTGAGGTGCTTGTCCTAGCAGCTAGATTTCTAACTTCATCAGCGACTACCGCAAAACCACGGCCATGTTCACCTGCTCGGGCGGCTTCTATTGCTGCATTTAATGCCAGCAAATTAGTCTGATCTGCTATAGATCGAATTGTGGTGACCATTGCAGTAATTTCTTTGGCTTCTTCAGTGAGTTGATTAATTTTACTGAATGCATCACTGACCTGCGCTGAGATTTTCTTTGAGTTGTCGACGACGGTATTGAGTATTTGCTTGCTTGCAGAGGCTACTTCTACAGTGCGAACAGACGAGCTAAGTGCCATTTCGGCAGCATTAGCGACATCATGTTCATGAAAGATATGTTTGGAAATGTCGCTTGCGAATTTGATAATTTTGATGACTTTTTGCTGTTCATCAAAAATTGGATTGTAGGTTGCTTCCAGCCATACCGTCTCTCCCTGAGCGTTTACTCGTTCAAATTGCCCCTTTTCGAATTGACCTTGTGCTAATCGCTGCCAGAAATTTGGGTTTTGTTGGTAGAAATCTGGTTTGCAAAATATCCGATGATGTTTGCCAATGATTTGATCAGCGCTGTAGCCGACAGTCGCTAAAAAGTTCTGGTTAGCGTTAAGGATAGTGCCATCGGGAGTGAATTCAATGACCGCTAAAGAGCGGTCTAACGACGTTATAATTGCCTGTTGTTGTTTAAGCTGTTGCGTTTGAGCTGTCACATCACTCGCAAATTTCACAATCTGAAGTACTTTGCCTTTCTCAAGAATTGGAAAGTAAGTTGCATCGAGTTCTAAACGCCGATGATTTTTGCCTAACCGGCTAAATGTGCCATGCTGGGCTTTACCTGAGCCCAACTCGCGCCAAAATTGCTGGTAGTTAGGACTTGATACTTCGTCTTTCGTGCAGAAAATTCGGTGATGTTGGCCAATCACCTCATCACGCTGATAGCCGACTGTATTCAAAAAAAGTTCGTTTACCTCGCTAATCTGTCCGTCAGGGGTAAAAACAATCACTGGAATTTCTTTTAACATGGCATGATAAAACATGTCAGCAAGTGATGGCGAAGTGTCTTGGGTTGGATGGTTTCGACCGAAGAGTTTGTCAAACATAAATCACCTTAACAATGGTGCTGCAACAATATAAATGCCTATTGAACTAGCTGACATTCAGCCTATCGAATGTCGGTCTGATCTGCTGCAGCGTTAAAGATATATTCCTAGCTATAGTCTTAGTTCAACTTATTGTCGATGACCAGCTAAAAATCTGAGTTTGTCGATTGCACTTATTGAAATATTAGATAGACTCTATAGGACAAATGAGACATTCGCAATATTTTTGTACTTTTTCCCGACATTATTGCCCAAGGCGATATAAGCTGTTGAGATAACATCAGAGTTAAATCAATTAACTAGGTCATTCCTTCGAGGGTCAAATATGTCTTCAAGCTTAAACTCGGTGAACCAGCGCACGAATTTGGTTGGTCAAAACAGGTTTGAATTGTTGATGTTTCGACTAAATGGTCCGCAACCGTTTGGCATTAACGTCTTCAAAGTAAGAGAAGTTTTAAAGTGTCCAGAGCTATCGGAAATGCCAGGTTCAAGCCCTCAGGTTCGGGGGATTGCGCATTTACGGGGCGTTCCAATTACGGTCATTGATCTGAGCTTGGCTACTGGCGGAACTGCGATTGCCGATCTGTCTAATGCATTTGTTTTAGTAACTGAATATAACCGCAGTACTCAAGGCTTTTTGGTTGGTGGGGTTGATCGGATTATTAACGTCAACTGGGAACAAATTTCACCACCGCCCAGTGGGGCAGGCAAGGCCCATTATTTAACTGCCGTGACCGAAATTGAAGGCAAGCTAGTGCAAATTATCGATGTCGAAAAAGTATTCTTCGAAATTTCACCAGTAAATGAAGATGTCAGTCAGCAGGTAATCGAAGAAGCACAGCAAATTGATTTTTCCAAGATGACTGTTTTAGTTGCTGATGATTCGATGATAGCGCGAAAACAAGTCAAAAATGCCTTGCAGTCCATTGGAATTAATGTCGAGTTAGTTAACGACGGGCGTTCTGCATTAAATTGGTTAGAAGCAAAAGCTGCAGAGCTTGGCGACAATTTTACTAAAGTGGTGCCACTTCTGATCTCTGATATCGAAATGCCCGAAATGGATGGATATACCTTAACTGCAGAAATTAAAGCGAATCCAGATTTGAGAAACTTGCATATTGTACTGCATTCATCGTTAAGCGGTGTTTTTAATGAAGCCATGGTGAAGAAAGTGGGCGCAGATCAATTCATAGCTAAATTCCATCCAGATGAGTTGGTGCTGGCAGTGCAAAAATGGATGGGCAATAAAGGCTAGGTTGCGGTCGTTAAATTTTAAAAGGCTAAACTGAGGTAGGTTCAGCATAATCGTCAAGGGATTTGCGTATTGACAAGGTCAGAATATGAAATTCCTGATGATATTTAACAACTTGCGATTTGCAATTAAGATGTCTTTGTTAGGTCTGCTGACAATTGTTATGGTGCTGGTACCCACAGTGCCATTGACTAAGCAATTGTCAGCCAATGTTGAATTTAATGCGCAAGAACTTTCTGGTCTCGCCCCATCGAAGCACGCAAGCGCGCTGCTTGCCGCATTACAGCAACATCGCGGCCTTGCCAGCTTTACGCTGACTGGCGCTGCGCAAAGCCAACGTTTGCAGGTTGCGAGTAAAGTTGATATTTTTTTTGGTAAGTTATCTGAATCGGTACAGATGGGCTTGCAACAGCCTGAGCTGCAGCAACAAGTTACCCAACTCAACAACCAGTGGCAGCAATTGCAGTCGCAGGTAGCCAGTGGCAGCATGACACCAGCTGAATCGTTTTTGCAGCACAACCAAATTGTTGACGTATTGGTTCAAGAGATCCAAAACCAAATTCTAGATAGTTCGGGTTTGAGTTATGATCCTGTCGCTGAAAGCTACCACTTAATCATTGGTGCATTACAAAATACTCCCCGGTTAATGGAAGCGGTTGCGCAGGTTCGTGGCACTGGCGCCGCGTTATTGCGTGCAGGTGTACAAGACCCTGTGCAGCAGTCTCTGGTCGTGCAGCATTTGGCCGAAGCGCAGCAGCCTTACTTGGATTTACTTCGCAATATTAAAGTTGCCGCAGGGTTGAGCGAGAAGGCAAGTGTTAAACAATTGCTTGCAGAAACCCAGAAAATTGAGCTTGGTATCAAGCAATTACATCAAAACGTTGATGAAAATTTAATCCGAGCCACAAGTTTAAATTATTCGCCTGAGTTATTTTTCAGCGATACCAGCCAAGTCATTGATCATATTTATCAAGTTTCACAGCATATTGCTGTTGTGTTGGAGCAAGTCCTCGTCGAACGTGATTTGAATTATCGGGCAGAGCGAAGCCGTTTGATCACCATCGTTTTAAGCTGTGCAATTGCTTTTTTCTCGCTGGCAACATACCTAGTGGTGAGTTTTTCCCGCGGGTTGAATGCGAACGTGCTTACAGCCAGAGCCATTATGGCGAAAGACTTTAGTCAGGCGAAGGCAAGTTTGCGTAAAGATGAAATTGGCGCGCTCCAGCGAGCCATGTTCGAAATGAACAAAGGGTTAGAAATTGCCGAACAGCAAGCGCAAGAATTAGCGCAGCGGGCCGCAGCTGACGCGGAGAAAGCTGCGCAAGATGCAGTGATTGGCCGAGAAAATCAGCGGATCCGCCAGGCTTTAGATGAAACCTCGACCAATGTGCTGATTGTTGATGCTCATCGCAAAGTGATTTATATCAATAAGTCACTGCTGACCATGTTGCGTCGTGCGCAATTCAATTTACAACAAGATTTGCCACATTTCGACGCGGACAAGCTGCTTGGCAGTTTGGTTGATGTTTTTGAACCGAATTCAGCACAAGCAACTAGTTTCTTATCGCGTTTGGAGCATGCCAGAACTACAGATCTGCTCATTGCGGGGATCCATCTACGAGTAACGGCAACAGTTATTTTTACTGAACATGGCGAACGGCTAGGGACAGTGATTGAATGGCAAGACCGCAGTGTTGAGGTGCAAGCAGAATTGGAAGTTGAGGCTGTAGTCCAAGCGGCGGTGCGAGGTGATTTTCATTTGCGCATCACTCAGCAAAACAAAAATGGCTTTATGTTGAAAATTGCTGAAGGGCTTAATGCGCTTACTGACACTTGCGAGCGTAGCCTCAATGATATCAGTCGTGCGCTGCAAGCTATCGCTAACGGCGATTTAACGCAGCGTGTGAGTGCCAGTTATCTCGGCACCTTTGAACAATTAAAAGAAGGCTGCAACCAGACTGCGGATAAACTCAGTGAAATGTTGCTAGAAATTCGCGATGCCAGCGCAACTATTAATACTGCGGCCGATGAGATTTCCCGTGGCAACACTGATTTATCAAGCCGCACTGAACAACAAGCTGCAAGTCTGGAAGAGACTGCATCGAGTATGGAAGAGTTGACTAGCACGGTCAGGCAAAATGCCGATAATGCCCAACAAGCCAATAGACTGGCTGCGCAAGCGTCAGAAGTGGCGACTAGCGGCGGTGACTTAATTCGGCAGGTTGTCACTACCATGGCGGCGATTAACGATTCTGCTCGGCAAATCGCTGACATTATTGGTGTGATTGACGGCATCGCCTTTCAAACCAACATTCTTGCCTTGAATGCCGCGGTAGAAGCGGCTCGGGCAGGCGAGCAAGGACGTGGTTTTGCTGTTGTGGCTTCAGAGGTGCGCAGTCTTGCTCAGCGCTCCGCTAATGCGGCCAAAGATATCAAAGGTCTAATTTCAGATTCGGTGACTAAGATTGGTAATGGCAATCAGTTGGTTGGGCGTTCTGGACAGACGATGCAAGATATCGTTGTTGCTATTAAGCGCGTAAATGATTTGATGAGTGATATCGCCGCAGCTTCTGTTGAACAAGCTGCAGGATTGGACGAGGTTGGCAAGTCCGTGAGTCAAATGGATAACATGACCCAGCAAAATGCTGCCTTAGTTGAGGAGGCAGCGGCAGCTGCAGAAAGTTTGTTATCGCAAGCAAATCAACTAACAGTGCAAGTCTCTGCATTTAAACTTGATGATGCTCCTAGGCAAATTAAAGTTGGCACGCCACGATTGCAGCAGTCGCAACCTCGGGCTGCTGGCATGAAAAGAAGCGAGGGTCAGACTTTGAATAAACAACTTCCACGACAACAAGTGCCAGCCGAAGATGAGTGGGAAGCATTTTAGGAATCATATTGACTAGTCAATTCAAGACAATGCGACGATTTGTCGCATTGTCTTAGTTCAAGATCCCGCTAGTATCCGCATGAAAATTGCCATTGCAGTTAAAAATCATTGAATGGTAAACCATTTTGCATCGTGTGTTGGGGGTAAAAACCGGCATCAATTTAGGTTCAGTCGGTCATTAACAATCCGAGCGCAATTGCTGCAAATATTACTGATTGAGCTTGCTAAATCAACCACATTATTTGGCTGAATGGTTAAGATTGTTAGTCAGAAATTATTGATTTTTTTATAAAATTTGACGTTACTTACAAAGAGAGATCAATGTGTTACAGGAAATAGTGTCATTTTTGCTTGGTTTGGTATTTGTGGTTACTTTCGGCATTGTGCTCTGTTATTGGGCATTTCCTGCTGCGCCAGTTTTGAAAGAACGCAAGTTGGAACGTCGGATTGAATACAGTATTTTAGTAATAGCATGTGTGTTGCCGCTAGCTCTTTATCTGTTGTTTTAGCAGCGCATGGCGCTGCTATTCGAAAATTGAGTTTAGGTTTTGGTTATTTTCGATACGATACAGGTATAGCTGACAAAATGTGCCGCCAATAACAGATGGAATAATGCCATCGCAACATCATCGTTTGAAATAACCGCAATACTGATTGGAATGGCCAAAAGGAAACCGATCGCCAATACCACAAAACGGCGTGTAGCGACATTTTGTAACAGCGCAAGTAGCATTAATACCAAGGCGGCATCGTTGAACATATTGCTAAAGCCCAGCTGTGGTAGTAACGCCATCAGCAATAGGCTCGGTGCAAACCACAGTGGCAGCCTGCCCCAAAGCCAGACTGTGGTAAATAGGTAAATAGGCATGGCAAAGCTGCGAGAGATCGCCGACAACATGTCGTGCAAATCGTCTAGACGGAATCCCCATACTTTGCTTGAAATTAGATCGGCTGGGGCGTCTGCGCTGAGTGCGTAGTAGCGAACCGCACCAACACTTGCGGTGATGGCGATAGTGGTCAGCGCCAATATTAAAAGTGTCCAGACGTTGTCCGCGTATGGGGCTTCACTCTCACCGATCCTCTGTTTGTTTAATTGCCAAATGGCAACTAATAGTGTCAGCACTAACACAAGTTCGGCAATTGCAGTGAGAATCATGGTTTATATACTCCAAAAAAAGCCCCTGCAAAGGGGCTTTGGTTTACTATTGAGCAAGAAAATGACTGACTATGGTAATCACCTGACCTTAGAAGGTCCAGCCGAACTCTACACCATACATCCGTGGTAAGCCTGGTGTTGCAATCGGTGAGCCGACCGCCATGGCTTGGCCACCAGTTTGAATGATATATTTTTTATCCAATAAGTTGTTGACGTACAAACCAACAAATAATGGATGGTTGTCGCTTTGCCACACAACTTTAGTATTTAGTAAGCCAAAGGCAGAAATTGAATTGAGCACGTCATTATTTAACCCCTCAACACTACCTTGCTCAAATGGCAAAATTGCTAACGTTGGGCCATCAACTCCTTGGGTCCGATCGCCGGTGTAGCTGTAACTTAAGTGGAAGTTAAACTGACCATTCATGCCTTTCAGGTAATAGTCGATTGCTGCGCTAGCTTGATCCTCTGGCATGCCGGAAATTGGTTGGCCAACTTTGCTACCGCTGGTTTCCCAAGCAAAGTATTGCCAGTTGGTATACTCGGTTTCAACATGGCCATAGTTTGCGCTTAAGCGTAAGTCGTCGTTAACTTGCCATTGCAATTCGGTTTCATAACCCTTGCCTTCGGCATCGACGTTACGCAGATTATAAGTCGGCACTGAGCCTGGCGCGCCAACTAATTCCAATTGTTGCAAGTTGGTATAATCGTACTGATATGCCGACAGGTTCAAGCGAACTTTATTATCCAACCAAGTCGATTTCAGACCAATCTCAGAGTTTTTCACCGTCTCTTCTTTCACTGCTGGCGCTTCGCCTAAAGTATTAAAACCACCAGCTTTAAAGCCTTCGGCGTATGACAGATAAGTCATGATTTGATCGTTCCACTGATAGTCGACCACCACCCGTGGGGTGAACTTTGACCAATCGGCAGCTTGATCTGCGGTTTGTGGCGTAAAGGCGACAGCTAATGGCACTTCGCCGACGTTGCCAAACGGCACCGTGAAGAAGTTTCTTGGCGCGCTATGTAAATAAAAGTCTTTTTTATCAAATGTGTAGCGGCCGCCAAGCGTTAAATCGAGTTTGTCGGTGACAGCGTAAGTGGCATCGAAATAGACCGCTGAGCTATCAGTCGTCCCTTCATTTTCGAATTGCTCCATATGCGAACCCATAATTTTCATATAGTTCGCCATCACTAACTGATTACCGACTGTGGCTTGCGCTTGCGCAAATGACATTCCGCCGCTCATCAAACGACCAATTTCATTGGCGACCGCTTGTTTTGCTGCTGGCGTGCCCATTGTCATATAAGCCCCAGCAACGCCGGTCCCCAGCGGCAATTGCGGAATCATTCGCGGATCTCCACCCATTTGCACCACGGCTAGGGCATCAAAAGTTAGGGTATTAAATGTGGCTTGAGTGATTTGCTCGATATTTTCTTTAAACCAGTTGGCACCTAAAGTCCATTTTAAGCGCTCGCCATTTTGGCTTAAGCGAAACTCTTGGCTAATTTGATGTTGATCTTCAATTAAGTTACTGGCGAAAAAAGCACGGGAAAATGCGGAGCCATCATCTTCCATGGCGTTACCGCGTTCAAATTGGCGGTACGCAGAGATTGAGGTGAACTGCATGCCTGCAATATCGCGGGTATATTCGGCAGATAGCCCAGCAACATCACGCTGCTCGTGGCCCTCAAAATCGTATTCGAGCGGCGCAAATGGATCACCGCTGCCAAATGCGGTGTTTAGTGTGACGGCAGGGCGTGCTTGTTGATCAATTTTTGACAGATCAGCGCGCACGATTAATGCGGCGTCTTGCGCAAGATCCCATTCAAAGGCGCTACGTAAAGACCAGTCACTTTGGTTGCCATAACGTGTGTCGCTATTTTTGACATCTAAATAACCCTCACGAGCGTTGCGATCGAAGCTAAAACGCGCGTTTAGTGAATCGGTTAGAGCTGTTGTGGCGGAAAGTTCTAGCTTACGCTTGCCGTATTGCCCCAGCGTTGCTTTAAATTGGCCCTGCGCCTCGGCACTCGCTGCTTTGGTAATGATATGAATCGCGCCTGCTGCAGAGTTGCGGCCGAACAAAGTACCTTGCGGTCCTTTTAATACTTCAACCCGTTCAACATCGTTAAAGTTCAAATTGGACGTGCCGCGGCGACCGACATAAACGCCATCGACATAAACAGCAACTGCAGCATCTAAGCCGATACCGAAGTCATTGGTCGATATGCCACGGATATTAAAAATAGTTTGAGTCGCGGTGGCGTTATTGGTTTCAAAACCTGGTGTGATCCGGCCTAAGTCATTGACGTTCACTAAACCCATTTTTTCAATGGCTTCACTGCTAAAAGCTGAAATAGCAATTGGTACTTGCTGCACGTTTTCCGCACGTTTTTGCGCGGTAACTTGGATAACCTCCAAGCCTTGCTCTTCCTGTTCGACTTGATTTGAACTATCAACCATTTCTTCGGCATAAACGCTGACATTGGCAAGCGCCAATGAAACCGCTAAACAAACTGGTGTTAGTGTGGTGAATTGCATATCGTCCCCTGTTTTTCTGTTTTTCTGTTTTTCTGTTTTTCTGTTTTTCTGTTTTTCTGTTTTTCTGTTGATTTTTATTATTGGTGCAGCGGTGTACTTTGGCGCTTACGCGCGCCAATCAGTAACAGTATGGTGGTGAGAGGTAGCCACAGTGCGGTGATCAAGGTTAACAACTGTGGTGGGAATAAAAATGACAAACCAACGAGTAGCAACACGTTTTTGCTGAGCTCTATCAATAGGTGCTGCGGGCGCTGTTGTTGGTAATAACCTTGGCAAAATAGCATTGCCAGTAAAAACAGGCAGCCGATGATTATTGTGTTGTTATCAAAGGTGGGTGCCATCAGTAAGTAATACAGCACCACCGCAATTAAGGTGAGATGCTGACTAAAGGCATACACTTTTTGCCAAGTGTTCAATGCGACATCGAACTTCACTTGTTGGTAGGGATTAAAAACTTTATTTGGAAATTGTTTACGGACATCTTTAGGGCGCCAGCCAGTTTTTTTGAACCAGACGCCGATCTTGTCTTGCCAACGCTGGGTGCGCCAACTGTCTTTGGCGAGCGCCCAGTAAGTATCGATATTAGCCCAAATTGGGTTCCAACTTGCTAGCGGCTTGGTGATCCCGAAAATCACCGGTTCGCTATCAAGTTCAACTTGGAAGGTGCCAAACCATTTGTCCCAAAGAATAAATACGCCACCATGGTTTTTATTCATGTAAAGCGGGTTCTGTGCATGATGCACGCGATGATGACTCGGCGTGACAAAAATTGCTTCATACCACGCGGGCATTCGACCGATATGACGGGTGTGTACCCAAAATTGATATATTAAATTTAAGGAACCCACAGTCACTAGCATGTAAGGGTCGATGCCAATAAGCGCCATTGGCAAATAGAAAATAAAACCAAAGAAACCGCCGCTGGTCTGTCGTAAGGCGGTGGTTAAATTGTATTCCTCACTTTGGTGATGAACGACATGACCTGCCCACAACACATTGATTTCATGACTCATTCGGTGAAACCAGTAATAGCTATAATCGTAGGCGATAAAGGCAAACAGCCAAACCCACACCGAATCTAGCCCAAGCTGAAACAGCGCAAGATTCTGATAAATCAGAACATAAAAGCTAATTTGGACAGTTTTAAATGCGACAGCCGTAATTTGGCTCATCATGCCCAAATTCAATGAGTTCAAGGCATCGTTAAAGCGGTATGCAATGTTTTGCTTGCGCCAATCGAACAACAGCTCTAGCAAAATAAGTGCGAAAAAAAGCGGAATAGCGTAAATGATCAGGCTCATAGGCTTTTTAGTTATAAGTTATACCCAACTGTTCAGACCAGACTAGCAGAGCGGTATGAATTGTCTATGGTTTTTTGTTAGAAATTACGGCAAGAAAAGCATAGAAATCGAGCTATTTTCGCCATTTATGCGAAATATACTGGTGCAATGCAGCTAATTTGTAAATTTATATTTTATTAAATGTTTGATTTTCTGGCTGTGGTTTTTGACTATCGTCGGAGTTTGGGGAGCCCCAGTTGTGCCGATACTTTCTTTGACTTGCAGTCGGCTTTTTTGACTTGCAGTCAGCACGCCAGTCTTGGCGAACAAGCTTTCGCCTGTTCAGCGAGTATCTTTCTTTTGCTTCGCCAAAAGAAAGAACCAAAGAAAAGGCGACCCCTTTCCCGCTCGAAAGCCCGCTGGAAAATTGCCGCTCTGAGGAGAAAACGGAACTCGCTTGCTGCTAACGTCAGCAAGCTCAAACAGCCGTTTTCTTAAAACCTCAGATCAGCATTTTCCAACGGCTCGCTACAACGGGGCAAAAGCAAGAGAAACGAGCTTTTGCTTTGTAACTACCTCGCTTTCACGGCCCCGTAAAGCGAGCCGGAGCAAAAAGAGCGATTTAGTTAAATCGGCGTCATGACGCTTGCTTGGTTGCGGAGCGTTGTTGAGTCGCCTAACGCATCGTTATGCGCCGCATCCTACATTGTTGATACTTATTTTAAATACCTAATTATATTAGCTTTTACATATGAAATGACACTATTCCTTAAACGTGCCGAGTGTCATTAATTTTTAACACCCCAAAAAATCATCATTTTTGTATTGCTTCATAAATGATTCATTTGCAAATTTCCCGAAAATGACTATTTTTTTAATAGGAATCGAACAGAGAATTTTAAATTTTTTGGTGATGTCGTTCACCATGAATTGCTCGTTGTATCTTCAAGCGTTATACGGATGTCGCGCTTGATATGCTGATTCTAAAGACATCCTCTACTTAAAAGGACGTAAATCATGTCGGAAAAAAACACATCTGCATTAACTTCCATCAATCGTTATCGTGAGACCTATCAGGGGAAATTCGATGACAAAAAATTGGATGAACATGCAGCCTCACTTGAACGTTTACTGACAACGGAAAAAATTTTTGCAAAGGCCTTCATCACATCATTCGTCATCGTGCAAGATGTCTCCATTAATACCAAGGGCGGCGATGACACGATGGATATATGTGTATCAACCACCGGAGGTGCATGTACTGCGGGCAGTGGTGTAACGCTTGGTGATATCTATACAGAGGACATGGATGGTCTTCTTAAAAATACAGCGTGGATTGGTTTTTTTGCCGCGGCAGCGTATTTGCACATCGATTTTTATGATAAAGATCATAAGATTATCGGTCATTTCGAAGGTGGCGGTTTAAGTTCGGTAATTGGTGGCGGCGGTGGTTCGGCGAAGTGGTATTCGTCGGCTAGTTAAGTCAAATGAGCAATGATCCCAACGCTAATCGGCACCAAGGGCCCAGTAGCGTTGTTTGGCTGATACAGCACTAGTAAAGCGAATTAATGAGGTTCTGTGCTTGATTAAAACTGCACAGGATCTCATTAGGATGATTGACCAAAGCCACCACCATTCCATCAAACAATACAGGATGTTCCCGACTAACTCACATCATGATCACCATGGCAAATCCCCCCAAGTAGTGAAGCTGATTTAACAGTGACAAATTCACTGGCAAGATCCATATGACTTTCTACGATTTTCCGTTTTGTGTCTTTATCGAATAAATGCAGACTTTCTGTACCTAAGGGTCTTCTTACCAGCTTTTTTAGATTGAAAAGGACGTTGAGTCCAAGAGCCACGGGGAGCAGGTATTCACAAGATTCATGTCGAAAACCTATGAAGTTTTATGCTTCGGTTTTGGTTATTCACAAGGTAGGGTATCGGGACTTCAAATTCACCCGATTCTATAACAAATACCATGCTAGCTTCATTTTTCGCGAGATGCTAGAAATGAAGCTAGTTGCTTGTCCAGACCTAGTTTTTAAGAGTAACCAGCTCTTCAGCGGAAGTAGGGTGAATTGCCACGCAGTTATCAAAATCGGCCTTGGTTGCGCCCATTTTGATGGCTACCGCAAAACCTTGCAGCATTTCGTCGGCGCCAAAGCCGATGATATGCAAACCGACGATTTTTTCATCGCTGCCGGCACAAACCAGCTTCATGCGGGTCGGCTCGCGGTGTGAGGTTAGTGCGCGGTACATCGCAGTAAATTCACTTTGGTAAATTTTCACGCTGTCGCCATATTGCTCCCGCGCCTGCGCTTCGGTTAAGCCGATAGTGCCGATCGGTGGATGTGAAAATACCACTGTTGGCACTAAATCGTAGTTTAAATGCTCGGTAGGTTTATTGTTAAATAAGCGCTCGGCGAGGCGACGCCCTGCAGCTACCGCAACTGGGGTTAATGCCACACGACCGGTGTTATCCCCCACGGCATAAATGCTTGGGATGTTAGTGTTTTGATACTTATCGGTTGGAATAAAGCCCTGCGCATCGGTGTGTACACCAGCCGCTTCTAGGTTGAGGTCGGCAGTATGCGGTTTGCGGCCTATTGCCCAAATTAAGCAATCGACTTCCAACACAAATCCATTGTGCAAATGCACCAGTAAGCTGCCATCCACGGCTTTTTCAACATGAGTGACCTGACTATGCGGATGTAATTGGCAGCCGTGTTGCTGCATTAAATCGCGTAAGGTGTCACTTAAAATTGCGTCAAAATGGCGCAGTGCTTTATCGTGCCGAACCACTAAATGAGTTTGTGAACCTAGCGCTTGAAGCACTCCGGCGATTTCCACGGCGATATAACCGGCGCCGACAACCGCCACTCGTTTTGGGCACTGTTGCAGCGCAAAAAAGCCATCGCTATCGATACCTAGTTCAGCACCTGGAATTTGTGGCCATTCTGGTTTGCCGCCGGTGGCAATGCAAATGTGGTCGGCACTGTAACGTTTGCCATCAACTTCGACAGTATTCGCGTCGACAAATCGGGCAAAGCCTTGAATGACTTTGACATTGTTTTTCGAAAGCACGCGATCGTAAGAGCTATGAATTCGGCTGATATAGGCATCGCGGCTGGCTAACAAAGTGCCCCAATCTAAACTTGACGCTTGAATATTAAAGCCGTAATCAGGGGCTAAGGTCAGTGCCTCAGCGATTTGACCGGCAAACCACATGGCTTTTTTCGGCACACAGCCGACGTTTACGCAAGTACCCCCCAGTGCTTTTGCTTCAATAATGGCGCATTTTTTGCCATAACTGGCCGCGCGATTCGCGCTGGCGATGCCGCCGCTGCCGCCGCCAATGGCTAGATAATCAAAGTGTTCGGTCATGATGAGGTCTCGTTGTCGCGATGATTGCATGTTATAGGGGGCAACTTTCAAAAAAACAAGGGTCGAACATAACAACAGCAGCTTTTCCAGATGACTTATCGCAGTTGGTAGTATTACTGTATACTGATACAGTGATGACGGAATATGGTTGAAGATCAGGAGTTTGCCATGTCGATAATTGAAATCTGTTTGGGTAGCTTTGGGCTACTGTTGTTGGCTGGTTGCGGATATTTACTCCAGCAGCGGCAACAATTACAAATCGAACTGGTTAGAGCGCAAACTCAGTTGCAGGGGCAAGAGTTGCACAATTTGGAGCTGCGCAATCAACTAGATATTCAAACTGAGAATGCGAAAGAGCAACAAGTGGAATTCGCGAGGCTTAAAGAAAAATATGACCGGTTACAGGTGGTTTTGTCGGAGAAACAACAACAGTTTCAACAGCAATTAAGTTTGTTGCAAGAACATAAACAGCAGTTGAAACAAGAGTTTGAGCTACTAGCGAATGAGATCCTCGAGCGAAAAGGTCAACAGTTTCAGCAGCAAAGCAGCCAGACTTTGCAGCAGTTGTTAACCCCAGTGCAAGCTGAATTAAAAGGGTTCCGCGATAAAGTCGAAGCGATCCATACCGAAGAGCTCAAACAACGGTCGGAATTAAAAACTGAATTGGTCCATCTGCAAAAATTAAACCTCGCAATTACTGACCAAACCACTCAGTTAACCAATGCCTTGCAAGGTCAGAAAAAACTGCAGGGCAATTGGGGTGAGCTGATGCTGGAAAATGTCTTGGAAAATTCCGGTCTTAGGCTTGGCATTGATTATCGTCGCGAAGTGAGTTTCCAAACTGAAGATGGTCGTCGGCGTCCAGACGTAATTATTGATTTACCTCAGCAAAAACATCTGGTGGTAGATGCAAAAACTTCATTAATCGCCTATACCCGTTATGTGAATGCTGAGCATGAGTTCGAACGTCGCCAAGCGCTGCAAGAACATTGTAACGCTGTCAGTGATCGGATCGCCGAGTTGGCCGATAAAACTTATTATCAATTGAGTGGTCTCAATTCACCGGAAGTGGTGTTTATGTTCATCCCGATTGAGTCAGCGTATGTCGAGGCGCTTAAGCATGACCCACTGCTTTATCAAAAAGCCTTGGAGCGAAATGTCCTCGTTGCAACGCCGACAACATTACTAACGAGTTTAAATATTGTTCGGCAGTTATGGCGATTTGAACAGCAAAATCAGCATAGTGCAGAGCTGGCTAAGCGAGCTGAGCGTTTTTACGGCAAACTCACCGCATTTTTAGAAAGTATGCAAGGGGTTGGTCGGCAGTTAGATAAAGCTCGAGAAAGTTATGATAAAGCCTTGGCTCAGCTTTATAGCGGCAAAGGCAACTTGATAAAGCAGGCTGCAGAATTCAAAGATTTGGGAGTCGCTGTCAAAGCAGAATTGGCCGCAGATTTAGTGGAAAAAGCGCAGCTAGAATTACCACAAGGGGTTGAACCATCATCCATTGCAACCGGAGTTTCAGCGCAATAGTCAGCTTGGTATCACTGATATTATTGCTAGTAAGTGGAGCAACCGCGGCCGCACCGCCACCGTGCCATTTGAAGGCGCATTTAAATGAAACCGACGAAACAGCAAAAGCCGAAGGGTTAACACTGCCGCGCTGGTTCGAATTGCATCAGCGGATTTTAAAGCTGTTGACCGACGAGGCGGGATGTTCGCTCGAAGTGGTCGGCAGTCCGTGGTCACGGTCGCTGAATTTGTTAAAAAGTGGCGAAATCGACTTAATGCTAACGATGTCCTACACCGATGAACGTAATGTTTTTGCAGAGTTTATCGGCGTACATTATATAGAAGAATCAGTGCTGGTTTTAGATAAGCAATACGCCAGCCGAATTCGAAAGCTGTCAGATATTGTGTTACTGCCTGGATTTATTGGGGTGCTTCGCGATGCCTACTATGGTCAAGAATTTGAGTTGGTAAAAGCCGATGAGGCTTATCAACCTTACTTGCTCTACACCAATTCCTTAACGCAAAAACTTAACATGCTAAAACGCCAACGCGTTCTTGGCAGCATTGAAGATAAAGCGCAGTTTATTCAATGGGGACTGCAATATCCGGAATTGGCACAGCGATACCAAATGGTTTTATCTTTGTACCGTGCTCCGGTTTATATTGCTGCCAGTCGTCAGGGCGTTACCGCTGAACTTCGGCAACATCTCAAAGATAGTTGGGCAAAAGTGTATGGCTCGCCTGCGCACCTCGCTATTTTGGCGGAATTTGGCTGGAGCTTAGCAGATGCAAGTCCAGCTACCGATTAATCCACAGATCATCTGGGTTGGTGGGGCGCTTGATAACCATACGCGGCTGTTAGGTCGTCATGTTGGGGCCGAGCAACATTATGTGCAGTGGTATGAAAAACAGCGATTAATGCGGTTGCTGCAAAGTTATTCCCCAGAACAAATTGTGTTAATTGGCCATAGTTACGGTGCTAGCACGGCTGCAAAGTTGGTTGCCAAAGGCCAATCGGTGCATGTGTTAATTACGCTAGATCCGGTTGGCTGGCAGCCTGTTGCGCTTCATCGAATTCCTCAGCATTGTCACTATTGGTTGAATGTCCGAGCCGCAGATACTAAAGCTAATTTCGCCAATTGGGTTGCTCGGGCTGGCGGTTGGTGGCAGCACGCCCCACGGCAGTTTGCGCACCAACATCTTGAGATCCATGCCGATCATGCCTTGGTCGTCAGTCGAGCCTTAGCCCAATTACCTCTACTTTAATCCTATTTGTTCTTGAAGACGATATCACTGTTCTAGCGAGCTTAGTCGCAGCAGTGCCGAAAATGGTCGCATTCCAGCAAATTTGCAGGGTGGCAGCAGGTAACAATTTTGTTATGCTGGATTTTTGCTAATTAGACTGGAGCTCATTGTTATGCCTATTCAAGGAACGTCGTCGCTAAAAGGTTTTATATTATCTGCGGTCGCAGTGTCATTATTGGCTGCATGTGGACCAAAACCATCGACTGAGGAGACTGCTGTGACTGCACCAGCTGCTGCAACCCAAGCGACCAAATTGACTTACCCTGTGACTACCAAAGGTGACGTTGTTGACACTTATTTCGATAGCCAAGTTGCAGATCCGTACCGTTGGTTAGAAGACGACCGCAGTGCTGAAACCGGTGAGTGGGTGAAAGCTCAAAATAAAGTGACCTTTGATTATTTAGCGCAAATCAGTTACCGCGAGCAAATTAAACAACGTTTAGAAGCACTGTGGAACTACGAGAAAATCGGCGCACCAACCACCGAAGGTGATTACACTTATTTCTATAAAAATGACGGCTTACAAAATCAGTTTGTTGTTTACCGGCAAAAGGCAGGTGCTGCCGCTGAAGTATTCTTAGATCCAAACACCTTCTCAACGGATGGAACTACTTCACTGGCCGATTTGCAGTTTACTGAAGATGGTAAAATTGCGGCTTATGCAATTTCTGAAGGCGGTAGTGATTGGCGCAAAGTCATCATCATCGATGCCGAAACGAAGCAGAAACTTGAACCAGAATTAGTGGATGTGAAGTTTTCTGGCATTTCTTGGAAGGGCAAAGATGGCTTCTTTTACTCCAGCTATGACAAACCAACAGGCAGTGAATTATCAGCAAAAACCGACCAGCATAAACTGTATTACCACAAGTTAGGTACGTCACAAAAAGATGATGTTGTGTTATTCGGCGCAACTGAGGCTGAGAAACATCGTTATGTGGGCGGTGAAGTGACTGACGATGGTAAATATCTGGTCGTTTCAGCGGCAAATGCAACTTCTGGCAATAAATTATTAGTCAAAGATTTAACCAAGCCTGATAGCGCTTTTGTCACTCTCGATGGCGAAGGCAGCGCTGATTACACACTGGTCGACAGTGCTGGTGACGTCTTGTATTTCGAAACCAATTTCAAAGCACCAAACAAACGTTTAATTGCTGTGGATATGAAAAACCCTGCGCAAGACAAATGGCAAGATGTGATTGCAGAGACCGGTAACGTGTTGTCGGTGAGCAAAGGCGGTGGTTCATTCTTCGCAACTTACATGGTTGACGCGGTTTCTAAAGTTCAGCAGTACAGCTACCAAGGCAAATTGGTTCGTGATATCACCTTACCTGGCGTTGGTACTGTGAGCGGTTTTGATGGCAAAGCCAAAGACGCAACTTTGTACTTCACGTTCACCAACTACAGCACGCCAGGTTCTATCTATGCATTTAACCCGCAAGATGGCTCATCACAAGTGCACTTCAAGCCTGCAGTGAAGTTTAACAGCGACGATTATGAATCGAAGCAAGTGTTCTACACCTCAAAAGATGGCACCAAAGTGCCAATGATTATCACCGCGAAAAAAGGCATCAAACTGGATGGTAGTAACCCAACCATGCTTTACGGTTATGGTGGTTTTAACGTCAGTCTCACCCCAAGTTTCAGCGTGGCTAACCTAGTGTGGATGGAAATGGGTGGTGTTTATGCCGTACCGAATCTGCGCGGTGGTGGCGAATACGGTAAAGCATGGCACGATGCAGGCATCCAAATGCGTAAACAAAATGTATTTGATGACTTTATCGCGGCTGGTGAATATCTTATTGCTAATAATTACACTTCAAGTGCGAAGTTAGCTGTCCGTGGTGGCTCAAATGGCGGTCTGTTAGTGGGCGCAGTGATGACTCAACGCCCAGATCTGATGAAGGTCGCGTTGCCTGGTGTTGGTGTGCTAGACATGCTGCGTTACCACACTTTCACTGCAGGTGCCGGTTGGGGTTATGACTACGGTACTGCTGAACAGTCCAAAGAGATGTTCGCTTATCTCAAAGGCTACTCGCCAGTGCATAACGTCAAAGAGGGCGTTGCTTATCCGGCAACTATGGTGACTACCGGAGATCATGATGATCGCGTGGTGCCAGCACATAGCTTTAAATTTGCTGCAGAGTTACAAGCAAAAGCTGGTGGTAGCAATCCTCAGTTAATTCGTATTGAGACCAATGCTGGCCATGGTGCAGGTACGCCAGTGTCGAAGTTAGTCGAACAAACTGCCGATACTTGGGGCTTCACTTTGTGGAATATGGGGGTGACCACCATTCCAGCTGTGAAATAACTATCAGCGTAAGATATACACTCCATAGTTAACTTTTAAATAACGAATAACGCCGATATTTATCGGCGTTATTTTTTGGCTAATGGATAATTTTAATCATCATTCCTTGGCAATTGTTATTTAGTCACGAAGCTGCATTGGTAAATCAATTTGCCGATTTTGTTGCGATCTCAGCCAGTTTTTCCCAAAAAATACGATCTACCGCAATATTGTTACAAATTAACAAGAATTTTTATGTTAACAAACGTGACTTTTTTTTGAGCAGTGCTATCTTAAACAAAAATATAACGGATGTACCTGAAAAGGAGTTGTGTATGTTGGTCACATTGATCGGTTGGTTTATTCTGTTAGTGGGCATGTTGCTCATTCGCTTCCCGCATTTTTGCCAAGTACTTCGTCAACAAGATGAAGCGCTTTGGCAGCAACTCGATTGCCCTAGTGGTTATGCATTGGTCGATCACGGAAAAACTGTAGAAGTTTTTAGTTGGTTACTCGAACGTGGTTTTGAGCAGTCCGCAAGTATCGAAGTACAAGAACTTGGTATTAGTGCCTACAAACAAGCATTCATCGCTCGAATTTTAATGTTTAGTGGTTTGTTTATGATGGTCGCAGGAGTCTTGCATCGCATTTTTTTTGTGTGATACTGCCTGCACACTGTAGTTTCGAGTGCTACCGATGTTTCTAAGCGGTTACTCGCAAAAAAATTTCATTTGTTTGTGCTTTCGATTTTGCATCCGTCATTTCATATCCTTAACTCTTGCGCTGCTAAGCCCGCAGATACTTGCTGCGCAGATTGTGTTGATACTGCAAAATGGCGATCGCATCAGTGGTGAGTTATTGTCGGAAACGCCGACACAACTGCAAGTAAAAACCGTTTATTCAGCCCTATTGTTGATTGATAAAAGCCAAATTAGCCAACAACAAGTCCTCGATACTGCTGCTCAAGTTTCCGTAAAGTCAAACAATACAGCTGCTGTTGTCAGTAAACATCCGAGCGCCGAAACAATAGCTTCACATCAACCGTGGCAGCTAGAAGTTGACGTCAGTGCCAATGCTCGACGCGGTAAAGAGCAAGCAGAGAGCATTAGTGCTATCAGCCATTGGGAATTCCGCGATGCTGATTGGCGATATAGCACCAAAGCAGAGTTCGATTATGAAATAAAAGCGAATGTTCGTAAGGCCCATAAATACACGCTAAACCCTGGGATTGATTACTTTTACAGTGAGCAAATGTTTGGCCGGACCAAGCTCGATTTTAGCTACGATTATCTTGCTTCAGACTATAAGAACATCGACATCAGTGTTGGTCCTGGTTTCAGTTTTTTTAAAGACCGCGATGAATTGCGCTTAGAGCTCATGGTGTTGTTTGGGGTTAAAAAAGCATATTTTCGCGGTGACGATTTTTTACTCGCGTTATTAGGTCAGAATGACCAAATCAGTTTTCGATTTGGTTCACTCGATTATGATTATCAGTACCAACCAAGCGTAACAGCCTTGGAATGGTATGCCAAAGGCTCGGTGTTAAAGATGCTTGAGCAACCAATCCAGCTGCTGGATTTTAAATACGAATGGCATAATGAATTGGGCGTTCGTTATTGGCTAACCGATAAAATTCGGATTAGTTGGTCTATTCAGCATGATTGGACCAGCATAGATCTGATATTAACGGATGATTCTGTGCGTCCACTCGATGTGAAAGATATTCGGCAAAAACTGAGTGTCGGCGCTAGTTTTTAACAACAGATGATTTTAACAACAGATAATTTTAACGACAGGGCCCATGCATTTGTGGCATTTTGTCTTGCCTGTCAGCTTTTACCTGCAATACACGGACTAGCAATAACGATCGCCATAATCAGGGGGGGGGTTAATATTACTTAGCAGCAGGACACGTTGCGATGTTAGTAACAAAATGGTGAATTTATTGATCATCTCCAGCATACAAATCTGCCTATTTTATGCGCAACTGTAAAGCTTGTGCATTCGAATTCATTCGTCAGTACAAAAAATGTCATCTATGTTCAGACCCAGCTGGCCAACAAACAACAAGAGCCGGTAAAGACGATACAATTCAACATGGCAAGGACAAATTATGAAACTGACACATGCGGCTGCAGCTTTGCTGTTAGCCTCGTCGAGTAATGCCGCATTCGCCGCAGCACCGACAACTTTTGTACATTTATTTGAATGGCGCTGGAGTGATGTGGCGCAAGAATGCGAAACCTTCTTAGGCCCGAATGGCTTTGCGGCGGTGCAAGTCTCGCCACCGAATGAACACATTCAAGGCACGCAGTGGTGGACTCGCTACCAACCTGTGAGTTATCAATTAGAAAGTCGGGGTGGCAGTCGCGCGGCATTTATCAACATGGTGCAGCGCTGTAATGCAGCAGGTGTCTCAATTTATGTCGATGCCATCATTAACCATATGGCCAATGGCAGTGGTGTCGGTACTGCAGGCAGTAACTATGGTAACCGCCAATACCCCATTTATTCTGGTCAAGATTTCCACCCAATATGTGCCATTAATGGCTCCGACTACGGCAATAACCGTTGGCGCGTGCAAAACTGTGAGCTTTCTGGCTTACCAGATTTAAATACTAGTGCGCCTTATGTGCAAAACACTATTGCCGCGTATATAAACGAGCTCACCAGCTTGGGTGTGAAAGGCTTCCGTCTAGACGCCGCTAAGCATATGTCAGTTGAAGACATTGCCGCCATTCGCAGCAAGCTCACTGGTACGCCATTGATTTATCAAGAAGTGATTGACCAAGGAGGCGAGGCCATCACGTCTGGCGAATATACCGGTCAAGGCTTGGTCATCGAATTTAAATACAGCACGCAGCTGGGAAACGTCTTTAAAACGGGTCGGTTAGCCTCTTTGCGCAACTTCGGCGAAGGCTGGGGATTTTTACCCAGTAGCCGGGCCGTAGTCTTTGTGGACAACCACGATAACCAACGTGGCCATGGTGGCGCAGGCAATGTGGTGACTTACAAAGATGGCCGGATGTATGACTTAGCCAACGTCTTTATGCTGGCTTATCCCTACGGCTATACCCAAGTGATGTCCAGTTACGATTACAAGGGCGACACTGATGCTGGCGGTCCTAACATTCCTGTGCATCAAAATGGCCAATTAAACTGCTTCGGTACTGATTGGAAATGTGAACATCGCTGGAGCTACATTGCTGGTGCTGCGCAGTTCCGCAACAACACCGTCAACGAATGGCGCGTCACCAATTGGTGGGATAACGGCAATAACCAAATTGCCTTTGGCCGCGGTGCTGCCGGTTTTGTCGCCATTAACAAAGAAAGTTACGCACTCAATACCAGTTTGGCGACCAGCATGGCTCCGGGGCAGTACTGTAACGTGCTTAAAGGGAAGCGCAGCAGTGACCAAAAATCTTGTACCGGCGAGGTGATTACTGTCGGCGGCGATGGTCGTATTCAAGCCAATGTTGCCTCTTGGGATGCGTTTGCCATCCATCAAGAGAGCAAGCTGAGCGCTGGCGGCGGCACGCCGGGGGCGGACTGGAAACGCACCGTGGTGTTTATCCAAGCGCAAACTCAAAGTGGCCAAGATATGTTTGTCCGTGGCGGTCTCGATCACCAAGTGGCACTCACGCAAAAAGGATTAAATTGCACCGCAACTAATTTTTTATGCGCAATGCCAATTCGTCATCGCAACTTAAAGAATGTCACGACCGCCCCTTGGAAAGCCAATGACAACTTCCTTGATTGGTACGGCCGTGAAGGCAGTCAAAGTGCAACTGCTGAAGGCACCGCGCTTGATTGGACGACCAACCTGTGGCCAACAACTTGGGGCGCGCTGCGCACAGTGCCGGTAGATGGTTACGGCCAAGAGGCGCTAAATAGCTTTGGTCAGCATTATTGGATGCTTGATGTCGATATGGATTGTAGTAAAACCCTCAATGGCTGGTTTGAACTGAAGGCCTTTGTTAAAAATGGTCAAGGCTGGGAAGGGGACATCAGTCAACTGAACCCGCCATACGCCAGTAAAAACCACTTGGCGCAATGCGGTAAACTCAATAAGTTTGAGTTTGGTAGCTCGGCGGCCTTAGTGACCAACTTGTAGCAGATCCGGTTTTTCGGGAAATTGGCGCAAAGCTGCGACATAGACCTGCAAGTTTGCCATAAATAGTGCTTCGCGCTGTCTTGTGCAGAACCAAATGCCAGTCGGGGTTACTGACTGGCATTTATCATTGAGCCCCGCTGTTTCATGCGGATATTTCTTCATCACAGGTTGCTTTTGTTGGCCTAAATCAATAGTTTGGTGCTTCTATTCACAAAAGAATTACGATAAGGATTTAAGCGATGGGGTTGGTTTCGCAAGTGTTCGTTGGTTTGATTGCTGTTCTACACCTGTATATTTTGATCCTCGAGATGTTTTTATGGACCAGCGCGAAAGGGCGCAAAGTTTTTGGTTTGACTGAAGAATTTGCTGAACAAACCAAAGTGTTGGCGGCGAATCAAGGATTGTATAACGGCTTCCTCGCAGCAGGCTTAATTTGGGCCCTGAGCCAAGGCCAAGCCGGCACCGCCAATGCCGTGTTTTTCTTAGCTTGTGTGCTGGTCGCTGGGGTATATGGCGGCATCACCGCAAAACCGAAAATTCTATTTATTCAAGCCTTGCCAGCACTCGTTGCTTTAATCGCGGTATGGCTGAAAATCTAAAAAGATTGGTTGGCTTTTTCGGCAAATGGTGGGCAGTCGGTGTGAGTTTGATGTGCGTTTAGTGCTTGAAATGGCGGATACGTGAATGAAAAAGCCCACCTGTTGCCATGGTGGGCTTTTATCTCGCTTTTTGCTGGTTGCCTGAGTGCTAATACAAGCCGCGCAGGCAGTTATCGCAATTTTTACATATCAATATATTGCGGCCAGCCCAAAAGCGGGTTTTGTAACCCTTGTTTATGCTCAAAGGCATCCAGCTTTTCTGGCGATGCATCCTCCAGTGCCAAACTGCGATACTTGCGCGCAAATTCGAGGGTTTTTAGCATCGCTTTGCCGAAGTTATCGCCTAAGTCTTGGCGAATGGCGCTCGCGATGCCCGCCGGTAATTCCGCAAGCGCGGACTCGGTTTGTAGCATCAAATAATCGGCGCTAAACCAGCGGTCTTGCATTTCAATCTGGCGAATACGCTGTTTTAAATCCTGTTTCACTTTGCCGTTACTGCAGATGGTGCGGTAAATAATCACCTCAGCCAACATGCCTTCGAGGCTAAAGTGCTCAAATGGATCGAGTTGCGTGTGGAAGAAAAATGATTGTTTCACCACGGCAATCGCATTGCGACGATTAGATTCAACCAACGCTTGCTGATATTGATGTAAACCATGCCATTCTTCGGCATCGGGTGGGCTTGAAATATCACGCAGCAGTTGCTCATCGACATCGCCATACAAGGATTTGCGACTGCCAACTTTGGTGCTCACGGTGCTGAGCATATGCCAGCCTTTTTGAAAGGGCTTGACCACGCCATCGGCGTTGTTGAGTAAGCTCAGCGCTTTCGCTAAATCATTCCCCGACATTTCGCTAAGGCCCAAACTCACCACGCCGATGATGTCGTGCGCGGCTTGTTCGAGCAAATGCATTTTGTACTTGTTGTAAAACTTATCGGCAAACTTCAGGCTCATCAGCACTGCTTTATTTTTAATTTCAGCAAGTTGTGCACTAGTAAGCAGCTGTTCGGCTTGACCATAAGCCAACACTTGGCTAAAAAACGGCCCTTGATTTTGCTCGCGAACGACTAATTGCATTGGCAAATCCTTTAGTCCAGAAAGCTAAACATATCATCGACTTCAGCGTACTCATCAGTGGCCTGATTTTTCTCTTTGGCTTGCATAACGAGCTCAGTGGCAAACTTATTGATGATGTTTTCCCAGCCGGAGTTGTCGTTGCGCACCAAACTCTTAATGGCTTGCTCAACGTCTGGGGTCAGCTGGCGAATCAGTGCCAACAAACTGCGTGGGTCGTCAAAACCTAAGCCGTGCACTTCTTCGTTTAAATGCCGTTCGGTGTAGCTAATCGCTTCTTCTAAGTCTTGTTCTTCTTCGTGCAATAAATCATGCACCTCGTCTTCATCTTCCAGCGCTTCGCCACGATAGATTTCGATGAATGGGATCGATAAATAGAAGAGGCCTGCCGCATCTTCAGCGATACAGGTTAAGATTTCTGCCTGTTTTTCTTCGCTGTCTTGGGTGCGAATTAAGTAGGTTAAAAAATCAAACGTATGCTGTTTCAGTTCTTCGGCGTTGTTTTTGATTTTCTCTTCCCAATACAGCGGCTGTTGGCAGACGATGTCGCGAATTTTCTCTGGCGTCATCAGTTCTGAAATAATCGATGGAAACGAAATATCGTGTTGGCTGTTAATTTGCGTCAAGGTGACGATGTCAATTTGCTCAATGACTTCAACGAGTTGATCATCTGACATAGTGTTCGCGATGATTTCAAAGCGTTTGCTGGCTTGTTTCGGTTCAACAATGGCCAGCTCTTTGATTTCCGCCACGGTGATTTCGATTAGATTATTCATCAGCGATCCTCTCCTTTAAAGCGAACTTCGTCATATTGGTCGTCGTAGCCATCTTCATCGTCTTCGTCGCGGCCTTCGTAGTCATCCTGCGCTTGGTCACGATCGTCGTAATCTTCATCGTCATGATGGTCTTCATCATAAGCATCGTCATCATCTTTCGCGCGTTTAGCAACAACTTTGCCCTGGGTTTCCAGGAGGTACAACACAGCACAAGCTTCGATTAATAAATCTTGAGAGTAGTCGCGGATTTTTTTCACCAACGGCAAATCGTCATTGCTAAAGGCGACTGTGACTTTAAAATCATCCCATGCCGGCATGGTTTTGGTGTTGATCCAATGCGCCCATTTAAGCTTGGCTTCTTTGCTAAATTTCACCCGGCCAAATAACGCCACCGGTAAATATTCCGGTAAGCTTTCCAGCATTTCTGGATCAGCCATTAAAATGGCTTTCATTTTCGCTGTAAATTGCGCGAGTGCTTTTGGTGTTTCAGGGTCGTTATAAGATTCAATGTTTTCATAAGCATCGGTTTTTAATTGATTTAACCGTGCAACATCCAGTTTTTTGGTCATGGATAACCTCAAGGATAAAATTGGTCCCACAGCTCTTTCATCGCTGCGGTTGGATCGGTGACGATAACGTTATTAAAATCTTTAATAAATGCCGCTTTTAACTTGGGATCAGACAGCACCTCATAGGCTTCTTTCACCCGCTGCAACTGCACTGCGGCGTCGGCTTTTTCGTCTTCGGATAAACCTAATAACTTGTCAGGATGGTATTTATTGGACCATCGTTTATACGCTTTTTTAATTTCGTCTTCGGTGGCGCTGGCTTTTACGCCAAGCACTCGGAAATGGTTAATCATAGCAAATCCTGTCTTGCTGCGGACACGCTGTTGAACCGCTAAATGGCTGGTGAAAAACACAAATTTCACCGAGAAGCCGATAATAGCAGAAATCAATGGGGTCAGAGTCATTGATTTTCAGGAAATCAACGACTCTGACCCCATTGATTTAAATTCGTATTGCATCATCAACAGGATGAATCGGTGGGGGCATCAATGACGGTGTTGGCATGATATTACTGGATTGGGTATTCCTTAAGCTTTCTCTACCGTTGCAAAAATTTTATAAGTTGATGAGATCAGAAAAATGGCTGTCCGGCTTTTACGGCTTTTAGCATAGTGTCGATGCTGAGGCGAATGCTAAAAATTAATACTTTAATGATATTTTGTTCGACAACACATTAATCTCGACCCAACTCTCGATAAAGTTATCAATTGAATCACTCTCAGTGTTCTCCATGTACTCAGTTACAAGGCGAACATTTAATTTCTTATCTTTTTGTTTTACGGTAAAGGATCTGACAGGGTCTCCCGTTTTCAGATTTTTATCTGTATCCAGAAAATCAAGCAACTCACCCGTCTCTATATTGATAAGCGCTAATACCAAAATCTCCAATGAAGGTCTGTTATCTTTGGCTATAAAAAACAACACATTTGTATCATTAACAGGAAATGCAGCAACACCGTCTCTAGATTTATAATCGGTTGGCTTACATATACTTTTTACTGACGAGTTCACATCACCCGATAAATATGTAGATTCAGGTATTGGTAGCAATTTCAATTCATTTTTAGTTGTTAAAATTGAAGCCTGCATATCCATGTTACTTGCATCGCCAGACTTTGATTTAAAGTCTAATTGAAAAGAATTGCCATTGTGCATACATTTCGCACTCCAAGCATTAAAATCATCTGCTAATGCTGACAAAGAAATGAATAAAATAAACAAATTAAAAATCAATTTCATGTAAACATCCTATATTCAATCTCACTAAAAAATTAGCTGAATAACCCATAGCGACCTAAATAGCTGTTCCAAATAGTAGATCACTAAAAGAAGGAAACTCAATGCGGTTTGCGCCATGAGATCGGTCGCCAAACAGAACAACCACACAACCACATTGCGTATGAGCAAAATAACATTTTCTAAGGCGCTGAAACCAGTCGCTTGCACAAAATTATGGGAACTAACTAAGTGTGCACAGCCACAATTCGAAGCGTGGATGCCTATAAGCTTCTAGGTGATTTTGAGAAGTGGCTGGTCCGGCTTTTAGATGCTGTGATTTATGAATACTTTTATAAGCGACTATTTCGAGAGAAGCGGAGAGCATTGCTGAGACGTTTATGGCAGTCATGTTTGAAAACTGAGTGTTGGCGAATGATCAGCTCAAGAATTGCCATGAACGTTCACTTTTCATCTAACTAATTGTTTTATATGCCGGATTTGTGGGTATGCCTTAGGTGGTGGATACTGGTGATTATGCGTGGTGGTAGACTTGGTAAGTCAAGTGCATGCAATTTGCGTTTGACTGCGCGCTGGTGAAAGTAGAAATTTAATCAATGGATTATCAATGAGAGGGCTCTCCATGCATTTTTTTGATCAAACACGACTTCAGGCATTAGAACTGGTGAATAGTCATGACACGGAAGAGGAATTTCTGGACTATTTACAGCAAGCTTATCAGCGGTTGGGGATAGGCCAAGATCTTGATTTTGCTGATGTTCGGCAAGCATGTCAGCAGAACACATCGTTACCCTTGCCTTGGCGTTTGGAATTATATAAACATACGCCGTCGCAGCAGGACTATAACGAATTTACCAGCGGCAAATTTACGTTTCTTTCGGATTTTACACCGAATGGGTTTTATGTTGCCGAACGAATTACAAGGTTGTTATCGCCATTTTTAACGCAAAAATCCTGCAGCGATATATTTCGAGTCTCGTTTTACTGTCAAATGCGTTTCGAAAACCTACACCCTGATCAGGATTTTGAGCACGCATTTCAAGACACATTAGCTAAAAGCTTTTTGCAATGGGCCAACGACCTTGCGTTAGGGAACGGGGAATTGGCCGCCTTGCACGCGTGGTTGTTGCAGGAAGGCCGGGATCCAGGCTTACTTGCAGCGACGCTCACTGCCAAGCCTGAGCTCCTAACCCTATCTTTTTACAATACGTTTGCCGCGTTTCGTTTGTTATTGCTGAGGATCTCGGATGCGTTGTTGCAACCTGAGCATCTCGATGCCATGTTGCCAGATTTGTTAATACAACATGTTGAAGCATTTTTTGAACAGGATGAGGCGCTTTGGTATGGGTTGTGGCAAAACTACTTTGGCACTTTACTCAACCGTCTTGTGTTGAGCCCCTCCTTATCACACTTGATGAGCCCGGACGCAAGCCGATTTCATCGAAACGTTTGCAAACGCCTGTTCGAGAATTTCGCGTTATGGGATTGCGCGGCGCATAACGGCATCGATTATGATGATTTTTTGCGACGAATGCCTGATGAACAACTGAGTTATTTAAAATTACCTGCCCATGTCGTAACAGATAATCCTGATCTTGCATTAAGGTTTGAACAACAGGTATATCAACGTTGTCGTGAGATCCGTCCTCGCCTTCATACTGCCGCAGCCTTTGCGTGGTACGAAAGCATCCTCACGGAATTAAACGAAAGAAAAAGTGTTTACTTTGATTTTGTGTTCGAGGCATTGCTATCGAAGGCCACACCTGAGCGGCGGTTAGAATTATTCAATCGCCATTTAATGGATAACACATCTTTTAAAGTCGATTATGCGCATATCGAATCATTTAATGATCCGGAACAGCTCTTACCTTTGCTGCGCACTAAAAATGAACGCTTGTGCGGCTGGGTGGTCTATAAGCTGTGTCACTTGACCGACATGGTTAGTGTTGAAGATGATTCTAATACCAAACATCCGAAAAATTGGCAGATCTTGATGCAGGCTACTAAGGATGAACCGAGCGTTTTTATCCAGCACTACACTGTATTTAATCACGAAGATCCAGCTCGGTTGGCGCTGTTATGGCAATGTGCAAAGGACGCAAACAGCAGGCAAATCATAGGTTGTGCTCTTTTTTATTATTTAAAAAATGAGAACATAACGACCGAGCAAAAGATGGCACACCTCGATGCCTTTTTACCTGTGTTCTTAGAAAGCCCCAAATTGTTGTATCCGTCTATAGAGGAAAGGGTTGAGGATATACGTTCAATATTAAAAGTATTAAAAAATGTCGACAACTCAGCGCTGCGTATCGTGCCATATTCGGTTGTATGTTATGTGGAACAGGTCACGTTCGACCAACTGCTCGCCCCCTTTATTCGCGTATTACTCAATCGCGCGTTAGTCGCTCACCCTGATGTGTTGACAACACTAGGTAGCACGGATGTGGTCAAGTTATTCGGTATGCTGGATAGCAAAGTGGTACAGCTTTGTATACCTACCCTGAGTAAAGTTTTCGCGAAGGCTAGCACCGAGACGCGCATTGCTGCTGTGCGAATGCTGGCGCGTTGTCAGCCGCAGGTGATTGCGGATTCAAGTGTATGGAGCGCAGCATCGGCGATAAGTCATTTGGCGCTTATAGCAATCGGCAGCGCTTTTGATACTCGCATGGTGCCGTTGATTCAAGATCAGCTTACGCACAATGCTCATACGCCCTATAGCATTGGTTTAAGCTTGGATACCCTCGAGCGCGCAGGTGTTGACATGGATGATAAACTCCACGCGTTTGATGATTGGCAACATCTCAAACTTGAAGAGTTACAGCAACGCGCGCTCAATGTATCTGTGCTTCCAGAAATAGAGCGACTATGGGATGCGCCTTGTGCCCTAGTTCTTGCGCCTTTAGGGGAGGCACTTGGCAAACTGTTGCTCCAGCAACTGCAAGAGGGATTGCTTTACTTCCCCCGTCGCTGTCGTCAGATATTGGCGCATTTGCCAGATCAACAGCAGCATGAATTTGCGCACTGGTGTTTGGAAAAATGGCTTACGTCCAACGGAACAGCACACGATTGGTTACTGTTACCAGTGACATACACGGGCGATTTACAATGCGCGACTAGGTTGGTGTCCGCTGTACCTAAAATGCCTATTAAAAAAGTTCCTGTGGCTTTGACAGCGCTGGTGCGTATGCCGCATCACCTTGGATTGACGTTGTTAAACGATCTTAAAAACGCGCGCAAACGTGATAACACGCTGACACTGCATGTTAAGCAAGTACTGGCAGTTGAAGCTCAGCACCGTGGTATAACGGTTGAGGCTTTGGAAAGTCAAAGAACGCATTAGGTGATGCTCGCGTTTGGGACTCCATCAACGAGACTAAACTAGGCCAGCCAGAATGTAAAAAATGGCTGGCCGTGTTTGTGTAGTAGCTTTTAAAAAGTTAAGGATTTTGAAAATGAAACAGCTTTGGTTTGTTGTCTGTTTTTTTTCTGCGGGTGTGTTTGCCAAGACCATTGAATTTACTGCGACTGAGTTTGGTCAAGTTGACAAGATTAAGCTCGGCATGAAATTTGATGAAGTAGAAAAAATCTATGGTGCAAAAGCTCAATGGCAACAAGGGGCGAATGAGCCTTATTTGGTGGTCAACCTATCCAAGACTTGCCATGTAAGAATTGGTAGCAAAGAGTTTGGCATGGTGGTTTCTATTGCGATCCCGAATGCATGTATTCAAACCTTTGATGGTTTAAGGCTCGGACTTTCATATAACGAAATTTTTAAAGAAAAAGAACCAAGTTGGCAAGACATACCGGGTGAATTCCCTAAGTTATATGCGAGCCTTAGCTATCCGAATTATGAAATTACATTTTCGTTCCCAATTGATCAGCATTACTGGGAATTAATGGATAAAGGGCAATATGATGAAGCGAGACGAAATATCAAGTTAGATCATATGAGCATTAGTATGCCAAGTGCATTTTTTGATGCTTGGTATAAAGCGCACCCAGTGGAAGCCACTGAGGATCAATGGGGTCAGAGTCATTGATTTTCAGGAAATCAACGACTCTGACCCTATTGATTTGCAAGCTACGGTTGCAATTTGATGTTATCGATATCAAAGCTAAAGTCGCCAGGCTCTTTTGCGCTCCACAGTAACATGTTGATTTGGCTGGTATCGGTTTGGGTGAGCTCTGAAAGTTTCAGGTTGTGAGTTTGCCACGTCTCGCCGATGGTCAGCGTTTTGATTTCGGGTTGCATGCTGCCGTTGGTGAAAATCATCAACTGGATTTGGCTGGTCGGTGGCGGCAAGGTTGATGAAGGTTTGGTTTCAACGACTCTGACCCCATTGATTTTCAGGTCGAAGGTAAGGCTGCTGCCTTGTTGGAAGTTGGCACCTTGTTCAAAACTCGCGCCTGGTAAATAACTGACGCCCGCCCATGGGAATTGACTGTCTTTACTTAAGTTGCCATGCACTTGCAGGTAACCCTCAGGCTGCCAAGTCAGTTTGGCCACTGAGCTGCCGTGCATCATTTCATCACTGGTGGCACTTATCGCTAAGCCTTGATTGGGCATTTCGCTGTGGCTGAAATCTGCAAGTGTGCCAAGTGCTAACACTTGGGCGCTCGACGCTTGGGCGGGGCTGCTACCAAGGAGCGCAAAACCGTTTTTCCACACCTGCACTGGGCGGGTGAGGGTGAGTAAATCTCGGCCATTTTCCACCAGCAGCAAATCGGCGCGCATGCCAACTTTGATAAAACCACGCTCTGGCAAACTAAAGGCAGTGGTTGGCAGGCTGGTCGCGGTGCGAAGCGCTGCTTCCACCGATAAACCTGCTTCTTGCAGTAATAACAACTCGACGCTCAGACTGATGCCATGCGCAGTGCCAGGGTTTGGCGCATCGGTGCCTGCCAGCAAGCGAATGCCATGTTGTTGCATGGCTGCGGTGTTGGCCATCATGTTGTCGTACAGACTGGCTGGAATATTAAATTGGCTAAAGCTTTTGCTCAGGTTGCTGCGACTCACTGCATCAAGTTGAATGCGACTGTCGTTTAACAGCCATTTATCATTCGCGGTGTGGCGGCTCATCGCTTCATGCACAGCCATGGTGGGAATCACAAAAATATCTCGGTTTTTCAGCTCAGTAAGCAGCGCCTCTTGAATACGCGATTCAAAAAAGCCATGCACTAAACCATCAGCGCCAGCGCGGGCGGCATCCAGCGCCGATTGCTGATCTTGAATGTGCACCACCGCCAACATTTGCTCGGCATGGGCGGCGCTCACTAAAGCAATTAAGGTGTCTTGGCTAATTGATGGCATCAAGCGCCGTGGTGCTTTTGCCGACTGATAGACGATTTTTAGATAGTCCGAGCCTTCCGCTTTTCGCGCTTTGACAAACTCAAGCGCTTGTTCTGGCCCGGTAATCACCGGTATTTGCATGCCATATTCCGTGCCATGGCCTTTGGGTGCTGTGGCCAAAATGCCTGAGCTCCATAAGTCGGCTTGATTGCTTTGGCTTGTTTCGCTTCTCAGTGGTTTGGCGGCTTGCAGCACCGCAGGTTGGGTAAACATATCCAGCACTGTCGTCACGCCATACTGGCTTTGCTTGGCGAGGGCGTCGCCAAACGCATGCACATGCGAGTCGATTAAACCGGGCAATAAGGTTTGGCCATTGGTATTTACTAGTGGTTTATTGGGGGCTGGGTTTTTCTGGCTGATTTGCTTGATATAGCCGCTTTCGATATCGACATACTGCAGCTTATTTGCAAACTGCTCGCCGTCAAAAACCTCCACCGGGCCAATGACAAAACTATTACCGGGAATGTCGCTACCCAACATGGCTGGCGTTTTTGGGCTTGATGAATCCGTTGTGCTTGGCGTTGGCAGTAGGGCAAAGAAACCAGCTAAACCGAGCAAAGCTGCGGCAGGCCATAGCCACATCGGAAATTTTTTTTGGGCGTGAGTCATATCGAATTCCTTGATGTTTGGATGGCAGGCGGTACTCAAACCGCCTGCGAGTGAGCCGTTTTATTGGCGGTTGCGAGTGGTTTGGCGAAAGGCACGAGTGGCAAGGGCAATCATCAGCACGCTAAATCCCAAAATTGCCAGTAAGTGTGGCCAGCTGGTCGCGGTCGCTTTGACGCCCACCACTTGATAGGCCAATTGCGAGAAATGGTAGCTAGGTAATGCCCAAGCAAACTGCTGTAACACAGCTGGCAGCACATGAATCGGCATCCATAAACCACCCAAAAACGCCATTGGCAGGTAAATCAGGTTGACGGTGGCCGGGGCTGCTTTTGCCGATAAAGTCAAACCAAGCCATAAGCCAAACAAACAAAATGGTATTGTGCCAAGCATTAACACTGCTGCTAAACCGAACCATGCGTGGGTGGCTAAACGGACTTCGCCAAAGGTCGCAGCAATCACAAACAGCAACATAATGATGATGAGTGCAAAAGCGAGGCTCGAGCAGATTTTGCCAAAAATGTAGCCGCTGACAGGCGCTGGCGCGATTTGTTTCATGGCAAGCCATCCTTGTGTACGTTCGTTGGCAACATTTACCCCGAAGTTAAAGAGCGCAGGGCCCATCACGCCAAAGCAACCATAAGAGGCTAATAAATAGGTACTTTGTGCGCCGTTGCCGAAGATAACTCCGAATAATAGATAAAACATCACTGGGAATATCAGACTCGGAATGACAAAACCTGGCGTTCTGAGTAGCGACAACCAGTCCATTCTGGCTTCTAACTGCAAGAGTTTGAGGTGTTGACGAAACGACAGCCACTTTTGCGCCGTCGGTTTACCGGTTGTTTCAGTAGTGATGGCTTGTGTGTCCATGGCTGTTGCTCCTTCTGACGCTGCTTTACTGGTCGATAACTTCAAGGTTGATTGGATGCTTGGCGAATTCATGCTTGAACTCCTGCCGTCAGCTGCAAAAAGGTGTGTTCGAGACTCAGGGGCTGGACTGCCAATTGACTCAGTGATTGATCAAGGGCCAACAATTGGCGCAGCGTGTGCTCAGGTTGTTCGCTGTCAATGAGCAAACGCTGCCGAGCGGTGTCCTTGGCAAGTGGCATCGCTTCGACTTTATGGACATGCGGCCAGGCAGCCACTTCTGCAGCGCCAAGCGTGGTTTGGCAGTCGATGCGTCGTAATAAATTTTGCGCTTTTAATGCCGCAGGGCTGGCATCTGCAATAAAGCGGCCGTCTTTGAGCACCACAATGCGACTAGCCAGCTGGTCGGCCTCTTCCAGATAGTGGGTGGTTAAAATCACACTAATCCCGGCAGCCGCGGCAGCACGAATGTATTGCCAAAAGGCTTGGCGGGCGCTGACGTCTAAACCGACCGTGGGTTCGTCCAAAAACAATAACTGCGGCTTACCAATCATGGCTAAAGCAAACAACAGCGATTGTTGCTGACCGCCAGACAAAGTACTAAAACGCTGGTCGATAAAACTTTCGAGGCCAAAGTTGCTGATGATGTCTGTCAGCGACATCGGGGCTGGGTAATAGGCTGAAAATAACTGCAAATGCTCACGGCCTGTCAGATTGGCGGGCAGGCTAGCTTGCTGCAGCATCACGCCAATTTTACCGCGCAGGGACATCTGCTGTTTCAGCGCGCTGACTGGTTGGCCAAATAGCTGAATTTGGCCTTGGTCTGGCCGCACCATACCCAGTAAGGTTTGCAAAAACGTGGTTTTACCGGCGCCGTTTGCGCCTAAAATTGCGACGATTTCGCCTGGCATCAGCCGAAAATCAAGTTCGCGAAGTACTTGCTGGTCACCGTAGTTTTTACTAAGTTTTAAGACTTCAATAAATGGCTGCATCGCTATTTCCTTTGCATTTGTAAGTGCAGTCATTGTGCAGTGCCAACAAGCAAAAGCTTAGGGTGCACCGTCACCGGTTGTAGGTGACAAATGTCATCATTCTGGTTTTACTTGTTTTGTACCAATCGGTATTGTATTCTGCCGCGTATTGTTCGTCTCACCTCTAACCTTGGAGAATCTCGATGACTGATTTATTTCAACCAGTGCAGTTAGGTGCGCTTACTTTAGCCAACCGCATTGTTATGGCGCCGCTGACGCGTTGCCGCGCCGATGCTGACCATGTGCCAACCGCTATCATGGCCGAGCACTATGCACAGCGCGCCAGTGCGGGTTTAATCGTTGCGGAAGCGACCATGGTTGCTGAAGGCAATTCGGCGTTTTGGCGCGAGCCTGGTATTTATTCCGAAGCGCAAATCGCTGGCTGGAAACAAGTCACAGATGCGGTGCATGCCAAAGGCGGCCGGATCTTCTTACAAATTTGGCATGGTGGCCGTGCTTGTCACCCCGCGCTTAACAACGGCGCTATTCCGGTTTCTGCATCGGCCATTGCTATTGACGATACAGTCCACACGCCAGAAGGCAAATTGCCTTATACCACGCCACGCGCGCTGGAAGATGCTGAAATTCCAGCAATTATTGAGCATTTCCGTCAAGCGGCAGTAAATGCTAAGGCTGCTGGTTTTGATGGTGTCGAAGTGCATGGTGCCAATGGTTATTTACTGGACCAATTCCTGCGTGATGGTTCGAACAAACGTGAAGGTGCTTATGGCGGTAGCTTAGAAAATCGCGCGCGTTTGTTGTTAGAAGTCATTCAAGCCGTGGTTGGTGTTTGGGGTTCAGATCGGGTCGGCGTGCGTATTTCGCCACTTAATAGCTACAACAGCATGCTGGATAGTGACCCTGTTGGCTTAACCCGTTATGTAGCATCCGAACTTAACTCGCTGAATTTGGCCTATTTGCATTTAATGCGTGCTGATTTTATGGGCGTGCAACACGCCGATGTAGTGACTGCGGCGCGTGAAGTGTATCAAGGCAATTTAATTGGCAACATGGGCTATCAGCACGACGAAGCGCAAGCTGCAGTGGCTAGTGGGAAGTTGCAAGCTGTTGCGATTGGCGCCTTGTTTATTGCCAACCCAGATTTAGTGGAACGGTTAAAGCAAGGTGCGCCATTAGCGCAACCAGATCCGTCGACTTTTTACACCCAAGATGCCAAGGGCTACACGGATTACCCGGCTCTTAGTAACTAAGGGCTGAGTAACTAAGTGCTAAGTAGCTATGTGCTTATTAAACAAGTACTTATTAAACAAGTGCTTAGGATCTAAGTTTTAGGGCTCGCCCCGCTGAAAAAATCAGGCACCAAGGAATTGGTGCCTTTTTTTATTGCTGTGTTCTCGAGTGCTGATTGCCAGTGTTAATTGTTACTTGGCTGCTTCAGCGCATGCCCCCTCGGCGCTTGCTCCCTCTGCAGTTGGCCACAGATGCTGACGTAATTGCTCGGCGATGTCCGGCGTAATTGGCGCCGAGCGCTTTTGCGCAAAATCATAATGCACCAACACCACCACGCCAGTGGCGCAGACACGCCCTTGTTGGATGGCTTGTTGCGTCACTTCAAATGAGCTGTTTCCCACTCGACTAATGCCAGTGTTGATGGTGACAGTTTCGCCATAAAACAGCTCGGCATGAAACTCCACGCTGAATTTCGCCAAGATCAGTCGCCATTGCGCTGGGTCAAGGTTTGATGTAAATAATTTGAAAATAGGATCGCGGCACCCTTCAAACCAAATCGGCAATACGGTATTGTTGATGTGTCCCAGCGCGTCGGTCTCGCTAAAACGAGGTTGAATGCTTTCAGTGAACATAAGGTTGATTCATGTCTGATTTTATTGAAGTCTATGATAATGCGTTAAGTCCCGAGCTTTGTCAGCAGCTTATAAACACCTTTGAGCAAAGTCCGCATAAAAAACCGGGCCGCACCGGTGGTGGTGTTGATGTTAACAAAAAGATTAGCACCGATTTGTATCTCAACGACCATGTTGAATATCGGGATTTGTTAAACCAAGTGATCGCGGTCACCACCAAGCACGCCGCTGAGTATTTTAAGAAATATCACTTTGCCTTGATAGCGCCGGTGGCATTAACTATCCAGCACCCAGAAACTGGCGAGGCTGTGGCATTAACCCATGAAAATTATCAAGAATTTGGCTCCAGTAAAGCCGAAGATTTTATGCGGTTATTGTATCGCTTAGGGCCAATTCAAGCGCAAAAGTACGACGCCGGTAAAGGCAATTACAACTACTGGCACTGCGAAGTGTATCCGCAAGCGCCACACAACGAGCCGCTGCATCGCACCTTGTTATTTATGTTTTATCTCAATGACGTCGCCGAAGGCGGCGAAACCGAATTTTACTACCAACAACGCGCCTTAAAACCCAAAGCCGGCAGTATGGTCATCGCGCCCGCCTATTTCACCCACACCCACCGCGGCTGTATTCCGGTATCCAACGATAAATACATCCTGACCAGTTGGATTTTGATCCAACGCGCAGAGACTTTGTATGGGCCTTCGGCGGGTTGAGATTAGGCGAGGGACTGCGACTTTCGGTTTGTTGATTGTGGTTGTTTGCATTTGGTCGTTTCCTCGAAAATAGTTACGGAGTTTGTTATGAAAAAGCTAGGAGTGATATTTATTGCTCTTATAACTGTATCGTGTGCGGTTCCTTACGAAGTTAATTTACATGAATTAGACGTAGATTTAAGTTGCTTATCTCCAAAGCAGGAGATGTATCTCGATATGGATTTTGATAGATGTCCATTGTTGAGCGAAAATCCAAGACCAAAATCTCATTATTGGGAATTGTTACTGGTTAGTGAACTACAAAGTAAAGAAAATTTGTTTTCAAACTCGATCGTTGAAAATTCAAAAAATTGTACTATTGGGGTAGAGTCATCCCAACAATATTTGCTTAGAGGTGATACTAAACTTTACGTGGATTCAATGGTTTTAAGAACGGATACAGTATCTTCTAATAGATTACTTATATATGGAAGAACCACCCATATGAACCGAGAGTTCAATTGGATTTTTGATTCCAATGAAAATCCAGAGTCTGATGTAATCGAAAGGGTAAAAGCTAGCTTTAATATCTGTCAAACAAGCAACTAAGTAAGAACTAAACAAGAGTCTGAACTAATCTTGGAAAGTCTCCATGTCACCGATGTCTGCATCTGGATGCCCATGGCGATTACAAGTTTTGCGAATTGTGGCTGTTTTATAAGTGGTTACTTAAAAAGTTCCGGAACTAATCCGGGACAGCCACAAATTGAACTAATCCGTGAACTAATCCGGGACAGCCACAAATTAAAAAGTGGCTGGCCAGAGTTGAGAAACTAATCCGGGACAGCCACAAATTGAACTAATCCGTGAACTAATCCGAACTAATCCGGGACAGCCACAAATTAAAAAGTGGCTGGCCAGAGTTGGGAACAAGTGTGGCCAGCCTCCTTTTGATAGTTAGCTAGCCACAGTAGAGCCGAGCAGACAGGCTTATTCTTGCAACTTAAACTTACTCAAATTGAAAGGTTATCGATTGGATTGAGTGACTTGCAGTGACACAACTTTGCCGCTAATCACTTTTGCTTCGATAAGATGCTCGCCACCAATTGACCCTTCCAGTTTGTAGATGAGTATTTGTTCGTCGCTTTCGACGTGCTGGCCGTCCTTGTTGATTTTCGGTATTGTTTCAGTGCTCATAGGACGCCCCGCAACATTCATCAACTCAGTTTTACTCATGCCGGAAAAGATTAATTTGCCATTATCTAAGCGAAACGACCCGCTAGCCCACGCTGAATTCACCGCAAAAGTGATCACTAAAACACCCAATTTTATGAACTTAGAAATGTTATTACTCATCGTTAATTCCGTAATTTACAGTTTGTGTTGTTGGCCAATTCTTCTGGAGTTTTGTCAGTTGGAAATGGCTTTTTGGTTTTGCCGTTTATACCCTTATTCCTTGAAGATTCGGGGTTGTTGCCTTCACTCGTTCGCCGCAGTCACATAGCTAACTATGCTCCTGCGCTCTCACTCACTCGCGCCTACCCGAATCTTCAAGGATTTTGGGTATATAGCTTTTCTTTGTGGTTATTCTTTGTGGTTTTCAAAACTATGTCGCTCGTCACACGTCTTCATCAGCATCATCAGGGCTGTCTCAGTTTTTGCTGTGGAGGCTGATCCTAGCTGGCATTGCAGGCGCGCTTTTTCCCGAGGTAGCATGATTTTGTCACTATGAATGGCCTCGCATTTTTGTTTGACCATCAGGGCGGCGCCATCAAATTCGGCTTGCGGTAAATAGTCTTGCACGCACTGCAGGTACTCATCTTCATTGGCCAAACAATCTGTGGCAAATAAAGAGACAATCAGGTAACTATATTTAAACATAAGCATTTCCTCTTGAATTGCTTACAAATTATTAGCTTTTTAATGACTTGAAACTGAACAACAAGGTGGCTAAATGGGTGAAGAGTGGTGTGGATGCCGATTTTGCTACTGAATTGTTAGGTACAAAAGGCATCGAACGCTAAAAGGCAACATAAATGAAATGTACCAGCAACAATTTTAAATGGGTTGGCTATGAATGAGCAAGCAATGTTTGCTCAAGCCATTTTTGAGTAAGTCATTTTTGAGTAAGCTATTTTTGAGTAAGCTATTGTTGAGAAAGCTATCTTTTTGAGAAAGTTATCTTTTGAGAAAGACAGTGGCCTTGCTTGAGGCCACTGTTTTGTCTGCTTAGTAACAATCCGCAGCAGGGAAGTTATTGACCAGCTGACGAATATGCTCACCGTAGCTATTGTTTAAAATTGGCGTGGTGCCGAAATATCCGGCATCTTGGCCTATGGTAAAGCTCCGATTGGCTGGAAGCCCAGCTTTAATAAACGCTTCTGCATCAGTTTTTGCATTGCCATAAGCGCGCACGATATTGATGCCTGCGGCTTGCAGCAGTTTGATTTGTTCAATTTTGTAGGCAGCGGTGCGGAAAAGGCTGGTTTCATTGCTTGTTGATGTGCGCAAAAATCCTCTTGGTAACCCCATCCATTGCAACCAGTCGCGAGTGCCTTTTTGGTACCAGTAAACCCGCGCAGATAAATAAATTGGCTGATAACCTTTATCTAAATATTGTCTCACCAAGCTGTAAGCACCATCCTTAGGGCTTGCGCGGCGGATCGCCGGATAATCGCCAAGCTGCTCTAAATCTGATTCCGTCAGCGTGCCATCGATATCAAATAACACCGCTTGCGTACCCGCATCGACAACGGTAATAAACCCTTCAGCACCCGTTTTATCACCCGGAACGAGAGCATAAATACGATATTGACCTGCTGCTAACGCATTGATACTGATGGTTGCTTTGCCATCACTGTTGGTGACCTTTTGCCCAAGATAACGCCATTGTTGATCTTGCGATCCGCGCAGATAAAACTGGACGTTTTCAAACTCTAAATCTTTATGGACCACAGTGCCATAATCGAACTTTGCCGTAACATTGACCGTGCTGTCTGTTGCACTGGTCACATCATGCACCATGTGATAGCTCGGCAAACCAACAAGTAATGCATTCAATGGGTTACGAAAACCTTTGCGGTGGTTTGTGGCGCAGTGAAGTTGGTTTCCAACAGTTGCGGTTGTGGGCACTGCGGTAACTCCGCTGCCATCGCAGGGGCCGCGGATGTGGCAAGCCAAGCAATACCGCACATCGCCAATAACTGACGATAGTGTGGGCGAGGGGGCAAGTTGAGGGCAAGTTGCCTGCTTTTCGCAGACGACCAAACTTTTTGAAACGGCATAATGGCTCCTAATTTAGTTGAGATACATGTAGTGAAAACATTATTGAGTCATGGCGCTGGGGGGAATGACCTACTGCAGCACATCAGCAAGCAAGTTTTAGAGATCCTACCCCTGTAAAAAATTAGCATGCAGCAGCAATGTTTCAAATTGGTGAATTTTATTTACAAATGATTATTGAAAGTGACGGGGTCGACTCATGCGTTTATGGGGATTTAGCAATAAAAAAGCGAGCTATAGGCGCTCGCTTTTCCGACAGTAGAACAATATTAAATCAAGTTCACCACGGGCAATAAATTATTGGTAATCAATATTGCAAAGCTAGCCATCACCACTACCAGCAACACCAGGCCGCAAGTCACTACTGAACTGGCGTAAATAAAGCCGCGGTCATCTGGAATGTGCATCATAATTGGGACGCCGGTGTAAAGCAGGTAAACTGCATAGGCGACCCCTGCGAGACCAGCGAGCGTCATTGCCCAAAGTTCAGGGTAGAGGGCGATAAAGCCGACCATAAACAGTGGTGTCGAGGTGTAAGCTGCCAGCTCCATCGCATGGACATAACTTGGCGCTGCACCAAAAGTAACTGCCATCCATTTAATCAATGCCGCAAGTGCAAAGACACCGGCAATCAGAGCCACATACATTGTGACAGCCAGCAGTAAGGCGCTTTGACTGTTTAAGGTAATAACAGGGCCATTGGCGACATTCCAACCAATATGCACAGCGGAATAATAGGCGCTACCTGCAGGAATAAATGCTAGTAATAAAACATGCATGAGGCTACTGAACATTGACTCTTTGTCATGATCAATCCTGTCCCATTCTGTTTTTGGATGAGCGTACAAACCCCAAATATGGCTTAATATCATGATGTTATCCTCGTCTGACGTGATACATTGTGCAGGCTTAGCCATTCTAACGTCATCCACCAGACGTACTTGACCAACCGACAGCCTACCATTGTTGCTCATGCATTTTGCACTTGCTTCATGTTGTACGCAGTTGGTGATGTGATTAGTTCATTAGTTTGGTTGAAAAATACACAAATTTGGCTGGCAAGTTGAGTTGATAACTATTGAAGGGTTAGTCAATTGCAGCTTGATGAAAAAGCGCTGAGCTGGTTCGGCGGCAATTTCTTGAGCCGCCGAGCTCAAGTTTAAATGCTATTCACTGTTAGAATCATTTTCAGATGCGGAATGTCATCTTCCAAATAAGGTTCGCTAGCGGCGACAAAGCCCATGCTTTCATAAAAACGTTGCAGGTAACATTGTGCTGAAATGTGGACATCTTTACCCGGCCAGCCTTCTTTTGCTGTAGCGATGGCTTTGGCTACAAGTAATTCGCCAAGACCCAGCCTACGAGCAGTTTGCGCAACACAAACTCGGCCAACGCCTGGGGCGTCTTTGAAGCTCACGCCTGGCGGTAAAATACGGCTGTAACCAAGGATTTTATCAGCCTTTTTCAGCAAAATATGCCGAGTTTCTGGGTGCAAATCTTTTTCATCAAGTTCTGGATAAGGACAGTTTTGTTCAACCACGAACACGTCAACTCGCAGCTGCAGCAGTGCATAAAGCGTGTAGGTGTCGAGTTCGGAAAACCGCAGAATATGCCATTCCATCATTTGTCGTGCAAACCTCAGTGGCTATTGATTTGCTTACTATATCAGAGCTTGGCCGGTGTTACCTAGTGTTGCCGTTGTTGAAGCGATGGGAATGGTGGCTGTCCAAATTCCTTCCAGAATGGTGGCTGTCCAAATTCCTTCCAGAAGCTCACGCCTGGCGGTAAAATACGGCTGTAACCAAGTATTTTATCGGCCTTTTTCAGCAAAATATGCCGAGTTTCTGGGTGCAAATCTTTTTCATCAAGTTCTGGATAAGGACAGTTTTGTTCAACCACGAACACGTCAACTCGCAGCTGCAGCAGTGCATAAAGCGTGTAGGTGTCGAGTTCGGAAAACCGCAGAATATGCCATTCCATCATTTGTCGTGCAAACCTCAGTGGCTATTGATTTGCTTACTATATCAGAGCTTGGCCGGTGTTACCTAGAGTTGCTGTCGTTGAAACGACGAGAATGGTGGCTGTCCTCAATTGCACAGCACATCAATTGCATCTCATCTATATTTGCATCGTCCATATTCGCATTATTATTCGTACCGCATCTGCCCAAATTTGCTGCGAGGCTGTATTAAAACTGAATAGGCAAGACTTTAATTTCACCGCGATGGAAATAAAGTGCTTGGAGCCAGCTGGTCGCTATGGGGAGATTTCGGGTATAATTTGCGCACTTTTTCGACGGTCAACTTAGCTTGTTCCGTCGTTGTTGCTGCCATCTCTAACCCTTGTGTGACTATGACCCTGAAAAAAATTGCGTTATATAAACTCGCTATCTTAGCGGTGTTAATGGTTTCTTTAGCGCTAAGCTACATTCCCGATAGGCCTTGGCAAATACCTCCGGCAGATATCGCCACACAAGATTTTCATACCATAGAATTTAATGACCAAGGCGAACCGCATGATGTCAAGCAGTGGCAAGGTTTACAAGCGCGGCTGCGGCAAAGTGGCAATACCCAGCAAGAACTCATTATTTTTATTCATGGTTGGCATCACAATGCGGCATCGACCGATGAAAACTTCATCGCATTCCAGCAGTTCTATCAGCAGATGGCGCAAAGCGATAAGCAACGAAATTTGATTGGTTTATACATTGGTTGGCGTGGCGATAAGTACGATCCGTTTTGGTTAGACGGTTCTGACGATGCCGAAAGTGTGGTTGAACCTTTAGATTTCCCAACGATTTTTCAGCGTAAAACAGTAGCAAGTCGCATTGGCAAACATGGGATGTCACAACTATTAGATGCGCTGGACGCGGAGATTAATGCCGGTTACTTGCAGCGTTATACCGTCATCGGTCACAGCTTAGGCGGCGCTGTTGCCTTACATGCCAGTAAAGACCGGATCCGCCAAGCGATCATCGACAAACGGGAAAACCCGAATTTATTCATTCTGTTAAATCCGGCGGTGAACGTTGATGAATACAAACCGTTGGATACCTTATTGAGTATCGATCGGCAAAAACCAGCAATGGTCGTGCTGCAATCCAAAGGCGACTACGCACTAAAAGAAGCGTTCCGTTGGATGAAAGATGGGCAAAGAGCAATGGGCAATTCTTGGGCTATCACTCATGATGTTGCGCGTTGCTCGCGAGGCGATTGCAGCAAAACAGATTATATGCCTGCAGCCATGCTCAGACATGATGCGATCCCTGGCTGCGCAATGACGCTAACCACCTCAGGCTGGAAAATTAGAGCCCGGCTGCAAAGTCGTACTAATGTGCAAACTTGCCCTGATGCCAATATGCAAGCAGTCTGGGTGCTCTCGGTCACTGATGATATTATCAACGGTCATAACGGCATTTTGACTGCTGATCATGCGATAGCATTATCCGAAATCATGGGCCTGATTGATCAGTATCGAAACCAAATTCCGGTCTCGGCAGTCACTGAGATGCCGGAAGGGCAGCCTGCTGAAACGGACTTATTATTGCCAGCTGAAACGGGTAATCAACCAACACCTGAGCCGATGCCAGAGTCAATCCCTGAGTCAACAAACAGTGGCGATGTTACGTCACCGGCTCTTAAGTCTGATGGTGAAAGTGTTGATCATTTAGACACACCAGCATCGACACCGCCTAATGAGGCTATTGAGCCGAATGCGGTAAAAGGTGTGGAGCCAACAAACCAAGCACAATGAGCTTGGTCATGCCATTCATCGATACCAGAAATCAAGAATCGGCTTTGTCGATCATATTAAGGGTATAACGAACTCTTGCAGTGAAACCGCCAACTGCTATTGAATTGGCGTGGCAATTTTGACGACTACGGTGCCAGCCATCCGATCGTGAATACTCAATTTTTGCTTGCTAATCAGCAGCGCAATCGCGTCAGCTAACACAAACAATGCTGAAATTCCTGAACTTAGAAATGCCCAAAGTGGTTGATGCTGTTGCAAGATTTTGCTGCGTTCAGTCCAATTGTATTCAAAGAAAATTGAAGGGATTGCGATGTTATTAAAGGCTTCAATGCTGCCTAGTATCCCAATAACGCCAAATACTAAATACGGCATATAGCGCAAGTTTGCTTGAGCAAAATTTATTGGACTGCCGTCCAGACGCACAATCTTGATGCCCATCGCCATTTTGCCAAAGGTTGCACCGTACATTGTGGTTAAGTAGAGCTGATAAATAATCGCTAAAATCCCAGGCACGACGATTGTCATTAGATACAGCGAGTTATCACCCAAAGATAGCAACACTAGGATTAACACTGTCAATCCGATGATGACCGAATCCAGCAAATGCGCAGCAACTCGACGCCAAAACCCCGCGTATTGCAGCTCGAACACTGTGGTAATTTCGGGCTGTTCCATATCGTCTTCTTTTTGCAAATCAGACATGTAGAGTTTCCTTTTTACTGCAAATTAAGGTTAATGTTATGTTGCAGTATTAATGCAGCAAAATCAATATGGTACCGCCGACTGTCATCACAGCGCCAAGCCAAGCGCCAAAGGCAGGGCGGCGTTTGTACACCAGCCACAGTAACGGTACAACCACCACAGGACTTATTGATGAAAGCATTGCCACCATGCCGGCATCACCCTGCTTTAATGCCTGTAAAATTAGCGTCATACCAATTCCCATGGAAAGCAGCGCATTAAACGCGACCATGCCAAGAACTTTGGGTGTCATGGCGTTTTGCGTTTTAGCGACTTGAAAACCGCACCATAACAACGCTAAGTGGCACACTAACGCTGTAGTCATGCGCACGGCAGAGGCTGCAACTGCATCAATGTCGGTTTCCATTAATGGTTTTAACATTAAAGTCGAAACAGCCTGGCATAATGCCGATAACAAGCCAAGCGCAATGCCTATGCCCAATTCATTGCTGCCAGCTTCCCAGTGGTGCTGCTCACAGGCTCTTTTGCCGAACAAAATTGCTGTCATCACGCCAGTCACTAACAAGCCGCAGCCAATGAGCGTCCAGCCCCAAATGGTTTCACCTAAAAACCAATAGGCGAGTAATGCTGAAAACAGCGCATGAGTTGCGAATAACACTCCCGCGCGCCGAGGGCCTAGTCGATTCATCGCCGCAAATAATGCGGTATCGCCAATTAAAATGCCGATAACGCCAGAAAGCGCCAGCAACCAGAGTTGATCAATTGGCAAGGTGCGCCAGCCACCAGCAATAATGGCGAGAGTCCAGAGCATGATGCTTGCGCAAGTCATGCGCCAGCGGGTAAACGCAAAGGCACCTAAATGGGCGGAGGCGGGTGCTGAAATTAAACTACCGATGGCCCAGCAACATGCTGCGGTAAGTGCCATCCATTCATAACTCATGACTATCCCTAATCGTTAAATAAACCTGAAGACAAATAGCGGTCGCCGCGGTCGCAAATAATTGCCACAATTACGCTGCCGGGTTGTTGTTCAGCAATTTGCAAGGCGGCGAAGACTGCACCACCAGAACTAACCCCTGCGCAGATGCCTTCTTCGCGGGCGAGTCGGCGTGTGGTTGCCACAGCGTCTGCCTCATCGATATCCAGCACGGTGTCGACCTGTGCTCGCCGGAAAAAGCCTGGTAAATATTCTTCTGGCCAGCGTCTGATCCCAGGAATAGAGCTGCCAGCAGAGGGCTGTAAGCCGACGATTTCAATAGCCGGGTTTTGCTGCTTTAAATAGGCAGAAGTGCCCATAATAGTGCCGGTCGTGCCCATGCTAGAGACGAAGTGGGTCAGCCGGCCATGACTTTGCTGCCAAATTTCTGGGCCAGTGCTGTTGATATGTGCTGCTGGGTTATCCACATTATTAAATTGGTCGAGCACAATGCCGAGGCCTTGTTGTTGCATTTGCAGCGCTAAATCACGCGCGCCTTCCATGCCTTGGCTTTTGGTCACCAAAATCAACTCGGCACCATAGGCTTGCATTGAGGCCTTGCGCTCTGCGGTGGCGTTATCGGGCATAATCAGAATCATCCGATAACCTTTGATGGCTGCAGCCATCGCTAGCGCAATACCGGTATTGCCAGAGGTGGCTTCAATCAAGGTATCGCCGGGTTTGATATCACCACGAAGTTCAGCCTGTACAATCATATTGAGCGCTGGGCGATCTTTCACCGAGCCTGCCGGGTTATTACCTTCAAGCTTCAACAGCACGGTACTTTGGGTATGCGCGGCCATCCGTTGCAAACGGACTAATGGCGTATGTCCGACAAAATCGGCAACTGTCGGGAAATCAGCGAAAGATTGAACAGAAGAGGAGGGCGTCGACATACAAAGCTCCGGCAGCAAGAATGGCGACAATTGTACCGGAAGCCACAGGGGCAAAGTAGTCCTTCGCCCCGGCAATTGCAGTTTTACAGTTTTTGCACCAGTTCAACGCGGCGGTTTAGTTGTTTACCGGCGGCACTGGTATTGTTGCTTGCTGGCGCGAACGGCCCAACACCATGGGCTTCTAGGCGTGAAGCATTAATTTGATGCTGTGTCGTTAACGCGTTGACCACGGCTTGCGCCCGTTGTTCAGACAATTGCTGGTTCGCTTGGCTATTGCCAGTATCGTCAGTGTGACCGACCACGTATAACTTCAAGCTGGCATTTTGTTTCAGTAAAGTGGCGATTTCCGTTAATGCCGCTTTTGATTCTGTTTTGACTTCTGATTTGCCGGTATCAAAATAAATACCATAAATCAATGCTTTGCCTGCGGTATCAAGTTGACGTTTCAATTCGCTGGCATCTGCTTTGACCAAGTCAGTTTGCACCGCTTTGGTTGATAAAATGACTTGTTGCACCCGTACGTTACTTTCATAAGCGCCGATAAAAAGTGCGACATAATGATCTTGACCGCCCGCAGTTAACTTCGCCACTATGTAATAAGATTTGCGGTAATAGTTGTAGACGTCATTGTGCACTGACACGGTATCGCCGACTTTTTGTAAAGCATCTTCGCCGCCACATTCATTTGGTTTACACAAAACGACTGGACTAAAACCGGCTTTCTTCAGCGCATTCTGATAGTTTTCAAACACTTTGAGTGTGGATACTTGTTTAATATCATACGCATGCTGTGATAAATCACCTTGTAAGGTTAAAGCTTTTTGGCCTGGCGCTGGAATAGTAAAGGTTTCAGTATCCACCTTTTTATGGCGATCTAAATTAGCCCCTGGGTAACGTGAGAGCATTGGGTGATCAAGTTCGAGATCATCGGCGTTTTGCGTGGCATCAGGCTCAGTACTGGTTTTTAACCCTTCGAGATTTACTTGGATTAGATCTGTTTTCAGTGGCTTGCCTTGCACAATAACTTGATTTACCCGAGTTTCTTGGTTGTAACTAGCAATGTACCAAGCTGCATAAATTGGGCCTTCTGGCAGATCTTTTTTCACCAAAAAATAATACGGCTGGTTGTGATAGTTGTAGATTTCGCCAGAAATCGCCAGTTGATTACCAAGCGCTTCGCCATCATTTGGGCCACACGCCGCACTTTCACATTTAAATACGACATTAAAGCCTGCCTTGGTAAAGGCTTCTTGATAGTTTTTGGCTACCTGCATTGACGACACTTGTTCAATATCATAAACATGACGAGTCACTTCACCAAGCGCAGTAACTTTGCTTAATTGTTTACCAGTATCAGCGCCATTAGGTAAATCGAATTGGTCATAATCGATGCGTTGGTAACGGTCAATATCTGCGCCCGGATAGGCAGAAAACAAAGGGTGATCTTCTTCTGCGATAGTTTGAAAAGACAGGGCGGCTAACACCAAGAATGAGATTGAAGAGCGTTTGTTCATGCAAATTCCTTGTGGCATGTGGCTGTTAAAAATTGAAGATGATGCTTTGGCGCTGAATTTTTCCTGAATGGTTACAGCACCAAAGCTAGAGATTTATTCGACTAAACTTCAGTAGTGATCCGTTTTAAGTTATCGACAATCACCGCGCACGCAATGCCAACATTCAGCGACTCCGCATCGCCAAAGGCAGGAATCGTAATTCGTTGCTGGATATGCGCGGCAATTGCTGGGCTGATGCCATTTGCCTCGTTGCCGAGCACCACATAACCACCCGTTGAACGCATGGGCAATTGGTGTACATTGTCACCACCTAAAAATGCGCCGAGCACTGGCTGCTTTGCGGCCTGCAACCAAGTGGCTAAATCGCCATAATGTAATTGCACTCGCAAAAAAGAGCCTTTGGCACTGGCGATGACTTTCGGGTTAAATACATCGACGGTGTCGGATGAGCATAAAATCTGTTTGATGCCATACCAATCCGCGATACGAATGATAGTGCCTAAATTGCCCGGATCGTTGACGTTATCAAGCACTAAAGTCCAGCTATTGGCCGCTTCACTAAACTGCTGTTGTGCAGGGATTGCCACCACTGCCAAAGCCGCGTTGTTGCTGGTAAATGTGCCGACATGCTCAAGCTCACTAGCACTGCATGGATGGCTAAGTTCCGCGGCAGCGCAGGCGTCAGGGTAACGGTCGAGGAAATCCGCCGTGCCAAATAATGCCTTCACTTGCCAACCTGAGGCTAAAACTTCCAGTACCGCTTTTTCCCCTTCAACAAAAAACAGCTGTTCTGCTTTGCGGTACTTTTTTAACTGCAGCGATTTAATTAATTTCGACCATTTCTGGCTAATCATACAATTCTGATACTCATTAATAATTTAAAGCAAAAAATTGCTGGCGATGTTACGCCAGCGTAAATGGTGCTATTGGCTAGGGCGCAGCGACAGTCTTGGTATCCGTCGCGAGTTTGCCACCAACATAGGTTTGTAATACTTTGGTTTGCCAGATTAATTTCGGGTCGACGGCGAAAATGTCTTGGTCGAGTACGATAAAATCAGCCCATTGCCCTTGGCTTAAACTGCCCATCGCTTGTTCTTGATAGGCGCCGTAAGCGGCATCAACGGTAAAACAGCGTAATGCTTCGACCAAATTCAATTTTTGTTCAGCCAACCAGCCTCCTGCCGGTTGATCGTTATGATCTTGGCGAGTAACAGCCGCGTGTAAGCCATGAAACGGGTTCGCCAACTCTACCGGATAATCGGAACCGCAAACGACGGGATTACCCATATCAACCAGCGTGCGCCATGCATAAGCGCCGCGTAATCTGGCGACACCTAAACGATCACCCGCCATATTTTTATCGGAAGTCGCGTGTGTGGGCTGCATCGATGGCAGCACTTGCAGTCTAGCAAAACGCGGTAAATCTTTTGGCGCAATCACTTGCGCATGCTCGATACGGTTGCGACTTTTTGCTCTTGCTGCTGGCGTTTGGAGGAGTTCAAAACGGTCAAGCACTAAGCGGTTGGCTCTGTCACCAATTGCATGCACATTGGCTTGGAAACCACTATCCAGCGTAAGTTTCATCACCGCTGTTAGTGCGTCGGGTTGAGTTAACAGCAAACCCATCTCGCCGGGCTTGTCGTTGTAGGCCGACAGTAACGCTGCGCCGCGACTACCCAAAGCACCATCGCCATAAATTTTTACTGAGCGCACATCGAGGATATCTTGTGGATCGTCAATCGGACCTGCGGCAAGGCGGTTTGCTAAGTTTGGATCCGTTGCTGACAACATCGCATAAATCCGCAGCGGGATTTTCTGCTCGCTCGCCATTTGCTGGTATACCGCGAGGTTGGCTTCATCGACACCAGCATCATGGGTACTGGTGATGCCAAGCGCTAATAAATGTTGGTAGGCTGCGTTTAGAGCCGCGGTGATTTCTGCCGGGTTGGCTTTAGGAATTTGTTTTTCGACCAATAACATGGCGTTATCTATCAGCACGCCGGTCGGATTACCCTGTTTATCGCGCTGAATTTGTCCACCCGGTGGGTCGATGCTTTCTTTAGTTATCCCCGCTAATTGCAGGGCTTTACTGTTGGCCCAACCTGCGTGGCCGTCTACGCGCGATAACCATACCGGTTTATCTTTCACCGCTTCGTCGAGTAAGTGGGTGGTCGGAAATTGTTGGCTTGGCCAGAGTACTTGGTTCCAGCCACGGCCTAAAATCCATTGTGCTTGCGGTTGTTGTTTGGCAAAAGCTGCGACTTTGGCGACGGCTTGCGCTTCGCTAGCAGTTTGTCGCAGTTCCACTTGGCTGAGGTTTTGTCCCAGATTAAGCACATGACCATGACCGTCAATCAGGCCAGGAATAAGCGCTTTGCCTTTGGCATCGATGACTTTGGCGCCAGCATAGGCTTTTGCTAAATCAGCAGTTCCACGTTCGAGCACTTTACCCGTCGCATCATCAAAGACTAAGGTTTGAAATTTTACTAACTGGCGCTTTTCGTCAAATCCGTAGCCTTGGGCGTTGGTTACAACAACAGGTTCTGCCTGTGCCTGACTGATACTCGCAATCGCCAATGCTAAACAGCTTAATTTGCTTAGTGTCAATTGACACCGCAAATGCGGGGATGCGCTCCCTTTCCTAAGTAACGACATAACCTGCTCCTGGTATTCGATAGGGCGGGGACGCGCAGCTGTTAGCGATATTTTTTCTTTGCTTTACGCGCCCGTTCTTTTTCGCGCTCAGCTTTTTCTTTTTCAATGCGCGCTTGCTCTAACTTAGCATCGGCTAATTCTTGTGTCACCATATCTGGCGTTTCAAGTGTCACAGGTCCAAACAAACCAGCGCGTAATTCGGTAATTAAAATAGTGCCGGCCTTGTTTAAATCGACGACACCACCACGCACCATACAACCGCGGCGCTCGCCTATAGCGTCTAACAAAGCGATGTCGTTTTCTGGCTGTTCTTTTAACTGATAACGCGCCATCACTTGTTCTGGGTAGGCTTTTAATAAGTAGTCCGCAGCAAACATGGCAATGTCAGCGTAGTCAAAGGCGGTATCTTTGATAGCGCCGGTCACCGCTAAACGATAGCCACAGCTAGCCGGGCTTAACTTCGGCCATAAAAAGCCTGGGGTGTCGGTTAAAATCACGTTGTTGTCGAGTTTAATGCGCTGCTGGGCTTTAGTGACACCCGCTTCATTGCCGGTTTTGGCGATAATTCTGCCAGCTAAGGTATTGATTAACGTCGATTTACCAACGTTCGGGATCCCCATGATCATCGCACGTGGTCCACGCACGTCGAAGTTACGCTCCGGCAATAATTCAGTGCATAAATCTAACAACGCTCGAATTTGTTCTGGATTTTGCTGGCTGATCGGGATAGCTTTTACGCCGGCTTGTTGCTCAAAATGTTGCTGCCATAACGCAGTAATGGCTGGGTCGGCTAAATCAGCTTTATTCAACACTTTAATACATGGGGTATCGCCTCGAAGTTCCGGCACTAACGGGTTTTCGCTGGAAAAAGGAATGCGCGCATCAATCATTTCGATGATCACGTCGACTTGCGGCATGACTTCGGCAATTTCTTTGCGGGCTTTGTGCATGTGCCCAGGGAACCAGTTTATCGACATAATTAACCTGTAAAAAGCATTCAATATTGCGCTTAGTTTACCTTGTTCATGACGTCTGCCCCTGGATTTTTTTAGTTTACTGGGCAAAAAGTGCCAAATTAGACGGTTTTTTTGCTGGTTTTACTAAAAAATCCGTGAATTTGTTACAGTTTTTTCGGTCTATGCACAGTGAATATGCGTATCCTAGACGTACAAGGCCTGCAGTCAATTCATTTTAGGGAGAAAATAATGTCCGGAGTTCTTCGAGCTTCTGCTGCCATATTATCCGTTTTTATCGCGCAGTTGCTGGTTGCCACGCCAACTTTTGCTGTTAGTTTTCAGCCAAAAACGGTACCACTAGGTCATCCTGCCAATGGCGATTTGGTGCATTTGCCTGGCAGTACTTTGCTTGCGGTCTCTGGGCATAATACCGAAAAACGCTGGTTAAGTATGGTTGATGTTACTGCGGGGAGCGCAACTCCAGTCCCATTACTCAAACAATTACAGTTTTTTCAGCAAGCAAAATTGGTGGGGTTTGCACAGCATCAATTAGTGGGGGTGGCCACCGACGGACTTTGGCGTTTTGATGTTTCCACCCAGAAATGGTTGCCGTTGGTGACTGGTAGTTCGATGTATCGAGTGGTTGATGCCAAACGGCTGCTAAGTTTGGATTTTAGTTTTGATTTGAATGGCGATGGGTTAACTGATTTTTTAGTGCCAGACTTTAATGCATGGCATCTTTATATTCAGCAGGCGGATGGCCGTTTTCTGCAGGATGATCTTGCCCTTGATAGTGAGATGATGGTGTTTAATGAACGTGCAAACTATGAAGCGAAAAAGCCACAAATCGTCGATTTAAATGGTGATGGTCGGCTTGATGTTGCCTTTGCTGTGGATGATAGTTTAACCGTGTTTGCGCAAGCTACTTCGGGACGTTTTACCACGAGTTATTCGCTGCCGCTAGGGGTTGGTTTGACGCCAGATGCGCAAGCGCAACAGCGCCCTGGCGATGGCCGCAGTTATGAAAACCTGGTTTTGACTCGGTTAGAGCGCTTGGCTGATATCAATGGTGATGGTCTGGTTGACGTGGTTGTTCAGCAGCAGCACTACATTGATGCGATGGAGCAGAATTACAATTATCTCATTTATTACGGTAACTTAGAAAATGGCTGGGTGCGCTTCAAAGCCAAACCAGATCAGCAAATTAATACCTCAGGGATCCAATTTGATGTCACTTTCGCTGATTTAGATGGTGATAAACGTCTCGATTTTTACACGCCTGTGGCGAAAATAGGCATTGGTGCAATTGTCCGAGCTCTAGTGTCAGGCAGTGCTGATATCGAAATGCAGTTTTATAAACAACGCCCTGATGGCAGTTTTGGTGATAAACCGACGTATCGGCAAGAGATGACAGTTGAGATTAAAATTACCAGTGGACAAGTCAATATGTCGGTGGCTACGGTACTAAAAGGTACTGACGGGAAATCGAGTTTATTGTTGGCCGATGATGAAGAGACGCTGCGCGTTTATGCACCTGTTGGCGCTAAGCTGTTTTCAGAGAAAAGTGTGAAGCAAAACATCGATCTGCCATTACGGGGTATTGATAGTGTGGTGGCCGATGTGAATGGTGATGGTAAAGAAGATTTAGTATTGCCGTATACCAGCCAAGAAAGTAAGGCGAGCTTAACCAACCAAGTGCAGATTTTGTTACAACAATGAAGCTGCTGTTAGCCCGTGCTTACGGGCATTTACTTGTGTTGGGCTTTCTTGCATGGGTATTGATGTCGCTGCTCTGTGGCGGGTTGGCCACTCTGTTGGCCATGCTAATGCCCAAAGCTGAAGCAGCGCTATGGAGTTCTCTGGCTGGACTGCCATTGGTGTTATTGCTTGGCTGGTACGGGATTTCGCGGCGAGCGCTCAAGCACATGCATCGATACTGGGGATTGTTGCTGCTTATCTTCGCTACGGTTATTTGGACGAGCGGCACCGCGAGTTACTTTCGAGCGGAATTAGACACTTGGTCTTTGCCCGCCAATGCGCAAGTGCAATTAACCGCACAATCTGTCCGCGAAGCAGGTCTTAACAGCGCGCAGTTGCAAACGCTTACTATTGCCGCGCTGCCGCAAGTTCAGCAGCACCTTAGCAATAACGCTACTGATGCAACCACTTGGTATCTGCAGCTACCTAATGCCCGTACTGCGTTTTTTACCTTAAATTGGCAAACGTCAGACCACAAGATGTATCAGCAATTGCTCGACCGCAGTGGTCAACCGCTGACATTAATCAGTGAAGTGCAATGGTCTGAGCCGCCGCGAGCTCTCGGCACCTGGTTTTTTCAATTGCATTACACCTTGCTTGGCGCTTTAGGTGGCGCGAGTCGTTATATTGTCGCCCTGACCGCATTACTACTCTTGTGGTTAAGTTTCAGCGGTTTACGTTTGTGGCTGCATCAGCGTCGTTATGCGCGAGAACTTGCTGGAAAGCCGCAATCAGCGGCAGCTTCTATGTCTGTCGCAAACTCTGCCAAGTGGCATATTTGGACTGGATTGGCGGCGTTTCCGAGTTTGCTATTGGTGAGTACTAGTGCATTAATCACGATGTTATGGCAGCTCAACCCCAGTCCACTTAATAGCTTGTATGGCAAGCAACATGGTGCGTTTTACTCAGAAGTATTACCTTGGCTTGGTAGCGGTCATGCTGCTGTTGGTTCTGCGCCAGTGGTCGATATCAAGCAAATCTTGGTCAAACATGCTAATTTTTCGGTCGGTAAAATTCAGATCAATCAACCCGGAGCAGTGAATAGCACAGTGTTATTCACCCAAGCTGCGCAGAGTCAGGTAAGCAATCAGTTGGCTCAAGTTATCTATGATAGGCAAGGGCAGATAGTGCAAGCGACCGCTCCAAGCAGCATAACCCCGATGCAGTTACGAAGTGTTTGGTACGGGCTACATCAAGCGTTGTTTGCCAAGCCGCCATTGCGATGTGTCTTGGCATTTGCAAGCGCTTTACTAGTGGTGATGATGTGGTTTGGCTTGCGGCAATGGCAAAGCCGGAACACGCTGGCTTGGTATTGGCGGGCCATGTTGTGGACGGTATTGCCTGGGGTGCCGCTAGTGATGGTATTGATGGTCGCCGTATTGCCTTGGTGGCCGCTGATATCGCGATTAAGCCCTGTATTATTCTCCATCCAGCATTTATATCATGGGCAGCTGCTGTTTGGTTTGGGTGTTTGCTTTTGTATCAACGGCTTACGATTTAGACGACAAAGTATGCGTTAGTCGCTCTTGGTCATTGTAGGTAGTGAAATGCGCAGTGGCAGTTAAAGTGGCGTTGACCGCATAATCAATAAATTTCACTTACTGATTATGCGCGCTGATGCCCACTTTTTGAAAGTCTCGGTTTTATGATTTTTGACTGATGCTTAAGTTTGCGCATAACTGGGGCATCTCAGCGGCTTGCATGCCTTCGTGTAAAAAACTATCTGTAGAGCTGATGCTAGCGCGGGTTTTGCTATCTGCCACCATGACTTGTTCAATCCAACTGACATGACTCGATACTCGGGTGTACAGTTCTTTGACTCCGTATTCACCCACACCTTTAAACCAAGAATCTACTCTTGAGCTCACACCAAGCAAGTAATAGCCATCCGATTTTTGGATAAATGCCGGTCCGCCACTATCGCCATTCCCGGAAACACCTTCGAGTTCAAGGGCTTTATCGTTGGTGTCGAAGACGAATTGCAAATCAGAGGCTGTGACTGCGGAAACTTGATTTTGTGCTTTGCGTAACACGCCGTTATTTTCTTTGTAGCCTACAGTTTCACCGGTTAAACCATTGCCAGTGTCACCACTGCCAATAAACCAGAGCTGCTGATTTTTTTCGTCCTGTTGGCGATAAAGCTTTGCAGGCGCAACGGAAAGCACCGGTTAGCTAATTTAATTAAGGCAAGATCATGACTCCCACCAAGCTGATAACTCGGGTAACTATATCGCGCTTGCACAATCGCAATTTCTTCACCAATCTTGATTGGCTAGCCTTCGCCTAGGCAAAACACAGTATGCGCAGCCGTTAGCACCCATTCAGGTGCAATCAAAGTGCCGTGAACTCCGATTTTGTAAAAGGTAGCTAGCGGGGGGAAATCGGTCGCTTTTGCTAAGTAATTTTCTGCTGGTTTGTCGTGTCTAATAACGATAGCTTCGGCTGGGAACGTAAGCAAGCCAAAGAGCAGGATGCTTTAGCCAGATAAGGTTACAAGTTTTTTCATAGCGAAGTGCCTATTGATTGCTTAACTGCATTTAGACTGGCATCAAAAATGAGCAGGTTTAAGTCTGAACATGTAAGGGGATATGTAAGTTTTGCATTGAACTAGCCGAAGCTTTATCACCTTTTGTTATAGACGAATACTTTTTGATTCTTTTTATTTTGGCGGAAATCTATTACGCTGCCGAATATAAGATGTTCAGACGTCTGAATATCTATTTCTGAAAGATTGCTGGAAAGCAGCAAAACACTTCGACAGCATGTGAACAATAATCACCGAATGACGGTGCAGATTTTAGGTGGAATGACATTGGCGCTGTTTCAACGTAAACATAAACCAGTATTGCCAGGTTTTGGCCTGTCGATGGGGTTTACTTCATTTTATATCAGCCTATTAGTGTTCTTACCACTAGCTGCTTTGGTGTTAAAAACTCTGGAATTAGACTGGGATAGCTTTGTTAAAGTTGTCGCCAGTAAGCGCGCAATTGCCAGCTACCAGCTGACTTTCGGCGCCTCTTTTGTTGCGGCTTTAATTAATTTGGTGTTCGGATTGCTAGTCGCTTGGGTGTTGGTAAGATACCAATTTCCAGGGAAAAGAATTTTGGATGCGTTGGTCGATTTACCTTTTGCTTTACCTACGGCAGTGGCAGGCATTGCCTTGACAGCCCTTTATGCACCTAATGGTTGGATAGGACAGTACTTTGCCGCTTTAGATATTAAAATTGCTTACACATCGGTGGGTATCACTTTAGCCTTAGTGTTTATCGGTTTGCCATTTGTGGTGCGTACAGTACAGCCCGTTTTAGAAGATCTTGAGAAAGAGCTGGAGGAAGCCGCCGCTAGCTTAGGTGCAAACCGTTGGCAAACTTTTAGCCGAGTGATTTTTCCTGCGTTGATCCCATCGTTATTAACTGGGTTTGCCTTGGCTTTTGCCCGTGCTATCGGCGAATACGGATCTGTAGTTTTTATTAGCGGTAATATGCCATTTCGTACGGAAATCACACCATTGTTGATTATGTCACGTTTAGAACAGTTTGATTACGCGGGCGCTGCCGCTCTAGGTACGGTGATGCTATTGATTTCATTTATATTATTACTGCTTATTAATGCTCTGCAGCACTGGAGCCACCAGCGCCATGGAGGTGTTAAATGAAAACTAAAGCTGCAGTGCAACTGCGCCGCGCAACGAGTGAGCCGTTATGGCTAAGGTTATTGTTGACTGGGTTAGCCCTTGGCTTTTTAACCTTGTTTTTGTTATTACCTTTGGTGATGGTGTTTGGTGAAGCATTTAGTCGGGGCTGGGATGTTTACATTGCCGCAATCACTGAGCCTGCTGCGGCTCACGCCATTCAATTGACCTTGATTGCAGCAGCTATTGCGGTGCCGTGTAATGTAATTTTCGGCCTGGCTGCCAGTTGGGCAATTGCAAAATTCCAATTTCGCGGTCGGCAATTGCTGATTACATTAATCGATTTGCCAATAGCGGTGTCGCCAGTTATTGCGGGACTTAGTTTAATGTTGTTGTTTGGCGCCAGAGGCTGGTGGGGCGAGTGGTTAAATGACCATGATATGCAGGTGATGTTTGCAGTTCCAGGGATTGTACTTGCGACTATTTTTATCACTTTTCCTTATGTTGCTCGGGAACTGATTCCATTGATGCAAGAGCAAGGACGTGAGCAAGAAGAAGCTGCATTAACTCTTGGTGCGAGCGGTTGGCAGACCTTTTTCCGCGTGACTTTACCCTCGGTCAAGTGGGCGTTGTTGTATGGACTTATTTTATGTAATGCTCGAGCGATGGGGGAGTTTGGCGCAGTTTCAGTGGTGTCGGGCAAAATCCGTGAGCAGACAAATACGATGCCATTGCATATTGAGATTTTGTATAACGAGTATCAATTTGCCGCAGCTTTTGCCGTATCGTCGCTGCTGGCGTTATTGGCCTTGTTAACATTAGTGCTAAAAAGTAGCTTGGAATGGCGAGCAGCTCGCGATTTAGCTGAGGCGGCCAAAGCACGTAGCCTAGAATAATTTTCAACTATATCAATTGGTTTATTTTTGCACATAAGACAGCTTCGCTGTCTTTTGTCATTTTTATGTTTCGCAATGCTCGGTATGTGTTTGCAAATGTTTACTGTCCATAAACTTTACAGGCCCATTTGTAATTATTTGTTAAATCATTGATTAATTGGTTTAAATTTTGTTGGCTTGATTTTTGCAGATGGCTGCAGCTCGTTGAAATACTAAGAATCGAATAAGTGTTTATGCAGCGAGTTGTCATAGTCTAATTGGATGAAAAGGATTGACGTTTTATGTTTAAATCAAAAATTGCGGCAGCATTGCTGGTAAGCGCTTCGCTGTTCACCGCAACTCAAGCAACTGCTGGTGCGATTCATAGTACTACAGAGTTTACGGATTTCACTCTGGCTGCCAATGACGATGGTTCAACGAGTTTAGTCGATGTAGGTTTCTCACTGAATTTCTTCGGTAACAGCTATAGCAAGTTATTTGTTAATAATAACGGCAATGTGACTTTTCGCGAAAGCCTAAGCACTTATGTGCCATTTGGTCTGCAAACCAATAATTTTCCAATTATTGCGCCATTTTTTGCGGACGTGGATACTCGTGGTGTCGGCTCTGGTTTAGTGCAATATGGTCAAGGCACCATTAATGGCCTGCAAACTTTTGGCGTGAATTGGCTAAACGTTGGTTATTACAACAGTGCTGTTGATCGCTTAAATAGTTTCCAACTGATCCTGACTAATCGTTCAGATATCAGTGCTGGCGATTTTGATATTCAATTTAACTATGACCGAGTGACTTGGGAACTAGGAACTTCGAGCAACGGTGTTTCGGCCGTTGCTGGTTACACCGATGGTGGCACCAACGACTTTGAGTTCGCTGGTTCTCGGGTAAACGGTGCATTCCTTGATGCTAACCTTGGAACAGGGTTGATTTACGGTTCACGCAATTCAAATGTTGCAGGCCAGTACAACTTTAACGTTCGTAACGGTACGATTGCACCAGTATCTGCACCTGGCACCTTAGCCGTGTTAGGTTTAGGCTTGGCCGGTTTAGTGATGACTCGTCGTCGCCAAGCAAAATAATTGTTTGCATTGCGATGAAATAAGGCGGTAGCTTGCTTACCGCCTTTTTATTGGTTTTCTATTCAATGAGTTAAACCGACAACCCCCAGTCATCAAAAGCGCGACGTGCTAATTCTTCTCTAAATTGTGGTGCTGCGATATCAATTAATGCCCGAGCACGCTCGGTAAGGCTTCTGGCGCGCAAACAAGCAACGCCGTATTCAGTGACAACATAATGCACGTGGGCGCGTGTTGTTACCACACCTGCGCCAGGTGCAAGTAATGAGCTTATCCGCGATACAGTGCCGTTGGCTGCAGTCGCGGGCAGCGCAATAATGGCGCGTCCACCCTCTGAAAGTGATGCTCCTCGGACGAAATCCATTTGGCCACCAACACCAGAATAGATTTTTGTACCTAATGAATCAGCGCAGACTTGGCCTGACAAGTCCACTTGAAGTGCACTGTTAATCGCAACCACTTGCGGGTTTTGTCGGATCACTGCCGTGTCGTTGGTATATTCCACATCTAAAAAAACCACTTCCGGATTGTCATCAACAAAGTCGTAGAGTTTTTGGCTACCCATCGCAAAGGTGGTGACGATTTTTCCCGGATGACGGGTTTTATTGCGATTGGTGAACACGCCTTTTTCTAATAACGGGAGTACCCCATCGGAAAACATTTCTGTGTGGATACCTAAATTCTGCCGATCGCCCAAGCAAGCGAGGGTTGCATCTGGAATTGCGCCAATGCCCATTTGCAAGCAGTCGCCATCACGAATAAGGCTTGCGACATGGCGGCCTATTTGCGCCGTAACCGGATCTTGCGCTGCCGGTAAATGTTCTGGGATCGCGCTTTCCATTTCAACATAGGCATCAAAATCGCGCAGGTGTACGAAAGAATCGCCGTGGGTTCGCGGCATTAATGGATTGATTTGTGCAATGATACGTTTTGCTGATTGCATGGCCGCACGTGTGGCTTCTACAGAAATCCCCAAACTACAAAGGCCATGTTTATCCGGAGGTGACACTTGGATGATGGCGGTATCTAACAGTTGTTCTCTATTACGAAACAATTTAGGGATTTCCGATAAAAACATCGGTACGTAATCGGCTAAGCCACAGTTGATGGCTGGTCTCGTAGGCCCGCCGACAAAATAAACTCGTTGGCGTAAATGGCCTCGAAGCGCAGGATCACATAATGCGCCACTTTTTTCGGTGTGCAAACTTAACAACGTGAGATCGTGTTTATCACGTGCCACTTGGGTTAAAGCATCGAGCATTTTGTAGGGAGTTGCTGCCATTGAGTGGCACCAAATAGTTTCGCCATTTTGGATGGTCGCTAAAGCTTGTTCTGGAGTTGCGTAGCGCATAGTTCGCCTTACTTGCTAGAAATTGCTACTTATTGTAGTTAGAAAAAAGGCGATTAACCTGATACGGATCAAGAGAACTCAGTTCAGCGGTAAGAATATGTCGGTTTCTGCTTCATGCGCTGGCACATCCGGGAAAATGCGGCGGCGTTGTAAAAAAATTGGTTGGTCGCGTAAGGTAAAGCCGCTTTGTTCCAGCCAATCGCGATATAAATAGTCCACTAATGGCGCAATTTGTTCATCGCTGCCTTGCCAGCGGATAAGTGCACAGCGCCCACCTTGAATTTCACTGGCGACAATTTGGCTATCGTTTGCTGCAATCGCATTCGGCACAGCTACTGCTAACCCGAAGCGATATTCGGCAGGATCGCAGCTTCGCGGATCGGCATAAAGCAGATTAAATGTGGCGAAGTGCTGCGGCGGTAAACGGTTCGCTTTTCGCCAGCTAATAAATTCGCGGATACTTTGTCCAAGAAACGCTTCTGGGCCTTGATGGATTTTTAGGGCGATGCTAGTTGTCGGGAAGTCGACAATTTCTACTGGTGGATATGTTGTTAGCGGGGATATTTTAGACTCACTTTGACTTGCCCAAGATTGCCAGTCTGGTTGTTGGCGGAATTCAGTGGGCGACTGCGCAAGCCAGCGCCGGAAAGCTCGGCTAAAAGACTCAGTGTTTTGGTAGCCGGCGGTCTGAGCCAAAATAGTCACTGGGGTGTCGCGATAGGCAAGGGCTGATGCTGCACGTTGTAAGCGCAGTAAACGGATGTAACTCATCACAGGCAGCTGGCATTTACTCTGAAACCAACGCTGAAAATGATACTCGGAGCAATGCACTTGCGCAGCGAGTTCTGCCACGCTTAGTGATTGCTCTAAGTTTTTCTCGATGTATTGCAGCAAGACCACAAGGCGCTGATCTAACGTCATCTAAAACCTTCTCCATCAGTGACTCAAGAGCGTAGTTTGCCAATTATTGTTGCTGTTTACCTGACCGAAACTGCGCATTTCGTCGAAGTTTCGTTTCAGTTCCAAGCAGATGTTCCTAAGTTGTCTAGGACACATGATTGAGAGTCGTTCAACCATGTAAACCAAACCGTCGTTGTAAAATTTGGTCCAGCAACCATTGTGGTAACACGCGCTTTAACCAAACAAGGCTTTTGCTGCCATTGCCCGCGGCAATCAAGGCTGGCGGTTGTGCGCTTAGCAGCCGAGATAACACCTGTTCAGCAAATTTTTCTGCTGAGGTTGGATTATCAGCAGAAGCGCGCGCTCGAGCCGCGATGCCAGAGGCAAAGCTTTGCCATGGGGAGTCGCTTTTTAGCCAATTATGCAGGCCGTTGCTGGCGGTGTCGGCAAAACCTGTTGCAATAGCGCCTGGTTGTATAAGTACGACTTTCACTCCCAATGGCGCTAATTCCATCCGCATCGCATCCGTAATAGCATGAACTGCTGCTTTGGAAGCGCAATAAACGCCAGCAAAAGGCGTGGTCACTACCGCAGAAACGCTGCCGACATTTGCGATAATACCCTGACGTTGCTGCAATAACGGTAAGGCTGCGCGACTAACCGTAGCGATAGCAAACACATTGGTAGCAAATTGTTGTTGCCACACATCAGGTGAGGCATCCAGTACAGGCCCCATAGCGCCATAACCAGCATTGTTAATCAGTAAATCAAGACCTGAGTAATTTCGGCTAATTTCGCTAAACATGTCGCTTATTGCGGTTTTATTAGTGACATCAAGCGCAAAGGTGGTAAATCCTAATGCGCTTAAGCGGTCTAGATCAACCTTCTTACGCGCCGTCACTAAGATTTGATGGCCAAGTGCATGACATTGCTTTGCTAGGGCTAAGCCAATGCCGCTTGATGCTCCAGTAATCAAAATAGTTTTAGTCAACATACAGTTGGCGCCTTTAGGATGGAAATCAGTTTGGAGTGTATAAAATTTTTGCCGATAATCGCAAAGATTCTGTTTTGGCTGAATGGTTTATTCACGATATCGGTTGCATAAGCTTGTCCTTGCTTTAAAACTAAATCAAAGTCAGCGATGTCTGTTTGTTGTAGGCATAAAAACTGCATTGCAATTAGCATTAACGAAGGTGACACCTCAATTTTATCATCGAGAGTGATTCCTTAAAGTTTTTAGTTTCGATTGTGTCAGCTTACTGACGGATGGGAAAGAATATGGTGCGGTGGTTGCCAATTTATCGGCGTTATTTTCAATTTTGGCTGTTCCTAGTCTTGTTCGGTTTTACATCTGTACAAGCCGCAACGGTACCTGGAGCCCCGACAATAGGCACTATCAGTGTTGGTAACGGTGCGGTTTCTGTCAGCTTTACCGCGCCTGCAGACAATGGTGGTGCAGCCATTACCTCTTACATTGTGACCATTGATGTTAATGGACGCACAATTACTGGTTCTGGAACACCGATTTTAGTGACAGGTCTCACCAATGGCACCAGTTATCGTTTTAATGTCGCTGCGGTCAATTCAGAAGGAACTGGGCCGGTTTCTGCTTGGTCATCCCCAGCTAGACCTTTTTTTCGTCCAGTCATTACCCCGAGTAATATTACACTTTCCGGTGGTACAGGAACTAACGGCGCATTTAAACGAGGTGACACTGTCACAGCGTCATGGAATGACTCGATCACCGGGGATAACAATGTGTCAGTCACATCCGTCAGTTTTAATTTCATTCAATTTGGCGGAGGGGCGCGAGTCGCGACGAATACAGGGAATATCTGGAGCGCAAGTTATGTGTTACCAAATGACTCATTAGATTCAAACAATTTGAACGTGTTGATCACTGCATCAAATGTCAACGGAAGTTCCAACCTCACAGGTAGCAACAATGTCGCTGTTGACACGATTCTACCGAGAATCACCGGTGTCAGTTCGAATTCAATCAATGGTCTATATAAAATTGGTGATGTTCTGACGTTGACGCCAATTTTTACTGAAGTCGTTTATACCGCTGGTGTACCTACTTTGTTACTTGAGACTGGCAGCGTTGACCACCAAGCTGTGTTTAGCAGTGGGAGCGGCAGTGCTACCTTGAATTTCAGATATCAAGTGCAGTCTGGTGATGAAAGCACTGATCTAGATTACAGTTCGACTACGGCTTTGAGTGTTAATGGGGGCGGGATTGTTGATGATGTGGGTAATTTGGCAATTTTGACGTTACCAACGCCCGGCGCCATGAACTCGTTGGGTACCAATAAAAATCTGCAAATTGATGGGATAATGCCATTTGGATATAGCGTTGCTATCCAACAGGGACTGATTAACGAGGATAATGACACCGCCTTCAGTTATGTTTTATCAGGTGCAGAAATTGGCACTAGTTATCATTATCAAATTAGCAGCAGCGGCGGTGGAGTTATGGTCGCGGGTACTGGCGCTGTTACGCAGGTTAATCAAAATTCTCAAGTGATTGATGTCAGTAGTTTAGCTGAAGGGCTATTAACTTTATCACTGACGCTATCCGATCAAGCAGGGAATATTGGTAGCGCAGCAACGGCAACTGTGTTGAAGCAATATAACCGAGCACCAGTGTTAAGCGGCATACCTGCAAGTTCAGTGTTGCAAGACAATATTTATAATTTCATGCCAAATGCTGTAGACCCAGATGGTGATACCGGACTCATTTTCAGTATCAGTAATAAACCAAATTGGGCAACTTTTGATAGCAATACAGGCGCTTTAAGTGGTCGGCCTGGCAATAGTGATGTTGGGATTTACACCAACATTATTATCAGCGCAACTGATGGTGAGCTGTCATCGTCGTTGCCGGCATTTGGTATTGAAGTGGTGAATATCAACGATAGCCCAACCATCACGGGCACGCCTGCAAACATGGTTGCGCAAGGCTCTCCTTATCAGTTCACACCGGCAGCCGCGGATATTGATATTGGCTCCCAGTTAAGTTTTATAGTGATTAATCAACCCACATGGATGAGTTTTAATCCGAACAACGGCACTTTAAGTGGCACCCCAGCAAATGCCGATGTGGGCACCTACCGTAATATTCAGATCCGGGTTAGCGATGGCGAATACACCGCCAGTTTGCCGGCTTTTTCGATTGAGGTTACCAACGTCAATGACAGGCCTACCATAGCAGGGAATGCTGCCAGTTCAATTAATCAAGGAACTATGTATCGTTTTTTGCCGATCGCGAGCGATATCGATATAGGTGATGTGCTGACCTTTAGTATCAGTAACAAGCCTGTATGGGCGACATTTAATGCCGCGACGGGGGAGCTTGCAGGGATCCCAACCAATGCTGATGTTGGTCGTTACAGTGCGGTAACTATTACCGTAAGTGATGGTGTGTTGTCCGCATCGCTACCAGCGTTCCAAATTATTGTGGTGAATGTGAATGATTCACCAACTATCAGCGGAACTCCCGCAACGACAGTGCTGCAGGATGCTTTATATCAATTCAGTCCGCGCGCAGACGATGTCGACATTGGCGATGTTTTAAGATTTAGTATTAGCAATAAACCCGCTTGGGCTGGATTTGATGTTGCAACCGGTACACTCAGTGGGACTCCGCGAAATCAGGACGTCGGTAATTATCCAAACATTTTAATCAGTGTGAGCGATGGCATTCAAACTGCCTCTCTAAACCCGTTTACCATTAATGTGCAAAACGTCAATGATGCGCCAACGATTCAAGGAACTCCTGCTCGGCAAGTGCTACAAGATACTCGCTTTAGTTTCACGCCGATCGCCAGAGATATCGATGTCAGCACACAGTTAGTGTTTAGTATCCAGAATAAACCTAGTTGGGCCAGTTTTAATCAAAATACTGGGGAGTTAGCGGGGACGCCAAACAATGCGGCTATCGGGAGTTATCGCAATATTATTGTTAGTGTAAGTGATGGCCAGCTCAGTGCTGCTTTACCGCCATTTACCATTGATGTTGTGAATGTTAATGATGCGCCAGTCATTACAGGCACGCCGTTAACCAACGTTATGGGGCGATCAAATTATAGCTTTGTGCCGACAGCAACTGATCCTGACCTTGGTTCAACATTGGTGTTTAGTATCAGCAACAAACCTAGTTGGGCAACTTTTAACACCAGTACAGGGGCCTTAACGGGGACGCCACAAAATAATCAAGCAGGCATTTACGCCAATATTGTGCTGACAGTTACCGATGGTCAGTTGAGCGCGTCGCTACCAGCATTTAGCATCACCGTGCAAAGTAGTAATCGTGTGCCAGAAGCAACACCAGGCAGTGTTTTACTTGATGAAGATAAAAGTGTGGTGTTTAGTTTTACTGGTACTGATGCCGATGCGGACCCATTAACATTTAGTGTTGTAACCCCGCCAAGTCATGGCTCGGTGAGTCCGTTAGGGGCTGATTGGATCTATACACCGCGAGCGAATTTCAATGGAGTTGATAGCCTGCGATTCAAAGCCAATGATGGCGAAGTGGATTCGAACGCTGTTAGTTTCACATTTTCGGTAAATCCTATCAATGATGCACCGCAAGCTGTAAATGATAGTTACACCTTTGGCAAGAACGCTGAGGGGCGTTATCGTTTAACAGTGCTCACCAATGACATTGATATTGATGGTGATACTTTGACCATTGATGGCGCAGCAGCAAATATCGGTTCGGTAATTTTTAGTAGTGCCGGTTTAGATTATCAAGCAATAGATAATTATACTGGTCCAGTATTACTGCGGTACACACTAACAGATCCGAGTAAAGTTCGAAGTTCAGCTGAGGTGAGGTTAAATATTACTGGAGATGCTCAGCAAGGGGCACCAATTATCAACGTGCCTAAAAATATCTCAGTGAAGTCGAGTGGTTTTTATACCAAGGTTGATGTCGGGGCGGCAACAGCCAAGGATAAAAATGGCGTGTCGATCCCGGTGAAATTATTACAAGAAGATTTGATGTTTCGACCTGGTGAGCACTTAGTAAATTGGCAAGCTACTGATCAAGCAGGGATTACAACCACTGTGGCGCAAAAAGTGCAGGTTCAGCCATTAGTTTCTCTTGGCAAACCGCAACGTGTGCCTGAAGGTTCGACCGTCAAAGTACCAGTGATGTTGAATGGACCATCACCAGTTTATCCATTGCAAATTCCATATACGGTCGCAGGTTCTGCTGGTTCTAGTGACCATACTCTAGCTGCGGGGGTTTTGGAGATCCGTCAAGGAACTTTGGCTCTATTAGAGTTTGATGTGTTGGAGGATGCGGTGACTGAGGTTGATGAAACAGTTGTTATTACTTTAGGGGCTGAACTAAATACCACCGACTCACAATCAACGACCGTGATGATAAGTGAGCAAAACTTAGCGCCTGTAGCTGAGATTAACATCAGCCAACGTCAGCAAAAGCGTCATATTGTCAGTCGAGATGGCGGAAATGTTGAGATAAGCAGCATAGTCAGTGATCCTGACAATGGCGATACTCTGACGACCCAGTGGGATTTCTCGACATTGCCAGTGGTAAGTAACGGGGATGTTTATAATCTCAATCCGACGAATCTGCCACTAGGGGTTTACCCAGTGACACTGACTGTGACAGATAACAATAGCCCTGAATTGTCTACAACCGTAACCATGCAAATGGTTGTTGTGGCTAAAATGCCCTCACTTAGTGCCGGCGACACTGATGGCGATTTAATTCCGGATCCTCAAGATGGTTTAGCCGATGATGATGGTGATGGCATTGTCAACTATCTTGATGCTATTGGCGAATGTAATACAGTTCCGCAGCAAGCGCAGCAGCAGCGCAGTTATTTACTAGAGTCGTTGCCAGGAACTTGTCTTCGCCGAGGCGAACGTGCACTTGTTGCGCAAAGTGGCGGGTTACTTATCGATTTAAGTCAGACCGTTACTGATGCATCGGTAACCAATCTTGGTGGCGTCTTTGATTTCGAAGTCACTGGACTCCCTGTTTATGGACAAAGCGTCGCGATTGTTATTCCGCAGCGACAACCAGTCCCTGTCTCTGCGGTGGTACGTAAATATCGCCAAGCGCAGTGGTTAGATTTTGTGGTAGATAACAAGAATATGATTGCCAGTAGCCCAGGATTACGCGGGTTCTGCCCAGCGCCAAATTCAAGCAGCTGGCAAACTGGTTTAACGCCAGGGCATTGGTGTGTGCAGCTTACAATTGAAGATGGAGGGCCAAATGATGCTGACGGAATTGCCAATGGTGTCGTGGTTGATCCTTCAGGCGTAGGTGTACTGCAAACAAGTAACAGGTTGCCAGCTGCCGTGAATGATTCCGTACAAATGCAATGGAATCAACAAATTGACATTCCTGTACTTGCTAACGATAGTGATATGGATGCAGATACTCTTTTAGTAAGCCAAGTAACGAGTCTATTCGGTACCGTGTCGATCCTCGAAAACCAGCAAATTCGTTATATCGCACCAGCCAACTTCATTGGGGTTGATCAACTGATTTACAGCATCAACGATGGTAAAGGTGGCACGGCAAGCGCAGATATCAGGGTTACCGTGAATGGTAATCGGGCGCCAACGGCCAATAACGACAGTTTTAATGCGGACGATTTGACTCCTATTTTGCTTAATGTTTTAGCAAACGATGTTGATCCCGACGGCGATGTTTTGCAGATCGTTAGTGCGACAGCGCAACAAGGTTCAGTTGAGGTTACTGCAGATCAAAAAATTCGATACACGCCTAAACGAGGTTTTGAGGGCACCGATCAGGTCAGCTATCAAATTCGCGATGGTTTGGGTGGGGACGCCAGCGCCCAAGTTACGCTGACAATCAAAGCATATAAAGAGGTGAATGTGACCAATGAATCAAGCGGTGGCGCATCTGGAATTGGTATTTTAGCGTTGTTGCCGTTAGTTTGGCGACGTCGGCGTGCAATGGCGATTTGCATGCTTGCTGGTGTAGCGTGCTCAGCCGCTGCAAGTCCAAGAGATTTCTACTTACAAACCGAGCTTGGCCAGAGTGTTGCGAGTAAAAGTGCCAAGGATCTGCAAAATGCGCTCCCAACGGGCAGTTCCGTTGATTTAGATAAAACGGATCCTTCTTACGCGGCAATTGTCGGTTTTCAACTGACAGATTATTGGGCATTTGAGCTTGGATATCAGGATCAAGGTGAAGTTGACGCTAAAATTACCGGTAGCTCGTTAGATCCAGTGGCCTACCATGAACTGACTAAAACCCACAGTCCAGTGCTTATAAAAGGCTATACGGCAGGAGTGCGTTATACATTCTGGGGTTATAAAAACTGGTCGTTAGATTTTCCGGTAGGTGTGATGAAATGGCAGAACGATATCGTCAGTGTCAGCGGTAATTCGGTGTTACGCACAGAAACGGATGGCACAGATCCTTATTTCGGAGTCCACGTGCAATATCGGATCACCGACTATTGGCAATTTGGATTTGGACTGCAAAAAATGCGTTTGAAACCCAATACTGTTGATGCTGCCCGTTTCAGTTTAACCTATCGTTTCTAGTCAAAAATGAGTTTGACACTGGATTTTGTCTCGTTAAGTAGAGGCAATTTCCAGCAGCTTTACAGGGTAATTCGATGACAATAAATCAGTCTAATCAGCGAAATTTTTATGACTATGAATTTGCCCATGACCATGCTGTTTAGGTGTCTGGACATCTAATTGCGTGGTAAACAGCCTGTTTGCACAAAATAAGCCCGCTTCCTTGCTTTTTTTTCGGGCAAATTTAAATAAAATCTTGTATATTATCGCCCTATTTTCAAACCCTAGCTAATCGAGATGACTATGTCAGCAGATTTATCCTTATATAGAAACATTGGTATCTTCGCCCACGTTGATGCCGGCAAAACCACTACAACCGAGCGTATCCTGAAACTGACCGGTAAAATCCACAAGCTGGGCGAAGTTCACGAAGGTGAATCGACCACTGACTTCATGGAACAGGAAGCTGAGCGTGGTATTACTATTCAGTCAGCTGCAGTAAGCTGCTACTGGAAAGGCCACCGTTTCAACGTTATCGATACACCAGGCCACGTTGACTTCACAGTTGAAGTGTACCGTTCTCTGAAAGTATTAGATGGTGGTATCGGTGTATTCTGTGGTTCTGGTGGTGTTGAACCTCAATCAGAAACTAACTGGCGTTATGCGAACGACGCAAAAGTATCTCGTCTGATTTTCGTAAACAAATTGGACCGTATCGGTGCTGACTTCATCCGTGTAACTGAACAGGTGAAAAAAGTTCTGGGTGCAAACCCGCTGATCATGGTTCTGCCAATTGGTCGTGAAGATACTTTTGTTGGTGTAGTTGACCTGTTAAGCAAAAAAGCTTACGTCTGGGATGATTCTGGCCAACCAGAAAACTACACTGTGACTGACGTTCCTGCTGATATGGCTGATGATGTTGAAATGTACCGTCAACAACTGATCGAAACTGCGTTAGAGCAGGATGATGATCTGTTGATGGCTTACATGGACGGCGAAGAGCCATCTATCGAAGACATTAAACGTTGTATCCGTAAAGGTACACGTGATCTGGCTTTCTTCCCAACTTTCTGTGGTTCAGCCTTCAAAAACAAAGGTATGCAGTTAGTTCTGGATGGCGTTGTTGATTATTTACCATCACCAACAGAAGTTAATCCACAGCCTCTGACTGACGAAGAAGGTAACGAAACTGGCCAATTCGCTATCGTTTCTGCTGATGAGCCATTCCGCGCTTTAGCATTCAAGATCATGGATGACCGTTTCGGCGCCCTGACCTTTATCCGTATTTACTCTGGTGTACTGAACAAAGGCGACACAGTCCTGAACTCGTTCACTGGCAAAACTGAGCGTATCGGCCGTATGGTTGAGATGCATGCGAATGACCGTACTGACCTGACTACTGCTCAGGCTGGTGACATCATTGCGCTGGTTGGTCTGAAAAACAACACTCAGACTGGTCACACTCTGTGTGATCCAAAAGCACCTTGTACTTTAGAACCAATGGTATTCCCAGAGCCAGTAATCTCTATCTCTGTAACACCAAAAGACAAAGGTTCTGTTGAGAAAATGGGTATCGCCATCGGTAAGATGGTTGCTGAAGATCCAACTTTCCGTGTTGAAACAGATCCGGATTCAGGCGAAACCATTCTGAAAGGTATGGGTGAACTGCACTTAGATATCAAAGTAGATATCTTAAAACGTACTTACGGTGTGGAATTAGTAGTAGGCCAGCCTCAGGTAGCTTACCGCGAAACTATCACTCGTGAAGTAGAAGATAGCTACACCCACAAGAAGCAATCTGGTGGTTCAGGTCAATACGGTAAAATCGACTACCGCATCCGTCCGGGTGAGCAAAACTCAGGCTTCACTTTCAAATCAACAGTTGTTGGTGGTAGCGTACCAAAAGAATTCATGCCTGCAATCGAGAAAGGTTTCGCAAGCATGATGTCAACCGGTACTATGGCTGGCTTCCCAGTGTTAGACGTAGAAGTTGAAGTATTCGACGGTGGTTTCCACGCAGTTGACTCATCAGCCATCGCGTTCGAAATCGCTGCGAAAGGCGCATTCCGTCAAACCATGCCTAAAGCTGGTGCTCAGCTGTTAGAACCAATCATGAAAGTTGACGTGTTCACTCCAGAAGACCACGTAGGTGACGTGATCGGCGACTTAAACCGTCGTCGCGGCATGATCTCTGGTCAAGAAGCTGGCGTAACTGGCGTTCGTATCAAAGGTGACGTACCACTGTCTGAGATGTTCGGTTATATCTCTACTCTGCGTACGATGACTTCTGGTCGTGGTCAGTTCTCTATGGAATTCTCTCATTACGCACCATGTCCGTCTAACGTGTCTGAAGCTGTAATCGCTAAAGAGAAAGAAAAGAAAGCTGCCGCAGCTAAAAACTAATTTAGCGCTGTAGTTTGATAAAAGCCCCGGTCATGTAAATGACCGGGGCTTTTTTGTAGCTAAAATTCAGGAGTTTAAAGTGGTTCCGCTATGACATTATGCGCGTTGTTGCGGCCTCAGTTTAAAAGCTGGCGGCTCCAAGCGGAAATGTATGGTCCAATGTATTGCCAGGCTAACTAAACTAATTTGCCTGTCTAGCGAATGGTCACGCCAGCAACTTCACTGACAGTTTTCGGCTCAGCGCGTTCGATAATTTTCACCAGCACCGATTGAATCGTTTCATCCTCGCGCACATCAGTGCCGCTGCTAAATTTCTGCATTTGCGGTTCAGTAGTGGCATCAGCCAAAAAGCTCACTTCAACTTCGGTGGCACAATCTGCTGTCGTACCAAAATACGCGAGAGTCAGCATTGGGTAACCATCAAAGCCTTTTTTCACTTGTTTGGCGATGCGTTTTTTCGCTTTGTCCAGATTCATAGCTGATCCTTTGGTTGGTTATTAGCATCAGTGTACCGGAAAAACTGGTGGAAATACTGTCGCAGAGCAACTTCTAATGAGCGTTATTGAATGAGTGCACATGAGGATAAAAAAGCGCGGGATCGGTGTGATTGTATGTGATGAGAAAAACCCGCATCTGCCTGCTGCAAATGCGGGGGCAATTTTAAAATTAATCAGCGATTAAATCGTACTGCTCACGTAACACCGCAATGATTTCTGCTTTTGGATTGGCAGACAACTCGATTTTACGGCCAATCACTTTCTCGGCGATGCCCAAGTAAGTGCGAGAAATATCTATCATCACTTCGGTAGGCAAGGCGTTGTCGCGGGCGAGTGCTGCGCGTTCTGGCATCCGATCTTTGTTTAATAAGATATCTGGATCAGGAAAGTTATTTAACAGCCACTGACGGAAGCCCTCTTTTGATTGTTCAACGATTTGGCCATCGCGCCAGCTAGCGCCATCCCAAATCCGCGAGCTATCAGGTGTACCGACTTCATCCATATAAATCAGTTTATCAACGCCGTCAGCGCCTTTGACGTAACCAAACTCAAATTTGGTATCAACAAACATCTGATCAAGAGCGGCTAAAGCGTCACTAATTACGCCGAAGCCTTGTTTGAGCAGTTTTTCATACAGATTGATGTCGGAAGCGTCGGCAAAACCGAAGGCTTGGCTATGGCGTTCAATATCCTGGCGAGAAATGTTCACGTCATCCGCTTCAGGTACACCTTCAAGGCCAGTCAAAATACCCTTGGTTGAAGGCGTTACCAGAATTTCTGGTAGTTTTTGGTCTTTTTGCAAACCGTCTGGCAGCGTAATGCCGCAGAATTCGCGTTCGCCTTTACTATATGCACGCCACATTGAGCCTGTAATGTACTGACGAGCAATCGCTTCGATTTTAATTGGGCGGGCTTTTTGCACTATCCACACCAGCGGGTGCGGGATATCCAAAATGTGACTATCCGCTAAGCCATGTTGCTTAAATAACGCAAACCAATGATTTGAAATAGCATTTAATGCAGCGCCTTTACCTGGGACACCGTTTAAACCATTTTCGCCATGCCAAATGCAATCAAAGGCTGAAATACGGTCACTAATCACCATGATGGCTAACGGTGTATCTGGCGCGACTGGGTAGTTTTTCTCACGGATTAAGCGCGCGCTATCTTCAGCGGTAAGCCAATAAACGCTGCGGACTTTACCGGAATGAACCGGAAGTTGAGTACGGATCGGCAAGTCGTCGTTGACCGCCAGGACCTGAGTTGCAAGAGTCATCATTACTTCTTCTGTGGCTGAAAATGGCGACGCTAAGTCTATCAGAAAATAGCCGGTAACTGAATTGCTTCCTTTATGTGCTCGCGCAATTGGTCACAAACTTGCTGCGAACTGAAATTTCATCGGGAGAAGATCGCTTAAGTTATTTTATTCGTATTGAATGTATTAATAACTCGAACACCCTCGAATCAGTAAGCTTGAACGTATGAAAAATATTCCTGAATTTTCCAGTGCCGATCAATCCAGAATCATCGAAATGGCGTGGGAAGACCGAACGCCTTTTGAAGCTATCGCCACTTTATATGCTTTGTCACCGAGCGATGTTGTCGATTGTATGCGGCGTTGGCTTGCACCATCGTCGTTTCGGTTATGGCGCCAGCGCATGCGTGGGCGTGTAACAAAGCATCTCTCACTACGAGATCCTGCGGTACAACGAGCCTACTGTAAAACCCAATATAAACGTTAATTGTTGTGTTCAGCCGGCTGAAGAAGCAGGGCGCATCCAGATGTGCTTTCTGCAGATTGCATATGAGTATGTTGAGATGAGAAGCCATGCCTGCTTGCGTAATTGGCAAAAATTTCTAAAACCACTGTTTTAAACATGGAACATTCACGAAATTTATAGCCACTATAACTCCCGTTGCTTATACTTCGGTGTCATTTATCCGGATTTTTTCTTATAATCCATAGTGTTTGATTTCCTTAAAACCGCTGTGATACAGGTTGCAGTGGACCAACCAGAGGACTTTACTGTGCTACAACAATACCGTGAACATGTGGCCGAACGTGCCGCTCAGGGCATTCCTCCACTGCCGTTAAACGCTCAACAAGTCGCGTCTTTAACCGAATTATTGAAAAATCCACCTGCTGGCGAAGAAGCCTTTTTGGTTGATTTACTTGAAAATCGCATTCCACCAGGCGTCGATGAAGCTGCTTATGTAAAAGCCGGTTTCTTAACTGCAGTCGCAAAAGGCGAAGTGCAAAGCCCGTTAGTAAGCAAAGAACGTGCGACCGAATTATTGGGAACCATGTTTGGTGGTTACAACATTCAGCCAATGATTGATCTGTTAGACAGCGAGCAGTTAGGTGCTTTAGCTGCGAAAGGTTTATCACACACGCTGTTGATGTTCGACTCTTTCCATGATGTGAAAGAAAAAGCAGATAAAGGCAATACACATGCAAAAGCAGTATTGCAAAGCTGGGCTGATGCTGAGTGGTTCTTAAGCAAGCCAGCAATTCCAGAAAAAATCACTGTTACTGTGTTTAAAGTGACTGGAGAGACGAACACTGATGACTTGTCACCAGCACCAGATGCATGGTCACGTCCAGATATTCCATTACACGCATTAGCGATGTTGAAAAACGTCCGTGATGGTATCGTGCCAGATGCGCCAGGCAGCAAAGGCCCAGTGAAACAAATCGAAGCGTTAATTGCCAAAGGCCACCCACTGGCTTATGTCGGTGACGTTGTTGGTACTGGTTCAAGCCGTAAATCAGCAACCAACTCGGTGTTGTGGTTTATGGGTGATGACATTCCATTCGTACCAAACAAGCGTACTGGTGGTGTTTGTTTAGGTGGCAAAATTGCGCCAATCTTCTTCAACACTATGGAAGATTCAGGTTCATTGCCAATTGAATTAGACGTTAACAGCATGGCGATGGGCGATGTAATTGACATTTTCCCACATCAAGGCGTGGTGAAGCGTCATGGCACTGACGAAGTGATTTCTACTTTCGAATTACGTTCAAACGTGCTGTTAGACGAAGTTCGTGCTGGTGGTCGTATTCCTCTGATCATCGGTCGTGGTTTAACTGACAAAGCGCGTGAAGCATTAGGTCTGCCACATTCAACAGTGTTCCAACGTCCAGTTGTGACTGAAGTAACCAGCAAAGGTTTCACTTTAGCGCAGAAGTTAGTTGGTAAAGCTTGTGGTGTGAAAGGTATTCGCCCAGGCCAATACTGTGAGCCAAAAATGACCACTGTAGGTTCGCAAGATACTACCGGTCCTATGACTCGTGATGAATTAAAAGATTTGGCATGTTTAGGTTTCTCAGCTGATTTAGTGATGCAGTCATTCTGCCACACCGCTGCTTATCCAAAACCAGTGGACGTGAACACTCATCACACGCTGCCAGACTTCATTATGAACCGCGGGGGTATTTCGTTACGTCCAGGTGACGGGGTAATTCACAGCTGGTTAAACCGCATGTTGTTGCCAGATACCGTTGGTACTGGTGGTGACTCACATACTCGTTTCCCACTGGGTATTTCGTTCCCAGCAGGTTCAGGTTTAGTAGCGTTTGCTGCAGCCACCGGCGTGATGCCGCTGGATATGCCAGAGTCTGTGTTAGTGCGCTTTAAAGGTGAAATGCAACCAGGGATCACTTTACGTGACCTAGTGCATGCAATCCCTTACTACGCAATTCAACAAGGTTTATTAACGGTTGAGAAAAAAGGCAAAGTAAACATTTTCTCTGGCCGCGTGTTAGAAATCGAAGGTTTAGAGCAATTAACTGCTGAACAAGCATTTGAATTATCTGATGCTTCTGCGGAACGTTCGGCTGCTGGCTGTACAATCACCTTGTCTGAAGACTCAGTTCGCGAATATCTGCAATCAAACATCGTGATGTTGAAGTGGATGATTAGCGAAGGTTACGGTGATGTTCGCACTATCGAACGTCGTATCAATGCGATGGAAGCATGGTTAGCTAATCCGAAACTGGAGCGTGCTGACGCTGATGCTGAATATGCGGCAGTGATCGAAATCGACCTTGCAGACATTAAAGAACCAATCCTGTGCGCGCCAAACGATCCAGATGACGCTCGTTTGTTATCTTCAGTAGCTGGCGACAAGATTGATGAAGTGTTCATCGGTTCTTGTATGACCAACATTGGCCACTTCCGTGCTGCGGGTAAATTACTGGATAAATACAAAGGCCAGTTGCCAACCCGTCTGTGGATTGCTCCACCGACCAAAATGGACAAAGACCAACTGACTGAAGAAGGCTACTACGGTATCTATGGTCGTGTTGGTGCGCGGATTGAAATTCCAGGTTGTTCATTATGTATGGGTAACCAAGCGCGAGTTGGTGACGATACAACCGTAGTGTCAACGTCGACTCGTAACTTCCCGAACCGTTTAGGTCAGGGCGCTAACGTTTATTTAGCTTCAGCTGAGCTCGCTGCTGTATCTTCAATTATCGGTCGTTTACCGACTGTTGAAGAATACCTGCAATACGCTAAGCAGATTGAAACCACGGCTGCGGATACCTACCGCTACCTGAATTTCCATCAAATGAGCCAATACACGAGCAAAGCGGCAAACGTGATTATCCAACAAGCGGTATAATCAAATTTGTGCGCATAAAGGCCCGCTTGCGGGCCTTTATTATTTCTATGTCCGGTATGTTTTGGTGAAACTCGACTGACAGGCACTGTGTCAGCAAGGATTGCCAAAGCTGAGGTATATCCGTGAGATTTTGGAGTTTTTATGGAATTTGATTTTATTTATCTACCGGATAGCCGTCGCTACAGCTTGAAATTACCCACGGAACAGCAAGCCTTACAACAATTTTTACTGGAAGAATTTGAGCTTAAAGCAAGTAGTTATCAGCCACTTTTAAATGCGTTAAATGCACTTGGTCGGTTTGACACATATCAATTCCAAGGCCGTGAATATCAATTGGTTGTGGAGAAGATGGAAGTCCGGATCAGCCATCACAGTTTGGGTTATATTGACCCTCAAACTGAGTTGTTGGACGACGAACTCAGTTTGGATGATGCAAGCATGTACGCCGAATGCGGCGTAGAGGATTTGCTGCATCTGCTGACAAAATGGCTGGAGTTTTTGCCGAAGTAATCATTATCCCATGGGTTGCAAATAGAGTTCGAACCCGCAAATTCGAAACCGCGACAAGTAAATAACTCCGCAATTCTTTAAACACTAAGGGGACTTTTAAAAGATACCCCAATTTTCGCCTGCACCGACAGCGGGAAATGACGCACTAACTTGGTGCGTTTTTTTTGCTCAAACCGCCAGGTAAATAAATAACATGTTGTTTTTAAATGAAAATAAAACATGGCACAGGTCTTTCTTATCTATCTTGCAACAGCAACAAGACAAGCCGGGTTTGTTTGCGCCAAACCTGACTACCAAGAGGATAAAAACTATGAAACTGGTAACAGCCATCATCAAGCCATTTAAGCTTGACGATGTCCGTGAAGCGATTGCGGACATTGGGATAGAAGGTTTAACTGTCACTGAAGTGAAAGGCTTTGGTCGGCAGAAAGGGCATACTGAGTTGTACCGTGGTGCAGAGTACCAGGTCGACTTCCTGCCTAAAGTGAAATTGGAAATTGCCACTCTGGATGAGAACGTGGACAGGCTTCTGCAAGCTATCCAAAAGGCTGCTCATACCGGTCGCATTGGCGACGGTAAAATCTTCGTGTACGACCTGGAGCAAGTGATCCGTATTCGTACTGGTGAAATGGATTCAGAGGCTATCTAGGAGCTTTTCATGCAAGATCAAATTTTTCATTTACAGTATGCGCTCGATACATTCTATTTCTTAGTGTGTGGCGCTTTAGTCATGTGGATGGCCGCAGGTTTTGCGATGCTTGAGTCTGGTTTGGTTCGGGCAAAAAATACCACAGAAATTCTGACGAAAAACTTTGCACTTTATGCTATCGCTTGTTTGATGTTCTTAGTCTGCGGTTACCAATTTATGTATGGTGGCGGCTACTTCTTACAAGGCATCGAAGCGTTAGACGTTGATGCGACATTAAAATCAATCGCTGAGCGTGAGAATGGTTTTACCGGTAAAGCCGCTTACTCAAAAGCTGCTGATTTCTTCTTCCAAGTAGTGTTTGTGGCAACAGCCATGTCAATTGTGTCAGGTGCTGTGGCCGAACGCATGAAATTATGGGCATTTTTCGCCTTTGCTGTGGTCATGACCGGTTTCATTTATCCAATGGAAGGCTCATGGACATGGGGTGGTCAGTCGGTATTTGGTTTATACACGCTTTCAGATTTTGGTTTCTCTGACTTCGCAGGTTCAGGTATTGTGCACTTGGCTGGCGCAGCTGCAGCATTAGCGGGTGTGTTGTTACTTGGTGCTCGTAAAGGCAAATACACTAAAGATGGCAAAGCCCATGCGTTTCCAGGTTCAAACATGCCATTGGCGACCATCGGTACTTTGATTCTGTGGATGGGCTGGTTTGGTTTCAACGGCGGTTCAATGTTGAAATTAGCAGATATCGGCAATGCCCACGGTGTCGCTATGGTATTCGTGAATACTAATGCTGCGGCCGTAGGTGGTTCGCTATCGGCGCTGGTCTTATCGATGATTCTGTTCCGTAAGGCTGACTTAACCATGGTGTTAAACGGTGCATTAGCAGGTTTGGTAGCGATTACTGCTGAGCCCTCAACACCAACCCCATTACAAGCGACAATCTTCGGTTTTATTGCTGGTATTCTGGTGGTGCTGGCGATTATCGGCTTTGATAAGCTGAAAATCGATGACCCAGTTGGTGCGATTTCTGTGCACGGTGTGGTCGGTTTCTTTGGCCTGATGATTGTGCCATTTACCAAAACCACCACGACTTTCTTAGGTCAGTTCGTGGGCGCTGCAACAATCTTTGGTTGGGTGTTTGTTACCAGTTTAGTGGTGTGGGCAGTACTGAAATACACCATGGGAATTCGTGTGACTGAACAAGAAGAATATGAAGGGGTTGACCGTTCTGAATGTGGTATCGAAGCATATCCAGAGTTCGTACAACGCTAAAAGAATGCAGTCCGGGAGGTTGGTGGGACTTCCCGGGAGCTAGTTGATAGGTCAGTGACATTGCAACTGGAACTGACCTCGCAACAAAACCCGTACCACCAAATCGTCTATCCTTGTCCTTTGTCTTATAAGACGACCCCATAGGTTTACACTTATGGGGTTTTTTATTGTTTGGACAAAAAACATCCTATCAGTCTCTTTTGCAAAGCGGAAGTAGCTAAAACGATAAGTGAAAATATTTCATTTATCTGCCGTCACTTGTACCAATTTTGTTGATAGATTTTGAAATCTGCCTTATTCGCAGAATTTAAACGGGAAATATTATTTGATTACTAGAAAAGGAAAGCCGCACTCATTGGTGCGGCTACCGTAATGCTTTTTCAAGGTCCATCTTGTTCCCGTGGGTTGTTACCCTTGGTCATTCTTCCCTGTCTCCGAGCGGAGATTTCACGTGCTGTGAAGGTTTCAACATCCGTATTTCGTAAAACTCTGCCACAGCATTGTCGTACTTTATGCTCATCCTAAGCATCTATCGTCCATCTTGGTTTCAACCTTAAAACCGCAGCTTCGTCCTGAAGCGTCCTTACATCCATTTTGGTTTCTATCCTGAAACCGCAGC
>JAYSCP010000006.1:141708-161839 GCA_041914845.1 Alteromonadaceae bacterium
CGTTGCTTCGTCCTGAAGCGTCCTTACATCCATTTTGGTTTCTATCCTGAAACCGTTGCTTCGTCCTGAAGCGTCCTTACATCCATTTTGGTTTCTTCCTGAAACCGTTGCTCACCCTGAGCTCCCTTCCCTTAACTCACCCCCCGGTAAGTAAAGCCGTCCCGGCGTCCAGATCCTTGGCAAAATATTCCTAATTTTGCAGCTCTTCCTGAGCCTATCCTGACATTCGGTTGTAATCCATGACTAATCGTTAAATCGACTACCAAACTAGCACTTCATCCTTGAAAGCTCAGCATCCTGCTGAAGCGTCTCATCAGTGAGTCTTGATGTAATCATTATGGCTGAAAAAAAACTTAAAAACGGCTATGTGAGCATTTCGCATATAAACGAATTGTTTTTTTAATAGGTAAATATAGCGATAAATTCAATTTTTTCAGAGGCTTACATTTATGTGATTAAGTGTAATTTGACTATTTTGGCGTTATGACTTACTTATTTGTGAGATATATCTCACACAGCTGCAGCCAATTTGGCGAAGTAAAGAAATTCCGGTAGGATGGCAGTACAATTATGTAAAGATTTTGAGTGACAAAATAGGGTGTTAACTTCGTATGGCACGAGAACAACTAGGAATTTGTGCTGAACCCAATTTACATGGTTTGGTGCTTTTGATGAACGCACTAGATGGACACGAAGCGGTGATCCGTCAGGTTTTGGGAAATCTTCCGAGCTTTGTTCATCGGCTTGCAGACCAATTTTCAGAAGCTAATCTGTCAGCCGTCGTGGCGATTGGCGCTAACTATTGGGATAACCTTTACCCTCAGCAACGGCCAAAAGGTCTTGCTCATTTTCCCGCGATTGAAGTCAACGACTTGGAAATGCCTTCAGTGCCATTTGATGTCATGTTGAATTTGCGTGCGGATAGATATGATGTTTTGCATTTGGCGAGCCAGCAATGTTTTCAGATGATGCAACCGTATTTGGAGCTGGTAGAACAATGCCACTCATTCCGATTTATGGATGGTCGTGATTTAACAGGCTTTTTGGATAATCCACAAGCTCCAAAAGGGCGCTTGAAACGAAGCTTAGCGTTGATTGCTGAATCTGAAGACCCTGTATTTGCTGGGGGGAGCTTTTTGCATTACCAGCGTTATCGACTTGACTTGACTCGTTGGCAACAATTAACCCAACTGCAGCAAGAAAGTATCATGGGGCGGGGTAAGTTAGATGGTCAATTGTTAGCAATTCCTGACTTACTTGAAGAAAGTCATGCGAAAATTGCTTCAACTTTAGATGTCGCTGGACAGCCATTACCCTTGTTATTTCAGAATATGCCGTACGGTCATTTAAGGGTTCAAGGCCAGCTAATGTTTGGCTATTCAGCTGATCCTCATTGCTTTTTGCAGTGGTTACACAAACGTTTGGGCGATGCTGGTCAGCAAAATTACGATTTGCTTTTGGACTACGTTCAGCCTGATAGCGGGGCTGCTTTTTTTGCACCTTCAGTAAGTTTTTTAGAGGAGCATGCGGGACTTTAGTCCCGTATGTTATACCTTTTCAAACAACTCTGTGACTTTCTTTAGAGTGAAGTTGATGTTTTTCACGCTGGTTGGTGCGATGAAAATTGTATCATCGCCAGCAATAGTGCCCAATACCCCCTCAGTTTTCCCGACGGAATCTAATAACCTTGCGATTAGTTGCGCAGCACCGGGGCTAGTGCGGATGATGATCATCACGTCATTGTGTTCGATGTCCAGAACTAATTGACGTAAAGGGCTTTTAGTGGTTGGAACCCCTAGTTCTGGAGGTAAACAATAAACCATCTCTTGCCTTGCATTGCGAGTGCGCACGGCACCATATTTGCTAAGCATCCGCGAGACTTTTGATTGGCTGATATTATCAAAACCTTCAGCTTTTAATGCGTCAACGATATCGCTTTGGGAGCCAAATCGCTCTTCTTTTAACAATGCTTTGAACGCTTGAATCAGCGCTTCTTGTTTAGTTTGCTTGGTCATTTTGTCTAGTTCGGAACACGAATTTTGATTCATAGCAACAAAGTTACCACAGTCAGCGAATATGCACAGTAAAAACGCATAAACTCAGCTAAAATGCTTAGACTTTAGGTGTAAGGTATTTGTATTTTGTGCGTTATTTCAGTATTGTTGGCGCGCTTTTTATTGAACCGTTAATTGGGAGAATAGCATGAAAGTTGCCGTATTAGGTGCTGCTGGTGGTATTGGTCAGGCCTTATCTTTATTGTTGAAGTTAAACCTGCCTGCGGGCACTGATTTAGCGTTATATGACTTGGCGCCAGTAACGCCAGGTGTGGCTGTTGACTTAAGCCATATCCCAACCGCAGTGAAAGTGACGGGTTATGGGAAAGAAGATTTGCATACGGCTTTAGCTGGTGCTGATGTCGTCATGATCCCTGCGGGCATGCCGCGTAAACCAGGTATGGACCGTTCAGATCTGTTCAACATCAACGCTGGTGTTGTTAAGACTTTAGCTGAAGCAATCGTTGAACAATGTCCAAAAGCTTTGGTTGGTATCATCACTAACCCAGTGAACACGACTGTGGCTATTGCTGCAGAAGTATTCAAAAAAGCGGGTACTTATGATGCAAAACGTTTGTTCGGTGTGACGACTCTTGATGTTATCCGTGCAGAAACTTTCATCGCTGAATTAAAAGGCAAAAACCCAGCTGAATTGATCGTTCCAGTAATTGGCGGCCACAGCGGCACTACTATTCTGCCTCTGCTGTCACAAGTTAAAGACGTTTCTTTCACTGACGAAGAAGTTTCTTCACTGACTTACCGCATCCAAAACGCGGGTACTGAAGTTGTTGAAGCTAAAGCTGGTGGCGGATCTGCAACCCTATCTATGGGCCAAGCTGCTGCACGTTTCTGTATTTCGTTAATGAAAGGCCTGCAAGGCGAGTCAGTGACTGAATACGCTTATGTTGAAGGTAACGGTGAGCACGCTCGTTTCTTCGCTCAACCAATCGTGCTGGGCAAAAATGGTGTTGAAGCATTGTTAGACATCGGTGCATTAAGCACATACGAGCAAAAAGCAATGGCTGACATGTTGCCGACGTTAAAAGCTGATATCACTTTAGGCGAAGAGTTCGTCAACAAAGCCTAATTTCAGCTGTATTAAAAAAGCCGACTTGAGTCGGCTTTTTTATTCCCAAAAATATATTGTGTATTAAATCAGCAGTGTTATGCCTGGGTGCTTATTGTTAATGAGAGCGTTGGATCGCAATATCTGCCAAGGTATGAAGAGCCGTTTTATATGGCGACTCAGGTAAAAATGCGATTGCTTGTTGTGCCTTTAATGCCTCTTGCTCAGCGATACGACGAGTGTAACCAAAAGCGTCTGTAGAGTTTAAGGCTGCCATAATCTCATCGAGGTGAGCCATGCCATTACTTTCAACAATAGCTTCACGAATAAGCGCCTGCTGCGCGCTATTGCCGTGCTTTAAGGCATGAATCAGCGGTAAAGTCGGTTTACCTTCCGCTAAATCGTCACCAATATTTTTACCGAGTTCATCAACGTCGGCTTGATAATCTAACACATCATCGATCAGTTGAAATGCTGTCCCTAGGTGCAAACCATACAAGCGCATTGATTCGATGGTACTTTCATCTTGGTCTGACAATACAGCTGCTAATTCGGTTGCCGCTTCAAATAAACGAGCCGTTTTGCAGTAAATAACCTGCATGTAACTTTCTTCGGTAGTCTCTGGATCGTTGACGTTCATCAACTGCAACACTTCGCCTTCAGCAATAACGTTTGTCGCATCAGCGAGAATTTGCATCACGCGCATCCGCCCAAGCGAAACCATTAACTGGAAAGCTCTAGTGTAGAGGAAATCACCTACAAGCACGCTTGCTTGGTTGCCAAAGACTGCGTTTGCAGTTTCTTTACCCCGGCGCAGCAATGATTCATCGACCACGTCATCATGTAAGAGTGTGGCGGTATGAATAAATTCAATAATGGTCGCAAGGGTGACATGTTGTTCACCTTTATAGTCCAGTGCTCGCGCAGCGAGCACTGCTAAAAGAGGGCGCAGTCGTTTGCCACCGCTGTTTACTATGTAGATGCCAAGCTGATTGATCAGGGCAACATCTGAAGTTAACTGCGAGAAAATATGCTGGTTCACTGCAGTCATGTCTTGTTGACTTAGCTGCTTAATTTCGTCGAGCGTCATGCTTGATAACTATATCTCGGATAGAATAGTGGGATTCTACATCAAGAGCTTAATTGGCAAAACTAAAAGTCGATCCTTTTTATGTCTTGATGATCTTTTTAATTTTACTACTTGCGAGTGTAGGGGAAATTGCGTACAATTCGCGCCCTGTGAATATAATTAACACGCCCCTTATCTGGCTGGCGTGATTTGTACGGAGTTAACTATGTACGCGGTTTTCCAAAGTGGTGGTAAACAGCACCGTGTGACTGAAGGCCAAACCCTTCGTCTAGAAAAACTGGACTTAGAAAAGGGTGCAACCGTTGAATTCGCTGCGTTGATGATTGTCAATGGCGAAGAAGTCAAAATCGGTACTCCTTTAGTTGAAGGCAGTAAAGTAACTGCGGAAGTGGTCAGTCATGACCGTGGCGATAAAGTAAAAATCGTCAAGTTCCGTCGTCGTAAGCACTACCGTAAGCAAGCTGGTCACCGCCAGTGGTTTACTGAAGTGAAAATTACTGGCATCAGTGCTTAATTCAGGAGTAACGACTCATGGCAAGTAAAAAAGGTGTAGGTAGTACACGTAACGGTCGTGATTCAGAAGCGAAACGCTTAGGTGTTAAGCGCTTCGGTGGCGAATCAGTTTTAGCTGGTAACATCATCGTGCGTCAACGTGGCACTAAATTCCACGCTGGCACTAACGTTGGTATCGGTAAAGACCACACGTTGTTCGCTTTAACTGATGGTAAAGTTCAGTTTGAAGTGAAAGGCGAAAACAACCGTAAATTCGTAAGCATCGTCAGCGAATAATCGGAAAGCTTTCCTAAAAAGCCCCGCCTAGTGCGGGGCTTTTTTTTAAACTCCACTGCCAATCCGAGTTTACTGCCGACAGTAAACAAGAAAGTTTTGGTAACCAGTGTTGACCTCAAATCAAAATTAGCCCAACCAGAGCAGGATGTTTTTTCACCAAAATCCGCTTCTGGGGTTATAATGTCGGCAAGCACAATAGCAGGATATAGCAGATGAAATTTGTTGATGAAGCGGAGATCCGTGTCGAAGCCGGTGACGGTGGCAATGGGATTATCAGTTTCCGGCGCGAAAAGTTTGTGTCGAAGGGTGGTCCAAACGGCGGTGACGGTGGAGATGGTGGCGATGTCTACCTTATAGCTGATACCAACCTTAACACGTTAGTTGATTATCAATTTGAAAAGATCCACATAGCCAGTCGTGGTCAAAACGGTATGAGTACCAATTGCACCGGTAAACGCGGTGATGATTTGGTGCTACGTGTTCCTGTAGGCACTCGTGCGGTAGATATTGATACGAATGAAGTATTAGGCGATTTAACGCAAAATGGCCAAAAGCTGATGGTCGCTAAAGGTGGTTGGCATGGTTTGGGAAATGCCCGTTTCGCTAGCAGTACCAACCGTACACCTCGTAAAAAAACCAATGGCACGCCAGGCGAAGTTCGTAACTTGCGTTTAGAACTATTATTACTTGCAGACGTCGGTATGTTAGGATTACCAAATGCTGGTAAATCTACATTTATTCGTGCTGTTTCATCGGCAAAGCCCAAAGTTGCTGATTATCCGTTTACAACCTTAGTGCCAAATTTAGGGGTTGTTCGGACAGAAAGTAGCAAATCTTTTGTTATCGCTGACATCCCAGGTTTGATTGAAGGTGCTGCAGAAGGTGCAGGTCTTGGCATTCAGTTTTTAAAGCATCTGGAACGCTGTGGTTTGTTGTTGCACATGATCGATGTTTTACCTGCAGATGGTTCTGATCCTGCAGAAAATGCGCAAACAATCATTGAAGAATTGGGCAAATACAGCGATAAACTGGCCAACAAGCCTCGCTGGTTAGTATTCAATAAAATTGATTTAGTACTTGAAGACGAATTAGAAGAAATTATGCAGACTGTGATTGAAGCCATTTCATGGGACGGTCCAGTTTATAAAGTGTCAGCTGCTTCAAGGACTAATACAGAATCCTTGACTCGTGATATTCAAGCCTATCTTGATGTGTTACCAAAAGAGCAGCCAACTGAGCAGCTATTAGATCCTGTAGCCTTCAAATGGGATGACTATCACACAGATGTCATTGCGAATGCAGATGATATTGATGATGAAGATGACGACTTTGATGAAGACGATTATGATGTCGAAGTCATCTATCGCCGTTAGGTAAAAATCAATGATCCTGTCTTTAATTGCAGCGATGGCCAATCAGCAAGTGATTGGCTTTAATAATCAAATGCCATGGCATATGCCGGCCGATTTAGCGCACTTTAAAAAGGTGACGTTGGGGAAGCCGGTGATTATGGGACGTAAAACCTATGATTCAATTGGCAGGCTTCTACCAGGGCGACGCAATATTATAATTAGTCGCCAAGCTAAACCGGAACACGTTGCGGCTGATTGGGTTAGTTCCTTGGATGCTGCACTCGCTTTAGTTGCTGATCAAGCAGAGGTCATGATTATTGGTGGGGCAGAACTTTATCGTCAGACGGTAGCAATGGCCGATAGGCTTTATTTAACGGAAATCGATTTAGATACTCAAGGCGATGCCTTCTTTCCCGAGTACCAAACTATTACTGATTGGCAGCTTGTGGATGAAGAAAGTCATCAAGCGAATTCGGAAAATCCACATAATTATCGGTTTTTGCAGTACAACCGAAAATGCTGATTTTTGCAGCGTTGCGGATATCCTAACATGTTGCTACTATTAGTTTTGTCATGGTTGAACAGCCTGGGGATAAATCTATGAAAGTAATACACACCACGTTATGTATTTCGCTGTTGACGGGGCTGATGCTGGCAACACCTATGGTTGTAGCTGAAGAACAGCTGGCTGCCTCTATGTGTGATTATGTTAAAGCTGATGATAAAAACCGTTTCCGTAAGCTTCTTAGTGACAACCGATTACGGTTACGTAATATCTATGATGGTGTTATGTGTAACGGTAATTCGCTAATTCGATTCGCTGTTGCAAATAATGCTGTAGGTGCTGGTGAGTTTATCGTGAAGCAATTGCCGGCAGCGCAAATTACATCATCAGGTGATATTGCTTGGGCAGAAGCCAATCATTCAGCATCCCCGTTAATTGCCATCCTGAAGGAGCGTGCTGGTAGCGGTGAATAACATTCCCCCTAATTTTTAAAAAGCCGACATAGTTCGGCTTTTTTATTGCTTGAACGACACCAAATATCCCTGATCTCAATCCATTCTGCATTAGCGCGGGACATTTGAGGTTTTGGGGGCAAGTTTGATGTATTCGTTTTCTGGCAATAAAAAAAGCCGACATAAGCCGGCTTTCTGAGTATATATAAAGATTAATTAAACTTTAAATTGGTCTACTGATAAGCGTAACTCTTCAGCAAGTCGTGCGACTTCATGGCTTGAGTCGGAGGTTTGTTCAGCACCAGAAGCTGTTTCTTCTGCGATGTTAACAATAGATTCAAGTAGCTTACTGATTTCGTGCGACACTTGGTTTTGCTCTTTAGCGGCATGTGAGATTTGTTCGCTCATGTCATGAGCTAAATGCACTGCATTAGTAATGGATTCTAATGCTTGATCAGCAACTTCAGTTTGCGCCACACAATTCTCAGCCTGACGTTTGCCTTTGTTCATTGCTTCAACTGCCGCGTGCGCTCCAGATTGCAGCACTTGAATCATTGCCTGAATCTCTTGGGTAGACGATTGCGTTTTGCTTGCCAATGAACGAACTTCATCTGCAACAACAGCGAAACCGCGACCTTGCTCACCGGCCCGTGCAGCTTCAATCGCTGCGTTCAATGCCAACAGGTTGGTTTGTTCGGCAATGCCACGAATAACGTCAAGGATGCTACCAATTGAAGCGCTATCTTGATGCAGTTTATTAATAACTTTAGAGGCTTGCTCAACTTCTTGAGAAAGTTGCAGAATCGTTTGTTTGTTATTTAACGAGATACCTTTTACGCGTTCGGCTTCAGAATCAGCATGTTTTATTTCTGCTAACGCATCATTTGAGCTTTGCATCACACCTTGAGAAGTGCTGCTCATTTCTGTGGTTGCGGTTGCGGCTTGCGTCACTTGTGATTTCTGTTCGCGAATAGCTGCCGTTGATTGCACCGTGATTGCTGAAGTTTGTTCCGATGCAGCAGCGAGCTGTGTTGAGCGAGAAATAATCCCTTGGATCAATTGGCGCAGGTTGGTAATTACCGTATTGCAGTTGCGAGCAAGCTCACCAAATTCGTCTTCTGCGCTATCGTCTAGACGTTTGGTTAAGTCACCTGAGGCCACTACGCCTAAAATCGTATTCACTCGGCTTAGTGGCTCTGTGATGCTCTGACGAGTCTTCAAAGCAACGAGTACGGCAACAACCACAGAGATAAAACCGACAATACTGATCCACATAATTGCGCTACTAACGTCATCTGCTGATTCAGTCTGGATTTCGCCTGCTGCGGTACGAGCCTTAGTTAATAATTCTGTTAGTGCAGTACTTGCTTCACTGGTTTGAGTTTCAGCAGTTGCTAGCAAAGTCGCGGCCTCAGCAGACGCTGCAATCCGTTGAGCTTTTAGAGTAAGAATGCCGTCAGAGCCATTGAGTAATTCATTGATAGCAGCAATTTTCTCATTCAAGTCGGCAACCATGCTTACTGAGGCTCCAGCTTCTTGATTTATTACTTCCATTTTGCTAACGATATCCGCGATTCGGTTTTTAATTTCGTTTGATAACGTCTCAGAAGTATTTGCTGCGTTAGTGCGAGTTAAATCTACTACAGTGCTCACTAGAGAATTCATGCTAGTTTCTAAAACAGTCGCGGCCTCAGCGGATTTTGGGAAACGACGAGCAACATCACGAGTGTCTGAAAAGTCGAGGATTAACGAAGCTGAATCATCAGCATTACTCTCCAAATCAGATAGTTGGCTAGCGATTTTATCGCGCAGAGTCAGACTTTCTTTTAATTTGCTGAAGAGCTTACTGCTTGTTGGCGTGAACTCAGTATAAGTTGTTGCGACCTTTTTAAAACTAGCAGCGAGCTCAGGTTCTTGAGCTACTACTGTTTGCAAATTCTTTGCAGCGGCATCATAAGCATCACGCTCAATCGCGAACGCGCTTTCCAAGCTTGAAACTGTTTTCACTTCGTCTGCGTAAAATGCTTGTAAACTGATTTTGCTCATTTTTACAAATTCACTTTGGAGAGTTGCAGAGTTTTCTAAGGCAGGAATAGAAACTGTATTCACAGCACTTGTTGTATCACTGATGCTACTGAGATTGGAGTAGGACAAGCCGGCTATTGCTATCAACAGGAGAGATATTACACCAAAGCCACCAAATATCCGATTTGCTACGGTTAACTTCATATAGAACTCCCAAAGGGTAGGTAAACAGGCGCAGTGAAGCGCTCTGGTCGGTCAAGTGACCAATTGTTGCCACGAATCACCGTATTATAGTCGTTTTTTATATCCTTCAACACTATAACGTTGGCTGGATTCAATACAATAGCAGGTTAAGGTTTCACCCCAAACACAGCCGGTATCCAGTGCATGTATATCTGCGACTGGTGAGTGTCCTAACAAGGCTGCCCAATGTCCGAAGAAGATTTTGGGATGAGGTTTATTGGCCCAGAAATCATACCAAGGAACAAGGGAAGGATTTTCCGAAATCCCACCTTTCTCTTTCAAGTTCAACGAACCATCCCTGTCACAATAGCGCATTCTTGTACATGCGTTAATGGTAAATCGTATTTTTGCTGCGTCGTTTTCAGCATCTTGCCATAATCTGGGCTGATTACCATACATCTGGCTAAACAATAATTTAGGATTTGCAGCTAAGGCAAGTTCAACAGCGCGCGCAGCTGCAAGGGCTGTCTCGATGTCCCATTCTGGTGCGAGTCCAGCATGTACTAAAAGTAGGTTGTCTTTAGCGTCATAATGAATCAGCGGTTGTTGCAACAACCAGTCAACAAGTTCAGGCAGCACAGCAGACTGCTGCAATGCTAACAATTGATCTGCAGCCTCGATTCTACCGAAACCATAATTTGACGCGAGAAAATTTAGGTCATGGTTACCAAGCACGGTAATTGCTGAGGAACCGAGCGATTTGACATATTGTAGAGTTTCTAACGACTTTGGGCCGCGCGCAATTAAATCGCCACAAAACCATAGTTGGTCATTTGCAGGGTCAAATTTGATGAGCTGAACCAATTGCTGCAACTCATCAAAACACCCTTGCACATCACCAACAACGTAACGAGCCATGCTAGTTGAGCACCCCAGGTACTGCCAAACGGAACAGTGGGATCAGTGCGGTAAATTCAGTTCCGTCAGTATTTTGCATTTCATAATGTCCATGCATAGTACCCACAGGTGTTTCAATCACAGAACCGCTGGTGTAGGTGTAGTGCTCGCCTGGGGCCAAATGCGGTTGTTCACCGATCACACCATCGCCACGAACTTCTACAGTTTTACCATTGCCATCCGTTATTGACCAATAACGCCGGAGCAATTGGACTGGATGGTTGCTATTATTCTGAATGTTAATAGTGTAAGCGAATACATAACGTCCAGCTTGTGCATCTGATTGCGATTCAATAAAAATCGGCTCAGCGGATACTTGAATTAATTCACTATCAGTCATTCGATGTTGCTCGGTTGAGTGGCTAGCCACTTGGCGATGCGAATAAACTCGCTTACAGGTAATTGTTCTGGGCGAAGCGATGGGTCGATGCCCAGTGCTTCAATTTGTTCCACAGTTGCAAAATTTGCAAAACAATTTCGCAGCGTCTTGCGTCGTTGATTAAATGCTTCTAGGCAGACACGGTTTAATACGGCGACCGGCACATCTTGACGTTCTTCAGCAGATTTCGGGATCAGACGTACCACAGCTGAGTCAACTTTGGGGGCAGGTTTAAATGCTCCTGGACCAACTTCCACAACCGGCATTGCGTGGCAGAAGAACTGTGTCATTACCGTTAGTCGGCCATAGGTTTTAGAACCATGTGGAGCCGTCATCCGTTCCACAACTTCTTTTTGCAACATAAAGTGCATATTTTCTATGGCATCTGCAAATTCAAAAAGATGAAATAACAACGGAGTTGAAATGTTGTATGGGAGATTGCCAAAAATTTTTAGCTTGCCATTTGCTGGGACTAACTGGCGAAAATCGAATTTCATCGCATCAGTTTGGTGAATAGTTAATTTGCTCGATAAGGTCGGATGCTCGGCCAGTCTTTGAGCTAAATCCCGGTCCAATTCAACCACTGTTAGGTGGCCAGCAATTTCGGCAACAGGTTCTGTGATAGCTCCTAAGCCTGGGCCGATTTCGACCAGATTGTCGGTGGTCTTTGGTGAAATTGCTTTAACAATTCTCTCTATAACCGCAGGATCATGGAGGAAGTTTTGGCCGAATCTTTTGCGGGCAGTATGCCCCATATGTACTTTATCAGTCATGAGTTGCTTTTGATTGTGTCGCGAGAAAAATGGCCTGGTCAAGTGCATGAAAAAAACTGCCAGGGTCTGCTTGGCCTGTGCCGGCTAAATCAAGTGCCGTTCCGTGGTCAACCGAAGTTCTAATTAGAGGCAAGCCCAAGCTAATATTAACAGATTTACCAAAACCTTTGTATTTAAGTACCGGTAGTCCCTGGTCGTGATACATGGCGAGCACTGCGTCGGCATTATCTAAATATTTAGCTTGAAACAAGGTGTCGGCCGGTAATGGGCCAATTAAATCAATGCCTTGCTCTCTCAGTTCTTGCAGTGTTGGTTTAATCACATCAATTTCTTCACGCCCTAAATGCCCATCTTCACCGGCATGCGGATTTAAGCCGCAGACATAAATTCGTGGGTTATTGATGGCAAATTTTTGTTGAAGATCTTGATGCAGAATGCGGATCACTTGTAACAAGCGCTCACGTGTGATGGCTTTAGCGACATAGGCAAGCGGAATATGTGTTGTAGCAAGCGCAACGCGCAGTCCTTCAGTGGCCAGCATCATCACGACATAAGGTGTATTCGATTGATGGGCAAAAAACTCGGTGTGTCCGCTAAAGGGAATGCCCGCTTTATTTATTATGCCCTTATGCACAGGTCCGGTGACGATGGCGGCAAAGCCTCCGCTCATCGCTTGTTCGCCAGCAAAAGTTAAAGTTTCAATCACGTAACTACCGTTACTCTCATCCAGTTGGCCTGGTATGGTGGTATTGACCAACTTGAATGGAGCTATGGTTAGGCTGCCTGCCTGTTGCGGTTGCGCAGGAGAATTGGCATCAAAAGCAATTAATTTTAACGGCAGCTTGAGTAATGCGGCTCTTGCAAGTAGCAGCTCAGGATCTGCACAAACTACTAGCTCAACTGGCCAGCTCTGCTGTGCCAGTTGAATAATTAAATCTGGACCAATCCCTGCAGGCTCGCCTGGTGTGATGCCAATTCTTAAGGTCATTGATTCTCCGCAATGATTTCAATAAACGCTTCGTCACGTAGTTCGCGCAAGAAATTTGACGATTCTTCGTTATAACGACGGTTATAGATCATTCGCGTAACCTGCTCACGTTTTTTATCAGCAGTCGCGTCAACAGTGCGTTTTTCTAGCAATTGCACGACATGCCAGCCGTGTTGAGTGCGAAATGGTGCACTGATTTCATTGATTTTTAAACCTTGTAAGGTGTCACGAAACTCTGGCACAAAAATATTGGGGTCAGCAAAGCCTAAATCACCGCCTTTTAATTTAGAGCCTGGATCTTCAGAGTTTTCTTTAGCGAAGGCCGCAAAATCAGTTTTTCCTGCTTTAAAATCTGCAACAAATTGCTGCAGCATATTTCTGGCTTTGTCTTCGCTGACAATGATTGAAGGTTTGATCAGCACGTGCCGAGAATGAAGTTCCTCGAATTCGACGACATTAGCGCCACGAATATCAAAGATAGTGACGATGTGAAAGCCGGCACCCGAACGTAAAGGTCCGATTAAGTCCTTCTTCTTCTTTCCGCGAATTTGATCAGCAAACAAGGTCGGCATTTCGTTAATATTTAACCAACCCATATCACCGCCTTCTAACGCCGTTTCAGCGGACGAAGAGGCAATTGCAATCTTTTTGAAATCGCTGCCTGATTTCAGCAACTCCATAACTTTGTTAGCTTTTTCTTGAGCTTCTTTAATTTGTGCTTCTTCAGGATTTGATGGTAATGCGACAAGAATATGGCCAATATTGTATTGCTCGTTGCTCGCACCTTGCTCTTCCATTAGCTTCATTACGGTATCTATTTCTTGCGGGCTAACATAGATGCGTCGTTGCACGTTGGCTCTTAGCACTTCGCCAGTAGTCATTTCTTCTCTTAAACGTTCACGGAATTCTTCATAACTGCCTTCTTCAGCAACAACTTGCGCGCGGAATTGTTCAAGAGTTAATTTCTGTTCACTGGCAATATTGGCGATGGTTTGGTCCAATTGCGGATCGGTAATTTGCAGACCCATCCGTTTGGCCAGCTGTATTTGTAAGCTGTTGCTAATCAAACGTTCTAATGCCTGAACTTTTAACGCCTTGTCCGACGGTAAGGTTTGGCCGGCTTTACTGGCATTAGTTTTGACTCGATTGACCATGTCGAGCACTTCACTTTCGAGAACTACGCCATTGTTGACCACTGCGGCTACAGCATCAATTTTAGTTTCTGCAGCTTGAAGGTTCATCATGACACAACTAGTCAAGACGACACTGAACAACGTTTGTAACTTCATAAAATTCCAGTTTAATTATTTAATAAATAGGGGCGACGGTAGCCGAACACACCACTTGATAACATGTCAGAAACATCGAATCCAGCAGAGTCGCCAAATCCTTTTAACACAAATTGCAACGCAATGCCGCTATCTAGTTCAACCGGTTGGTCGATATTGTCGATACGCGTGTCAAAATTTGTTTCAACTTGTCTTCTCGCGACAAATCGAACCGCCCAACAACAAGATTCATACTGTATACCGAGATTTGCTTCGACCATGCGATTATTTTCCATATCACGGTAGTAGCTCGAAACTAATTGCCATTGCTCTGCTATTGGCATAGTACCCAATGCGCCGAACTGCGTAATCACATTGTTTGAGACATTTCGACTATAACGATGGTTCAATTGAAATAACTTTTTGTCATCTGCACGATAATCGAGAGTTACGTTACTCTTAATCATGCGATTGGTATCGGCATCGAACTGAAAGCCACTGGTTAAAAACCAACGTTGCTGCCAATGTACCAGCGCTTCTGCCGCTAAAATCGACTCTGTGGCGGCAACATCCTCTGGGTTATTGGCATCAATCCCTTGTGGATCGGCCAAGAATAAAATTTGACCTAAGCTAAACCGAAAACGCTCAGTATCTTGCGAGTCATACAACCGAGTTGTCGCGCCAAGCGTGATCTGGTTTGCATCGTTGATACGATCTAAACCGGAAAAGCGGTTTTGTCTAAATAGCCCATAGTAGTCGTCTTGTAGCCGTGCTGTATCATAAAAATTGATGTCAGTTTGGTCGCGATAGGGGATATAAACATATTGAATTTGCGGTTCAAGTGTTTGTAATGAATTTTCTCCAAACCAACTGGTTTCGCGCTCTAAATTTAACTTACCGTTGGCTTGCACCACTGGCAGCGTGCGCTGAACATTTTTGTTTAAATAACTAATTTGATCTGCGGCTAAGCTCTGATTTATTTTTTGCTGGTAGTAGGTCGACATTAAACTCGTTTCAAACAATAAATCTAGCGCAGGCGAGCTATAAGGTAAGCTAAAAGTTGGCTCTACATGAAATCGATCTGCTTGCAAAACTTTTGCCGAATTATGTTCAAAGTGCGAATATTGGCTGCGCCAAGAAAACTCGACATCACCAAACAATGATGTCGGTCTTGCAGATTGTAGATCCCACTGCGGCAGCGCTTGGTAAGATTCTAAGTGATCACCCAAAATCTCAAAGCCTTGCAATTGCACTGTGGAATTTACCTGATCTCCGTAATAATTCAACGCGACTTTGCGATATAACTGGGTATCACTTTGATTTGCATAATCAGAGCCCAGATCGGAAATATAGCTATCATCGCTAACATCAGTAAAGTCGATTTGGGCGCGCCATTGGTCGGTTAAATCTGATTGATGTGTCAGGTGCGATAAATAACGACTGCCGAAGTTTGCCGGTTTTTCTTGATCATTCGGCAAGTATTCGAATTGTAATTGCCCTTTATGCGTAGCTGTCAAATAGCGCACTTCATTTTTCAATTGGGTGCCGCGCAGAGTCATTAGCCTTGGCGTTAGCGTGGCATCAAAATTTTCGGCAATATTGAAGTAATATGGGAGTTGAACATCAACGCCAAGCTTCTTCGAGCTACTAATTTTGGGTATAAGCAAACCACTTTTGCGTTTGTCGCTGACGGGAAACGTCATGTATGGGACATACAGCACGGGCACATCTTTGATTTTTACCACTGAGTTCCATGCTTCGCCCCAGCCATCATCGGCATTAAGCTGAATTTTGTCGGCTTGTAATGCCCAACCGTCATCACCATCAGGGCATGTGGTAAAGCTGGCATTAACGAGATCAACTTGCTGATCGTTTGCAATTAACTCTTGGGCATAACCCCGCCCTGCTTGCCGGGTAAACCTATAGTCAGCGTCATTAAGGGTGGCAGAATTATTTCCCATGGTCGCCCGAAAAGAGCTGCTACTGACTTTCAGCATGGGGCTGTAGTAGCTAATGCCGCCATCAGCAAACATGGTTTGATCTAATTTGCTAAAAGTTGCAGAAGGCGCGCTTAATAGAGTGTCGCGATGAGTTAGTTCAACACCATTAGAGAAATTAGCGCTTTGATTGTCGACTAAATCGACACTCCCAGAAAAAATCCGCACGCTATCGTCATTTTTGTTTAACGTTGCTAAGCGTTCAGGAAGTTGAATTTGCGGATAGCACTGCAATACCGGTGCAATGTCACTAGCTAAACTCGCCAGTGGCATCCCAGTAAAAGAGAGTATCATCATTCGATGGAGTACAGTGTATTTCATCCGGCAGTCTCAGTCATTCGTCCATTAGTTGTTGCGGACCGCAAAAACAGCGGGTCTGTATGATAAATCAATTTTCGCTTAACCGCTAATCCGTTATAGTGCAGGCTTTAGCTTGAAAAGGATTAGAAGTTGGCAGACCGTCTCATCGAAATTAATAACTTTGTACAGAAACAATGGCCGCATGCGGAGTTTCGCGTAGTTCCACTCTCTGGTGATGCGAGTTTTCGTCGATATTTCCGAGTACAAGTTGCTGAACTAAGTTGGGTGTTGATGGATGCACCAGGTCAGCAAGCTGACTGCCAGCGATTTGTGGATATATGCCAAGCTTATGCTGAGGCGGGTATCCAAGTTCCTACTATTGTTGCCGCAGATCTTCCCGCAGGTCTGCTGTTATTATCCGATTTAGGCGACGACTTGTTACAATTTGGTCTGGATGCGAGTAATGTCGGGGCATGGTATCAGTCTGCGCTCTCTTTGTTGCCTGCGATCCGTTCTGTACAACAGGCCGGCTCTGGCGATTTGCCACGATTTGACCGTGCCTTTTTGCTACGCGAATTGCAAATTTTTAGCGATTGGTTTATCGGCAAGCATTTGGGACTGATTCTTCTAGCTGAGAAACAAGCTATAGTGCAGCAAGCATTTGATTTGCTTATTGCATCAGCGCTGGCACAGCCACAAGCTGGAATGCATAGAGATTTTCATAGCCGCAATTTGATGATGCTACCGCAGCAAAAAATTGCAGTTATTGACTTTCAAGATGCAGTGATAGGTCCGGTGAGTTATGACGCGGTATCATTACTAAAAGACTGCTACCTCAAGTGGCCGAGCGAACTAATTGCTGAACTTCGAGAGCAGTTTTTACAGCAATTAAAAGCCAATACAGTATTGCCCCCAACATATTCCTCTTGGCAATTCCAACGTGATTTTGATCTGATGGGGCTACAACGCCATTTAAAAGTACTCGGTATTTTTTGTCGGCTCTGGTACCGAGATGGAAAAGCTGGATATATGGCAGACCTACCCAGAGTATTTGCCTATGTACTCGAGGCTTGTGATCAGTATGAAGAGCTCCACGATTTCGCAGATTGGTTACGCAATGATGTTGAGCCGGTCTTTGCAAGGAGCTTGCAATGAAAGCAATGATTCTGGCTGCTGGACGGGGCGAAAGAATGCGCCCTTTGACAGACCATCTGCCAAAACCGTTATTGCAAGTGGGTGATACGCCACTAATTGGCCATCATTTACGCGCATTAGCTGCAGCTGGGATTCAAGATGTTGTGATCAATCATGCTTGGCTTGGACAGTTGATTGAACAGCAACTTGGTGATGGTGCGACATATGGCGTTAATCTGCAGTATTCTGCTGAAGGGGAACAGGGCCTTGAAACTGCTGGGGGCATCGTCAAAGCACTACCATTATTGGGTTCTGAGCCTTTTATCGTGATCAATGGCGATGTCTTCACTGATTATCCGTTCAGCAAGCTGGCCGAAGCGCGAGCAAGTCATATATTGGCGCATTTGGTATTAGTGCCAAATCCTGTACAACATCCTTTAGGTGATTTTGGTTTGGATACTGATTCCGGATTGGCGTTATCATCTGCTGCAACCCAGTTTACTTATAGTGGCATAAGTTGGTTTCGTCCTGAGTTTTTTGCCGAGATCGCTCAAGGTCCACAAAAATTAGCACCTTATTTACGTGAGGCGATGGCACGTCGGCAAGTCAGTGCTGAAGTGTATGGTGGTCTGTGGGCTGATATCGGTACACCGGAACGATTAGCGCAAATTAACCAAGAGCAGAGGGGCCGTCAGTATGTGGGGTAAAGTGATTGCTGGAATGTTTGGTTACGCCATGTTCAAATTTCCTGGATTACTTATTGGTATTGCCGTTGGTCATTGGTTTGACATCAGTTTGGGTAAGAGTTTTGAAGCTGCTGGCGGTTTTTCAGGGTTAAAAGCGGATCAAACCGAAGCGCAGGGTTTGTTTATGTACAGCACCTTTGCTGTGATGGGCCATGTCGCCAAGGCTGATGGCGTTGTAACTCCCGCACACATCGAAAAAGCGACAATTTTCATGCAGCAACTCGGTTTGAATAGCCAGCAACAACAAGAAGCGCAACGTGCGTTTCGTGAAGGGAAAGCAGCCGATTTTCCATTAGTCCAGCAATTACAAACCTTGCGCCAAGCACTCCGTTGGCGGCCAGATCTATTACAGATGTTCTTGGAGATCCAGATCAGTGTTGCTTATGTTGATGCCAAATTAAGTGCAGCCGAAGAGAAGGTGCTTCAACAGATCGCTAATGCTTTGGCTATCTCTGCTTTGCGTCTGCAGCATCTGCTGGGGCGCTATGAAGCGGAAGCGAGATTTTCTCAGCGACGCTCAACAACAAAACCGGAAGCTAGTTTATTAAATGATGCATATCAGTTACTTGGGGTTTCACCTTCTTGTTCTGAATCTGAATTGAAGAAAGCCTACAAAAAACTAATGGCTCAGCACCATCCCGACAAACTTATGTCGCAAGGGTTGCCCAAAGAAATGATGGAATTGGCAAAAACCAAGACTCAGGAATTGCAGTCTGCATATGAGCTTATTAAGTCTCAGCGTAAAACCTAACGCAGACTTTATGACTAAGACTTGTGGTAAAACATAAAATACACCGCACCGAATAAGCAAATTCCGGCGTATACATAATTGAGCTTAAAAGGCTCTTTCATATACAGAACTGCGAAGGGAATAAAAACTGCGAGAGTGATCACCTCTTGCAAAATCTTTAGCTGGGCCAGACTTAGTACTTGTGAGCCAATTCGATTGGCCGGAACCATCAGCATATATTCAAACAATGCGATGCCCCAAGAAACAAAGATTGCGACGTAAATTGCTGAACTTTTTAGATGTTTTAGATGGCCATACCAAGCAAAAGTCATAAAGACGTTACTAAGAATTAAAAGACCGATTGTTGAATAAATTGGTGGCATAACCAGCTCCAGCGCCTGTGGTGATGATTGATTATCTCAATTTTGCTTGGTGTTGTCGCTTTGTGTTAGTAGCCTATATAGGTAAGCCAACCATAAACCTCTTTAAACAACCAATCGGGTTCGTCGTCGATGTTGCCCAATAAAACCCGTTGTCGGTATAACTCCTTCATACTCTTGCGTGTTAACTGCAGTCTAACTTTGCTACTAGCGCTAACTACTGAATTATCTTGATAGTGCAGAATGTCCAAAGTAGGTACTTTGTGCTGGCTAATAGCCAAAGAAACCGATTGATTCAATTTGACGTCTTGTAAATAGGCACTTAACAATACGAGGCCCTGTGGTGCCGTTAGTTGTTCAGATTGCAGCATGTTATTGATTAAGGCTCCGCTGCTGCCTTGCGCTACGATAATGACATTGCCTGGTTTGGCAGCTGCTCGTTTTAGTACTTCAGCTAAGCGTCCTTGAAAATCAGTTTGATAGCTAAGAAGTGTTTCGCTATCAAGCGAAGCCAGTGGCTCCGGTACCATCATTGCGATAGTGTTCCAGCCATAATCAATAAAGTTAGTTCGTAAATGATTGATTGCTCTTGGGCTTACTGCATGTTGCGACCAATCAGGAATTAAAATGATTGTACCTTTAGTGAAAGGAGTCATCGCTTTTAATTCTAAGGTCAGAAATTCGTCTTCAGCGTTCTTGAGTATGCTAATTTCTTCTGCGGGTAGTTGTCGTTGGATATCGCTTGTTGAGTCAAGCTCAGTGGCCGAGTTTTCACATGCGGTCATAAATAGGAGCAGTATCAGAAGGTGCCGCATGGCAGAATCTCAATATCAAACAAGGTATTCTGATTATCGGCTATTTTGCGCAAAACTTAACAGCAAAGGGTGGTTAAAATAAAAAAGCCGCCAAAAGGCTAACACCGATCAGTTAAGCAACTTTCTTAGCTGATCGGTTGACCGATCC
>JAYSCP010000007.1:0-45071 GCA_041914845.1 Alteromonadaceae bacterium
CCAGAGGATCGGTCAACCGATCAGCTAAGAAAGTTGCTTAACTGATCGGTGTTAACCCGAAGGTGGCTTTAGAAGGGAGTAATAATTCACTAACGGATCTGCAGTACCGTTTGCTGCAGTGAACTGTTCACTTCGAGCGCTCTTGAGTTGGCCTGGAAGTTACGTTGCGCGGCAATCAAATCAACCAATTCATTCGTAAGGTTCACGTTCGATTGCTCTAACGCGGAGGAATTTACCGCACCTAAAGTTCCGCTATTCGCCTCTCCCGCTAACGCTTCACCAGAGCGTAAACTGGCTTTCCAAGAAGTATTCCCTGCTTGTGTTAACCCTTGCGGGTTGGCAAATTTTACCAAGGTGATTTGCGATAAATACGTTTGGTCTCCATTACTATAACTTGCCATTACTTTACCAGCAGCATCAATATCGATACCAGTCAAACGACCCACTGTCGTACCGTCTTGACTTAAAGATCCCACTTCAAATTTACTCGAATACTGAGTCGGGAAATTCGTGCCAGCTTGGTTACTAAAATTGACGGTTACATTACTGGTAAACTGCGCACCGTTATTTAAATATGGCGGGCTGTTTAATGCGGTATTTGACAGAACAAGATCTGGCATGGAGGCTGTAATCGGTGCAGAGGGCACACCATTCGCATCAAAATCAAGCACTTGAGGTCCGAAATAGGAACCTGCTGCCGGAGGGACTGCAGTATTATTATCAAATGTCGCATAAACCTCCCAGTTGTTATCCGTTGCAGTTGCGGTACGACGGAAATAAAAGGTCAAAATATGCGGTTCACCTAAACTGTCATAGACGGTTGTCGAAGTCGTCGAGCCTGAATTGTACGTCGCTTTATCAGTTGGATTGAATGTCGCCCAACCACCGGTTGGCGCGGTCAATGTTGAGTTTAAATTCATAGTCAGATACACGTTTTGCGTCGAGCGTGGCGCACCGGCAGTACTTGGAATTTGAATAGGTTTTGTCGTACTTAAACTCACCGAGCTTGCAGAACCAGTGCTTGGATCAACAGGGTAGCCCTGCAAATAATTGCCACTACTATCGACAATAAAATTGTCTTTACTTAGTTTAAATGCACCTGCCCGGGTAAACGTCATATCCCTTGATGATAAATCAGGTGTCATCGCAAAAAAACCATCGCCAGTAATGGACATATCTAATGAGTTGCTCGTAAATTTCAATGCACCTTGGCTAAATTGCTGTGCGACGGAAGAAGTCGTCACACCATCACCGACTTTGGTGCGGCCAGGAGAGAAAATCGAACCTGCGTACACATCTGCGAATTCTGCTCGAGATTCCTTAAAGCCTGTGGTATTGACGTTTGCAATGTTGTTTGCCGTAGTGTCCAAATCTTTTTGGGCGGCGGCTAATCCGCTTAATGCAATATTAAAACTCATAATTCACCTCTGTTGTTTGGTCTAACCTGCGGCAATTTCAAGCACGTCAGATAGTTTCTTGGCGCCAAGCCCAAGTAGGTTTAAAGTCATACCACTCGTGGAGTTTCCTAAAGTAACACTCGCAACTGGCACATAACTTGATGTCGTTAATGTTTCATTCTTTCCATTGATTGTGGCCTCAACCTTCATCGTATACAGACCACGATCCAGTTTTGTGCCATTGCTGTCTTTGCCGTCCCAGGCTAATTCGAATTTCCCTGCAGCCGGATTTTCCACAGACTGCGACTTCACCAAAGCTCCGCTCGCATCGTAAATATTAACCTTCATCATCGAGGTATTCGCAGGAACTTCTGTTGAACCATAGGAATTATTGGTGCCATCAAAAACCAATTGATCTGAATTAACTCGTACAGTTCGTCCAACCAAAGTAGATGCTTGCAACGCTTGGTTGGAATTCATACTGGCAGCAAAATCTTTAAAATTGCTGTTCAATGAACTAATACCATCAGCCATGGTAAAATTGGTCATTTGCGCAATCATTTGATCATTTTCAACGGGTTTGGTCGGATCTTGGAATGCTAACTGTTGCGTCAGCAACGAGAAAAAATCGGACTGGGTTAACGCGCCAGAATCATCCGCAGCGTTTTTATTACCTGTGCCTTTTAACGAATCAAGGTAGCTATTACCAGTGTTGGTTACCGTGGTCATACATTACTCCTTATCAGCGCTGGCCTAACGCAAGGGTTCTGGTCAACATTTGTTTCGCTGCGTCAGCAATTTGCACATTTGCGTCGTAGGAGCGCGAGGCGGAAATCATATTTGCCATTTCTTCCATGACGTTGACATTCGGTTTGTAGATAAATCCTTTTTCATCAGCTAATGGATGAGATGGGTTGTATTCAGTGGTTAAGGGAGCATCACTCTCAACGATACCCAACACCTTCACACCTGCGCCGTTTTGCTCACCTAAGGCTTGATCTAATTCCGCCGCAAACACCGGATGGCGTCCTCGATAGGTTTTATCCAAACTGCTACTTACACTTTCGGCGTTTGCAATATTACTTGCAGTTGTGTTTAAGCGAAGCGCTTGTGCCGACAGCCCTGAGCCGGCAATATCAAACACACGATATAAACTCATCAGGACTGCCCTCCTAAAGCTTTCTTTAAGCCACTAATTTTACTATTTAAAAACTGCATCGAAGATTGATACTCCATGCTGTTTTCAGTAAACGCATTACGTTCACGGTGGATATCCACACTATTGCCGTCACCGGTATCAGTTTGGTCTGCAATTCGGAATTTCACTTCACTTCGACTGCTGATTGATATTTCAAAGTGTTTTTCATGGGTACGAATTATCGGCGTTGCTTGGCGTTCCTGAGCATTCGCAAGCGCAGCTTTAAAATCTAAATCTTTCGCTTTGTATCCTGGCGTGTCAGCGTTGGCGATATTGTCAGCTAACAATACCGTGCGACGCTCGCGCAGCAACATGCCTTGCTCGTGCAGTCCAAAAGCGTTATTAAAGCTAATGGCCATAAGTGAACTCCCGCAGATGAAATCAATAATAATTTCAAAGCAAAAGTTAGGCCAAAATTGAAGTCAAAACACAGGCGGAGCAGAAAATCGGACTTGCAGAAGGAAAATATCCAGTAAAATCAGGTCTTTTTCCGATAAATAATACCAGGATTACAACGAATCATTTCAAAGTCACTGTTTAAACTCGACAATGATTCAGAAGCCCCAAGAAACAAATAACCACGCGGATTTAAAGATTGGGCAAACTGGCGGATAATTTTTGCCTTCACTTCCGGCGAGAAGTAGATCAAAACATTACGACAGAAAATAATGTCAAATTTTCCAAGTAAGGTGTAACTGTCTAATAAATTGAGATGTCGAAAACTGACATTTTTGCGAACCGCTTCTTTTACTCGCATCATGCCGTTGCCGCTATCTTCAAAGAATTTAGAGCGACGTTCCGGAGATAACCCTCGTGATAAAGCTAGCCCATCATATTCAGCTTTTTGGCAATGGTCGAGCATCGCATTTGAAATATCGGTTCCTAAAATTTGAATACCTAAGCTAAATGACCCAGGTTTCGTCTGCTGATATTCTAAACCAGTCATTGCAATTGAATAAGGTTCTTGGCCAGAAGAGCTCGCTGCTGACCAAATTTTGACGGTGCGATGGTCTTTCTCAAACTCTGGGAGAATTTGCTTTCTTAGCAATTCATAAGGGTAGTTATCGCGGAACCACAATGTCTCATTGGTAGTCATTGCGTCGATTACAGCAGACCGCAACTGGCGTTCAAAAGGGCTCAAGGTTTTACTGACCAGTTCAGACAAACTGGCCAAGTTAAACCTTTGCATTAATGGCGCAAGACGGCTTTTCACCAAGTACTGCTTATTATCGCCAAGTACTATGCCGCATTGTTGTTCCAGAAAATCTCTGAACACCTTGTATTCGCTGTCGTGCAGCTCTTTATTCACCCGACAACCTCAACTTATGAACCTTCATGCAACCATTTCCGAACTGATTCGCCCAATTCATCAGGATTAAATTTTGCGATAAAATCATCCGCACCAACTTTTTGCACCATTTGCTGGTTAAAGACGCCACTGAGTGACGTGTGCAAGATAACATGCAAGTCTTTCAGCATTGGGTCTAATCGGATCTCTGCAGTCAGGGTATATCCGTCCATTTCTGGCATTTCAATATCAGAGATTAACAGACCAATTTTTTCAGTGACAGATCTTTGACAGTCTTTCGACAGTTCCTGCAGATAACTCAGCGCTTCTCGACCGTTTTTTACTAAATGCATCGCAATGCCAAGACCTTCAAGCGCTCGTTTCACCTGATTTCGCGCAACTGCGGAGTCGTCGGCAATAAGGATTGTGCGATCGCCCAAATCTGCAGTAATTGAAGAAGTTTCGACAGCAGTCGTAATCATGGTTGGAGATGGTGAAATTTCCTCTAGGATTTTTTCAACATCAATAATCTCAACCAATTCTTTGTCAATTTCTGTGACTGCAGTCAAATAACTTGAGCGGCCACCAGTACCTTTTGGCGGTGGCATGATCGATTCCCAGTTGATGTTGATGATACGTTCAACTGAATTCACTAGAAATCCCTGCACAGAGCGATTGTATTCGGCAATGATAATAAAACTATCTTTCACGTTTTCTATTGGCCGTCCGCCTGTCGCTAAGCTCAGGTCAATCACAGAAATTGTTTGGCCCCGAATGTGCGCAATACCTCGGACAAATTTGTTTCGTTTTGGGATCGCAGTCAACGGAGGACATTGCAATACTTCGCGAACCTTAAAAACGTTAATGCCAAATCGTTGCCGTCCGGACAACCGAAATAACAACAATTCGAGCCGGTTTTGCCCGACTAATTGCGTTCTTTGGTTGACTGAATCAAGAATACCCGCCATGAGAGACTCCCTGGAATGACTTCAGGATCGATTCTTGCTTAAGTCTTATTGACTGATGCAAGTCACTGAAAATTGACACACTTGGTATGTTATAACCCTTTGCCGACTAAGCATAGCTGAAACTATATGAAAATGTACGATAATTTTTTTCGAGCACTGATCTGCCGCAAATATTTAACAAGTATTGTATTGCTGCTTGCCTGCGTGAAACCAATGGCTGCAGAGTATCAGGCAAGTCAACTAACGAGCGAAGCACACACTTGGCTTGAAAGCGTACTAATTGCAGAGGGTACGACGTCAGCAAAAATCACGATGTATCCAGTCGACCAAAGACTAGCAAGCAAATATTGTGAACTTCCGCTTGAGTTTAGTTTAGTCAATCCAAGTATCCAGAATCAAAACAGCATTCGTGTGCAATGCCATGACGCAAACGGTTGGCAAATATACCTTAGTGCTAAAGTAAGTAAAATGGTGATGGCTTTAGTGACTAATATGCAACTGGCAGCAGGGAGTATTATTACCGCAGAGGCCGTCTCGTTACAAAGCCGCGAGCAAAACCAAGCACGAGGCGTCATCATGCAAGATCCAGCCTTTGTTGTTGGTGCAAGAACCAAACGCAGCTTAAATATTGGACAAATCATCACAAATGCCGATCTTTGTCTTGTATGTAAAGGAGATATGGTTACAATTGAAGGAATTTCAGACAGCCTGATCGTTTCCGCCGCTGGCAAAGCTTTGAATGACGGGGCTTTAGGAGATAACGTCCGTGTGCAAAATTTGCAATCGGGGCGCACCGTTGTTGCGAGCGTTTCGGCAATAAAAAAAGTCGCAATAAAGTTATAAATAATCCTAAAGTTTTTTGCCAAGCAGCCGCTAAAGGAATTAAGGAAAGGACCACAGGTCTGTTGAGGGGTGTAAAATGGCTATCAATGTAAATCAAGGTGTTGTTACTAGCAGCACAGTAAAAACTGATAAAGTAGATCAAAACATTCAAAAACAACAGGTTGCGCAGCAGCAGCAGTCTGTGATGAATTCGCCAGCACAAAAGCAGGATTCAGTGTCGCTGACTGTACAAGCTCAGCAGTTTACAAAAGCTTCTGAAAAAGCGTCAAATAGTACAGGTATCGATCAAGAGAAAGTCGATAAAATCAAACAAGCCATTGCAGAAGGCAAATATAAAGTTAACGTTGAGCAACTAGCCAAGCGTATAGTGCAATTTGAAAGCGAATTATTCGGCAAAAAATGATGACAACATCCCCTGTCCTGTCCTTGCTATCACAACAACAAGAGCACCTGCGGGTGCTTTTGTCGCTTTTACAAGCCGAATTCAATGCTATCAGCAATCGAGATATTGCCGCCTTAGAGCTGGGCTCAATAGAGAAAACTACCTGCTTAGAAAGCATCCAAACGCTAGATCAGCAAATTAGCCAGTTGCCAAATCTCGCTCAATTAAAAACCGAAGTATGGTTCATCGAAAGCGTTAAAACGGTTGACGCTGTTCTGGCGCAATGCAAAGAACAAAACGAAATTAACCGAGTTACCTTAGAACAAAGCCAATTGGTCATTGAACGTTTTAAACATGAATTATTGCAAAACCGTGGGAAATCCGGTTTGACCTACAATGCCAAAGGCAAACCGAATGTTGATAACTTAGGTCGTGGAATTAAGGCTTAATTGCAGTAAATTGAAACATGCATCCACCTAGTAGTATTTCACGGATTGGATGCGTCTTACTGGCTGAGAATTTTGGTATAGATCGTAAACTAGCTTAAAATCGAGTTCCATTTCCGTCGCATAAAACTCACCAACTGGATATGTTTTTATCACCCGAGCTCCGCGAATAACCCCTTGTAACGACGCCTTTAATTGTTCATTTCCAAGAAGAGCTTGTTGCATGGTCACTTTATAGTCAATTTTCTGACCATAGACCTGCTCAGCAAGTTCGCGGTAAGCTTCTAGTTTAGAAGCCTTCATCGCTTGCAACATTCTTTGTTCGACGCTGTCCCCTTTTTGCTCTGCTAAAGGTGCATATCCAACCGCTTTTAACACAGGAAAACTCGCTGGTGGCACAGTTTCGTACACCACTTCTTTTTCATAAAAAGAACTGCATCCGCTAAGAATGAATAAAATCACTAAGAGCAATGAACGTTTCATATTAACCTCGAGATTTTGGCATCACGCTAAATGCTTGGCAGTGAAGTTACTAGGACTGACAAAGCAGTCACAACCAATCATTAGACTTCGCACATCATGTTGAGGATTTTCTTGCAGAAATCACGCCAACTATTACCAATCGCGCGGACGAACTCACACTAAGGCATAGAATTTGCTTTGATAACCGCAGACGAATAAATATAAATTGCGAAGTGCTGTTTTTATTGCTGGAACAGCAATAGTCGCTGGCATCACAAGTCAAATCTAAGTCCGTTATTAGTAGGAGTACATCGGCATGAAAAAATTGAGTCTTTTCACTCTCGCATTATGGGCGACAAGCGCCCACGCGCAATGGGTGGAAGCTTCTGGCCAATCGACTATTAATGGCAGCGATCTGGTCTCTGCGCGAGCACAAGCGACCGAAGATGCAGTGCGCCGAGCCCTGCTATTTGCCGGCGTCAGTGTGCGTAGTGTGCAAGAAGCCACCGATGGTTTATTGACGCGTGAAAGCTTGCAGGTACAAAGCTACGGTGAAATGCAGCAGGTCCAGTTGGTATCTGAACGGCAAAAAGATGGAATTTTTGAAGTCACAATTCGTGCGGACATCGTACCAAATGAGCCACTTTGTGCAAACGTCGGCTATCGGAAGAAATTACTCATTACACCATTTCAATTGGAAAAACCCGAGCAAGCAGTGATCGGAGATTTGTTCGAATTAGGCAGAGTCAGTAGTAAAGTGTTCAGTGAAAGACTCGCCGAAATTAGTCATAGCAGCTGGCCAGAAAGTTATAGTAACCCAGTGAACGCCAACACACTTGATTATCAAGAACGTAAAGCAATTTTGCAGCAACATGGTGCTCGTTATTTGTTGTCAGCGACACTGGAAGACGTGTCTTTGGGCGCGCAAACGGGTGTCAATTGGGAGTTTTGGAGCGATGCTGATCGAAAACGTTATTTCCACATGCAACTTAGAGTCCATGATTTGGCGGAGAACCGCATTGTTTTCCAACAAAAATACCAAACCTCTGCGGTTTGGGCTTATCGTAAAACCACGCAGTTACAGCCGACTGACTTCCGCTTTTGGGAAACACCATATGGCCTTGCCGCGTCGAGGATCTTAAATGCGGCAGCAATGGACGTCGAGGAGGCAATTCGCTGTGAAGCTATCGAAGCGGAAATCATTCAAGTCAAAGAAAATCAGGTGCTTATCAACATTGGTAAATTGCATGGCGTGGCTGTCGGTGACAAATTTCTACTAGTTCATCGACGGGAGTTGCGCGATAGTTTTGGCCAAATTCAGCCACTATTGGCGCCAACAGATTTACAAATAGAAGTGAGCCAAGTTAATTCAACGGTGGCATGGGCACAAAGCATCGACCAACAGTTGCTAGCAAATATTCAAATTGGTGATATAGCGACAGTGATTGTCAAACCAGTAGACGAATTTGGTGAAGCAATTACTGAACCTTCACAACCGTAGAGAAAAACTGGCTGCCCTGGCGAGACTCGAACTCACGACTGGCGCTTAGGAGGCACCCGTTATATCCAGTTTAACTACAGGGCAACTGGCGAAGCAGTGTAACAGAGTACTGGCATACTGTGAACCCTAAAGCTGCGTTGATTCAAGCGCTTCCGATATTTCGCTTGCTGATTATGCCGCGCAACGTTTGGCAAGATGTCCATGCTCGAACAGCCCCAATTGCCATTCGTATCAACGTAACGAATAACAAATTAAGGCTGTATTTGTTGCAGAACCAAGTGTGGTAACAAGGTTGAAGCCGATGCGATAACCCGATGGTCACTAACAGACACCACTCGACTATTCACCTGCACACCTCGACGCGTAGTGACCAAAGTACCAGTTAATAAATAATCCATACCTACTTCATCTTGTAGGTCACTCACCTGACGAGATAGTGCTAAATCACCATCAACGCCAACCGATAGATTTTTTGTCAACTTATATTCAATAATATCAACACCATATTGCGGCAACAATGTTGCTAAAGCTTCTGCAAACTGATTGCCTAGCGGCGTTGTCGCTCTTAGCGATTCATCAAATTCGACAAAACTGGCAACCCCGACTCGAGCACCTTTAATTTCTTCAAAATTGATGAGTTTAAAGGCCATTTGTTGCGCATAATCCGACAGCTGCTTTTTACTGTTGGGAAGTTCTGGATAAGACGATATCGGAGCAAAAGCCTGTTGCGCCTGTACCACTTCCGACGGCAACATTTTTCGCTTTAGCCGTGGCTGCACATTGGCGCGGACAAAGTTTTGATCCAAATTTAGTGGCTGAGCATTTGGGTTCGCAGCAAGCAAATCTAACTGTGATGGTGTTGAACTACCATAAACTGGCGGTGCTTCACGCATCGGCGGGCCATCTAATTGCTGGCCATCAGAATCGATACCATCAGTCGAAGAAACCTGAGTAGCTGACGAGGTCTGCAATTCCGACTGATGACTCTGAGTTGCCGTTTGTTGCTGTGTCGTGTTGTTTTGACTGGCGCAATCACATAAGTTTGCACAAGATGTCAATGATGCCATCAGTAGTACAGCAGAAAGTTGACGCATACTACTCCCCTTGTTTTAGCAAAAGTTTTCCAGGCGACGCAGATTCTTGCAAACCATTAACCACGGTCTCAGGAATGAAACCTTGGGCAGTTCCCAAAACTTTTTTTGATGCGACTGACACCAACCGGACATTCACCAAGGTTCCGCCTTGATGTTGCACTAGAGTCCCTCCCAACACAAATTCAATGGGTTGCTCCTCGCGTAATTCCATAAAATCTCGGCTAAAAACAAAATCCCCTTTCGGCGTCACGCGGATATAATCGGTAGTTTTAAAATCAACTACATTGAGGCCAAATTGATGAACCTCATGCATAAAACTTTCAGACAGTTGATTTCCCAACAGATCGGCCTGATCGTAAGAGCCATCTAAGTAGACAAAACTAGTTACACCCACAATCATTTGCGGTTTCACATCATCAAGGTTAGCTACCAAATCGTGCATCATGCCTTGGACATATTGATTCACGTTTAACATTGATTGCGGCTGATACAAAGGCGCACTGACTAAACCACTTTGTCGTGTTGCTTGATAAGTAGCTCCGTTGTAATTTGCTGGCGTGACAAAAGCTGGCGCTCGGCTAGTTTTTAATTCACCTGCCGGTGTAACTAAGGTCGTGGTCGCCATGCTTGGTGAAGCGGCCAACTGCATCGTTTGACCTTTATCAGCCTGCTGAAATCGTTGCCAGTTTTGCATCGAGGCACACCCAGCCAAAAGCAGAGACAAACTTAATACACTTAAGGTGGTTTTCATAAAAAATCCTCGTTCAATTACCGGCGCTAGTGCGATATAGCTTTTGTTGACGTAATTGTAGCTGTTCTGAACTTCCCAAAACTTCGGCCGGAACGACATCAGATGCCGCAGCAATTACACTATTCGTTTGTATATCGACCAATCTTGCATTGACTGTAGTATAAAATTCCGATTGATTTAATGTGCCTACAATCACATAACGAACAGACTGCTGCGTAGCCAATTCAGCAAGATCGCGACTGAGTTGACGCTCGTGGTCTGGATACACCGAAACAGCCTTCGCGAGTCGCAATTCTTTTACCTGATAACCACGCTGACTTGCCACGGCAATCATGCTTTCTTGAAATTGTAAGCCCAGCAAATTCAACGATAAGTTATAAGGATCGGGAGCTAAAGATTTCAGTTCGGTAAAACTGACAACTGCAATCGCACCTTTTTGGATTGGTCCAAGACCTATGAACAACTGATCTGCTAGCCGTTCTGTATAGATTAATACGGGCGATGCGGCATTCGCCTGCATCGGAGCGGCAGCAGGTTGCCGCTTAACAACAGGCTGGCAAGCTACACTTAACAATACTGTTAGACAAATAGTAAGCGGAACTAACAGTTTGGCGGCCGCATTCATGGCTCTCACTCCTAAATGGCGTAAACTACGGGTTGACTTGGCCATTTGCATCAACACAAATCAACCAACCCTGAATTGAAGCTAGCAAAATTGATGCCATAACAGAAAATCTAGCGGCAACTTAGGAATTCAGTATACTGCGCGCTTTTTTGCATTCGAATGAGCTAATTTGGAGAGAATATGGCAACAGCACCCGTTTATGCTGGCATTGATTTTGGCACATCTAACTGTACTGCCGGTTATCTTCAACAGGATGAACCTACATTATGGCCGCTGGAAGATGAGAGTAATTATTTAAGTTCAGCCTTATATATTGAAAAGCCGCCAGTAGACGATGAAGATGAAAATAAAGCCATCAGTTTAAATCAACTGCTGCGCGAGCAACATCCGGTGTATTTAGGCCAAGCAGCTCACCAAAAATATAGCCAAGACCCACTAGGTGGCGTGTTTATCCGTTCACCAAAATCCATGCTCGGTTCAAGACTCACCGCCGCACAAACCCAAGTGTATGAAAAAGTGTGTGCGCTAATGTTGCAGCATATTCGGCAAAAAGCTGGGGGTGAAACTCTGGAGTATGCCGTGCTTGGCCGCCCTATCCACTTCCAAGGAATTGATGGTGCTAAAGGCGATGATCGTGCAGAGGCAATATTACGGGCAGCAGCTGCCAGTGTTGGCTTTAAAGAAATCCAATTTGCCTATGAACCGGTTGCGGCAGCCATTGAATATGAGCGAACCCTCAGCCGCGAGCAAAAAGTGCTAGTAGTTGATATCGGTGGTGGGACTTCAGACATTAGTTTGGTGCGTTTAGGCCCACAGTTACGGCAAAACATCAGTCGCACGGCAGACTTGTTGGGGCATTCGGGTCGGCGGATTGGTGGCGTAGATATGGACATCAAATTTGCCATTTACGGTTTAATGCCTGCGCTTGGTCGCGGCACTTTAGCGCTAAGCGGTCGACCACTGCCCTCTGCGCTGTTTAGTGATGCCGTTAATATCATTGATATTCAAGCCCAGGAGAATTTTTACCAAACAGCCACTGAAAAGACTATTGCCGCCCTCATTGGCGATGCGCAGCAACCTGCGTTGGTCCAGCGCTTAATGACCATGTATCGGCATCATTTAAGCTACTACTTAGTGCAGCAAGCTGAACAAGCCAAGATAGATCTGGCAAGCGTAAACACACAGCAAGTATCGCTGGCGCGTTTAGAGCCAGATTTAGCGATAGATCTGTCCGCGGATGCACTGAGCCAAGCTATTTATGTCGAATTAAACGGCATTCGCAAGCTTGTCCAGGATTGCTTACAAAACGCTGGCAGTGTCCCTGATCAAATCTTCCTGACTGGTGGTGCATCAGCGGCAGCAGGCGTTGTTGGCGTGTTACAACAAGTATTGCCTGACACTCCGATTATGCGCGGTGACCGCTTTGGTTCCGTAGGGAAAGGGCTTTGCAGCATTGCAAAACAGCTTTATCAGTAAGGCTAGGTCAAAGTCGTAGCTAATCAGATGGTAAAGGGTTAGAATGCGCGACTTTTTTGTACAGCCCCACTGTGGCGTGCTGTCGAATTTTGGGGTTATGCATGTCGTTCAGTTCGTTAAATTTAGATGCCGTTATTGTCAAAGCTGTTGCTGCGGCGGGTTATGAAACACCAACCCCTATTCAGCAACAAGCGATCCCAGCTGTGTTGTCAGGCCGTGATGTGATGGCTGCGGCACAAACAGGAACAGGCAAAACGGCAAGTTTCGTGCTGCCAATTTTGCAAAAACTCAGCCAGCGTAAGCCAGGTCATCCAAGACCGGTACGTGCTCTAATTTTAACGCCGACCCGCGAACTTGCCGCCCAAATCAGTGAGCAAGTCACCAAATACAGTCAGTTCATGGAACCAAAGCTGAAGCATTTAGTTGTGTTTGGTGGCGTCAGTATCAATCCCCAAATGATGGGATTGCGTGGTGGCGTAGATATTCTGACGGCTACACCTGGCCGTTTGTTAGACTTAGTTGGTCAAAACGCACTGAAATTAAACGAAGTAGAAATGCTGGTACTGGATGAAGCTGACCGCATGCTCGACATGGGCTTTGTGCGTGATATTCAGAAAATCTTAGCCTTGTTACCGAAAGTCCGGCAAAACCTGTTGTTCTCAGCAACCTTTGGCGATGACATCAAAGGTTTAACCAGCAAACTGCTCAAAGATCCTGTTGCGATCAGCGTCACCCCTGAAAACACCACGGCGGAAAGAGTAGAACAGCAGGTGTATCATGTGGCCAAAGGTCAAAAAACTGGCACCTTGATTCAGCTATTAGAAACCCATCAATGGCAACAAGTGTTGGTGTTCATGGCCACCAAACATGAAGCCAACCGTCTGACGGAAAAACTCAATAGTGCCGGTATTACCGCGGCCGCAATCCATGGCAATAAAAGCCAAAATGCCCGGACTGCTGCGCTAAGTGGTTTTAAAAATAACGAAGTGCGCGTACTGGTCGCTTCTGATGTTGCCGCTCGGGGTATCGATATCGCGCAGCTGCCATATGTAGTGAACTTTGCCCTTCCACGTGGCGCCGCAGATTATGTGCATCGGATTGGTCGTACTGGCCGCGCGGGCATGTCAGGTCTTGCGGTTTCACTGGTAAGCCCAGACGAGATGCCGCAATTAAAACAAGTTGAAAAGCTGATTGGCATGAAAATTCCGGTGGTTGAACTTGCTGGTGGCCTCACTCAGCAAATCAACGATCGCGAGCTAACAATCCGTCCGCCACGGCCACCGCGTGGTCCAGCAAAACCAAAAGCAGCTGATGGCAGTGGTGAGAAAAAAGCGAATGGTAGTCGTCCTGGCAAACCACGTGCGGCAAATCCGTCGACTGGTAATAATACCAATACCGGCAATGGCGGCGCAAAACCTGCGGCTCGACATGGTCAGCCAAAGCCACAAGGCCAACGGACGGACAACCGCCGGCCAAATACTGACAGTGCTCACTCGGGTCAACGTCGCACGCACAATCCAAATGCGGGTCGTGCTGCCAAAGGCGAATAATCGGTGAACAAACCGCTGCGTTTATGGCAAAGGCTAGCTCGTGCTGGCCTTGGTCGTAGACAACAGTTACTTGATTTAATTGGCAGCGGTGCTGTGACCGTCGACGGAAAAATCGCAAGTCCGTTATTACAAGTCAATCCTGATGCTGAGATTCGCCTGCACGGTGAACTGGTCAATTTGCATTGGCAAACGCAAGTGGTGATGTATCACAAACCTGTTGGCGTCGACTGCAATGTCAAACCTGCAGATCCACACAGCATTGCACAACTGTTGCCGCAATTACCTCGTGGCGTGTTCCCAGTTGGCCGTTTGGATAAAGACAGCTGCGGTTTGTTGTTACTTTGCAATAATGGCGAACTTGCTCAGCAGCTGATGCATCCAGATTTTGCCCACGAAAAACAATATCTGGTGCAAGTTAGTGCTGCACCTAGCACTCAGCAACTGCAAGCACTTGCAGCAGGCCCAAGCTACCCCTATAAAAATCAACAAATTAACACTCGCCCTTGTCAGGTTGTGACCAATTCCTTTGATAGTTTTTTCATGACCCTGACTGAAGGACGTTATCGGCAGATCCGCTTTATGTGCAAAGCTGTTGGCTTAAAAGTTATCAAGCTACAACGCATCCGATTACAGCAACTCATGCTAGGCACACTTGCCGAAGGTGAGTGGAGGCTGTTATCAGCAGAAGAAACCGCCCTGCTCACGCAAGCGATTACCACCAGTTCCCTATCCGAAGCGCCGTAGACTAAGACACAGCATCAGGGTAAAACTGAGCATCAAGCAAGAACCGACAATCACACCGTTCCATTGTTGCCATTGCCAAAATGGTTGCAAATACAAACTACCGGTACTCGCGCCCACATAATAAAACACTAAATACAGCGCACTAGCACTGGCTTTGGCCTTAAGTGCATGCCGATTAACCCAACTGCTAGCCAAGCTATGGGTGACAAAAAACCCAAAGGCTGTGATAAAAAATCCAAGAATAATCAATGATATGCTCTGCCAAAGTGTCACCAATGATCCTAACAGCATAATCAACACGCCAAGTGCCATGGCCAAAGGTGCCGGTAATTTCTGCGCGATTCGACTGGACAAAGCCGAGCCTAAAGTGCCGGTGAGGTAAGTTAAAAATAACAGTCCAATCAGACCACTACCCATGCTAAATGGCGGGGCCGCCAACACAAAACTCATATACGTGTATTGATTGACGTAGATAAAAAAGTTAAGTCCGCCAATCAGATACGTAGTAAGTAACACCGGTTGACGTAAGTGAAACCAATTATTTGCCGCCGCCACACGCCAAGAAAAAGGTTTGGCTTCAAAATGTTGTGATGGCGGTAAATAACGCACTACAACTATAGATAACACGACTGAAGAGATCACCAGAGGCCAAAATGCCCATGGCCAATGGCCAAGTTCGGCAAAAAAGCCAGCGAGTAATCGTCCCAAGATCCCCCCCAGCGAACTCGCACTGATGTAGCTCGCCACCGCACTTAACATGGCTGGTCGACTTAATTCTTCCCCCAAATAGGCGATGGCTATTGCTGGCAGCCCACCTAGGCAAAAACCTTGGAGTGCCCGCCAGAATAATAACTCGCCATAGGAATCCACTTGCGTCAAAGCGAAAGTGCAAAGTGTCATGCCAATCAGGGTCCAAATCAGCAATTCTCGTCGCCCGAAAGCATCAGACAAAGCACCATAAAACAGTAAGGAAATCCCCAAAGACAAAGTGCCAATGGCATAGGTCCAACTTGTTTCCAGTTCCGATAAGGCGAAAGTACGACTTAACTCAGGCAAAAGTGGCTGTAAAGCATGTAAACAAGCAAATACCACGACTGCGGCAAAACTCATCGACCACGTGATACGCGAAAACGCAGGGGTATTTTTTTCAATCATCACTAATAACCAAAACCGCAATAGTGAAAGTATACCCTGTTCACCTCTGCATGCGCATGTGCAAACTGCTGAGTTTGGATCCCCCAAAATACCCCTAGCGCGGAAAATACCAGCAGTCGGCAGGGCTCAACCTTAGCCAAGTACTCCAAGCAATCACTTTTCTGTGTATGATAGAACACCACGAACCATTCTAATAAAGGAAATCCTATGCGTTTATCGTTAATCGCTTGCGCAGTCATTAGCTGCACTTTGCTGAGTCAATGCACCGAAGCGCCAGTGAGCAATCAAGCAACACCTACGAGCCAAGTCACTGCAGAAAAAGCTAACACTGTTGTCGATAACAGCGCAGTCGAAAAGGTCTACCAACAAGGCACAGCAGCACTATTTCAAGCCCGTCCTTTAAGCGCATCTGCCTATAGTTTGTCGGAGCAACAGGTCGGCAAACCCTTTGCTAATTTGATGGAGTTCTATCATTCCAGCGGTGAAAATACCTTACGCAGTCAGATGCAAGCCGCCGTCACCGCCTTACAACAAATGCCTGCAGATGCAACGGTACAACAAATCGAAAACCAGCAAGTGATGGCGAACATTTTTGGCTTTTATGCTGGGGCTCCTGGCGTTACCCAAGGTTATATCGATATCTGGATGGGACATTCACCGTTTATTATCAATCAAATCAATGGCCCTGTCATTGATATGGCGGGTGCTTTAGTGAATTCACACGCCATAAAAAATGCTACAGACGCCAACAATTATTTAGCTCGATTGGAGCAATTTGCCCCAGCACTAAAAGCGGTCGGTGATAAATTTACCACTGATGTGCAATCTGATTGGGTGCCACCTCGGGTGCTGTTAGAGAAAACCATTAAAATCCTCGACAGCTATGGCCAAGCGGACGCGACAACTCATCCGCTTTACAAAGATTTCGCGTCGAAAATTGCGGGCTTAACTGAGGTGCCACAAACAGAGCGCGATGCTTGGTTAGCCAAAGCAAACAGCTTAGTTTCTTCGCAAATCGCCCCTGCCTTTTTACAGTTGAAGCAACAGGTCACCAATGCGTTACCTCATGGTAAATTGGATGCAGGGATTTGGGCGCAACCTGGTGGTGAAGCGTTTTACGCTTATTCAGTGAAGCAATTGGGTGATACAGATTTAACGCCTGAACAAATTCATCAAATTGGCCTTAATGAAGTCAAACGAATCACCGCGGATATGGACAAAATCTTAAAAGCGAATGGTTATAACGAAGGAACTGTTGGCGATCGTATGGCAGCTTTAAACGAAGAGGCCCGCTTTCTCTATGCTGATTCGGATGCTGGCCGTGCTGAATTGTTGGCTGATCTAAATGGTTATATTGCCGAAATGGATAAACGCATCGGTGAACAATTCGCCACTCGCCCGCCATATCCGGTGGAAGTTCGTCGCATTCCAGTGGAAGTGCAAGATAGCGCGGCCGGTGGCCAATACACCTCACCTGCCATTGATGGCAGCAAGCCAGGCATCTACTGGATCAATTTGGCTGACATGAAAGCGAACGCTAAATTTGATTTAAAAACCCTGACTTATCATGAAGCTAACCCTGGCCATCATTGGCAAATCGCGTTAAATCTTGCGCAAGAGCACTTACCATTACTGCGCCGTATCGCGCCATATAACGCATATGCCGAGGGCTGGGGTTTATACTCAGAGCAAGTTGCTTTTGAAATGGGCATGTACAAAGGCGACCCATTTGGCGATTTGGGCAGGCTAAAAGCTGAATTGTTCCGATCTGTGCGCTTGGTGGTTGATACCGGAATGCACGCCAAACGCTGGAGTCGCGAACAAGCGATCCAATACATGGCAAGCACCACCGGCACCGCATCGTCGGATGTCATTAGCGAAATTGAGCGTTATATGGCGTGGCCTGGCCAAGCGTTAGGGTACAAATTGGGGATGCTGAAAATTATCGAACTTAGAGAGTTTGCCCGCAAGGAGTTGGGGGCGCAGTTTGATATCAAAGCATTCCATGATCTAGTGTTGTTAGGTGGTGCTGTGCCAATGTCGGTGTTAGACACGAAAGTCAAAAATTGGGTCACTGCCCAAAAAGCAGCCGCAAATGCCAGTTAACTCGGAGCGCCAAATGCATAAAGCGAATCAACAAGAGTGGCTGTTAGTTCAGCGCAACTATGACCAAATGGAAACACAAGCGTTGTGGCTAAAAGTTGCCGCGATTGTTATCTGGCTATGGCTGCTAGTCAGTAAAGAGAGTTTAGTGCTGATGGTCGGTGTGATTGCGCTGTTTTGGTTGCATGAAGCCATCTGGAAAACTCAGCAACAACGGGCTGCGCTGCGTTTACTGCAGTTAGAACAAGCAACAGATGATATTAGCTGCCAATGGCATTCTGACTTTACTGCTCACCGTCCAGGAGCCCTTGCTCTTGCGCTTGGTTATTTGCAGAACTTGTTGCCTCCTACGGTCGCCATCACTTACCTGATTATGCTTGCCGCAACATTGGTTCGGCATTTCTTTTAATTGAGAAAAAACGGTAGCTAGTTCTAGCGCTTTAGCTAAGCCTAGCTATCGGTTTTCTATGTCTGCAATTTTTCCATTTTTCCATGGTTTATCAGTCGATGATGCGCAATTTGAGCTACTGCGCTGATTTGCTCTTCAACGCATAACCTGTTACTTACAACATCTCTTCTTTCACGACTTTAGTCACTAACAGCTGGTCGATTTTATAGCTATCGATATCTACCACTTCAAATTTATAACCTTGGTACAACACAAAATCAGTGCGTTTGGGGATTTTTCGCAGCATAAACATCATAAAACCGGCGATAGTTTCGTAGTTTTCTTGATGTGGAAAAGACTCGATATCGAATACCCGCATGACATCATCAAGAGGCGTCAATCCTTCCACTAACCAAGAATCATCGTCCCTTTTGACGATTTGTTCTTCTTCAGAATTTACCAGTTCGCCCATCACGATACTCATGACGTCTTTGAGGGTAATCATGCCCACCACTAACGCATACTCGTTTAGGATGACCGCAAAATCGACGCCCGAACTTTTAAAATGCGCTAACACTTCATAGAGCGATAAATTATCTGGAATAATCAGTGCGTTGTGCAGCATTCCAGGTTTGCTAAGCGAAATCTCTTGCTCGCTTAACACTTGCATCAGCAGCTCACGCGATTCGACATACCCCACCACTTTATCCAAACTACCATCACAGACCATAAACCGTGCATGCGGATATTCAGCGAGTTTTGCTTTGATGCTTTCGGTGGTTTCAGTGCGGTTAAAATAAACCAGACTTTCCCTAGGGGTCATGGCCGAGGTGACCGTGCGTTGGTCCATATCAAAGACGTTTTCTAATAAAGTATGTTCTTGCTGTTGCAATACACCAGCTTCAGCCCCTTCATCCATCATCGAAATGATATCTTCAGGGGTTATTTGGTCTTTACGATGGATGGGTACATTAAATAAGCGAAAAACCAAATTCGCAACACCGTTAAATAACATCACCAACGGCTTTAACACGACTAATAAAGCCATAATTGGCCGTACCACTGTCATTGCCACTTTTTCTGGGGCCAACATCGCCAAACGTTTCGGCATTAAATCGGCGAACAAAATAAATAACGTGGTAACAAAAAACACCGACAAACCAAAACCGATATTTTGTAGCCAAGGTCCTTGATAAATCACTTCTATCACACTGACAAAATAGGGGGTAAAGGCAGCTTCACCAATAATACCGCCCAAGATGGCAACGGCATTTAAGCCGATTTGCACAATGGTAAAAAAATTACCTGGATGCTGCTGTAAATCCAAGACTAACTGAGCTTTAGTTTCGCCATCTGCAGAAAGTTGTCGTAAACGCAGTTTTCGCGCTGCCGCTAGGGCAATTTCAGACATTGAGAAAAACGCACTGATACTTATCAGCACAGTGATGATCAGGATGTGTTCAAATACTGACATTGTGTTCGCACCTACACTTGTTTGCGCGCAGCAATATTGCCGCGACTTCATGACGCCTGCGTGACATCCGTCACATGTTTCACGCCAGCATTAGTATAAGCGTCAATCTCTGCTATTTCAGCATCTTATTCAAAACCAACAGCCCGACAGTGTTAAAATAATCGGGCCTATACTTCTTGAAAATGCATGGATGTCAACAACAGCGAACTTTCCAGCGCACTTGGGACACGGCAAACTTATTACATTTGTGAGAACAAAGTTCTCGCCTGCTGATAAACCCACAGCGCTAATGCTGGATCGTAACGCTCGCCCTCATCGCGCATAAAGGCATGATTCGCATCGAACTCATGCCAACTAAAGCGACATTCATTGGCCAGTAACGCTTGGTGAACCAACTCGCGGCCTGCACGGGGAATATGGGGATCTTGCCGTCCCCAAATCATTGTTAATTCCCCTTTGATCTGAGCAGCAAGAGCAAGTGTCTGCACGGCGCCAGGTAAGGTATTACTATGCAAATCGGTCGCATACAAACAAATAGTGGCTAAGATCTCAGGCTGAATCGCCGCACGAAACGCTAAATGACCTCCAATACAGACGCCAATAGCACCAATTTTTTGATTACATGCCGGATGTTGCTGCAAAAAACCAATCATGGCTCGATTATCGCTATCGTAATTCTCCAGCGGTTTGGTCCATTTATCTTGATTGCCTTTATCCTTACCGACATCATCATAGCCAAGGACTGTCCCTAAGGGATTTAATTCATGAAAAATCTCTGGCACTAAAACCAAAAAGCCCTGACCTGCAAGCAGCGCTGCAGTTCGAGCAATGGGAGCGGTAATTTGAAATATCTCAGAATAAAACAGCACTGCAGGAAACTGGCGAGTCGGTAACTGTGGACGAAATAATTGGCATTGCATCGGCCCAGTTTCGGTTTCTAACGTTAAATACTCGCGAGTGATCTGCATTGGTGATGTTCTCTTGGTTAGATATAAACAGATTAAGATTGGTTTTTATGACAAACCCTGCGTAAATATTTGAATGTCATATGATTGTCCGCAATCACTTGGCTAAAGTTCGCAAAATTCATGCAACTTGTAAAGTCATTGCCGGTCATATAGCTAAGTAGGAGGTGCAAAGCCGCTGACCTTGCCATCAAACACCTAGTTTTGCGACCGACGCAGCCAAGGGCACGTTTGGCATCGCTAGCTGGTGTATGGCATTTAAGGTACACTGCAATGAGATGTTAATGTGCTGTGAAGCTGTTACTAACCTCATTTGAGCGATATTTTCAACGAGCCGCCCTTGGTATTTTAAGGATCTTTTATGTTTTTCCGTTCTCGTTTAGCACTTGCCATTATCTTAGCTTTTGCTGTCACTGGGTGTGAGCAGCCTGAATCAACAACCGCAAAACTCCATGATGCATCAGCGAATTTACCTGCGGGTGTTAAGCTCATCAAAGTGCAAGAAGCTGGAAAACATACTCTGGCCATCCCTTACAAGAAATACAAATTAGCGAATGGCTTAACAGTTATCGTCCATGAAGACAATTCCGATCCGTTGGTTCATGTGGATGTGACTTATCATGTCGGTTCTTCGCGTGAAGAACCCGGAAAATCAGGGTTTGCGCACTTTTTTGAACACATGATGTTCCAAGGCTCTGAGCATGTCGCCGATGAGCAACACTTCAAAATTATTACCGAAGCCGGCGGCAGTATGAACGGCTCAACCAACACCGATCGAACGAATTATTACCAAACAGTACCAGTCAACCAGCTAGAGAAAGTGTTATGGCTTGAGTCCGATCGCATGGGTTTTTTAGTTAATGCCGTCACCGAGAAAAAATTTGAAGTTCAACGTGAAACTGTGAAAAACGAGCGCGGCCAACGAATTGATAATCGCCCATATGGCCGCTTGATGGAACGCGCGAATGAGTTGTTATACCCAAGTAATCATCCCTATTCATGGCCTGTTATCGGTTATATGGATGATTTGAACCGCGCGAACGTTAATGATGTGAAAGCATTTTTCCTGCGTTGGTATGGGCCAAATAATGCAACACTCACCATTGGCGGAGCAGTCAATGCAGAGCAAGTACTGCCGCTTGTACAAAAATATTTTGGTGAAATTCCAAGTGGTCCAGCGGTGACTCCGCTTGAGAAAACCATGTTCAGCTTATCCGAAGATAAATACTCATCGTTTGAAGATAATGTACAGTTTCCGCTAATTTCTATGCAATTCCCAACAGTGTATGCCCGCCACCCTGATGAAGCTCCGCTGGATGTCTTGGCACAAATTATTGGTGGTGATAATAACTCTATACTTTATAAAAACTTAGTAAAGAACCAATTTACGGTACAGACGCAAAGCTCACATGGCTGTCAAGAATTACATTGCAGTTTTGATTTAATCGCATTGCCGAGTAATGGCAAAACTTTAACTGAAATCGAAACAATTTTACGGCAAAGTTTGTTAGAGTTTGAACAACGCGGAGTCAACGACGACGATTTACTTAAAGTAAAAGCGCAAATTGAAGCTGGTAGTATTTTTGGCTTACAAAGCGTCGGTGGCAAAGTCAGTCAATTGGCGTACAACGAAACATTTTTTGACGAACCGGATTTAATTGCTGCTGATATCGCTCGATATCAAGCCGTCAGTAAAGCAGATATCATCCGTGTTTACGAAAAGTATATTAAAAATCAACACGCTGCGATTCTAAGCATTGTGCCAAAAGGCAAAAAAACGTCCCCAGCGCAACCTGACAATTTTCAATTAGCGGCTCGTAACTTTCATGGCGCATCAACCACCAAAGCCAGTGATTTGCAACTTCGTAACACCCCTTTAAGCTTTGACCGCAGCCAACAACCGGTTGCTAAAGCAAATCCCGCAGTACAGCTGCCGGCAACTTGGCAAAAACAATTACCAAACGGCATCTCCGTGCTTGGCAGCCAAAGCTTTGAGACCCCGACCACTGACCTTCTGCTAAAAATACCTGCGGGTCTTTATTACGAGACCAACCAAACGCTTGGCACAACCTCAATGCTGGCGGCAATGCTTAACGAAAGCACCAAGAATTACAGTACTGAAGCGATGGCTTTAGCTCTGCAAAAATTAGGAAGCAGTATTGCAGTCAGTGCTGATGATGAAAATATCAATGTGTTTGTCTCAAGCCTCAGTAAAAACTTTCCTGCGACTTTAGCGCTGCTCGAAGAGAAGTTGTTTAGACCTGCGTTTGCCCCTGAAGATTTCGAACGCTTAAAATTGCAAAGTATACAAGGTTTGGAACATGCATCCAAAGATGCTGGATATCAAGCGGACAAAGCATTTCGCGAATTGATGTTCGGACAGCATATTGCTCGTTTTGATCAAACAGGAACTTTGGACTCGTTGCAGCAAATGTCAGTCAGTGCTGTAGTTGCACTTTACCAACGCCAATTTAAACCCGCAGGTGCACAGATTATTGTCGTCAGTGATATCGCTTCGCAAGAAATTACCTCTTTACTCACAGAGAAATTGCAACAATGGCAAGGTCAAGGCGCAGCAATGCTGAAACAACCAAGTAATGCCATTGCAAAAGCAGGGACAATTTATCTCATTGATAAACCTGATGCCGCGCAATCAGAGATCCGCATCGGCAAACGCAGTTTGTTGGAAGACTTACATGGCGAGTACTATCGCGCCAATTTGATGAATTTCGCGCTGGGTGGCAATTTTAATAGTCGCTTAAACTTAAAGCTTCGCGAAGAAAAAGGCTACACCTACGGTGCTAGCGCCGGCTTTAGTGCAAACGACCATCTCGGTGTTTTCAGCGCCTCAGCCGCAGTTCGCACCGACGCAACCGCTGCTGCGGTCAAAGAGTTTATTAACGAAATCAATCGTTATTATCAAACAGGGATCTCTACCGAAGAACTAGAATTCACCAAAAACGCAGTCAATCAATCTGATGCTCTCAAATATGAAACGCCTGCAGCAAAACTTGGTTTTATGGCTAAAATCCAACATTACAATACTGACGCTAGTTTTGTGCAAAAACGTCAGGAGGTGGTTGCCGCGTTAACCAAGGCTGAAATCGATGCCATCGCGAAACAGCATTTAGACCCAGCAAGTATGACGATTGTAGTGGTCGGAGATGCAAAAAAAATACGTTCTGAATTAGCGGCCTTGGGGTATCCTTTAGAAAATTACCCGATGCATTAATATGGATTTTCCCGAACCAAAACTCCACTCGCAGGTGTTTTGGTTCTATTACACGGAGTTATCGATTGCCACAAACTATTAAGCCGCAACATTTTGTTGCGACAGCTGTTAGCGAAAAGCCCACAAACATCAGGCACCGCATAACGTGGCTCTGGTCAATAGGCTTAGGGTTGTTGATGTTTTTTAGTCAATACGGTAGCACTGCACAATTAGAGACTATAGCTGTTGTCACTAGTCTTAATCAGTCATCGATGAGTGATCGGATTGAACATAAACTACGCTCGGCCTATTTGAAATTAGGCTACAGCATGACGGTACAACGTCTCCCTGCTGGCCGTTCGTTGATCATGGCGAATGCAGGCACATTTGACGCTGAGTTATTTCGGATTGCAGAGGTCGGCACCCAATATCCAAACTTACTCAAAGTTCCTGCCGCACTTGAACAAATCAGCCTCTTTGCCTTTGTTGTTAAACATCCTGCGAATGATTATGACGATTGGCAGAAAAACCCAAAACTGCGTGTCGCTTATGTGCGGGGTTTTAAAATGGCTGAAAACTATCGATATCTTGGCAAGCCAGTCGCAATTAATACTGTCACACAGGGCGTCCAAATGCTTTTGCAAGGCAAGGTTGATGTACTGCTTGAAGATCCGGCCTCGGTGGCCAGCGCAACTATTGAGCTGAGGCCTGATGGCCAACTTCAGCAACTGCCAGCAGTATTAGCAACAGCGGAGCTCTATCATTTTGTGCATAAAAAACATCAACATTTAATCGCGCTATTAGCTGCACAGCTTCAATCAGCTACGGCAACGCAATAATTTCACAAACTCGCTTTCAATCACGGGTTTAGACCAATAAAACCCTTGCGCACTATCACAACCTAGCAGTTTTAACCGCTCGACTGTGGCCGCATCCTCTACGCCTTCAGCGACAATTTTTAATCCTAAACTATGTCCCATTTGAATGATTGCCTGTACCAAAGGTTCATCACGATCTGACATGCAGAGCGAATGAATAAAGGACCTGTCAATTTTTAATGTTGTGGCATTAAAACGTCGCAGATAGCCGAGATTCGAATAGCCAGTGCCAAAATCATCAATCGCAAATGACACACCAAGAGCCCCCAACTGCGCCAATTGCTGCGAAATATTGTCGCCTTCACCAATCAACAATGATTCGGTTAATTCGAGCTCTAATGCACTAGCCGTTAGCTGCGCCTCTCTTAGAGCCTGCTGTACTTTGGCTTCAAGTGTGCCATCTCTAAATTGTACAAAGGATAGATTGACGGCAACAGTCAGTGCGGGAAAGCCTTGCTGTTGCCAACGACGACAGGCTTGACAAGCCTCTGTCATCACCCAAAAACCCAAGTCATTGATTAAACCCGATTCTTCACATAAACCAATAAAATCCTGAGGCGCAATAAAACTGCCATCCGCTTGCGGCCAACGCACGAGTGCTTCGGCACTTTCGATTTCACCGGTCAGCAAATTTACCTTTGGCTGATAATACAGTTGAAATTGTTGCTCTTTTAAACCAACTCGTAATTTTTGCAGTAAGTTAAATTTATCAACATTCGCTTTATCCATCGCATCATCATAAAACCGCCAGATATTGCGCCCCGATGATTTGGCTTGAAACATCGCCATATCTGCACGTTTGAGTAAAGACGCGAACTCAACACCATCTCGGGGCACTACCGAAATACCGACGGATCCAGAAATTTCTACTTGGGTTTGTAATAACTCAAAGTGTTGACGGGTTTGCTCGAGGATCCTCTCCGCTTTGCGAATCACCTCAACATCAGTGACGATCCCTGGCAACAAAAACAAAAACTCATCGCCGCCAAACCGACAAAGAAAATCACCAGGTGCCATTTCTTGCCGTAAACGCTCAGCGAGCTGCTGTAATAATAAGTCGCCTGCCGAGTGTCCAAGTGCATCATTTACAGGTTTAAAATAGTCGAGATCTAAAAACATCAATACCAGCCTTTCGCTTCGCTGCTGACATTGCATGAGTAATTGTTTAAACATGGGTTCTGCGAGTGTTCGATTGGGTAATCCGGTCAACACGTCGTGCTGGGTAAGCCTAATTAACTCAGCTTCGGATTGGGATACCCGAATATTTTCTTGCCCCAAGGCCTTCATCAACCGATGTAAATCTCGTGAAAGTAAGTAAACACTAAAACCTGACACACAAAAAATGACAGCAACATACACAAGAGTATGCCAGCCAGTTGCTGGGATGTTTGGCTGATACCAGCCGATAATGTCAAAGGAAACTAAAGCTGCACAACTCAGTAGAATGGCGATTAATAGTGAAACAAACAACGATAAATCACCGAGGATCGCAGCAAACACTAACACACCAGGAAAACCAAGTACGGCAATGTCTCGGATCCCGCCAGAATAAAAGGCGAGCGATATCAGCATCAAGGTCATTGACCAGAGTAATATATAGGCAGAACTTAGTGGTCGTTGTCGAAAAGCCAAAATAGCAGACAGCACAAGCATGACACAGCCTGCCAGAATGATGAGCTTGACCCCGCCAGACGCGAATGCCAAAGCAAACAACAATCCCGATAAAGTACTCCCACTTATTTGCAGCAACCGCTTAATTTTTAATTGTTGCATCGATTGGAAGGATACCACCGGTTGCTGACGTTCTATGTCCAACAGTTTGCTACTCTATTACTTGCCTCTAACGTTTAAGATAGCGTAGTCCGGTAATTTTGCCGCGCTATATGGCAAAAAGCCGACTAAAGTCGCAAATTCGTTAGTTTGAAACCTGATTAACCAACAAAAATTTTGCAGGCCTCAATCACTAAACCTCAGTTGGTCGCAAAAAAACGGCCGCGAATTGCGGCCGTTTTCAGCGAGTATATCTCACGCTTATTTCGAGTTGGCTCGCGACGCGTCGCGGGCTGCTTTAAACTCTTTGCCTTCGTACCAATTTGGCCAAGCATCAGAATCAGCTAAATCACGACCCGTGCGATAGTATAAGAATAAATCTTGCTGCGCACCGCGTAGATCCCATGCATCAGAAAATTCATCTTCCACTTTATGATAGCAACAAGAATTAAAAGCTTCGCGCTGCGCTAAGCCCCATTCTTTCCCGTGCTCGACACTATCTTCACCACCTTTGGCGTACAACATCGGCACGCCAACCTTTGCTAGGTTGAAGTGGTCTGAGCGATAATAATGACCACCTGCGCCATTGGCTTCTGGCGCGACATATCTTCCTTGTTGTTCGGTGTACTTTTTCAAAATAGCTTCAAGCTCTGAACTGCCATGTCCAACGACCACCATGTCTTTCATCGGGCCATAGACATTCATTACATCCATATTGATGCCAGCTACGGTCTTTTCTAACGGAAATAATGGGTTCTTTGCGTACCATGCAGAGCCAAGCAAACCACGCTCTTCAGCAGTCACAGCAACAAACAACACCGAACGTTTGGGTTTTGGTTGCGCCGCAAAGTATTCCGCAAGTGCAATTAGACCACCGGTGCCTGATGCATTGTCTTGAGCGCCATTAAACACCTTGTTTTTCGGATTCGAAAAATCTACCCCTAGGTGATCCCAATGCGCCATATACAACACAGCTTCATCTGGACGCTCAGAACCTTCGATGTAACCTGCAACGTTTGCAGACGTTAACTCTTGCACATTACTTTTCACGCTTACAGAGGCTTTGATCCCCAAAGGAATTGGCGCAAAGCCTTTACTCAACGCTTTTTTTCGCATCGATTCAATATCTTCACCGATGGTCGCAAATAAAGTATTTGCCGCTTCAGTGGTCACCCAACCATCGACCGCATTTCTATCCGCATTTTTGTTTGGGTTTATTAAATCAAACTTAGTTGCAGAACCACCAGCAACCACGTGCCAGCCATAAGAGGCCGCATCAGTTTCATGAATAATCAATGCCATTGCTGCGCCCTGACGAGCAGCTTCTTCAAATTTATAAGTCCAGCGGCCGTAATAAGTCATGTTATTGCCGGTAAACAACGCAGGATCTTTGGTGGCAAACCCTGGATCATTAACAAACATCACCACCGTTTTGCCTTTAACATCAAGGCCAGCGTAATCATTCCATTGATATTCAGGAGCGACGATACCGTAGCCAACAAACACCATGTCTGACGCTTTCACTTCGCTAAACTCAGTCACCCGCGTGGTCCAAGTAAACATCTGCTCACGGTATTTAAATTCCGCAGGAGCCTTTTCACCTGTGAAAGTCATGCTCGATACTGCAACGGGATCAATACGCACTAATTGCACCGGTTGCGTATAACTATCGCCATTGACTGGCTTTAGGCCAATTCGTTTAAATTGCTCAGACAAATAAGCAACCGTCATCTCTTCGCCTTTTGTCGCAGGTGCTCGACCTTGGAATTCGTCAGAAGCCAAAGTTTTGATGTATTCGCCAAGGCGCGGGTTCATCTCGGTGTCTGGTAATGCACTTACCACTTGTGGTGCTGGCGTGGTTGCGGCTTCTTGCGGCTGTTTAGAGCACGCAGCTAAACCGAGACAAGCACTCAGCGCCAACCATGTTCCTGAAAACCAAATTTGTGGTTTCATAAAAACTCCATTCTTATTGTTATCACTAAACCCAACAGCCTGAACGCAAGGGAAAAACCACTTGTGGTGGCATCTCACAAACCTTATCTGCATGACACAGATCCAGCCATGGCGTTCAGTGGGAATAATATGGAGATAGGCAGTTTGACCCATCTAAGTCTGATGTTACTGTACCTTAGCGCGTGACGCTAGCCTCTCCTAATGCCCCTATATACGAACCAACTCGCTGCATTCGCGCTATATTTTTCACAAGCGTGACCGGCGATTGCAAACGTATGCAACAACCTCAAGCCCGCCAGCCTTTGTGTTAGCATAGTGTTTTGCATCCACCTCAAGGCGTTATTATGAATAAATTCAAATGGTTGACTCTAGTGATGCTACCGTTATGCTTGCTAAATTCGTGCTCAAAAGCGCCAAGTTCAGACACAATGCCGACAGTTGCGCGCGCGCAGTCGGTTGAACCTGAAGGCAAAGTGGTTATCTATCAAGCGTTTACTCGCTTGTTTGGCAATAAACTAACAACCAATAAACCTTGGGGTACTATTGCAGAAAATGGTGTCGGTAAATTTAATGATTTTAATGACGAGGCGTTTCTCGGATTAAAAGCGCTGGGAGTGAGCCATTTATGGCTCACTGGTGTCCCTCATCATGCGTTAGTAGCCGATTACAGCACTGTTGGCATCAGCGCAGACGATCCCGATGTGGTAAAGGGCCGTGCGGGTTCGCCCTATGCGGTAAAAGACTACTACGATGTCAATCCTGATTTGGCCGTTGACCCAGCAAAACGCATGGAAGAATTTAAGGCTTTGCTTGCACGAGCCCATCGCCATGGCATCAAAGTGATTATTGATATAGTACCCAATCATGTGGCACGCCATTACCGCTCAACAACAAAACCTGAAGGGGTGCGTGATTTTGGCGAAAATGACAATGTTGCGGTTGAATATCAGCGTGACAACAATTTCTATTATGTGCCCAACCAACCATTCGAGTTACCAGACTATCCAACTGGTTTTCAGGCACTTGGCGGTAGATCACACCCACTTCGAGATGGCAAATTTGCCGAATTCCCTGCCAAATGGACCGGCAATGGCGCTCGGGCAGCCAAACCCAGTTTCGATGACTGGTTTGAAACCGTCAAAATTAACTATGGTGTAAAATCAGATGGCAGCTACGATTTCGCCACGCTGCCCAAAGCATTCGCCACAAAAGATCACGCGGCACATCGCGCCTTTTGGCAACAGCAAGCCGTGCCAAATTCTTGGCTAAAATTCCAGCAAATCACCCAATATTGGTTAGCCATGGGGGTCGATGGTTTTCGCTACGATATGGCAGAAATGGTGCCGGTAGAGTTTTGGAGCTATCTTAATAGCGAAATCAAAGCAACTAATCCTGAAGCCTTACTACTGGCAGAGGTTTATCAACCAGCGTTGTACCGCGATTACCTCAAGCTTGGCAAAATGGATTACTTGTACGACAAGGTTGGTTTTTATGACAGTCTGAAACCATTGATGCAAGGTAAAGGCACAGGATCAGCGGTGTTTGCCGCCCAACAGCAAGTACAAGATATCGCCCCACACATGCTGCACTTTTTAGAAAATCATGATGAACAGCGCATCGCAAGTCCAGAATTTGCTGGAGATGCCAATAAAGGCAAACCAGCGATGGTGGTTTCAGCCCTAATCAGCACCTCACCGACTTTATTATATTTCGGCCAAGAAAGCGGCGAGACCGGTGCTTTAGCTGCTGGTTTTGGCCAGCCATCGCGCACCAGTATTTTTGATTATGTGGGTGTTCCTGCTCATCAAGCATGGATGAACGGCGGCCGTTTTGACGGCGGCGGCTTTACGCCAACGCAACGCCAACTGCATCAGTTTTACCAAAAAATTATGCAGATCTCCGCAACACAACCTGCGGTGCGTGGTGATTTTGTGTCCTTACATCAGCTAAATTTGCAAAACGCTGGTTATTCTGAACAGCAAATGAGCTTTGTTCGCTTTAACGCTCTGCAACGTTTAATCGTAGTCAGCAATTTTAGTGAGCAGCCCGTTCAGTTTAAATTGCAAATTCCTGCCGACTTACTGCAACAATGGCAAATGCCGACGGGAACTGTCGAGCTCACTGATTTGTTGCAACACAATCAACTTGCTGATGTTAGTAACCAAATCTATAGCCTGCACTATCAACACGGACAAACAGGCAGCATTCATTTGCAACTGGCAGGACTTGGCTCTGTCGTACTATCGGTGCCAATCGCTAAATAATCGCGATTGGCTAACATTCGCAGCGAAAGCCTCTAACGTTTATCACTGCTGAACTAATTCGCGGTGACAAGCTTTGAAAGAATAAGTCCAATTCATTAAATAAGTCACCTCGCTCACTGACAGTCGTGTCTTAGCGCAAAGTTTGCGCTAAGACCCACGCCTCTTTAGTTTTACCCGCAGAGCCTGCAATGTGACTATTAGCTCTTTTGCTTACCCCTTAATTAAGTAATTAAAAATGATTACATTTGAAAATGTAACTACATTTAATTACACTACTTCAATAGAGTTTGGTTGAGTAGCCACAAACGTCAAGCGGCGAGCAATGGTTTACAATAGCGATGTATCAGTTTTTATCTAATAAAAACAATGGCTCAAGGATATAAGTATGCACTGTAATACGGTCATCACCGGTGATTTAGTCCATTCGTCAAAAATAGCACCAGAGCGCTACAACCTTGTATTAAGCCAACTTGAGCAAATATTAACAAAGGTCAGTCACGACGTGAATGATTTCAGTATCTACCGCGGTGATGGCTTTCAATTATTTATACCCAATGTCGAACAAGCATTGCATGCAGCATTATCCATCCGTTTAAACTTAATAGCCTTAGGCATTGACTGTCGCTTGAGCATCGGTCTTGGCACAATCGAAGCTAAACGCTCACAAATTAGCATGTCGACAGGCGAAGCCTTTACTTTGTCAGGGCGTGGCTTAGAGCAGCTAAAAGAAGTTCATTGGTCTTTACAACTACCGCAATCAATCCCCAATGAATGGCAGCTGTTACTGCGTTTTTCAGATGTATTATTACAACAGATGACCGCGAGACAAGCACAGGTATTATCTGGTTATTTATCAGCAGAATATCCATCACATCAGCAATTAGCTGAGGCGCTACAAAGCTCGAGAGTCAATATTACCCAACTGCTCAATCAAGCACATTACACATTGTTTCAAGATTTATTAGCGCAATTCCAGCGCCTATTAACCGAACAAGGAATGATATGACCGATGTCTCGTTACTATTGCTACTGATGCTCGGCCATGTTTTAGGCGACTTCTATCTGCAGCCCAAAGCGTGGGTTGATGACCGTATCGCCAAGCATTTTCGCTCAGTGAAACTCTACAACCACATTGTCGTGCATACCCTATTAACAGCATTTTGCCTGATTTATTGGAGTTGGCTACAAGGAACCAGCCTATCGCTCGTCGGTTTTGGCGTCTGCTGCGCATTGGTTGCTATCAGCCATTTCGCCATTGACGTGGCAAAATCTTATGCCAAAACGTCTGTATGGCCGTTTATGCTCGATCAAATCGCTCACACCATTATCTTACTGATGGTGTTTTGCCAATTTACCGACCAATGGCAAGCGCTAGGCCAATTGCTTAGCAGCCCACCATCATTCACAGCACTGGTGTTGTTACTTGGTTATCTGCTTGCGATGAAACCAACTTCAATTCTAATTAGTCTATTATTACGCAGTTGGCACTCAGCAATTCCCGAAAGCTTACGAACACAAAGTTTAAGCGATGCTGGCCATTATATTGGCATCTTAGAGCGACTGTTGATTATCAGCTTCGTACTACTAAACGAACTCGGCGGTGTCGGTTTTTTATTGGCGGCCAAATCAATTTTCCGCTTTGGTGATTTAACGCGCAGTACAGAGAAGAAACTCACAGAATATGTCCTACTCGGCACATTATTAAGCGTAGGATGTAGTTTGGCGTTAGGCTTTGCTCTAAGGTTTGCAATCAACGCAAACCTCAGTTGAGCACCATGCACATTCAGTCGAAAAAAGTTCATATCTATGCGACAAACTAATTTTTAAATTAAGCATAACGGTTGAAATGTTAATGAAAGCTAATTTCACGAGCCAAAGCAGTTAAAAGCTGTAAGATAGGCCATATTTTTTGTGGAAAAAAACCGAAATTCAGGTATCTTGTGCAGGTTTTTTCTGGCTCCAATTTCGCCGCAAAATCGCACGAGTGAGCCGAAGCATTTTCGACTGCGCAATTGCATAGCAATGCAATAATTCGCAACCCAGCCACGTTAAGGAACCACCATGCAATTTTACTTCCCGATTGTGATTATTGATGAAGACTTCCGCTCGGAGAATACCAGCGGTTCGGGCATACGCGAGCTGGCATCAGCCATTGAAAAAGCCGGTATGGAAGTGGTGGGTTACACCAGTTACGGTGATTTGACCTCATTTGCCCAGCAACAAAGCCGGGCTGCAGGCTTTATTTTATCGATTGATGACGAAGAGTTCGGCAGTGGCAGCGTCGAAGAAAGTAAATCAGTGCTGACGCAACTGCGCAATTTTGTTGAACAAATCCGTCACCGCAACCCAGATATCCCAATTTACTTGTATGGCGAAACTCGCACGGCTCGGCATATTCCAAATGACATCCTTCGTGAATTGCATGGTTTTATTCACATGCATGAAGACACACCAGAATTCGTGGCACGTCACATTATTCGTGAAGCCAAAAGTTACTTAGATTCATTACCACCGCCATTTTTCCGCGCACTGACCCACTACGCACAAGACGGCTCTTACAGCTGGCATTGCCCAGGTCACTCTGGCGGTGTCGCCTTTTTGAAATCCCCAGTCGGTCGGATGTTCCACCAATTTTTCGGTGAAAATATGCTACGTGCCGATGTGTGTAATGCCGTTGATGAACTGGGCCAGTTGTTAGACCATACCGGGCCGGTGGCAGCATCCGAACGAAATGCAGCGCGGATTTTTAACTGCGATCACTTGTTTTTCGTCACTAACGGTACATCAACTTCGAACAAAATTGTTTGGCATTCGACGGTTGCCCCTGGTGACATCGTGGTGGTGGACCGTAACTGTCACAAATCAATTTTACACGCCATTATGATGACCGGTGCCTTGCCGGTATTCTTGATGCCGACACGAAATCACTACGGTATTATCGGTCCAATCCCGCGCAGCGAATTTGAACCAGAAACCATTCGCCGCAAAATGGCGGCAAATCCATTTATTCGTGAGTTGTTAGATAAAGATCCAACCATAAAACCACGCGTGCTGACCATCACCCAAAGTACCTATGACGGTATTTTATATAACGTCGAAGAAATCAAAACATTATTAGATGGCGAAATCGAAACCTTGCACTTTGACGAAGCTTGGTTGCCACATGCAGCGTTCCACGATTTCTATGGTGACTACCATGCAATCGGCGAAGGTCGCCCGCGTTGCGATACTTCAATGGTCTTTGCCACCCAATCTACCCATAAGTTGTTAGCGGGTATTTCTCAAGCGTCACAAATTTTGGTGCAAGATGCAAATTTGAACAAACTGGATACTAATTTGTTTAATGAAGCGTATTTGATGCACACCTCAACCAGCCCGCAATACGCAATTATCGCATCCTGCGACGTGGCTGCAGCCATGATGGAAGCGCCTGGCGGCACAGCGTTGGTGGAAGAATCGTTGGATGAAGCGCTGGAATTCCGTCGAGCCATGCGTAAAGTCGACGACGAGTACGGTGATGATTGGTGGTTTAAAGTCTGGGGCCCAGATGATTTAACGGCTGAAGGTCTTGATGAGCGCGAAGCGTGGATGTTGCATGCTGATGAAAATTGGCACGGCTTTGGCGCTATTGCCGAAGGCTTCAACTTATTAGATCCAATCAAAGCAACAATATTAACACCAGGCTTGAATGTTGATGGTAACTTCTCAGATACCGGTATTCCTGCGGCGATTGTGGCGAAATACCTAGCAGAACATGGCGTAGTCATTGAAAAGACGGGGCTTTATAGTTTCTTCATCATGTTTACCATCGGTATCACTAAAGGCCGTTGGAATACCATGGTTACCGCACTGCAGCAATTTAAAGACGATTATGACAAAAACGCACCGCTGTGGCGCATTTTACCGGAATTCATCCAAAAATATCCGCAGTACGAGCGAATTGGCTTACGCGATCTATGCGACCAAATTCATGATATTTACCGGACATACAACATCGCTAAACTGACCACCGAAATGTATCTGTCAGATTTGGTACCAGCAATGAAGCCTGCTGACGCTTTCGCTCGCATGGCACACAAGAAAATTGAACGAGTACCACTTGATGAGTTAACTGGCCGTATTACGGCTGTGATGCTAACTCCGTATCCACCTGGCATTCCGCTGTTGGTTCCAGGTGAAGTATTTAACGAGACTATTGTCAGTTATTTGAAATTTGCCCGCGAATTTAATGCCAAGTTCCCAGGCTTTGAAACCTATATTCATGGTTTAGTGGCTGATGAACAGCATGGTCAGAAAATTTACTACGTCGACTGCGTAAAATAACGGCTCCGTTCACCGGTGAACTTAACAATATAATGCCAGCAACTGCTGGCATTTTTTTACCATGAAGCCTGAGAGCAGCGCTAACCCTTATAAAAGTCAGTCATCAAAATAGTAAACAAATAGCTTGGACAAAATTGGCCATCAGCACAAAGCGCTGATACATCAAACTTTAGCCATCCACACCGCTAATAATTGTAGAGAAAGCCAAGAAAATAAGGTTTACTGAGTGAAGTGAGACACGACTTAAAACCAAGCGAGGGCTAAAATGTTTAAAGTAAACGAGTATTTTGATGGTAAAGTAAAATCTATCGCTTTTGCCGGGGACGCTCTCCCAGCGACTGTTGGCGTGATGGCTGCTGGCGAATATGAATTTGGCACCAGTCAGCATGAAGTTATGACCATTATTAGCGGCGAGCTTGAAGTACTATTACCCAACCAAACCGCATGGCAAACATTTTGCCAAGGGCAACAGTTTGCCATCGCTGCTGAACAGAAATTCCAACTTAAAGTGAAGCGCGACACCGCTTATTTATGTACTTACGCCTAACAACTAAAGTTTTTAAATAAAATTGCAACACATTAGCTGCTGATGTGTTGCAATCAAGTAATTAGGAGTCCTCGACCATGCGAGGTTTTGCCGGCGCTGCCAAACGCGCTGACCCCGTAAAGACCAATGAATCCGCCACGTTGGCAGAAACAATTCAATATATGTGGCCATACCTTATGGCTTTTCGTGGTCATGTGGTCATGGCTGTATTGGCGTTAATTGCCGCAAAAACTGCCACATTAGTACTGCCCTACGGATTAAAGTTGATCGTGGATGCGCTAGATAGTCAGTTGCAAGCGCAAATCATGTTGCCATTGTTGTTGGTGATTGGTTATGGCGTTTTACGCTTTGCCTCGGTCTTTTTTGGCGAAATTAGAGACGCATTATTTGGCAGAGTCACCGAGCATGCCATGCGACAAGTTGGTCTTAATGTATTCAAACATTTGCATCAGCTAGACCTAAGTTTTCATTTAAACAGGCAAACAGGCGGCATCAGTCGAGATATCGAAAGAGGCACAAATGGCATCAGCTTTCTGATGCGTTTTATGATGTTCAACATCATCCCTACCCTGCTCGAAATTTTGCTGGTTGCCGTTATCTTTTGGAGCCTTTTTTCAATCTGGTATGCACTAATTACCGCAGTAGCGGTCATCGCCTACATCATTTTTACAGTCAAGGTGACTGAATGGCGCAATCAATATATTCGAGAAGCAAATCAAGCTGATTCCAGTACGAATAGCAAAGCGATTGATAGTTTGATGAATTACGAAACCGTGAAATACTTCAATAACGAGGCTTATGAGGCTGCAAACTACGACAAAGCTTTAGCGGGTTGGGAACAAGCAAAACTTAAAAATCGATTGTCACTGTTATTATTAAATTCTGGACAAGCGCTGATTATTGCCTGCGCAATTACTGCGATGCTGCTGTTGGCCGCTGATGGGGTTGCCAATTCGCAACTGACCTTGGGTGATTTCGCAATGGTCAACGCCTATATGCTGCAACTGTTTTTACCTTTGAACTTTCTGGGATTCGTCTATCGGGAAATTAAACGCGCTTTAACCGATTTAGAAAATATGCTGGGCCTGTTCAAACTTAAACCAGAGATTAGCGATAGCGCAGATGCTCAATCTTTACAATTAGTTTCAGGTTTAATTGAATTCAAAGATGTACACTTTGCTTACCAAGCCCAACGCCCTATTTTACAAGGACTGTCATTTACTGCGGCTCCCGGTGAGAAAACCGCGATTGTTGGTAGCTCAGGCGCTGGCAAAAGTACTATTTCTCGCTTAATTTATCGTTTTTATAACGTACAGCAGGGAACCATTTGTATTGATAACCAGTCAATAGCTGGGCTAACGTTGGATAGCTTACGTCAAACAATCGCAATTGTGCCTCAGGATACCGTATTGTTTAATACCAGTATCCGCGAAAATATTGCGTATGGTGATCCACAAGCAACGGACATAGAGATAGATCGGGCTATTGATTTAGCCCATTTACGACCATTTATCGATAGTCTGCCACTTGGCGATCAAACCGTAGTTGGCGAGCGTGGATTAAAAGTGTCTGGAGGCGAAAAGCAACGAATCGCGATAGCTCGAGTACTACTAAAACGTTCACCAATTTTAATTTTTGACGAAGCTACTTCAGCATTGGATTCTCAAACGGAACAAAGTATCTTACAGGCAATCCATGAGGTCTCTGCAGGGCATACCTCGATTGTGATTGCCCATCGTTTATCAACGATAATTGATGCCCACCAGATAATAGTGTTAGATCAAGGAGTGGTAATAGAAAAAGGCCGACACGAAGACTTGCTAGCACAATGTGGTGTATATGCTGCAATGTGGGCTCTACAACAGCAAGAATCGGCAGTGACGTTAGATTAAGTTCCATGTATAATAAATCAACCAAAATTAACTGGCACAAAGTCGAGTAAAATCAGGCACTTCGGAAATGATTTCTGCTCATGTGTGTGTTGACCCTAGTTCATAAAGAGTATTTAAGAGAACCTTATGCGAATTCTTAGACCGATAGCCGTAGTTTTTAGTACCTTGTGGTTAGCTGCCTGCGGAGGTAGCTCAGATGGTGAAAGTGCCACTTATCCAAATGCCTATATTCAGATGTATAACGGCTCTGCAAACAGCGCCAATACTTCATTGACTCTGACTCTTGACACCACAGACACAGCCGTCGGCAGTGCTGCTTTTGCTGATGTCACAAACTTAGTTAGCGTAGACGAACAAACATATAAGTTAAAATTAACTTATTCAGCTGACAGCACTACGGTAAAAACTGTTAAAGAAGACACTGTTGGTTTAGTGAAGGGCCAAAAAACATTACTAATGATGGCTGGTGATTTTGCCAATCCAGAATTACTGAAACTAAGCTTTGTTCGTGATGACTCGTTAGATGACCAGTTCAAAGTCAACGTAATGAACTTAGTTAATAACACTACGACCTATGATGTGTATATCGGTGATTCTACCAAGACTTTTGCTGATGCTACATTAATCGGCTCTGCAGGCTACAAAACATCGACTCAATTCGTCAATAAAGCGGTTGGTAGCTACATCCTTTACGTCACTAAAGGTGGTGATAAAACGGTATTATTTAAATCAAGTGCGGTTGCGTTCTCTTTTGAAACTGAATTTGTGTTAGTGCTGCGCTCTGCAGTTGGCCCACAACAGAACAAATTCGCAATTGATGTGATCGGTAATACCACAACGGTACAAACGCAAGAAGATTTGACCAGCAACGCTCAATTCCGCGTTTATAACAGCATCAACGACATTAACCCAGGAAAAATCTTCTTAGGTGACCTGACGGAGACTCCTGCATTCGCTAACGTCACTGCAGACACATTAACGACCTATACCGAAACTGTACCAGGCGATTACCGCGTGTCTTTAGCTGATGCACAAAATAATCTGGTTATGCGTAATGGCTTGGTAACATTAAGTCAAAATGCAGTGAAATCAATCGTGTTTTATCGCGACGCTAACGAAAATGCCGCTGCGATTACCGTAACAGACAGCAAATTGCCACAAGTGTTTGATTTCGTCTTCAACGCAGTAAACGTTATTCCTAACTATAATCAAGTAAGTTTGTACTTCGTGGCACCAGGCCAAACGATGGAAACAACGCCTTATTATGTGAATACGTTAAACTATGCATCGCAAACTAGCGTCACTTTACCAGCAGGTGAGTACACCATGTTTGTTGTGCATAAAGACACCAACAACAACAAAATCCTATTGGCACAAACGGAACTTAAAACTCTGGTTACAGGGAGCAATTACTTGCTAGTTGCAGAACCAGACACATTTAGTTTGAGTGGCTACAAACTGAGCCTTAATAAATAATACCCCAAGGCCACAGCAGTAATGCTGTGGCTTTTTTCTATATCCCCTCCTGATCCGAGTATTGTAATTCTCATACAAGCTAAGTACCCTTTGCTCAGTTTTATACTTTGAGGATCCATCGTCATGATGACTTGGTTAATGCTTGCTGCTGGTTTAGTCCTACTTGTTATTGGTGCTGACACTTTAGTCAAAGGTGCGGCTCGCCTCGCTTCTGCGTTTGGCGTACCGACCTTAGTAATTGGTTTAACTGTAGTGGCATTTGGCACTAGTGCTCCAGAACTTGCGGTATCGGTTAAAGCCGCTTACGCAGGTCAGGCTGAATTAGCAATCGCCAATGCGGTTGGTAGTAATATTTTCAATGTCTTGTTCATATTGGGTATCTCAGCAGTCATTATGCCGCTGATTATCTCTAAACAACTGATTAGACAAGATGTGCCAATCATGGTGGTAGTCTCAGTTTTGGCATTTTGGTTTGTACAGGACGGTCAGATCTCTAGAAGCGAAGCCGGTGTCTTGTTTGCCGGTTTATTAACCTACACCGCGTTTCTGTTTTACCAAGGTAAATCGCAAAATGCGAAGGAAACCGAGGATGACGAAATAGCTGAATTAATCAAAGAACCAAAACCGATGTGGCAAAGTGCTGCTTTAGTTGTTGGAGGTTTGGTATTGTTAGTTTTAGGTGCCCGCTGGTTAGTACAAAGCGCTGTAGAACTCGCTACAGCGTGGGGCGTCAACGAAGCGGTCATTGGCTTAACTATTGTCGCAGCTGGCACCTCACTTCCAGAAGTTGTGACTTCAATTGTTGCCACCATTCGTGGCGAGCGCGATATCGCAGTTGGTAACGTGGTCGGCAGTAATATCTTTAATATTTTATGTGTACTCGGCCTATCAGGCCTGGTATCGCCAACGCCGTTGTTAGCGGGCGCGCAAATGGCAAGCATTGATATTCCTGTAATGGTCGCTGTTGCATTGTTATGCGTGCCATTCTTCTTTGCTGGGGCAATTTTAAATCGGATTGAAGGCGCTTTATTTTTGTTATGCTACACGGCTTACACTTGGTTCTTAGTCGCACTGGCGCTAAAACTCGACTACCTACCCGCCCTGCAGGAAGGGATTGTTTATGGATTGGTTCCTGTGGTGCTAGTTTATGTTGTTATTAGCCTAGCCTTGGATCTGCACCATCGAACCAGAGCCTAACATTGTTGTTATGCAAAGACGCTTCAAATGAAGCGTCTTTTTTTTGCTCGAAAACTGGTTTGACCAGAATGAAGCATCAAGTCTAAAATAAATCTGTTGTTGCAGCTGAAATGAGCTTTTGTCGAAAGGTGCTTTCGATATAATATCCATCTTTATGGCTAAATCTCGGAATTAATCGCATGACTCAAGATGAAATGAAAAAACGTGCTGCGTGGGCGGCATTAGATTTTGTACCTCGTCACACAATTGTTGGCGTAGGTACCGGCTCAACAGTCAATCATTTTATTGATGCGCTTGCTTCCATTAAAGATGACATCCAAGGTGCGGTTTCAAGTTCCGTGCAATCAACCGAGAAAATGTTGGCGCTCGGCATTCAAGTTTACGATTTAAATGACGTGGATACTTTCAGTGTTTATGTCGATGGCGCTGACGAAATCAATGCAGAGAAGCACATGATTAAAGGCGGTGGCGCTGCGCTGACTCGCGAAAAAATCGTCGCAGCAGTCGCGGAAAAATTCGTTTGTATTGTTGATAGTAGTAAACAAGTTGATGTGCTCGGTAAATTCCCACTGCCAGTGGAAGTCATTCCGATGGCAAGAAATTATGTGACGCGCGAATTAGCCAAACTGGGTGGAACACCAATATGGCGCGAATCAGTGATAACCGACAACGGCAATATTATTTTAGATGTGCACGGACTTGCCATCAGTGATCCATTAGCGTTAGAACAAAAGATTAATCAAATTACTGGAGTTGTCGCCAACGGCCTATTTGCCGCAAGAGCAGCCGATATCGTATTGGTCGGGGCAGCTTCAGGCACTCTAGTCATCCAATAATAAAACTAACGACTAGAGCTACAAATTTTTGCAACATTGAGAAGAGCGTTACTATGAAAAACTACTCGTTACCGAAAGACAAAATTAAGATTTTGCTGTTAGAAGGTTTGCATCAAAGTGCGGTGCAAACTTTTAAAAATCAAGGTTATAGCAATATTGAATATTTGAAGACTTCATTGTCAGAAGAAGAGCTAATCGAAAAAATCCGGGATGTCCATTTCATCGGTATTCGCTCAAGAACACAGTTAACTGAAAAGGTGTTAAACGAAGCAAGCAAATTAGTCGCGATCGGCTGTTTCTGTATCGGCACAAATCAAGTTGATTTAGATGCCGCTTTGGCGCGAGCTATTCCAGTATTTAATGCACCATTCTCCAATACCCGCTCAGTCGCTGAACTGGTACTCGGCCAAATTATTATGTTGCTGCGCGGTATTCCACAACGTAATGCTGCAGCGCATCGGGGCGAATGGCAGAAAACCGCAACACAATCATACGAAGCTCGTGGTAAAGTCCTTGGCATCATCGGTTACGGCCATATTGGTACTCAGCTGTCTATCATGGCTGAAAACATCGGTATGCGTGTGCAATTTTATGATATCGAAGATAAGTTGGTATTAGGTAACGCCGTACAAGTTGATTTAGCCACACTGTTAAAAACCTCTGATGTGGTCACTTTGCATGTGCCAGAAACACCACAAACCCAAAACATGATTGGCGAAGCAGAGCTCGACTTGATGAAAAATGGTGCGATTCTCATCAATGCATCACGCGGCACTGTTGTCGATATCGATGCTCTCGCGGGTGCGCTTTCGGCCAATAAATTGGCTGGCGCGGCCATTGACGTGTTCCCAGTTGAGCCGACTGGGAATGATGAAGTATTTGAATCACCGTTGCGAGCCTTCGACAATGTGATCCTAACTCCGCACATTGGTGGATCAACCCAAGAAGCGCAAGAAAACATTGGTTATGAAGTCGCTGGCAAACTTGTCAAATACTCTGACAACGGTTCGACATTATCTGCGGTGAATTTCCCAGAAGTTTCATTGCCTGAGCATAAAGGCCGTTCTCGTCTGCTACATATCCATAAAAATCAACCAGGTATGCTGACTAAAATCAACGAAGCGTTCGCCCGCCATGGCATCAACATCTCCGGTCAATATCTGCAAACTAACGCAGAGATCGGTTATGTGGTCATCGACATCGACAGTCTTGACCAAGAATTGGCACTGAATGAACTGAAAGCTATCCCAGGCACTTTAAAAGCTCGAGTCCTGCATTAATTTCGGCCATACGGCGCAGCACATCAGTTGTTGCGCCGACTTCTCCCGATTTCATCGGCTTCTGCAACTACCTTGTCGCATTACCCTATCTTTATCTCTCTCAACTTAAAAGCTCACTGAGATCTCCCTAAATCAACTTTTTATCAGTTTTTTATCTGTTTTTTATAACCGCAAAATCATGTTTTAAACAGTATTTTTCCTTGAAGGTCGGATAGCTTGGCTCTGTGCATTTAGATGCATCATCAGATTAATTAAACAAATAAACTGAATTTCAGGATGAACAACATGAACAAAATCGCGTTTGCTATTAGCACGTTTTTCGCCGCGCAAGTGGCCTATGCCATACCAACTGATTGTGGTGAGTGGATTTCTTACCAAGTAGAAGTTTGCGACGAACGTGAAATTTTAACTGACAAACCAATTACTCACTGCCGTTATATCAGCCTACCCATTGAAAACCGTCAGTATACCAAAACTGTCGATGGCCATATTTCTTATGCGCAATGCGGCAGAATGAACGGCTATTATCTGAATGAGGTCGAGCATACAACCAAACAGGTTCGCACCGTTGTCCGTGAAAACTGCCGAATGGAAACTCGCTGGGAATGGGTACCTGGCGGTCCAAACTGTGGCGAAATTCCGTTAGCCACAAAAAAAGACCAACAATAATGTCGGCCTAACCAAGGTATAAAAAATTCGAAAAAAAACCAGTCCGGCAACAGACTGGTTTTTTAGTATCCTGAATTTGTTTGGATTTATATACTTTACGCGGCTTCTCCACGTTTTTCGATGTAGCTCAGCGCCAACTCGATACGCGCGATAGCCCGCTCACGCCCAATAAGCGCAACCGTAACGTCTAATGAAGGTGAATTACCGCCACCGGTCACCGCAACACGCAACGGCATCCCGACTTTACCCATACCAAGGCCCAAACTTTCTGCAGCTGAATTAATAGCGGCATGCACAGTTTCAGCATTCCAATCGGTTAAAGTCGCAAGCTGCTGTTGTACGGCTTTTAACGGCTCTGCCGCAACTGGACGCAAGTGTTTTTTGGCAGCAGCGTCGTCAAATTCAGCGAAATCTTCATAGAAATAACGACTGACTTCCACTAATTCTTTTAAGGTTTTCACCCGTTCACCTTGCACGGCGATTAGCTGCTCAAGACTTGGCCCTTGGCTAATGTCAAGTTTCTGCTCACTGACATGCCATGCTAAGTGCTTCGCCACCTCTTCTGCAGGTAAGCTGCGGATATAGTGTTGGTTCAACCATAGCAATTTTTCGGTGTTAAACGCCGACGGTGCTCGGTTACACGCTGATAAATCAAATAGTTGCACTAACTCTTCAATGCTGAAAATCTCTTGGTCACCGTGTGACCAGCCTAAACGCACCAAATAATTCAGTAATGCTTGTGGTAAGAAGCCGTTATCACGGTATTGCATGACGCCCACAGCACCATGACGTTTCGATAAACGTTTACCGTCATCGCCTAAAATCATTGGCACGTGCGCATATTTTGGTAATTCAGCACCTAACGCTGTAAGAATATTCATTTGACGCGGAGTATTGTTCACATGATCATCACCACGGATCACGTGAGTAACCCCCATCTTCCAATCGTCAACAACCACAGTTAAGTTATAGGTTGGCGTGCCGTCACTGCGGGCAATAATCAAATCATCAAGTTCGGCATTGGCAACTTCAATCCGACCTTTGATTAAGTCGTCAATCACCACCACACCCTCTTGTGGGTTTTTGAAGCGGATCACAAACGGCTTATCTGTTGGGTGATCGGTACGGTCACGCCACATGCCGTTGTATTTTGGCTTTTCGCCAGCAGCCATTTGTGCCTCGCGCATGGCATCAACTTCTTCAACAGTACAGAAACATTTGTAAGCTTTACCATCGGCAAGTAACTGCGCAACGACTTCTTTGTATAAATCAAAACGCTGGGTTTGATAAAACGGGCCTTGGTCCCAATCCAGACCTAACCAGTTCATACCGTCAAGGATGGCATCAACAGACTCTTGGCTTGAACGTTCTAAATCGGTGTCTTCAATTCGCAGAATGAAAGTACCGCCAAATTTTTTGGCATATAACCAGCTAAATAAAGCAGTTCGGGCACCACCGACGTGCAAGTAACCGGTTGGGCTTGGCGCAAAACGTGAAATAATAGACATAACAGTTCCATCACAGATTTGGAATAATGGCTGCTATTGTAACAATCTCACCGCGCTCTTGCACTGATTGTCAGAAGTTTAGCCGGGGTAATCGTTGCTTTTTTACCGTTTTGACTGTTTTTACAGCATTCAAAAGCAAAACCGAAAAATAATATTGACAGCTTTCTTCTTCCCCCTATAATGACGGCCGAACGTCATGCGGATGGTTAGCTCAGCTGGGAGAGCATCGCCCTTACAAGGCGAGGGTCACTGGTTCGAACCCAGTACCATCCACCATAACGTTTAATTTGTGATATCCCGCGGATGGTTAGCTCAGCTGGGAGAGCATCGCCCTTACAAGGCGAGGGTCACTGGTTCGAACCCAGTACCATCCACCATAACGTTTAATTTGTGATATCCCGCGGATGGTTAGCTCAGCTGGGAGAGCATCGCCCTTACAAGGCGAGGGTCACTGGTT
>JAYSCP010000007.1:45171-131197 GCA_041914845.1 Alteromonadaceae bacterium
TCGCCCTTACAAGGCGAGGGTCACTGGTTCGATCCCAGTACCATCCACCATAATTCTGTAAGACTTCTTCCCTGGATGGTTAGCTCAGCTGGGAGAGCATCGCCCTTACAAGGCGAGGGTCACTGGTTCGATCCCAGTACCATCCACCATAATTTCTTCATAAATATGTTTGTTAGATTTCACCTTTATGGCTGAAATTATTTCCTATTTTATTACCAAAATTCAGCATTTACTGTTCCAAGCTAATTCTGATCTGCTAAGATTCAGCGAAAGCGCACTCAGCCTAGTACTTTAGATTGTTAGTTGCGTTTAGCCTGATACAGTAGAACTAGTTTTTCAGTGGTTGAAAATATTGGCAGAACAACAAGTTAGCCGGGACGTAAAGATCCTCATTATCGATGAACAGCCCCTCGCGCAAAATTATTTACGATTTGCGCTGGAGAAACTCGGCTATAGCCAAGTGCAATTTACCGAACGGGCTCAAATCGCTTTAAACTGGTGTAAAGAAACCCAATTTGATTTAATTATCTGCTCATTCAATCTGCATACTGGCAAAGATGGCTACCAGTTTTATGAAGAAATCAAAGTTCGGCGGATCCAAGGCTATAGCACCGGCTTTATTTTTATTAGTGCCGAAACCGATCCATCGTTAGTTTATAGTGTGGTAGAACTGCAACCCGATGAATTTCTAGCCAAACCTTACACCATGCGCGACCTACAATTGCGCATTGAGCGCGTGTTAAAGCGCAAACAACAGCTTCGGCCAATTCATGCGTGGATGGATTTAGGCCGAGCTGACAAAGCGCTACAACAGCTCGATAGCATGCTAACGCAAGGCGATTTTCCTAAATTAGTTCCGTTGTTATTGCGAACCAAAGGAGACCTGCTGTTAGAAATAGGCGACACCGAAAAGGCGCTTACTTATTTCCAATCAGTGCTTGCGGTGCAAAAATTCGGTTGGGCACAAATCGGTGAAGTCCGCTGCTTATTAGCGCAAAATAATTTTCGACAAGCTGAATTGCAGTTAGCCCAGCTGGAGCTAAAAGCCGATACCCGTTTGTTTGCACTTGACCAAAAAGCAGAATTGGAATTTCATCGAAAAAGCTTCGAAGACGCACAACAAAGTCTGCAGCAGGCCGCAGCACTTGCGCCCAGGAATTTGTATCGTCAACAAAAACTGATGAACCTATCGCGACTTAACCACGACTATGAGCGCCAGTATCGCACAGCACGTGATATGGTTAAATTTGCCCGCTACTCTGTTTTTGAACAACCCGATCTTTATCTTAACTTGGCAAGAGCGTGTATTGATTACGCGGCGAGCATGGATGAAGACGGTGAAACCAATAAATTGAGCAAACAAGCCACTGATGCTTTGACCAGTTTGCGCTCCAACTTTCCAGATGCAGAGACATTAGACCAACAGGCGGTGATCCAAGCTCGTTTATACTATTTGCGAGATCAAAAAGATAAAGCCGCCAAGCTGTTGGAAAAAATGGAACCAGTGCCAGCAGAGCTCACCGGCATCGAAGACGCATTAGACCGTGCTAAAGCATTTCACGAAATCGGCATGACACAAGCATCAAAAGCGTGGTTTGATAAAATTGCCACGCATCTTGCCGCTCAGCGAAACGATCCTAATTTAGATCCATTTTTACAAAGCTACCTAGAGCAAGAACGACAAGAGCGTGCGGAATTGAGCACAGCACCACGCGAACTCAACAATATTGCGGTAATGCATTATCAACATGGCAATCATCAAGCGGCCCTAGCTGCATTCCAGCATGCTTATAAATTGCTCCCTAAAAATGCCGGTATTGCTCTTAACTTATTGCAAAGCTTATTAGCAGCGCCACTTGGCGCCGTCGATCCTGTGACGAAAAAGAAATTGTTGCACTCAACGCTAGCAACGATTAAACAAGGCAAGCTGCATCCTGAGCAAAGCCGACGCTTTGAGCAACTGAAATTAAAACATGCTGCCGAGATCCGCTAACTCACAGCGACACCTAGATATGACTTTAGCACTTAGCAAAACCATGGCCGCAAATAACTAGTCAACGTTTATGCCTTGTCATTCGCTTTAGGTTGCTGTTTTTGCTCCGGCCACTCAGCAAATAGCAGTGGTAGTTGGCTGCTTTTTAACAGGTAAAATAATGCAAAAATCAAAGCAATTGGTGCAATGAGTAACCATGGTGCTCTCACTGAAACATAAGCTGGCAAATGCTGCAGTGTCCAATACAGATCGAGCACCACATTAATTAATAACAAGCTCCTGCTCTGTCGCCAACAAAAGAACCAAAACCGCCAAGCTCTCCCTCGTCGCAATTTCGGATCGTAAGGCACTCGCTGACTTAACACGGCTAACAATAATAACGCTGGGGCGGCAATTAATAGCGCTCGCAGGAAATCGCTGGTTACTGGGTAAAACCAAGCCAACACCTGGCGTTGGTCAGACGGCATCGCCAAAGTTACGATCCAGCATAAATACGGTCGTAATAACAAAACTAACAACCAATATAATCGGCTGGGTACTCGGTAGAGTCCGTCTTGATCCAAGCGTGGCAGTTCACGCATCAGCTAACCCACTTCACTAATTACCCCTCAAAAATGTTCGGCAAACAGATCGAGCATTTGCTGCTCGGTCCAGACCGCAACACCAAGCTCCTCAGCTTTGGCTAATTTCGATCCCGCGTTATCACCCGCGATCACCGCATGAGTTTTGGCCGATACTGAACCTGATACTTTGGCACCAAGTTGCTGTAACTTATCTTTGGCATCGTCTCGGCCCATGCTTTGCAGCGTACCAGTCAGCACTATTGTTTGTCCGGCCAATGGCTGGGCACTCACCACACGAGCCGCTAATTCTGGCCAATGGATCCCTGCAGCAATCAGGGCATCGATGACTTGTTGCTGGTGAGCATCAGCAAAGAAATGCAATAATCGCCCCGCAACCACAGTACCGACGTCAGGCACGGCCAGTAACTGTTCTAAGCTTGCCGCGCGAAGCGCATCCAAGGTTAAAAAATGCTGAGCTAAATTTAATGCGGTTGCTTCACCCACATCGCGAATACCTAGTGCATAGATAAAACGTGGTAAGCTGGTTTGTTTTGCCGACGCAATCGCCTCTAACAATTTCAATGCCGACTTTTCGCCCATCCGCTCAAGACCAATCAGTGCAGTCCACTGAAGATGGTAGATATCCGCGGGACTTTGCACCAACTTCTCATCAACTAGTTGTTCAATTAATTTGTCACCAAGGCCTTCAATGTCCATCGCCTTACGCGAGACAAAATGCTTTAGTGCTTCTTTACGTTGTGCTTGGCAGTACAAACCGCCTGTGCAGCGCGCCACTGCTTCACCTTCAACGCGTTCTACCTCACTGTCGCAGACTGGGCATTGGCTTGGGAATAGAATGTCACGAGCATTTGCTGGCCTTTCTTCAAAAACCACTGCCGCCACTTGCGGGATAACATCACCAGCGCGGCGCACTATCACCAAGTCGCCAATTTTAACGCCTAACCGCATTATCTCGTCGTTATTGTGTAACGTGGCATTGCTCACTGTGACACCACCTACACTAACCGGCTCAAGCCGTGCGACTGGCGTAATAGAACCGGTCCTGCCGACTTGGAACTCGACATCGAGTAAACGTGTAGTTTTTTCTTGCGCAGGAAACTTGTAAGCGATAGCCCAACGCGGCGCTCGTGATACAAAACCAAGCGCCAACTGCTGCGCTAAGGCATCAACTTTTAACACAACGCCATCAATTTCATAGGGTAAACTCGCTCGTCGTTCACCAATGTGCTGATGATAACTAAGCGCAGCTTCCAAGCCTGTCACTTGCCGAATTTCCGGGCATACCGGTAGTCCCCACGCTTTTAACTGCTGCAAACGAGCATAGTGACTAGAATTTGATAATAAATTTTGAGGATCGTCGATCGCACCCACCGCGTATGCATAAAAACTAAGTGGACGTGTTGCCGTGATCCGCGGATCAAGCTGGCGTAAGCTGCCGGCTGCAGCATTACGAGGATTGGCAAAAACTTTGTCACCACGGACACGCGCTTGTTCATTCATCGCGTGAAAGCCCGCAAGCGGCATAAACACTTCGCCGCGAACCTCTAAAATTGGCGGGAAATCACCGAGCAAAATCAGCGGTATTGCGCGAATGGTCTTGATATTACTGGTAATGTCTTCACCGGTATAACCATCGCCACGCGTTGCCGCTTGTACCAACTGACCATTTTCGTAGCGAATGCTCACGGCCAAGCCATCAAGCTTTGGCTCTGCACAAAAGGTAAATTGGTTTTGTTCATCCAGCCGTTCAGCAATTCGCTGATAAAAGGCTGTGAAATCATTACCATCAAAGGCATTATCTAGCGATAACATCGGAATTTGATGACTGACCTGGCCGAATTTATCCAGTGCAGCCCCGCCGACACGCTGCGTCGGTGAATCAGGGGTTATCAACGATGGATCAGCAAGCTCTAATTGCTGTAACTCACGATATAAAGCGTCATAATCTGCATCAGGAATTGTTGGATTATCAAGCACATAGTACTGATAGTTATGCTGGTTAATTTTTGCCTTTAGCAGATCTATTTTTGCCTTGCTGTCGCTCATCGTTCCGTCCCTCTGACTTAATATGCATAGCATGAGGGCGAATAACGCGCCGTGCAAGTGCTGACAGCGCGTTCGAGCGTAAAATCAACAAGTCAAAACTTGCTAACTAACTTATTGTTGACTCCAAGCGACTTTCACGCCGCTAAATGCGCTGTAAGCGCGCAAGCCAACAATCCAATTGCCAGCGACTGGGTTGGTTAAAGTACAGCTTTCAGTATTGCCGGTTTTGTATGGTCGACAGGCATATGTGGAGGTGGTTGGGTTAGCACCTTGGCGCACATACATGTCAGCATCGCCAGTACCGCCACTCATATCAATCTTCAGCGATTTTGCCCCAGTAGGCACCACAATCGTTTTGTAGACCCAACTGCCTTTGGCCGCAGCAAGGTTAGTAAATTCGCCTGATGAACCTGTCGGTGGCGGCGGTGTGGTGCCTGTGCTGTTGCCGAGTTCAAGCGCAAACGACAAGCCCAACTTAGCGAATTTTAACGCATGAGCGGCGGTCTGATCTGAGTTGGCTAAAGTATCATTCACACTGTGAATTTTTGGGTTCGAGCTATTAAATTTTGCTTCAAACGGCATCACCGCGGCATAACCTGCGTTATGCCAAGAGGCGTGATCCGAACAGCCATAACCACACACATCCGTGCTTTGTTTTAAGTTAGGTTGATATGTGCTAATCAGTGATTGCACATAACTATTTAAACTGCTGTTGGTGTAATCGGTCATCAAGACGATGTCATCAACGCCCCCTTTATAGTTAGTCATATCAAGTTGCATCACGCCAATGACCTGTTTGCCAGCACTTGCGGCTGCAGATGCAATATCTTTACTGCCCCGCAGCCCTACTTCTTCGGCCGCGTAGCCATAAAACCGAATCGTACGTTTGGGGCGCAAATTTTGCGTCGCCATGACTCGAATTATATCGGTTAACGTAGCAATGCCAGAAGCGTCATCATCTGCGCCTGGCGCGCGGGTAGTTTCGGTCGTACCACTTTGGTTGATTGAATCCAAATGCCCACCTAACACTACAATTTCGTTTGGAAATTCGCTGCCAACAAACTCGAGCATCACCGATTGCTGATTGTAACCACTATGCGTTACTCGACTGACCGTTGCCCAGCTACGGCCACTCACCAGCGATGTCCATTGGCTTGCGATCCAATCGGCCGCATTTTTTCCTGACGTTGTGGTGTAATAACGATTGGTGAACGCACTTAAATCGGTAATAGTTTGAGCAATAATGCTGTTGTTCAACATCGGCAACATTGAATTGACCAAGGTCCCTTGACTCAATGGCGGTGGCGTGAACACAGCTAAGGATACAGGATTTGCTACGGCACTCATGGCCTCAGCCAAGCTATTGTGGGCAATAAACCCACCACAGCGATGTAACTGCTGATGGATCTGTCCAGATAGCAGCGAAATATCCTGCTCATCAATACTCGCCAGTACTGGCAACTGTTTCCCAGCATGAAGATTGTTGATACCGAGGCTTTTCATCAGACTTTGTCGATCTGCGACTTGATATGGCGCATTTTTGAGTTTCGCGGCGGTGCCAGCATCTACCGTGATCCACACAGTTTGCGCGAATGCTGGCGTCAACATACCGAGACTACACACACTGAGTACCAAACGACGGGCTTGCAGAGAAAATAACTTTTTCATACATGTTCCTGAATTATTGTGAGATTTTTAACCGCTCTTTGGCGGTATCTTCACCATGGTTCATCCTTCAGAAAACACCGAATATCTATCTGACATTTTTATGATAAATAAGTTACATCCAAGCTGATGGGCAAAATTATGAATGCCCCGGTGATGACAGCTACCTCGACTGCCATTTTTTCACATTATTTCCGGGCATTAGTTGGCGACACCTCGTTAATTTAACAGACCACAAACAACAGACCATGGCTCGTGACAGCCATGCACAAAACACAAAACTCGCATACGCGCGAAGGGACAACTCCCCACGCAAACATCCCCTAACTATTCAGCGTAAAAAAAACCACCCGAAGGTGGTTTGTGTTTATTGTTGAGAAGGCTCTAGGCCTGCAACTTAACCACGCAGTAACTGCTGACGTTGAAACTCACGAATTTTTTCTACGTAGTGGCGGACAGTCTGCATGGTCATAACACTGCGGGTGTTATCTAAAATTTGACCACCAAATTCTTCTGCTAATTTCTTTGCCGCATTGTGCATTAAATTAAAGTTTTGTAAGGCTTCACCTGGTCCTGGTAAGGTCATAAACAAACTCAAACCACGAGTTTGTAATTTATCCATTTCCTCTAAATCAAAAGTACCTGGGTTAAACATATTTGCCAAACTAAACAGCACTTCACCTGAGCCAGCGCTATCTTGATGACGATGGAAAATATTCATTTCGCCATACTTAAAGCCAAGTGTGAGCAAAGATGGCAACAACATTTCCCCTTGAATTTCTTGGCCTTCCGGCAGCAAAACGTAAAGAATTAATACTTCACTGCTCACAGGCTCTGCCGCAGCAGTTGAGCCCTCACTTTCATCTGCAGAAAAAGACAATGACGGCTCATCACGTTGCGCGGTGTTTTGCTCACGAAATTTACGCACAGGCTCGCGTAATTTATCACTGCGCGGTGCGACTGTCGGGGCTGGTTTTGGTTGCGGTTTTTCACCTGGCGCCAATTTGCGCTTTTTACCTACGCCGTATTCATCAAAACCTTCGGCTTGTTCTTTAGTTTTTTGGTCTTCCGGATAAAACCGATGTTGCGCGACTTCGCTGGCTTTACGCGAGGACCAGATCCCATGAATAATAAGAGCTGCCATCAACAGCACACCAATGACAATCAACGCATAACGAAATTCTACAGCCATCATTTTTACCTTTTTAGTTTTTATCAGGCTTGAGCCATTTTCACAGCATCTTCCACATCCACCGCGACGACTCGTGACACACCAGGTTCCTGCATAGTAACCCCCATCAACTGTGCCGCCATTTCCATCGCGATTTTATTGTGACTGATATAGATAAATTGCACACTCTCCGACATCTCCCGGACTAAGTTACAGAAACGGCCAACATTGGCGTCGTCCAGCGGAGCATCTACTTCATCCAACATACAAAAAGGCGCTGGATTTAATCGGAAAATTGAGAACACCAATGATAAAGCGGTTAATGCTTTTTCTCCACCTGATAATAAATGAATTGTACTGTTTTTTTTACCAGGCGGACGCGCCATTATTGCAACACCTGTTTCCAATAAATCTTCATCTGTTAACTCAAGGTAAGCGCTACCACCACCAAACACTTTCGGAAACAAAGTTTGTAGCCCCAAATTCACTTCGTCAAAGGTTTGTTTAAATTTCTGTCGGGTTTCCCGATCAATTTTACGGATCGCGGTTTCAAGGGTATCTAAAGCCCCAACTAAATCTTCGTGCTGTAAGTCTAAGTACTTTTTCCGTTCATCTTGCTGGGTAAATTCATCGATTGCGGCAAGGTTGATAGGCCCCAAACGAGATAACGCCTCACTAGTTTTATCCAACTGTTGTTGCCAAACCCCTTCAGTTGCATCTGCTGGCAAGTTTTGGATGATCTCTCGAAAATTAACTTGTTGCTCGGTTAAAAGTTCAAGCATGTTGTTCGCCCGAACACGAAATCCTTCAGCATCCAACCGAGCGTTTTCTAATTGTTTTTGTTTTTGGGCTAATTGCTGCTGCAGGCCTTGTTGGCCCTGCTCTACATCACGAATTTGTTGTTCTAAGATTTGCAATTGCTGTTGCTGCAATATCTTGGTTTGTTCAAGCTCAGCCCGAGTGAGCAATAACACTTGCAACTGCTCTTGCATTTCCGCGTCCGGATCGTCTAACAAGTCAAGCTGGGCAATAAGTTGTGCAAGTCGCTCTTCTTGCTGACGAATTTGGCTGATGGTGCGTTGTAAATGCACGCGCGCAGCATCAAGTTGACGCGATAAGCTGACCTGCTGTAACTGCAATTGCTGAGCTTGTTGATTTAACTGCTGCTGCTTGGCTCGCCACTGCGCAACACTCTGCTGTCCCTGACTTTGTCCATGTAACCATTGTTGTTCTTGTTCCGCTTGCTCAAGCATCGCGTCGTTAAGCTCTTCCAACTGCAATCGACCAATCGCGATATCTGCTTGCGTTTGCTCGGCTTGCTCATTGCATTGTGCCAATTGTTGTTGGTATTCAAGGTGACGTTGTTGCTGTTGTGCGGCTTGCTGAGCTAACAATTGGCATTGTGTCGATTGCTGCAGAGCTTGCTTTTGTTGTAACTGTAACTGCTGTCGCAAGGCTTTGACCGCAGTTTCCGAGGCATGAAGCGAACTTGCTACTAACTTTGATTGCGCTGAATTTTCAGCAATATCCTGTTCAAGCTGCTGAATGTCCAGACTTATATCTTCGATACGTTGCTGTAAATTTAATGGATTTTCACGCTGGGCTTGGCCTGCAACTATCGCCCAATTTCGACCAAGCCAACGACCGTCAGCAGTGATTAATGATTGCGCATTTGCCAACGTAGTTTGTCGGTGTTGCAGTTCTGCGAGCTCATCACTGTGGCCCTCCGTGCAGAAAATATCACAGAAATAAGCTGGAATTGGGCCTGCCAGCACTTTGGCGGCAAGTGTTCCTGCAGGCCTATCAGCAGTGAATTCAGTAAGCATATGACAGCTTATTTCGCTTGGGAGCGCTTCGGTAACTTGGCTAAAATTCAACGCTTGTAGCGCAACAGCGACCGCGGTTTCCCAACCTTTGATGATTTCGAGTTGCGGCAATAACGGTTGTTCAGCCAGTGCTTGCTGAAGCAGCTGGCTCTGTACTTGGTAATCACGCTTATGCATTTGCAGTGTTAAGCTCGCCTGTTGAATTTGTAAATTCAACGCTTGTTGGCTGCTCTGCTGCTGACCAAGCAGTAACTCAATGGACGCGAGCTCTTGCTCCGTCGTATCCGCTTGTTGTTGCAACTGCTGTTGTAGTTGCTGGGCCGTTTGAATTTGCTCGCTAAGATCTGATAATTCGAGCTCGGTTAAAGCCACTTTCACCCGATGTCGTTGCTGCAATAACTGCTGATATTGCTGTTCCTGATGCTGCAACTGAAATTGGCTTTGCCGTTGTTGTTGTTGTAACTGAAAATATTGTTGCTGCCAATGCCGATATTGACTCTGTTGATCAGCTTGGCTTTGCTCAACTGCAAATAATGAAGCTGCACAAGCCTCTTGCTGCTGCTCCACTAACTCAACTTCAGGGGCAAGCCCTGCCAACAAAGATTCCAGCTCTTGCAGTTCTATCTGTTCTTTTTGCTGTTGATCTTGGCCTAATTGCAAATGCTGGCGAATTTGACGCTGATCTTCCAGCAAATTTTGTCGCCGACTGCGCTGATGTAATAGCTGTTGCTCTAAGGCAGTGATCTCTGTGCCCAGTTGATAAAACTGGGCTTGCGTTTGTTCAAGGGTCTGTCGCTGCGATTGTTGTAGTTCTTTAAGCTCAATCAGCTGCTTAAAGCTACCAGAGCCTTCCGTCTGGAATTTATGTAACTCGGTCTCAAGTTCGGCTAGCACTTTTTCACTTTGAATCAGTTGCTCGTTAAAAAACCACCACTTTAAACCGGTCAGTTCAGCTTTCAACCGCCGCTCAGTGGCCTTGAGCTCTTTATAACGTTCCGCCGTGGCCGCTTGGCGACGCAATTTTTCTAAATTTTTGGCCAATTCATCACGCACATCGGACAGACGGAGTAAGTTGTCACGGGTATGACCGATCCGATTCTCGGTTTCACGGCGGCGTTCTTTGTATTTAGAGATCCCCGCAGCCTCTTCTAAAAAGACGCGTAGATCTTGGGGTCTTGATTCAATGAGCCGCGAAATCATGCCCTGTTCGATAATGGCATAACTTCGTGGGCCTAAACCGGTACCCAAAAATATATCGGTAATATCTCGGCGTCGGCATTTTGTACCGTTGAGGAAATACAAGGATTGCGCATCACGCGTGACCACTCGTTTGAGCGAAATTTCGTTGCGATCAGCTAAACTGCCTTGCAAACGACCTTGGATATTTTCAAACACCAACTCAACGGAAGCTTGTGATACTGGCTTACGCTGCGTAGAGCCATTAAAAATGACATCGGTCATGGCGTCGCCGCGTAGGTTTTTGGCCGAGCTTTCGCCCAGCACCCAGCGTACTGCATCAATGACGTTTGATTTGCCGCAGCCATTTGGCCCAACCACACAAGTCATTGCCGTAGGAAATGGCACTTGCGTTGGGTCAACAAAGGACTTAAATCCGGCGAGCTTGATTTGCTTTAGTCGCATGCCCTGCGAAACGATAGAAATTTCTCTTACAGAATGTAACAAAATGGCCTAGTACTGTCACGGATAAACTATTGCTCATCAATCATTTGGCTTTTAAGCTGCACGCTAGGTACAGTCACTACTGTGCCTTATACTGTCGCTATAACAGGTATGGAGTCTCTCATGCATTATTTTTTAACCGGATTTTCGCTGATTAGCACCAAAGGACTGCGACGCTACGTACTTATTCCACTGAGTATTAATTTGGTGCTGTTTTTAACCGCCTTGGTTTACCTCACCTCTCAAGTTGGCGCTTGGGTTGATAGTATTATGGGTTTTATCCCGCAGTGGCTTGATTTTTTAGAATACTTACTATGGCCACTCTTAGTACTAACCGTGGTTCTTAGTATGGCGTTCACTTTTACTATGGTCGCAAACTTTATTGCTGCGCCGTTTAATGCCTTATTAAGTGAAAAAGTTGAATTGCACTTAACAGGTCAAGCACTACCAGAACAAGGATTTACCGCTTTTTTAGCCGATGTTCCTAGAATGCTAAAGCGCGAGTGGACGAAATTTATCTACTGCGTGCCACGGGCTTTAGTTTTCTTAATTGCTTTTTTCTTATTACCTGTGATTGGTCAAGTTGTTTGGTTTCTATTTACCAGCTGGATGATGGCGATCCAGTACTGTGACTATCCCTACGATAACCATAAGATTACTTTTGAGAAAATGCGTGGACAACTTAGAAGTGATTTGACGGGTAGTTATAGTTTTGGTATCACGGTCTCGATTGCCAGTATGGTGCCATTTCTCAACTTGTTAGTCATGCCGGTTGCGGTTTGTGGCGCAACGGCAATGTGGGTTGATAGGTACAAACATAGCCATTATCCACGCTAAGTTCGCCATTTTTGAGAACAATTGATTTTGAGACAGCCGCATTGCGGCTGTCTGTGTTTAAAAAGGATTTTCACGGTGTCCACGCAAATTTTGCTGCTCGAAGATGAAGAAAGTATCGCCGATGCTTTGATTTATAGCTTAAAAGCTGAAGGCTTTCAGATTACTTGGTGTCAATTGGTGCAAGAGGCATTAGTTCATTCAGAAACAGCCGATTTATTGATCTTGGATGTTGGTTTACCAGATGGCAACGGCTTTGAACTTTGTAAGCAAATTCGTCGGCACAGCGAGGTGCCTGTGATATTTCTGACAGCCCGCGCCAGCGAGATTGATCGTGTCGTCGGTTTGGAAATTGGTGCTGATGATTATGTGGTTAAACCTTTTAGCCCACGGGAATTAGTGGCGCGAGTTAAAGCCATCCTGAAACGGACGCAGCAGCTTCGGCGAGTAAACGCCGAAGTATGCCACAACCAAACACAGACGACATTTCAACAACAAGCAGCCTTGCTGCAAATCAGCCAGCAGCTTGGCGATTTTGTGTGGCGTCCAAGCGCAGTGCAGGTATTACTTAAAGACCAAGTACTGGCACTTACCGCACTTGAATATCGGTTACTGAGCCATTTTCTGGCTCACCCGCAGCAAGTGTTATCGCGAGAACAACTGCTACAAAGCTGTGGGCAATCCATAGATGCTGGTTATGACCGCAATATTGATACTCATATAAAAAGCTTACGCGCGAAATTTCGTCAGCTCAGTTCGCTTAACTACCTCATTACTCAACGTGGCTTTGGCTATAGTTTGAACCCACAAGGGCAACCCGCATGAAGGTTGAACCGCAAAAATGGTTGGTGCATCCGTTGTGGCGTTGGTTCCAACTGCCATTTGCCGTTCGAGTGTTTGCGCTTTACTTCGTATTTGTTGGTTTTAGCGGCTATTTTATGCTGAACCTAGTTGTTGAAGAAGTAAAACCCAGTGTTCGCCAAAGTACGGAAGAAGTGCTATTTGACACCGCTCAGCTTTTAGCAAATTTAGTTGCGCCAGCGTTTTCAGCCGGGGCTCCCGTGCAATTATCAGCCGAACTGCAACAACTTTTAGCAAATTATGGCAAGCATCAAACCCAGGCGAGCATTTGGGGGATCAACAAAAGCTCGTCTACCCATCGAATTTATCTCACAGATAGACAAGGCATTGTGATTTACGATAGCGTCGGTAGCGCCGTCGGTCAGGATTATTCCCGTTGGAACGATGTGTACCTGACACTGCGTGGGCAATATGGTGCTCGCTCAAGTAGGGACAATCCTGAGAATGAAAATAGCACAGTCATGCACGTCGCTGCGGCGATCCGCCAGCAACAGCAAATTGTTGGCGTACTGACTATCGCCAAACCCAATTACTTGATGCAACCCTTTATCGAGAGAACCCAGCGCTATCTCACTGAGCGCGGGTTGCTATTAATGGTTCTGGGTTTAGCGATAGGCGCTTTGCTTGCTTGGCGTTTACAGCGCGGGCTTAATAGCTTAGAACTTTACGCAGAACAATTGAGTGCCGGTGAGCGTGTCAGTGCACCAAAATTTCGCGTGTTCTTCGAATTTAGCAAACTAGCCAAAGCACTTGATCGCATGCGGCATGCTCTGGCTGGTCGCGCTTATGCTGAGCAATATGTGCAAACTTTAACTCATGAATTAAAAAGCCCGCTCACAGCAATCCAAGCTGCCGCAGAACTTTTACAACAACCTTTAGCTGAGCATGATCGCCAACGTTTTGCCGGCAATATCTTGCAGCAAAGCAGCCGACTGCATCAGCTCATTGAAAAACTACTGCAACTTTCCATCTTAGAACAACAGCAACAATTGACGGCGCCAAGCACAGTCTCATTACCGCAAATCTGTCAACAGGCCTTGGATGGCCGAATTGGCCGGATTGACCAACAACAGTGGCAACTGCAATTCGACGCTCAGTCATTGCACATCCAAGGTGATGCTATCTTGCTCGAGCAAGCTGTAGGTCATCTTTTAGACAATGCTCTCGATTTTGCACCAAAATCAGCAAAGGTCATCTTACAAGTGCATAAGTCTGCCGACAGCATCAGAATTTCCCTCTGTAACCAAGGGCCTCACATTCCTGATTATGCGCTTCAACGACTTACTGAGCGCTTTTATTCACTGGCAAGGCCCGGTAAAACTGCTAAAAGTACAGGACTAGGCTTAAACTTTGTCGCGGAAGTAATTGAACTTCATCAGGGTAAATTGACGATAGAAAATACCGAACTTGCGGGTGAACCGGCAGTTTTGGTGTCACTTGCCCTACCCGACCGCTGATCACGGTGAAGTTATACCACTAAATAGACTTTTCTTCTTAAAAAGAAGTTTTCAGACTCAAATCATCTTTATTAATTTCCGCCAGATTGGCTACGCTGAACTAAATGCTTTAAGTGAGGCGAGTCATCATGCCAAATCGCTGCGTTGATTTTCAATTTTTAGCAGAACCCACTCACGTTAACTTTGGTGGCAAAGTGCACGGGGGCATGATGATGAAGTGGATGGACCAAGCTGGATATGCTTGCGCTGTTGGTTGGTCTGGCGCTTATTGTGTGACTGTCTCCGTTGGTGCTATTCGCTTTCAAAAACCAATACTAGTTGGACAAATCGTGCATTTAAATGCCCAGGTCGTCCACACCGGATTGAGCAGCATTCATGTCTTTGTCAGTGCTGACGCGACAGATCCAAAAACAGCATTACAATGCGAAACTAACCACTGCATGATAAGTTTTGTCGCAACCGATGAAACTGGACAGATAATTCCAGCCCCCAAATGGCAACCACAAACAGCCAATGATATGTTGTTAGAACGTTATGCCATTGCGATGAAATCGCTCAGCATTCAAGCAGAGGAAATGCTGAATTGTCGAGACAGTAAGCTCTACCTTAACAGATGGCCTAGCAACTAACAAATACGGACATTCACCGGCAGTTTATGATGAACTTACATCAGTCATAAGCTAAACAATCATTGGAGTTGCAACTGCAACTGATCATATATGGCTTGATAACTCTTCGCTAACACTGCACGGTCGGTTTGCTTTAAATAGCTTCGCGCTTGCTCTAGATGTTGTAATTCTAGGCAAACTTCGGCTAGTCGAATAAACGTATTGTGTAAACGGATCTTCTCGTCTTTCGAACGCAAATACGGAAGCGCTTGCTCAAAGTAACGCTGGGCTAAGCCATAATGCCCAAGCATTTGCTCAGTCCGAGCGAGGTTAAACAAGCCGACCGAAATCTTAACGTGAAATTGCGTTGGTAAAATGGCATCAACCGCCAATTTTCGGTAATACACAGCTTGCGCAAGATCGCCCTTTGCATGCACGACTAACGCTTTGTTGGTGTTAAGTTCAAAGGCAAACACTGGATCTTTTGATTTTACAAACGCAGATTCGGTTTTTAACAATAAATTCCACGCAATATCATGTTCACCGAAAACAGCGTGAAGATTAGCAAGTTCCAATAATCGCATCGGATCGGCAAATGCTTCATACATCGACTGCAAATTTTGCTCTGCTAACCTAGCAAAACGCTTTGCTTCGACAGTATTGCCGTCACTATTCATCAATTTAGCTTGGTAAAAATAGAGTTGTGTTGCAAACACAGCAGGATGATTGGGTTGCCGCAATAAATCAGCGACTAATGGTTTGAGTTGTTCAAACCGATGTTTATCAAACAAATAATCCAATAGATATGATTGAAGCTGATACCACTTTCTAGCGCCAACCGACGAACTGGCTATTTGAGTTTGAAGATGTTCTAAACAAGTCTCGGCTTCATAGTTCTGACAGAAAATTTCATGGTCATTCAGATGCTCTGTTGCGTGTGCCACAGAGAGCATGTTGATGACTGCAATAAACACTGAAATAAAAAATAACGATGAACAGATCCGCACCTTAATTCCCAGCTAATCAATAAGCCCAGCAACTATGCCCGCATTAAGACACTATCGTCAACATTATCGGGGCAAGCAAAGTTAAGCCATTTAACGATAGAAGTTCTGCCAGTAAAAACTCCATAGCATCTCCACCAGCCCCCCACAGAACTCCCACATTTGGCCAATACAATGTAGCAACATTGCAAAGGAGCTTCATATGTTTAACTTTTTAAAACTAAAACCTATCACCATTGCTGTCTTATTGTTCGTGTTATGGCTACCGATCCAAATGATCAGCAGCCTCATCGAAGAGCGCCAACAACTCAGCACCTTAGTGCATCACGAGATTGCTAATAGTAGCAGTCGCGACCAATGGGTCGTTGGTCCTATCTTAGTGCTGGAAACTGAGCACTATCAGCAAGAAAACTTGGTTAATCAGCAATTGGTAAAACCCAACAGCCAAGTTCAGTTGATTTTGCCAAACCAGATGCAAATCAAAAGTGATCTCAACAGCGAGATCCGCAGCCGCGGCATTTACCAAACTCGGCTCTACCACAGCAAAAACAATTGGACTCTGCATTATGAACTGCCAGCAAAACTGGGGTTTGACCGCGCCCCTCAAGTGTCACCCACTGCCGAAGTCGGTAATGTTCGACTCAAATCAGCGCGTTTAGTGATGGGTTTAAGCGATATGCGAGGACTAATTGGTATGCCAAAGTTAATGCTCAATCAGCAGCAATTGAAGATTATCCCTGGCACAGGTTTGGATGCGCTAAGTGGCGTACAAGCAGCGCTTGATCTCGATATGTTGCTAATGAAGCCCAATTTCGATTTAAACCTGCAGATGGATATCACCGGTACCGAACACTTAAGCATGCTGCCTATTGCCGACCAAAGCAGCTGGACACTCAACGCTGATTGGCCGCATCCAAGTTTTGCCGGCCGGTTTTTGCCAATCGAACATGATGTTCGCCCTGATGGATTCTTTGCAACTTGGCAAAGCAGTCAATTTGCCAATGACGTGAAAACTAATCTGAATAAATGTCTGCTGAGCAATACTCATTGCATCGAACTGAAAGAACAGAGCTTTTTTGTCAATTTAGTAGAACCAGTTGATCACTATCAACAAAGCTATCGGTCGGTGAAATATGCGTTATTGGTGCTGGTTGTCAGTTTCTCCGTGTTCTATTTATTCGAATTGTTAGCCAAACTGGCAATTCACCCAATGCAGTATTTGTTTGTCGGCATGGCGCTAGCGATGTTCTATTTGCTGCTGATTTCGCTATCTGAATTGCTTGGTTTTGCGCTTGCTTATGCAGTTGCAGCCACAGCATGCATCTTGTTATGTGGTTTTTACACCATGGCGGTATTACAGAGTCGACAAAAAGGTCTAAGTTTTACCGCAGGTCTGAGTGCGCTTTACGGATTGTTGTTTATGATCCTAAGAGCCGAAGATATGGCATTACTCGCCGGCTCTTTACTGCTGTTTGTCGTGCTAAGTGGAGTGATGCTGTCGACTCGTCATTTAAATTGGTATCAGTTGCAAGGCAATGCTCCTAGCATTAATGACCACAAGGACATGGCAGAATAGCATCAGCTCGCCATCGAAAAAAAACGCAGCCGAGCTGCGTTTTTTTACTTTAGCCTTGGCGGCTTAACTTTTAACGACTACTTTTTGCGAAACTCGCTTAGTTTGCCAACGCATTTTATTCAGAGCTATGCGCTGGGTTGTTTGTTGAGCTTCAGTTGACTTCACCACCACAGGGCGCGAAACAATCAAATTGTTTGGATAAACCACCAACTCGCCATCACTGGTTTTTAGCTCGGTGCTAAACAAATTGACTTCAATGATAGTCCCTTCAATCGCGTTACTACCGTCAATAATTCGTACAGTTTTCCCTTGGGCAAAACTACGCTGACCGAGCAAAATGAAAAAAGCGGTGATATTTGATAACAAACTCCAAGCGGCAAATAACGCGACACCCACGACGGCAATCATGGATGAAGCAAGTACTAACAACCCTTTGATATCAATGCCCCAGACAATACTGAGTACAACAACAAGTAGTAAAAAGAGCAGAATGTGAAACACCACCATCGCACGGCGGTTCATTTCTTCTTTTAACATTGTCGCGGCAATAGTGCGGTAAATAAATGGTGCAATCCTTCGGCTAAGCACCACATAAAGCAGTAGCACTACAAAACTGAGGATCCCTTGGATAAACTCAGTTCGGTATTGTTCAGTAATCGCTTTTAAAGTCGTTAACCAGTCCACAATAAATCCTGTGATTAATCTAAGTCATTTAATGGCCAAGTGACGATATGATCTTCAAAATCATACAAATTGACAGCATCTTCCGAGATGGTCTTGTTTCTCACCGACATCTGTTTCTTATGCATTAAACTCTTTTTGCCATTATTCAAAAGCGGGTGCCATGAAGGTAATCCACGCCCTTCTTGCAATCGCCGATAGCTACATGATGGCGGCATAAAGAAAATATCTTTGAGATTTTCTTTAGTTAATTTCACACAATCTGGAACCAATACGGTGCGATTTTCATAACAATCACACTCGCATTTGTTACTGTTTAAATAACGACAGGCAATATTGGTAAAATAAACAGTCTCTTCCGGCAGAATGTAATCGGTCGGGCCTGCTAACTCATCGTCTTCTTCGTCAATAAACTTATTTAAACAGCATTTGGCGCAGCCATCACAGACAGCTTCCCACTCTGCGGTACTCATTTCTTGTAAGGTTTTAGTTTCCCAAAACTTGTCATCTAATGTCATGATAATTCCTAGGTGCAAGCACCAGTTAGGCGTTTACAGCTGTCTGTACTTGCAACCAAGGCAACAGCGTTAATTCAAGTGTATCTTGGGCATGCAATGGCCCCACCCCTGCCGGAGTTCCAGTCAGTACAATATCTCCTGGCAACAACGTGAAGTGTTGGCTCATTTCACTCATCATTTGCGCAATGCCGCGGATCATCAGTCGCGCATCGCCCTGTTGCCGAACTTGACCGTTGACGGACAAGGCAAATATCAACTGTTGTGGATCATCGACTAAATTGGCCGGAATAAAACCAGCGACAGGGCATGCGCCATCAAAACCTTTCGCGATTTCCCATGGGCGGCCTAGCTGTTTAAGTTGCGCTTGCACTTCCCGGAGGGTCAGATCTAGGGCCAAACTATACCCCCAGACTGCAGCCAAAACTTGGTCAACTGAGGCATTTTTTAATGGTGCTTTTAGCAACACCGCAATTTCGGTTTCGTTATGCACCGCACCTTGCTTGGTTGGAATAGTAAAACTTGGCGAAATCGGCGCTAAAGCAGTTGCAGGCTTAATAAAAAATAACGCCTCTGGTGCTGTTTTGCTGTTCATCTCTTGGATGTGATCTAAATAGTTTTGACCAATACACACCACTTTCCCTAGTGGCAAATTGATAGAGTTTCCTAGATAATCAATATGTTGATAAATCATAATTTGACCTACTCAGCAGCGACAATTGCATCTGCAAGATAGCCTACGCTACTTACAAAATAATAGGAGCGGTTCCAATGCATCAACACCTGATAATTGGCATAAGCAAGATACGCTCGGCCATCTTTATCATCCGGCATTACTAATGCTGCGCGCATGGGCGACTTTGGCAGTGCTTTGCCATCAACCGTAGTAACACCAAGCGCTTGCCAGTCACTAAGTGAACGCTCTGAACGTTGCCACCATTGCAGCCACTGCGCGCGGTCTTTACTCCCTTTTGGGATGACTAAGCTGTAATCAAAATTGGCAGGTAAGGTAACTTGTCGTCCCCAACTTTGTCCGGGCTGCCAGCCTTCCATTTTTAGATAGTTGGCAATTGATGCCATCGCATCACTTGCATTGGTCCATATGTCTTTATGGCCATCGCCGTCGCCGTCTTGGGCATATTTCATAAACGCACTAGGCATAAACTGCGTATGTCCCATCGCACCAGCCCAAGAACCTTTCATCTTCGCCAGTGGCACATGTTGCTCAGCCAAAATATCCATCGCAATGAAAAACTCTTTGCGAAACATTTGTTCGCGACGACCATCGTAAGCAAGTGTCGCCAGTGCTGAAGGTACTGAATATCGCCCAGTTACTTTACCAAACGCACTTTCGAGGCCCCAAAGCGAGACGATGAACCGCGCAGGTACGCCATATTTTTTGCTAACTGCAGCAAGCTCAGTCGCATGTTTCTTATACATAGCTCGCGCCGATTTGATTCGAAAGGCATCGACCCGCTTTGGCAAATAAGTATCTAGGGTTTCAACAAACTCCGGTTGCCCTTTATCCGCCACCACCACTTTGGGATGAAACGTCAAACTGGCAAACACTTCAGCAATTAGCGCATCGGAGTAACCATGAGTTTTCGCTTCAGCTTTCAACCCTTTCACATACTCTGCAAACCCAGCAGCCGTTTTCTCATGCTCTACTGGGGCATTCACTTGTGGTTGCGCTTGGTTTGTCCTGACAGTTTTGGTACTTGCAGTTGCACTGCTACATGCGACACCACCCAAAGCTAAACCTGTGGTGACCGCGAACGAAATTAACAAACGAATCAACGTGAAATCCTTATTCTTGAGATTGGTTATTGGCCAACCAATCCCGATGGTCTTGCAATAAATCTTCTGGCGGTGGAGGGAGCTGCAAATAATATCCCTGCTCGCTCAACGCATCTTTTACTTTGGCCAAATCGGCACCCGCTAATTCTGTACGGCGACTCAAATCTAACACTGTAACCAACAGAGGTGAGCCAAATGTTTTTAACAAGGCTTCTGGCACCACTTTAAAATCGTCGCGTTGCTTGAGATACAGGTAGGTTTGTTCTTTACGTGGGCTTTTATAAATTGCGGTTAACATGGGACAATTTCTGCTCTGAGTAACTTGCCTAACTAAGGCATAGACTATACCATGAAGCGCTAAATCTGCGAACTAAAGCCTTAGACGAATTATTTGGTGATATACCAAAAAAATGCTTGCTTAAGGCCGATACTGCAGAATAAAAAACATATCTTTTCAATCACTTTGCGCTTACGGTTGCTATGTCGGATCATGCCATTGAATTAAAAGGAAATTTATTTCCTTTGTCTGTACTGTTTTGTCAGGATTTATCAGTTGCCAATCTGAGATCCGAATTACAGCAAAAACTGGCGCAAGCGCCTGGATTTTTCCACTTGGCACCTGTGGTTATCAGTGTCGACAATCTAACTGAAGTACCTGATTTCTCTGGTATTAAGCAGTTGTTTATCGAGCTGCAACTCGTGCTTGTAGGTGTATGTGGAGCTAATGCTGAACTGAAAAAAGCAGCACACGCTGCGGGCCTCGCTGCATTGCAAATGCCGAAAAACAGTAAAGCCACAGAAGCACCAAAAGCAGCTGCGCCAGCACCAGCCCCTGCGGCGCCAACAGTGATCGTCGCAGAAAACCGCACTATTGAGCAAAATATTCGCTCAGGTCAGCAAATTTATGTCAAAGGTGCAGATTTAATTGTCAAAGGCACCGTTGGGGCAGGTGCGGAAGTCATCGCGGATGGCAATATTCATATTTATGGTTCACTGCGTGGGAAGGCTATTGCTGGAGCTAGCGGGGACAGTACAAAAAAGATCTATTGTTACAATATGCAAGCCGAGTTAATCTCAATTGCCGGTAACTATTGGTTAAGCGACAGTCTGCAGGGAGAATACTGGGGAAAATCAACCAGTATCAGCCTGCAAGACGGACAGTTAGTTTTAGCAGAATTATTCTAAGGATTGTGTGCTATGGCAAAAATCATAGTTGTGACTTCAGGCAAAGGCGGTGTCGGTAAAACGACGTCGAGCGCAGCCATTGGTACAGGTCTGGCATTAAAGGGCCATAAAACTGTCATTATCGATTTTGATATCGGTTTGCGTAATCTCGACTTAATTATGGGCTGCGAGCGCCGAGTTGTTTATGACTTCGTCAACGTCATTAACAATGAAGCGAATTTGAAGCAAGCGATGATTAAAGATAAGCGTTTAGACAATCTGTTTATTCTGCCAGCCTCGCAAACACGTGATAAAGACGCGTTGTACAAAGAGGGTGTTGAACGAGTTCTCAACGAATTGTCAGCTGAGTTCGATTTCATCATCTGTGACTCACCTGCGGGGATTGAATCTGGCGCTATGATGGCCTTGTATTTTGCTGATGAAGCCGTTGTGGTCACCAACCCAGAAGTGTCTTCAGTGCGCGATTCAGACCGTATCTTAGGCATGTTGTCGAGCAAATCTCGCCGTGCTGAACAGGGTCTACCTGGTATCAAAGAACATTTATTATTGACTCGTTATAACCCTGAGCGCGTGGTAAAAGGCGAAATGCTGAGCGTTGATGACGTCAATGAAATTTTGTCGATCAAATTGTTAGGCGTGATCCCTGAATCACAAGCTGTTCTTAACGCTTCAAACTCAGGTCAACCGGTTATTCTGGACACTGAAAGTGATGCGGGTCAGGCTTACATGGATACCGTTTCGCGTTTGCTCGGTGAAGATGTGCCGTTCCGTTTTCTCAATGTTGAGAAAAAAGGCTTATTTAAACGGATTTTTGGAGGCTAATACATGTCGTTACTCGACTATTTCCGCTCATCCAAGAAAAACACGGCTTCTCAGGCGAAAGAACGCCTGCAAATTATCGTGGCGCACGAACGTCGTCGCCGCACCAGCCCAGACTATCTGCCGCAGCTGGAGCGCGATATTTTAGAAGTGATCCGTAAATATGTAGATATTGCCGACGACCAAGTGTCGGTGACTCTTGAAAAAAGCTCTGATGAATTATCAGTGCTGGAATTAAACGTCACTTTCCCGGAAGACAAACGCGGTTAATCTGCACACACCGACAAAAAAGCCGAAATGCATGCTGCATCTCGGCTTTTTTATTTGGCAAAAACCAGTGTAATTGCTAGCAATTACACTGCGGTTTGCTTTACCAATTGAGCCACATGCAAAGGAATGGGCAGATGCGGAACTAACACCGCACGACGCCAGCCAGTCAGAAACTCCGGTATTGGCAGTAATTGCCGTTCGTCATCACTAATCCGCCAGCACCAATTAAGGTACTCATTTAGCTGACGTTTCACCGATAAAATACTCGCGGGGATCCCTGCAGCTTGCGCAGCGCAACCAATTGCATCAGTCAACTGTTGTTGCACAACCTTATATCCCGGAAAGGTATCTAAATGGTAAAACGTCTGCGGGCAAGCCAGCGGAGCTAACTCTCGGCAAGCCTTAATCATCCCAAGCCAAGTTTGGCCATGTCGACGAATGTCTCGGTGGTGCATCCCTTCGATTTGGCTAAGAGCTTCCAGAGACCCAGGCTTACGACGAGCCATTTCGTACATCAAAGCATCTTTTAGGACTAACGATAACGCCATATCCTTTTCAACTGCAAAACGCTGACGCCATGCCATTAAATCACGCAAAATTGCTAACTCACGGCCTTGGAATTGCCAACTATTCTTCAGCTCTAAGTAACGATATTGCAAAGGTAAATGCTTGTGACGGCGCGCGATGAGTTGCTGCCCTTCCGCAAGTAATAACTCTAGGCTATTTTTTTCAGTTAAATGAGTGGTCAGTTGTGGCAACAATGGTAGCAAATATCGCACATCATTCGCCGCATAAGCGAGCTGAGTTTCTGCAAGTGGTCGAGCTAACCAATCCGTGCGTGATTCACTCTTGTCTAACTGCTGACCAGTCATTTGCTCAACCAATTTGGCATACCCAAGACTGCCACCCCATCCAATAAGCTCAGCAGCTAATTGGGTGTCAAACAACGGGGTTAATTCAGTCAAGCCAACAGAGGCCAAAGCCTCTAGATCTTCAGTACACGAGTGCAGCAACTTCATCACCGCTGAATTCGCGAACAATGCCTGCAGCGGTTGCCAATCAGTGATGGTTAGTGGGTCAATAAGCACTACCTGCAAACCATCAAATAGCTGAATCAAGCCCAGTTTAGGTAACAGAGAAGAGACTCGAACAAATTCTGTATCCACCGCCAGCGCCGGTTGTTGACTCGCTTGTTGGCAAAAAGCTGCCAGTGCCGAGTTTTCAGTGATCATCTGATAAGACATGTCGAACTCCATTGTCTAAATTAGCCCTAAGAAAAAACCGGCGTATAGCCGGTTTTTCAAAAAAGCTCAGGATCTTTAAAGATCACTGCCCTTTTAACTCTCGGCGCAAAATTTTGCCAACGTTAGTTTTTGGCAATTCTGTGCGGAATTCTACCAGCTTCGGTACCTTATAGCCCGTTAATCGCTCTTTACAGTGAGCAATCAACTCGTGATCGGTCAAGGTTTGGTCTTTTTTCACTACGAAAATCTTCACCGCTTCACCTGTGGCTTCATTTGGAATACCAACAGCTGCAACTTCGAGCACTTTTTCGTGCATGGCCACCACTTCTTCAATCTCGTTTGGATAGACATTAAAGCCGGAAACTAAGATCATGTCTTTCTTGCGATCGACAATATAGAAGAAACCATTTTCGTCCATTCGCGCGACATCACCGGTATAAAGCCAACCGTCTTTTAATACTTTATCAGTCTCTTCTTGGCGATTTAGATACCCCAGCATTACCTGTGGTCCCTGCACTAACATCTCGCCAGACTCACCAGCAGCAACATCTACGCCATTATCATCGACTAGACGAATTAACGTTGATGGCGCAGGCAATCCGATTGAGCCGTTAAACCCTTCTAAATCATATGGGCTTACGGTGACCAATGGAGCGCATTCAGTAAGTCCGTAGCCTTCGACTAAACGGGTATGGGTGACTTTTTGCCAACGCTCGGCAACAGGTTTTTGCACCGCCATACCACCGCCTAATGACAGTTTTAATCGACTAAAATCGAGATCGGCAAAACCTGGGCAGTTTAATAAACCATTAAATAGCGTATTTACCCCAGTGATGGCAGTAAATGGATACTTTGCAAGCTCTTTCACAAAAGCAGGCATATCACGCGGGTTAGTAATTAATAAATTGGTGCCACCATATTTCATAAATGTCAGACAGTTGGCTGTCAAAGCAAAAATATGATAGAGCGGAAGTGCCGTCACAATAAATTCTTTGCCTGGCGCTAAAATCGGACCTATGCATCCCGCAACTTGTTCTAAGTTCGCCACCATATTGCGATGCGTCAGCATTGCACCTTTGGAAACCCCAGTGGTGCCACCGGTGTACTGTAAAAATGCTAAGTCACCACCAACCACCGTTGGTTTGTGATAACTCAGATTAGCCCCTTGTGATAACACATCTTTAAAATTGATGGCTGTCGGTAAAGCGTAGGCAGGAATCATCTTTTTGACGTTCTTAACCACAAAATTGACGATACTACCTTTAAGGAAACCCAACATATCCCCCATTTTGGTCAAAATGATATGGGACAATTGCACGTTAGGCAGTACTTCGGTCAGCGTGTGCGCGAAGTTTTCGACGATAACGATGGCTTTGGCTTGAGAGTCGTTTAACTGATGTTGTAACTCACGCGGGGTATACAACGGGTTCACGTTGACAACTACACAGCCGGCACGCAATACACCTAATAACGCAACTGGATATTGCAGTAAGTTCGGCATCATGATCGCAACTGCATCACCTTTTTTCAAACCAAGACCTTGTTGCAGATATGCAGCAAAAGCCGTGCTCAGCGTATCTAATTCGGAATAAGTAATTGATTTGCCCATATTGATATAGGCAGTTCTCTCACTGTAAGTCTTAATTGATTGTTCGAAGATATCTAATAATGAACTGTAGTGATCGGCATCAATCTCTGCCGGCACGCCGGTCGGGTAACGCTTTAACCAGACTTTATCCACCGTCCTCTCCTCGTCGTAAGCTCTTTTATTTTTATAGGTAGGTTCACCAGTATTTGCAAATAATCGGTAAGACATTTACGTATCAACTAGCGGTTCTGAGTTTTTACTCTAATCCTCAATCATCCCACAATTGTGTTCGAAGCACAATTGCCTTCAATCTGCAGGCTAGTTTGCGCCATGTTCTACTGGCTTCGCTGTTGCTTAACCTAGCAGTTGAAGACTGTTTTGTCAGGTATTTTTCAAGTTTTAACGCGGTCTTTGCGGTAAAAGTTACAATTAGTCCGTTGTCGACAAAAACGCTGAAATTGCGTTTGCCACTGTTTTGGAATTAGTCATATGTAAATGATGACCACCAGAAAAAGACTGTAAATGCAGCTGCGGATAACTGTCTTGGTAGAGGGATAAGTTTTGTTGCATTAAATCAATACCATCTTCTGCCATCAATGCCAGCACTGGACATTTGAGCTCAGCTATCAAACCTTTCGCTTGTTCAACACAAAGGCGTTGTAAGGACAGCTCTCGCAATCGCATATCAGCACGCCAAGAGTACGTTGAAGGAGAAGAAGCTACGATACAACTGCCACGTTCGCTAAGAATTAGCGCCTGTTCAAGGCTAAAATCACTTTGATGTTGTCGAGCAAGCGCTGCCTGCTCGAGGCTCGGATAATTGGGTTTACGTTTGTTAAATCGGCCATGCCGTGACTGAATCGCCTTGCGTAATTGCATGGCAGTATCTGCGGGTGAGGTAGTCACGAAACCTAGGCTGTCAATGAGCACCAATTTCGCAATGAGCTCAGGCATCGCAGCCGCCAACGCTGTCGCCACCATTCCTCCCATCGAATGCCCAATCACCTGTAAGTTATCCCATCCTTGTTGCTGAATAAATTCAGCAACATCTGCGACATACTCAAACAGCGAATAATGGGCATCGGCACTACGATGGCTAGATAAACCATGGCCAGCTAAATCCAGCGAAAGCAAGCTGTAGGATGGCATTACTGCGGCAAGCGGTAAAAAACTGTTGGCGTTATCAAGCCAACCATGCAGGCACAGCACTGGTTTGCCCAAACTTGAGCCACTACGCCAACCCGATAAATGGATATTTGCTAGCTCATAAGAAACAGGGTTAGCTGAGGCTTGTTTAATCAGCGGACCACTGTAGTCACTGTTGGCAATTGTCAGCCAATCCGCTGATAAACAACTACTTTTCATTATGGTGTCAGTGGCTTTCTGAATCTTAAAGTCATCCGGTCACTTTCACCAATTGCGAGGTATTTTTGTCTTTCAACATTACCCATGGCTAATGTCGGTGGTAATGCATAAACACCTTTTGGATAATCTTTGGTATCTTTGGCATTAGCATTGATTTCCGAACGGTCTTCCAGGACGAAACCTGCCTGACGGGCAACAGAAATGACGTAGTATTCATCAAGATAGCCCTCACCGGCGCGACTAGAAATTTCTGACAACCGACTAGACCGATGTTCAACCAACCCCAAGGTGCCACCTGGTTTTAGCACATCGAAAAAAGAGCGGAAAACATCCAGCAAATAACCCTGTTCATTCCAGATATGTGAATTTCTAAAACTCAACACCATATCGTATTGATTGACATTGCCTAACGACATTAATCCTGGAGGATCAAACTCAAGCACATTCACAGTACCAAAATGCTCAGGATTTTTAGCAATATCTTGATCCAACTTCGCAGCTAATCGCGCCCAAAATTGTTTCTTTTCATCTTCAATAGTCCCGTCATTTTTACGGAAATTTGCAAGTGTTAACTGACCTTTGTCTTTGAGGAAAGGCGCAAGGATTTCTGTATACCAACCCCGAGCGGGCCAAATCTCCAACACAGACATAGTTGGTTGTAAGCCAAAAAAGGTAAGCGTTTCTGTGGGATGTCTATACTCATCCCTTGCTCTATTTTCTTCACTTCGCTTTGGACTATCGACCCATTTTTGTAATTCGGGTGTCGTCTCGGCAAATGCGGCTGACGTAATACCTAACACCAGCAACAGGCAACTAACGCTGCTGCTGAACTTCGCTGGAACTTTGAACATTTGGTTGACCCTGTGATTGAACAGCCCCTGATGGTGGTGTGGCTCTTACGCGCACTGGCCCCCAGTAAGGATAATAAGGTGTACGGAAAGACGGCCATGCTTCAATTTCAACGCGGGTTTGTTCCTGTTGCTTCGGCCATAAAAATACTTTGGCTTGAGTAATAACTGGATAAAGATAAGGATATTTATCGACCATCCCAGCTTCAGGTTGGGCCAGTGAACCTAACAAAGTCACCTGTTTACCCTGCTGATAAACTAAAGGATCTAGAAAACTTGGTACGTAAGCAACAAAACGACCTGCGGTGTTATCAGACACCATCGGTCGACCATTTGATTTCGCTTGGAAATAGACAATTTCAAGCCGTGTTTCTTTCGCATGGTTTTCAACTTTAGCAATCACACCGCTCCATCGCGCAGTGCCTTGGCTGATGCCACCTTTAATTGCCGCTTCATAACTTACCAAAGAAGTGCCATCAGCCACGGAAACGGCATCTGGATAGGATGCACAGCCGCTAGCAAGTAAAGCACTGAACGCAAACCAGGGTAAAAATTTCATACAACTTTATTCCTGTTTTAAAACTTAGCATCGAAGTAAAGAAGACTTGAGATGCTGCCATTCATCGATGGTTAGAAAACAACTATTAAAATAAGTTCATTTATGTTGCAAAACATTTCGCATTGAATATCACCATAGGCGAGTTAAAGCCCAGTTGCAATCTCTGTTTTTACATTACCGAAACTATGTCATATATCTTTCACATCATACAGTTAATCTCATCAGGAAAAATCGCGATATACCTTTGCGCAGATTGCTCCTACAATGCCTGAAAATCGTCTTCGTTAATTCGAGTTCAATCGTTATGAAAAAATTCCAACGTTTTATCCAAAGTACTTTATTAATTAGCATGTTCCCAGCACTCGCCCACGCAGCACCGAAAAATGTCATTTACATGATAGGCGATGGCATGGGCCCTGCTTATCTCTCCGCCTATCGCTATTACATGGATGATCCAAGCACCAAAAAAGTCGAATCAACCATTTACGATCAATTGTGGGTTGGCGTGGCGACGACTTACCCTGATGACGATACGATTGTTACCGACTCAGCAGCAGGTGCTACCGCGTTATCAACCCGAAACAAAAGCTATAACGGCGCAATTTCAGTAGACCATGGCCATAAACCGCTAACCACCATGTTAGAAATCGCCAAAGCTAAGGGGATGAAAACGGGTATCGTTGCGACGTCGCAAATCAACCACGCGACGCCTGCTGCTTTTATGGCACATAACAAAACACGCAAAGCATACAACGAAATTGCCGATGATTACGTTGATAACAAAGTAAATGGTCAATTCGTTGCAGACGTCATGTTTGGCGGTGGCATCACCTACTTCGAACGCAAAGATAGGAATTTATCCAAAGAGTTCAAACAAGCGGGTTTTCAATACGCAAACACTTGGCAAGACTTTGCCAAAATTAATAAAGCACCAGCGATGGCCGTGTTGGCGCCAGTAGGATTTCCTAGCGCTTTGGACAACACCATCGCAGATCCTTTAGCAACAATGACGGACAAAGCACTGAAATTGCTTAGCAATAACAAAAATGGCTTTGTGGTAATGATTGAAGGCAGTCAAATAGACTGGTGCGGACACGCTAACGATATCGCCTGTGCCATGGCGGAAATGCATGATTTTGCCAAAGCAATCAAAGTGGCCAAAGACTACGTTGATGCAAATCCGGACACCATTTTGGTGATTACCGCCGATCATGAAACCGGTGGCTTATCTCTAGGGGCAGATGGTGTTTATGCTTGGGATCGCGATGTCATAAAACGGGTGAAGCATACCGCGCAGATTATTGCTAAAACCTTAGTTAGCGCAGCGCCTTCAGCACTCGCAAAAGTATGGACCGAACAAACTGGCCTTATTGCCACGCCTGCAGAACTTACGTTACTCAATACTAAGATTGCGCAGATTAAACCAGAAATAGCTAAAGTCGACTTTACTAAAGTCGAAGATCCGATGGAAGTTGAAGCCGATTTAGTTGAACCTCTAGCGAAAGAAATTAAGCAACTGATTGACCACTACTCTAAGACGGGTTGGACTAGCGGCGCACATACCGCAATTGATGTGCCAGTGCTCGCTTGGGGTAAGCAACGTCAAGATTTTGCAGGTTTCCAAGACAATACAGATATTGCTACCAAACTGGTGAATTACATCGAACAGCGTTAATTTGTTAGTGCAGAAGCCAGTGGTTTAAGTTTTTTGACCACTGGCATTTTGTAACAACTGTTTACGCAATTTTGGTGCAGATGTTTTTACACCCAGCCATATATCCAAAAACTCATCGGCAAACTTAAGGTCATTAATGCGCCCTAAATAGTTTTTATTGAGAAAAAATTGCACTTCGCCATTTGCCAAGCGCTGACAACTTAAAGTATCTCCGGCCTTAACATCACGCCAAATACCATTTAATAACAACGCCCATTCTTGATGACGGGTCTCAACTGCGCCGTGCTGATGTTGCCACTGTTCAAGTGTGGCATCGATAAAATCCGCTTTGCTAATATCCCGTTGATAAGTTAAAGACAGTAACATCGGCACACTTTGCTGATAATCAATAAATTTGCCGTCGATGCTTTGTAATTCCGCATCATAAATATGCCAAAACAAATAATCGAAACGACCTCGGCCAACTTCGAGTAGTTCAGCATGTAATTGGGGCTCTATAGCATTAACCAATTCCTTTTCTGTCATCACGCTAGGGGCTTTTGCCACTGTAGTATTTGTAGCGGTGGCATTTACCTGAGTATCGCTAGCCTCAGCAACGCCTGCAGCTAACATGCTTAACATCAACAGCATACGACTATTCATCTTCCGTCCTCCGCCGCCAAATCAACATTAATCCAGCGAGTACCAACCAAGATAAGCTGTGAATGAAAGAAAATTGCCAATCATTCGGATAAATCAACTGATCACTTAACAAGGCACCGCCACGGTAGGCAAAAGGGCCTCCCACAGCACAAAAAATCATGACATGCCACCATCGTTGTAACCATGGTGAGAACACCTGTAACCAGATCCAAATAAACCAGCCCCACAACAGCGCCAGCCAAATTGGCATGATTTGCTGACTGACAGTTTGCAAATACCCCAACGAAATGAGAGAAGCATCTAAAGCAATACCAACCGTGACCAAGGCTAACCATTGCACTCGATTACGGCCAGACATGCGCGCAAGCTGCCACAACAACAACACTGCGACTGGCCAGACTGCATAATGTGGCAGCATAACTAAACCAAACCAGCCCGCCTTATACATCAAAAGCTGCAACCATCTATCTTTCATTGCTGCTTCATCCCTGCAGCGACGCGCTGACGCAATCTATATGGCAACAAATTGAGTAATGACAGACTAAACACTAAACGTTTGGGAAAACGATAACGTAAAGCACCTTTTTGAATAGCATTGGCAATTCTGCTCGCGGCATCCTCTGCAGTCAGCATAAATGGCATCGAAAAATCATTGGCCTGAGTCAACGGCGTATCAATAAAACCCGGTTCAACTAAAGTGACTTGGATACCTGAACCTGCAATATCCACTCGCAGACTATCGGTGAAATAACTTAATGCCGCTTTGCTGGCGCCATATGCCTCAGCGCGAGTAAATGGAAAATAATGTGCAAGACTGCTAACAATCGCCAATTTGGGTTCATTAGCCCGTTGTAACAACGGCAAAATCTTAGGCACCACCATTGCAACTGCATGGAAATTAAGCGCAAAAGTTCGCTGAAAAGCATCAAGTGGCCAGTCAGGGAGATCGACATATTCGCAGGTTCCGGCGTTTAGCACCACCAGATCAAGCTGAGGAACCATCATGGCAATTTGTTGTATCGCCTTATCTACAGCAGTGTTATCGGTAACATCAAGACTTAATGGCAGAATTTGTGAAGTAGCACTCGCCTGCAGACCGAGGTTGACGACTTCAGCCAGACGCTCAGCGCTGCGAGCAACAGCGATGACCTTCCAACCACGCCCTGCGTATTCCAAAGCTAAAGCACGGCCAAGACCCGAACTCGCCCCTGTGATTAAACAAACCGATTGCATAGCGCCTCACAGTCATCAACTTAATAATGTCTGTATACGAAGCAAATGGGCTGTTGGATTATTTTTTGAAAACGAGTAAAGCGGTGTGTGCAATTTGCTCAAGGGTTGCAACATCAGCGCCGCTGGTTGCCTGAATAGCCATCCCTTGTAAAACTGTTGATAAGTAAACTGCAAGTGCTTTCGGATCAGCATCTTCAGCCAAATCACCTTCAGCTTGCGCGCGCGAAAATCGCTCGACCAATTGTAAAGTTCCTGCCTGCCGTTTAGCAATTAGCGCTTCCTTCACCGCATTGCCGCTGTCACTGCAAGCAATCGCGCCCTGCACTACAACACAACCTCGTGGCGCATCAGGGTCAGCACTAGCCGCGGCCGCGCCTAATAGCATGAATTTTGCCACCTCATAGGCTGTGGGTTGCGCCAATGCTGGAAGAAAAAATCCGCAGGGACGTTGTTCATAAAGCTCAACAGCCTTTAAAAAAAGCTGTTCTTTATTACCAAATGCCGCATAAAGACTGGGCTTATTGATACCCATGGCTTGCGTTAAATCTGGTAACGAAGTGCCCTCATAACCTTTGCGCCAAAAAACTTCTAATGCTTTTTGCAGCGCAACATCTACGTCAAATGCGCGCGGGCGTCCAACCGACGGTGTTGATGAGGACATGTTGAGCGACTCCGAAAACCTTAACACTGCTAAGGGTAATCAATCTCAAGCCAACAGTAAACCCAGCAGCCGCTGGAACATTGGGAATTTATTACCAAACGGTACGATTTGTTGCCACAATGACTAAAACAGCAGTTTTTCATGGCGAAATATGCAGCGTTGCAACCGACAAATGGAGGCATTTGCTGCACGTCCCCTGTGATAATTGCAAAAAAGGAATTAGTGCAAATGCTGGATGGAATTTGATCCCAAAACCAAATTGCTGGTTATGCGTACAAATCAACACTGAGCAGCTGCTGCAACTGTTCACGCTTTTGTTGCATAGCTAAAGATTGGTAAATATCGAGTGCCTTTTGCGTTCGACCATCAGGTTCATCATAGAAGGTTGACTTCGCTTGCGCGTCAACCGACTCCTCACGCTGCGCATCTAAGAGCGCTAATACTTCACCAGAACTCGTGATGCCCTTACCATTTGGAGTTTGCCCACTTGGTTTATCGACAGCATCTTGCACAGATTTTGCAGTACGCACCGCTGCACCACTCAAGACCTGAGTGATGGTTGGATTTTTCTGAATATCCTGACTTAGAGTGACCGTCATTGATAACTATCCATTGCGATGGTATTTGGCATTATAGCTAGATTTCTACCGATGCCAAGCATCGGCTAAAAATTGCTGGAAACCTTGTCAGACTAAGCATACAGCCAGATAAAAAGCGGCAATTTTTTGCCGCAAAAACCATGAATTCCGTTTGCTCGATACGAAAAATTGTTACTGAAAACGTTGTTGATGTTGTTTAATCACTTGATTAAACACACTCACCCAAAACTCATCAAAAGCTTTGCCAATTTGGTGGTTAATTTCTACTACGGCTTTCACCATGGCACGTTTCCCATCCACTTGAGCGCCGACTTCATTCGTTCGCGCATCAAACATATCAGCAATTGCCAAAATTTTTGCGCCATCGGCAATGTCGTCTCCAGCTAATTGATCTGGCAGACCACTGCCGTCGACAGCTTCATGGTGCTGCCAAATCATCGCCGCCGCATCTTGCCAGCGTGGTGAACTTGCTAACATTCCTGCACAATGTTCTGGATGCCGTTGCCATAAACTACGCTGGGCAGGATCTGGTTGGCCATGTTCATCTAAAACACTGGGTGGCAAAAACGACATGCCTAAATCATGCAGCAATACCGCCACTGCCAATTGTTCGGGATCAACTTTGTGCCCAGAAAAACGATTCATCTCCATACACAAGAATAACTGACGCGCAGTCCGTCCATGCCAATTTGCATGCCGAGTTTCGAGGGCTTGTGCCAAACTCACAAAAAATAATAGGTCATCGTCTAAGGTCAAGCCGTAATGCTGCAGTAACCGAGCGCTCGCTGCCATCACAGGCGCAGCCGCCTGCGCTGAGGTTGCTGATACCACAGGTTCTTCATCAGCAGGCAGACTATCGACATTATGCGATGGGTCGAGTAATAAAATAACCTTGCGGATATGACGCAGTCGGGTTTGACCACTGACTTGAATCAAGTTAGAAAGTAATTCGCAAATCTGCGTCATAGTTTCATGACTTAATGGCGGCGCATGATTTTCCAGTTTGGCTTCGACCAACTGCTTGGTTCGATCAAGGGTCAATTGAATCACATCGCACAGGGCACTGTCGTAATCCATTTGCCCTTTTCGGATGTTATCCAGCACATCTTCCATACTTTGCAGTAATGGGATCAGCGAAAATAATCCAATAAAGCCTAAATTGCCTTTGATGGTGTGGACGACCCGAAAAATGCTATTGAGCAATTCTTGCTCTTTTGGCCGTTGTTCCAAATCGATTAAAACGGCTTCGCAATTCTCATAAGCCTCGCGAAAATCCTCAAAGAAATCAGCGACTGAATCAAGTTGGATATCATCCGGACGATTTAAATCGATACTGCTCATGCCAAACTGCTCATTTATTTAATAAATAACCAGTGTAGAACAGATTTTGCGACTATGTAACCGCAAATTTCATAGCGCGGAAACGCCAGCGTAAGCCTGTGTTTCCGCGAGAGATAAACGCGTTGTGAAAAATAAAACAATCAAACTGATAAATATTAACGTCCTGGCAGTTTTTGCCACGTCACTTCATCACGTACATAAATAGGTTCAGCCAATTCTGCAGCGATAAATTCACCGGCCTGCCAAGCAGATGTCGCCAGTGTCAACATATCTTGGGCGGATGGATAGAGCACATCTTGACACACAGTTAACGGCGCCCAAGCGTTAAATTGTGTCGCATAAGTTACAAAGCCAGTCCCAACGGCAAAAGCGTTTGCCGCAACTAAACATTCGGGTAATTCCGTTGGCTTTCTGGCGATTTCATCACTTAACGGCATCATCAATCCTTGCTCAGACAAGCGATACTGCGCGAAGTATACTTCTGCCATTCGCGCATCTATCGCAGCGACCACTTCTGTTGCTTGATGCAATCGCTGCGCAGCTTGTGCCATTGCAGCCAAGGTCGACACCCCAAACACTGGCAGATCAGCACCAAAGGCTAAACCTTGGCAGACACCTACCCCAATTCGCACCCCAGTAAAACTACCTGGTCCACGTCCAAACACAATGCCATCCAAATCTTGCAAGCGAATGCCTGCAGTTGCCATTAATTGCTGCACCATTGGCAACACGCGTTTGCTGTGCTGTTGTGGACAAACTTCATCGAGGGCGATCACCGCGCCATCTTGATGTAATGCAACAGAACAGGCTTCGGTTGAGGTATCAAGCGCCAGAAGTTTCACTATTATCTCCATGAATCAATTTTAAAAATTCAATCGCTTCGCCAAGGTCGCGACTGCGTCGCATTGGTGGTAACGATTTTAAAAATACTTCGCCATAAGGCCGACTGACGAGACGGTTATCGCCAATCACTAAGACCCCTCGGTCTGAAACATCACGAATGAGCCGCCCTACGCCTTGTTTTAAGGTAATAACCGCTTGCGGCAGTTGCACTTTGGCGAACGGATCATCACCGCGTAAACGCGCGTCTTCACTACGCGCTTGCAAGAGAGGCTCGTCAGGCGAGGCAAACGGCAGTTTATCGATAATCACACAACTTAAGGTATCACCGCGCACATCAACGCCTTCCCAAAACGAGCTCGTGCCTAATAATACGGTGTGCTTTAGCGCCACAAATTGTTCGAGCAAAATGCGTTTACTGGTTGAACCTTGCACCAACACCGGCAGATTAATACGCTCCGGCAACGCTTTGGCCATCCACTGCAACATCCGATGACTGGTAAACAAGAAAAAACAGCGGCCATTATTCGCGGTGATTAAAGGGATCGCAAGTTCCAGTAAAGCTTGATTGATTCGAGGATCAGTTGGCTCCGGTAAATATCTTGGCACAACCAACATCGCTTGCTTGGGATAATCAAAAGGGCTATCCAATTGCAGAGTTCGCGCGTTTTGTAAGCCCATTTGACTGGTAAAATGGCTAAATCCAGCGTCTACCGAAAGTGTGGCCGAGGTAAAAATCCAGCTGCGTTTTTGGCCAAAGACCAAGGTATTGAATTTATCCGCAATACTCAGTGGCGTGTAATGCAGACTGATATGACGTCGACTGGTTTCATACCAAAAGCTGATGCCACTTTTACCAACATCCAACAATTTCTCCAAGCGTGAACGTGCAGTCGCCAACCGCTCATAACAATTATCCACCAAATCGGCGCGACCCAGACTACCTTTCAGCACTTGATATAACAGTTGCATGGCGTCGTTGATCCGCACCATTGCTTGCTGCTGCGCCGCATCTTGGTATAAATCTCGCCAGTTGCCTTTTTGCGGATCATCGGGCAACAGCAGTCGCCAATCTCGGACTTGTGAAGCCAGCTTGTCGGCAATTTTCGCCAATTGTGGATGGTCACGTAATTCGGTTTTGCATGCCATGTCGACATCTCGACATAACTCCAGCAATAAGCTGCTAGATAAAGACTCGCCAAAATACTCACTGGCAATATCAGGGATTTGGTGAGCCTCATCAAAAATCACCACATCCATCTGCGGCAATAACTCACCAAAGCCAGTGTCTTTGAGCGCCATATCCGCAAAGAATAAATGATGGTTGACCACCACCACATCCGCATTCATTGCCCTTTTACGGGCGATTAATAGATGACATTCGCTAAAATCAGGGCAATCTTTACCCAGACAGTTATCGACGGTACTTGTAACATAAGGCAACGCTTTAGAATCTTCGGCAATATACGTTAGTTCGCCAATATCGCCAGTTTGCGTTTCGGTCGACCATTTTTTGATTAAGCTTAAATCTTGGATCAACAACGGATCTGCAACCGGCACATGCTGATAGTGCTGAGTCAGGCGAAACAAGCACAAATAGTTAGCGCGCCCTTTCAGGAGTGCAGTTTGGATAGGACTAGCAAGTGCAGCTGTGATTTTTGGTAAATCACGCAAATACAGCTGTTCTTGTAAATTTTTAGTCCCCGTCGACAGAATCACTTTTTTGCCAGAAAGCAGCGCAGGAACAAGATAAGCATAGGTTTTACCGGTTCCTGTACCTGCTTCAACAACAAGCGGTAAACCGTCTTGCATGCTATCGGCAATGGCCAGCGCCATTTCCGTTTGCGCAGATCGTGCATGAAACCCGGTGATAGCATTTGACAGAGCGCCACCTGGAGCAAAAGCTTGTTTTATTTCCGCATGCATGACAACTAATCCGCTTGTTTAAAGCTCACCAAAACCTAGCAGTTATGGCTTGCATATAATGGGCGGCTATTATGACTGGACTCGTGAACTCGCGCAAAACATAACCTCAGCTTTTATTACTTTTGTAATGCGAGATATTTAATGGCAAGAAATGTGCTGGCAAGAAAATTACTGAACTAATTTACCGAATACCCCGTCGACAATTGAAGTTGCGGGCTACGTTTAGTGCTCAAACTAACATCCATGGCTAAATATAAATATCTAAATGCCCCTCTTTATCAGTATGTTGTTCCGCTTCTGGTGTCACCACATGCCCAGTTTGCAGCCAATGTGATTCTTCCACTACTGGAGCTTTGAGTTCAGTTGCAGTGTCGGAATGTTGATGTTGCTGACGCTTAGCAGAGCCCTGCCGGGTTGGATCTTGCCAACCAATCCGATGTTGATGTTGCTGTTTTTGTTCTCCGGCAATTCTAGTGTATTTCATTACTGGCGAAATCAACTCGGAATGGGCAGGCCCAGCCAAATCAGCCGGTTTAGCGCGTGCAAGATACGGATAAATAGCGTCCATTGCCCTCCCCCTATATGAATGATTGGCTCTTTACAATTGCTTTAACTAATTATCGGCGTAGCTGTTAAAAACTAAAGTGACTGTCGTACATTTGTGGTCTTCGAATGTTTATGGACTTCGTATTTTCGTGGTCGCACTTGCGTGAAATTCGCGACCAAACAACATCAGGCACCTCTATAAATATCCAGAAGATTAGTTCACAGCCAATAGCCATAAAGCACTCGGACAAATAAAGCAGAACTATACAACATGATTAATTTTTAAGCTATTTTAAAAATATCCCACAAGGCATTTTAATTTTTTACACAGATAAACCCAGCAATCAAAATAAATTCAAGCGATTGATTTATAATAATTAAATAGCAAAACCCCAATCATTTCGTTCAGTTCACACTAAATCATCCCCTCTTGTCATCTCTACTTAATCAAGGTAACTTGTATACATCAACGCAAACAAAGCCAAAGGCAAGCGTCAACCAAAATGATTAAGAACATCACCCTGCATCACCATCATCATTCATAAAAGCCTGTCAGGATCTGTCACTGGGAGGCTACGATGTGGTTAGCTCCGGTGAACAAAACGTGTTCAACAAAACCCCGGAGCAATCTGGGGTTTTTGTTTTTATACTTTCTAATTTTAAGGAATAACACGATGTCAGCATTGATTGATACCAAAAGATTACGTATTGCCATCCAAAAATCTGGCCGTTTGTCTCAAGACTCTCAAGCCTTACTGACCAGCTGTGGTTTGAAAATCAATTTGCGCGAGCAACGTTTAATCGCACACGTTGAAAATATGGATATCGATTTGTTGCGAGTACGCGATGACGACATTCCAGGACTGGTGATGGACGGTGTTTGTGATTTAGGCATCATTGGTGAAAACGTTTTAGAAGAGATGTCGCTACAACGTCAACTCGATAATGAAACCTACGATTACACCGTGTTGGCGCGCTTAGATTTTGGTGGCTGCCGTTTATCGATTGCCGTTCCACAAGAAGAAACCTACCAATCGGTCAAAGATTTGGAAGGTCGCACTATTGCCACAACTTACCCACGATTGCTCAACCGCTATCTCAAACAAAATGGTGTGAATGCACGGATCGTTAACTTAAAAGGTTCCGTAGAAGTAGCACCACGCGCTGGTTTAGCGGATGCAATTTGCGATTTGGTATCAACAGGCGCAACCCTTGAGGCGAATGGTTTAAAAGAAGTTGAAGTCATTTATCGCTCGAAAGCGGTATTGATCCAGCGCCGCGATTTGGCAGATGAAGCGCAGCTACGCTTGATCAACAAATTGATGCCGCGTATCCAAGGGGTCATGCAAGCGAATGAAAGTAAGTACATCATGCTACATGCACCGCGCTCAAAGCTTGCAGATGTGATAGCTTTGTTGCCAGGCGCAGAAAATCCAACATTATTACCACTGGCTGGTACTGATGATTTGGTCGCGTTGCACGTCGTCAGCAGCGAAACTTTGTTCTGGGAAACTATGGAACAGTTAAAAGCGCTGGGAGCAAGTTCTATACTGGTGTTACCGATCGAAAAAATGATGGAGTAAATCATGCTTGAGGTCAGAATCAGCCGTTGGGCTGAACTGGATGAAAGTGGCAAAAAACGGGTGTTGTCACGACCCAATTTAAAAAATTCCGCCGACTTGCCAGAGCAAGTTGGCACCATTATCAAAGCAGTACGCAATACTGGCGACAAAGCTTTAAAGTTTTATAGCCAAAAATTCGACAACGTTGATAGTAATGAAATTGCGCTATCGGATGCCTCGCAACAACTACTGCTATTAAAGTTGACCGATGAGCGACGCAAAGCGATAGATTTGGCTTACCAAAACATTCGCAAATTTCATGCAGCGCAATTGCCGAAAGATATTTTGGTTGAAACCACCCCTGGTGTCGTCTGTGAACTTAAACACGCCCCATTAGAAGCGGTCGGTTTATATATTCCAGGCGGCAGCGCACCACTCCCTTCAACGGTGTTGATGTTAGGTGTGCCTGCGCAGCTTGCTGGCTGTCGTCGCGTGGTACTAGTCACCCCACCAGGGCAACCGCTGGCAGGTGACATTGCACCAGAAATTATTTATGCCGCGCAGCTTTGTGGTATTCGTGAAATTTATACAGTTGGTGGTGCACAAGCTATTGCAGCGCTTGCTTACGGCACCGATACCATTGCCAAAGTCGATAAAATTTATGGCCCAGGTAACCGCTACGTCACTGAAGCTAAACAACAAATCAGCAGAGATCCTTTAGCTGCGGCAATCGATATGCCGGCTGGACCTTCAGAAGTGCTTGTGATTGCAGACGAAACGGCAACTGCAGCCTTTGTTGCCAGTGATCTGCTCTCCCAAGCTGAACATGGTGTTGATTCACAAGTAGTGCTGTTATCTGACAGCGAAAAGATGCTCAGATCAGTCATTGGCGCGATGGAAGATCAATTATTGGTATTACCAAGAGCCATCATCGCGAAAAAGGCAATTGACCATAGCCGGTTTATTGTCACCGAAAATATGGCGCAAGCGGTTGAAATTTCAAACTTATATGCGCCAGAGCATTTAATTTTACAGACCAAACAAGATGAAGCGTTGCTAAGCAAAATTCGCAATGCCGCCAGCATTTTTGTCGGTCCGTGGACGCCTGAATCTGCGGGAGACTATGCCAGTGGAACAAATCACGTGTTGCCAACTTATGGCTATAGCCGTAACCACAGCAGTTTATCGTTATTAGATTTTTACCGGCGCTACACAGTACAAACCGCCACAGCGAAAGGCCTGCAAGCCATTGGCCCTGCGATTGTAACTCTAGCGACTGCTGAAGGTCTGATGGCCCATGCGAATGCGGTGAAGATCCGTTTAAAAACTCTAGAAAAACGCCTGCAAGAACAAGAAGAGTTCGCTGCAGTGCCGGATGATTTAACTAGTTAATTAAGGTTCAAAAATGAGTGGTATCAATAGTTTAGCGCGCGATTCGGTCAAAGCTATAACGCCTTATGCTTCAGCGCGGCGTAGTATGAGCGGTGGTTCTGTATGGCTCAATGCCAACGAAAATGCCTTGGCTGTCGATTACCACTTACATGGCAATTACAATCGCTATCCAGATTGTCAACCACCGGCATTAATCGCTGCCTATGCCGATTATGCCGGCGTTGAAACAAATCAGGTGCTAGTAAGCCGCGGTGCAGATGAAGGCATTGAACTACTGATCAGAAGCTTCTGTGAACCAGGCCAAGATCGCGTGGTAATTTGCCCACCGACCTATGGCATGTATGCCATTAGCGCGCAGAGCAACCAAGTGCAATGTTCTGTGGTACCGCTTCGCGCAGATTTCACCTTGGATGTTGCGGCAATTAAAGCCACTGAACAAACTAAATTGGTATTTATTTGCAGCCCGAACAACCCTACTGGTGATTTGATCCCGCGTGAACAAATTATTGAAGTGCTGGATTTTTTCAAAGAATCAGCCTTAGTTGTGGTTGATGAGGCTTACATCGAGTTTGCGCCACAAGCGACTACAATCGATTTGTTAGCCACGTATCCAAATTTAGTGATCTTGCGAACTTTATCGAAAGCCTTTGCCCTTGCCGGCTTACGTTGTGGCTTTACCATCGCTGCCGCCAATATCATTAATGCACTAAAACAAATGATTGCTCCGTATCCATTGGCCGCTCCTGTGGCAGAAATTGCTGTACAAGCGCTCTCTCGCCAAGGCCAACAACGGATGCTACAAAGCGTCAGTATTATCAATGAATTACGTGATGACTTTATGGCGTTTGCCCGCGGCATTTCAGCGTTTAAGCAAGTTTATGCCAGTAATGCCAACTACGTATTATTACAAGTACATGACGCAGCTGCTTGGGTAAATGCGATTGCTGCCGATGGCATTTTAGTGCGCAACCAATCAAGCCAACTGGGCTTATCACAAGTTATTCGGGTGTCGATTGGTAGCCCTGAAGAAATGCAATTACTGAAAACCTCAATTCAACGTTACGCAGGAACTCTTTAATGTCTGGCCAAGCTATTTTATTTATTGACCGTGATGGCACAATGGTGGAAGAACCACCAATTGATAAGCAATTGGATTCTTTGGAAAAGTTGGCTTACGAACCAGGCTTAGTCCCGGCATTATTGCAACTGCAAGCCGCAGGTTTTCGCTTGGTAATGGTAACTAACCAAGATGGCCTCGGTACTTCGAGTTTCCCACGCGACACATTTGATGCGCCACACGATAAAATGATGCAACTACTAACTTCGCAAGGGATTAAGTTTGATGACGTGCTGATTTGTCCACATTTCGAACATGATGATTGCAGTTGCCGCAAGCCTAAACTTGGTTTAGTGAAAGATTATTTGCAGCAAGGTCGCATCGACTTCACCCGCTCTTACGTGATTGGCGATCGTTTAACTGACGTTAAATTGGCAGAAAATATGGGTTTACCTAGTTTCCGCTATGACCGCGAAACTTTAGGCTGGGCCGAAATTACCAAGCAATTATTGGCGAAAGGCCGCAAAGCCTCGGTTAAACGTACCACTCGCGAAACTGATATTATCGTGACGGTCGACTTAGACAGCAAGGGCGGTAATCAAATCAGTACTGGCATTGGCTTCTTTGACCATATGCTGGATCAAATCGCCACTCACGGTGGCTTCTCGTTGCAACTTAACTGTGCCGGCGATTTACATATTGATGATCACCACAGCGTGGAAGATGTCGCCTTGGCATTAGGTCAAGCACTTCGTCAGGCAATTGGCGACAAACGCGGCATCAACCGTTTTGGTTTTGTGCTGCCGATGGATGAATGCCGCGCTGAAGCAGTGTTAGATTTATCTGGCCGCCCACTGTTACAGTTTTCCGCAGAACTTGGCTCAGGCAAAGTTGGCGAGCTGAATTTAGAGATGGTTGAACACTTCTTTAGAAGTTTAAGCGATACCATGTTGATGACTTTGCATTTATCGGTAAGTCCTGGCAACAAACACCACATGGTTGAGGGCTTATTCAAAGTATTTGGTCGTGCTTTAGGTCAAGCTATCCTTGTTAGCGGCACTAGCCTGCCGAGCTCAAAAGGTGTGTTGTGATGGCAACAAACCAAAGTTTGAGCAAAGGGAATGTGGTCATTGTCGACACGGGCTGCGCCAACATTACTTCGGTGTTTTGTGCATTTGAACGTTTAGGCGCTGATGTCAGTATCAGCGCTGATGTCGAGACTATCCGCGCCGCCAGCAAAGTAGTGATCCCAGGTGTTGGCACCGCAGTACAAGCAATGGCTAACATCAATGCCAAAGGTTTACTTGCTGTATTACAACAGCTGACCCAACCGACCTTAGGCATTTGTTTGGGCATGCAGCTAATGACTGAACTCAGTCTGGAAAATCCAACGCTGACTGACTTAGCAAGTAATGATTCTGCAAATCACCATACCGATAAAAACGATGCTGTGGTCCGGTGTTTAGGGGTAATTCCCGGCCAAGTCGAACCGCTGAAAAGTGCAGGCCTGCGTTTGCCACATATGGGCTGGAACACGTTAAAGAAAAACCGCGAGCATGCGATTTTGGCTGGTATCAAAGATACCGACTATGTCTATTTTGTGCATAGCTTTGCGGTAAAGCCTTCCAGCCACACACTCGCATCTTGCGAATATGGCACTGAATTTTCAGCAATTATTGGCAAAGCTAACTTTATTGGCATGCAATTTCATCCGGAGCGCTCAGGCGCTGTTGGTCGGCAGTTGTTGGCGAACTTTTTAGCCGCAACCCCAGAAGAACTGTGGGTTTGAACCAGCACTTTTCACCACAAACTGTTCAGGATGTGAGCAAGAAACTTTAGCAAGGATTTACAGACGTGATTATCCCAGCGATTGATTTAATTGACGGCCAAACCGTCCGGCTTTATCAGGGTAGCTACGAGCAAACGACTCGTTACACCCAAACCCCGTTTGAATTACGTGATTTATACGCCAGTGCCGGCGCCGGAGTCTTGCATCTTGTCGATTTAAGCGGCGCTAAAGATGCCAGCAAACGCCAGCTTGGCTTACTAAAAGAATTGATGGCGGCAAGTCCGTTGCCAGTGCAAGTGGGCGGTGGTGTACGTACCGAGCAAGATGTCGTCGATTTTCTAGACGCCGGCGCCAGTCGCGTCGTCATTGGTAGTTTGGCCATTCGCGAGCCGAAATTAGTGCAGCAATGGCTGCAAACGTACGGTGGCGATCGGATTGTTTTAGCCCTTGATGTATCGATTAATCAGCAAGGCGAAAAAACCTTGCCAAGCCATGGTTGGATCGCCGCATCAAATATTACCCTGGAACAGATCCTCGACGGCAGCGATAACGACATTGGCATGCTGCAAGCCGGCGCTAAGCATGTGCTTTGTACCGATATCAGCCGAGATGGCACTTTGCAGGGGCCGAATGTTGAGCTCTACCGAGAACTAGCGGCAAAATATCCAAACATTCACTGGCAAGCCAGTGGTGGTGTTGGCAATTTAGCGCACATCGAGAGTTTACGCGGAAGCGGTGTGAAAGGCGTGATCTTGGGCCGCGCTTTATTAGAAGGCAAATTTACCATCGCGGAGGCTATCGCATGCTGGCAAAACGGATAATTCCTTGTTTGGATGTGCGTGATGGCATGGTGGTTAAAGGCGTACAGTTTCGCAATCACGAGATCATCGGTGACATAGTGCCACTTGCACAGCGTTATGCTGAAGAAGGTGCTGACGAATTAGTCTTTTATGATATCACCGCCTCAGCTGATGGCCGAGTTGTTGATAAAAGTTGGGTTCGCCGCATTGCCGAGGTCATCGACATTCCGTTTTGCGTCGCTGGTGGCATCAAATCCGTCGAAGATGCGGCCAATATTCTCGCGCTTGGTGCTGATAAAATTTCGGTAAATAGCCCTGCTCTACAACGACCAGAGCTAATTAGCGAACTGACCAGAGCCTTTGGTCAGCAATGTGTGGTCGTTGGTATCGATAGCTTCTTTGATAAAGACAGTCAGCAATATCAAGTATTTCAGTTTACCGGCGATGAAAGCAGAACCCAAAAAACCCGTTGGCTAACCCTCGATTGGGTGGAAGAAGTGCAGCGCCGTGGCGCTGGCGAGATTGTGCTTAATTGCATGAATCAAGATGGCGTGCGTCAAGGCTATGATTTAGAACAGTTACTTGCTGTTCGCAACAGCTGTAAAGTGCCATTAATTGCCTCTGGCGGTGCTGGTGCCCGCGAGCACTTTTTAGAGGTGTTTCGCCAAGCCGATGTGGATGGTGCATTAGCAGCCAGCGTATTTCACAAAGGTATCATCAATATTGGTGAGTTAAAGCAGTATTTAATCGCTGAAGCGGTGGAGATCAGACCATGAATATCCTCGATAACGATAACATCGAAGCGCTGAAATGGCCGGAGACGGGCCTGTTACCAGTGATTGTACAACATGCGATTTCCGGCAAAGTGCTGATGCAAGGTTATGCTAATGCTGAAGCACTTCGCCACACGTTAACCACACAGCAGGTGACGTTTTATAGCCGAAGCAAACAACGGCTTTGGACCAAGGGCGAAAGCTCTGGCCATTTTTTAACTCTGCAAAGTATGGTCGCAGACTGCGATCTCGACAGCATTTTACTGCTGGCCTTACCCAATGGTCCAACATGCCATGTTGGCACCGAAACTTGCTGGCATGATGAAGCAAGCAACAGCCCTTCTCTCAGTTTTTTAACCGACTTAGAGCAAGTGATTGCCGATCGCCAAGGTGCAGATCCGAAAAGTAGCTACACCGCGTCATTATTTGCCCGTGGCGTCAAACGCATCGCACAAAAAGTCGGTGAAGAAGGCGTAGAGTCTGCTTTAGCCGCAATGGCAGGCGATAAAGAAGAGCTAAAAAACGAAGCCGCGGATTTAATTTTCCATTTGCTGGTTTTGCTGCGCTCGCAAGACTTGCAATTGGCAGATGTGATTGAAATTTTAAAACAGCGCCACAAAAAATAGTCGCACTGATGCAAACTGCTCGCGGTTTTGTCGTCCAAAGCCGCTAGCACAAACGCCATCACAACCGCCGCCTTCGCTACACCGAAATTGCAACTGAGCCTCGCAGAATCCTCCCGCAGTTCAGGGATGGTGAGTACCAAACTGGCTAGTGACATCGGTGAAGACGCTGAGGCCTCGCATGTAGGCTAACGTGATCAAGGCGCTGCTGCATCAGCGCGTATTCAGCTAAATCATTGAACCAACGCCTTATTGCAGGCGTAAAAGAACAATTCATCACGATAGTCGACTGCGTTCGATCCGCGGTGACTCCATGGCCATTGGCCGAAACGCGGCAACTTTTCGCAACAATTCGTTGCCTACACCGTGATTGCGCCAAAAGAACAGAGCTGGCAGTCTGACTTAGCGCCCGTCGGCTTGCAACACTAGGCTGGCGCACAAAACTTAGACAAACTAAAAAAGAGACCTGACCTTATGCATAACCTTCGACGTCTAAAACTGCGTCGCAACGCGCTGTTTCGTGCCAGTTTAACCACTCCGGCAGCAACGGCGACTTTGCCAGCGTTTAACCCACCAAAAACCATGGAAAACAACAAACCCAGCTGCAAATAAACCACCTTTTGTGGTTCGCTGTCGCGTCAGAATAATTACGTTAGGACGCTTGATAAGCCCGCACAAACATCCGCACATTGCTGTGAAGTGCTGACTCATCAAGATCATCCACGCATGGCATCCGCAGCACCAAGGGCCAAAAGTCGACCGCTTTGCACAGCGCCCAAAATTGCGACTCAGCCAGCGCTACATCGGCAATAACTAGCGCACCTTCAGCCACCGCTTGCTGCAAAAACAGCTGTAAGCCGCAATCTTCGGCCATTTGTAGCATGATTTGCTGCGCCAATTCCGGTTGACGAATCAGCTCCGCCAGCAACAAACGCGCTCGCTCGATCACCTGCTCATTGCGATAAAAGCCGCGCACTTGCCGTGCAATCGTCAGCAGCTGCTCTTCAATAGCGACTTCGGCTTGATAGGTCTGCGCCATCAAGGCGCGGCTTTGTTGCCAAAACTCCCTGGCGATCGCGTCAAACAAGGCTTCCTTACTTGGAAAGTGGTTGTAGACGGTGCGTTTCGATACAACCGCCCGCGCCGCTATTGCGTCCATACTGGACAGCGCAAAGCCTTTTTCTTGAAACTCCGCCTGTGCCGCAGCCAGCACAGCCGCACGTTTTTGTTCAGATCGCGTTGTCATAACGGGCCCTAGCCAATGGTCAGAAGTGCATTGTAACGTCAACCACCGAAAAAAGTACACTTACTAGTTTACTTCTTGTACAAATGCAGTACACTGAAAAAGTAAACTACACTGTGCAGTTTACTTTTTATGTCACACATCACCAAGGAGTCCGCAATGCGTTGTTGGCAAAAATCTACTGAGTTGTCGAAATCACAGTCCCCGCAACGCTTTGAAAATAGCCTTCGGCTAAATGATGGCAGCAACAACTTGTTGCCAATTTTGTGGCGTTATTTGACCAAACGAGTCGCTGAAAAAACACCGTCGGTCGCGCTGCCGCTACAACAACCGGATTTATCCGGCATCGATGACCTTGTGATCAAACTGGGCCACAGCACCGTGCTGCTGCGCTTAAGTGGTTTGTATTTGCTCACCGACCCCGTGTTTGGCCAGCGCGCTTCCCCGCTACCGTTTGCTGGGCCAAAACGTTTTCATGCGATGCCGCTGAGCATCGAGCAACTGCCAGAGCTTGATGCTGTCTTGATCTCGCACGATCACTACGATCATTTAGACAAGCCGAGCGTGCAGGCGCTCGCCGCGAAAACCCGCATGTTTATTGTGCCCACTGGCGTGGACCGTCACCTGCGCCGCTTTGGCGTGCCGGCGGCAAAAATCACAGTGCTTAGCTGGTGGCAACATATCAAGTTGGGAGCGCATCGCATTCACGCGACGCCGGCACAACATTTTTCCGGCCGCAGTTTGTTTGACCGCAACCAAAGTTTATGGGCGTCTTTTGTCATTGAAAGCGCGGCCGGGCAACGGCTATTTTTTAGTGGCGACAGCGGCTATTTCAGTGGTTTTGCCGAGATCGGCCGCGCATTTGGTGGTTTTGATCTGGCGATGATTGAAACAGGTGCCTACGACGAACTCTGGCCAGATGTGCATATGCAACCCGAACAAAGCCTGCGGGCGCATTTGGATTTGGGCGCCAACTACCTACTGCCAATTCACAACAGCACCTTTGATTTGGCGATGCACGCGTGGTTTGAACCGCTACAACGTTTGGCAATAGCGAGTGATGCTTGGCAAGCCAAGTTGTTAACACCTACCTTTGGCCAGACACTTAGACTTGCCAAACTGGAGATGGAACTTGTGCACAACCAACGTTGGTGGCAGGCCTTAATGCCAACGGGTCACACCCAAGACGAGGTGTTGGTCCCCTTTTGAACTGCAAAGATCAGCTCGGTCAGATAAAAAAAACCGCAGTTAAACTGCGGCGCAGGAACTCAGCAAGGCTGAGATACATGGAATTCATCCTATTAAGCAAACATCGATTGTACTGTAGTCTAGGGCCATGGTGATAAACCACAGCCCTGCAAGACTTTTTAACTGTTGCGGATCAGATAATCAAACGCACCTAATGACGCCGTTGCACCTGAACCCATCGCAATGATAATTTGCTTAAATGGGCTGTTAGTCGCATCTCCGGCAGCAAACACACCTTTCATCGATGTTTGGCCATGGCTATCCACGATGATTTCTCCGCGATTAGTCAATTCCAAAGTGCCCCGCAACCATTCCGTATTTGGCACTAAACCGATTTGCACGAAGATCCCTGCTAACGCCACATGCTTCGCATCACCAGTCACGCGGTCGGTATAGTTGATCCCTGTCACTTTGTTGCCATCACCCAACACTTCAGTGCTTTGTGCATTCAAAATGATGTCGATATTGCCCATCGATTGCGCCTTTTTCACTAACACGGCATCAGCACGAAGTTTTGAATCAAACTCAAGCACAGTCACGTGCTCAACGATACCTGCCAAGTCAATGGCCGCTTCAATCCCTGAGTTACCGCCACCAATCACTGCAACACGTTTACCTTTAAACAGTGGACCATCACAGTGTGGACAATAAGCGACACCCCGACCCCGATATTCTTTCTCACCTGGCACGTTCATTTCGCGCCATCTAGCACCAGTTGATAAAATCACGGTTTTGGCTTTTAACGTCGCGCCGTTGGCCAATTCCACAGCAAAACCGTCGTCTTGGGTCAGTTTCACCGCTTTTTGGTTATTCATGATGTCAACTTCATAGTGACGAACATGCGCTTCTAAATTGGCGACCAATTTTGGTCCTTCGGTTTCCTTCACCGAGATGAAGTTTTCAATACCGACAGTATCTGCAACTTGACCACCAAAACGCTCCGCTAATACACCGGTGTTTAAGCCTTTACGCGCTGCATAAATCGCCGCAGATGCACCTGCTGGGCCACCACCGATAACCAATACATCAAATTTCTCTTTGCTGGCTAGAGCTTCAGCTTGGCGTGAAGCTGCGCTTGCATCCACTTTGTTTAAGATATTGCCAAGCGCAATAGCGCCTTGGGAAAACTGTTCGCCGTTTAAGAAGACCGTGGGTACCGCCATAATGTTGCGATCGCTGACTTCTTGTTGGAACACCGCACCATCAATCATATTGGTGGTGATTTTTGGGTTCACCGCAGCCATCAAGTTCAACGCTTGCACCACTTCCGGACAAGTTTGGCAGCTTAACGACACGTAAATTTCAAAATGCAGCGGTCCTGGCAATGCCGCAATCTGCTCAAGCACTGATGCTTCTTCTTTGATTGGGTGACCACCTGAGTGCAACAGTGCCAACACTAACGAAGTGAATTCATGGCCCATTGGCACGCCAGCAAAAGTAATTGCTGTGCCTTTACTTTCTGAATGCACAACCATTGACGGCACACGTGTCGGGTTTGGATTGTCTTTAAGCACCACCATCGACGACAAACTGGCGATATCCGCAGCTAAAGCTTTTAACTCTTGGCCTTTTTCGCTGTTGTCTGTTGCTAATAACAACGCAACTGGCGTTTTTAAGTTCTGTAAATAACCTTGTAAAGCCGCTTTTAAGTTGTTGTCTAACATAGTCGTGCTCCTTAGAACATGCTGAAATTAATCGGGAACTTATTGTCCCTGCTGAATCAATGAAGTCATAATGCCAGCGTTGGATTAATTTTTAAAACGAATAAAACAAATTCATGTAATTCATTAAATCGATTAAAAACCGAAAGCCTATCCAAAAAATACTTTATTCGTTTAGCGAAAGCTGTAGGTATTAGCTGCGCATTTTTTAACATTTTATTTATAATAAAATCTCGGAACGAACAAAGGAACTGTGCCATGTTACGCCAAGGCTTTACCCAATCCACGAGTGTTATTCTAGCGCTTGTAACAATGTCTGCTTGGAGCCAAACCAATTTAGAGTTGCCATTACCGGGATCTGAAGTCACAACACAGATCGTCATTCAACCAAACTATGCTGAAGTGCACAAACCTGAACAACGCCCTGTGCATTTGGCATTTTCACCTGATAATCATGCACTTGCTTATAGCAGCATCAAGCAAATGGCGCCTACACAATATGGAGAGTTTTGGGCAAGTCAGTTGCATCTGCTGCCGTTGCTGCCAATTGGGCAAGCAACAACGCTAATCGATGCCGACAGCACCAGTAACTTTGGTTTTTACGGCGCACCGGCCGTTGAATTGACATGGCCAGACGATAAAATCCATTTCGTTATTTCCAACGGTGATGATTCCGCCACGGAAATTCGCTATTTGGTAAAAGAGCAGCGGTTGGAAAATCCTAAAATTGGCGAATACACCATTGACGAACCTTATGGGCCTACCCCACTGCAACAAGCAATTGCCAGGTGTTTTGCCGATTGGCCGCAAAATGTGGTCGAAACGAGCAATGCAAAATGGTTGCTCGAAGGTGAAAAGGCGCTCTATCAATCAAGGCAAGGCAAAAATGCTTACGACCTCTATTTGCTTAATATCCCAACTTGTAAGCGTCAATTGCTTGCACTACCTAGCCAAAGTGCTGAAGGCCGACCACTGGTTAACCGCCTGCTCGGTGGTGTAGAGCAAGATGCTCAGCTACTGCTGGCTTTAGAAAGCTTCCCTGCCGATGTCGCCAAGAATGCGAAAGTACGTTCCAATACACTGCTTTTGCAAACAAACATTCATACCGTAGGGTCTCCCAATGCCGAATGGCTGAACTGGAGCTATGGCTTAGGTAATAATTATCAGTTTGAAGTATTATCGCGCCAACCAAACAAAGTGCTGTTCTTAATAAAACAACCTAGTCAGCCCTGCAAAAGCAAACTATTCAGTTTAAGCGAGCGTCAGCTCACCAGTTTTACCGTAGATAACCATAAAATCTGTAATGCGGCGGTCAGTCGTGACGGACAACTAGCGTTAGCGCTGTCTGTGACAAATACTTCAACAAAAGCGAAAACCAGCGAAGCAGAACCGCGAGAGGCCGATCAAATTTGGATCGTGAAAAAAGGCTTCCTAAATAACATGGTGAACTAAGCACTGAAATAAAAGCTGAAATAAAAAGGTGTAGCCGTTAAATGTGGTAAGCAGTAGCAACGAGTTACACATAAAAAAACCCAGCATTTGCTGGGTTTTTATTTATTCATCGAAACACTGGCTGACTTTATGTTCGACAGTGCTGCGATTGCGAATAAGAACTCGCTTAGATTTTACCAACTAAGTCTAAAGATGGCGCCAGAGTTTTCTCACCTGGAGTCCATTTTGCTGGGCATACTTCGCCATCGTGGTTAGCAACGTATTGAGCAGCTTGTACTTTACGGAACAATTCAGAAGCTGAACGGCCGATACCTAAGTCGTGGATTTCCGCAACTTTGATAACACCTTCAGGGTTAATCACGAAAGTACCACGCAGTGCTAAACCTTCTTCTTCAATCATCACGTCGAAGTTACGAGTGATAGTGCCTGTTGGGTCAGCAACCATTGGGTAGTTGATTTTTTTGATTGTTTCAGAAGCATCATGCCATGCTTTGTGTGTGAAGTGTGTGTCAGTAGAAACTGAGTAAACTTCAACGCCGATTTCTTGGAATTTTGGATAGAAATCAGCCAGGTCGCCAAGTTCAGTTGGGCATACGAAAGTGAAGTCAGCTGGGTAGAAACAAACAACAGACCATTTGCCGATCAGGTCAGCATCAGATACAGAAACAAATTTACCCTGATGGAAAGCTTGCGCGTTAAATGGCTTGATTTTGCTGTTGATGATAGACATTGGTATTTCTCCATGTTGAGTTAATAGTTAGCTACTTTCATTAGTAGCCAAATCGTAAAACTTAAATCGTTAAAGCTTGCTGCACAAGCTTGAATCGGTGAAAGCATAGTAGCCAAGCATCAGCTTTGCGTATAACGAAAAAAATGAATTCACCCAATCAATTAAATCGATTAAAAACCAACTATATTAATTAATCATTTCGAATGATATCGCGAATGCTGTATCCACTCAAGCCTTAGTACCACTACTGGCATAAACTTGGATCACAAACTAAGCTAAATCTGTTACTAAATGAATATTATGAAATTTCTGTGATATTTTTTTCCAAACATCGACGTGCAGTATAAAACAAGAGGCCAGATTGCAGCCCTATAAACTCGATTTAAGTAAATTATTTGACTTACAGGTGCTGGTGATCGAATCAGACATTGAGCTATTGCATCTCACTAAGCAATTGTTATTTAGTTTAGGCATCAAAAACCTCGATACGGTTCGCAGTATCGACGAGCTTTCCCAGCGCGAAGCGGCAACTAGTTATGATGTCATTTTTCTTAATGACGAAACCAATGAACGAATCAATGGCGCTGAAATCGTTGAACATTTAATTGCGATGGGCATTTTGCCCAATCGCACTCGTTTAGTATTGCTTTCAGCAAATAATGGCAGTGCACAGTACGCAATTGAGTATCCTTACCACCAATTTAGTTATGTCGAGCGGCCTTTTAATAAGAACCATTTGGACCATGAGCTAAAGCAGCAAGTGATGTTCAGTCCATTTATCCGTCCCATTTTGTCCCTTGCTGGTTTATGTCGCTACAATGACGCACTGAAATTATTACTGCACACGCAACAGCAGCAACTGCCACCAGGGCTTGATGACGTACTTTTGCGGCTGAAAGTCCAGTTGCTCTTAGAAATGCACAAATATGAAGCAGCAGTGCCACTGCTAAAACCTGCGGTAAGCGAGCAACAAGGCTGGGCTTTGTGGGCACTATTTCGTATTCGCTATGAGCGCGGTGATATGCATGCCTGCGCGGCATTTTTAGCCGAGCCTTCGGAAGAGTTAGCCCGTTATCCTGAACGACGTGAATTGTGGCAACTTTATTTTGCGATCAAAGCCGCTGATTTTGCTAAAGCGGCACGCATCGCGCACCAAATTCCATATGTGACCATGTCGGCGAAAATGGTGCGTTTGGTGCATTTGGTGTTTGTGGAAGCTGGTGAAACCGCCCTTGCCATTGAATTTATTGAACGTAAACGCCGCCTAGCCGTGCGTGGTGATTTGTATGTCCAGCTAACTTCAGCACAAATTAGGACTGTATTACGCCAAATGCGTTTATGCCAAGATCCTGAACAAAAGCAAAAACTCGCAGAACAAATTCAGCATTTACTCGAAGTCGTCCGGCAGGATAAAAAAGCCGACTGTCATGAGCTAAGTATCGCTATGCTGCAAACTGCATTTATCCACTTGCATGACAGCCGAAGTGCGGCCCTAGCATTTTGGAAGCGTTATCAGCAGATGAGCGAACAGGAACAATCTATTCCAGTGCTCTGTCATGCAGCCATGTTAATGTCGATGCTAGGCGACACGCAGTTGGCAACCGATTATCTGTTTAAAGCCAGCCGAGCTTTTGCCAATCAACTGGATAATAGCCACCGCGTATTTTGCAGTTGTGTACATCAATACTCGTTTCAGCGCGTGGTGCCGCCGGAGCAAAGGGCAAGCACTTACATAAGCTTTGCCGAGCAGCACCTTCAATTCGAAGAGAAGATGGCTGCTGCCAAAATGTTATTGTCCGCTTGGCAACTCAAACCCGGTGATATTGAGCTGCAGCAACGGCTATATTCGTTGCTACGTCAATTAGGACTTTCCCGCTTTCGCGGTATTACGGTGCCACCGTTGGAGTGATAAATAGTACTTGTTCCATAAAAGCACCGATATCCAAGCTTGGATGACGGATTTGGATCTCCAATACCCAGATCCCATCGCGTACTGGCCCCTCTAAATCGCCCAAACGACCATTCGCATAAAGCCGATGCGGAAAATCTCCCAAGCGATGGCCTTTGATCTGTTGATTAAACTGATAACCTAGTGCCTGTGCTTGTTGCTCAGCAAATGCGTAAAGCTCTGCCCCATGACAGCCGGTGCTTTGCCAATGCGATGATACTCGCTGAAAAATCTCCGCAACAGCTGCAGCGCAGGCCTGATGCTCTGGTGCATCCCCCACGGTAAAAGTTGCACCAATATCCGCTTCATGCCCTTGGAAAACTGGACCTAAATCGATAAAAAATATGTCGTTTTTTTGTAATTGCACCGCAGGATCTGAAGCTTCACTATAAATCTTGCAGGAATTTGCGCCAAATCGAATGATCGGCGGATGCCAATTGGTTTCAGCGCCAAAATCCGCAAGCACTTCAAGAGCTACGATATTTGCGCTCGCTTCGGTCATGCCAATGTCAATCCGCCTCGCGATTTCTGCTAGAGCCGCTAAGCCATGTTGCTGCGCTTTATGCATCAAGCCTAAATTAAAATTGGGGCCGACTAATTGCTCACTCATTACTGTTCCTTCAAACTTTTCGAAATTTATCATACCAACAGCAAACCGGCTGGGTCGAGCGAAAGCATAGCCTGACGGTAACTTGTAACTTTTGCTTATTCGCAGGAATAACATATTTTGAGAAAGTCCGTGGTGTTGTGTCACATAGTACACTCAGAGCTTTTGGCCAAGGCGGCAATTCGCCGACCTGATTAACCATCTCAATATCCACCTTCATCTGCAATTCCACGTTAGTAAATTGTGTCGAGTCTGTAACGTTAAGCACAAAATCACCGTAACTTAACGCTTGTGTCACCTTCGCGCTTTTCCTATACTCGACGTTCATTTTCTAACGCAGAGTGCAGTATGCGCGAAAAAATTCAGCCAACTTTGTTTGATTATTCCGCAAGATTTTTGTCAATTTTTGGCATCTTTGGGTCTGCCGCATGATCATAAGTTCGACTTTTTTCCGCATTGTTGGTTTGAGTACTTTATTAAGTGCTTGTTTACTTTGTGTTTTACCTAAAGCTTTTGCCAATGGCAATGTTAAAGTTTTCCAATACACTGACAAAAAAGGCAATGTCTCCTTTTCTGACCGCCAGCCATTGGATGTGCCTTACACCTTAGTTAAATTCGATTGTTTTGCCTGTAACGTGAAGTCGACCACAGATTGGGATCGTATTCCGCTCTTCCCGAAGCATTATTTACGCGAAATTGAGTTAGCAGCAAAGCAGCATGCAGTTGATCCTGCGCTGATCCAAGCCGTGATCCACGCCGAATCAGGCTTTCGACCGCGTGTGGTTTCCAAAAGTGGCGCTCAAGGTTTAATGCAGTTGATGCCTGGCACTGCCAAAGATATGGCGGTAAAGGATGTCTTTCAACCCAACCAAAATATCATGGGCGGCAGTGCGTATTTGGCTTGGTTATTGAAAAAATACAATGGTGATTTGCGTTTAGCCACAGCAGCTTATAACGCAGGGCCAGGCACAGTCAGTAAGTATGGTGGAATACCGCCCTACCCTGAAACCAAGGCTTATGTTGCGCGCGTGAATTCCTTGTTTAAACGCTATCAAGCACAACGACGCCGCATACAAAATACCGAAATATTAAGCGCAGCAAGCAGTTAGTCATTAGTAGTTAGCATTTATCTGCGTCACCAATCCTTTTGTTATTCTAGCTCTGCTGCTATACAAGTTACGTTTAGCACGCTCGCAAAGTTACCCCCATTTCTTTAAATTCTTCCGTTTCTAATTCCCCCGACAATTAACCGTTTATCCCGAGCAATAACCGAAATTCACTTTTTTCACCGCATCCTTGGCCAAAATTTTTATGGTGAGCTTATCAACAACAAGGAGCTCAACCATGTCGCAAGTAATTGGCACACAATCATTTGTTAAATCATCATTTGGCAAAACCCTCATCGAAATTTTTGTGAATCCAAGTCCCGCCTTTGCTTCGGTAAAACTGAACATCAGTTGGAGTTGGCTGGTGCTCGCTCTGCAACTGCTCACCTTTGCCGGTGTTTTATTTTGGTTTTATCAAGGGTTAACGCCACAATGGCTGGTGGAGCAACAGCTTCTGCATTCTCCGGAGCTAAGCCCTGCCGAAATCGAACAAAGTAAAGCGATGCTAGGTCAGATGGCAAACGCCATGCCGATGGTTGCCCCAGTGTTCGGAGCCATCACTTTAGTCATCATCATGGCATTAAATGCTTTTTATCTACACATTTACGGCAAGATGGCAGGCCTCAAAGAAAGTTTTGGCGGTTGGTTTAGCTTAACGGTCTGGAGCCAAATGCCACTCATTCCCAACATACTTGGCTTTGCTGCGCTGATCCTCGCGAGCTCGACTGCCGATATTCCACTCAGTGCCGTTAACTATGCCTCAGTCAATCAATTGTTGTTTAACCAAGCAATCGGCGATCCGTATTACAACTTGCTAGAAAGTATTTCGGTGTTCACTTTCTGGCAAATCGGCTTAATGGCTCTAGGCATCAAGCAGTGGACCACGCAAAGTTTTGGCAAAGCACTAGCAATTGCAGCGGCCCCATATGCGGTGGTTTATGGAATTTGGGCACTGATTGCCTAAGGAAGTCACATGAATAACCTGACAAAAGCATTATTGTTACTGACAGTACTTGGCGGCCTGGTTGCATTTAAAGTGTTTAAAGATCAAAGCCAGCAAACCCCGGTGCAACTGAGCGCCGTGCAACAAGGCGCGTTATCCGACAGCATTTTGGCGTCCGGTAACTTGGTGTATAACACCCAGATCCAGTTTCGCTCAGAGCTGATGGGACGTGTACAACAAGTGCTGGTCACTGAAGGCCAACCCGTACAAAAAGGCCAACTGCTGATGCAGCTAGATCCGGCGAGTTACCAAGCAGAGCTCACCCAAATTGAAGCGGTCGTGGCCAAAGCAAAAGTAGCGATTTTAAGTGCGCAAGCGGAGCTGACCAATTTAGAACGTCAGCTTAGCCGCCAGCAACGCTTGCTTTCGCAAAGACTGGTGCAACAAGAAACCGTGGATCTGTTAGCAAGCCAAGTTGAAGTCGCAAAAATCAATGTAGAAGCCGCCACTCTGCAGTTGCAACAAAGCCAAGCCCAGCAACAGCAAGTGATTGAGACTTTAGCAAAAACCGAATTCCGCGCGCCAATTGATGGCGTGATGGTATCCGTCGATGTGAAAGCGGGTGAAACCGTGATCCCTGGCACTATCAATATCATTGGTTCAGATCTGATGACCCTTGCCGACACCAGCGCCATTTTGGCAGAACTGCGCGTTGATGAAGCGGACATTCACGCCATCAAACTGGGGCAAACAGCGACCGTATTTGCGGCAGCAGCACCAGAAACCGCCTTGACCGGCAAGGTGCTGAGTATTGGCAGTTCAGCGCGCTTGCTGGGTAGCTCACAAGCCTTATCATTTCGGGTGAAAGTGTTGCTCGATAGCGCAACCATTACCTTATATCCAGGAATGAGCTGCCGTGCTGAGCTCATTACGCAAACCCTAGAAAACAAAATGAATGTGCCGGTTGCTGCGGTGCAAAAAGATGCCCAAGGCCATTTCGTTTGGGTGGAAAAGGCGGGTATTGCCGAGCAGATACGGGTGAAAGTCGGGCTTGCCACTGATACTTCACAAGTGATTAGCCAAGGTCTCACAGGCGACGAGCAAGTCATTGTCGGCCCCGCCCGCACTTTACTGAACCTCAAAGCTGGGCAAAAAGTCAAAGCAGAGGACGTTCAATCATGAAAGATCCCGTGATTAGACTGCAACAGGTTGGCAAGCAGTATCAAATGGCGGGCGAAACCTTTCATGCGCTATCCGAGGTTTCGCTCGATATCCATGCCAATGAATACGTCGCGATTATTGGGCCTAGCGGCTCTGGCAAATCGACCTTATTAAACATTCTCGGTTGTTTGGACACGGCCGATAGCGGCAGTTATTTGCTCAGTGGCAACGCCGTCGCAAGCATGGCTGAAAACCAATTAGCGCAGCTTCGAAATCAGCAAGTCGGTTTTATTTTTCAGAGCTTTAACTTATTGCCCCGGCATAGTGTGCTGCAAAATGTTATGCAGCCTTTGGTGTATCGCTTGATGAGTGCGGCTGAGCGTGAACGCCGAGCCCTTGCGGCACTGCAACGCGTTGGGTTATTCGAAAAAAGACACCATTTGCCGAACCAATTGTCTGGTGGGCAACGCCAGCGCGTGGCCATTGCCCGTGCTTTAGTCACTGAGCCGGCAATTTTGCTTGGCGACGAGCCCACCGGTAACTTGGATAGCAAAACCACGGCCGACATTATGCAGTTATTTGATGAACTGCATCGACAAGGCCACACCATTATTTTGGTGACGCACGAGCAAGAGATTGCCGACCATTGCCAGCGTGTGTTGAGGATGGTCGATGGTCGTTTGGTCGCGGATCAACGCAAAGCAACTCTTGCTGATATTTCCAAGACAGCAGAGCAAAGTTTGCACACTAACCCGCTTATCACCGCCACGCGCTTATTGGTTTAGGGAGTCATCATGCATTTTCTTCACGCATTACTGGAAGGCAGTCGCGCGGCGTTTTTATCCATTCGTGCGCATGGCCTTCGCAGTTTTTTAACCACACTTGGCATTATCATTGGGGTTGCCTCGGTGATTACCGTTGTCGCGATCATGAACGGCCTAAGTAGCAATATTCGCGGCCAACTGGATGATTTAGGCTCAGATATGGTGACTATTCGCGCCTATACCACGCCAGATCAAGAGCTATTAGGCTTTCGCAATAAACTGAGCGATAGCGACTTTCGTTTATTACAAGCCAAACTTGGCCAAGTTGAACAAATCAGCCGAATGATGCCGGCGTTTAGCTTAGGTCTATCTGTCAGTTACGGACGAAATAGCACGCAAACACAGTTACTTGGCGCCGATAGCGCTTATCAAAATGTCGTGCGAATTTATCCACAACTTGGACGTTTTCTAAACGTCCAAGATGACTTAAAACGCCGTCGTGTGGCGTTTATTGGCCACTCGTTAATTCAGAAATTACAACTGCCAGCAAATCCTGTCGGTCAATACATCAGTCTGTCTGGTGATTGGTTTCGCATTATTGGCGTCGCGGAAAAACGCGGTAGTTTATTTGGCTTTGACCAAGACAATTACATCATCACGCCATTTAGCACAGCAACCGCCATTAACGGCCCAGATAATCTGCAAGTGGAAATTAGCTATCGGCCAAAACCAGATGCGGATGCGGCGCAAATCGAACGACAAGTGCGCAGTTTATTACGCGCGAAGGCAGGCCTTAGCGCCAGCGATCCGGATCATTTTGAATTAGTCAGCGCCGAAAAAACCAAAGCGCAATTTGATAAAGTCTTAGATTCAGTAACTTGGGTGGCGGCCGGTGTTGTTGGCATCAGCTTGTTAGTGGGCGGCATCGGCGTGATGAATATTATGTTGGTGTCGGTGACCGAGCGCACTAAAGAAATCGGTATTGTGAAAGCCCTTGGCGCAACCCCGCAATTTATTCTGTTGCAATTTTTAGTGGAAGCTATTGTATTATCACTGTTTGGTGGTCTGATCGGGTTAATTCTGGGCTACGGTTTTGCCGCATTAATGAGTTTGGTCGTGCCGGGCATGCCAGCTGCTTTAGTGCCCCTTTGGTCTGTCATGCTAGCCATCGGTTTTACCAGTTGTATTGGGATTGTGTTCGGCTTAGCACCTGCGATTAAAGCCTCCAGGTTAAACCCGATTGATGCGCTGCGGTTTGAATAATGAAACTATCCAGCATAGGCTTTTTAGCATTGAGAACTGGAAAAATAGCTTTAATAACAGGAGCTGGTCGTGAATAAAATTTGGCAACAATTACAGCCTTATTGGGCAATCAGCTTCCAATGCAGTCGCAGCTATAAAATAGTTTTTATCAGCATGTATGCACTATTTTTTCTAAGTTATGCATTGATGACGGCGAGTATGTTTAAATCTGCCAATGCTAGCCACGCTATGGAAATCTTGCTAAGGAGCTTGATTGATTCCACCATCTTTTTTGCCGCCAGTCACTTTCTCATACGCCCCTACCTGAAGTTAAATTTGCTACGTTTTGGCAACTATGGATCACCCCTTCTCAAATTCGTAGGGGCTACGTTTATACTCGGCATGATCTCGGTGGTCTTGTCGCTAGAAATCGCCAAAATTGAGGCTTTTGGCAACCTTAACTTCAACCAAATTGAGGTGGAAACCCAAAATAGTAGCGGTAAAAACATTACGGTAAATATGAGCCGAACTCAGATGATTCTGATCGGTGGCTTTAACCAAAGTGTGATGTATTGGATTTTTGCGCTCTGTTATAGCTTTTGGCATACTTTAATTAGCAAACGCCAAGTCCAAAAACAAATGCATGAAGCGCAGCTGCAGCAACTCACTAACCAGCTGAATCCACACTTTTTATTTAACGCACTCAATAGCATACGTGCGCTGATTTACGAAGATAAAGACAAAGCCGCGCATGCAGTGACGCAACTTTCTGAGCTATTTCGTATTCACCTGCAAGCGCATCTAAAACCTAGCTCTAGCTTGGCTGATGAATGGCTGATTGCGAAACATTATCTGGATATTGAGCAGATCAGATTAGAACAACGCTTACAGCTAGATCTGCAATTTGATGACAGCTTATGGCAACAACAACTACCTACGTTGAGCTTATTAATGTTGGTGGAAAATGCCATTAAACATGGCATTAGCCCTAACCCACAAGGCGGAACTTTGCAGATTATAAGCTGCAGACCAAGGCAAAGCCGTTGGCAGTTGCAAGTCAACAACAGTGTGGGTAGCTCGCAAGCCATCCACTCCACCAAAACCGGCTTAGCCAACTTGCGCCAGCGCTTGGCGCTCAGTTCCCCCAACCACCAACTAACCTGGCGTAAAACTGACGAACGCTTTGAATTATGCATGGAGCTCGATGATGATCAAAACCCTACTCGTTGACGACGAACGCTTAGCGCGCGCCGAACTCAGCCGACTGTTACAAGCCCATCCGCAAATATCGATCGTTGGCCAAGCAGCTAACGCCGACGAAGCCTTAGCGCTTTTGAGTCAGCTTGAGGTTGATTTAGTGTTTTTGGATATCCAAATGCCTGGACTCAGCGGCCTTGAGCTCGCCGCGCAGTTAGATACCGACCTGCAGTTTATTTTCTGCACCGCCTTTGATAGTTATGCCTTAGACGCCTTTGGCTTAAATGCGCTCGATTATCTTCTCAAACCTATTAATCCTGAGCGACTCGCCAAGGCACTCGCCCGTTTTCAAACCAAACAACCAGATGAGCCACAGCGCAACTATCTTCCGGAAAACCATGGTTTATTACTGAAATTTGCTGACAGCAGTCGGATTGTACGATTAAGCGATATCAGCAGGTTTGAAAGCATCGGCAATCATAGTGCGGTCTACACCAGCTTTGGTAAGAGCTTTCTGCATAGTTCGTTATCTAAAATCGAACAAAGACTTGATCCGCAACAATTTTTTAAAGCAAGCCGCGCCGACATTATTCGCGTCAGCGCCATCGAACAATTAGAAAATGGCGTCGCAGTTGGCAGCATGCTAGCAATTATGCAAGACGGCCAAGAAGTCGAAGTGAGCCGCCGCCAAGTGCAAGTGTTGAAACAGCTTTTTAGCGCGTTATAAATCCGCAGATAAAGTAAGGGTTTGTAATTAAGATAAGCGCTATTTGCTTAGCGCTTTTTATTCTTGCGTTACCCATTGCGACGTCTTTAACGCCAGTGACATGGTTTCACCAATAAAATAAATTTACATTTATTTTGCATTCATCAAAAAACCCATCTAAATTACTTTCTATTAACCAAATTAACATCGATAAATTAACCAATTTTTGGATGCAGTTGGCAATTTTAAGCAGCCGCGGTACAGAAAACCAAGTCGGGGTATCGGTCAACTGTTAAACCCTAAGTTAATAAATCACTAGCCAATAATGATACCAATAACGGAAAAATTTTAGTTTGAAACCAAGGAGGGCTTCGACAATGTATCAACAATTATCTGGGTTTTTGCCAAAAACTTTGGTCCATCGTCGATTTAGATGCAAACCGATTCAACGCATGACTCAACGCATATTGCTATTGCTTGCCGCATTTTTCTTGCCAATCTCATCAGCAACAAATGTCGACTACGAAATCCCAGAATTGGTGATAACTGGCAAACAATCGAAATATATGCCTATGGATCTAAAGATCTTGCAAGGAAAAGCACTGAATGTACGCGATAAGCTGCCGAATGCCGACAGCCGATTAGTCAGCGCACCACCGCGGTATCAACCGCGACATAGCGAGCGTTACCTTAATATTGCAGCGACATCTACATCCACTCGACCCAACGGCATAGTAGGTTTAAACCCTGCCAATGTGCGCACTGCCGATTTGAGTAATGCAATGTTAACTGCTAGGCAGCATGACGCTGGAATATCTCCACTTCGGCTCAGAAAACATCGTATGCAGGCCAGCAGCTCTCGATTTCTGCAACTCTGTGTGGTTAATGACTGTTTACTTAGAGATCCGAAACAAAATTTTATCGTTCGATAATTACCGAATTTAACGCCAAATATAGCCTGAAACTTTGCCATTAAATAACCAGTCTTGATAATTGCACTCACCCGCTCGACCTGCGGCAAAGGCTGCACCTGCACAGACATGTAAAGGCAATAGATGCTCGGCCCTAGGATGCGCAAACAACGCCGACGGTGCCTGTTGCCATTGCTCGAGCTTTGTCAGCATCTGCGAAGGTTCAGCGGTAATGGTAGCTGTTAACCACTCATCAAATTGCGAACTTAAGCTAGAGGTTCTGGGATCTCCAGACATTAACGCGCGAAGATTGTGAAACGACATGCCGGAGCCAACAATAAGAACTCCTTGCGAGCGCAAATCAGCCAGTGCTTTGCCGATGTTGATATGCGCAGCCGCATCCAAATTCCGCAGCAAAGACATTTGCAATACTGGAATATTTGCCTTGGGATACATCAACATCAGCGGTACAAAAGTCCCATGATCATACCCACGCTCGCTATCTAGCCGACATGGTACGCCTTGGCTTTGCAGCAATTGTTGCACCTGTAATGCCAGTTCAGGCGCACCTGGAGCTGGATATCGATACTGATAAGACTCAACAGGAAAGCCTGAATAGTCGTATAACATCCCCGGTGCTTGACTACTTGTTAACGCCACTTCATTGGCTTCCCAATGCGCAGTGATTAACAAAATAGCGGTCGGCAGCGGTAACTGTGCTGCAATGGTTGTTAAAAATGCGCGGTGCTGTTGATGAGAGGGATCGTTCAGCAGCGGCAACGGTCCACCACCATGAGCAACAAAAAGTACCGGCATTAATGAAGCAAGATCTGCCATCGCGTAATTCCCCGTTCGATTAGTTGCCACCGCGATATCTTCGATATTGCCAGTGCATGCTTGACCTAGCTACACGGAGCGCATCGATACCACCAGCGGCAACAAGCTAATTCTCTAATTGCGGTTTTGTTGCAACAGTTCCCGCAATTGCTGTAATTCTTCGCGAATTGTGCGCAATTCTTCATGCATTAACTTTTGCTCGGCAACCTCTTGCTGCTTATCCTGTTCCCGTTGCAACGCATGCTCTTCTTCACTGAAGGTCTGCATGGTATTTACAATAATCGCAATAAACAAATTCAGCATGGTGAAAGTCGCCACTAAAATAAATGGCACAAAAAACAGCCAAGCATGCGGAAATTGCTCCATCACCGGCCGTGCCACGCCCATAGACCAACTCTCTAGCGTCATAACCTGGAACAAGGTATAAAACGAAGCGCCAATGCTGCCAAACCATTCTGGGAAAGCTGCGCCAAAAATCTTGGTGGCCATTACCGCAAACACATAATAAATAAGCACTAACACCAGCGCTATCGAAGATAAACCCGGCAAAGAACCCAATAAGGCCGATACCACTCGGCGCATCGACGGCACCATCGATAAGACCCGTAAAACACGTAATACGCGTAATGAACGCAGCACAGCCAAAGGACCAGAAGCTGGAATTAGCGCGATAGCAACAACAGCAAAGTCGAATAGACTCCACGGATCTTTAAAAAAGTTGAGTCGATAGACAAAGATGCGCAAGACAATTTCGATGACAAAAATAGTTAAGAAGACTTTATCAAGTAACAACAGCGTTTCGCCATATTGCGCCATCAAGTTGGCCGATGTCTCCATGCCAAGTAAGACGGCATTGAGCAGAATTAAGCTCAAAATAAACTGATTAAATCGGCTATGTTCAATGAAACTCTGGATCCGCGGCAGGATCCCTTGCTTAGCAACACTTGGTGAATGACTCATAACGAGCTCCTAGAATTAAACTGGCCTAATTGTAACGACTTACCAAGATGCCGCAACAAAGGAAAATAGCAGGCGCGAACGAACCAACACATCTAATCCCTGCGAACACACCGATTAACCAGCAAAATCTGCCGAAAATCACTTTTTTCCACCAAGGCATATCGGCAACCCCTAGTATTTAACGGTCGGCCAGTAATGAGACGACCAACAACATCAACAAACCAACCGATAGACTGTTAAATGGAGCTTACTATGAACGAATTTATTGCAATGACCACCAACGCAAGCCCTATGTTTTGGTTAACACTGATCCCGTTAGTGCTGTTTGTTTGGTTTGTACCGACCTTGTTAGCGCTGTTTTTAAACCGTCCGCACCTCAAGTATATTGCTATTGCCAATATCCCTGCAGGAATGTCGTTTATCGCTTGGGGGGCTTTAATCGTTTGGGCGGTCGGCGGCAAGGTTTCGCAGAAATTTAGTAAAAAATTTGCCGGGAAATTACCTGAAACAAGTGATACGCCCACTAAAAGCGTAGAGTAATAACGAGTTAACTGTGACAAATTGAGATAAAACAGAGCCCTAAACTAAATGCAGCACATTTCAGTGTCGGGCTTTTTCGACTTTAAAGTAAAAGCTGACGTTGAAGCCGCAGCAGACAAGGATGCAAAGCCATAGTGATTTAACATGGCTTTGCAGCATTAAACATTGTTGCGAAGCAACCAACAAGCGAGATGTTTACCGTTCTAGAGAACCATTCGTGCCCGTCGAATTGCTTTTATCAGCAGTGCATTTATACAAAAAGTGCAGCAAATTTCTCTTGCAACAACGGTTTAAGGGCAAAGGTAATCAACTTACCGGCTTGTTCCAAAAAGGCAATTTGCTGAGCATTCCAGTTCATCACGTCGCCAACATGCTCACAGCAAAACACCCCAACCAATTGACCGTTATAACGAATGCCCACATCAAGTAGCGAATAGATGTCGTTCGGTTCAAAATAAGGCTCATTGAAACAGGATGTTGCTGGATGCTCGTTGGCATTTGGCGCATTTATACCGCCGTCATTACGCATGGCTTCGAAATATGGGGCAAAGTCATCTTCATGCAAAGCGATCCCCTGATAATGCTCATTTCTATTGGAGTCATAGAGATCTATTGCCACAATTTCTTGCAATAAGGCATCAGAATAGAGCCACAAACTTGCACGCGAACACTTGAGTTGGATGGTAATAGTTTCAGTCAATTGACGGTAGAAATGATCGCTATCAATTTGTTGATCTTTAAAGGACTTAATCAACAATAACAATGCGGTTTGGTCAAGCATAACAACTCCAACAGAGGTTTCAGATTATCTGCATTTGCTTTGCCGATTTCAGTAAAAAAACCGGCTACTCACAAAGTTATAGCAAGCAAATGAAACTGCGCCAGTTTAAGAACTAGTTTTAACTTGGCGCCAAACATTACCTAGGATTAGTTTTGCTGTTGACGATACCATTCGCCAAGGATTAACGAAGCGGCAACACTGACGTTTAATGACTCGACTTTGCCTGTGCCTGGAATTTGTAAAGCGATTTCAGCATTGTTAGCAACGGCTTGCGACACACCATCCATTTCTTCACCAAACACAATCACCACTTTGCTTGGCAACTTGGTTTGATACAAGGAATTGCCGGCATGGCTAGATGTTGTAATCAAGGTATAACCCGCTTGTTTGCAAAGCTGCAACGCCAGCGGCAGACTTTCACAAGACAATCCTTGTACAAACTCAAGACCACCTTCGGCAGTGCGCGCGGCAGCGCCTGATTGTAATAAATCCGGTTCGGTCATCAAAATACCAGACACACCAAAGTGCGCACAGCTGCGTGCAATGGCGCCCAAATTATGCGGATTACCGACCCCATCAAGCGCCAGCAAACAGTCCTGCTTTTGCTTACGGTTAAGTGTTAAATAACTGGCAACATTCAGGTTTTCTCGTTTTTTCACCACCAACACCACACCGCCATGATGTTGACTCCCTGCTATTTTCTCAAGCTCAGCGGCATCGACTAAGTGGTACGCTTTTTTATTGGCAGCCAAATACTTCATCACATCAGCAAAACGACCCGCGTATTCAGGTTGCAGGTACATTTTCACCACGGCCTCTGGGCGCTCAGTAAAACAAACTCGGCAGGCGTTTTCACCATGCACACGGCTTTCTTGTTGCTCTTGTTGTTTCAGTACGCCGGCTGAAATTGGCTTGTTTGTAGTTGGCTTTTCGGTCTTGTCGCTGGTATGGACGTTGGCTTTAGGTTTTGCTGATTTCCATGGCTTTTGTAATAAATCACGCGCAGGGCCTTGGCGATCATCACGGCCTTTACTGCCTGCGGTTTTATCGCTGCCTGCCCGATTCGTTTTTGCTGGCCGCGAACGATTTTCCTCTGAACGACCTGCTTCACTGCGTGGTGCTGATTGGGTACGAGATTTGTTATTTGGTTTTGCAGGGTAAGCCACGTTAAATCCTCAAGAGTCGATTGCCAGCGTGTTGACCGCCGAAAAACCGCTAGTTTAGCCTAAAAAGCGGCGTGGGCGAAGATTGGACTTGAGTTTGTGAAAATCCGCAGTAAGCTTGCGCCCATTCACCCAGTTTGGATTTGAGCCCATGTTGAGTTATCGCCATAGTTATCATGCCGGCAATCACGCCGATGTTGTCAAACATCTGGTGGAAGTGGCCATTTTGGAATATTTGAAGAAAAAAGATAAACCATTTTGCTACCACGACACCCATGCGGGCGCGGGATTGTACAGCCTGCAAAGCGAACACGCGCAAAAGACTTCAGAGTATGCGGGTGGCATTGGCAAATTGTTTCAATATCAGGCGAAAAACCACAGCTTAAAAAGTTACATCCACTTGGTGCAGCAACTGAATCCTAACGGGAGTTTGCAGTTCTATCCGGGCTCGCCAGTCATCGCTAAAACATTGTTGCGCAAAGACGACAGCATTCAAGCGACCGAATTGCACCCTACCGACCACCCGCTATTGGCAGCGCAATTTCATGGGCGTCGGCATTGTCGGATTGAGCAACTGGATGCTTATGCCGGTATTCGTGCGATGTTACCGCCGCTGCATAAACGGGGTTTAGTGTTGATTGACCCGCCTTATGAGCTCAAAACCGAATACCAAGATTTAATCAAAGGGCTACAACAGGCGGTACAACGCTTTCCACAAGCGACCTACGCGATTTGGTATCCAGTGATTGAACGCGCCAGCATTGAAGCGGTCCTGCAAGCGATCGTCGATACCGGGATCCGCAATCAGCTGCGCATCGAAATGTGTCCACTGCCTGATAGTGAAGGGTTTGGCATGACCGGCGCAGGCATGTGGGTTATTAACCCGCCTTACACGCTGGCTGATGATATGCGCGAGGCGCTCGCTGAGCTTGCGCCGCTACTTAGCGCGGAGGCTAAGTGGACAGTACAACAAGAAGTTGCTGAATAATCCGTAAAAAATCCATTCAGCGCTAATTTTCGGACAAATTTTCGCCACATTCGAGACAGTTAGCGCTGTAAAAATTCGATAATTCGCTGTTGGCTTGCTTTTGAAAAAACATGACCTTCCTCGGGCCACAGCGTCATTTCAAGCTGCTGACAGCCATTGTTTTCGGCAGCATTGTAAAGTGCACAAAGCCGATGTGTTGCCCGCTGCCAGCCTTGTGCTGGCATTAATAGATCCTTGGCGCCGTTAATAATGAGTAGCGGTTTTGGGCTGGCTAAGGCGGCAATATCTGGAATATCCAGCTGCTGAAATAATCCAGGATGGATCATCAACCACGAAGTTTGACCTTTACTAAAATTACCGCCTTCAGTGCGTAAAGCCTGTAACTCATTAAACCAGCCAACACCAACGGCTTTGCCGATATCCGCTGATAACGCCGCCAATTGCCAAACCCGATAAGCGCCAAAAGAAAATCCCACGGCGCTGACTCGCGCGTTATCGACCTCAGCTTGATTCGCTAAAAAATGCGCCATCTGCAGATCTTCCAGCGCAATAAGTCCAGCTAGCGAATACCCATGCGCCTGCATATTTGCCGCAAGTTGTTGTTGCTGCGCATAACGCAAAGGCCCACGTTGGCCAAAACCTAGAGCATCGCCCGCCAGCACGATAAAACCGGCCGCCGCAAGCTTATCGGCGAAAAACTCGCCATCAAAATAACGCTGACTCCAAGGCTGACTTATCGCGGTCTGTTCGCTTTCACTAAACCATTTTTCTTTACCAATGCGAAATTCAGCACCGTGATCATGCAGCAGCAATACCGCGGGGTATTTGTTTGGCATATGGGCTGCGGATTTGCTTTGTTTACTGGCCACAATAGCGTCAGACGATGCTTGCGATGTCAGCTTGGGCGCAATCAGATGTGGCGAGGGAAGATTTGCCGAGGTCAAATTAGCCTGTTGATTGATGGAGGCTTTGGGCCTCAGCAACCAGACTTCTTGCCAGATTGGCAACACTAATTGCACACGCCAGCGCTCTCTGAGCCAAAGCCCCTTATCTTCACGGCTTTGCAGTTCCGCTTTTAACGCCGGTAGCTGTGCGGGACCAAGATAACTTTGCCTCAGTAACTGCCGTCCTTGTTGCTGCCAACGGCTGAAATCTTGATTGGGCTGCCACTGCGCTTGAAAATCATTGTGCTCGCGCAAGTAAGTCAATTCTGGCAGTTGCAACGCAGGTTCAGCAACGTGCGCAGGCATTTGTTTGGAGTTTGCAAAAGCTTGAGCGCTCAGACATCCAAGCAGCACAAGCAAAGTGTTGAAACGAATATCGTAAAAACGTCGCATAAGGCCTTCAGCGCAAAAAGTACAGCTTAGGCATAGATGCACAGGGATATCAGTAAAAACAGTGAATTGAAGCCAAGAAATGCTAGCCAATACCAGTTATGGAATTGGCTAGGCAATCATGCGAAAAGTTCAGTTGCACCAAGTGGTGCTACCCAAGCTAGTACCGCAGAAGCATTGCCGGCAATCGCTTGCGCAAAGAGGTGATTAGAATGGAGATCCTGCACTTTATAGCGCAACACCTCACCCGTTTCTAGGCGAAGTTGCTCACCCGCAATACTCAAAAGCAAACTGCCAGCATCAAGGTATAACAACAATTCCTCGGCAATAGGCGATACCGCTAGCGGACTTTTTTCGTGAGTAAACTCAAGTGCCTGCATACCACCTTGCCAACCCGCAGCTAAAATCAGATTGATATCAACCACCGGGCCATCTCGCAATTCAGCTGAGGTTTTGGCGTTACCGCTAAACCACAGCATATGCGATTTATCACGAAGTTCTAAACGATGATTGTCAATTTCTAGCAACAATCCAGCCCCTTGACGAACGCCAAGCCAACGGCCAAAACCTGCAAACTGACTAAAAGCACCACCTTGCTTCACCGATGCCGAACTAAAGCGCCACGCGAAATTGCGCTCGGCGAGTGTCGCGTGTGCAGGATGGATCTGCAATTGCACTGTGCTCCCCCCAGCCCAGTCACTGCGTTGTTGCGCTGCTTTCGGGATGATTTGATAGACCATGTTCAGCTCGGCATGGAAAGCATTATTGGCCGCGCCACTGCGCATGGCACAAGGTATCGTGTTTTTCGCGGCTTAATAAAATTCGCGCTAACACCACATCATCGCCTGCGCCATCACCAGCAATGCCGATATGAGCCTCAAAATGCAACTCAGGCTCCAACTCAGCTTGAATCAACTCAACCCAGTCATCGCTCGGCGGCACCAAATCAACATAAGCACGAGTTTCGGCAAAGCTTTGATATAACTGGTAGTCGTCTTCGGTCAAATTTTCTTCGGCCAACTCTTCAAAAATACTGAATGCGTGTTCGCACAACTCATCCAGCGTCCATAACTCTAATTCATGCTCTGACATCAAAGGCTCTCCAATTGCTGAAGAGCCAGTATAACAAAGTGAAGTCTTATCGTCTAAAGTCGTCATATCGCTGGCAACTAGGCCTAGTGATTATGCTTGCTCAGTCGTTGCGACAGTGTTTAATGCTACTTTCGACTTTTTCGCCGTATATTTACGGTTGTAGATGATGCTAGCGATGGTGCCGATAACGCCTGGCGCTATCCAAGTCACTAATTCCCACTGCCAACTCAATTCAAACAAACGACGACCACCAAATGCAGTGAACGCGGTGTAAATAGCGATGCCACAGGCAATCATGTTGCTGATGTGTTGACGCAAAATCGCACTGCGATCAACGTTTTTCGCCAATAAAAACCTGATGGTTTGTAAAGCCGAAAGACTGGATATCACGCCAAAAATGGTAAACAGCGGAATATTAAATTGGATCCCTAAAGGTAACAGTAAAATCCCGCCCATTAATAACAGCACAACCGGCACATAATGTTGCGGACGACGCACTTGGGTGCGGGCTGGACCATCGCGTAACACTAAAATTGCATGGCGCAATTGCACAAAGCCCAACAAACTTAACACCGCCAAGAAAAAGGCAAAGGCACGATTGATCGCTAAAAACTTATCGAGATTGCTAATGGTTGCAATATCGACACCGCGGGTTGCCACCGGATCCCACAACACCATTAAACTCATTAAAAACCCTGAAATGGTGACAAAATACATTAGCAAGCCAAAATACTGCCCAGATTTCACATGCAATGGGCTACCTTTTTTCGCCAGCATCGGCAACCAAAACAAAAACAGTAAAATTGCCCCGCAAATGACATGAACCGCCAGTAAACTTTGATGAATGGTATGCATAATCGACTCTCCTTGAACCCTGTCGTCATTGAACTGTGCCCATCATGCATGGCAGCAAATTTTTGGCGTAGTGCCGAAAGTCACGATTTTAAGGCTAAGTCTTCGTGACTTCTGGCCTATTGCTGTTGGGCGCAGGATTGGCGATACTACTTAGCTACATCAGGCAAGCTCATTAAAATAAAGGGAATTTTCATGAGTATCTCGGTCGCAAGACCTTACCAGCCGCGCTGGTTTGATAAAGAAAATTGGGCAGCCATGATTACTTGGCTAGCGTTTAGTTTTATCCAGTTACGGGCAAGCAGTCATTCGCACGGGAATTTCAGTATCGAAACAATCGGTATTGCTTTCAGTTTACTGTGGTTTATCGTGTTTTTTCTGCAAGCCCAAAGTGGAGAACCAACTCGCAATAATTATCTACGACTGGGCATGATGTGGCTGACCATTGCCATGAACGAGGTCATAGTTCCAAATGGCTTTACACCGGGTTTAGCGGTGCTCTGGGTTGCGTTATTGCCTTGGTATTTGCCTGAACGTTTGGTGTATTGGAGTATTGTGCCTGCACTTCTCCCCTTTTCAGTCATGATGCTTTTCGAAAAACTCAATCCAAACGCGATTTTAATGCTAATCACTTGTGGCACTTTTCAATTTTTTGCCATTTTCGCCATGAGTAAAGCGCGTGCAGAATCGTTGGCTCGACAAGCGCTGGCAGTGACTCATCAACAATTAATTGATGCACAAAGCCGACTGAGTTTACAAGCCGCAGATGATGAAAGACTCCGGATCTCCAGAGACTTACATGATAGCTTGGGCCATCACTTAACGGCCTTGGTGATCCAATTACAAGTCGCCGAATACCAAGCCGCACCGGCGCAAAAACCGCAACTGGCGCATTGCCATCAACTGGCCAAACAACTGTTACACGAAATTCGCCACGCGGTATCGCATTTACGGCAGCCGTTGCAGCCAAATCTGGCCGAGCAATGCCGAGCTTTAGCCAACAATTTCCCGCAATTGGCCCTGCAATGCAGCATTCCCACCGATTTGGCCTTAGATCCAGTTAGTACGGCATTATTGGCCAAAGTGACCCAAGAAGCGGTCACCAACAGCGCTCGACATGGCAATGCCAGCAAAGCCGAAGTCAGCTTGTGGCAGCACAATGGCAAAGTTTTTTATCGGTATGTTGATGATGGGGTTATAAAAAAGTGGCCTCTTATTGAAGGCAATGGATTAACTGGGATGCGTGAGCGCATCGAGCAAGCCGCCGGTAAACTGTACTTTAGCCAGCATGAGTCAAGGCAAAATCCCGCCAGTGCGTCCTTTAGCAAAGCGGCCAACTCACTACAAATTGATATTGAATTACCGCAAATTGAGCATTCCAATGACTAAAATTCATAAAATTTTGGTCATCGACGACCAAACTATAGTGCGCCAAGGCATTATCAGTTTGCTTGGGCTAGCGCCTGAGCTGCAAGTCGTGGCAGAAGCCGCCAATGGTGCTGACATTGTCGCGTTAGTGCAACAACATCAGGTCGATGTTGTGTTGATGGATATTCAAATGCCCGTGGTGAACGGTATTGAAGCGCTGAAACTACTGCGTCAAGCACAATTGCCAACACCTGTGCTTATCTTGACTACCTTTGATGATAATCAGCAAGTGCTACAAGCGATGCAAGCTGGCGCTAATGGTTATTTGTTAAAGGACGTGGCGTTGCCCACTTTGGTTAGTGCGATTGAACAAATCGCGACCGGCGGGCGCCTGCATCAACCGGCGATTACAGATCGGATCCTGCAAGCTTTTTCAAGCACTGCAGGACATCACGATCCCCATCAACATTCCGCCAAAAGCACCAAAACTTCGAATACTTTAGCGCCACATGAGCATTTAGTGCAGCATGACGCTTTGTCGAGCAAAGAACTTGAAGTATTACGCTTGATGGCCGCAGGTTTTAGTAACCGTGAAATTGCCGATGCAGTGTTTAAATCTGAAGGCACAGTAAAGAATCAAGTCTCTGCTATCTTAAATAAACTTGGGGTTCGAGATAGAACCAAAGCGGTGTTAAAAGCCATCGATTTAGGATTATTAAATTAACAGGAGTGAGCATGGCACAGCAGTTATCGTTGGTGTCATTAATTGTCCGCGATTATGACGAAGCTATTGAATTTTATACGAATAAATTAGGTTTTACCTTAGTTGAAGATACCAATATGGGCGATAAACGCTGGGTTGTAGTAAAACCTAAGGGCAGCAGTGGCAGCGCGATTCTATTAGCCAAAGCCAAAGATGCCGACCAAGCGGAATTTATCGGTAGACAAGGCGCAGGCCGTGTCTGGTTGTTTTTAACCACCGATGACTTTTGGCAAGACTATCTGCAAATGCAACGTGCGGGAGTGGAATTCCTTGAACAGCCGCGAGCAGAAAGTTATGCAACAGTGGTCGTTTTCGCTGATTTATATGGCAATAAGTGGGATTTACTGCAGCGTAATATTTAAAAACAACGACCCCTGTATGTCTGAGTGACAATGCCACTGCTGGGCCGTCGCTGTCGCGACCTCGCTTTGGTTTTGTTATACTCACCGGCCTTATTCAGTTTTTCCTGCGGAAATTTCCATGTATCAGTGTCCACTTTGCCATTTACCCTTGGCATTGCAGCAGCATCAATCAACCAACCCGCAGCCGAAAAGCTATACCTGTGTAAATCGTCATCAATTTGATATTGCCAAAGAAGGGTACGTCAACTTATTGCCTGTGCACCATAAAAAGTCACGCGATCCAGGTGACAATCTTGAGATGATGCAGGCTCGCCGACAATTCCTTGAAGCAGGTCATTATCGACCATTAGCGACACAGTTGTTGGCGCTACTTGCAGAACGTTTGCCCAATAACGCTGCAATTTTGGATATTGGTTGCGGTGAGGGCTGGTACACCCATCAACTTTGTCAATTGGCGAGTGCTGTTTATGGTCTTGATATCTCAAAAACAGCAATTCGCTATGCAGCAAAGAAATACCCAAAGCTGCATTGTTGTGTGGCCAGCAGCTATCAACTACCGTTTGCCACTGCAAGTTTTGATGCTGTTTTACGCATTTATGCGCCGTCATCCGCGGCTGAAATGGTACGGATCTTAAAACCAAATGGCTGGTTATGCACGGTGACACCGGCACCACAACATTTAATTCAGCTCAAGGCTAAAGTATATAGCGAGGTGCGGTTACATAGTGATGAAATCGCCATAGAGGATGGTTTTAACCATATGCACCGCCAGCGTCTGCAATGGCAATGGCAAGCGCCAGACGCCACAACGTTAACACTACTGATGGATATGATCCCGTTGAGTTATCGACTAACACCTGCAATGCGCGAACAACTATGCGCTGAACTGCCGACTCTAAGCTTAGACTTTTATATTGATTTGTATCAACCACTAACGCCGAGTTAAGCAACCCGTCGTTAGTGTCATCAGCGCAATGTTTGCGCCAATTGCGTGTTGCCAGCACGATTGACCTGCGGCTGATAACCCAACAATCACTGCCGCTGTTTAACAGGTTTGGTTTTCTTCTTCACCACTTTTTTCTTTTTGGCAGGCGTACGTTTTTTCACTGGCGCAGGCACCTCGGCTGCAACATTCAACATGCGTGACCAAAAGAAACTGGAAAGCTCTGCAACAACATTACTTTGCGCATTCACTAATACCACGATGCCCATGTCTTTTTCCACCGAATAAGACATATCGGTTCTATAGCCTTTGACCAAACCGCCATGATGATAAAGTTGGTGTTTACCAAACTGATAGACTCTCAAGCCCAAACTGTACTCAGCTTGGTCGACAAACGCACCATAAGTGCGGCCCTGCAGGTTTTCTGCCGTTTGTACACGAGGGCGATGCAAATCATTCAGTACTGCTGGAGATAACACGGTGGGGCGATGTCCCAATCGCGCGATAAGCCACTTCCCCATATCCATCGCACTGGCATTAACTCCTGCCGCTGGATTTACACGATAATACGCAGGTAACACCTTCGTTTCGACCCAACCACGTTTCGTGCTGGTATGAGGCATAGCGCGGTTTTTATTAGCAAGAAATGCAGAATATCCAACTGAAGCTGTGTGCATTTGCAGTGGTTTGAAAATTCGTTGCTCTAATAATCGCTCATAAGTCATGCCGGTAGTTTTCAGCAATACCGTTTCAATTAAACTGAATAACACGTTTTGATAGCCGTAACATTTACCTGGTTGGCAACGTGGGTTAATGTTGCGAAAGCGCGGTAATATTTGCGCAGGGGTCAAGTTATCTTCGATCAAATCGTCAAACGAGTTAGCGCTCAAGCCTGCGTTTTGTGCCAACAAATGCTCAATCTTGAGCTGTGCTGTCATATTCGGACTGCGAAAGGCTAAACCGGGCACATATTTAGTGACTTTGTCATCCCAACGGAAGCGGCCTTCATGCTGAACTTGCGTGGCTAGTCCGCCAGCAAAAGTTTTAGAAACCGACGCGAGACGAAAAATGGTGTTGGCATCCACTTTGGATTTGGAGCCAACCGCGCGCACGCCGTAAGTGCCAACACGAAGAATTTTATCTCCTTGGACGATGACGTACACGCCACCTGGAATTTTGGACTTTTGCATTTTTTGCAAAAATTCTTGATGAAACTCATCGGTAAATTGCGAGAGAGGCGGTGTCGCCTGCACTGAGTGACTAACACTTGAAGCAAATAAACACAGCGCTGCAAGCCAGCTAAATTTTAGCATATCAAAAAATCCTGGTTTCCCAGTAGTTCCGGCTTTGCAGCAAAGGCCTGCTAAATCACTCGCAATCAGACGTGTCTTTGAATACGACTACGCCTGCATTGCCCGGAGCATATCTGGGATTACTGTCTGAATAAAATAAGCTTTTTGTTCTGCATTAATCCGTGACGGCAACCAATCACCACTGACATAAGGCAGTAATGCGGGGCCTGCTGCATAACAAATTGCAAAATACCATTGACCTGCGGCTTGTACCCTCACCTGTTTTTTCACATACAGCCCAGAGTCGAGCTCTTCAAAAAAATCCAGTTTAGCCATTGCGGTTTCATCAACCTCCAGCAGCAAAAGACCGTCCTGCTCCACTTCTGGGTTATCAATCAATACAGGAATTGGTGCCGAACCTGGACTTTGGCTAAGGCCACGTCGTTGATGGTGAGGCAAAACTGCCGATAACGTCCGATATTGCTGACCAGTAATTGCGGTGACAATTTCAGGGAACATCAATAAACCATAAACAAACACATTCACAGGATTAGACATCGGCATCTTCCTCAGTACTGTCGTGCCAGGTCAGGAATAATCGCAAGTCGAGTTCCAGTTGATGATACTGGGGTTCCATGTACTGACACAATTGATAAAACGCTTTGTTGTGATCTTTTTCCCTTAAATGGGCTAATTCATGCACAACGACCATTCGCAGTATAGGCAATGGTAATTGTTTTAACAGGCTAGCAACGCGTATTTCATTTTTACTTTTCAGCTTGCCACCCTGCACTCGACTGACCTGCCGGTGAGTTCCCAGCGCATTATCAATCACATGGATTTTGGCATCAAAGCTAACCTTGGCAATTGGTCCCGAACTTTTCATAAATTGCTGTTTAATTTCTTGGCAAAATTGGTAAAGCGCGGCATCACTTTGGATGTCGTGTGAAAGGTCTGGATAACGTCGCTGCAAAGAAGCGCCCAGTCGCCGTTCTGCCAATAACTGACGAACTTGCTGCAAAATTTGTTCAGGGTAATGACGTAAATAAGGTAAATCAGCTGGCAACACTACAAAATCCTAAATCAAAAAAATAGCGATCATACGACGGGCAATCAAGGCGCAGTGTGCTGCGCCTTGATTAATAATGCAAGAACCGCTTAAATTGCTGTGCAATTTGGCGCCGCATGACTTTGGCTTATTCCCAGAATTTGGCCTTGTTGGCCAAACTTCAAAGCAACAAACTGGCTTTGTTCAAGCTGTTGCCATTGTTCTGGTTGCTCTTGCTGTAATCGTTGCAATAAATCACGATTAATTTGCAGCACCACGGCATCGCAACTTTTTAGCTGCCAGCCCGCATCAATATTTTCCCGCCAATAGACTTGCTCATGTTGTGAGGCAGTTAACTGGCTACTTTTCAGATAATCTTGATAGGCTTGTTGGTACAAATGCTGACGTTTGGCGTTATTGTTGACGATTTGACTCTCAGGCTGGTTATGTTCCTTGCCCAAATAATGCACCACAATCAGCGTATCTTGTTGTTGTACTTGGTCAATTTTGTAGAGAAGCAACTCGGGTTTTTGCCAAAAGATAATCATCAAGGCACAAGCGGCCAAAGCAAGCCACTCGGTACTCCGTCGCCGCCAATTCGTCAAATTAACCACAGGTTGTGGCTCGTTTGTGCTAAATTGCCGTTTTAAATGCGCAGGTAATGGATGGCTGGCTTTACTTTGCTGATACCACTGCTGAAGCTGCAGATCTAGAGCCGGATCATCTAAGGTTTGCTTCGCTTTTTGTTGCTCAGCGTTTAAATCCGTAGGCTTAACCGATTTCATCGACAGTCTCCAACAAAGATTTCAAATTTTGCCGCGCGTAGCGCAGCCGAGTTTTTACAGTTTCTACCACTGCGCCAGTAATCTCGCTGATTTGTTCCAATGTAAACTCTTCAAGTTGCAACATTAAGGCTTCACGCTGCACGTAAGGTAGCAATGCCACAGCCTCGTCCAAACGTTGTTGGGCTTCAATTTGTTGTAACAGCGCCAGTACCGAAGGTTGTAAATCGGGTAAGGTTTCGGTTTCATCCACCTGTTGCCAGCGCTGTTGACGGCGAAATTCATCAATTAATAAATGTCGACCAATCGCAAACAGCCAAGTTTTCACACTACTTTGCCCCTGATAGCCACTGGCATATTGCATCAGATTTAACCAACACTGTTGGCTAATATCTTGCGCTAACTCCGCATCACTTTGCCGCAGCAAAAAATGATATAACGCATCTGCATAACGTTGAAACAATTGAGTCAACAGCTGTGGATCGGCATTGTCGCGATATTTAGTTAACAATGTATGGCTCGCAATCAGGCTATCTGCTGATTTATTGCCAAATAACTTCCATCCCATAGGCGCTCCTGCTTGGGGTTATGCGCTTTGGCTTCAGCGTCCAACCGAGTTTGTTGCAGACGTTGGCGCTCAGCATCAAACGATTGGCGCTTTAGGTATGAATCATCCGAATATTGCGCTGCTTGGCTTAACCAAACAGCGCATGACAACATTATGCCTCGGTCTCCAGATTAAAATCCAATTGCACCTGCATGCCAGTTTGTTTCACTGCAATGCCATTTTCAACTTGAGGCTGATATTTCCAACCTTTTAGCGCTCTTACCGCTTCCTTATCAAAAACTCTTTTTGGCTCTGCATCAACAACTTGAACATCAATGACTTGACCAACTTCATCGATAGTAAAACTAAGCTTTACCCAGCCGCTCAAACCATCCCGAGCAGCAACTGGTGGATATTTTGGATTAATCCGAACTATGGGCGTCGCTCCGCGATCGCTAGGTCCCGTCATGGCAAATTGCGTAGAGCCAATCCCAACTGAAGGAGGCGTTTGCTCCAGCACGCTCGGCAGTCCCTCGCCTAGCCCCTCGATCGCAACAGGGTTGCGAACTGGCGGGGTTGGCGCAACTGGTGGCGGCTGCAGTTTCGGTTTCTCCTGCACCTTTGATGGCGGTGGCGGAGTCACCAAACTGATATCAATCGCAGGTAAAGGTGCTTTGCTGGTTAACGGATCGCTGCTGATTAAGGCTGCCATGCCATAAAACAGCGCTAAAGTGATACCAGCAGCAGGCAGTATTAATAAAGATTTAGTTGCTGTACGGTTGCTCGCAGTTTGATTGGCAAAAGACATTGTGCTCATAACAGACTCCTTTGTTGTCGTTAACTATTGGACGAACCAACCACAACAAAGGGGTGAAATTTTTCTTAACTTTTTAAATTTTTTTTAAGCTGCTGAAAAAACAGCACAATCTTCTAAACAAAAGCATCCTAGACCCAGCCAATTTAGCTTGCGGTCCGTTCGAGCAAACACAACGCCTCGGCATGAGCGGTATGTGGAAACATATCAAACAGCTGTGCTTTGCGAAGTTGATACTGACTAAGCCGCAGCAGATCTTGCTGCATACTCTCTGGATTACAGCTGGAATACAGCAGAAATTGCGGTTTTAACTGTTCAATCTGCTCACACAGACCAGCGCCAAGACCGCGACGTGGAGGGTTCACCACTAAAAGCTCAGGTCCTTCACTTGCCGCGTTGGCAAAGGCATCAGCATCTAAAGCGCGAAAATCAATCTGCGCACCAAGCTCCTGCGCACTTTGCAAGGCGCATGCAATAGCTGGCGCAGAAATCTCAATACCGGTCACTTGTCGCTCTGGACTCGCCAAATGCAGAGCAAAACCACCGACCCCACAAAACAGATCCCATACTCGTTGCACGGGTAAGTCAGCCGTCCAATCGCGGGCTGTTTGATAAAGCGCTGCCGCAACCTCGGTATTGGTTTGAAAGAAACTTTGCGGCTGCACATACAAATTAATACCATTGAGGCGATGGCATAATTTCGTTTGGCTGCTCAGCACAAACTCCTGCTCCCCTTCCAAAATGGCTTTGTGTTCACTTTGGATATTGACCGAACACACTTCAAGCTCCGGCCATTGCTGTTGCCACTGAGCCAGATACTTTTTGATAGCCGCCAAATGATTTTGCGAGCGCATGACAAAACGCAATAACCAGCCGGAACCGTTACTTGTCAGCAACACATATTTCAACTCGCCTTTGCGGGTTTCCACGTCATAAGGTTGCAACTTAGCTTGGCGAATAAAATTGCGAATGTGGACAAACGCTGCTTTGAACGCCGGCGGATATAGCCCACAGTTCGTTAAATCATACGCTTGGTTTTCTTCAATAATTCCAAGTATTGGCTCGTCACTTGTGCCCTGTACCACCATCTTCGCTTTATTGCGAAAACCAATTTCACTACTGGCAAATGGCGGCAACAATGCAGCCTCAGCATAATCGGCAACTTGGGAAAGTTGCCGCTGTAACTGTTGTTGTTTTGCTGCAAGCTGCTGCGGGTATGGCGTTGGCAGTTCACGACAAGAGCGGCATTGACCAGCGACAAAATATTCACAGTGCATGAAATTTCCCAAATCTAGTAGTGGTCGAGCTCAAGTTTCCAACCTAAGTTTATTTGCGCAGACAATTAGCCAATAAATTATTTATGCAAAGGCCGCTGCCAATTAATCTAAACAATAAAAAGAAAGAACCGAAAAACGCTAACCACAGGCTTTTCCAATAATGTTGACTAGTCTAACAAATTTCCACCTCAGGCCAAAGTTTGCAGTTAAGACTCATGTTTTTACTGATGTCTTTATAAAATCTTTATATTGATGGTCGCACTCTTGATGCTTTCTTAAGAACGTCATCCCTGCCATTTCTTTAAAATATCGACATATCCCTTCTAGCTTTTTACCTATGAATCAGTCGTTGCTTGCCCCACGTGCACCATCAAGTCGTTATCTTTTTTATCGCGTGCTGGGTTATCTATTAGTCATGTTGTCCGGCATTATGCTGATTGGTTGCGGAGTTGCCGTCGGCTATGGCGAAAAAGGCCTCTGGACTTTCTTGGCATGCGCGGTGTTTACCTGTAGCTGCGGGTATTTCTTGGTTTATAAGGGGCGACATCAGTTTCGCCTCAAAAACCGACAACTTTTTTTGCTAACAACCCTGAGCTGGTTAATCATTTGCTTATTCGGATCCTTGCCCTTGTATTGGTTGATCCCAAACTGCACCGTTACCGACGCTTGGTTTGAAACCGTTTCAGCATTGACTACCACAGGTTCGACTGTATTTTCAGGTCTAGAAAAACTGCCTAAGTCAGTACTCTTTTGGCGTTGCATCATGAATTGGGTTGGTGGCATTGGCATTATCGTGATGGCAATAGCCATTTTACCAGCGCTCAAAATTGGCGGTATGCGTTTATTTAAAACTGAGAGTTCTGATATTTCAGAAAAAATTCTGCCAAAAAGCTCCACGATGTCGGCATCGATTGGCCTAGTGTATTTAGTGCTCAGTGCAGTGACGATGCTTGGCTATTACCTTGCAGGGATGACCGGCTTTGATGCAATCACCCATGGCATGACAACTGTGGCAACTGGCGGTTTTGCTAACTATGACTCGTCATTTGGCCAGTATAAAGCAACCCCGTTAATTTTTTGGATCAGCAGCGTATGTATGATCTTAGCAGCGCTGCCTTTTGTGTTATTTGTAAGTACAGTAAAAGGCAATCGCCAAGCTTTAGTCAAAGATCCGCAAGTCCGGGCATTTTTGCTGATTATTGGCTTTTGTACAGCGTTGCTCACTTGGCATCAAGTCAGTCACAACCATCGAGAAATGTTTGATGCGTTGACGCATAGTCTGTTTAACATAGTGTCCATAATTACCACTTGCGGTTATGCCTCAGAAGATTACACGCTTTGGGGAAACCTGCCGATTATGTTATTTTTCTATATCACCTTCGCAGGGGCTTGTTCTGGGTCGACCTCTGGCGGATTAAAAATATTCCGTATACAACTTGCGGCGTTGCTGCTGTTGAAACAAGTGAAATTGCTGATCCACCCGAATGCAGTTTGGGTGCAAAAATACGGTGGAAAAAAAGTTAACGACGAGCTGCTTGGCAACGTTTTAGCATTTTGTTTTATTTATTTTGCGACAATTGGCGCAATTGCCTTAGCCTTGTCTTTTTATGAGTTAGATCTGGTTACCGCGCTAACTGGCGCTGCAACAGCTGTCGCGAATGTCGGTCCTGGCCTTGGCAATATCATCGGCCCTGCTGGAAATTTTTCGACGCTGCCTGATGGTGCTAAATGGTGGCTTAGTTTTGGTATGCTGCTGGGACGATTAGAGATCCTTACTATTTTACTGTTGCTCTCACCATCCTATTGGCGTTACTAAGTCACAATTACGGCAATTTGGACCATTCGTTAAAAAGGCAAAGCATTTGTACAATATTTTTAGACAGCGAGTACAAGCACAAAAGACCGCTAAATTTTGGCGTGGCCTGTTTATGGCCGTGCTCATGCCTTTTGCCTTAGCGGCATTACTGCATCCACTGCGCCTGTGGATTAATAGTACCGATGCGGCAATGCTATTACTGCTTTGGACTACTTGGGTGGCTCAGCAATATTCGAAAAGCTGGGCAAGTTTGGCCACCTTATGCAGTGTGTTATGGCTCAATTGGTTTTTCGTCCCGCCCTATTTTACTTTGCAGGTACACAACGCAAACTACCTAATAACCCTTGCGGTAATGATGTCGCTTGGCTTATTGATAGCGCACCTCGCTGGACGCTTGCGTTTGCAATTGGCAAAAGCGCGCAATTCAATATCACAGATGCGCGGCATGTTTATGTTAGCGAAGGGTTTATCAAGACGAAACGATTGGCAAAAGCAAGTCCATTACGCAGAACGATTGTTAAGCCGAAGACTTGGTGTTCCGGTTCGTTATCAACAGGTTACACCGACAGAAATGCCTGGACTCCAGATCATTCCGCTTGGCCAATCCAAAATATTTGGTTACCTTTGTCTGGATGAAGCAAGTTTTCAACAACATCAAACGTTGCTAAATACCACGCAATCCTTACTCGAACAAACCTACGATAAACAATTTCTGCAACAAAGCGCACAACAAGATCGTTTGCGAGCAGAACTTGAAGCAGAACGAGCCATGATGCTGCGCTCGTTATCCCACGATTTACGCACGCCCTTAGCGACCATCATGGGCGCTTCCAGTATGCTTGCCGACGATAGTGTACCGCTTACCGACGTACAGCGCCGCCAGCAAGCGGAGAATATCTATCAACAAAGTAAACTGCTGAATCAACATTTTGAAAAAGTACTGGAACTTAGCAAAGCACAGCTCCCACAATCGTCGTTAAAATGGCAGCGATTCGCCGCCGATGAACTTATGGCTGGCGCTTTAGCCCGACGTGGCGATGAACTACAACCATTATTCTCCCAGGTTCAGCGGCAAACCACTGCAGAACTTTGTGGTGATCTAACCTTGTTAGAAATCGCTCTGGCGAACATGCTAGAAAATGCAGTACGCCATGGCTCTGGGCCCTTTTTGGTTAACTTTCATCAGGAACATGATGGCAGATTTCAAATGCGCGTAGATAACAAAATTAAATCCGCCACTGATAAAGGCCGTGACGCTGGCAATGGTCTGGGTGTTAACATCTGCCAAACTATTGCAGGGTTACATGGTGGACAGTTTGTATTAAATATCGGCGACGAAGATTGCCGTGCAGTTTTTTCTTGGAGACAAGCCCATGCCGGCTAATCAAGCCAATATTCTGTTGGTGGAAGATGACAAAGCGATGCAAAGCTTTTTGTTGACCTTGTTACATAGTCAAAATTACCAATGTACCTGCTATGCCAATGGCATCGAAGCGATGTCACACCTGACTTTGCAACCGGTCGATCTCATTTTATTAGACCTTGGACTTGCGGATATGGATGGCCTGGAAGTGCTGTCGCAGCTGCGTCAATGGTGTAATTTGCCTGTGATTGTTATTTCTGCCAGAGAACGTGAACTCGATAAAGTTAAAGCCCTCGACAGTGGTGCGAATGACTACGTCACGAAACCATTTAGCGCTGCCGAGTTATTAGCTCGGATCCGTGTTGCCTTGCGTCAGAAAGAACCTGTGGTCAGCACTTGGAGTTTTGGTGATGTCGTGCTGGATCCGGTCGCTCGCACTGTACTTAAAAACGGCGAAGCTTTGCATCTGACCAAAACTGAGTACGAAATTTTGTTACTGATGGTCAGGCACGCAGAAAAAGTACTCACTCATAACCAAATCCTGCAACAAGTCTGGGGACCGACTTACCTCGATCGTCCAGAGTATGTTCGTGTACATATGGCGCAACTAAGACAAAAGATTGAAGAAACGCCTTCAAATCCAAAGTATTTAAAAACTGAAGCAGGTGTTGGCTATCGGTTGTGTTTCTGATGAAGGGCAATTTATTTTACTGCCTACTCATCAACAAGTAACTCGCTAAATTTAGAGATTTATAAAAGAAAAAGCCCGCTGATAAATCAGCGGGCTAGAATTTGGCGGAGAGAGAGGGATTCGAACCCTCGTTAGGGGTTAACCTAAACACACTTTCCAGGCGTGCGCCTTCAGCCACTCAGCCATCTCTCCGTAACTTGCATCAGCAAGCGCGGCTATACTAGGTAAATTAGCCGAGCTTGGCAACTGGAAAATCACCTAACGCAGTCTTTCGCTGGAATTTTCAGCAATCAGAGTGCTGAAACTCACCCCTAATTTACCCAAAAAATTTATGCGTTGCCTTTGACTGCCACTTTTTGTTGGATGGCAAAACCTAACATTCGATTTAATGGCACTAAAGCCTTTTCACGAAGTTCAGCGTCCACAAAAATTTCATGACCTTCACCATCCACTAAAGCTTCCTCAATCGCCTTCAGACCGTTCATCGCCATCCACGGACAATGAGCACAACTACGACACGTCGCGCCATTACCGCCCGTTGGCGCTTCAATAAAAGTCTTATTCGGCATCGCCTGCTGCATCTTATAGAAAATACCTTTATCAGTGGCAACAATAAAGGTGTCATTTGCCAGTGTTTGGCTCGCTTTGATTAGCTGGCTCGTCGAACCAACAGCATCAGCAAGTTCAATCACATTGGCAGGTGACTCTGGATGAACCAACACAGCAGCATTTGGGTATTGTGCCTTTAATTCAACTAATGCGTTGGCTTTAAACTCATCATGCACAATACAAGCGCCTTGCCACAACAGCATGTCAGCGCCAGTTTGCTTTTGCACGTAGGCGCCTAAATGACGATCTGGCCCCCAAATGATCTTCTTACCCTCGCTATCCAGATAATCAACAACATCCAAAGCGATGGATGATGTAACGACCCAATCAGCTCGGGCTTTAACTGCTGCAGAAGTATTGGCGTATACCACTACAATCCGATCTGGATGTGCGTCACAAAACTCAGAGAATTCTTTCTCTGGACAGCCTAAATCTAAAGAACAGGTCGCATCCAAGGTCGGCATCAAAACCGTTTTTTCTGGGTTGAGAATTTTTGCCGTTTCCCCCATGAATTTCACGCCTGCCACGATGAGTGTCCTCGCAGCATGCTGATTACCAAAACGAGCCATCTCTAGGGAGTCTGAGACACAACCACCGGTTTCTTCAGCTAAAGCTTGGATTTCCGGATCGGTATAGTAATGGGCGACTAACACCGCATCTTTTTGCTTTAATAATGCTTTAATACGATCTTTGTAGGCTTGTTTTTCATCCGACGACAACGGCATCGGCTTTTTTGGAAAGACAAAGTCAAGTTCATTAAACGTCAGTGCTTGATTCATGCTGACCAGATCCAGGCTGAAATAAAAGGAGGCGTATTATACACAGGTTTGAGGCAAATCAATATGAAAAGGGAGTGATTACACCGGGCAGATGTATAAGTCTAATCGAAATAAAACTAGGAAAGAATTGGTGGGTCATGATGGATTCGAACCATCGACCAACGGATTAAAAGTCCGCTGCTCTACCAGCTGAGCTAATGACCCAAGACAGGAAGAAATAAATTGGTGGGTCATGATGGATTCGAACCATCGACCAACGGATTAAAAGTCCGCTGCTCTACCAGCTGAGCTAATGACCCAAACTTGTTGATGAACTGGTGGGTCATGATGAATTCGAATCATCGACCAACGGATTAAAAGTCCGCTGCTCTACCAGCTGAGCTAATGACCCAGTTCAATCTAAGTTTGCGCGGGAGTGGTGGGTCATGATGAATTCGAATCATCGACCAACGGATTAAAAGTCCGCTGCTC
>JAYSCP010000007.1:131297-155124 GCA_041914845.1 Alteromonadaceae bacterium
TACCAGCTGAGCTAATGACCCCTGCCGCGGACGCATATCTTACTGATTTACGCGCGATGTGCAACCAAAATCTGCTAAAAACCTTACTTCACCCTGTCAACTGCCTAAAATGACAGCGTTTTGCGGTAGTTTTCTACAAAAAAACTGACTTAACCTAGCAAAAATCGAAAAAATAACAAAATTGCAGATGAGCGAATTTTAGCCAAAACATGCTCTACCGATTCTTCTGTTGGTCAAAGCAATTACCTTCAACTCGAAAAATGATAATTACCACTTACTGATTTTTCCAGCAAATAGCCCAATTAATATCAACGCGGTATTAATTTATGACTTTTAAGAAGCAATAAACTACAAAAAATACGGAGACAATATGAACTACGAGAATTACGATAACTTCGAGGTTTTTTATCATTAAGCCGACAAATCACGAATCATGGTAATTCTTAGACTAATAAAAACAAAAAATGCTATGTGGAGACCAGCTGCCAATCAAATTTTGGTCTTCCGCTGACTGAGATTTGAAAATGGCAGTAATAACTCTAAGCATGCTTCAATAAACATGCAGTAGCGTAGCTGTCATCGTTGGGGACGTACATAGCTAAAAACACAAAAGGCCATCAAATGACGGCCCCAGTAATAAAATCATAGTGATGATTATAATGCTTCTAAACGCGCTCTTGCTTTTGTCGCGGCTTTAGATTTTGGAAAGCTTTTCACTAACTGATTGTAGTATTTCTTTGCTGCTGCAGTATCGTTCTGACGCTCAGTAATTTGACCAAGCTTTAGTAGAGAATCTGGCACCTTATCAGAATTAGGAAACTTTTTGACAATTGCATCAAAGTGGGTCTTCGCAGTTTTTAAACTTTCTTTCTGATAATACAACTGGCCTAAGTAATAATGAACACGTGGCCGATAAGAAGAGTTCGGATAAGTTTTATTAAATTCTTCAAATGTTTTTATAGCAGCTGGGTAACTATCTTTGCCTTTTGCCGCGTGATCAACTGCGACTTGCCACATTTCTGTTTCAGACAACTGTGCTTTAGGCGCATCTTGCAAAGCAGGTTCTGCACTTTCAATCTGATCCGCAGCAATGATTGCTGCAGGATTTCCTGCGGGCGCATTAGGCACAGGCGTCACAACACCAGCATCGTTAGATGTTGCTGGTGATGTGCCTGCCTGACCGCCCATTCGACGATCAATTTCTTGATAGATATTGCGCTGTTCTTGCAACATCTTATCTAATTGATTAGCTTGCACTTCAGTCGTTCCCCGCAACTGAGAAACTTCGTCAAGCAAAGTTTCTAGTTGTTGTTGGAGATTCAATTGAGCAGCGCCTCTTGCCTCAACTACTCGCTCTAAAGCACTCAAACGTTCTTCAATAGAACCTGGGCGTGCATTAGATTGTGCAGAATATGAGTTACCGGCTGAACGGCTTAAATCAGCGACAGGCGCAGGGTCAGCAGCTACAGCAACGGCGACCAGAGACAAAGCAGTGATCAATGACTTCATAACTTCCATGCAAACTCACAAATTAGATTAGTATACTAAAACTGCGCGACGGTTTTTAGCAAACGCGTCTTCACCGTTACCAGCATCAACTGGTTTTTCTTCGCCGTAGCTAACTACTGACATTTGACCAGCAGCAACACCTAGGTTTTCCAGGTATTTAACAACTGATTGACCACGACGCTCGCCCAGAGCGATGTTGTACTCTGGAGTACCACGTGCGTCAGTGTGACCTTCAACAGTTACAGAAACAGTTGTAGTTTTCTTCAGGAAAGCAGCGTGAGCTTCCAGAACTGAAGCGAACTCAGAACGGATTTCTGACTTGTCGAAGTCGAAGTAAATAGTGTTTTGCTGACGTAAAGCTTCTAACTCAGCGCGCAGAGCGTCTGCAGCTGAAGTGTCAGTAGTTTGTTGAACTACGTCGTTAGTAGTTGCTTGAGTAGTGTCAGCATCTTTGTCAGAGCTACATGCAGCTAAAGTCAGCACTGGCACTGCTACTAACAAACCTTTTAAAACTTTGTTTAAGTTCATGATATTGTCCTTAGTATTAACGATTAACCAAATTTTTGTATTTTATAAAAACGGCGACCAGGCCGGTGATTTAACTCGACCGTTGGCTGCTGGCAACCTTGCTTTGAAGCGTCCATCCATAGAGACCAGTGCCAGTACTTGTGACGAACCGTGCAAAGTACTATAGATAATCATTGAGCCATTCGGCGCAACGCTTGGTGACTCGTCCAAATAAGTGCGAGTCAGCACTTGCATATAACGGGTAGTCTTGTCCATGCGCGCAATATTATACTGTCCGTTTGTACGGTTTACCATAACTATTGCAAGCCCATTTGGTGTATATCTACCCGCTAAATTCATTTCACCATCAAAAGTGACCCGAGAAGTCTGATTTGATGCTAAATCAACTGAGTAAAGTTGTGGATTACCACCACGCTCAGAAGTGAATAATATCGAACTTCCGTCAGGACTCCAACTTGGTTCTGTATCAATTGCTCGATGACTAGTCACTTTATTTAGTGCTTTTGATGCAATATCCATTACATATATTTCGGTATTGCCATCTTTTGATAATGTCATCGCCATTTTACGACCATCTGGTGACCACACTGGAGCACTATTAATACCTTTGAAAGAAGTCAAAATACTGCGACGCGCGGTAAAACGGTCTTGGATGTAAATCTGTGATTGTTTGCGCTCAAAAGTAACATAAGCGAGCTTAGTACCATCAGGAGACCAAGTTGGTGACATTAAAGGCTCTTTCGAGCGCAATAAAATTTGCTCGTTTTCACCATCATAATCAGAAACAGCCAAACGGTAACGGAATTCTTGTTTATCATTCACTAAAACATAAGCAATTTTAGTTTGAAAAGCTCCACGCTCGCCTGTTAACTTTTCGTAGACCACATCACTCACTTTATGTGCATAGCTGCGAAATTGTTTACCAGAAATGGTGATCTGACCGCTATGCAGAATGTGATTTGAGCCAGCAACTAATCTGCCTGCAGCGTTCATCATCGGTTGGCCAACGCCACCTTTTGCGCGAATAACATCAATCAATTCATAACGAATATTGTATCTATCCAAGCCAACTTCTTTGATGCTGCCGACGACTACAGCTTCAATCCCAGATTTTTCCCAAAGCTTGACATCAAACTCAGCACTGGTTTGCGGCTGTTGTGGCATTTTCATCGCATGAATTGGATTGAACTTGCCGCTGCGCATTAAATCAGCTGCAACGATTTGGCTGATATTTTCTGAAGGCTGAGTTGCACCTTCAAACTTAAAAGGAACTACTGCGATTGGCCGAGCACTGTCAATACCATCAGTGATGACGATTTCCAGTGATGCGTTCGCACTAGCTGCAAAAAATGCCAACAACATTAACCACTTAAATTTAATCAACTTTAGCATAGTAGCCACTTATTTCAGTTCCGGTTTCAAGGTTATAGTCAAATCATTCAAAGCGTCATAAACATCTGGATCTTCCGACATCGGGAATCTCCCTGCACGGTCGACAGCAAAAGTCGCGGCTTGGCAAATACCTGCATCACCGCCGAGTACTTCAAAACTAGTCACAAAACCACTCGCTGCGAGTCTCAACCGCACACGACACTCTTTGCCGCGCATAGTATCATCGACTAACCAATTTTGCTTAATTCGTTCAACGATCATCGCCAAATAGCGCTCTTTTTCCGTTAAAACCTTCGATGAACTCGCCGCTGTTCTTCTCGCTTCATCAGCTTCTTCAGCCAGCTCATCTTTAATATCAAACTCTTCGGCTTCACGCTCGAGCTCTTCTTGCAATTTTTTCTGCTCAGCTTTTTTGCGTTTCGCTTCTTCGGCTTTTTTCTTCTTTAATTCTTCTGCTTTCTTTTTCTTTGCAGCGTCAGCTTTTTTCTTTTCTTCTTCTTTCTTTAATTTATCTTTTTTCTCTTTATCTTTTTTCAGTTGCAGCGCATTTTCGGCAATTTCTTTTTGCTTTTTAGCTTCTTCAAGTTTTTTCTTGACTTGCTGCTCTTTCTCAACCTGCTGCTTTTTAATTTCTTTTAACTTTTCTGCCGGATCTTCTTCGGGCTCAGGTTTCGGCTTGGGTTCTGGCTTCGGTTTTTCAGGTTTAGGCCTCGGCTTTGGCTTAGTTGGTTTTTCAGCTTCTTTAATCTGTGGGTTTTCTACCACAGATGCCTGCAAGGGGGCATTACTTGCCGTATATAACGGCAAAACCAACACTTCTGGTTCACCAAATAAATTAAATTTGACGATCATCGCGATCGCTATCGCAACATGGACGGAAGCTGATATGGTCAGCGCCCGTTTAAACGCCGGTTCCATGTTATTTTGTCTCCAGGTCTTCAGTCATCAGACCAACCGCAGGTGCTCCAGCATCTTTCATCATATTAAGTAGCTGAATCACTGAGTTGTAGTCGACACGTCCGTCAGCCTTTATGATTACTTGAGTACCTGGTTCGATCGTTAACGTACTCATCACTTCCGATTGCAGTGCATCAGCGTTAAATGGGCCTTTTTCAACCCCATCTTTCTGATAATAAAACAAACCCGCTTCATCGATAGTTGCCAAAATAGGGGTCTTATTATCTTTCATCTGCTCGATAGGCTCTGCTTTCGATTTAGGCAGCTCCACTTTTACACCTTGCGTGATAATAGGAGTTGTTACCATAAAAATGATCAACAAAACCAGCATAACGTCGATATAGGGAACAACGTTAATTTCTGCGACCATGCGACGTTTTTTTCGAACGTACATTAGTTAGCATCTCCGCTACTGACGGCCTGGCGATGCAGGATGTTAGAGAACTCTTCAACAAAATTTGCGTAGGCGTTTTCTAAAATTTCAACACGGTGTGAAAATCTGTTGTAAGCAATAACGGCTGGAATTGCAGCAAACAAACCAATTGCAGTTGCGATTAATGCTTCGGCAATGCCTGGTGCTACCATGGCTAAAGTCGCTTGTTGCACTGCGCCCAACGCAATGAACGAGTTCATAATACCCCATACAGTTCCAAACAAACCGATGTATGGACTAATTGAACCGACGGTAGCTAAAAATGCGAGATGTGTTTCTAACCGTTCAACTTCGCGCGACAAACCAACGCGCATAGCACGCTGAGTACCTTCCATGACTGCATTTGGTGAACGAGCACTAGTTTTATGTAAACGAGCAAACTCTTTAAAACCAGCTTTGAATAATGATTCCATACCGCTGACATTTGCCCGAGCACTCACTTCATTATAAAGTTTCGATAAATCTATACCCGACCAAAAACGATCTTCAAACTTGCGGGTTTCTTCGATAGCCTCAGATAGTACCTTGTTACGCTGGATAATCATGGCCCACGACACAATTGATGCGAGCAGCAGAATAGCCATCACGCACTGCACAATAAAACTGGCGTGAAGGATAAGATCTATTACAGAAAGTTTGCCTGGCACCGAAAATACCTCAAGTCAAAATAAGCCCATCAAATTGGGCGCTATGATATTGGAGCAAGCCCCTGAACTCAACAGCAGCAAGGCCTGCTTGTAAAAAATATTTCGAGATAATCGATAATTTTTTGCTTTATGCTGCTCTGACGTCCCTCTACCGGAAAAGTTTCACTTTCGCGACGAATACACAAAATGTGCAGGCGAAATGCCGATTCTCCAACATTTAGTTAAATTTGAGTACTTAAAGTAATGAGAGAAAATAACTACAAGAATCTGAACACCCGCTGAAGATACCGTTATTATTGGCTAGCACGGATTATCAACTCAATATTCACGATTAAAGAATAGTTATTCTAATAAGAAAAACTTATGCGAATGGTCAATTTTTCTCGTTTGAAGTAAATATTCTAAATCATTAATATGCACACGTGTTCTGCACTAGCGCAACGGTTACTCACGAGGGTGATTAACTGTAGTGAAGTTCACATCGCAATTGGATGTTTATTTTTGGACATCGGGTTGTTCTACATGTTCCCTGGATTTTTGAAGTATCATCTTCAACTTGTTGCTTGGCCCGCTTATTGCGGGCCTTTTTTTTAGGCTGAATTTCAAAAATCATTTCGGGTTTATTTCAGACTAAACCTCAGTCGCTACAAATTGTTCAGTGTACGAAAGCTTTTAGTCGGCAACAATTGGATAAACCGCCACAGAATAAATGGCATCGGGGAATAACGCCTATACCGAATCTCAAGCCACTGCCAGCTTGAGATTCGGAACTCAATATCATCGATGGAAATTGCTAATTGTTACTCGGTGGTTCAAATCCGAAATGGCGGTAAGCATGTTGCGAGACAATCCGACCGCGAGGCGTTCGCTGAATAAAACCTTGCTGAATTAAATAAGGCTCAATCACGTCTTCAATTGTATCTCGTTCTTCGCCTATTGCTGCTGCTAAATTATCCAAACCTACCGGACCACCCATAAATTTCTCGATGATAGCCAACAGCAGCTTTCTATCCATATAGTCAAAGCCTTGCGCATCAACATCAACCATCAGTAATGCTTGATTTGCGATCTCTACAGTCACCTGCCCTTTTGTTTTTACCTGCGCATAATCGCGAACGCGGCGAAGTAATCGATTAGCTATCCTTGGGGTTCCGCGTGAACGTCTAGCGATTTCAGTTGCGGCAGGAAGATCTAAAGACAAAGCAAGATAATCTGCCGAACGCTGCACAATTTGCGCTAATTCTTCAACTTTATAAAATTCTAAGCGCTGAACAATTCCAAAGCGATCACGAAGTGGTGAAGTCAGTGCTCCAGCTCTTGTTGTCGCGCCAACTAAGGTAAAAGGTGGTAAATCTAATTTAATTGAACGCGCAGCAGGACCTTCGCCAATCATGATATCTAGCTGATAGTCTTCCATCGCTGGATATAAAATCTCTTCAACCACAGGGCTTAATCGATGGATTTCATCAATAAATAACACATCGTTAGGTTCTAAGTTAGTAAGCAATGCAGCTAAATCGCCAGCCTTCTCCAACACTGGACCGGAAGTCTGCTTAATATTAACGCCCATTTCATTGGCGACAATCATCGCAAGCGTAGTTTTACCAAGTCCTGGCGGTCCGAAAATAAGTAAATGATCAAGGGGTTCACCACGACCTTTTGCTGCTTCAATGAAAATTGCCATTTGCTGACGCACGTGATCTTGTCCCGTATAATCAGCCAATGTTTTCGGTCTGATCGCTCGGTCTATAACCTCATCTTCACGTGTTGCGCTTGGCGCCATCAGGCGATCAGCTTCGATCATTGGACAATATCCTTTATATCATTGACTTAAGCGCAGCTTTAATCAGCTGTTCACTTGTAGAGCCTGCGGTAAAAACTTTCTTCACTGCAGCCTGAGCTTGCGATGCACTGTAACCCAAACTTTGTAATGCACTGATCGCATCCTGTTCTGGGCTTTCTTTTAATTCAAAACTTTGAACTTCGTCATTACCGAGCACCAAATGGTCGGTTAAAGGGGTTTGAATCGATAATCCCCAATCCTTTAGACGGTCTCGCATTTCCACTAACAGGCGCTCAGCAGTCTTTTTGCCGACCCCCGGCAATTTGACTAAGGTACTGATATCATCGTTTTGTACACAACGGACAAATTGGCTTGCGGTGAGTCCTGATAAAATGGTCAAAGCCATTTTCGGACCAATGCCGTTGGCGCGGATTAATTGCCGAAATAAGCTACGTTCTGTCGTTGAAGTAAACCCATATAGTAACTGAGCATCTTCTCGCACGACAAAATGGGTATAAATAGTCGCCTCTTGACCTGTCGCTGGTAAATTATAAAAGCTGGTTAACGGCAATTGCACCTCGTAACCAACACCCGACACTTCGATTAATAAATCTGGCGCTTGTTTTTCAACAATAATGCCTCTGAGTCGACCAATCATGGTTTATCCATTATTTTAGATAATTAAAAACGATATGACTTAACGCAAACGACCACGCACTGTTTTAGTCGCCTGCCCTGCCATATGCAACAAACTTTGTTGAGTATGCCCATGACACAAAGCAACGGCAAGCGCATCAGCAGCATCCGCTTGTGGATTCCCAGGCAACTTTAAGAGTGATTTAACCATATGTTGAACTTGGAGTTTATCAGCAGCCCCTGTGCCAACAACAGATTGTTTGACTTGCCGTGCCGAATACTCAAATACATCTAAACCAACAAATTTCGCAGCAACAATTGCAGCTCCGCGCGCTTGACCCAGTTTTAATGCGGAATCCGGGTTCCGCGCCATAAACACTTGCTCAATAGCAAACACTGTGGGCTGGGTTTGCGTGATAATTTGACTAACACCATCAAATATTTGCTTTAGCCGGTCAGGCATCTCTGAGGTAGTCATCCGAATACACCCGCTAGCAATATATTCAAACTTACCGCCAACTTGGCGGATCACCCCGTAGCCGGTTAAACGGCTACCGGGGTCAATTCCGAGAATTACACTCACTATTCCACCAACGCTAACACGTCATCAGCAATTTCTGCGTTGTGATAAACGTTTTGCACGTCGTCAAAATCTTCCAACATATCGATAAGTTTAAAGAATTTAACCACAAGGTCAGCGCCAATTTCTGCCTTCGTTGATGGCACCATTGACACTTCAGCATGTTCAGCATTTAAACCCGCTTTTGCCAAAGCTTCTTGCACATCGACAAAAGATTCAGGGCTAGTAACTACCTCAAAAGAGCCATCATCATGACCAACGACATCTAAAGCTCCAGCTTCCAGCGCTTGTTCCATCAGGATATCTTCATCAACACCTGGCGCAAAACTTAAAATCCCTTGACGAGCAAATAGGTAAGAAACCGAACCAGTTGTTCCTAGGTTTCCGCCATACTTGGTGAATGCTGAACGGACATCTTGCACAGTACGTTTGTGATTATCCGTCAATGTCTCGACAATTAATGCCACGCCATTAGGACCATAACCTTCATACACCAATTCTTCAAAGTTCTCACCGCCACTGTCTCCTGCACCGCGTTTAACCGCACGTTCAATCACGTCACGTGACAAGTTGTTAACTAAGGCTTTGGCGATCGCGGTTCTTAAACGCGGATTACCATCAGGATCTGGACCTTGTTTGGCAGCAACGGTTAATTCACGAATTAGCTTCGTGAATATTTTAACTTTTTTAGCATCCTGACGCGCCTTGCGGTGCTTCATATTGGCCCATTTACTATGACCTGCCATGACACTTCTCCATCAATAAAAAAGGGCGACCCAAGTCGCCGCTTTTTGTAACAATCTTAAATCCTGCAAAAACCGCGATTACTTCGCGTCTTTTACCACAACTTGCACTGACAATTCAGCTAATTGCGCTGGGTTGGCGAAACCAGGCGCGTCAGTTAATGGGCATGCCGCAGTAGCAGTTTTTGGGAACGCCATAACATCTCGAATTGATGTTGCACCAGTCATTAACATCACCAAACGATCAAGACCAAAAGCTAAGCCTGCATGCGGAGGAGCGCCGTAGCGTAATGCTTCTAACAAGAAACCGAATTTCTCAGCAGCTTCCTCGTCGCTAATACCCAGCAACTTGAATACTTTTGCTTGTACATCTGGCGTGTGAATACGTACAGAACCGCCACCTAACTCAGTACCATTTAGTACCATGTCATAAGCGTTTGATAACAGTGAGCCCAAATCAAGCGCTGACATATCAGTTGCTAAGAAACTAGCGGTATCAAGCGGTGAAGTGAATGGATGATGCACAGCAGAGAAACTGCCATCGTCGTTTTCTTCAAACATTGGGAAATCAACAACCCATAACGGCTTCCAACCTGGCACTGTTAAGCCCAAATCTTCACCAAGTTTCAAACGCAGAGCGCCCATCGCTTCGCAAACAACTTTTGCACGGTCAGCGCCGAAGAAAATCAAATCGCCGTTTTGGGCGTCAGTACGATTTAATACTTCCGCAACGATTTCCGCAGTTAAAAACTTAGCAACTGGCGATTGCACACCATCAATACCGGCAGCACGGTCGTTAACTTTTAACCACGCTAATCCTTTCGCACCATAGATGCCAACAAATGCAGTGTAGGTATCGATGTCTTTACGTGAAATTTTCTCTGCTGCACCAGGCACTTTCAGTGCAACCACACGACCTTTTGGATCATTAGCAGGGCCAGAGAATACTTTGAACTCAACTGATTTCAGTAAATCGGCCACATCCACAAATTGCATTGGATTTCGTAAATCTGGCTTATCTGAGCCATACAAACGCATCGCTTCGTTGTAAGTCATTCGTGGTAACACACCCAGATCAACATTCAACATCGCTTTGAACATAGAAACAACCATCTCTTCAGTCACTGCCATCACTTGGTCAGAGCTCATGAAACTTGTTTCAATATCAATTTGGGTAAATTCTGGTTGGCGGTCAGCTCGTAAATCTTCGTCACGGAAACATTTCACGATTTGGTAGTAACGATCCATACCAGCCATCATCAACAATTGCTTAAATAGTTGAGGAGACTGCGGCAACGCAAAGAACTGGCCTTTGTGAGTACGGCTAGGTACCAAATAGTCACGAGCGCCCTCTGGTGTCGCCTTGGTCAGGATTGGTGTTTCAATATCCATAAAACCATGGCTATCCATGAAGTTACGCACAAAGCTGGTCACTTTTGCCCGAAACTTTAAACGGTCACTCATCAACGGACGACGCAAATCGAGATAACGATATTTTAAGCGTTGCTCTTCCGAATTGTTCTGATTGGAATCAAGCGGTAACGCAGGTGATTTATTCAGAATCACCAAAGCTGAAGCGTATACTTCCACAGCGCCTGTCGCCATGTCGGCATTAACTTGCGAATCAGGGCGAGCGCGAACTGTACCTGTAATTTGAACGCAATATTCCCCACGCAGCTGCGCGGCTTCAGCAAACAAGTCTGTTAAATCTGGATCAAAAAATACTTGCACCAACCCTTCACGGTCGCGCAAATCAACAAATATTAATCCACCTAAATCACGACGACGGTTGATCCAACCGCACAAAGAAACTTGTTGCCCGACGTGTTGTGCGTTCAACAAACCGCAGTAATGGCTACGCATGCATTGATCCTTTTAACCCGGAAATTACGCTTAATGCTAAAAATGAGCGCCAATTATATAGAAATGGCGCTTAATGTCACTGTCCTTCACTACGAAAACGATAGCGGCCTTTGCCAGCTTCTTTAGCCAGATACATTAAACCATCGGCAGCCTTCAACATTCCACCTTCATCGGCGCCATCATCTGGGTATAAAGCAATGCCGATACTAGCGCCTATTTGCGCACTACAGGCGGAAAGTTGCAACGGCTCTGCCATATGCAGCAAGATTTTTTCTGCGACTATTGCCGCATCATCGCGATCAATCAACCCCGTGAGTAAAATAACAAATTCATCGCCACCAAAGCGGGCGACAGTATCGCTTTTACGCACACAATAACGCAGAATTTCGGCAACTTTGACCAATAACTCGTCACCAACATGATGGCCGAATTGATCATTAACTGCTTTAAAACCGTCCAAATCAATAAACATAAGGGCCAATTTTTCTTGATGCCGAGCATGTTGATAAATCGCCTGAGTTAAGCGCTCCTGCAATAAATTACGGTTAGCCAATTGGGTTAAGTCGTCATGGGTTGCCATAAAGCGCATTTTCTCTTCAATATTTCGGCGCAATCGAACTTCACGACGCAAAGACATATTCCAGAAAAAGATGATGGTAAATAATAAAACGCCAACAGCAACAACCTGCAGGCCTAGAGTTATTAATCTGTCCGAGGCAATTGCAGGTTTCTGTTCCAACTCAAACCAACGGTCGGTGATTTGTTGTCGGTCTTGCTCGGTTAATGTCCGCAATCCTCTGTCCAAAATATTCAAAAGAACCGGCCAATCATTTCGCACAGCTAAAGTTGTTGGATAGGTCGGCATATCTGCTGGCAGATGCATCCGCAAATTGACATTTTCCGGTTGTCGCAAAGCGCTGCCAATGGCAAACAAACTATCAATCATAAAATCTGCTTCACCAGCTTGGACCATAGATAAACTGTCAGACTGCTTAGCAACTTTGACAATTTCTACGTCAGGGTAATTGGCTTGGAGATACTTGATGATCTGATATTCTTGTTTCACTGCTACACGTTTGCCTGCAAGTTGACTGACTTGGCTGATTGTTGCTTCGTGACTTTGACTTGCTAAAGTCCACCGCAGTGACCAAAAGTCTTGGGTAAATGCTGCAAATTTTTTCCGTTCCACAGTTTCAGCAAGATGGGCAACAATATCGATTTTGCCATCTTTAAAGTCTTGGAACATTTGCTGCCAACTCTGATAAGGCACAAAACGAAAAGTTAGCCCAGTGCGTTCTCGTAACATTTGCAAAATGTCAGCAGTAACGCCACGAGCCTCGCCTTGTTGGTCAACAAATTCGATAGGAGCCCAATCAGCCATGACACCAACACGAATATTACGATGCTGTTCTATCCATGTAGACTCGGCAGTTGTTAAAGGAATTTGCTGACGAAATTGCCGAAAGTAACCTTCTGTTGGGTCTCGCAACCATTTCTTTTCAATAGCTTCGAGCTGATCTTGAGTAATTTTTGCAAAGCCACGACGGATCTTTTCGGCAAGCCGGTCATTGCCTTGTTGGACTAATACTTTTAACTGTGAGTCAAATTTAGGATTATCCAGCTTGTTATAGATATGCGCTTGGCTAGCTAATACACGCTCTTGCATGATTAAATCGGCGGCAAAAAATCCAGAAATCATTCTTCTGTCAAGAGCTTGCATCATATCTTCGAGCTTGTCATAACGCTTTATTTGTTGCAGAGGCACCACATCTCGCAATTTATCCTCGTATGGTGCGACAGTAAATATACCAATAGGTAACGTTGATTCATTTAACTGAGGGGTTGGATCCGTTTTATGAAAATAAAAAGAAGACCGAATTTTGTATATATCATGAGCCACCATAGTTTGCTCGGGCACGTCGCGATGGATCGGAAAACCGATATGTAAATCAACCCTGCCCAGTTGCAGTGCTTTTAAGCCATCTTGAGTCGTATCTGGAATAAACGCGATTGGCGTGCCAGTTGATTCTGACCATAGTTGCCATAAATCAACCAATAAACCTTGCGGAGAGCCATTCAGTGAAACGCTCATTAACGGTGGATTGGCAACAGAGAGCGAAACTAAGAGTGTATCCTCATTACTTACGCCACTGAGCCATCGACGTTGTAATTTATCAATAAAATTTGCAGGGAGGTTGGCAAACGCATGCGATAAACGCTTTGCTAACTCGGCATGAGTAGCACTTACTGCGTAGGTGAACTCAATTTTCTGCAGTGGCAATTTTCGATACAAGGGAAAAGTTTCGATCAGTCGCTTATAGTCGTGATATCGCGGAGTTAGCCTGTCTAATGCGGTGAATGCACGAATTTCTCCACTAAGCGCTGCATCATAGAGTGCATCACTACTAGGAAATTCTCTAACAACAATACCCGGAACTTTCTGGCGCAACACCGCTATATGGCTTGAATGAGCCAACACGCCAACAACCAGTGGCTGCAATTGGTCAAGTCGATTCAGCTGTGGCAATTCTCGATGAACAAAAACATTGCTGTAGACCTCGAGTAAATCATTCCCCAAAAGATATCGTTGCTCACGCTCTTTGTTTCGGGTCAATCCACCGATGACTTGAAATTTATCCTGCTCGAACGCTTGAATTATGTCTTCACGCTCAATCATCTCTAGATGCAGCTCTAAGCCTGCAACTTTCGCCAATTCTTTCCACAAATCGACCAACAAGCCCGCGGGCAATTCCTGATCGGTCATGTATGCATAGGGATAAATATCATTCGTCAGTGCAACTTTAAGTGTTTCGGCTTTGTCTGTTGAATTTTGGGCAGCACTAAAACTCGTCATACAAAACAAGAACAACCAACAACTAATTTTCAGTATACTGTCTCTCAAATTTAGGCCTCTAAATTGCAACCTTGGCGCAATTACTTATATCAATAACTCGCTTATACGACTTGAGAATAAGCCTCCACAGTTTTTAGGAAGCGCACTGTGTATTTTTTAGGATGCCCCATGTGGGCCAACGAGCGATGGAAAGGTAGCCTGTTTCCGGAAAACTGTCGCTCATCTGAGTATTTAGCGCACTACAGCCGATATTTCAATGCCGTAGAGGGCAACACTACGTTTTATGCTGATCCGTCACCGGCGACTATCGAACGTTGGGCTGCGTCTGTGCCAGCCGATTTTCGCTTTAGCCTTAAAATACCGAAAAGGCTTAGTCACCAAATTCATCCTGAACCAATTGCTGAACTTCGGCAATGGCTAGAACGACTAAAACCTTTGCAAAAACAGGTTGGATTTATCCATCTGCAACTTGCGGAAAGCAACCGCTTGCCCGAACCGGAAAATCTACTGGAATTTATTAACGAAATTAATCAATTTGCTGCATGTTGCGTCGAAGTACGTCATCTCAATTTTTTTGATAAGGCCCAGCATGAACAACTGCTGCACCAAATCCTACGTTCCACCAACGCTGAACGTATATGCTTTGATAGCAGAGCGCTATTTTCAGTAACAGCCAATACCGCCGAGCTTGTTGATGCCCAAGCCAAAAAGCCAAGACTGCCAGTCCATGCAGTTGCGCTGACTAACAACCCGGCTTTTCGTTTTATTGGCGTGGACGATTTGGTGATTAATCGTAAGTTTTATCAACCTTGGCTGGGGAAAATGCAACAATGGATTTTGGAAGGCAAAACGCCCTATGCTTTTTTCCATACACCGAACAACAAATTCGCACCGGAACTTGCGCGACAATTTGCCCAAGATCTTTTCGCACTCACCGGCGAAAACCATCCGGTGTTGGCGCCATGGCCTCAAGTATCGACACCAGTCCAACAAGGCTTGTTTTAACCACAACAGGCGACAATTCATCAGTAAATCGGTTAAAATGGCAGGCATTAGTTCAGGTTAATGTGACTTGCATGCAAAAAGACGCTATTTACGCCGAGCCGCTGGCTCAGGTGCAGGACTTCTGTTTCGACGCTACTGTCGCCGAAGTGTTTCCGGACATGATCCAACGATCGGTGCCAGGTTATCAAACGATTGTACAAACCATTGGTAAACTTACCGCACGATACCAACAGCCCAACAGCAATTATTATGACTTAGGCTGTTCGCTTGGCGCAGCAAGTTTAGCTATGCGCCGACAATTATCTGATGAACAAAGTAAAATTATCGCGGTGGACAACAGCTCAGCAATGGTCGAGCGCTGCAAGATGCATTTGCAAGCATTTCGCTCAGTAGTGCCGCTCGAAGTGCGATTGGCTGACATTCGCGAAGTTATCATCGAAAATGCCGCTATTGTCGTCAGCAACTTCACTTTGCAGTTTCTGCCAAAACAAGACAGAGACGCTTTGGTTGCAAAGATTTATCAGGGGCTTAAACCTGGTGGTATTTTTATTCTTTCCGAAAAAATTGTGCTCGATGAACCACATACTCATGAGTTACTTATCGATTTGCATCACGACTTTAAACGATCAAATGGATATTCGGAGTTAGAAATCAGCCAAAAACGCACGGCACTAGAAAATGTCATGCGGCCTGACACTATCGTTGAACATCAGCAGCGCTTCACCGCTGCAGGCTTTGAGCTTTCAACCCTTTGGTTCCAATGCTTCAACTTTTGTTCTATGGTCGCGATAAAACAGCCGGAGTCTGCGCATGCAGTTATTTAATTCTTTTTACGCCCAACTTGCGCAGAATAAACTGAGTCACTGGCTAGAAACCCTACCAGCACAGTTAAAACACTGGCAACAAGAAGCGCTGCACGGTGATTTCAAGCAATGGCAAAAGGTTTTAGCAAACTTGCCAGCATCAAACTCAGAACATATCAACATTAGCAGTGCTGTTGAATTCGGCCTTGCCAATGAGCTATCTGCTGGCGCAATGCAACGTTTAGAAGTGTTGCTCCGACAACTAATGCCGTGGCGCAAAGGCCCTTTTAATATCCACGGCCTCGAAATAGATACCGAATGGCGTTCGGATTGGAAATGGGATCGGGTGCTACCGCATTTAGCCGACCTAAAACATCGGTACGTGCTGGATGTGGGTTGTGGCAGCGGCTACCACCTGTGGCGGATGCGCGGCGCTGGTGCAGAATTTGTTGTTGGCATAGATCCAAGCCAACTATTTTATTGCCAGTTTGAAGCTATCAAACATTTCAATCGCGATCAGGCAGTCAATTTGTTGCCGATTGGCATCGATGATATGCCAGCATTAAAAGCTTTTGATACCGTGTTTTCAATGGGCGTGTTATACCACCGTCGTTCACCGATTGATTTCCTACAACAGTTAAAAAATCAATTACGCCCAGGCGGCCAACTTGTTCTTGAAACCTTGGTAGTTCCGGGAGACGAGCACACGAGCCTAGTGCCACATGACCGCTATGCAAAAATGCGCAACGTTTGGTTTATCCCAAGCTGCGCTGCCTTAACCTTATGGCTCGAACGCGTTGGTTTTACTGACGTGAAGGTCGTCGACTTGAATCAAACTAGCCTTGAGGAACAACGCAAGACTAGCTGGATGGAGAATGAAAGTTTGATTGATTTTCTTGATCCAAAGGATCACAGTAAAACCATTGAAGGTTATCCGGCACCGCTTCGTGCGGTAATTATTGCAACCGCTTAATTAAATACAGCAGGAGCTGAACCTATGCCCTACCGCCCGAAATCGACTTTAGAACAATGGCGAATTTTGCAAGCTGTTGTAGATGCGGGCGGGTATGCACAGGCAGCTGAGCTGCTCAATAAAAGCCAATCCAGTTTGAACCATGCAGTTGCGAAGTTACAAAGCCAACTCGGGGTTGAATTATTGGCAGTGACTGGTCGCAAGGCTTTTTTAACACCTGCCGGCGAAGTTATGTTGCGTCGGTCAAGGCTACTGACCCAAAATATTGAAGATTTAGAACTACTTGCGGCCAATATCGACATGGGCTGGGAACCGGAAATTCGTATTGCCGTTGAGATTATTTACCCAAAAGCAAAACTCTATCAAGCACTGGCGAAATTCCATCCAATCAGCCGTGGTAGCCGGATCCAAATTATCGATACGGTAATCACTGGTACATCAGAGATGATTATCGAAGCTAAGGCCGACCTCGTTATTGCGGCTGCCGGTGTAATTCCGAAAGGCTTTTTAGGAGAGCCAATTTGGAATACTTCATTAATTTTGGTCTGCGCTGCAAATCACCCACTCACTGAAATTCAAGATCTTGATGCTGATGAATTGAGTCAGCATCTACAAATTGTGATCCGCGATACAGCCGCAAGACCAGATGAAAAAGGTGGTTGGTTAAAGGCTGAACAGCGCTGGACAGTGAATAACTTCCATGATGCGCTCGATATTCTAAAGCAAGGCCTTGGTTTTTGTTGGTTTCCGGATTTTATGGTGCAATCAGCAATTGCTGAAGGCAGCTTAGTGCGCTTGCAATTGCGGCAAAGCTCTGAGCGACAAATACCGATGTCACTTATCATCCCAAAAGAAGACAAGCTTGGTCCCGGCAGTCGACAACTGAAACAAATCTTGCTTGCCGAGCACGGTAAAACTGGGCGTTAAGCTGTTAACTGCTCTGCTTTGTCAGTAACCGATACGCATAATCCTTTTGTCTTGACGTTAAACAGGGTAAAATGCGGCCGATTTTTTAATCCAGTTTCCATCAGCCATCGAGGATAGCCGTGAGCGAGCAAAAAACTTCATTAAGCTACAAAGACGCAGGGGTAGATATTGATGCCGGTGAGGCTTTAGTCGACCGGATTAAAGGTGCGGTCAAACGCACTACCCGCAAAGAGGTGATTGGCGGACTCGGTGGTTTTGGCGCCATGTGCCAAATTCCAGCCGGTTATAAAGAACCTGTTTTAGTTTCTGGTACTGATGGCGTCGGCACTAAATTACGCTTAGCCATTGATTTAAAACGTCACGATACAGTGGGCATCGACTTAGTTGCGATGTGTGTCAATGATATCGTGGTGCAAGGTGCAGAACCTTTATTCTTCCTTGATTATTATGCAACAGGCAAATTAGACGTGGATACAGCCTCAGCGGTAGTTCATGGTATTGCCGAAGGTTGTGCTCAATCAGGTTGTGCTTTGGTCGGTGGTGAAACTGCTGAAATGCCTGGCATGTACCACTCTGGCGATTATGACATCGCCGGTTTCTGTGTCGGTGTTGTGGAAAAAGCAGACATCATTGATGGCAGCAAAGTAAAAGCAGGTGACCAAATCATCGCACTTGCGTCATCAGGCCCACATTCTAACGGTTTCTCACTAATCCGGAAGATTATTGAAGTCAGCGGTCAAGCAACAGATACTCTGCTCGCAGGAAAACCATTGGCAGATCATTTAATGGCACCAACTCGCATTTATGTGAAAAACTTGCTGTCGTTAATCAAAACTGTGCCAGTGCATGCGTTATGCCACATCACCGGCGGCGGTTTCTGGGAAAACATTCCTCGCGTTTTGCCTGCGAATACCAAAGCCGTGTGTAATGAACAAAGCTACCAATGGCCAGCAGTTTTCGACTGGTTACAACAACAAGGCAACGTGACTCGTCACGAAATGTACCGCACCTTTAACTGTGGCGTGGGCATGATTGTTGTAGTCAGTGCTGAAAATCTGCAACCAGCCTTAGATTTCCTGAACCAAGCGGGTGAAACTGCTTGGCACTTAGGTGAAATCCAAGCTGCTGCCGATGGCGAAGCTCAGGTCATCATTCCTGGTGTGAACGCTTAAAATTTATGAAATCAATTGTTGTCTTGATTTCTGGTAGTGGGTCTAACCTGCAAGCCATTCTTGATGCGGTCGCGTCCGGCTTTATTGCCGGTCGCGTAAGCGCCGTTGTTTCAAACAAAGCCAATGTTTATGGCTTGGAACGTGCTCGCCGTGCTGGCATTGCCACCACAGTGCTTGACCATAAAGCCTATGCGGATCGACAAAGCTATGACACAGCGCTCACGGCAGCCATTGATGAACATCAACCGGACTTGGTAGTTTTAGCTGGGTTTATGCGGATTTTGACGCCGAACTTTGTCGAACATTATCAAGGTCGGTTGTTGAATATCCATCCTTCGCTGTTGCCGAAATACCAAGGATTAAACACCCATCAACGCGCCATAGATGCGGGTGATGTCGAGCATGGCTGTAGTGTGCATTTTGTCACCGCAGAACTCGATGGTGGACCGGTGATTTTGCAAGCAAAGGTACCGATCTTTCCTGATGATGATGCCGAATCCGTTGCCGCACGCGTTCATGAGCAAGAACATCGAATTTATCCGTTAGTTATCCGTTGGTTTTGTCAGAACCGTTTACAACAACGCAGCGATCAGGCATTGTTAGATGGACAGGTTCTTTCTAAACATGGATATGCTGATGATGATCATCAAGAATAAACAATGGCGCCTAGCGGCGTCATTTTTCTGCCTCGTTTCTCCGCTAAGTTTTGCCCAGTCGACAGCACCAATAACTACCGAAGCTACGCCAGCAGTTCAGCAAGTCACAGCCCCGACTCTACAGCCTTTTAATGCTGTCTACGAAGTGTTTCGCTCAGGCGAAAAACACGGGAATGCCGAACGATATTTAAGGCAAACTGAAAACGGTTTTGAACTCGGTTATCACAGCGATATCAATTGGCTGATCTTTGATGATGAACGAGAAGAACGCAGTTTGTTTACCGTCGAAAACGGTCAAATTCGCTCAAACCATTATTTGATGAAACGCTCTGGTTCAGGGCCAAATCGGCATTATGAACTCAACCTCGATCGCCAGCAAAAAACATTAAAAGTTGGTAAAAAACAGAAATTACAAAAAATTGAGTGGAACGATGATTGGTTGGATTCACTCAGTTACCACAGCCAAATCGTCTTAGATTTACAAGCTGGTAAAACTGATTTTGTTTACCAAGTACTTAATCGTGATGGCAACCCTAGAGAATACAAATACAAGGTAACCACCGAAGAAATACTATCACTGCCGTTTGGCAAAGTGAAAGCACTTCGGATTGAACGTTATGGACAAAGTCCGGACAAACAGGTTTACGCTTGGGTCGCGCCAGAGCTAAATTACATGTTGGTTAGGCTTTGGCAAGCTGAAGATAACGTTGAACAATTCGATGTTCAGCTCGCAAGCATCAAATAGATTATCCAATAATTTAGCGTGCATCAGTTAAAACTGACTGATGCATTCGCCAGCCTTAAACAATCTTGCTTCGCCAATCCCCATCGCTTGCCAATTCTCGTTATTAGTAAGAGGCAAAGTTGCTATCACGGTCACCACATCATTTGGTGTGGTTTCTTTAGCAAAATCAATATCTACATCCACATCGGATAACCGCGCTTGGCCAAAGGGCGCTCGACGCGTGATGTAATGCAAACGAGTACTGCAATAACAAAACAAATAGTCTCCGTCACTAAGCAGCAAGTTGAACACCCCTTGTTTACGCAAACCGTCACATAATTTTTTGATAAATTTGAACATCATCGGCCGACTACGCGGTCCATCCGGGTATTTTTTTGCTAGCTCCGAGAGAATATAACAAAAGGCCTGCTCGCTATCCGTAGTCCCTACTGGGACAAAACGACAAAAAGGAAGTTGTCGATAATCTTTTAATTGACCATTGTGCGCGTAAGTCCAATAACGCCCCCACAACTCTCGCGTAAATGGATGGGTATTTTCAAGGGCCACTCTTCCGCGATTAGCCTGTCGCACATGCGCAACCACCGAATTGCTTTTTATCGGATAATCACTGACTAAATCAGCGACTTTTGAGCAATGACTAGGCTGTGCATCCTTGAAAGTAGTTACTCCTTTTCCCTGATAAAAAGCGATCCCCCAACCATCCTTGTGAGGGCCTGTGTTGCCACCCCGCTCTTTTAAACCTTTAAAACTAAAACAAATATCGGTCGGTACATTAGCCGACATCCCTAACAATTCGCACATAGGTCAGTAAATATATTTAAACATTGGAGATAGACACCTTACCAGTCATGCCTTTGCCACGACAAGTCTGAGTCATAAAACTTTACGTACTGACTCATAACCAATTGCGACTAAATCGAATTAGGCGTTATAGGCATCAGGTTGTCTCGGTGCATTAAACAAAAATTGACAGAGAATCAACTACACTAGATTGGAATGACTTGCATCTTCACCTTAACCACTTTACCCTATAGAGGTTAGTGGTCAGACCTCTTATCAGGAGACATAGATGGAAACTTTATTATTCGTGGCCCTTTTGCTTGTCGCAATTGGTGTTCTAGCGTATCACCGCGCTAGTTTAACTCTGTTTACCGCAGCAATCGCTGTGATTTTACTGGCTGGCAGTTGGCAAGGCAGCTTTGGTGTTATTAGTTGGATAATTTTTGCCGTGGTTGCATTACCACTGAACATCGCAAGCATTCGTCAACAATATATCACCAAGCCATTATTGAAACTGTATCGCACCATTATGCCTGAGATGTCAACGACGGAAAAAGAAGCGATTGATGCAGGCACGACTTGGTGGGAAGGTGATTTATTCCGTGGTAACCCAGATTGGCATAAATTGCACAACTTTCCAAAACCGCGGTTAAGTGCTGAAGAACAAGCCTTCTTAGACGGCCCGGTAGAAACAGTTTTACGCATGGTTGACGACTGGCACACAACGCACGATCGCGCCGATCTGTCTCCTGAAGTCTATGCCTATTTAAAAGATCAAGGCTTCTTCGCCATGATCATTAAAAAGAAATTCGGTGGTTTAGAGTTTTCGGCTTACGCTCAGTCATGCGTACTGCAGAAATTAACCAGTAAAAGTATGGTTTTAAGTTCAATCGTTGGTGTCCCTAACTCTTTAGGCCCTGGCGAATTGTTGCAACATTACGGCACAAAAGAACAGCAAGAACATTATTTACCACGATTAGCAAAAGGCCTAGAAGTGCCATGTTTTGCTCTGACTAGTCCAGAAGCTGGTTCTGATGCAGGCGCAATCCCAGACTTCGGTATTGTTTGCAAAGGCATCTGGCAAGGCGAAGAAATCGTTGGTATGCGTTTAACTTGGAATAAACGCTATATCACTTTAGCGCCAATTGCGACCGTATTGGGCCTTGCCTTCAAACTGCAAGATCCTGAAGGGTTGTTAGGTGACAAAGTCGATTTAGGGATAACTTGTGCGTTAATTCCAACGGACACTGATGGCGTGAAAATTGGCCGTCGTCATTTCCCGCTCAACGTGCCATTCCAAAACGGTCCTACCCAAGGTGAAGGCGTATTCGTACCGCTAGATTTCATCATCGGTGGTCCAGCCATGGCAGGCCAAGGCTGGCGTATGTTGGTTGAATGTTTATCGGTTGGTCGCGCTATCACTCTGCCATCAAACAGTACCGGCGGTATCAAATCTGTTGCTTTAGCCACAGGTGCTTATGCTCGTATTCGTCGTCAATTCAAATTACCAATCGGTAAAATGGAAGGCGTTGAAGAAGTTATGGCGCGTGTGGGTGGTTATGCCTATATGGCAGACGCGTCAACGACAATGTCAGTCGGTTCAATCGACCTTGGCGAGAAACCATCAGTAATTTCGGCAATTACTAAATACCATATGACTGAACGTATGCGTCAAGCCATCATTGATGCGATGGACGTGCACGGCGGTAAAGGTATTTGTATGGGCCCTAACAACTACTTGGCTCGTGGTTACCAAGGTGCACCAGTGGCAATTACCGTTGAAGGTGCGAACATCCTGACGCGTAACATGATTATTTATGGCCAAGGTGCTATCCGTTGTCATCCATTTGTTCTTGCTGAACTACAAGCTGCACAATTAGATGATGAGCGCGCCGCAGTAACCGCATTTGACCGCGCCTTGTTCGGACATATTGGTTTTAGCATCAGTAACTTCTTCCGTACGTTCTGGTTATCATTGACTAACTCTGCGTTTAGCGCAGCGCCAGTGAATGATGAAACTGCTCGTTATTACAAACAAATGAACCGTTTTAGTGCATCACTTGCTTTGATGTCAGATATCGCCATGGCAACCATGGGCGGTGATTTAAAACGCCGCGAACGCATTTCTGCACGGTTGGGTGACATTTTATCGATGCTGTACATCACCTCGACGATCCTGAAGCGTTACAACGATGATGGTCGTCCAGCACAAGACTTACCGCTGGTGCAATGGGGTTGTGAAGACAACCTTGCGCGCGCGCAAACGGCACTAGACGAGTTATTTGATAACTTCCCTAGCCGTGTTGTTGGTGTTGTGATGAAACGCGTCGTGTTCCCGTGGGGTCGCACGTTACGTCGTCCATCAGATAAAACCGATCATCAAGTCGCACGCATCATGCAAACACCATGTGAAGCCCGCACTCGTTTAGGGACTCACTTATACCTGACCCAAGAACCAAACAATTTGTTAGGTCAGTTAGAAAAGGCGTTTGCAGACATTTTAGCGGCCGAGCCATTGTTCGATAAAGTGATGCATGCAGCAAATAAACGCTTACCGTTCTATCGCTTAAATGAAGTTGCAGACTTAGGCTTAAGCTTAGGCGTGTTAACACCAGCGGAAGCGGATAAGTTGCGTGTCGCCGAAGAAGGCAGATTGAAAACTATCAATGTTGATGATTTCGATCCGGCAGATCTGATGGCAGATAAATCGTTGTTAGAATCTGATAAAGCCAAAGTGGCTGAACAAGCTGCATAAAGCAAATGATTTTTAAAGAGCCGGCGAAAGCCTAACACCGATCAGTTAAGCAACTTTCTTAGCTGATCGGTTGACCGATCCTCTGG
>JAYSCP010000008.1:0-129290 GCA_041914845.1 Alteromonadaceae bacterium
GCCTTTAAAGGGGCATTACACTCGAAGGCGTGGGCTTTTTTGCATTTTACGTCATGCAAAATAGCCATCCTCCCAGCTTCCGCTGTCCAAATCCGCTCCTGCGATTCGTGCTTTATCGCACAATGCTTAACTCAATCGATATTAATACTCAATCAGCTGTTTTTTTATTGTCAAATTTAACATATGGTCAATCGTATTGCTGAGCTGTCCAAGGCAAATGCCTTAACAAAGCTCATGCTAGAGACTTGCACTCGGTTGTTACCAGCAAACGAGGAAATACAAACCATGTGCAGATATGGATGCGCATCGTATCTATACAATCGTTGTCACTTTTACATTGCTTTGTTGATACTTATAGTAAAAAAATGAGAGAATAACAGCATGCTACTTATGATTGATAATTACGATTCTTTTACTTGGAATCTGGTGCAGTACTTTGCTGAACTGGGTTTTGAGACAGTGGTTCGTCGTAATGATGAGTTGCAGCTTTCTGACATCATCGCGCTAAACCCAAGTCGTTTGGTTATTTCCCCTGGCCCTTGTAGTCCTAATGAAGCCGGCATTTCGATGCAGGCAATTGCTCATTTTGCTGGAAAAATTCCAATTCTTGGTGTTTGTTTGGGGCATCAAGCAATTGCGCAAGTGTTTGGTGCTGATATTGTGCGCGCTCGGCAAGTAGTGCATGGTAAAAACTCATGGGTTCGACACAACAATCAATCGCTTTTCTTTGGACTTAAAAATCCGTTAAGTGTGACTCGTTATCACTCTCTGGTGGTTGCGAAAGCCAGTTTACCGGATGATTTCATCATGACGGCTTGGACTCAAAATGATGATGGCTCTGTGGACGAAATCATGGGCATCGCGCATCGAACCCTAGCCATTCATGGTGTTCAATTCCACCCCGAAGCAATTTTGACTGAACAAGGGCATCAATTATTGGCTAATTTCCTGCAAATCCCTGTTTGTTCAATGACTGCGGATTGACAGCAATAGTATTCTGCCCGCAAACTGCGGATCTATTTAAATTTAAGGGTTTTTGGTTACATGTCTGGGATTGTTGGCGTTTTGCAAGAGCGTTTTTTAGATGTACTGCTTGAAATAAATCCGCAGCAGAAACGCTACGGTATGAAAAACCGTTCTAAGAATGCGCAACACAACAGCGTGACTTTGCAGCGTCGCCCAGAAGATCGGACTCTCCTCGAAATTGAACAGCAAGCCCGGCAAAATCGACAAGCCGATCAAATTGCACGAATGCAATTTGTCGAATTTACCAAAGCGCATTTACTGGATCAGGTCGCTGAAGAGCTTTTTATCCGTCTAGGTAACTTTGATGCTGTTAACAATACAGTGTTTAATTTAGCCCAAGGATTTCCAGAAGTGCTGGATGCATTGTGCGCCCGAGCGGTGACGCTGTCGCAATTGGAAAATCTCATCAACAAGCTTGATTGGTTAAAAGAAGATCTTTTAAAGCTAGTTAATCAGCCTAAATACCGAAATAAAACGCCCTCTGGTAACTTTATAAAAGAAATAAAACCGGCATTAGGCTTGCTTGGTATTGAAAGTCTTAAACAAATTTTGCCGTTGTTAGCACTCCGCCGATGTGTGCCGCATGCAACCGACCCGTTTACGTCGTTTAAAACCAATATGTGGCAATACAGTGTTTCTGTCGCGGTTGCGGCGCAACGACTTGCTGAAGAGACAGGTGACAACCAATTTGTCGCTTATTGTGCAGGTTTGTTTAATTCGCTTGGTTATTATGTGGTTACCCGAAACTACTTACGAACTTATGCGCAAATTAAGCAAGCAGAATTATTGAAGGCAAGAGATGCTCGGGATACTCAGTTAACTGACGCGCTTGATGGGTTGGACGCTGATGGTAGCTTCTTAATCAGTTGTTTCCAAGAGTTTGCAAGTATCATCAGCGCTGATTTGGTCGCGCAGTGGCCACTGAAGCGGATCCCATTACGTTTAGTTATGGATCAGCGAGCTGAAGGAGTAGGGTACAGTGGAGCAACCGACCTCACCAGATTAATCGCACAAGCGGAATATTATGTACAAGCGAAAATCCTGCGCAGTCAAAAATTGCTAAATGACGCTGAAGATATGGCATGGCGACAAGCTGTACAATTACGTCCGGATTACTTGCATATATTGCAAAATACCGCATTGGATCGTCTTGATTTAGAGTGATTTTGGGAATTTCACTGTTTCCTATCGAATTTTATGCATTTTTTTTTGCCATATTCATTCACTTGCTATTGCCCTGATTAAATTAGCTACAAGCCTATTGCCTTGTGGCTTTGCGCTGATTTTTTCGGTGGAATGTTTATTTGCTTACTTATTCAATCTATCTGCAAATCTATCTGTAGCCCTTGATTCTCGCGGGTTTTCTTAATTTTCGTTCAAGACTTTCGATTTTTTATCTGTAATAATGCGGACAAGTTGCACAAAAAAACTACCGTGCTGAAGCCATCATGCGGCAGAACCAAAGCGATAAATTAAGCGAATTGAGGAGAATAAATATGTCAGAAGCATTTAAGGTCACCCGTGCATTATTTGATGAAGTGATGGTGCCCAATTATGCGCCTTCTGCAGTGATCCCCGTTCGCGGACTTGGCTCTCGCTTATGGGATCAACAAGACAGGGAATACATCGATTTTGCAGGTGGTATCGCAGTGAACTGTCTTGGTCATTGCCATCCGGCATTAGTGACTGCGCTGACAGAGCAAGCCCACAAACTTTGGCATTTAAGTAATGTTATGACCAATGAGCCAGCTTTACGCTTGGCGAAGAAATTAGTCGACGCAACTTTTGCGGAGAAGGTCTACTTTGCTAACTCTGGCGCTGAAGCGAATGAAGGTGCGTTAAAACTCGCTCGGCGCTGGGCTCTTGATAAATTTGGTCCAGACAAGCAAGACATTATTTCTTTTGGCAAAAGTTTTCATGGTCGTACTTTCTTTACAGTAACCGTCGGCGGGCAAGCGGCTTATTCTGATGGTTTCGGTCCAAAACCAGGCGCGGTTTATCATGCCGAATACAATAATTTGGACAGTCTGAAAGCGCTCATTTCTGACAATACTTGCGCTGTCATAATGGAGCCTATCCAAGGGGAAGGCGGTATTATTCCAGCCACTGCGGAATTTATTAAAGGCGTCCGTGAATTATGTGACGCGCACAATGCATTGCTAATTTTTGACGAAGTACAAACCGGCGTCGGTCGTAGCGGTAAGTTATACGCATATATGCACTACGATGTTGTCCCAGATATCCTCACCAGCGCGAAATCTTTAGGCGGTGGTTTCCCAATCGGTGCTATGTTAACCACTACAGCGATTGCAGCGCATTTAAAGGTTGGCACCCATGGCTCGACCTACGGCGGAAACCCGCTGGCTTGTGCTGTTGCTGAGGCCGCGTTGGATACTATCAATCAGCCAGAAGTGTTAGCTGCGGTCACTCATAAAGAACAATTGTTCCGCCAAGAACTTGAACGGATCAACACGAAGTACCAAGTGTTTAGTGCAATCCGTGGCCAAGGGATGTTGTTAGGTGCTGCCTTAAATGACAGTTATAAAGGGCGGGCGCGTGACTTTATGGTCGCCGCGGTGGATGCTGGATTGTTAGTGCTGATGGCTGGTTATGATGTGGTGCGTTTTGCCCCAAGTCTGGTTATTCCTGATGCCGATATTATTGCGGGCATGCAGTTGTTTGAAAAAGCAGTTGCGACAATCGCCACCGCTCAATAACGAATGTATTAATTTTGCTAGCCACGTCGGGCTGACTGGTTAGCTAGATACCCAGAATCTTTGAAACTGTGAGAAAGCTTAAGCAAACAGCTTCCATGCAGTTTCAATAAATATGGATAAAAACCGAAGCATGGCCTGGACTGCAAAAAACAATAATAAGTCTGGTCATTTAAAGCAAAAAAACTGCGGGACTGAAGCCCCCGCACAACCAGGAGTAAGCGATTATGATGGTGATTCGCCCAATCCGCGCAGCTGATTTTCCTGCCCTATATGAAATGGCAGTTGAGTCCGGGCATGGGTTTACCTCGTTACCGGTCAATGATGAATTGCTGCAGCGAAAAATTAACCGATCGGAACATTCGTTTCAGAAGTCGGTGCAAAAACCAGGTGACGAAGGTTACCTGTTTGTTTTAGAAGATACCGAAACTGGTGCTATTTGTGGTACTAGTGCCATAGAAGCAGCGGTTGGTTTAGAAGATGCCTTTTACAACTATCATCTAGGTAAAGTTGTGCATACGTCGAGAGCCTTGGGTGTCTACAATACCGTCGATATTCTAACGCTTTGTAATGACTATACTGGCGCAACTGAGCTCTGTACTTTGTTTTTACGTGAGCATCGCCGCGAGAAAAACAATGGCCGGATGTTATCGCGGTTCCGTTTTTTGTTTATGGCGGAATTTCGGGAGCGTTTTTCTGATCTGGTCATTGCTGAAATGCGAGGAGTCTCCGATGCCAAAGGTGATTCACCATTTTGGCGTTGGCTGGAAGAGCATTTCTTTTCCGTCGATTTTCCAACAGCGGACTATTTAACTGGGATCGGTCAAAAAGTCTTTATTGCTGAATTAATGCCGAAATACCCTATTTATGTCAGTTTGCTAAGTAAAGAAGCCCAAGCTGTTATTGGCAAAGTTCATGAGAAAACCCGTCCGGCGCTAGCGTTATTGCAGTCGGAAGGTTTTTCTACGACTGGTTATGTCGATATTTTTGATGCGGGTCCGACTGTTGAAGCCAAGCTGGAGCACATTCGTACAGCGCGAAATAGCCGTCGATTGCAAGTGCGTATTGCGGATGTATCTGGTGGTCAAGCCTATTTAGTCTGTAATACCAATCGCGAGAATTTCCGTGCCAGCTGGACACATCTACATGTGTCAGAAACTGCGGAAGAAGTCAATTTATCGCCTGATTTTGCCAAAGCACTGCAAGTGACTGATGGTGATTGGGTGCGCTTAGCCAGAATGTAACAGGAACATGACCATGACTGCACAGATCCATTTTATCGACGGCCAGTGGCATGCGGGGGAAGGCTCTGCGATGCGCTCTCTCGACCCAGCGAAAAACCAAGTAATTTGGGAAGGACTTAGCGCAACCGCAGCGCAAGTTGATAGCGCATTTCTGGCGGCACGACGCGCATTTGCGGATTGGGCCGATTTATCTTTTGATGCAAGAGCGGCAATAGTTCAAGCTTTTGGCCAACAGTTAACCACGCACAAAGAAGCATTGGCTCTGACCATCGCTCGCGAGACAGGCAAGCCTTTGTGGGAAACTCGTACAGAAGTTGCCGCGATGATTGGCAAAGTCGATATTTCTATTCGCGCTTATCATGAGCGTACCGGGGTGAAAGAAAGTCCAATGCCACAAGGCGTTGGCATTCTTCGTCATCGTCCACATGGCGTGGTTGCGGTATTTGGCCCTTATAATTTTCCGGGGCATTTGCCAAACGGTCACATCATCCCTGCTTTACTGGCCGGGAATACTGTGGTGTTTAAACCAAGCGAAATGACGCCAATGGTTGCCGAAGCGACGGTGAAACTTTGGCAAGCTGCAGGATTGCCTGCTGGCGTATTAAATTTAGTGCAAGGCGAAGTGGCGACTGGAAAAGCGGTGGCGGCTCACGCTGAGCTAGATGGTTTGTTTTTTACCGGCAGCTCACGTACAGGTCATTTTTTACATCAGCAATTTGCTGGTCGTCCAGATAAAATTTTGGCGCTGGAAATGGGCGGGAATAATCCGCTATTAGTGACTGAAGTGAGTGATATTGATGCTGCGGTACATGACATCATTCAATCGGCGTTTATTTCCTCGGGTCAGCGGTGTACGTGTGCTCGTCGTTTATATTTACCAGCCAATAGCGAAGGCGATGCCATTTTAGCCCGTTTAATTACAGTGACTTCGCAGCTACAAGTCGGTCTTTATGATGCTGAGCAGCAGCCATTTATGGGATCGATGATATCCAACCAAGTGGCAAAAGGCATGTTGGCGGTCCAACAGCAGTTAATTGAGCTGGGCGCAAAACCGTTAGTTACGATGCAGTTGTTAGTTGAAGATACCGGTATTGTGTCACCTGGTATTCTTGATTGCACCAATGCGAGTGAGTTGCCAGACGAGGAGCATTTTGGGCCGCTGTTAAAAGTATTCCGTTTTGATGATTTTGATCAGGCTTTAGTGGCAGCGAATAACACCAACTTCGGCCTATCGGCAGGTTTATTGTCCGATAACGCCGAGTTATATCAAAAGTTTTTACGTCGTATTCGTGCAGGCATTGTTAATTGGAATCGCCCAATTACTGGTGCCAGTTCGGCTGCGCCATTTGGCGGGATCGGTGGCAGTGGCAATCATCGTGCGAGCGCTTATTACGCGGCCGATTATTGTGCATATCCGGTTGCTTCAGTTGAGTTAACTCGGTTGGAAATGCCTGCTCAGTTGTCGCCAGGTTTACACTTTAGTGTTTGATTTCACGTAAAACTAAGCAAAAGGGACAGCGGTTGATTGCTGCTGTCCCTTGCGTAATTCGGTAAGCCGATATATTTTTGATCACAGTGCTTTACGCTTTCCCTTATCCTGTGGCAGATTTGTGGCTACAGACTTAACTTCGGTGGGATATGGTTACTGATAAACCAGGCTATGAGCATCTGATCCAGTTCTTAACTGAACATCTGATGCTGTTTGAACAAGCAGGAACCGCGACCAGTCATCAAAAGACCTTGGGCGTGATTATTGAAGAGCAGGTCGCCGAGCAGATCATTTCGCTGTGCACCCAACATACCGAGCTTGAGACTATTCATCGTAGTCAGATAATTCGGGAAGTCGACGGTATAATGTATGACTTTCAAGAAGTTCTGGCGTCGGTACTCAATCGGCCTGCTACTTTAGAGCAAGTGGAGCTGATAAACGAAGTTGCGTTGCTTATTAAGAATTTATTCGATAACGCCATCGCCAATCTGATGGACTAAGTCGGCAGCCTCATCAATAAACAACAGAAAACTGCGAGGTGACTGGCGGTTTTCTTCGTTTTTTTTATAAAATACTATTTTTAGCAAACAGGACAATGTCATGGCTGGTGATAATCAATTACAAGCAACCGTCGCTTGGGCAGGGGACAGCAGTTTTATCGGTCGTTCTGGCAGTGGCCATGCGGTTATATTCGATTCTAATAAAGATGATGGCGTAGCACCAACACCAATGGAAATGTTACTGATGTCTGCAGGGGCATGCTCTTCTGTGGATGTGGTGAGTATTTTGCAAAAGGCCAAGCAACAAGTTACCGCCTGTCGTGTGGTACTTTCCGGTGAGCGAGTTGACACAGTACCGCGAGTGTTTAAGAAAATTCACTTGCACTTTGAAGTGACTGGGTTTGCCGTTAGCGAAAAGCATGTAGAACGTGCGGTGAATCTATCCGCAGAGAAATATTGTTCAGTTTCAATTATGTTGCAACAAGCGATGGAAGTTACCCATTCGTTTGCCATCTTGCAATCTGAGTTACAGCCAAACGGCTAATTTTTGTAGTGTGCACTATACTTCGGTGTCAATTACTACCGAAGAATAAGGGGTAAGTGTGGTCAAACCTTTTGAAAAATTGAAGCTGCATGGCTTTAACAATTTAACCAAAAGCTTAAGTTTTAGTATTTATGACATTTGTTACGCGCCAACGGAACAGCAGCGGCAAGAGTATATCTCGTATATCGACGAGCAATATAATGCTGACCGTCTCACCGATATCTTAAGCGAAGTGGTTGATATTATTGGCGCCAATATTTTGAATATTGCGCGACAGGATTATGACCCGCAAGGGGCAAGTGTCACCATTTTAGTTTGTGAAGAGCCGATCGAAGGTCAAGATCCCACGCCTGAGACGGTTGTGGCGCATCTCGATAAAAGTCATATTTGTGTGCACACTTATCCAGAACATCATCCGCATGATGGCATCTGTACTTTCCGTGCAGATATTGAAGTATCAACTTGTGGAGTGATTTCACCGTTAAAAGCGTTGAATTTCCTGATCCATAGTTTTGAATCCGATATTGTGACCATCGATTATCGGGTGCGCGGATTTACCCGTGATGTCAGTGGCGTTAAGCACTACATCGACCATCCGATCCATTCGATTCAGAACTTTATGGATGATGCGACTAAGCAAGCTTTCCAAATGATTGATGTGAACGTCTATCAAGAAAACTTGTTTCACACCAAGATGATGCTAAAAGAATTTGATCTGAATAACTATTTGTTCGGTGGTGGCGAGATTTCCTCAGCAGAACAACAGTTGATTAGTAAAAAAGTAAAACGTGAAATGCGCGAGATTTTCTACGGTCGGAATTTGCCTGATTTAGCCTAACAACTCAGGTTCTGATAACTCAGTGATAGTTTGGCTGCATCAATAAAGCTTGGCTACTATCCAGTAAAAACACGCGCATTGTCTTCATTTAGAAAACTCACACCGGCATAGCTGATAATAAATCAACTATGCCGTTTTTGTTCGCGAGCTCACCTGCCTCACCGTTTTACCTGTGAAACTATTTATTCCAACCAGCTCGTTTGTCCTCGAGCTTGCCGACGCTTTAGCATTAGATCTTCAATCAGCGGGGTGAGGATTAACTCCATCGCCAGACCCATTTTACCGCCAGGCACTACCAGGGTATTTACTCGCGACATAAAAGAGCCGTTTATCATCTGCAAATAATATGGAAAATCAACGTGTTTGATGCCGCGAAAGCGGATCACCACAAAGCTCTCATCCAATGATGGAATATCTTTGGCGCTAAACGGGTTTGAAGTATCGACTGTTGGAACTCGTTGGAAGTTGATATGGGTTCGAGAAAATTGCGGTGTGATGTGGTTAATGTAGTCGTCCATGCTACGTACTATGCTCGACATTACCGCTTCTCGCGAGTGACCGCGCTCTGAGGTGTCGCGGAAGATCTTTTGGATCCACTCCAAGTTCACGATGGGTACCATGCCAATTAATAAATCGACGTGACGTGCGACATTATGCTGCTCGGTGACCACACCGCCATGTAGGCCTTCGTAAAACAATAAATCGGTATCCGCGCGTAAATCTTGCCAAGGCGTAAAGGTACCTGGCAGCTGGTTGTAAGGGACGGCTTCGTCGAAGGTATGTAAATAACGTCGCACTTTTGCAATGCCTGTCTCGGCATAGCTAGCGAAACTAGATTCTAGCGCGCCAAAATCATTGGCTTCGGCGCCAAAATAACTGATGTGTTTGCCTTGCTCTTTCGCTTTACGTACGGCGACATCCATTTCTGGTCGACTGAATCTATGAAAACAATCGCCCTCAACAAAAGCGGCGTCAATATCCAAGCTTCTGAATATATGGGAAAAAGCATTCGTCGTTGTGGTGGTTCCGGCGCCTGAGGAGCCGGTAACGGCAATAATTGGATTTTTATGGGACATACAACTTCAGCCTTAGCAATTGCTCTGTCTCTACCTTAAGGATAAAGTGGGGTTGAGGCAAGTGACACTGGACTTCACTTGGAATTAATTCACGGGATCTTTATGAAAGTATTTGTTCTCACTAGTGTTTTTATTGCGCAGTCTGTAAGTGCTAGTAGTTATGTTATTCAATATGGCGATTTGCAAGCAGATACAGCAGCAGTATTCCCTGTCGCTTTTAACCCAATAGGTGCAATCCAGCGCAATCATTATCTGAGTCAGCCCGAGTTTAGTGCTGATGGCAAGTTTTTATTATTCACCGAGCAAACTGGCAAGGAAGCGCTGGCGACCGATATTCATTATCTCGACTTCGGTAGCGCGCAACAAACAACCAAACCTTTGCGGGTTACACCTTTTGGCGAGTTTTCAGCAACGGCCTATGGTGATGGTTATTCGGTGATTCGAGTTGAAGCGGATGGAGCTCAGCGATTGTGGGAAATTTCCCAAACCAAAGAAAAAGTGTTGTTGCCTGAGGTGCTTGGTGTGGGTTATCACGCGTGGGGCTCGGCTAATGATCTGATGTTGTTTTTACTTGAAAATGGTAGTCAACCCAATCGAGCGGTGTATCGGGACAACTCAGGGAAAATTACTGAACTGCTGTCAAACCCTGGACGCTCTTTTGTTTACGACAAAGCAGAAAATTTGTTCTATTTTACTGCGCCAGCCAAAGGCGCTGATGCAGAAGCACCGCTACATTTGTGGCGATATCGTGCAGGCCAAGCGCAAGCAGATATGTTGGCCTTATTACCAGAAAATGGCAAAGACTTGGCTTTTACCCCACAAGGCCAGTTAATTGTTAGTAGCAAGCAGCAATTATTGGCTTGGCAGAGCGGGCAATGGCAGTCTTGGCTTGATTTGAGCAAATACTGTGATGGCGTGGTCAGCCGTTTCAAATTTAACCTAACTAATACACAATTAGCGTTTGTTTGTGAGAAGGAATAAATCTGATGTCAGCATTAATTATTGTGTTACTCATTACGGTATTACTGCCTTATTTGGCACGCATTCCTGTTGCCAAAGCAATGCAAGAAATGGGCGGATACGATAACCATTTACCGCGAGTGCAACAAGCCAAGCTTGCAGGTTTAGGAGCTCGCGCTAATGCAGCGCATTACAACAGTTTTGAAGCATTACAGGTCTATTTAGCGGCGTTTGTTGCATCAATCGCCGCAAATTTAGCAGATCCAACGCAACAAACCTTGGCATGGGTGTTTGTGGCGGCGCGAATACTATTTATTTTGTTTTATCTGATGGATAAGGCGCTGTTGCGTTCAACGGTATGGACTATCGCGATTGGTGCGGCTATTGCGATGATTGTGCGCAGCATGCAGGCGCTTGCCTAACTACAACTAACAAAAAATCGCTTCCTTTTGAACATCTATCATGTTGCAGCTGCGCAGGCAGCTGCAACAAACCTAGGGGTTTAGAATTTAAAGTCCATGTAAAGCGGATCATGGTCAGACGAGCGATATGGTGTTGGTTGGTACCACGCCTCGACCTGAGTCTTACTTTTATGTTCCATATTGTAATCCAGCACTTCCGGCTCATCAGCGTTGATATGCCAGTGTGAGAATTGCTTAAGTTGTTGGTGCAGCGCTGGGCTGGCAAGAGCGTGGTCTAAACTGCCAGAACGACCTTTAAATACATAGGAAGTATGCACTTCATCTGCTTTGGCCAGATGTTTCCAACCATCTTGTTCCAATTGTTGCAGTGGCAACTCCATCCGATAGGCGTTTAAATCACCCATGATCAGTCGATAATCGCTGGCGGTGCCGGTTGGATTGGTATTTAACCATGCGGTCAGTGCTTTGGCTGCGGCAACGCGCGTTGGCGTCCAACAACCTTGGCCATCTTTCATATCTGAATCGACAGTTGTTTGTTTTGGACAGCTGCCTTTGGATTTAAAGTGGTTGATACTGATGGTGACAGTTTTACCGGAAGCTTTATGTAAAAAGCTCTGCGCCAATGGTGGGCGGCTACCGCGGTCAAATGGGGCTTTCGTGATCACTGCGGCTTTTCCTGCTTCGGCAACATCAGCAGTGCGGTAAATCATCGCTACCATAATGTCATCACCGCCTGGACGTTCGCTGGGTAACACTGCGCGATAGACTTCGCCACCGAGCTTTTGGTTTAACGCTTTAACTAATGTGCTAATGGCACTTCCATCAGTGAATCCATTATTTTCAACTTCCAACAAGCCAATTACATCTGCATCCATGGCACTTAATGCCGCGATCATTTTGGCTTGTTGTCGTTTGAGTTCAGCTTCGCTACTTGCACCGCGTTTGGTTGGGAAGGCTTTTGCTGAACCATCACCTGTAAAGAAATTCAGCACGTTAAAGCTTGCGACGCGCAGTTCATCAGGTGCTTTTTCCGTTGGCGAGCTAGGACGGGGATTGCTTGCAACAAAGGTCGGATCTTGCGTGACAACTAAGCGATAACCTTGTTTTGTGTGGAGAAGATAGCCTGTCACATTATTCACTGAATCACCAACTCTCACCACATTGCTGGCGGATAAACCTCCTGTAGGGAAGCGCACTGGCTCAACATTTTGTGCTTGTTTGCCATCATCAATAATGATTTCACCAAGCTGTTGTTGTTGTTCGAAAGTCGCAGCCTCTGCGCCAGGCTTTTTCACTTCCGTTGATACCATTAAGCGTTTGTCGGCCAATAATAATTCGCCAAATCGCGCTAAGGTATAACTGTCATTGACCACTAATGATTGTGGGAAGCTTAATAACATCCCTTCATATTGCTCCCACTGCTCTAGTTTTTGCATTGGCAACTGCACTGGGGTTGCGGTGTGAATGCTTCGCTCGCCACACAGCTTGCTCGCCGATGGATTGGTCAATGCCGTCATACCATCAATTTCACGAACAGTGCCGGTTAATTGCCAATGTTGACCGACTTTAGCAAGTCTGGCCATTTCCTGATCTGGGATCAAAATAGCTTCTGCTGTTGCGACGTCGGCATCTGCAGTTAAACTGCCCAACAGTACTTTAGGCTGTTTCGAGTCTGGATATATAACCGCCTGAATAACCCCTTGTGTGGTCAGTGTTTTACCCGCGAAAGGACTTTGTAACGATTGCCCTTGAATTTGTGAGACTGAGGTGAATTGACTGTCACAATTGGCGGCCTGTAATGTCGGGGCTGCGAAGCTGGAAACTAAAGCAAGACTGATCAAACTTTTCTGCATAAATGACCTGTTTTTATAGGGAAAAACAACAGCAGACAGCATAAAGTGCTGCAGTGTAATGTATATGGATCTGCGACTAAATTAGCAAAGGTTGCGTTATACGCAAATAGCTTAGAAACGATATGAAAAAAAACGCCAGCTTTGCTGGCGTTTTGTCTGCTCACTATGGATGATTTTGCGACATTTTCATCGCTAATCAACGCAACTATTAACTTTGGCGTTCGCGCGCGACTGCACGATATCCAATGTCACGACGGCAAAATACGCCATCCCACTGCACTTGGTCAGCAAGGGTATAAGCGGCTTGTTGTGCTGCTGTAACGTTTGCACCAAGGGCTGTTGCGCATAATACTCGACCGCCATGGGTGAGCACTTGCTCGCCTTGCAAGCGAGTACCTGCATGAAATACTTTCGCTTCACGACTATCAGAGCTTGGTAAACCTGTGATGACATCGCCTTTACGATAGTCATCCGGGTAACCTCCGGCTGCCAACACCACGCCAACTGCTGCACGTGGGTCAAAGTCAATGCTAGTTTCAGCCAAGCGGCCTGCAACCGCAGCTTCACATAACTCGACCAAGTCCGATTTTAAACGCATCATAATGGGTTGAGTTTCAGGATCGCCAAAGCGGCAGTTGAATTCCAACACCTTGGCGGTGCCATCTGGCGCAACCATCAAACCTGCGTATAAAAAGCCAGTATAAACCGTTCCTTCCGCAGCCATGCCATTTACCGTAGGGTAAATCACATGGGACATCACCCAATCGTGGACTTCCTGTGTTACAACTGGCGCAGGCGAATAAGCGCCCATGCCGCCAGTGTTTGGTCCTTTGTCACCGTCATCACGCGCCTTATGGTCCTGTGATGATGCAAATGGCAATGCAGTTTTGCCATCGACCATCACGATAAACGAAGCTTCTTCACCCACCAAAAACTCTTCAATGACGACGCGACTGCCAGCACTACCGAATTTGTTGCTCGACAACATATCTTCAATAGTAGCAAAGGCTTCTGCTTGCGATTGGGCAATGATTACCCCTTTGCCTGCAGCGAGACCGTCAGCTTTGATTACGATAGGAATTGATTGGCTAGCGACATAAGCTTTCGCTGCTTCGATGTCGGTAAAGGTGCCGTAGCTTGCAGTCGGAATTTTGTGGCGAGCGAGGAAATCCTTAGCAAATGCTTTTGAACTTTCCAGCTGCGCTGCAGCTTGAGTTGGGCCGAAAATAGCCAAATTATGACTTCTGAATGTATCAACTACAGCTTTTGCTAATGGCGCTTCAGGTCCAACAATTGTAAGATCAATGCCTTCAGCTTGGGCAAATGCGGTTAATGCAACCACATCATCTGCTGCGATATCAACGTTTTTCAGATTGCTTTCAAGTGCCGTGCCAGCGTTACCAGGCGCAACAAAAACTTGCGTGACTTTCGGCGATTGTGCCGCTTTCCATGCCAGCGCATGCTCGCGGCCACCGCCGCCAATTACCAGAACTTTCATCACAGTTTCCACTTAGTTCGCCATTATTGGGCTTTTGGTTTACGGAATTTTAAAGTCATGCGGTCGCTTTCACCGATAGCCAAGTATTTCGCTTTATCGGTTTCTTTATTCGCTAACGTTGGCGGTAACGCCCAAACGCCTGATGGATGATCTGCAGTATCGCGTGGATTGGCGTTCACTTCGCTGGTTGCTTCAAGCACGAAGCCAGCTTGTTCTGCTAGTTTCACCGCGATACTTTGCGGCATATAGCCAGACTCTTGCCATTTGCTACTTAATTTATTTTCTGGCAGACGGTGTTCTACCACCCCCAAAACGCCACCAGGTTTTAATGCGGCATAAAAACTCTTGTAGGCATTTAATAAACTTTCATCGCCTTTTTGCATGTACCAATTGTGTAAATTACGGAAAGTGACGACCACGTCAGCAGATCCATCAGGGGCGATTTTGTGACCGGTAGTTGGAGCAAAGCCAGTAATGATGACTTTGCTATAGACAGGGTCTGCCGCTAATTTTGCCTTGTATGCAGCTAAACTTTTTTGCGCATACTCAGATTTCGCATCGGCTGGTTGATGCGCTGCGTAATACTGGCCTTGTTGTTGTAATAACGGTGCGAGGATTTCGCTGTACCAGCCGCCGCCTGGCGACACTTCAACGACAGTGCTTTTTGGGGTAACTTCAAAAAAGCTAAGAGTTTCAAATGGATGGCGATGTTCATCACGCGCTTTGTTTGCACTGCTGCGGATAGGGTGATCGATTGCTGCTTTTAATGCTGCGCTGTCATCGGTGGTGGATGCAAACGCGGATAGATATAAGCTGCTGAATACTAACGTAGAAATTCCAAGAAATAACGGTGTTGCTTTCATGCGGACAATCCTTAGCGGTTAGAAGACGGCGCTAGTTTAGCAAAGCTTGGGAGTGATTGCAGTGGCATTTCTGGTAAATGACATGCTTACTGGTTCAGTCGCCGCATTTTTTGCGGGTGAAGTAAATAGATGGCCAGACTTCTCAATATACTGGCGGAAATCCTTATGCTAAAATATCGTCCCTTTTAGTAAAGTTAGAACTGCAATCGCATGTTAGATCAAATCCGCATTATTTTGGTTGGTACTACCCATACAGGGAATATTGGTTCAGTTGCTCGGGCGATGAAAACCATGGGGCTTAGTCAACTGTGGTTGGTCGCGCCAAAGGAAGAGCCTGATGGTCAGGCATATGCTTTGGCGGCTGGTGCAAGTGATATTCTGGCGAAGGCTCGTATTGTCGAACGTTTAGAAGATGCGATTGCCGATTGTGGCTTAGTGGTTGGCACGAGTGCGCGGTCACGAACCTTGCCTTGGCCTATGCTTGACCCGCGCAGTTGTGCGCAAAAAGCTGTTATTGAAGCGAAAGATAAACCAGTGGCGATTATCTTTGGGCGAGAAAATAGTGGCTTGAGCAATGAAGAACTACAGCTGTGTAACCATCACTTGTGTATTGCCGCCAATCCTGAATACAGTTCTTTAAATTTAGCGATGGCAGTACAGGTATTGACTTATGAAGTTCGTATGGCTGAGCTGGCGGAGCAAGAGCAGCCAACGCCTGCGTCAGATGTGGTTTACCCAAGTGCAGAGCAAATGGACAAATTTTATGTGCATTTGGAACAAACGCTTAATGAAACAGGTTTCATCATTCAGCAGCACCCTGGCATTGTGATGACCAAGCTCAGACGGTTATTTACCCGTGCTCGTCCAGAAGATGCTGAACTAAATATATTGCGCGGCGTACTGACGTCAATTCAACGCAAATACAAACAAAGCGACAGCGACAAATAATCTGTCTCGCCAAAAGGTAGCCAACTGATGTTTGCAGGTATTAAAGAAGACATAAAAAGTGTATTTGACCGCGATCCCGCGGCCCGTAGTTTTTTTGAAGTCTTAACCAACTATCCCGGTTTACATGCGATTTGGTGGCATCGCATGAACCACAAGTTATGGTGTGCAGGTTGGAAATGGCTCGCACGGTTTTTGAGTACTATTGCGCGCTGGCTGACAGGTGTTGAAATTCATCCAGGTGCGAAAATCGGCCGACGTTTTTTTATTGATCACGGCATGGGCGTGGTGATTGGTGAAACTGCAGAAATTGGTGATGACGTCACACTGTATCATGGCGTGACATTGGGTGGCACGAGTTGGAATCCAGGAAAGCGCCATCCAACTTTGGGCAATAATGTCGTGATTGGCGCTGGCGCAAAAGTATTAGGCCCACTTTATGTTGGGGAAAATGCTCGGATAGGTTCCAATGCGGTGGTGGTTAAAGACGTACCATCTGGGGCTACGGTTGTCGGGATCCCAGGCCGGATTGTGGCAAAAGCCGATTCGACTGTTAGTGAACAACGTCAGCACTTAGCTAAAAAGTTTGGCTTTGATGCTTATGCGGTTGCCAGTGATAATCCAGATCCGGTTTCCAATGCAATTGGGCGTATGTTAGACCACATTCATTTGTTGGATAGCAAGGTTGCTGAGCTTTGCAAGAGCGTGAACGACTTGGGAGGCAATGTCTGTTCGCAAGTGCCTACTATGGATATCGATGACGAAGCATTTCGGGAAGCTGAGCGGCAAGCTGCAGAGCAGCGTAAGAAGCAGTTGGACGAGTTCGACCCAACAATTTAAGTGAGAATGGCGTTTTACCCCGCAAATAGTTTTGTCGCACTGAGTTTGGCAGGTCAACTAGGGGAATAATACCTGAGTGTTTTAGTAGGATTAATACTTGACTAAATCAGTCAGGAATGTACAATTTGCGCCATTCCACACCCCAAGCTTCGGAGCTGAGATGAGACTTACTTCTAAAGGCCGTTATGCCGTTACGGCAATGCTCGATGTCGCTTTGCATTCGAGTGAAGGTCCAGTACCACTGGCAGATATTTCAGTGCGTCAGGAAATTTCTTTGTCTTATCTTGAACAATTGTTTGCGCGTCTACGTAAACAAGGGTTAGTTAGCAGCGTTCGCGGTCCTGGTGGTGGTTATCAACTTGGCAAAGAAGCCAATAAGATATCAGTTTCAGAAGTGATTAGCGCTGTTGATGAATCAGTAGATGCAACACGTTGCCAAGGCAAATCAGATTGCCAAGGCGGTGCTAAATGTTTGACCCACAGTTTGTGGAGTGATTTAAGCCATCGAATAGAAGACTTTTTGACCCATATTACTTTGGGTGAGTTAGTCAGCCAGCATGAAATTCAAAGCGTGGCAAAACGGCAGGACAGCCGTCATATTAAGAACCCTGTAACTGAAATTGAAGTCAGTTGCCAGTTGTAAGCAACAGACGGAGCAGACCATGAAGCTACCAATTTATTTAGATTATGCCGCCACGACTCCTGTTGACCCACGGGTTGCTGAAAAGATGATGCAATATCTGACGATGGACGGTGATTTTGGTAATCCCGCGTCGCGTTCACACCGCTTTGGCTGGCAAGCCGAAGAAGCGGTTGAAGTCGCTCGCAGTCAAATTGCTGATTTAGTAAATGCGGATCCACGTGAGATTGTATTTACTTCAGGGGCTACAGAATCAAATAACCTTGCAATTAAAGGTGCCGCTGAGTTCTACCATAAAAAAGGCAAGCATCTCATCACCGCGAGAACAGAACACAAAGCTGTGCTTGATACCATGCGGGCGTTAGAGCGTGAAGGTTACGAAGTAACTTACCTGGATGTGGAAGCAAACGGTTTGCTTGATTTGGCAAAATTGCAAGCAGCGATGCGGCCAGACACAGTGGTTGTCAGTGTGATGATGGTCAATAACGAAATCGGTGTAGTGCAAGACATTGCAGCGATTGGCGAAATGTGTCGTGCCAACGGTACTATCTTCCATGTCGACTCAGCGCAAGCTGCAGGGAAAGTGGACATCGATTTACAAGCATTAAAAGTGGATTTGATGTCGTTTTCTGCGCACAAAATCTACGGGCCAAAAGGCATTGGCGCATTGTACGTGCGTCGCAAGCCGCGTATTCGTTTGGAAGCGCAAACTCACGGTGGTGGCCATGAACGTGGAATGCGTTCAGGTACTCTGCCTACCCACCAAATCGTCGGTATGGGTGAAGCGTTCCGCATAGCCAAATTAGAGATGGCCGAAGAAAATCAACGTTTTGCGGTATTGCGTCAACGTTTGTGGGACGGCATTAAAGATATTGAGCAAGTGTATTTAAATGGCGATGCCACGCATCGTGTGCCAGGCATTACCAACATCAGCTTCAATTATGTTGAAGGTGAGTCGTTAATTATGGCGTTGAAAGATATCGCTGTTTCTTCAGGTTCAGCCTGTACTTCAGCGAGTCTGGAACCTTCATACGTATTACGTGCACTTGGTCTGACTGACGAACTGGCCCACAGCTCAATTCGTTTTTCTATCGGTCGTTTTACCACCGAAGAGCAAATTGACCATACGATTAAGATTGTGCACGAGGCGATTGCCAAACTGCGCGAGATGTCGCCGCTGTGGGACATGTATAAAGACGGTATTGATTTAAATTCAGTGGCTTGGGTCGCGCATTAATCCGACTAAGACCCTTGTGACGTCGGCAGGTAGTCGGCAAACCAGTTTAATGAGGTAAATTTCCATGGCATACAGCGAAAAAGTCATCGACCATTACGAAAATCCACGCAACGTTGGCGCCTTTGCCAAAGACGATCCGACTGTCGCGACCGGAATGGTTGGCGCGCCAGCTTGTGGTGATGTAATGAAGTTGCAAATCAAGGTAAATGACCAAGGCATCATCGAAGATGCTAAATTCAAAACCTATGGCTGTGGTAGTGCAATTGCATCAAGTTCTTTAGTCACCGAATGGGTGAAGGGCAAGAGTTTAGATGAAGCGGCTCAGATCAAAAATACCGATATTGCGCAAGAGCTAGCGTTACCACCGGTGAAGATCCACTGTTCAATTTTGGCTGAAGATGCCATTAAAGCGGCGATAGCTGATTATAAACAACGTCACGGGAGCTAAGTGGTATGGCAATTTCGATGACTCCAGCAGCTGCAGAACGAGTCCGGACCTTCTTGCATAACCGCGGAAAAGGCTTGGGGTTGCGAGTGGGCGTGAAGACAACTGGCTGTTCTGGTCTTGCTTATGTTCTTGAATTCGTTGATGAATTAAATGAAGACGATCAAGTATTTGCCCAGGACGACTTGAACCTTATTGTTGATGGTAAAAGCCTAGTTTACATCGATGGCACGCAGTTGGATTTTGTGAAAGAGGGCCTCAATGAAGGTTTTCAATTCAATAATCCAAACGTTGCTGGCGAGTGTGGCTGTGGCGAAAGTTTTACCGTTTAACTTGGCGGTCGAATGAACTATTTTCAGTTGTTTCAGCTGCCTGCAGGCTTTGAAATTGACCTAACCGAACTTGGAACTCGCTATTTGGAGCTGCAACGAAATTTTCATCCTGATAATTTTGCAACAGCTTCAGAGCGAGATCGGATGATGGCGGTTCAACAAGCCGCCAATATCAATGACGCCTATCATTCTCTGAAACAGCCCTTGTTGCGCGCTGAACATTTGCTAGCATTACGTGGCGTGAAAATTAGCCACGAGCAACGCAGCTTCACTGACACCGCATTTTTATTGCAACAAATGGAATTGCGTGAGCAGCTTGCCGAAATCCAAAATGCTCAAGATCCAGAGTCGTTGATTGCTGATATCGAACAGCAAATTGGCACCCAGCGTAAATCGCTTTTAAAACTGCTGACAGCTACTTTAGCTGTGAATAACCCAGAGCAGGATTTAGTGGCAGCTGATATAATCCGCAAATTGAAATTTTTCTTCAAACTTCAGCATGAGCTGGAGTTAATTGAACAACAACTACAAGACTGATACCTCCTATGGCTTTATTACAAATCGCTGAACCTGGTCAAAGCGCGGCGCCGCACCAACATAAACTGGCGGCAGGTATTGATTTAGGCACTACCAACTCATTGGTCGCAACGGTACGCAGCGGCGAGGCTAAAACCTTAGCGAATCAACAAGGTGAGGACATGGTACCGTCAGTGGTTCGTTATACTGCCGACGGTGTGCTGGTGGGCAAGCAAGCGCTGGCTGATGCGGCGTTAGACCCACACAATACCATTGTTTCGGTGAAGCGTTTGATGGGCCGTGGTTATCAGGAAACGCTGAAACAAAGCCAACACCTTCCCTATGATTTAGTGGACCAACAAGGATTGGTGGCAATTAATACGGTTCGTGGTGTGAAAAATCCAGTAGAAGTTTCTGCGGAGATTTTAGCAACGTTGGCTGATACTGCGAGTCAGACCTTGGGCGGCGAGCTCAATGGTGTTGTCATCACAGTTCCAGCTTACTTCGATGATGCTCAGCGCCAAGCGACTAAAGACGCTGCGAGTCTGGCTGGCTTGAATGTGTTACGTTTATTAAATGAGCCTACTGCTGCAGCTCTTGCTTATGGTTTAGATTCTGGTCAAGAAGGTGTGGTTGCTGTTTATGACTTAGGTGGTGGAACTTTCGATATCTCGGTACTGCGGCTAAAGCGCGGTGTATTCGAAGTTTTAGCGACTGGCGGTGATTCTGCACTAGGTGGTGATGATTTTGATCATTTGATTGTGGATTGGCTGCAGCAAAAAACCGGAATTGTGGAGTTATCGCACCAAACTCTACGTCAATTCCTACAACTAGCTCGCCAAATCAAAGAGCAATTAAGCCAACTTGCTGAAGTTAGTTTTGTTATTGAGCACAGTGCGGGTCAAACTGAATTAACTTTAACTCGTGATGAGTTTGATGACTTAATTAGTTATCTAGTGCGTAAAACGATTCGTGCATGTAAACAAACGTTGCGCGATGCTGGTATCGATGCTGAAGACGTTGCGCAAGTGGTATTAGTGGGTGGTTCAACTCGAGTGCCATTGGTGCGACAATTGGTTGGTGAATTTTTTGCCAAAGAGCCACTAACGTCGATTGATCCAGATAAAGTTGTGGCGATTGGCGCAGCTATCCAAGCTAATGTGTTGGTCGGCAATAAATCAGACACCGACACTTTATTACTCGATGTTATTCCATTATCGCTGGGTTTAGAGACCATGGGTGGTTTGGTCGAAAAAATCATCCCTCGCAATACCATCATCCCAGTTGCGCGTGCTCAAGAATTTACCACCTTTAAAGATGGCCAAACGGCAATGTCCATTCATGTGCTGCAAGGCGAGCGTGAGTTGGTCAGTGATTGTCGCTCTCTCGCGCAGTTTAATTTAACCGACATTCCACCAATGGCAGCTGGCGGTGCGCATATTCGGGTTACTTTCCAAGTTGACGCTGATGGTTTGTTAAGCGTTACCGCACAAGAGAAGTCAACCGGTGTTAGCGCTAGTATTCAAGTGAAGCCATCGTATGGCCTCAGCGATAATCAAATTGCCGAAATGATTCAAAGCTCGATGCAATTTGCACGGCAAGATATGCAACAACGATTGTTGCGTGAACAGCAAGTCGAAGCGAATCGAGTTTGGGAAGCCGTCAGCGCAGCAATTAGCGTCGATGCTCATTTATTGAACTCAACGGAACTTGTTGATATAGAAGCGGCTTTGCATCAACTAAAGCAGTTGAGTGAAGGCGAAGATACTGCGGCGATTAAAGCTGCCATCGAACATACCAATCATTTAACTGATGAATTTGCAGCTCGTCGTATGGATAATTCCATCCGACAAGCGCTGCAAGGTCACAAAGTCGACGAGGTTTAATATGCCACAAATTATCATTCTGCCTCACCCAGAGTTATGTCCGGAAGGCGCGGCATTAACCGCCGAAAAAGGTGAAACCATTCTTGATGTTGCATTACGTAACGGTATTGCAATTGAACATGCCTGCGAAAAATCATGTGCTTGCACCACTTGCCATGTTGTAGTACGTGAAGGTTTTTACTCACTTAATGAAAGTGACGAGCTTGAAGAAGATATGCTTGATAAAGCATGGGGATTAGAACCTGAATCGCGACTAGGCTGCCAAGCAAGGGTGAGTGATGAAAACCTTGTGGTTGAAATCCCGAAATACACGCTTAATATGGTCAGTGAAGGTCATTAAACTTCAGTTTTATTAAAAGCCTGCAATTTGCAGGTTTTTTTTTGCACTGAATCTAGTGATTCAATCAAGAACAGATCTATAGAGAATGTGGTTATTCAAATATTGCCGTATTGTAATTGGAAATTACAAATATTGGAGTAAAGGCCCAAATAAACGTAAATTTACAGTGGATGTTGGTAACTTGTTGAACTGTCATATAATATGCTCAGCAATATTTGACCGAACCAATTGAACTAAAATTTATAGTTCTGAATTTGTTGGTTTTTTTACTTTGTTCAACTACGCTAAATTTAATTTAGATTGTTTATTTGGGGAGAGCTTTTAATGAAAAAGACCGGTATTGCAGCGGTTATTGCGCTTAGTTTGGCTGCAGGTTCAGCATCAGCTGAAGTTAAATTTAACGGCTTTGCCTCAATTAAAGCAGGTATGACATCTGCTGATGATGAAAATCTTTACGGATATGAGAATAAAGTCGATTACAAAAATGAGAGTTTATTTGCATTACAAGCACAAAGTGATTTAGGCAACGATTTGTCTGTCACTACACAGCTGGTTTCTCGTGGTAATGATGATTTTTCTCTTGAGTTTGAATGGGCATTTTTGACCTACCAACTCAATGATGAGTGGCGTGTTAATGCGGGTCGTCTGCGCACACCATTTTATAAATATTCTGATTTCCGTGATGTCGGTTATGCCTATGATTGGCTGAGAACTCCACAAAGTGTGTATGCTCTAGGTTTTGATCGCATTACTGGTGCATCGTTGTACTACAACACATCTATTGACGATATGCAGTCGAGTATGCAGTTTGTATATGGCGCTTATGATGGCGATGTGACTCTGCAAGGCGTGGTTTCACCAACCAAAATTGATGATATCTATGGCATAACATGGGAGTTAAGTCAGGATTGGATTGGTATGCGTATGGCATATCTCCGCGGTGATGTGACTATTAAAGCTGATGCCTTTAATCCTTTATTTGCAGCTTTAGCCGGAAGTGGGCAGTCATCAGTCATCAAAGCAATCGATTTTGATAAAGACCTAGGCAGTTTCTTTGGTTGGGGTATGAATTATGACCGTAATGATTGGCTAACGGTTTTAGAATATACGCATGTTAGTGTTGAAGATAGTTTTTATGCGAATCAAGACTCTTATTACATCTCTGTTGGGCGTCGATTTGGTCAATTTACGCCATATGTTTCAATGGAGTGGGATGATGATGAAATTAAGCCAGAAATTTATCAAGCTATGCCGGATGCTCATCCGCTGAAATCGACAGTTGCAGCTTTAGTTGAGTCCCGTAAAGTGGATTCTAATACCTATAATTTAGGTTTTCGCTATGATTTCCATGCGTCTGCGGCGTTTAAGTTTGAAGTGACGAAGGCTAAAGATCGGTTGACGATGCATAAGAGCAACTTGGTTTCTATGGGTGTAGACGTTGTATTTTAAAATTTTGCTTTTCTGTATTGCCAAATGACTTAGTTAAAAGCTTGGTTGTTTAATGCTGTATTAGCAAAGTTGATTCTGATTTTTAGCGATAGTCTTCCCTGAAGAATATAATTTTTATGTTATTCAGGGGGACTGTCGGTGCAAAGAAGATGATCCAAGCTATGTTAGTGGCTGAAGCAGTTAAGGCTTGTTGCAACTCATTTGATAACGTTAGTAGTTTTGAAAATTTGCAGCGCAACGCGATGAATGATGTTTGCGCTGCCAATAGGATTACAAAATCTGACGTGCTATGTAACGAAGGCATCCAATAAGCTGAAGTGTCAGCCTTAGTTGGGATCCATGAAGCTGCCGTTGTAACGTTACAAAATCAACTTCTAAACGAGTAAAGGTTAGATGTCGGCATGTTTTAGGATGAATAAATCCGTTTCCTTCGGTATTGATTTAGTATTTTAAGTTTGGAGATAACTATGAATTGGCTGAAAGTTTTGTTAGTCCCAATCGCGTTAACTAGTCAGTTGGTTACCGCTGAAGTTGCAGTAATTGTTCATCCATCAAATGCTGCGACAGCGGATCAAGCAGAGATCGCTCGTTTATTCACAGGCCGTGGGGCAACTTTTGCTAGCGGTGCTAAAGCGACCCCACTGAATTTAGCCGAAGGTGCAGCGACTCGTGCTGATTTTGATAGCAAAGTTCTTGGTAAATCTTCGAGCCAAATCAAAGCTTATTGGTCCAAGTTAGTGTTCACAGGCAAAGGCACGCCGCCAAAAGAGCTGACTGATGATGCAGCTATGAAAGCTGCAGTTGCCGCGGATACATCCGCGATTGGCTATATTGATGCTGGAGCTGTTGATGCATCAGTGAAAGTCATCGGTAAATTCTAAGCTTTTCAGTTACTCATCCCGTATATGTGCCCGAGTGCAGGTCAATGCCGGTTCGGGCACTTCTCCATTTTAGCTGTAGTCAGTGTCGTAAAACTAACATGTTAATTGTGTTGTTTGCCGGTGCAAAAAAATAGTCAACATCAATTCAATAGCGTATAATTCGCGACCGCAGAATTTTCAACATCTAATTAATCGGAGTCATTCATGGCCTTAGAACGTACCTTTTCAATCGTAAAACCAGACGCAGTTGCTAAAAACTTCATCGGTGCTATTTACCACCGTTTTGAATCTGCAGGCCTGAAAATTGTTGCTGCAAAGATGTTGCACCTGACACGTGAACAAGCTGAAGGCTTCTACGCTGAACACAAAGAACGTCCATTTTTCAATGCATTAGTTTCTTTCATGACCTCTGGTCCAGTAATGGTTCAAGTGTTAGAAGGCGAAGATGCAGTTCGTAAAAACCGTGAAATCATGGGTGCTACTAATCCAAAAGATGCAGCGGCTGGTACTTTACGTGCTGATTACGCTGCAAGCATCGACGAGAACGCAGTTCACGGTTCAGACGCTGCAGCCTCAGCAGCACGTGAAATCGCTTTCTTCTTCACAGATGCTGAGCTGTGTGCTCGTACTCGTTAATTGAGTATTTCACCCTGTTATCATGAGATAACTGAGTGATTGCAGTGATTAAAACAGCAAAGGGGGCGGTGCCCCCTTTCTGTCTATTAAAATCAGGGATAAAACCCTAACATCCTTGCGGATATACCCATAAGAGTTCGTTGGGAAGTGTCCAATTATTTTGGGATGATTTTCTCTGTCTGAGTTGTTGCGCTAAAGTTTACGCAGGCAGACAAAATCGGCCCGAGCCTTAGGAGCTAGTTTGATGAATACGTCAGTTGAAAAAGTCAATTTGCTGGATTTGACCCGCAATGAAATGAAAGAATTTTTGGTTTCATTGGGAGAGAAGGCTTTTAGAGCAGATCAGCTAATGAAATGGATTTACCATTTCTGTGTTGATGATTTTGACAAAATGACCAATATCAACAAAGAACTTCGTGAAAAGTTAAAACGTCAGGCTGTGATTGAAGCTCCAGTGGTTGTCACCCGCCAAGATAGTGCTGACGGTACCATCAAATTTGTAATGGGTCTTAAAGGTGGCCAAGAAGTTGAAACAGTGTGGATCCCCGAACGTGATCGCAGGACTTTGTGTGTCTCGTCGCAAGTTGGCTGTGCTTTAGACTGTTCGTTTTGCTCGACCGCTCAGCAAGGTTTTAACCGCAATTTAAGTGTGTCAGAAATCATTGGCCAAGTTTGGCGCGTTAGCCAAATTATCGGCAGTTACGGTGACTCTGGCGAAAAGCCAGTCACCAACGTAGTAATGATGGGTATGGGCGAACCATTATTGAATTTAAATAATGTTGTGCCAGCACTTGAATTGATGATGGAAGATTATGGTTTTGGCTTGTCCAAACGTCGTGTCACGGTCAGTACTTCGGGTGTTGTACCAGCGCTTGACCTACTAAAAGAAAAAATCGATGTGGCTTTGGCAATTTCACTGCATGCACCGAACAATACGTTGCGCGATGAATTGGTGCCAGTAAACCGCAAATATCCAATGGAAGAGTTTTTAGCCGCATCGAAGCGTTATGTTGAAGGTTCTCGGGCCAATGATAAGGTCACTGTCGAATATGTGATGCTCGACGGTGTCAACGACAGCACAGATCAAGCGCATGAGCTGGCCAGAGCACTCAAAGACACACCGTCTAAGATTAACTTAATCCCGTTTAACCCGTATCCAGGTTCGCCTTATAAGCGTTCCAGCAATTCTCGAATCGACCGTTTTAATAAAGTATTGCAGGAATATGGTTTTACCGTCATAGTCCGAAAAACTCGTGGTGATGATATTGATGCCGCCTGCGGGCAATTAGTCGGTGATGTAGTCGACCGGACCAAACGCCAAGCTAAAAAACAGCTGAAAGGCGAGGCAATTTCAGTCAAGATGGTTTAATCACCAAAATGGTCTAAACACAAGGATAGACAGGCTTTCATGTCAAATTTGAAAATTACGGCTCTGGCAATATTATTGCAATTCGCGGTCGTGGGCTGTGTGTCAGAACAAACTGTGGTTGAAGGAACTCGGGGCGGGCAATCTGATGTCGGCTCTGATCAGCAAGCTAGAACGCGTATGTCGCTCGGCTTAACTTATCTGCAGCGTGGTGATAACGAACAAGCAATTTTCAATTTGGAAAAAGCCAAAGAGCTAGCCCCAGATATGCCAGAGATTTGGAACGCTCTGGCTTATTATTATCAGCAGGTAGATGAATTCGACTTAGCGGAAGATGCCTATCGAACAGCGCTACGTAAAGATGACAATAACGCGGATACCTATAACAATTTTGGCGCATTCCTTTGCCAACACGGTAAATACAAACAAGCAGAAGATTTGTTGTTAGCTGCGGTCAAACGTCCTGGTTATATTCGTGTTGCCGACAGCTATGAAAACTTAGCTTACTGCGCCTTAGATCAAAACGACTTCGCAAAGTACAAACAATATTTATTGAATGCTGTGAAGCATAGTACTTCGCGGCAAACTACCGTGTATAACTTAGCAGCGCTTGAGTATGCAATGGGCAATATGGAAGAGGCGAAAAAATGGCAAACACGTCTACAAAACTTGGGGCAAGTTTCTGCGACGGCAACATTGCTACGTTATTTAATCGCTTATCGTACAGGTGATTCGGTAGAACAGCAGACCGCTGAAAAGTTCTTGGTGTCGGTTTATCCGACCAGTAAAGAAACCGGAATGGTTTTGGCGGGTGATTTTCGTGAAAGCGAACCTGATAAATTACGTCAAAGATTTAAATCAAGTTTGATGGGGCAAGCTCAAGTTGCCGAGGTGCCAGCAGTTGCTCCAGTTGCCGCACCAAAAGTAAAAATAGTTAGACGCAAAGGAATTGCTGACGGTGTTGCCGATGAATCGGCACCGCAAGCAATGACAAAAGAAGAACCTTTACCGGAAGAAATGCAGCTTCCTGTGGAAACCCAACCGGCAGCAATTGTTGAACCTGTAGCTAGTGCCTCGCAAACTGCTGCAGCGGTTACTGATAATTCAGCAAGTTCCGCTGAGCCTTTAGTTGATGAAGCTGCAGCTGTTGTTGCTAACAATTCTGAAGGAAGTGCCCTGAAGACTGCGCCTATTGATGAACAACAGGCATCAGTTGCAACTACAGAGCCTGCAAAAGCAACAACTACCGACATTGAAACTCCTACAACTTATGTCGTGAAGTCAGGTGATACGCTTTATCGAATCGCCAGTAGATTCCGTATGAGTGTGTCGGAATTACAGCAGCTAAATCAATTATCAAACGCCAGCATGATCCGGGAAGGAATGACGCTGAAAATTGCGAAACCTGCCGCAGGCAATATACCCGCAACTTACCAAGTGAATTCTGGTGATACGTTATTTTCGATTGCGTTTAAGTTTAACATCGGTATGGATTCGCTACTTGAACTTAATAATTTAACGCCTGGGCAAGAATTAACCCCCGGTCAGACTCTTAATTTGCGAGCGAGTAAACCTTAGTCATTATGAATGTAACAAATGAACAAGACGAAACAAGTCTTGGTTATATATTACAGCAAGCCCGCGAACTGCGCGGGTTAACCCAAGCGCAAGCCGCAAATCAGTTAAACCTGAAGGTCGCGGTCATTGCCCAAATGGAAGCTGAGCAATGGGATCAATCTGTCGCACCTACATTTATGCGTGGATATCTCCGATCTTACGCCCGTTTATTAAAGTTATCGGAAACTGAAATTCTTCAGGCGTTTGCTGTGCAGACTGCTTATTTGCGCCATCACCCGAAAGAGATGAAGAGCTTTTCGAACAAAACCCGACGTGATGCAGCAGAAAGTCGATTCATGCTCGCCACTTATTTTGTCGTTGTATTATTACTTGGGTTGTTTCTTGTATCTGTATGGCAGACTCATATGCTGGATGATAAACCGGTTTCAGTGTTGCCTGAGTATAATGAAAATGTCGATTTAACTGTTACTGAAGCAACAGGCCCAAGTCCTTTACAAAATATCGCTGATTCGGCGCTGCCTGAAACTCCAGCTGAAGCGGAAATCAATACTGCAGAGCCGACGGCAGCCGCTATTGAGCCTTCGCAAAATACTGCCGCGAATGTCACAGCAGTGCAGGCAACCTCAACCAATCCTGTCGATAATTCGCCAGTTTCTTCCCCTGTTACTACCGAGCAAGGCGCTGTAAGTACGGCTGAACCTGAGGAGATGGCAACTCAGAGCCCTGTCGCGCTATCAACCGAAGGTAACATTAACGCTGACGCTCATACACCAGCGACCAGCACTGACAATCAAGACGTTGCTAGGCGTGGTAAACTTACCATGCAATTTAGCAAAGGATGTTGGGTGTCAGTCGAGGATAGTAGTGGCAAGCGTTTGACCTATCAGATGTATCAAGCAGGGCAAGAGGCGCAAATTAGCGGCGCTTACCCACTGAAGGTTACCCTTGGCGAACCAAGCGCTGTGACTTTGCAATTAAATGACGTTTCAATTGACTTGACCCAATATCAAACGGGACGAGTCGCTCGCTTAACTTTTAACGGACCTGCTTAACATGTATTCAGAAAGTCCTATTATTCGGCGAAAATCCAAGCAAATTCGCGTTGGTAACGTGTTGATTGGCGGTGATGCACCTATAGCCGTGCAATCCATGACTAATACTCGGACTACCGATGTTGACGCGACCGTCGCGCAAATCCAGGCGATTGCCAAAGCTGGAGCTGATTTAGTGCGTGTGTCTGTGCCAACGATGGAAGCCGCAGAAGCATTTAAATTGATTAAGCAACAATCCCCAATTCCGTTAGTTGCTGATATCCATTTTGATTACCGTATTGCGTTAAAAGTTGCCGAATATGGCGTCGATTGCCTGCGGATAAACCCAGGTAATATTGGCCGTGAAGATAGAGTACGCGCCGTGGTGGATTGTGCTCGCGACAATAATATCCCAATCCGAATCGGCGTTAATGGTGGTTCGCTGGAAGCTGATATCCAAGAAAAATACCGCGAACCAACCCCAGAGGCTTTGGTTGAATCAGCGATGCGTCATGTGGAAATACTCGATCGCTTGAATTTTGATAATTTCAAGGTATCGGTCAAAGCCTCAGACGTATTTTTGGCCGTGGGCGCTTATCGTCTTTTGGCCAGACAAATTGAGCAGCCATTGCATTTAGGCATCACGGAAGCTGGCGGTGCTCGTGCCGGTGCGGTGAAATCTGCGATAGGTCTTGGGATGTTATTGGCTGAAGGTATCGGTGATACCTTGCGGATTTCTTTAGCCGCAGACCCAGTCGAAGAAGTGAAAGTTGCTTTTGATATTTTGAAATCTTTGCGCATTCGTTCTCGAGGCATCAATTTTATTGCTTGCCCAAGTTGTTCGCGCCAAGAGTTTGATGTGATCAAAACCATGAATGAATTAGAGCAACGGCTTGAAGATGTTATCGATCCATTGACCGTATCTGTGATAGGGTGCGTGGTTAACGGGCCTGGTGAGGCATTAATTTCCGATTTGGGTGTTGCTGGAGCGAACCGTAAAAGCGGATTTTACATTAAAGGTGAGCGGCAAAAGTTGCGGATCGACAATGACAGTGTAGCCGAACAACTTGAGCAACAAGTGCGCGAGTTCTTAGCGGCACAACGTCAGGCAATCGCCATTAAGCAAGTGGATTAATCAGCGAATCCTTAACGAATCAGTAAAGATATTAGGTATAAAAGTGTCGAAAGAAATTCAAGCGATCCGTGGTATGAACGATTGTCTGCCACAGGACACTCCGGTGTGGCAGTACGTAGAATCGATGATTAGACGAACTGTAAGCAGCTACGGCTATGATGAAATTCGTTTTCCGATAGTTGAAATGACTGAGTTATTTAAACGCTCAATCGGCGAAGTTACCGACATCGTTGAAAAAGAAATGTATACCTTTAGTGACCGCAACGGCGATAGTTTGACGTTGCGACCTGAAGGTACTGCCTGTTGTGTGCGTGCAGCCAATCAGGCTGGTTTGTTGTATAACCAAGAGCAACGCCTATGGTACATGGGGCCTATGTTTCGCCACGAGCGCCCGCAAAAAGGCCGTTATCGTCAATTCCATCAATTCGGCTTAGAAGCGTTTGGCATGCAAGGACCAGACATTGATGCGGAAGTGATTATTCTAAGCGCTCGCTTATGGCGTGAACTCGGTTTAACGCCGTTCGTGACGCTAGAACTGAATACCTTAGGTTCTAATGCCGCTCGTGCAGCCTACCGAGACCTGCTAGTGAGCTATCTAGAGCAGCACAAAGCGCTGCTTGATGAAGATAGTTTACGCCGGATGTATTCCAACCCGTTACGGGTCTTGGATAGCAAAAATCCTGAAATGGCTGAGATGTTAGCCAATGCACCTAAGTTGCTTGATCACTTAGATGCTGAGTCAGCTGAGCATTTTCAAGCGCTGCAACAGCGTTTGCAGGCCGCAGGCATTGAATTTACCATTAACCCGAGATTAGTGCGTGGTTTAGATTATTACAATCGCACAGTGTTTGAATGGGTCACCACCAGCCTCGGCTCTCAAGGCACAGTGTGCGCAGGGGGGCGTTACGATGGTTTAGTTGAACAACTTGGTGGTAAAGCGACGCCAGCAGTTGGCTTTGCTCTAGGCATGGAACGATTGGTGTTGTTGTTGCAGACACTGGATTTGATTCCTGCAGTTAGCAATAATGCTGACTTATATCTGATGCCATTAGGCGCGGCTGCGGAACTTGCGGCAGTTTCTGTTGCCGAACAGCTGCGCTCAGCATTGCCTGGTAAAAGGGTCATGCTGCATTGTGGTGGTGGCAACTTGAAAAAACAATTAAAACGAGCTGATAAATCCGGCGCAGCGCTTGGCGTGCTGCTGGGTGATGACGAACTGGCCAATGGCCAAGTAACATTAAAATGGCTTCGTGCCGACCAGCCGCAACAAACAGTAAATATCGCTGACTTAGCCGCAGTGCTGAAGCAGTTTTAACGGAGTGAACGATGGAAATTTATAGCAACGACGAACAACAAGTAGAAGCGCTGCAGCGGTTTTTAAAAGAAAACGGTTTAGCTATTGCGGCTGGTTTGATTATTGGTTTTGCGGGTTTGTTTGGATTTCGCCAATATCAACAACACCAATTAGAACAACTGGAAGCACAATCAGCGACTTACAGCCAATTGCTGGAAGAGTCGCAAAAGCAAGATGTTGATAAAGAAGCTTGGTTAGTTCAGGCAAAGAAGTTTGTTGATGAAAATCAAACGAGTTCTTATGCAGCATTAACAGCATTATTGTCAGCAAAAGAAGCTGTCCTTAAGAAAGATTTTGTCGAGGCTGAAAAGCAACTTCGCTGGGTTGCCACGAACAGCAAAGAAGCTGAAGTTGTTGCATTAGCACAGCTACGTTTAGCACGTGTAGAAGCTGAGCAAGCGAAGTACAAAGAAGCCTTGGCAACGCTTGAAGTTGTTATGCCAACAGCATTTAGCGCACAACAGCACGAACTTAAAGGCGACGTCTGGTTAAAATCTGGCGACGAAGTAAAAGCCAAAGCAGCTTATAAAGCCGCGCAATTGGTTACCGAAATGGGTAAGAATCCATTATTAGATGTGAAACTGAACGAACTCGCCCACGTTGCTGGCTAAGAGGTTAGTGTGAAGTTATCTGTAAAGCGCTGTACTGCCGCAATGCTGCTGTTATGTGGTTTAGCTGGTTGTGCTTCGAAAGACGAAGAAGAGCTAGTACTGCCAGAAATCGATAATAAAGTTGCACCTCAAGTGGTTTGGAGTAGCTCAGTCGGTGACGGGGTAGAGCATTATGATTCGCAATTAAAACCAGTGATTGTGGGTGACAAGTTATTTGTTGCCAGTCGCAAAGGTGTGTTAACTGCGTTTAACCTAGCTGACGGCAGCAAGTTGTGGTCAATTGATATTCGTGATGGCGCAAAAGCACCGATGTTCGGCGCTATCAGTCATTGGTGGAACGGGCGTAACGCGAAAGTTGCCGGTGGGGTTGGTTTTGGCTATGACAAAATCTATCTCGGCACTGAAGATGGTGAAGTGATTGCTTTTAATCCAGAAACCGGCGAGCGCGTCTGGTCAGTGTTTGTTGGCGGGGAAGTGCTAACGGCACCTGTCGCTGGTGAAGGTTATGTTCTGGTTAATACTGGTGGTGGTCGTTTATTTGCGCTGCAACCAGATACTGGCGAACAACGCTGGATGCATGAAACTGAAAATGCAATTTTGACACTACGTGGTATCAGTCAAGTTACCCCTGCTGGCGGTGGTATTATTTATGGTACTGGTTCTGGCAAAGTCGGTGTACTGATTGCTGATAAAGGTGTACCTGCGTGGGAAGAGTCGATTGCCATCGCCAAAGGCAGTACTGATTTAGCGCGGATCATTGATGTTGATGCGACACCGATTGTGCAAAATGGTACAATCTATGCCATCGCCTATAATGGTCAACTAGTCGCTATGGAATTGCGTACTGGCCGCATCATTTGGAAACGCGATTATGCAAGCTTTCGCGCGATGAGTTTAGTCGATGGCGTGATTTATGTAGTTGATTCGACAGGTAAGTTATATGCCGTTGAATCAACAAGCGGCACCGAAGTGTGGTCGCAACCTGTATTGCATAAACATTTCGTGACAGCGCCTAGCATCTACAAAAATTTTGTAGTCGTTGGTGATGGCGAAGGCAATTTACATTGGTTTAATCGTCAAACTGGCGAATATATGGCGCGTCATGAGTATGACGGTTCCGGATTTTTCTCTGAAGGGGTGAGTACAGCAGATTATTTAGTTGTACATAGCCGTAACGGTGAAGTCGAAGTTTTAAGTGTGCCGGAATAAAGGCTGACTGTTGAATATGACAGAAACAGGCCTGTTCACAGGCCTGTTTTTTTATGGATCAAAGATCCTCCGCTTTATAAAGCGGCTTTAGAGTTTGAGGTGTTACATGCTGCCGGTAGTTGCCCTGGTTGGCCGTCCAAATGTTGGAAAATCTACTTTATTTAACCGTCTGACCCGTACTCGTGACGCGTTGGTTGCCGACTTTCCTGGTTTAACTCGCGACCGTAAATATGGTCAAGTTGACTATGAAGGACTGCAATTTATCGTTGTGGATACCGGCGGTATCGACGGCAGCGAAGAAGGTATTGAACTGGAAATGGCTGAGCAATCGTTAAAAGCGATTGATGAAGCTGACATCGTATTGTTTCTCGTCGATGCACGAGCTGGCGCAACAGTTGCTGATGAAGCGATTGCTAACCACATTCGACGCGTCAATAAAACAGTCTTTTTAGTCGCCAATAAAACTGATGGCTTAGATGCCGACACTGCTGTCGCTGATTTCTATAGCCTTGGCATCGGCGAAGTTTATCCAATCGCTGCTGCGCATGGTCGCGGTGTTACCGCACTGCTGCAACAAGCTTTGGTGCCGCTGTTATCAGAATCTCAACAAGCACGTCTTGCGGCATTTGAAGCGGGCGAAGATTTAGCCGCTTTAGATCCTGAAGCTGAAAAAGCCGAACGTGATCAACACATTAAATTGGCGATTGTCGGCCGACCAAACGTCGGTAAATCGACCTTAACCAATCGCATCCTCGGTGAAGATAGGGTGATTGTTTATGATATGCCTGGAACTACCCGAGATTCGATTTATATCCCAATGCAACGTGGCGAACGTGAATACACGTTAATTGATACAGCTGGTGTGCGTCGCCGCGGTAAAATTGACGATGTAGTGGAAAAGTTCTCTGTGGTAAAAACCCTACAAGCGATTGAAGACGCTAACGTTGTGGTGTTAGTTCTGGATGCTCGCCAAGGCATTTCCGATCAAGATTTAAGCATTTTAGGCTTCGTTCTAAACGCTGGACGCTCGTTAGTTATTGCTGTTAATAAATGGGATGGCTTGGATGATGGCATTAAAGATGAAGTAAAGCGCGAGCTCGACCGCCGTTTAGGCTTTATCGACTTTGCTCGTTTGCATTTTATCTCTGCGCTACATGGTTCTGGCGTCGGTAATTTATTCGAATCGGTCGAAGAAGCCTTCGATTCGGCAACTCGCCGCGTGAGTACAGCCTTGCTAACTCGCATCATGAATATGGCGCAAGAAGACCACCAACCACCATTGGTGAAAGGCCGTCGTGTGAAGCTGAAGTACGCTCACGCCGGTGGTTATAACCCACCGCTAATTGTTATTCACGGCAATCAGGTGGAAGACCTGCCAGATTCTTACAAACGTTACTTGATGAATTACTTCCGCAAGTCATTGCAGATGATGGGGACGCCGGTTCGTGTTGAATTCCGTGGCGGTGAAAACCCATTCGCGGAACGTCGCAACACTTTAACGCCGAACCAACAATACAAGCGCGATCGTTTGTTAAAAGCGCGGGCGAATTTAGCGAATAAGAAAAAGCCTGGCCAAAATAATAAAGGTTAATTGATGGTAGCAAGCTCAGCAGTGACGCCTAAAGCACTTGCCAAGTGGCTGGCAAAGCTGCCTGAGTTTGCTAAATCTAAGCAGTGGGGAATTGGCGGCAGTTGTTTGTTACAGCAGTTAGGCTTAGTTCTTGAATGCCGAGATATAGATTTGGTCTGCACCGAAGCTGAGTTCGCTAAGCTTTGTTGTGCACTTTCCGCACATTTACCGCAGTTAGAGGTTTCTGAACATCCGACATTCTGCAGCGAGTATTTCGCCCGTTTTCAACATCCTTCAGGCATTGAAATCGAGTTAATGGCGGGTATCAAAGTTAAACGCCACGCAATTGTAATGGCTTGGCAGTTCGAGCCAGCGCAACTTTGGCTCGACGAGCAACTACCTTGGATGTCACCGCAGCAATGGTTAGCACTGTACCAGCTATTTGATAGACCAAATTCTGTTGCGTTATTAACTGCTTATTGTCAGTCGCGTGGCATTACTGTCGCTTGAAACTCACCATTGGCCACTTTAGTAGTGATCACATCTCCCGCCTGTAAACTCATCGCATCTTTCACCACTTTGCCCTGATGCAGGGTAATGGCATAACCACGTTCTAAAGTTGCCAAGGGGCTGATTTGTTGTAACATGACACTATGTTGATGCCATTGCTGTTTAGCGTGTTGCAGTCGCTGCGCCATAGCTTGTTCGAGTCGGCGCTGCAGTTGCTGTTGTTGCAAGTTTTGTTGAGTAACACGAAGTGCTGGACTGCATAACGCTAAAGATTTTTGCCAAAATTGCCAGCGTTGGCGATGGCGTTCGATATGCTGACGCACTGCGCGTTGCAGTCTTAGTTCAAGTTCGTCGAGCCGTTGCTGTTGCTGCTCTAAGCGTCTGGCCGGATGCTGTTGTTGCAAGCGTTTTTGCGCGAACACCCATTGTTGCGCATGTTGGCCGAGCAATACTCGCATCGCTTGTTGTAGTCGCTGCTGCATCTTCGCGACTTGCTGCCATTGCTGTTGTTGGTCTGGGGAAACGAGCTCTGCTGCCGCTGACGGCGTTGCTGCTCGAAGGTCCGCAACGAAATCGCTGATGGAAAAGTCAACTTCATGGCCCACTGCACTTACGATAGGAATAGGGCAGTTAGCAATTTGCCGAGCTAAAGTTTCGTCGTTAAAACACCACAAATCTTCAATAGAGCCGCCGCCCCGGCCGATGATTAACACATCGCATTCGCGACGGCGGATAGCGACTTGCAGGGCTGCAGATAAATCTGCCGCTGCTTGATTGCCCTGCACCAATGATGGATAAATGATGACTTGCAGTGCTGGCGCTCTGCGTGATAACACCGTCAATATGTCGCGAATTGCTGCACCAGTTGGGGAGGTTATCACACCAATACAACGTGGCTCGCTTGGCAGCGGCTTTTTGCGCTGAGGGTCAAACAAACCTTCGGCGTGTAATTTGGCTTTTAATTGCTCGTATTGCTGGCGTAATAGACCATCACCCGCAGCTTCAATAAAATCTGCTAAAAGCTGATATTCTCCGCGAGGTTCGTACACGCTTATCCGTGCACGAATCATCACTTGCTGACCATTTCGCGGCATCAATGATGAGCGGTTGTTTTGTTTGAACATGGCGACTTTGACTTGCGCAGCCTGGTCTTTCAAACTGAAATACCAGTGGCCGGAGCTGGCTGCGACGAAGTTTGATACTTCACCGACTAGCCACAATTGTCGAAATTGTAGTTCTAAGGTCAGCCGAACTTCAGAGTTCAGCCGCGAGACTGTATAAATATCCGCGTTTGCCATGAAAATCCTTGACGAAAAATTGGCTTGCTGCGCAGTCGAACAATGTTAGGTTGATGCGTGTTTGAATTTACCTATGCCACTGAATTTCAATCAATTATTGTGTTTTTGGCTATTGTAAATTCTTCGGAGAACCAGACAAATTCGACAGGGTTGCGTTTTAAGCTATTCTGCTAATCTACCATAAAATCAAAAAATGCGTTGTTTGAATGTGGAAAAGCGACTAAAATAGCGCCGCAACATTCCCCGAGTTTTAACCCTTACAGCGAGATTGTTGCAATGCTCAGGATCGTGAAAGAAGCGCTCACATTTGACGACGTGTTACTTGTCCCAGCGCACTCTACCGTACTACCTCATACCGCAGACTTGCGGACTCAATTGACCAGCAAAATTAGCCTAAATATTCCGATGGTTTCGGCGTCGATGGACACTGTGACTGAAGCTCGGTTAGCTATTGCTTTGGCGCAGGAAGGCGGCCTAGGTTTTATTCACAAGAACATGACCATTGACGAACAAGCCGCCAATGTTCGGAAAGTGAAAAAGTACGAAAGTGGTGTGGTGTCAGATCCTGTCACTGTGCACCCAGACCAAACCATTCGTGATGTGCAGCAGTTGTCGCAGCACCATGGTTTCTCAGGTTTCCCGGTAGTGGATGCCGATCACAACCTCGTCGGAATCGTCACTGGCCGTGATTTAAACGTCGAATCAAATCCAAATGCCGCGATTTCTTCTGTGATGACGCCGCGTGAGCGTTTAGTCACAGTTCACGAAGATTCACCCCGTGAAAATGCCTTAACCTTAATGCACAAACACCGCATAGAAAAAGTGCTGGTGGTTGACAACGACTTTAAGTTAAAAGGTTTAATCACTGTTCGTGACTACTACAAAGCCGCGAGCAAACCAAACGCCTGTAAAGATGAGTTTGGTCGCTTGCGTGTCGGAGCTGCAGTTGGCGTTGGTCCTGGTACCGATGAACGTATTGCTGCGCTGGTCGAAGCTGGTGTTGATATCCTGTTAATTGACACTTCGCATGGTCACTCGCAAGGGGTTATTGACCGTGTGAAGCAAACTCGTGCTTTGTATCCAGATTTGCAAATTGTTGCCGGTAACGTTGCAACGGCAGAAGGTGCTAAAGCTTTAGCGTTGGCGGGTGCAAACGCGGTGAAAGTAGGGATTGGTCCAGGTTCAATTTGTACCACGCGTATTGTGACCGGCTGTGGTGTGCCACAAATTACTGCTATCGCAGATGCAGTCGAAGGCGTAAAAGGTTTGGATGTCTGCATTATTGCTGACGGTGGTATCCGCTTCTCTGGTGATATATCTAAAGCCATCGTTGCCGGCGCACACTGTGTGATGGTTGGTTCTATGTTTGCCGGTACTGAAGAAGCGCCAGGCGATGTTGAGCTTTACCAAGGCCGTTATTACAAATCTTACCGCGGAATGGGGTCGTTGGGCGCGATGGCGCAGCGCAACGGTTCTTCAGATCGTTACTTCCAAGGTAGCAACAATGCCGAGAAATTGGTGCCAGAAGGTATTGAAGGTCGTGTTGCTTATAAAGGTCCGATCGAAAATATCATTCACCAACAGATGGGCGGTTTGCGGTCATCAATGGGTTTGACCGGTTGTGCCACTATCGGTGAATTACAAACAAAACCTGTGTTTGTCAAAGTCACTGCTGCGGGTATGGGTGAATCGCATGTCCATGACGTGCAGATTACCAAAGAAGCGCCAAATTATCGCGTAAGTTAAGTCCAGGCGCCGCAGCGAAATCTGCGGCGTTGTTTTTTCAGGTCAGGCAACTGACTGCTACCGATCACAAGGTTTGTATGAGCAAAAATATCCATTTTCATCGTATTTTAATCCTCGACTTCGGTTCTCAGTATACCCAGTTGATTGCGCGTCGTGTCCGCGAAATTGGTGTGTATTGTGAGTTGTGGGCGTGGGACGTTACCGCTGAGCAAATTGCCGAATTTAACCCAACCGGCATTATTTTATCCGGTGGTCCCGAGTCAGTAACTGAAGCTGGTTCACCGCGCGCGCCGCAATATGTGTTTGAGGCGAATGTGCCTGTACTTGGTGTTTGTTATGGCATGCAAACCATGGCCGAGCAATTGGGCGGCAAAGTCGCGTCTTCTGAACATCGTGAATTTGGCTATGCCCAAGTAGAAGTGATTGCGGCGAACCCACTATTTGCTGGCATTGAAGATCACGTCAACGAACAAGGTCATGGCTTATTGGATGTATGGATGAGTCATGGCGACAAAGTGGTGGCGATCCCGGAAGGTTTTGTTACTAGTGGTCAAACGCCAACTTGTCCACATGCGGCAATGGTGAACGAAGCGAAGCAGTTCTACGGCGTGCAATTCCACCCTGAAGTCACGCACACCCGTCAGGGCTTGCGTATGCTCGAGCAGTTTGTGGTCGATATCTGTGGTTGTGAAAAACTGTGGACACCAGCGACTATCATCGATGACGCTATCGCCAATATCAAACAACAGGTTGGCAACGACCAAGTTATTTTAGGTTTGTCAGGCGGCGTCGATTCGTCAGTTGTCGCGATGTTATTACACCGCGCTATCGGTAAAAACTTAACTTGCGTGTTTGTCGACAATGGCTTGCTTCGCTTAAACGAAGGTAAACAAGTGATGGATATGTTTGGTGACCACTTTGGTCTAAACATTATTCATGTTAACGCAGAACAACGTTTCATTGATGCCTTGCGTGGCGAAGCTGAACCAGAAACAAAACGTAAAATTATCGGTCGGGTTTTTGTTGAAGTTTTTGATGAAGAAGCGAAAAAACTGGCCAATGCTAAGTGGTTGGCGCAAGGCACAATTTATCCAGACGTCATTGAATCTGCAGCGTCAAAAACTGGCAAAGCACATGTGATTAAATCGCACCACAACGTCGGCGGTTTGCCTGCTGATATGAAAATGGGCTTAGTTGAACCTCTGCGTGAATTGTTCAAAGATGAAGTGCGTAAAGTCGGTTTAGCACTGGGTTTGCCTTACGATATGTTGTATCGCCACCCGTTCCCAGGCCCAGGTCTTGGTGTTCGTGTGCTTGGCGAAGTGAAAAAAGAATATTGTGATTTATTGCGCAAAGCTGATGCGATTTTCATTGAAGAATTACACAAATCTGGTTGGTACAACCAAGTTAGCCAAGCATTCACCGTGTTTTTACCAGTGAAATCTGTTGGTGTGATGGGCGATGGTCGTAAATATGACTGGGTTGTGTCGCTACGTGCAGTACAAACCGTTGATTTTATGACTGCACATTGGGCGCATTTACCTTACGAATTATTAGGCCATGTGTCGAACCGAATCATTAACGAAGTAAACGGTATCTCTCGGGTCGTTTACGATGTCTCTGGTAAACCACCTGCGACCATTGAATGGGAATAACCCATTAAATGCAAAAGGCTGCTTATTCAAGCAGCCTTTTTACTGCCAATTCAAATCCATAGTCTATTAAGCTGGTTTTTGACCAAACTTATAACCGTTCAATTTCTTGTTTAAGTTGATAAGATTTATCAGTTACTATGGACTCAAGCACGGCAACCCGCTGTTTTAATTCGGTAATTTCTTTCGACAGTTGCTCTTCACTATTATTTACACTTGCTAACTTCACTTTAGTTTTCGTGTGCTGCTCATAAAATGCATAAGCAAAAGCGCCAATTACCGCAACAGCACCCACATCAAAAATACCCATAGTATGATTCCTTATCTGAATGAGATTCATTGGCTAAGCAAAATTTAAGCCATACGCTAATTGTATGATTATTATAGATTTCCATGTAAATGCGAAATGGACTTATGGATAAAATACCAAAAAATGGCTAAATGCTTCAGATAAAATGGTAAAATTCACTAAGTATTTGCAATGTTCGGGTGTAATCAAGTCAATGAAAACAGATGAAGAGTGGATGCTCCATGCCATTGCGCTTGCTGCAAAAGCCGAAGCCGTTGGGGAGATCCCGGTCGGCGCAGTTGTAGTTATCGATGGTGAAATTATTGGCGAAGGTTGGAACCAATCGATTATGAATCATGATCCGTCTGCACATGCCGAAATGATTGCTGTGCGCGCAGCCGGTGCTCGTATTGGCAATTATCGGATGTTGGATGCGACCTTGTATGTGACCCTAGAGCCATGTGCGATGTGTGCTGGGTTGCTAGTCCATGCCCGTATCAAGCGTATTGTCTTCGGCGCGACTGACTTAAAAACAGGGGCTTGTGGTTCGGTGATGGATTTGGTTCGTCATCCGACATTAAACCATCAGCTACAGGTTGATGGTGGTATCTTGGCTGCACAATGCTCGCAACAATTATCAGATTTTTTCAAACGCCGTCGTGCCGAGCACAAGGCGCAAAAACAAGCTAAAACGAATCAATTAGCACTCTAACAAAGTGGGCTAAGCCAAGCAGTTGCTCACGTCTAAAGGCGCCTGGAGTAGCGCGGCATAATTGCGTTGTCGCCGATGCAGTTTTAACACTGCAACATTTCGCTTAATGCGACGGCGGCTCGCCCCAACATCCATCAATCGACGTTTTTTCAACATTTTTGGTCTTTTTCTTCGTAACATTCTTTTATCCTAAATCGATTATTTGGCCCGAGGCGCTATCTTCATCACCGAGGCAATTAGCGCGATAATGCGCCTTAGTCTTTGCTAGCTTTTTCAGCGATTTTCGCTTGTGATGTTGCTGATTTCAGCGCTTGTTGCTGTAACTTGGCTTCAGTTTGCTTTTTTTCGTCAACCCACAACAACGTATCATAATACCGCCGAACATTTTCGACATAATAAACTGCATGGTCACCGCGGGCAAAACCGGTGCGGGTTTGACTATAGTGCTTACGTTGACGCAACAGCGGTAAACGTTGTTTTACCTCGGCCCACTTGTCCGGATCCGCGCCGTCTTTTTCGGTCAGTAACCGAGCGCTTTCAACATGCGATAAACCTAAATTATAGGCTGCGATGGCAAACCATAGTCTGTCAGGTTGTTGAATTCGTTCAGGAATAAGCCCAATTAACTTCTGAAGAAATTTACTGCCACCGCGAATACTTTGAGCAGCATCAACCCGACTGGTCACATTCATTAAGTTGGCGGTTGGTACTGTTAACATCATCATCCCGACAACGCCTTGGGGGCTTCGCGCTTTTGGATCCCAGCGTGACTCCTGGTAGGCCATCGCCGCTAACAATCGCCAGTCCAGTGGGCCAGCATATTGTTCAAACAGATTACGATAACGCGGTAAAGTGCGATCAATAGCATCAATATATTCGAGGGTGTCGGCATAATTGAATTTTTTCACGTGGCCAAAATACTTGTCTTCTAGTGTCAGCAGTTCTGCGTTTTCATAACTACGACCGAAAAACTCAATTAATACGGTAAATAACGAATCGTCAGCGCTGCGTTTTAGTAACCAAGCTACTGGTTGATCGTGTTTTAGGGTAAAGGCAACGCCAAGTGACGGATAAAACCGTTGATTAATCGCCAGCATATGGGAGTCTGCCAAGGTGTAACGAATTTTGCCTTCTGCAACAGCTTGCAGTAATTCCGTAGCATCGTCGGTGTCGTTGAGTTGCACGTCTAAACGCTGCTCATTGCCTTGCATTGCAATTAATGTCTCGGCTTGGCTTGAACCTTTGCTAACAACTATTGGAGCATCGAGTTCGTTCAATGATTTTGGCCGCTTTTTGCCTAAGCGGTATACCAAGACTTCATCACTTTGTTGATAAGCAGGCGCGAGACGAAATTCATTCTGCAGTTTTTCGGAGATGGTGGCGCCACTGGCAATGACATCAATTTCGTTATTTTTAAGTTTTAACAATAATTCTTCAAGATGAAAACTTGAGACTAGCTCTAATTTCACACCAAGTTTTACCGCAAATGCCTCGGCCAGTTCATATTCATAACCGGTTGCACCATCTGGACCGACAAAATAACTGGTTGGTCCATTTAATATGCCAACTCTAATGCTATCTCTTTGATAAATTTGATGTAATTGCATAGGTTCAGGTGCTGGTGTACACGACACCAAGCTCAAAAATACCATAATCCTAAGCAATAACCGACGCATTAATCATAACCTATTCAATAAACAGCCGGTATTTATATCAAATTTTCAACAAAAAATCAGTCTCTGATGAATTAGTAACCACTGATTGAACTCGCGATCTGCATTCAAGATGGCTAATTACATACCCAAACCGTGGTTTTTTCTTTATAATATGGGGCCGATTTCAGGTTCCGTCCATGACCAACCCACGGGAAAAAAGTTTATGTTAATCCTGCGTGGTGCAGCCGCACTGTCCGAGTTCCGAGTTCAAAAAATCATTGATCTATGCAAAAACGCTGATTTGCCGGTCACTGATGTTTATGCCGAGTTTATGCATTTTGCTGATGTGAGTGCGCCACTCACTAGTGAAGAGCACACAACCCTTGAAAAACTTCTGACTTATGGACCTTCACTGGCCAGTCACCAGCCTCAGGGACAGTTATTTCTTGTGACTCCGCGGCCAGGCACCATTTCGCCTTGGGCTTCGAAAGCAACTGATATTGCTCGTAATTGTGGCTTAGAGAAAGTGTTACGGTTAGAGCGTGGTGTCGCTTATTACGTGCAAACCTCAGGTGCGTTAACTGCTGAACAGTCAAAGCAAGTTGCCGGTTTATTGCATGACCGAATGATGGAAGCGGTGTTTAGCGAAATGACGCAAGCACAAAGCTTATTCCGCAAAGCAGAACCAGCGCCATTATCGTCGGTAGACATCCTGAATGGTGGTCGTGAAGCTTTAGCGACAGCCAACATTCAATTAGGCTTGGCGTTAGCGGATGATGAAATCGATTATTTAGTAACGAATTTTACAGCGTTAGGCCGTAATCCAAACGACATTGAACTCTATATGTTTGCGCAGGCGAACTCAGAGCATTGCCGTCACAAAATTTTTAACGCCGATTGGACAATCGACGGCGAACAACAGCCTAAATCGCTGTTTAAAATGATTAAAAACACTTTCGAACAAACCCCAGATTACGTGTTATCAGCGTATAAAGATAACGCAGCGGTCATGGAAGGTTCAAAGGCCGGCCGTTTCTTCCCATCGCCAGACAATCAAGAATATCAATATCACCATGAAGACATTCATGTGCTGATGAAAGTCGAAACGCACAACCACCCAACCGCCATTTCCCCATTCCCAGGTGCAGCAACTGGCTCAGGTGGCGAGATCCGTGATGAAGGCGCGACCGGTGTTGGTTCAAAACCAAAAGCTGGTTTGGTTGGTTTCTCGGTATCAAATTTGCGTATTCCAGGCTTTGAACAGCCTTGGGAAACTGATTTTGGTAAACCAGATCGGATTGTTTCCGCTTTAGACATCATGACCGAAGGCCCATTAGGTGGCGCGGCATTTAACAATGAATTCGGCCGACCAAATATTTTAGGTTATTTCCGCACGTACGAAGAAAAAGTCCCAAGTCATAACGGCGAAGAAGTGCGTGGTTACCACAAGCCAATAATGCTGGCGGGTGGTCTTGGTAACATTCGTGCTGAACACGTGCAAAAAGGTGATTTACCTGTTGGTGCTAAATTAGTTGTGCTGGGCGGCCCGGCCATGAATATCGGTTTAGGCGGCGGAGCCGCCTCGTCGATGGCATCTGGTCAATCGGCCGAAGATTTAGACTTTGCATCGGTACAACGGGAAAACCCAGAAATCGAACGTCGTTGCCAAGAAGTCATCGACCGCTGCTGGCAGTTGGGCGCGGATAACCCAATCGTGTTTATTCATGATGTGGGCGCAGGTGGTTTATCGAATGCGTTCCCAGAATTAGTCAATGATGGTGGTGTCGGTGGTCGGTTTGAACTGCGCAACGTACCAAATGACGAACCAGGGATGTCACCGCTGGAAATCTGGTGTAACGAATCACAAGAACGTTATGTAATGGCCATTCCAGCTGACAAAATGGCGGTGTTTACCGAAATTTGTCAACGTGAGCGCGCGCCATTTGCCGTGGTTGGTGAAGCAACTGCTGAGCGTCATTTGACCTTATCTGACCAACATTTTGGCAATACACCAATTGATTTGCCGTTGTCGGTACTTTTAGGCAAAGCGCCAAAAATGCACCGCGATGTGCAATCAGCTCAAACGCAAGGCAAAGCCTTAGATTTAGCCGGAGTGACTATCGCTGCCGCGACTGAGCGTTTGTTACGTTTACCAACCATCGCAGAAAAAACCTTCTTAATCACTATTGGTGACCGCTCGGTAACAGGCATGGTCGCTCGCGATCAAATGGTCGGCCCGTGGCAGGTCCCTGTGGCAAACTGTGCGGTAACAACTGCGGCTCTGGATACTTACCATGGCGAAGCCATGTCGATGGGTGAGCGCACGCCTGTTGCCCTGTTAGATTTCGCTGCATCTGCGCGTTTGGCTGTGGCTGAAGCCATTACCAACATTGCCGCCACTGATATTGGTGAATTAAAACGCATCAAGTTATCGGCAAACTGGATGTCAGCCGCAGGTCACCCTGGTGAGGACGCTGGTTTGTACCAAGCGGTTAAAGCCATCGGTGAACAACTCTGCCCAGCGTTAGAAGTGACTATCCCAGTTGGTAAAGACTCAATGTCGATGAAAACCAAATGGCAGCAAAATGGCGAAGATAAAGCGGTTACATCGCCGTTGTCTTTAGTCATTACTGCGTTTGCTCGCGTTGAAGACGTGCGGAAAACGGTGACGCCACAACTACGTACTGACCAGGGCGATAGTTCGTTACTGTTAATTGACTTAGGTTTAGGTGAGAACCGACTAGGTGCTTCTTGTTTAGCGCAAGTTTATAAACAACTTGGCCAAACGGCACCAGATTTAGCTTCACCTGAATTGTTGAGCAATTTCTTCAATGCCATCCAGCAATTGACTACAACCCAAAAACTATTGGCATACCATGACCGCTCAGACGGTGGTTTATTGGTGACTTTGGCCGAAATGGCGTTTGCCGGTAAAGCGGGTTGGTCGGTTGATGTTGCTGCGCTGGGTGCTGACAACTTAGCTGCATTGTTCAGCGAAGAATTAGGCGCAGTCATTCAAGTGCGCAATAGTGATTTAGCTCATGTCCAACAAGTGCTAGCTGACTTTAACTTGGCGGCAAATAGCCACTTGTTAGGTGCAGTGAACGCAAGCGACGAGTTAGTTGTGACGCGTGGTGATGACGTGATTTATCAAGATAGTCGCACTCGTCTTCGCGCAATTTGGGCAGAAACGACTTATCAGATGCAAGCACGTCGTGATAACCCACAATGTGCCAAGCAAGAATATGACGCCAAACTTGATCAAAAAGATCCGGGCTTAAACGTCAAGTTGAGCTTCGATCTGAATGAAGATGTCGCAGCACCATATATTCTGAAAGGCGCAAAACCGCGCATCGCCGTACTGCGTGAGCAAGGCGTCAACTCGCATGTAGAAATGGCTGCAGCCTTTAACCGTGCGGGCTTTACTGCGGTTGACGTGCATATGAGCGACATCTTAAGTGGTCGTCGTACGCTAACTGACTTTAATGGTTTAGTCGCTTGTGGCGGATTTTCATACGGTGACGTATTAGGTGCTGGCGAAGGTTGGGCTAAATCTATTCTGTTTAATGACAAAGCGCGTGCAGAGTTTGCGGCATTTTTTGAACGCCAAAGCACTTTCACTTTAGGGGTGTGTAACGGCTGTCAAATGGTGTCGAACCTGAAGTCGATCATTCCAGGTGCTGACTTGTGGCCACGCTTTGTTCGCAACAAATCAGACCGTTTTGAAGCGCGTTTTAGCTTAGTGCAAGTGCAAAATAGTCCATCATTGTTGATGACTGGCATGGCTGGCTCGCAAATGCCAATCGTGGTATCACATGGTGAAGGTCATGCTGAATTTGCCTCGGCAGCGGCGTTAGCTGCAGCAGAGCAAAGCGGCACTATCGCATTGCGTTTTGTTGACCACTACGGTCAAGTAACTGAACAATACCCGCAAAACCCGAATGGTTCTGCGAATGGTATTACCGCACTTACTACCACAGATGGCCGGGTCACAATCATGATGCCTCACCCTGAGCGGGTATTCCGTACTGTCAGCAACAGTTGGCATCCGGATGAATGGCAAGAAGATAGCCCGTGGATGCGCATGTTCCGCAATGCTCGGGTGTGGTTAGGTTAACTCGCTATTGCCTGATGGCTTAAAAAAAACCAGCTTCGGCTGGTTTTTTATTGCTGCGGATTTGCACTTTGTCACCTAACTGCTGAGACCTGAATTAGGCTGACGTTGAGGGAACTGCTATTGTAATTTTGCTGCTGCAACGGGTTGAACCCTCAGCTGATTTTTTCGCCTGCAATGCAAAAAAACAGCGACCGAAGTCGCTGTTTGGTTCCCCTTATTTTTTGCATCCAAAAATGCGTTGCACCAGTTAGATAGCTCTAGCTCCTTGGCGCGAATGGCGGCTGTTGGGTTACCCGGCCCTCCAGCATTCCTTGCCGATTGTCATCGAAATGACAAACTGATTACATGCTGAAACGTACGCCGACCATCACCACCATTGGGTCAATTTGTACGTCAACTTTTTGAATTGAGTTGCCGTTTACTGTGACATTGGCTTCAGTGTCGATGTCGATTTTGCTCACAGCAAAATGCGCGCCCCAGTTATCGTTGATTTTGTAGTTCACGCCCGCTTGTAACGCTAAACCGAAGCTGTCATCAAGGTCTAAATCGACATTATCGCCAGCTTTGGTCACGTTCAAAGTACGTAAGGTTGTTTTTAAAGTGTCTGACGCTGAAGCATCAAAGAATTTAGTGTAGTTCAAACCAACACCAACGAATGGATCGAACTTGCTGTTACCCAAGTCAAAGTGATATTGGGCAACTAACGTAGGTGGTAGGTGTTTTGTGCTACCGATGTCTAAGCCGTCAATTGCAGAGCCTTTGACATTCACATCATGACTAAATGGCGTTGCGGCAATCAGCTCTGCAGTCCAGTTGTTGTTAATTTTGTAGTCTATAGTGAAACCAAGCTGTGTATTGTTATTGACTGCAACTTGAGTTGAGCCCGCTGGTAAGCCAGCAACAGTTTCGACTACGTTTAAAGTTGAGCTGCTGTCATTTGGTGCAACAGTGATAGCGCCGACATTGACTGATAAATTGGCGAAAGCTGGAACAGCAGAAAGAGCGCCTACAGCCAGTACGATTACACGGATAGTAGTTTTCATCATGTTTTCCTTTGAGGTTCAGGTCTAAAGCAACTGAGGGCATTTTGCGCTTGTTGCCGCTGAAAACTTTGGGCTGGATCAAGCTTTTGCCTTGGAGCTATGGCTCTTTGTGGTAAAGCTTGATGTAAAACAAACTTTTATTGGCGTGTGTTGAACTTATTGCGATGATTTGCACAGGTAGTTTTGCTTATCAGTGTTAATGCATCAGGAGGGTACTAAGCAGTTAAAGCAGAAAAAATGAAATTCAGCGGGTAAATCAATGTAAGTGCTTACATGTTTTGCTAAATGTTGAAAAATTACAGACGTATTCACCGTGGTATGGGTTTGCTTTATAGATGAGGCTAGGTATAGTAATCCACGCTTGATTCGGTTGCAGGCTTCGCGATTGCTGTATTTATGGTGGTTGCCAAGGGGGAGAACTGGAAATTCCGAATAAGTAAATCCTTGGATAGACATTTCACAATAAGAGAAAAATGTATGTCAATAACAACAAATAGCACAACCTCGGTCGATCCGGCCGGTGGCAATGGCCAAAATTATACTTTCGCACTTAGCGTGTTGACCTTTTTGTTTTTCATTTGGGGTTTCATTACCTGCCTTAATGACATTTTGATCCCTCATTTAAAAAACGTATTTGATTTAACGAACTTTCAAGCGTCTTTAATTCAGTTCTGTTTTTTCTTTGCGTATTTTGTCGTGTCGATCCCTGCAGGCTTTCTGGTCAAGAAAGTGGGTTATCAGCGCGGTGCCGTCATTGGCTTAGTGATCGCAGCGGTAGGCTGTTTGATGTTTTACCCCGCATCACAACAGCAAGTTTATGCGATGTTCTTGTTGGCCTTATTTGTGCTCGCGTCAGGTATCACTATTTTACAAGTCTCGGCGAACCCTTATGTGACGGCACTAGGCCGCAAAGAAACGGCATCAAGCCGTTTGACTTGGACCCAAGCGTTTAACTCTTTAGGGACTACAATTGCGCCTTATTTTGGCGGTTTGCTGATTTTATCAGCCGCAACCGCAGAAGTTGGGACTGCAGAATATAAAGCTCAAGAAGCAGCAGCGGTGCAGGGGCCTTATTTATTGCTGGCTGGTGCGTTAGTGCTGTTGGCGGTCGTATTTCAGATTTTAAAATTACCTAAAGTCGTGGAACATCATGATCCAGTTGTGGCGGATAGTGATTCAGGTTCTGCTTGGCAACATAGCCATTTAGTGTTGGGGGCGCTAGGCATTTTCTTGTACGTTGGCGGTGAAGTTGCCATCGGCTCTTACATGATTGGTTTCATCAGTTTGCCTGAAATTGCCGGTTTTGATCATGCCACAGCCGCCAATATGTTGCAGTTTTACTGGGGGGGCGCGATGGTAGGCCGTTTTATTGGTGCAGGTGTAATGCAATATGTGCCTGCCGGGAAAGTTCTGGCTTTTAACGCTGTTGCGGTTATGGTGTTACTGGCTGCGACAGTGATGACCACAGGTCATGTAGCAATGTGGTCAGTGTTATTAATTGGTTTGTTTAACTCAATTATGTTCCCAACAATTTTCAGTCTAGCAGTCACTGGCTTAGGCCGTCATACCAGCCAAGGCAGTGGCGTGTTGTGTTTGGCAATTGTCGGTGGGGCCATAGTCCCTGTGCTGCAAGGTATTCTCGCGGATGCTGTGGGTATTCAATTGTCTTATGCATTACCGATTGTTTGTTATGCCTACATTGTGTTTTATGGTCTGAAAGGTTCGGTGCCAAAGCAGTCATAATTGCTTGGGACTGAAAAAAGAAAACCGGCAGATTGACGCCGGTTTTTCTTTTTTAGCGCTGGTTAGCTTTGCCAAGCTATCGTTAGTAACTTAGCGTTAAGCCAAATATCGTTGACGCTTCTGCGCTTTTAATTGGGTCATATCGACTAAAACCAAGCCATCTAAACAGTTGGCGAAATCTGGATCTATACCAAAAGCCAAGTATTCTACCCCACCAGGTTCAGTCAACTCACTATATTGCTTATATAAAGTAGGAACTGTTAATCCCATATTGGCCAATAAGCATTTCAGTTGTACAAAGTCTTCTAGATAGTTGTTGCCATCAAACAAGTCGTCCATTTGTGCAAAAGTCTGATAATCCAGTTGATAAGGATTGTTGGCTTGTGCTTTGCCATCTTCGACCGCAAAATACAGGCTATAGAAATAAACTAATAAATCGCGCGCAGCTTTTGGATATTGGTTCGAAATGCTGACGCCGCCAAACAAATAACGGATATGCGGATTTAGTTTTAAATAAGCACCGATCCCGAACCACAGATAATCTAAACTGCGCTTGCCCCAATATCTCGGTTGCACAAAGCTACGACCGAGCTCCAAACCTTGCGCCAAATAGGGCTGCATATTAGGCGCGTATTGAAACAACGAGGCGGTGTATAAGCCTTCTATGCCATGCTCTGCGATCACTTTGGCGCTATCAGCAAAGCGGTAAGCGCCAACCAGCTCTAACTCCTCGGCATCCCATAAAATTAGCTGCTGGTAATACCCATCATATTTATCTAAATCGCGGCGCATCCCTGACCCCTCGCCGACCGCTCGAAAACTTAGCTCACGCAGCCTGCCAATTTCACGCAGCAGAGCAGAGCTTTGTTGATGTTGATACAAGTAAATTTGTTTGCCATCGCTAGTTTCGCCTAAGTGCTGGCAGGCTTCGATGGCTTTTTTCAGTCCCATTCGATCTTCTGGATGGGCAATTGAAGTTTCAGTTTTAAACAGTGGCGATTTATCTTTGCCGAGTCGATACAGATGCTTTTTAAACAGTTTAATCAGGGCGGCAGGCTCCAACTCGACCTTACTGTAGCTGCTGTAAGGGATTAATTCGCCGACTCGCATCGCAATTTGCTTTTGTTTTTGTTTAAACATTTCTTGCACTAACAACATGGTCGCCAGTGGTTTGTAAATCATTGACGCACCGTAAAATAATGCTGAGTTCCTAGCGTCGATAAATACTGGCAGAATTGGCGCTTTGGCGGCACGCGCAAAACGCAGGAAGCCACCATGCCATTTGCCATCACGCACGCCATTTGGTTTTAGCCGCGACACTTCGCCTGCGGGGAACAGAATAATCGCGCCTTCTTGCTGCAAATGGTCGCGGATATGGTCTAACTTGCGCTTCTCGGTACCACCTTGCAGGTTATTCACTGGCAACAACAGTTGATGTAACGGTTCAATAGCATTAAGCACTTGGTTCGCAACGACTTTGACATCTGCGCGGATGGAGCTCACAAGTTTGATAAGCGCTAAGCCATCGAGCGACCCAATAGGGTGGTTCGCAATAATCACCACTCGACCACTGACTGGGATGCGCTCGAGTTCATGGTCACGCACGGCAAAACGGAATTGAAAATATTCCAGGACTTGTTCGACAAACTCAACGCCTTGCAAATGTGGATACTGCTTTGCAAATTGGCGAAAATCTTCTTCGTGCAGTAATTGCTTTAGCGCGCCAGTGACTGGTTTTGCCAACCATGGCCGTTGCTGCAAACTGGGTAAATGTTGTTGAAGCACTTGTTCGACATTAATCATTTCGGCATTCCTCAGGCGCGTTGCTTAGGAATTAGCCTAGGGTTTTGGTATGACACTAATGTCACAGATATATGGCAATTTGCTGAAAGCTGTTTTGGGGGACATGACAGCCTCAATAGTGAGGTGGTTGTTTAGCTGCTGGGCTGGTGGCATGGACTTATCTTCTTTAGAATAAACGACAAACCGAACTTGCAGAGTGAACTCATGTCGATCTTGTTAGTGATCCCCGATCGCAAATTAACCCATCTAGTTAGTGAAATGCAGAAGCAATTGCCTGATGTAACTATAGAGATTTGGCCGGATGTGACTGACGCAGATGCGGTCACTTTTGCCGTGGTATGGCGGCAACCGGCGGGGAGTTTGAGTGCATTTAAAAACTTACGGGCTTTACAGTCATTTGGTGCGGGCGTCGACAATATTTTGGTGGACTCGCAGTTACCGAAATTACCGCTAGCGCGAATAGTTGACCCAGATCTCACGGCCTCAATGATTCAATATCTCGACACTGCTTTGAGTTTTTATCGATTCCGTTTTGATGAATACATCAATGCCCAGCAAGTGCAGCGTTGGCATCCTCGAAGTCGTCGGCTGCTGCAAACTGTGACTATTCTTGGTCTTGGTGAGTTAGGTGCTGCGGTGGCTCAGCATTTATCTCAAGAGGGTTGGCAAGTCAGTGGTTGGTCAAATAGCGCGAAGAATATTCCGGGCGTCAGTTGTTATACAGGTTTGGCCGAGTTGCCTAAAGCGCTCGCAGAGGCCGATGTGCTCATCTGCTTATTACCGCTTACTGACGCGACCAATAATTTGCTCAATGCAGAAACTTTGGCGTTTTGTCGAGCTGGCGTGATCTTTATCAATGTTGCGCGTGGTGCGATTGTGGATGATGACGCGCTATTGGCTGCTCTTGCAAGTGGCCAAGTGTCGGCAGCATGTTTGGATGTATTTCGCCAAGAACCGCTGCCAGCCGACCATCCATATTGGCAGCAGCCGCAGGTCTTAGTCACGCCGCATATCTCGGCCGTGACCAATGCACAAACGGCAGTGACACAAATAGTCACAAACTATCAGCGGAGCATAGCTGGGCTGCCTATGTTCAATTTGATTGACCTGCAAAGGGGTTATTAATGGCTACTTTTACACTTGAGAAACATGGACATTTGGCAGTGTTGACCCTCGTCAGTCACGAGAAACGTAACTTATTGACGCCGCAAATTGCTCTTGAAATCGCTGATGCAGTGACCAGGCTTACCGATGATCTGGACATTAAAGCTCTGGCTGTAACTGGTCTACAAACTTCATTTTGCGCAGGAGCAGATTTAGATGCTTTGCTGGAGGCGGCGAATGGTGAAGGCGAGGAACTTCAACAAATATATTCGGCGTTTACTTCCGTTGCACACAGTCCATTACTAACAATTGCGTTGGTGAATGGTCCTGCATTAGGCGCAGGGATGAATTTGGCGATGGCTTGTGATATCCGCATCGCCAGCGGTGATGCCTGGTTTGAAAGTCGTTTTTTCACCTTAGGTATTCATCCTGGTGGCGGTCATAGTTGGTTATTACCGCAGTTAGTTGGTTGGCAGCAAGCTGCGGCGATGATTTTTAGTGGCGAGCGCTTGTCTGCGACCGAAGCCTTAACAGCAGGTTTTATCAAAGAGTTAGTCCCTGCAGATGAATTGCTCACTCGAGCGAAAGCACTGACGCAGCATTTGGCTACGGTACCAGCAGAATTAGTTCGGCAAACCAAAACCTCGATGTTAGCTTTGCGCGGTTGTGTTCGACAGGATGATGCGGTGGCATATGAGTTCCGGCAGCAATTTCAGTCATTGCAGACAGTGACTGCAAAAGCGAATATCTCGGCACTCTTGGCGAAAATTCAAAGGAAATAGCAGGATAAATTTGATGGCAGAAAAACTAGTAACCACATGGTACCTAGATTACCAAGGGCCAACAGTGGCGTTACCGCAATGGCCAGAACATGTCATGTTGATGGAGGCCGTGCAGCCTAGCCCAGAGTTTAGTCAATTTCTATTTTGTGCTGTTGGGACCCCTTGGCAGTGGTTCAGTCGGTTAAGTTGGACTTATCAAGATTGGCAGCACTATTTTGCCACTGAGCAAGTACGCACTTGGGTGTTATATCAGCGTGGTACTCCGATAGGTTTTGCTGAGTTACGTAAAAGTAATGACCAAAGTGTGGAACTAAAATTTTTTGGTTTAATGCCAAGTGCTACTGGGCAGGGGCTTGGTCCACTATTAGCACAAGCTGCGGTGGCGCTCGCTCAACAATGGCAATCGAGCAAAGTATGGGTTCATACGTGTAGTGAAGATCACCCAGCGGCGCTAGCAACCTATCAAGGTGCAGGGTTTATCGTCATGGATACAATCACTGAATTTGAAGAGGTACCATCTGACTATCTGACAGCGGCTTTGTGTAAGCCCTATGTGGAAAGTCGTCTACAGTTATTTGCTAAATAACAGGCGCGGTTTAAGGCACTGTTAGTGTAGTTATGCTATTGATATAAAAATAATACTTTACGGAACTGCACGCTGATATAGCGTGAAAAACGCGGTATATCTGGTTCAATTTCAGGTATCGATTTGCTGGCGATTGTTGAGCGAAAAATAAGCGGTGAATTGCCGTGAAAAGTCATTGTCATCAGGTTGGAAACTTACTACACTGTCCCTGATGTCAAGTTATTGACAGCTAAAAACAAGAATAAGATCTGCCGAGGTTCCACTTAAAATGAGTAAAGCGTCCAGTCGTGGGTTTGGCTTTACTGCAATCGCTATTTTAGTGATTTTAATGGCATTAACTGCCATGACGACCACTGCTGAGGCTGTTGCATTGTTATAAGCCTGTTGGTGTAGGCGTTGACCATGCTAAACCCATGGTCAACTGTCCAAAGCAATGGTGATTAGTTTCTTTCAGCGTTTTGTCGCTTTCTAACATCCACTTATTTTTTCTGATGTCGTTCGCGGTTTTCCCGTTTCTGCTCGGCATTTTTGCTCAGCAATACGTACGTCGCCGCATAGCCACCGTGATTCTTTTGCGCAGTGTGGCAAGCTAGTACTTCAGGCAATTGCATTAACCATTTAAAAGTGTAACTTTTCAAAATGGCTGGATGCGGTTTGCTATCGCGTCCCATACCGTGGTGGATTAATAGGGTACGGATGCCGCGAGCATGGCAATCGTGGATAAAGTTACCAAGTGCTGAGCGCGCTTCCACTAAGGTTTTTCCCAAAAGCATCAATGTTGCATCGACTTGGTACTTACCAAGGCGCAAGTTTTTGTAAACACCTTCTTGCACGCCATCTTTTTTATAAGCAAATACTTCGTCAGGTTTTACTAAGTCGACATATTCCATTGATAGAAAATTGGCATCGTATTCAGGCTCCATTTCGGCAGCTTTGCGACGAGCCAATTGGGCAATAGTCGGCGAATGTTCACCATTTTCAGTGACTAATACGTCAGGCGTGAGCCTTTTGACATCAGCCATCTCTTGGAAAAATAGTGCGAGGTCGTCGTTTTGCATCAAGTTACTGCTCCGAATTGATCCATTGAATTATAACTGTCTGCGAGCTTGTACCCAAATGGAATGTTTGCGCAAAATTTATTCATCGACTAGATTCATTAAACTACCTGAAGGAATGGGTACATTACCGATGATATAGGGTCATTGGATCAGTCATAGCACAACAGTTGTTGTCGCTGTATGTCATTGTGACACGGAGGATCGTTATGATACCAAGACAGTTGTATGAAATACTGCCATATCTTTATATGGTTGCGGGGGTGGCCGTGTTGGTTGCGATCGGCAACTATTTTGCAATTTTTTCTGGATTAATGTTGTTTTTGGCAGGCTCATTAATTTGGATCCTGCGTTCGGACCATCGACGAGCCTCTCGAAAGCAACAAGGGCCAATTCCATATTGGTTATATGAGTTACAACCGTTTATTTACTCAGCGATAGGTATTACCCTAGCTCTTTATGCGCAAAGCATGTATTTTTATCCCTCAGCCGTTTTGTTAACTGTCACTGGGCTGCAGGTTTGGTACTTGCGCGGTGTGCAGCGTGGACATCGGGTTCCGGTAAATCATCGTGCGTTGATTTAGTTGATAAAATCAATACAAAAAAGGCAACGGAGTATCCATTGCCTTTTCATGAAGCATAGTTTGTATTACGTCATTATTTTAAAAGATGCGCAATAACTGCTATTAACCCTTCGCGTTTTTCGACAAAGTAGGTCTGACAATCGGTTTTGGTATTTGCTTCGAAACATAAACTCATTTCATTTCGGCCTGAATCAAATTGCACTTTTAAATCACTATCGAGCAACCCTGCACCGTGGCCAAGTAGTCCCGGCCAATAGATGCTACTCGCTTGAATGTTCATCTTGCGGTAGACAATTAATTCAGGTTTTGGCACTGCGATTACAACAAGCAATATTGTTAACAGCGACAGTAATAGGAGCTTTTTGCTGGTGCTTTTCTCTGGTTGGCTAGCCGCAGCGGTGCGTATAGACTGCTGAGTGCTGTTATTTTTTGGTGTTGCAGGTACAGTTGATTGAGATGACGCGCCCGCTTTCTTCGCGGGCTCGACATCTTTAAGCAACCCAACTTTTTTTATATTCTTGGTCATTATTGCCGTAAATCTATGTTTGAATTTGCAATCATGCTTGTCATAATAACCCAAGCTTGCACGTTCTGCTCGAGAGCTTTCGGGTCAATTTTATCCAGAGTATCGTTGGGTGTATGGTGGTAATCAAAATAGTCATTACCGTCCTGTTCAAGGCTTGCAACAGGCACGCCAAAAGGTTTTAACACTGAGACGTCAGGTCCACCAAAAGCTTGATTGTTGCCAGTTTGAATGCCCAGTGGCGCCAGTTTTTGCTGGATCTCTACGCCAAAACTAAGTGCCTTGGCGCCAAATGCTGTATCAAACTGCCAAATTTTACCGGCACCAAAATCAGATTCGCTGGCAAAAACGTGGTTTTTTAATTCTTTGTTATGCTTTGCCGCATAAGCTCTAGCTCCGACTAAGCCACCTTCTTCGTTACCGAAAAGAACTACGCGGATCGTCCGTTTTGGTCTGGCTTGTTGCTTAATTAATACCGCCGTCGCCATGACGATACCAACGCCAGCACCATCATCTAAAGCACCAGTTCCTTGATCCCAAGAGTCTAAGTGGGCACCAATCAAAACAATCTCTTCGGGACGCTCAGAACCGGTGATTTCTGCAATAACGTTGTGACTGATTGCATCTTCACTGCTGGTTTGCATATTCAATTTGATTTTTGTGTTTGCTGCTTTGGCTAAAATTCGGCTCAATTGTTGCGCATCAGGGACAGAAATCGCGGCAGCAGGGATTTTTTCAACACCTTCTTCGTATGACATTTTGCCGGTATGGGCAAAACGATTACTGCTTGTGCCAACTGAACGAATGATCAGCGCAACAGCCCCTAACTTGGCCGCTTCAACTGCACCTTTTGAACGCCCACCGACAACCTTGCCGTATTGTGAGCCTTGTCGATCTTTTGTCATCTCTTTATTGATGAAAACGATTTTGCCGCTGACTTGTTGCTTTGTCGCGGACATCAACTCTTCTAGGCTATTAAACATGACTACCGATGCTTCTATACCCGATGCAGGTGTTCCTATTGAACCACCGAGCGCTGTAAGTACCAGCGATTGCGGTGAGTCCGACAAGACATCAAGCCGAGCATGACCTCGCTGCCAAAACGGTGTAGTAAATTCTTCAGTCCAGACTTTATCAAAACCTAAGCTATTTAGTCGCTTAGTTGCCCATTCAACGGCTTTTGCATCGGCAGGGCTACCAGCCAATCTCGGCCCTATATCTGTCGTTAATTCTTCAACCAATTGATAGGCTAGTTGCGGGGTTTGTGGAGTATTACCGGCAAACACTGATGAAGTTAACAAAATTGTACAAATTGCCCATGTTGGGATTATTTTTCTCATGATATATGTTCCTGTAGGATCTGATGTCCCTGAATCGATTGGTGTACTGTAACATGCATTTTTTAACAAAAGACAGCGCCATGTATCTGAAATTCGATGCTATTAATCTCATCAATATGGAGGTTGAGACTTTGAAGGAGGGAAAAGCGAAAGTAAACGAAGATTTGTTTTTATGAGTTTGGATGTTTAGGGATCTAAATGTTTACGCAACATTTTAGGTAAGTTTATGAAATTAAATATTTTGGTTTTCTCTGTTTTAGTATTGATATTTTTATAAAGGTAAATGAAAGTCTGTTAATTTGCTTTAAATGTTAATTATTTCATGAATTGTGCCATAAATTCTTTGGATTTCTATTGTAAGCAACTAGCTCAGTAATAGATAATGAGACGTCTAGACATGCACGGTATTAGCAAGATGAACTTACAGGATATGGTAAATAATTCAGCTAAGGCAGTAAAATTGCTGAAAGCTGTTTCTAATGAGCGAAGACTGTTGATTTTATGTCATTTGCTTGGTGGTGAGTTATCAGTCGGAGAAATGAATGAGAAATTAGGCTTAAGTCAGTCTGCATTGTCTCAACATTTAGCGTTGTTACGCAGGAACAAACTAGTAAAAACGCGCAAAGAAGCCCAGACTGTGTTTTACAGTATGAATAGTAAAGAAGCCGAATCATTGATTGCATTACTGCATACAATGTATTGCCCTAAATTGTAGAATTGCCAAAACTTTTACAGTTGTCATGTGTCCGGGGGGGCTTATGAAAATTGTTAAAGTGCAATAGCGAAAAGCCAGCATAAGCTGGCTTTTTTTTACTGCGTCACATTCATTCTCGTAAATAACATTGGATACTCGAACAAAATTCAGTGTCAATCTTCACTATTCAATACAAATAAAAAAGCCAGCATAAGCTGGCATTTTTGGTGATTGCGGCATCTAAGTTGTGCGTGAATGCACTGCTCAGTGAACTGACCTTGGCTTATTCATCAGGCTACGCATGAAAAATCACCTCGGTAGAAAGTCGCAAAAACTGCAGATACAAAAAAACGCCTTTCGGCGTTTTTTTGTTGGTGTCAATTAAGCAGCCGTTACTAATGCTTTAACGTGAGCATTTAAACGAGACTTATGACGTGCAGCTTTGTTCTTATGGATCAGACCTTTGTCTGCCATACGGTCAATCACTGGAACCATTTTCTTGAACGCTTCTTGCGCAGCTACTGCATCAGAAGTTAACACTGCTGCGTAGGTTTTCTTGATGAAAGTACGCATCATTGAGCGCTGACTTGCGTTTTGCTGACGACGCTTTTCTGATTGAATAGCGCGTTTCTTAGCAGACTTAATGTTAGCCAAGGTAACACTCCTAAAAACTAAACCGGGACTCTTTAAAGGCCGCATAATATGCCTATTTTGTGCACCCTTGTCAAATGATTTTACCGAGATTGCACAGAATTAAATCAACTCTGCACTGGTATTCGTCAGGGTCTCAGGCGACAATAGCCAGCATAGGATAACAGGAGTGTGATGTGTCTGCGAAGTTATTAAAATCTGGTCTGATTGTCAGCGCTATGACCTTGATTTCTCGAGTATTAGGTTTGGTTCGTGATGTCGTTACCGCCAATGTGTTAGGTGCAGGCGCAATGGCTGACGTGTTCTTGATGGTCAATCGCATTCCCAATTTTTTACGTCGATTGTTTGCCGAAGGCGCTTTTTCTCAAGCTTTTGTCCCTGTGCTCTCCGAAGTTAAAGCAAAACACGGCGATGATGCGGTTCGTGAACTGATGGCAAAAGCTTCAGGAACACTAGGATTAATTGTTACTGTCGTGACGGTGCTCGCGATGCTAGGTTCGCCGGTTATTATGGCGATATTTGCCATGGGCTGGTTTCAAGATTATTTGAATGATGGTCCGGCAGCCGAAAAATACACCAAAGCCTCTTTATTGCTAAAAGTAACCTTTCCCTATTTGTGGTTCATTACCTTCGTTGCGTTATCAGGCTCGATTTTAAACGTCTACAACAAATTTGCAGTCGCAGCATTTAGCCCCGTGTTTTTAAATATTGCGATGATAGCCGCAGCGTTGTTTCTTGCTCCTTATTGTGATAACCCCGCAACTGCGTTGGCCTGGGGGGTATTTGCCGGTGGTTTTTTACAATTTGTCTTTCAATTGCCATTTTTAGCCAAAGCAGGGTTATTAGTCAGGCCTCGCTGGGCTTGGCATGATGAATATGTTGTCAGAATAAGGAAGCTCATGCTGCCTGCACTTTTTGGCGTGTCGGTTAGTCAAATTAACCTATTGCTCGACACTGTGATTGCCTCATTTTTACAAACCGGCTCGGTGAGTTGGTTGTATTACTCGGATCGGTTGTTGGAGTTTCCACTCGGTTTATTTGGGATTGCTATTGCTACCGTTATTTTGCCTAGTCTGTCACGACAATATGCAACGAGTAATCACCATGAGTTTAAGGGCACAGTGGATTGGTCTATTACTTTGATTTGTTTGCTAGGTTTGCCTTCAATGGCAGGCCTGATTGTCCTCGCAGAACCAATCTTGTTAACGGTATTTGCCCATGGTCGCTTTACTGCGGTTGACGCCAGCCAAAGTAGTTTGAGCTTGATTGCCTATGCCAGTGGCTTAGTGCCGCTAATGCTCATTAAAGTGTTAGCTCCAGCGTTTTATGCTCGGCAGGATGTTAAGACCCCGGTGCGTATCGGTATTATCGCGATGGTTGCCAACATGGTTTTCAATTTGATGCTTGCGCCATTTATTAGCTATGTTGGTTTGGCATTAGCGACTTCGATGTCAGGTGCGTTAAATGCGTGGTTGTTATATCAGGGTTTGAAAAAGGCTGAAATTTACCAGTTATCGAGACATACGCTTTGGATTATTTTGAAAGCCGCGGTTGCTGCAGCTGCAATGGCTGGGTTGATTTACTGGTTGCTTCCGTCAATGTCGGCATTCACCAGCAAGGCGTTTGCAGAACGTGGCTTATGGTTGGCTGGCTTATTTGCAGCGGCGGTTCCGGCATATTTTGCAATGCTTTGGTTATTTGGTGTACGGATTAGCGACATCAAACGCCAGACAGTTGCTGAAAGTCTGCGCTGATGCAGTTATAATCGGCTGTTTAGACAGCAAGACAGAGTAGCAAAGCTGGCATGGAGTTAATTCGCGGTCTACAAAATATCAAGCCTGCCCATCGTGGTTGTGTTTTGACTATTGGTAATTTCGATGGGGTTCATCTCGGCCATCAAGCCGTGTTGGCTCAGGTCAAAGCGATTGCCGAGCAGCAAGGGTTGCCAGCGGTTGTCTTGGTATTTGAACCGCAACCTCTGGAGTTATTTAAACCAGAGCTCGCACCAGCGCGGTTGACCCGATTTCGTGAGAAATATCATTGGCTCGCGGCGCAAGGGTTAGATCGGTTAATTTGTGCGAGTTTTACTCAAGAATTTGCCGCACAAGAGCCTGAGCATTTTATCCAGCATTTGTTGTTGCAGCAGCTCGATGTAAAGCATTTGATTGTTGGCGATGATTTTTGTTTTGGTAAAAACCGGGCGGGCAATTTTGCCTTGTTACAAAAAGCGGCCGATGAGTTTGGTTTTGGCTTAACGCCTACCGCCAGTTTAAAGCAGCGTGATCAGCGTGTTAGTAGCACTTTAATCCGTGAAGCCTTGGCCAAAGATGCCTTAGACGCCGCGGCGGATATGTTGGGACGTTCATTTTCATTGATGGGGCGAGTCCGACATGGACAAAAAGTTGGGCGTCAGCTCGGCTTTCCAACCGCGAATGTCTGGTTGTACCGGAAAAAATTACCGGTGAATGGCGTTTATGCCATCGAAGCAATTACCCGCACCGGTCGTTATCGTGGTGTGGCGAATATCGGTTTGCGACCTACCTTACAAGGTCGCGTTGAACAATTAGAAGCGCATTTCTTTGACTTTAATGGCGATTTATATGGCCAGCAAATTGAAGTGGTGCTGAAGAAAAAAATTCGTACTGAGCAGAAATTTGCATCATTGGCAGAGTTACAACAACAAATCCAAGTAGACGCAGCAGCGGCTAAGCAATATTTCGCAACTATTTAACCCATGGCAGCGTGCTGCCAAAGACAGTCAAACGGAATCTATTGGATGAGCGATTACAAGCAGACCTTGAATTTACCGGATACCACGTTTGCCATGCGTGCCAATTTGGCGCAACGTGAACCGCAAATGTTAGCCAATTGGACGCAGGCCGATTTATACGGCCAGATCCGCGCTGCGAAAAAAGGCAAAAAAACCTTTATTTTGCATGATGGCCCACCATACGCGAACGGCAACATTCATATCGGCCATGCTGTGAATAAAATTCTGAAAGACATTATCGTGAAAGCGAAAACTTTGGCTGATTTCGACGCGCCTTATGTGCCAGGTTGGGACTGTCATGGATTGCCAATCGAATTAGTTGTGGAAAAAAAATACGGCAAGCCAGGCGTTAAATTATCAGCAGCTGAGTTCCGTGAAAAATGCCGCGAATATGCATTAACGCAAATTGAAGCGCAAAAGACCGACTTTATTCGTTTAGGTGTACTTGGCGATTGGAACAATCCATACCGCACCATGGATTTCGCGTTTGAAGCAAATATCATTCGCTCTCTGGCTCGTATCATCGACAATGGTCATTTGCAGCAAGGCTTCAAGCCTGTGCATTGGTGTACTGACTGTGGTTCAGCACTGGCTGAAGCTGAAGTTGAATATCAAGATAAAATCTCTCCAGCTATTGATGTGCGTTTTGCACTCGTTGATGAAACCTTGGTGGATAAGTTTGATCATCCGGAGGGGCATGCGGGGCAAGGTCCTGTGTCTATTGTAATTTGGACCACCACGCCATGGACAATCCCAGCGAACCGCGCAGTGGCATTAAATGCCGAGCTCAGTTACAGCTTAGTGCAGGTTGAGCAAGGACCGAATGGCGCTGAGCGACTGATTATCGCCACAGACTTAGTGAAAGATGTGATGACTCGCGCGAATATTGAACATTACCACGCGCTTGGTTTTTGCCAAGGCGCAGCACTTGAATTAGCGAAGCTGAAGCATCCACTTTATGACTTCGAAGTGCCAGTGGTGTTAGGGACGCACGTCACCACTGATTCAGGTACTGGCGCGGTGCACACCGCACCTGGCCATGGTCAAGAAGACTTCGTGGTTGGTCTAAAGTACGGTTTGGAAGTGGCGAACCCAGTAGGTGCCAACGGTGTTTATTTGCCTGATACGCCAATGTTTGCTGGCCAGCACGTATTTAAAGCCAATGATTCTGTGGTTGAAGCGTTAAAAGCTGCGGGCGCCTTGCTGGTGCATAAATCCTATAACCACAGTTACCCGCACTGCTGGCGCCATAAAACGCCAATCATCTTCCGTGCAACGCCGCAGTGGTTTATCAGCATGGAGCAAGCGGGCCTGCGTGCAAAATCACTCAGTGAAATCGAACAAACACGTTGGATCCCAGATTGGGGTCAGCAACGTATCGAGAACATGGTGGCGGGTCGTCCAGATTGGTGTATTTCTCGTCAACGCACTTGGGGCGTGCCGATTGCGCTATTTGTCGACAAAGACACTGGTGCTTTGCATCCAAATACTCAAGCGTTAATGGCGCAAGTGGCTAGTTTAGTTGAAGAAAAAGGCATCCAAGCATGGTTCGATTTAGAGCCAGCCATGCTGCTCGGTGCTGATGCCAGCCAATATGTCAAAGTGACCGACACTTTAGACGTGTGGTTCGACTCTGGGGTAACTCATGCATGTGTGATTGACCCGCGTCCAGAATTCGGTGGTGCAACGCAAGCTGATTTGTATTTAGAAGGTTCAGATCAACACCGCGGTTGGTTTATGTCATCACTGATGACTGGCGTTTCTATCAAGAATCATGCGCCGTATCGCCAAGTGTTAACCCACGGTTTTACCGTGGATGGCGAAGGTCGCAAGATGTCAAAATCACTTGGCAACGTGGTGTCGCCGCAAGATGTGATGAACAAATTAGGCGCTGATATTCTGCGGTTGTGGGTTGCTACCACAGATTACACCTCAGAAATGACAGTATCTGATGAGATTTTAAATCGCGCAGCCGATAAATACCGTCGTATTCGCAACACCGCACGCTTTATTCTGGCGAACTTAAACGGCTTTAATCCAACCACAGACTTAGTGCCAATGAATGAATTGGTTGAACTCGATTTGTGGATGGTGCAACGCGCTGCTGCGCTGCAACAAGAAATCGTTGCTGATTATGACGATTATCAATTCCACCAAGTCAGTCAGAAGCTGATGAATTTCTGTACTGTGGAACTGGGAAGCTTCTATCTTGATGTGATTAAAGACCGTCAATATACCGCGAAAACTGACGGTCATGCCCGTCGTTCTTGCCAAACTGCGCTTTACCACATCATCGAAGCCATGGTGCGTTGGATGGCGCCAGTGATGAGTTTTACAGCTCAAGAGATTTGGGAAAGTTTACCGGCGCGTAACGAACAGTTTGTGTTCACTGGTGTTTGGTATGAAGCATTTAACAATGTTCCTGCAGGCCAAGTCGATGACGCTTTCTGGCAACAACTGCTGTTAGTGCGTGATGAAGTGAACCGAGTCATCGAGTCTGTGCGTAAAGAAGGCAAGATTGGTGCGTCATTGCAAGCTGAAGTGACGTTATTTGCGCAAGGTGAGCTGGCTGACACGCTGAAACGCTTGGCTGATGAACTGCGCTTTGTGCTCATCACTTCAACCGCAAAAGTTGAGACTACGGCAGCACCAGCAGATGCGATTGCCACTGCAATTGCTGGCCTTGCGGTGCAAGTGCATACCTCAACCGCAGCGAAGTGTGACCGTTGTTGGCATCACCGCCATGACGTTGGCGCCAATCCAGCCCATCCATTAATTTGCTTACGTTGTGTCAGCAATGTGGAAGGCGAGGGTGAACCAAGGATTTTTGCCTAATGAAATTATTTGTTGAAACCGGCTGGCGCTTTTGGTGGCTAGCCGCCCTGGTATTAATAGCCGACCAGCTGAGCAAAATTTATGTGATTCAAAATTTTGCGCTCGGCGAGTCGGTAAATTTGTTGCCAGTGTTTAATTTTACTTATGCGCGGAACTATGGCGCGGCATTCTCCTTTTTAGGTGATGCTGGCGGCTGGCAGCGCTGGTTATTTACGGCGATTGCAGTCGGGGTGACTATCGGTATTTCAATATGGCTCGCACGATTAACGAAAGGGCAGCTGAAGTTGTCGCTGGCTTTAACTTGTATTATTGCGGGTGCTGTAGGCAATCTAATTGACCGTAGTCTCTATGGTTATGTCGTTGATTTCCTGCATGTGTATTACCAAGACTGGCATTATCCGGTATTTAATATTGCCGATTGTGCGATTTGTATCGGTGCGGCAATTTTAATTTGGGATAGTTTTACGGAAGACGATTTACGAAAATCGCATGAGGTACCAGAATGAGCTTGGTGACAATTGGTGCCGGGAGCACCGTGATTTTTCATTTCGATATCAAACTCTCTGATGGTAGCGCCGCAGAAAGTACGCGAGTCCATAATAAACCGGCCAAGTTACAAATGGGTGATGGTAGTTTATCGCCAGCATTTGAAGCGCAATTGGCAGGCATGCAGGCTGGGGATAAAAAGACGTTTACCCTTGCGCCAGAAGATGCTTATGGGATGCCAAATCCTGACAACATCTATTATGTTGACCGCAGTAAATTTTCGTTAGATGCGCCGGCGAAAGTCGGCATGATCGTTGGTTTTGCCATGCCTGATGGTTCTGAATTGCCTGGACTGATTCGTGAAGTGGTTGGTGATTCGGTGACTGTGGATTTTAATCACCCTTTGGCCGGACAAACCCTAACTTTTAATATTGAAATTGTGCAGGTAAGTAACTGATTATGGATATTTTCCTCGCTAATCCTCGTGGTTTTTGTGCTGGTGTTGACCGCGCAATTAGCATTGTCTCGCGTGCGCTCGAATTATATGAGCCACCAATTTATGTACGTCATGAAGTAGTTCATAACAAATTTGTGGTTGATGGCCTGCGTCGAAGTGGCGCAGTGTTTGTCGATGAACTTGATGAAGTGCCAGATAATAATATCGTTATTTTCTCTGCACATGGCGTGTCGCAAGCGGTTCGTGAAAATGCCCGTCAACGCGGTTTAAAAGTGTTTGATGCGACTTGTCCTCTGGTCACTAAAGTGCATATGGAAGTGACGCGTGCGAGTCGTAAAGGGGTCGAATGCATTCTAATTGGGCATGCAGGCCATCCTGAAGTTGAAGGCACTATGGGGCAATACGATAATCCACAAGGTGGAATTTATCTTGTTGAATCGGTTGAGGATGTTGAGAAGTTGCAGGTTAAGAACCCTGCAGAGCTTTGCTTTTCGAGTCAAACGACTTTATCTGTGGATGATACCGCTGATGTCATTGATGCGCTTCGGAAAAAATTCCCTGAGATTGAAGGTCCGCGTAAAGACGATATTTGCTATGCCACCCAAAATCGCCAAGATGCTGTGCGTGAATTATCAGCGAAAGTGAATTTACTTCTGGTTGTTGGTGCCAAAAACAGTAGCAATAGCAATCGTTTACGCGAATTAGCGGAAAAAATGGGCTGTACTGCTTACTTGATTGATACCGCAGCCGATATTCAACAGCAATGGTTGAACGGTGTGAATGCCGTGGGGGTTACTGCTGGCGCGTCAGCACCTGAAGTGTTGGTGAAGCAAGTGGTTGAACAGTTAACCGCTTGGGGGGGTAAACAAGTTATCGAACACCCCGGTCGGGAAGAAAACGTGGTTTTTGCCGTCCCTGCAGAACTGCGATAATACTGAGGCGCATGCATGGACGCGAAATCTCATCATGTGCCCATTCAGCAATTACTGCCGGAGTTTTGCCGCTCCGGTATTGTGACGCGGATTTTTGTGCTAACCCAAGGTCTAGCGATAGTTCTTGCATTAGTGCCTGGTGTTAGCAATGAATTTTGGTCAAGGCTCGGTCTCACCTCTATTTTCCTGCATTGGGTAACTTTGTTAAGTGCTGCTTTGCTGTGTTTGTTCCGGCGGCGCTTGCAGCATGCCAGTCCCACGGTGTTGGCGTGGTTAACCCTGTTGCTGTTGATGCTCGTTACCTTATTTGTCAGTATATTTGCCTATAGTTTTTTGCAGCAAAACGGTTGGACTCAAGGCGATTCGTTTCATTCATTTTTGTTAAAAACCATGCTGATAGCCTTGTTAGTTGGGGGGATGGGCATTCAGTTATTTTCCTTGTATGTTCAGCATAGCTGGCGTTTAGGTGCACAATCACGATCCGAGCTTGACGCCTTGCAGGCCCGTATTCAACCGCATTTTTTATTTAATAGCCTTAATGCAGCTGCAGAGCTGACACAAACTGACGCTTGCGCTGCAGAAACTGCACTACTTGATTTGGCTAGTTTATTTCGGGCGGCGATGCATGCTGGTGCCGAGGTCACCTTGGCGGAAGAGCTGGAACTTTCTCGGCAATATCTAGCGCTTGAAGGATTGCGTTTAGCACAGCGTCTGCAGGTTGAATGGGATTTACCCGCAGATATTCCAAAGATGCGAGTGCCTTGCCTGACCTTGCAGCCGTTGTTGGAAAATGCGGTGCGTCATGGTATCGAACGCTGCGCCAGTGGTGGAGTCATCCATATTCAATTAGTCGCAAGTGCAAGATTTGTAACTATTGTTTTGATGAATCCGGTTGGCGAGAATCGCAAAAGACATAGCGGCAATGGCATTGCGCTGGAGAATATTCGCCGCCGTTTAGAGTTGATGTATGGTGAAGGTGCAGGCTTGACGACCAGTAGCCAAAACGGTCAGTATCGAGTGAAGTTAGTTATTCCGGTGCAGGTGTAGAATATAAGATGCGAGTTTTGATTGTTGACGACGAGCCGCTTGCTCGCTCTCGACTAAAACGTTTGTTGGCTCAGCATGCGAATTTCAGTTGTGTGGGTGAAGCAGCGTCGGCAAAAGAGGCTGTTGCGCAGTCGTTTGCCTTGTTGCCGGATCTGGTCTTTTTGGATATCGAAATGCCGGATGGCGATGGCTTAACAGTCGCTGCGCAATTGCTAGCTTTATCGCCACCGCCTGCTGTCGTGTTCGTCACCGCTCACCCGCAACATGCATTAGCCGCTTATCAGGTCGCTCCAGCCGATTATTTATTAAAACCGGTCTCTGCTGAGCGCCTAGCTTTAACCTTAAGTCGCTTAGGTGCGAAAACTCGTGCGCACTTGGAAAAACAAGCAACGCAGTGGTTAAGTTACCGCACAGGTCTTGTTACTAGCCGTGTCGATTTGTCTGATATATTTTATTTGCAGGCTGGCGACAAGTATGTGCGAATGGTTTTTGCTGGCGGTGAAGCGTTACTCGAGCAAAGTTTAAAGCAGCTTGAAGAACAGTATCCGCAGCAGTTACTAAGGATCCATCGAAATACCTTAGTTCTGGCCTCACGTGTAAAAGCAATTCATCAAACCCCCGATGGTAAACATCTGTTGGAATTAGTGCAGCACCACGAACTGTTAGAAATAAGCCGTCGTGAATTGGCAAAACTACGGCAGTTGTTACTCTGATTGTTGCAAAACCGTTAGTCGGGAAAAAAGACCGTTAGTCAGGTTCATCTAGCTATTGTCGGCAGAATTCTTTAAGTTACGCTCAGAATAAAAAATTCTCGGTAACTGGTCACGAGGATCTCACGGAGGTTTCGTTTGAAACGACAAAATATGCAAAAAAACCAAGGCTTTAACCTTGTTGAATTATTAGTCGCAATTGCGCTCATCGGCATTGGTCTTGCCGTGGCTGTGCCGGGTTTTTCCAATTTGACAAAGACTAATAGAATATCGACACAGGCCTCAGAATTCCAAACTGCGCTTAATTTTGCGCGCAATGAAGCAATTCGCCTTAATGATAATGTGCTGTTTTGTCATTCATCGAACCAACTGACGTGCTCAGCGCCCCCAGGGACCGGTTGGGTTGGTTGGTTAGTTAGTCGAGCTGGCCCTGCGATTGGCTCTGAACCGCCACCACCACTGCGTTTTGGTACCATTGATGGGCAGCTCTTAAAGGTTAGTTCTGATCCTGCGCTCGCTGCTGCGGTAAGTGTAGTTCGCTACAACTCGCAAGGATTGGCTCGCCTATTTGGCAATAACACCCCATTGTCTGGCCAAATTGAAGTATGTACCACGCAAATTACCGGTTCAGACAACTTGTTCTCGGTGCGGTTCAACTCTGGTGGTCGTAGTCAGATTGTTCGGCTTAACACTGCAGGAGTTTGCCAATGAATGCGCATCTCAAATTTCGTCGTAGAGGGTTGCGGTTAAAAGCGCAGCAAGGCATGACCATGCTAGAAGTGCTGATTGCGGTGATGATACTGTCGGTTGGGCTACTTGGCGTTGCCGGTTTACAAACAACGAACTTACGGAATTCACAAAGTGCGCACCAACGAACGATGGCGGTGCTACTAGCCTCTGGTATGGCCGAACGGATTCGTGCCAATCGTGTTATCGCACGTACAGGTAATTATGCATTAGCGAAAACATGCGCTGCTTTTACCACGGTCGGTTCGCTGCAACAGTTAGAACACAAAACTTGGATTGACGAAATTAAAAATAGTATGGGCACAAATGCGTCAACATGCGGTGAGGTTGTGTTTGTACCTGGCGGTAACTTTTATACGGTAATTGTTTATTGGGACGATTCGCGAGCCTTAGGTGGTCGTGCCAATATGGCAGTACGTAACTTGGTGAGTTTATAATGGAAATGCCAAACATGCGAAAGTTAACCCGCGGTTTTACTATCACTGAATTGATGATTGCATTGGTGTTAAGTACCTTTGTGGTTGGCGGTGTGGTTTCAGTGTATGTCGCAAATATTAGAACGAGCCAAGTGAATGAAGTGATGTCACAAGCTCAGCAGTCAAGCCAAATATCCTTTCAATTACTTACCCGGGATATTCAACACGCAGGTTTTACTGGCTGTGGCAATATGATTTCCGAGCGGATTGTCAATGTATTGCGCGTAAATGCAGGGGATTGGTGGGCGCACTGGAATCCAGTTATTGGCGGTGTGCCAGTACCAACGGCTGGCCTTTTTGGGTATGAGCAACCTGTGAACACGCTATTTGCCGGTAATGGGATTGTACCAAAAGCGAATTCGGATGCCCTGCGCATGATGTATGGTCGTGGCGTCAGCGCATCCGTAGTAACGCATAATTTGGCGAATGTCCCGCCTTTAGTAATTAATCAAAACACGCCAGGTTTGGTTGCCAATGACATTGTGATTGGCTGTGATTCGAAAATGGCGACGATTTTCCAATTGACTGCAGTGAATGGTAACAACCTTAGTCATGATATGGTGGGTGGTAATCCTGGCAATAATTCCAACAACTTCGGTTTTGGCGCTAACGGCGTGAATATTCCGCAAAGCCTGACCCCAGATGCTGGCATGATCGTACCATTGGAGAGCATGGCGTGGTTTGTTGGTACTAACGGTGGCGTGAACTCGTTATATCGTGTGGCATTAGTTGCTGGCCAAATGCGTAATGAGATCATTTTATCGGGTGTCGATCAAATGCAGCTGCAATATTTACAGTTGGGCGCCGCCAATTATGTGGATGCCAATGCGGTAAACTCTTGGCCAGATGTGGTGGCGGTGCGGGTTACGCTGATTATGGAAAATAACGCCCAGACGCCAGTGAGTATCAAGATGCGAACTATTAGCCAGGTAATTAACCTGCGTAACCATTAAGGAGATGACATGACTCGTTTAAGCAAGAGCCGAGGTGTAGCCTTAGTGATAAGTTTATTGTTGTTAGTGGCTATTACTTTATTGGCCATCAGTGCCATTCGCACGACAACAATGCAAGAGCGTATGGCTGCAAACTTGAGTGAGCGCGAAGTGGCAAAACAAATTGCTGAAGCCACCATCAGTTTTGCCGCCACCCAACTAAATGTCGCAAATGGTGCGGCATGGTATACCCCTGCGTTGCCGGTTCCCGCTAATGGCACACCAGATCAATGGAATAATCCGCTATTTTGGGCCAATGCGGGCTCACGTATCGTGACCATCAATGGCGTTAATTTTAATGGTGAATTTATTGTTGAGAATTTAGGTTTGTGGACCAGTCGGCAAGATCCAACCTGCAAACAAAAAGAAAATCCGCTGTGTGAGCGGCAAACCTATCGAATCACGGCCCGCAATCAACCAATCGCAGGGCGTTCGAGTGTCATGTTACAAGTGGTATGGCGGCAATAATGTTGCAGGCTAAGGAGTCCAATATGAGAAGTTCGAAACCACAGTGGCAGTTATTTTTATGCTGTGCAGTGTTTAGTGCGACCAATGCTTACGCTGCGATTGATATCGCTCAGCTACCCTTAGAAACTGGCACCACGGTAGACCCGAATATAATGATGATGGTGGATGATTCTGGGTCAATGATGCAGGCTTTGCTGCCTGATGGCATCGATGTTATTAACTGGCCTTATGCACGGAACGAAAACGAAACTTCTTGTTCGACGACGAGTTATGCTAGCCGAAATGTCTGTTTGTTTAGTACCACCAGTAGCACCGTGCAACTGGCGTACCTCGCATCTACCAATGTAAATAAAATATATTACGACCCAGCGGTGACTTACGCGGCACCGAAGGGACCAAACGGTGTGAGTTTGGGGAATGCTAATTTTGAAAGTGCTTGGATTGACGGTTTCGATTTGACCAATCGCGAGCAATCGCAAAATAAATTAGATTTACGCTCTAAGTATATGGCGATTATGTCGCTAAGTTCGTCAAGTACCGGGGCCAAATACCGAAGTTATGCGATAGGACCAAACTCGACACCCGGACCTGCTTTTTATTACAGCTATCGGACCGGTTGCGCCAATGGTATTTACGCGAATAGTTGCTACACCATCACTTATCCAAGTACTGCCGCGGAAAAAGTCAATTTCGCCAACTGGTTTTCTTATTATCGGACTCGTATCCAATCGGCAAAAGCTGGCATCGGCCAGGCTTTTCATGAGCAATCGACGGCGATGCGCGTCGGTTACAGCACGATAAATAAAAGAGATCAATTAATTGGTGTACGTAAATTCAGTGGTTCGGCTCGCACCGCCTTTTTTACTTGGCTTTATAAGATCCCACCAACTGGCGGCACGCCATTACGTGCCGCGCTAATTAAAGCTGGGGATTATTTTAAATCTGACGAACCATGGCGCACTGACCCAAGCAATGAAGATGCTAGCTTATTGGAATGTCGGCAAAGTTACACCATCTTAATGACCGACGGTTATTATTCAGATGAAGCATCAGATCGGGTCGGTGGCGAGCACGATAACGTCGCAGGCAATACTATTTTAGGGCCGCGTGGCAGAAACTATAAATATCAAGTCAGCACACCTTTTGCCTTTAGTACCGGTAATACCCTTGCTGATATTGCGATGAATTACTGGAAAAATGACTTACGCACGGATTTGGAAAACACCGTACCGACGTCGACTGAAAACCCAGCATTTTGGCAGCATATGGTGACTTTTGGCGTTGCGTTTGGCGTCAAAGGGACTGTTGACCCTACAACCGCTCTAGCTGCGATGCTAACTAACGGCAGCGTTTCTTGGGGTTCAACTGGTTCAAATGCCGGAAAAATTGATGATCTGCTACACGCAGGCGTGAACAGTCGAGGTGGCTTTTTTAGCGCTGGTGACCCAGTAAAATTTTCCGAGGCTTTAAGCACTACGTTAAGCAGCATTGCCGAGCGTGTTGGTACGGGCTCTACGGCGGCAGCGACAGCGGTCAACTCATTACAAACTGAGTCTAATGTCTATCAAGCTCGATTTGTCTCTGGCGAGTGGTCTGGCGATTTGTGGTCATATGGACTCAATGATTTAAACACGCCAACTTGGAAGGCTAGCGAGAAATTACCGAGCTATAACGCACGTAAAATCTATTACGGCTCCACCTCAGCAGCAAAAGAGTTTCAGTGGGCGAATATGACCTCGTCTGAAAAAACTGCACTTGGTGGCGAAGAAAGTATCGTTAGTTACCTGCGTGGTGACTCGACTTTAGAAAAACGCAACATCAATGGTAAATATCGCAATCGCAGTAAAATTTTGGGCGATATGGTGAACTCTTCTCCGGAGTTGGTTGCTGAACCTTTAGATTATAACTATCAACGTTATAACTGGAGTGGCGCGACTTCTTATCGCAACTTTTTAGAAGGCCCTGCGAAAACCCGTTCGAAAATGATTTATGTGGGTGCTAATGATGGCATGTTACATGCGTTTGATGCCACCACAGGGGTTGAAAAGTTTGCCTATATTCCTAAAAACGTGATGACGCCAGCTGTTGGCGATACAGTCAATGTGCTTAATAAATATGCAGATCCAAGATACGTGCATCGTTTCTCGGTGGATGGTACGCCAGTGCCTGTGGATGTTTATATCGGTGGGCAATGGAAAACACTATTAGTCGGTGGCTTAGGTCGCGGCAGTGATGGCCATAGCGGCGGTGGTTTTTATGCACTTGATATCACCAACCCAAATGCATTTGATGCTTCGAAAGTGTTATGGGACAAATCTTATGCTGAAGCCGTAACCTTTATGGGTAAGCCACTGATTACACGGGCAAATTCCGGGCATTGGGTGATGATTATTGGTTACGGTTACAACAACAGTACTTATAAGTCAGGCATTTTGGTGGTGGATTTAGAAAATGGCAATATTATTAAGCAGTTACCTACATCGGTAGGTACCGCGGCTGCACCGAATGCGACCTCTGAACTTAGTATGTTAGATATCAATGCTGATGGCACCGTTGATTGGGTTTATGGTGGTGATTTATTCGGCAATGTTTGGAAATTTGATTTATCAAGTATCTCAACCAGCGGTTGGAAAGTTGATTATGGCAATACGCCGTTATTTGTGGCCAAAGATGCCTCTGGCAACCCACAAATGATTACCGGTGGCGTGTTAAGTGCAATAGAACCGAAAACTGGGAAAGTATGGCTATTCTTTGGTACTGGTCGGTTTATTAATCAAGACGATCCGGGTAATGCTGCAACCCAAACTTGGTACGGCATTCAGGATGGTACTCAGATTGCGGGGCGTGTAGAGCTGGAACCACGCTTGATTACCACGATTGGCAGCTACCGTAACATTACCGCGACCAGTGAAGTGATTGATCGTGAGAAAAAGGGCTGGTATATGGATTTACCGGGGTCACGCGAACGTATTGTCGATACGCCGATGATGGTTGGCAATGAATTATTGATGAATACACTGATGCCTGATAGCAATGCCTGTAATCCGGGGGGGACCGGTTTCTTGATGGCTATTTCACCATTTAATGGCACCCGTTTGAACAATCCATTCTTTGATCTCGATGGCGATGGCTTTGGTGGACCAGGTAATCCTGATGCAGACGATTACATTACTCTGGATGGTCAGAAAGTCCCTCCTTCAGGTATAGTCACTACCCCGGAACCTCCTCGTTTAACTAGGTTGCCTGGTCCAGATATGACTCCTGGTATTGTTACTAACTGCCCTGGCGGCCCATGTGTGGAAGTTACCAGAATCAATCCAACGATTAACGCCGGCATGCAATCTTGGCGGGAGATTACCAAATGATAGGAGTGCAGATGCGTAAACAACAAGGCTTAACCTTAATGGAACTGATGGTAACTATCACCATACTTGGCGTGCTGGTCGGTGTCGCGTTTCCTGCCTATAAAGGGCATATGAGCTCCACGCGGCGGGCCACAGCAACTGCGTGTTTGATGGAGTATGCACAATTTATGGAGCGGATTTTTAGCGCGAACATGACCTATCAGACTGACAATGGTGTGGCGCTAACCCAGTTACCGGCAACCAATTGCAGTAGAGATTTAAACGGCCTTTACACCTTTACTATGGCGCCACCACAAGTCGCAGCATTTGTGTTGACTGCAACTCCAACTGGAACTCAATATGGGGATGCATGTGGAACGTTGACGTTAGATAATATGGGGGTGCGGACAGCTCGCGGAGCCACGGATGCGGCAACCATTCGAGCCTGTTGGTAGATAGCAGCCTGCTTGATGGCATAGGCTAGCTTTGCTAGACCGTATTTTTGGCTAGACCATGCCTGTAAGCAGATTAAGTTCGCAATATAACCGTTAGTGATCAATAAAACCGACAGCCTAAGGCTGTCGTTTTTTTTGCCTGACAGTCAGCCGCTGAAAAAATAATCAACATCTTATTTGCCTTTTGGTAACTATAAAGTAAATTTTAAGTTGCAAAGTCAAAAGGAGTTTGACCATGAGAGGCAAAGGATCAAGTTCAATTGAAATATTAATCGCGCTAGTGGTGTTTCAGCTAGCGGCACTTGTCGTGCTGCAAGGTCAGTTGAAAGCTCGTCAGCAGGTGGTATTGGCGCAACAGCAGCTTGTGGCCACAGCATTACTCGCAGATATCGCGGCAAGTGTGCAGCAAATGCCTGCACTAGCTGCAGATTTTGCCACTCCCTTAGATCAGCCCTTACTTCCTGAAAATAGCTGCCAACACCCAGACTGCTCATCGTTGTTACAAGCAAGAACAAGTTTAATGCCGGTTCTGGCACGGGCATTTCAAACAGGTTATTTCTCGCAACCGCAGCTGTGCTTAAGTGGACAGTATCCGTTCCTTTACTTGCATTTTAGTTGGCTTAGTCCTTTTCTCAAGCCTCGCGAGGTTGGGCAAGGGCAATGTCAGCGTTATGGACGCTTCCAGCAAGTACAGCTTGGGGTGGGGGGGCATTAATGCGCACGACATCGCGTGGTTGGACCTTATCCAGCTTATTAATTGCCTTAGCGCTGGCGAGCTTATTGATTGTGCTCTTTGCGAAAACGCTGGTGTTTGTGCTGCAAACTACGCGGCAGACCGAGCAATTAGCGCAACTTCATCAAAGTGGGCAGCTGGTGTTTAACTTATTTCAGCGAGAATTACGCAATGGTAATTTCTGGGGGGCTAGCACTTTATCTCCGCAAAATTTAGCGAACCTGCAGGTGCAAGCAGATTGCCGAAGTGTTGATGACTCTGGCAGTTTTGCCAGTAACGACAAACCTTATCAGTTGCTCCGTATTGGTGTGGTTGGCGATACAGGCACCCCAGATTGTTTAACAAATGCTAATCAACATTCTGATTATTTACAAATTAAACGCTTAGCGGGGGGAAAAACCGGACGCGCGGGCATGAGAGCTAATCGAGTCTATTTGCAGCAGTCTGCACAGCTCAGCAACTTTGTGACTTTGAACTCCGCGAATTTGCCAGAAGCTGCTGAGCTTTGGCCGTATCTACATCATTTATTTTATGTATCGACGCAATACCATCAAGGCAAAGCATTGCCAGTCCTAATGCGCAAACGCTTAATCCGGCAACAAGATGGCCAATTAGTGATGGATACCGACGCATTAATTGATGGGGTTGAAATGCTGGTGTTTGAAAGTGGTAAAGATATCAATAATGATGGGGTAGTCGACCAATTTTCTAATGTTGCGCCAGCACCGGTTGCTGGCATCGCCACCCCATCGGCAAACATTGTGCAAATTCGGTTTCACGTGTTACTTCGAAGCGTAGAGCCAGATCCGTCTTACACCAATCGTCAGCAGTATCAATTGGGCGCTAGGCGGTTTACCGCGCCGGGAGATCATTTCCGGCGATTGCAAGTCAGCAGTTCTGTTACTTTTATTAACTAACTTTTATAGGAAAAAATCATGAAATCACAAGGATTTGTGCTCGTGTTATGCCTGTGTCTCGTTGCGTTAATGAGTTATATGTTGTTTTCTTCATTAACCTTGAGTCAGATGAGTCAACTAATTGCCGCAACTGGCAAGACACAATTACAACAGCGGTTTGTGGCTGAGCAGCGGCATCAAACTCAACAACAATCCTCGGCTAATGTTCCTGCTGAGCGGGTTCTTACGGATTGCCCCGCCCAATATGCGCTTTGGCTGAATGCACCTTCCGTCTGTGAATTAGTCTGGTTGGAGACTGCCGCAACAGTCGAACAGCCGGGACAGGGGAGTTTACTAGTTCGGATGCAACTGCAGGAGGCGCAAGAATGAGCTGGTTATTTAAAGCATTGGGTATTGCCATGTTCATGACAGTGCATGCGAACGCCACTACGCCAAACGCCACTACACCAAACGCAAATACGCCTAACACGACGTTATGGGTTGAGCATCAAGTTGGTCAACCTTGGCAGCAGGCGTCGGTGGAAAATACACCTTTAGCCTTGCAATCTTGGTTGCTGCATCAACCTACTTCAAATTGGCCACACCAGCTACAAGCAATGTTGCAGCAACATTATTGTCAGGAAGACATGACCGAGGTCACCGCGCAAGCGACACAAAGCCATTTTGTCCCAGGGAATGGTCAAGTTTTGCTAAGTCAGCAAATGCAGCGGCAACTTGGCGAGTCCTCGGCGATGCAATTACAGCCTTGGACGCGATTAACAGCTCAGCAAGCGCAGTCGAGATTGCCTGTGTATTTATTGGCCGACCGGGCTAATGGTATGTTGCAATCTATTCTGTTAGCGCCAGGTCAAGCGCCACAAACGCTATGGCAATTTTCATTTCTGCCCCCAAAACACAGCGAAAGCTTCAGTGAATCATTGCCGCTTGCGATTGCTGATATCCCGCAACGCCAATCAGTCCTGGTGTTACCCGCTCGCAATCAATTTGGGGTGCAGTTGCTCAACCCTGCAAGTGGCCGCGTCATCCCATTTAGTAATAGTGATGATGGCGATATTATTCGCGCCACAGCAATGCCAACGACACTTGATACCGATTTGAATGGTGCTTTAGATAGGATTTATCAAATCAGTGACGATGGTCAGTTATATCGATTGCAAGTGTCACAAAATCTGCAAGTCCGTCGCAGTTTAGTCGCTGATTTGCACCAGACTGGGTGGCGTTACGATGATGCTTTAACCGCATCACGTGCACGTTGGCCTAAAGATGCCAGTTGGCAAGTGGGCGATGTGGTTGTCCTGCAAGCAAGATCAGATCAAGGGCAGCAGCTATTAGTGCTTAAGATCCCTGAGAATTTGGATACTGTAATTCAACACCAAGAATTGAGTTTGCAGCATTCATTGGCAGCTCCGGCTAGTTCACCTCAAGGTTGGCGTATGGCGTTTTCAGGGCGAATGGCCGCGATGCCGTCAATCATGGCTGGGGTTTTATATCTGCCGTTAATGACTGAACAGCCACAATGTGCAGGCCCGGTCAAAATGGACAAACTATTAGCGTTACACCTTTATGATGGTAATGCTGTTTATGCCGAGCCTATGATCGAATTACCTAACCCTTTAGTGGCTAAATTTGCAATTAACGCCCATGGCAACACATTGCGTCTGATGGCTGAATCTCAAACCATTTTACCGCAGATGTTAGGGGCTCGCAGTGATTGTGCTGGCTGTAGTGAGTTGTTGCAGCCATCAGAGTTTCCAAAATGGCAGAGGATTGCCAGTTTTCAACCAGAAACAGGAGTGTTTTAACATGCGAAGATACCAAGGATTTATGTTAATCGATATCATGCTAGTTTTGGCGATTATCGGTATTTTGGCGGCTCTAATTGTGCCAAGTTACCAACGCCATGTACTGACAAGTTATCGGCTTGAAGCGAGTTCTGAATTACTTCGGCTTTCGGCATTACAAGCCAATATTCAAGCGGAGCGGGGGCGTTTTAGCAACGACTTTGACGAATTAGGCTTAGAGCATCGCGATGGTTTGACCGATTCTGGACGTTACAAATTGCAAGTGTTACTGACAACTGATGGCTATCAATTAGTGGCTGATGCTATTGGCCCACAACAGCATGACGAGGAATGTCGTCGATTTATTCTTGATCACACCGGGTTAAAAGGCAGCCAACCAACGCAACATTGCTGGGCCCAGTAAACCCCTAAACGCGCTGTATTCAAGCCATGTTGTCAGCCCACTGTTTGCAGACGCGACGAAGTATTACCAGCCTAAAAAAGAGTCCGATCCAAACCGTAATAATTGCTGGATCGGACTTGAATACAGAGCGAGTCTGGCTCGAATGACAGTTAATTTTTTAGCAAAAAAGCTCAGCACCGATACTTTTAAATTGATTTCAATTCCATTAGCGACAAGGTGTGGGTTCAATGGTTGTTTGACTGCGCCCGGCTTGACTGAAACTCAGCGTCAAATGCCATGGATATTCTGCAACGCAATAGCGAAAGGTGCCATTTTGCAGGGTGTTTAAACTGCCATCGTTCCTAAACTGTAATAGTGAGCGATTATATCTAAGCTGATGATTAGTCGGTGGTGATTGAATTGTCCGCCAAATTTTTATCGTTGCCGATGGCTCACCGCTAAATACAACAATCGGCAATTGGGCCCAATCAGCACTGCATTGTTGCCCGCTTTGTGGGCACACTGTTATCAGTTGGTTTTCGCTCACGGCTTTTACTCTGGCTAGATTCAACGTTTGCCTAAGTTCGCGCATATAGCTTTCGGCTTGTTGACGAGCCATGAGTTCGATTGCGCTGGGTAGCGTGAAACAGCAAATTACACTGAGCAAAAATAGCACCAATAGACATTCAGTGATGGTGAAACCCTCACTAGTATCGCGAAGTTTTAGTTTCATTTGCAGAGCATCCTTGTTCTGACATCTTTTATGTAATGCAACAATCCAAGTATTGAGCAGCCAACAGCTAGTTGCTTGTTAGGGCTATAGTCAGATAGTGCAACCGAAGCTTTGATAATTGGGGGATAACAACAGCATGCTTTTTTACCGTTCGAATGAGCTTCCAGCTAATCCGATCAGCTTAAGTTCTAAACCATAGACGCAAACCCGTGTCGCTTCAAGTGGCGTTGGATTTGAGAAAACCGACAAAAATCGCTAACATAGCGCCCAGTTTGAGTACTCAGCGGTGAAGCATGTCCCATTCAATTTCCATTAGCCTTGTCCAAGAGCGATTTTCGGTTGGTGCAATCAAAGAAAATGCCCAAAAAATCATCGACTTGGCTGTTGCTGCCAATACCGATATCGTGGTGTTTCCGGAGCTAACCCTGACAGGCTATCCGCCAGAGGATTTACTTTTTCGGGACGATCTACACGACGCGGTAGACGCGGGTTTACAAGCTATCGCTGCTGCAGCTTATGCTGGGGTATTGGTGGTTGGTCATCCTTGGCGCCAAGACGGTTGCTTGTACAATGCAGCATCGGTTTTTGTCGGTGGTCAGTTGGCGGGTCGATACTTCAAACAAGCTTTACCGAATTACGGGGTGTTTGATGAGCCACGTTACTTTGCCACTGGCGATCAAAGCCTTATTTTCAATTATAAAAACCATCGTTTTGCGGTACTGATTTGTGAAGACATTTGGCAAGCTTATCCGGCAGCAGATGCTCGTGCGCAAGGTGCTGAATTTGCCTTGGTGCTGAACGCTTCGCCTTTTGAAATGGGCAAATTAGCGCAACGTCAGCAATTACTCAGCACGCTTGCCAGCCGTTTGCAAATGGGCTTTGCCTATGTCAATCAAGCGCAGGGCCAAGATGAACTTATTTTTGACGGTGCGTCGTTTATTGCAAACCCTGACGGTCAGATAGCCTTGCAGGCACCGTCATGTGTCACGGGCATTTATCGCACTTGGTTGCAGATGTCGCATCAGCATTTATCGGCAGTACGCGCAGAAGTCGCTGAGCCAGTGTCTGTTGAAGCTGAGGTGTATCAAGCCTTAGTGATGGCAACTCGCGACTACATCGAACAAAATGGTTTTAAAGGGGCTGTACTTGGTTTATCGGGGGGGATTGATTCCGCGTTGACCTTGGCTATTGCTGCCGATGCTATCGGCGTCGATAAAGTTCAAGCCTTAATGCTGCCGTTTCGTTACACCTCTGAAATGAGTGTGGATGATGCGACTGAACAAGCACGTTTAATGGGTATTGAGTTTGACGTTGTCTCGATTGAACCCATGTACGACAGCTTTATGCAGCAGCTATCGCCAATTTTTGCCGGGCGAGCAGCGGATACTACCGAAGAGAATTTACAAGCACGGTTACGCGGAGTGCTATTGATGGCGCTTTCTAATAAAACGGGCCGAATTTTATTAACTACCGGCAATAAGAGTGAAGTTGCTGTGGGTTACTGTACTTTGTATGGTGATATGTGTGGTGGTTTTGCCGTGATTAAAGATGTGCCAAAGACCTTGGTATATCGCCTTGCCGCCTACCGAAATACTATTTCCCCAATTATCCCGCAGCGGGTTATTGACCGTCCGCCGTCAGCAGAGCTTGCGCCTGGCCAAACCGACCAAGACAACTTACCACCTTATGATGATTTAGATGCGATGATTGCAGCTTATGTGGAGCAGGATAAATCGCTGTCCGAGATCGTGGCAATGGGCTATGCTGAAGCAACAGTGCGGCGCGTTCTAAATCTAATTGATTTAAATGAATATAAACGCAGACAATCGGCGGTGGGTCCAAAGATCACTCGTCGTAATTTTGGCAAAGACAGACGCAATCCGATCACCTCGGCGCTGCGCAAACAACGGTAACCCAGCGTATGAAAAAAATCGAAGCCATTATCAAACCATTTAAGTTGGACGATGTGCGTGAAGCCCTTGCCGACATCAACATCACCGGCATGACTGTTACTGAGGTCAAAGGTTTTGGTCGGCAAAAAGGCCACACAGAACTTTATCGTGGTGCGGAATACATGGTTGATTTCTTGCCAAAAGTAAAACTGGATATCGTGGTTGCTGATGACCAAGTTGACCGTTGTGTTGACGCAATTTTGAAAACAGCACAAACCGGTCGTATTGGTGACGGTAAGATTTTTGTTTTTGACGTCGAGCGAGTCATTCGTATTCGTACCGGTGAAGAAGACGAAGAGGCTATCTGAGTCTCGTCAAGGTGTTGTTGCAAAGCGCCACTAACCCTACTGAAAACAGCACAGCTGAGCTAGTGCTGTGTCGTTACTGCGATTTATTACAAGAATTGCCGGCGCTGGCTGATGGTCAAGAAGCCGATTGTCAGCGCTGCGGCCATGAACTAGACGCTCGGCAAAAAGAGTCTGCGCTCAGGCCAATTCTCTATGCCTTAAGTGCGTTATTTATGCTGTTACTGACCAACCTTTTTCCATTTATCGGAATGGATGCAGCAGGTAATTCGCGCGAAATGGATTTCCTCGATACATCGGCAGTGTTGCTCGATGAGGATTATCCTTGGTTAGCCTTGCTGGTTTGGTTATTCATTCAAGCCATTCCCGCGTTTTGCATGCTTGCAATTATCTATCTGAAATTAGGCATGTTTTATCGATTACCCGCTTTAGTGCAAGTGGCGCGGATGTTATTTACCTTGAAGCCGTGGAGCATGGTCGATATTTTCTTGATAGGCCTTATCGTTAGTTTTGTGAAGTTGCTCACCCATTTTGAGATATCCCTTGGGATGAGTTTCTGGGCTTTTTGTTTATTTTGTCTACTGCATTTGCGTACCTTTCAAGTGATTGACCGACATGAACTTTGGTCGCGAATTGCGCCGGCACCGCAGCCGGTTGCAGGTAAAATTGCCGGTCAAACCGGCTTGAGCCAAGGTTTAAAAGTTTGCAGTTGCTGTACGGCGTTAGTGCCGCTTGAGCAAAAACATTGCAGTCGTTGTAAAACTCGGGTGCACCAACGTATCCCCAACAGTATTCAAAAAACGGTGGCGTTATTAATTACCGCGACAATTTTATATATTCCAGCCAATACCTTAGTCATGATGGAGACTGTGTCTTTAGGTGAGAGTATCTATTCCACCATTGTCAGTGGCATTGTGTTGATGTGGCTTGAAGGCTCTTATCCTGTGGCGATCGTGGTTTTGCTTGCCAGTGTGGTGATCCCAATTGCAAAAATTGTGGTGATGTTTTGGTTGACCTATTTGACCACTTTGCCGCTGAGTGAACGCAGTAAACACGGGACATGGGTTTACCCGGTGGTGGATTGGATTGGACGCTGGTCAATGGTCGATGTGTTAGTTGTGGCTATTTTAGCCGCTTTGGTTCGTTTTGATGCAATGGTCGGTGTTTATCCGGGCGCTGCAACTTTTGTATTCGCAGCAGTAGTGATTATCACTATGTTTGCTGCAATGAGTTTTGATCCGAGATTATTATGGGACCCAAGCCCCGAAGAACAATTGGAGCAGCAACGTGAGTAAAACCGGCAGAGTTCAGGCCAAAGTCCGTCAAATTAGCGAGTGGTCACCTATTTGGATAGTTCCAGTTGTTGCTGTGCTTATTGGTGGCTGGATGTTATTCCATACCTACAAAAATCAAGGTCCTAATTTGACGCTCCTCGGTAGTAATGCCGAAGGGATTGTCGCAGGGAAAACCCAAATCAAAAGCCGAAGTGTTGATGTGGGGAAAGTGCTTTCTGTTGAGTTGTCACAAGACTTAAAGCAAGTAGTGATTAAGGCTCGGATGAACCCTGGCACCGAAAATCTACTGAACGATGAATCGCAGTTGTGGGTAGTAAAACCGACAATCGGTCGCGGTGGTGTCAGCGGTTTAAATACACTGTTATCCGGTGCTTATATCGAGTTGCAACCTGGTAAAGGTGAGAGTAATAAATTTTTCTTCGAACTTCGGGAAACACCGCCAATAGCGCCACCTGATGCGCCGGGCGTTCGGGTGTTTTTGACCAGTAGTGATGCTGCGGCGTTGGCGGTTGGCGATCCGGTATTGTACCGAGGTTATGATGTTGGTACGGTCGAGCTGAGCGAGTTTGACACCACATTACGCTCAATGCGCTACCAGCTGTTTATTCGCGCGCCTTATGATTCGTTAGTCACGGAAAACGTCCGTTTTTGGAAAGCTAGTGGTATGGCGCTTGATATGTCGGCGGAAGGCGTGCGTATTGAAATGGCATCGATGACCACCTTGTTAAGTGGCGGTGTTACCTTTGATGTACTTGATGGCTGGCCTATGGGCGCACGTGCGGTAAATAATACGAAGTTTCAGTTGTTTGAGAATAAGAAAAGCATCCAAGACGGTTTATACAACGAGTATTTGGAATATCTGATGTTTTTCGAAGAGTCAGTCCGCGGTTTAACCGTTGGTGCTCCGGTCGAGTATCACGGGGTACGTATCGGTACCGTGGCTGCAGTACCATTTTTTCTGAATACGAAAAACCCGTTACAGTTAGCGTTTACCCGCGGGATCCCGGTTTTAGTGCGTATTGAATCGGGTCGTTTATATGGCAGTTTGACATTACCGCAATTGCAACAAGAAATTGACCTCGCAGTGAGCCAAGGCCTTACTGCGTCGTTAAAAACCGGCAATTTATTGACTGGTGGTCTGTACATCGAATTAGATCAAAGCAAAGGTGCGACGCCAGAACCAGCAGCAAAACCGACAACAGCAGCTGTGGTGAAGCCAAAAGATGTGGATGACAGCTCAGTCGCTGTAGCTTCTGCAATGGTTGTGGATGAAATTCCAGAATTTGGTGGCTATAAAATTTTGCCAACGACTCGCAGTGGCCTTGGTCACATCGAGCAAAAAGTGCTGCAAGCCCTAGATAAAATTAATAATTTACCTGTTGAACAAGTGTTGGCGGATAGCTCCGCAACTTTAAATGAAACGACCAAGCTGATGACGCAAAGTCAGCAGTTGCTGAAAAGCTTAGATGCGATTGTCCAACAGGATTCGACAAAAGCACTACCGGCGGAGCTTCAGCAAAGCCTGACGCAATTGCGTGCGACCTTGGCAGGGGTAAGCCCAGGCTCACCAGCTTATGAGCGTATTAACAGCAATCTGCAAGCGATGGATAAGGTGCTACGAGATTTACAGCCTGTCGTGCAAACCCTTAACCAGCAGAGTAATGCGTTAATTTTAGGGGCCGATCCGAAGGCCGATCCGGAACCAGCCCAAGGAACTGAACAATGAAAAATACCGTTGTCCTGAAAAAATTAATGTTCAATGCATTGATAGTGCTTGGCCTAAGCGCATGTAGCTCAGCAATTGAATTAAAATATTACCAATTGCCGGTGCCAGCCGTGAGCGTGGAAAACACAGTAAGCAGTGATGCCGCTGTGTTAATAGTTGAACCGGTGATGGTTGCTAACTATCTGAATACTAATGCGCTTATTCTACAAACATCGCAAGTTGAACTGCATAGAACCCAGCAACATCAATGGCTGGAAGCGCTAGATCAGCAACTAAATCGGATCTTGGTCAATGAACTACAAGCCAAGTTAGCCAAAACCTCAGTGACCACAGCCGAATTTGCGGTCAAATCGACACCGTCCCAAGCTCAAAGATTGTTGGTGCAAATTGCCGAGTTCCACGGCACCGAGCAAGGCATAGTGATTTTAAGCGGTCGTTATTCTTGGCTTGGTGGAAGTACAACTGGCGTAAAATTAAGGCAATTCCGTATTGAATTGCCACAACCTGAAGACGGGTATCCGGCGATGGTACAAACCATGGGCGCAGCAGTGAGTAAACTTAGTGAGCAAATTGCCGAACAACTACAAAACCAAACGCTGAAACAATAAGGCACGGCTTGCTGCGCACAGTCGATTACAAATTGTACACGGCTGTGCATTAAAAAGGCTTTGACGAGAACAGCTCTTGGGCGAATGTGACATGGAGCTTGATGCTGATTGATTTGTATTGATCCATTGGTACTGGTCTATTGATGCAGAGCTATTGTCTAGCTAAACACTATATTCCACGCCGAGCACCAAAGCTTTGCTGGCGCCTGTCACCGCAGGCACATTGCCAGGTATGCCGGCGTCAAAGGCGTAGGCTAACCAAGCAAACGCCATCGCTTCCACCCAATCCGGATGCACTCCCAGCTCTTCAGTAGTGCTCATGCGGCAATTGGGTAGTAGCTCTTTCAAATCCTGCATTAACTGCCGGTTATGTGCGCCACCGCCACAGACAAAGACTTCATCGACGACAAAACGGCTGATGGCCAACGCCATAGTGCCCGCGCTAAATCGGCAAAGCGTGCGTTGGATATCCGCGTGTTGCAGGTTTTGGCTGGCGAACTGTTGGAGTTGCTGTTCGAGCCAAGCGAGTTGGAAGTACTCGCGTCCAGTGCTTTTGGGGCCGCTGATTTGAAAGTAGGGGTCGCTGAGTAACTTGCTAAGCAACATCGGCTGCAGTTGTCCGCTACTGGCAAAGTCGCCGTTGGCATCAAAGCTTTGGCCTTGGCATTTAAAGATCCAGTTGTCTAACAAGCAATTGCCCGGGCCAGTGTCAAAGCCTTGAATAGGGTGGTGTGGCACTAAAATGGTTAGGTTGGCGATGCCACCGATGTTTAAAATGCAACGACCACTGCATGGATGGGCAAATACCGCTTGATGAAAAGCTGGGACCAATGGTGCGCCTTGCCCGCCATAAGCGACATCCTTGCGCCGAAAGTCGGCAATGACGCGAATACCTGTCAGCGCCGCTAACCGATGCATATCACCAATTTGATAGGTAAATGGATGTTGTGCTTGCGGCCGATGTCTGATGGTTTGGCCGTGGCAGCCTATGGCGATGATATCGTCGGCAGTCAATTGTGTAGCGGCCAATAACTTAGTTACAGCGCCTGCGTAGGCAATAGCCAATTCAGCTTCAACTAACCCCATCCGCTCAATTTCATTGTCACCGGGTTGGCTTAGCAACGACAATTGTTCACGTAATAGGGCAGGGAAGGGATGAAGTAGACTTTGGACTAGCTGTGGTGATTCGTTAGAGAAGTCGACTAAAGCAACATCGATACCATCCAGGCTAGTGCCTGACATGATACCGATGTATAACAAGCGGGTGCTCACCGTTGATAATACTTAGCGTTTATTGCTGATTAGCCGCTAATTGGACGCGCTCGTAAGCTTTTAACTGCGCGATATATTGCTTCGCTTGTTTAGTGAATTCAACACGAGCAACACCTTGCAGGGGCTCTGCTTGTGGCAGTTTAACGGTCCGTGGGTTACGGTGCACGCCACCAACCACAAATTCATAGTGTAAGTGCGCGCCAGTCACACGACCAGTTGCACCTAAACGACCGATAATGTCGCCTTGGCGTACTTTATCGCCACGTTTTACATCACGCTTAGATAAGTGCAGATACTTAGTGACGATATTGTTAGCATGTTGAATGTAAACGTAATTACCGTTTGCGCCTTTCATGCTTGATTCAATTACTTTGCCATCACCAGCCGCCATAATTGGTGTGCCGATGGGTGCTACGTAATCAACACCGTTGTGTGCTTTGATTTTGCCAAGCACTGGGTGCATCCGACGTGGATTGAAATTTGAGCTTACATATTGGAAGCTAACTGGAGCGCGTAAGAATGCTTGGCGCATGGAACCTCCATCTGCTTTGTAGAAGTTTCCGTCAGTATGGCGCACGGCTTGATACACTTGACCTTGGTTTTGGAACTGCGCAGCAACAATACCACCGTTACCAATAAATTGGCCTTCCGCGAAGTGGCGTTCGAACATTACGCTGAAAGTATCACCAGCACGGATGTCTAACGCGAAGTCGACATCGTAACCAAACAAATTTGCTAAATCTAAGATTTGACCTTCAGTCAAACCAGCACGCAGAGCTGAGTTCCAGAAGCTACCACTGATAACGCCTGTTAACACTTCAGTGCGGATTTCCACTTCTTTTTGTAGTTGCTTAGCAACATATTTACCGTCAGTGCCACGTTCGATACGTAAGGTCTTCAAATTACTGATGTTGTAGCGGACTTCTTGCAGTTCGCCACCGGCAGCAAAACCGAATTCAACTTGTTCGCCTGGGAATAAACGAGTCAATGCTTTAGCGTCTTTGCCGCTATCTAACAGCGTTTGCACCATGCTAGCATCAACTTTTGCGCGTTTGAAAATGTGACCTAACACATCACCTTTTTTCACTTCAACCGACACCCACTCTAATGAGTTATCTTCTTGGGGCAGAGTTGCAGCGACGTCAGTAATTTCGGCTTCGGTTGGCATTGGCACGGCTAAACTGTAGCGTTTGCCAATTTCTAAACTTGGAGTTTCTGAGTTTTTCGACGCTTCAGCTGGTTCTGATGGGATTAACAGCATTACCGTCAAAAATGTCGCTAAACCAGCGATTATTAAACGATGTTTAAGTGGAAAAGATGAAATCATAGAAGGCGCATCTCTTATTATTATGGGTCGGACCACGTAAAAAATCAGCATATAACGATTTTTTGTCAGATCCAAGAATTTTTTGCGTTTAATCTACAAGAATGTTGCAGTAGAATGCGTGCTTAGAAATGACGTCGAAAAATTATCCGGAGAATGGTCGTATGACGCAGTGGCAGCAAGCCTTAGCAGAGATTAAACGGGGTTGTGAAGAGATCCTGCTGGAAGACGAATTAATTGCCAAATTAAAGGAAGGTAAGCCGCTGAAAGTAAAAGCCGGTTTTGATCCTACAGCGCCAGATTTACACTTAGGCCACACCGTTCTGATCAATAAATTACGCACTTTTCAACAGCTCGGTCACGAAGTTATTTTCTTGATTGGTGATTTCACCGGCATGATTGGTGACCCAACTGGTAAGAACGTCACTCGTAAGCCGTTGACCAAAGAAGATGTATTGGCAAACGCAAAAACCTACCAAGATCAAGTGTTCAAGATCCTCGATCCGCAAAAAACTCGCGTTGCTTTTAACTCCGAGTGGATGGAAAAGTTAGGCGCTGCCGGCATGATTAAACTGGCTGCGCGTCAAACTGTTGCACGCATGTTAGAACGTGACGACTTCAAAAAGCGTTATGCGAATAATCAATCGATTGCTATCCATGAATTTTTATACCCATTGGTGCAAGGCTGGGACTCTGTTGCCCTTGAAGCTGACATCGAGATGGGCGGTACCGATCAGCGCTTTAACCTGCTGATGGGCCGCGAATTGCAAAAAGATGAAGGCCAACGTCCGCAAACTGTGTTGATGGTGCCATTGCTGGAAGGTTTAGATGGCGTACAGAAGATGTCTAAATCTTTAGGCAACTATGTCGGCATTACGGATAGCCCAACCGAGATGTTCGGTAAAATCATGTCAATTAGCGATGATTTGATGTGGCGTTATTACGATTTGTTGAGCTTCCGTCCATTAGAAGAAGTGGCTGCACTAAAACAACAAGCTTTGGATGGCCGTAATCCGCGCGATATTAAAATTGAACTGGCGAAAGAGCTGATTGCTCGCTTCCACGATGAAGCAGCTGCAGAAGCGGCCCATCAAGACTTTATCCAACGTTTTTCAAAAAATGCGCTGCCAGATGACATTCCTGAAATCAGTTTAACGATTGCAGGCGAGTCGATTGCTATCCCGCAATTGCTGAAAGAAGCAGGCTTGGTCGAAAGTACTTCGGAAGCGATGCGGATGATTAAGCAAGGTGCGGTCAAGTTAAACGGTGATACGAAAGTGGAAGATGCCAAGCTAGAATTTGCCAAAGGCTCAGCGACTATTTTCCAAGTGGGTAAACGGAAGTTTGCCAAGGTGAACTTGGTATAAGCAGTCGTCAAGTAGCAAACAACTTAGCTAAAAAACCGCCATCAGGCGGTTTTTTCTTTTGAGTAAAATCTTGATGTTTAGCGAGTCTAGATTGTTGGGTGGCATTCAGCACTTTGCCGTTGTTGATTGTGTTAGTTTACCGTTGCCTTTTGACTAGTTACGACGATAGTTTCAGCACGGAAGATGCTTGGCGCTATCCGGTCACGCAGTTTCATCGCTGGCGCTTCAATTAGTCTATATAAAACGCCACTTACCACTAACGACAACACGATGTTTAGAATTAGCACTGTTGTTGCTGACCATCCGGTCGCTTCCGCCTGTGTATTGATGATAAAACCAATAGGTTTGTGCACGAGGTAGAGTGAATAAGACCAGAGCGCTAACGTTGCTGCGCCGGGAATACGGTATTTGGCCAGTAAACTGTTCGGTTGCAGCGCGCTCGCTAACAACAGCGCAAAGGCCATCGCTAGTAGCGAGTAACCAAAGACGGTCGCGAAAAAGCCGTAACCTTGGCCTTTGATATAGGCGTAATTTAGTAATACATACAGCATGATGGCAACTGCAGTAAATGCCAGAACTTGTAGCTTTTGTGCATGCTGGGCAAGTCCCTGCCAGCGTGTTGGATAAGCATTTTTAAATAACGCCAATGCTAAACCGGGTAATAGTTCGTCCATGCGAGCGAAGCTTGAGTAATAAATAAAGGCGTTAAAATAGCGAGTTTGACCAGCGCTTTCAGGCCCGTACAACAGCCACATTTGATAGCGATAAACACAAGCTGCTGCGATAAGCGCTAGCATGAGCCAAAACGCGTGTTGTACTTTAGTGCCGGGGATTTTGCGCGCTACTTTTAAACAAAGCCAAATCACGATGGGGAGTAGCAAGTAAAACTGCTCTTCGATACACAATGACCAAGCATGGGAAAAGGCAGTGCCCGGCATCAACTGATAGTTTTGGGTGAAAGTTAAAAAACGCCAAAGTGGTGGCGGTGGGTTGCCACCCATCAGTTGTGGTAGTAAAAAATACAGCGCCAATACTAACCAGAACACCGGCCAGGTTCGCAGCGCGCGGCGCCAATAAAACTGGCGAAACGACAGGGTTTGCTGTTGTGCAAGCCCCTTAAATAATTGATTGCCAATCAAATATCCGGATAGTACAAAAAATAAATCAACACCAACCCAGCCAATTCGACTCAGCCAGCCAAAGGTCGGTTCGTGACTAACAAACACCATGTAGTGATACATAAACACGAGCGCTATAGCCAAAGCTCGCAGTAAATCTAAGCCTTGCAGACGCGTATTTTGGCTAGTGACGCTTTCTGAATTTGTGTTATTTGCCCCAAACATGGGAGACATTATGGGCATTCGAGTTCCTTATGAAGTGCGGCAGTGTCGTTAGTCTTTGATGCTGCGCCGGAAGTTAGCATTACGAAGCCATTACTGTCGATTAAAAACTATCAAGTAACCACTGTTGATATTGTTCATATTTATTGATTGGCAAAAGCTAGCGGTAAAGTTATTCAATATTTTGTTACAGCTTCGGTTGAAATTTAATCATTCAATCGCTTGCATATTCGATTGAAAACACCTAATTTGATATTGAATTGATATCACATTGAGGTGTTGAAATGCTAAAAGAACTTCCTGCCCGAGCGAAATCGGGTTTTATCATGATTCCTGTGTTGTTATTGGTGCAAGTGCTGAGCTTTTTTTTGCTAATGACCATGCCACCTTTGATTAAGATCCCAGCCCTGTTACTTACAGTGGTTTGTGCAGTCTGTTGGTTTGGTTTTTACATGGTGCATCCAAATCAATCCGCGGTGCAGCAGTTGTTCGGCCGTTATGTCGGTACTGATTTTGTAAACGGCTTGCGCTGGGCAAATCCACTGCTTAGCAAACAAAAGGTCAGTTTGCGAGTACGTAACTTTGAATCGAGCAAGCTGAAAGTCAACGATCATGCAGGTAACCCAGTCGATATCGCCGCGGTGGTGGTTTGGAAAGTTGTTGATAGCGCCGAAGCGGTATTTGAAGTCGAAGACTATGAGAACTTTGTCAGCATTCAATCTGAAGCGGCAATTCGGTTTTTAGCTTCGAGCTATCCGTATGAAGCGGCCATTGAAGGTGACATTAGCTTACGCAGCAGCGGCGCTGAAATCACCGATTTATTGCGCAGTGAAATTCAAAATCGCCTGCACAAAGCTGGCGTGGAAGTGATTGAAGCGCGTATCAGTCATTTGGCTTATGCTGCTGAAATTGCTAGTGCCATGCTGCAACGCCAGCAAGCCCGAGCTGTGGTAATGGCGCGTCAGCAAATTGTTGAAGGTGCGGTGGGGATGGTTGAGACAGCATTGCAGCAACTCTCTGATAAAGGCGTCGTCACTTTGGATGAAGAGCGCAAAGCAGCGATGGTCTCAAATTTATTAGTGGTATTATGTGGCGACCATCAAGTGCAACCGGTGATTAATACCGGTAGCTTGTACTAATTGGCGAGCCCGCGTCTAATTGATAAGCCGGCAACTGTTCGAACTAGGGTGTGAACGGCGCCTGTAAATCATATAGGCGTCTGATTGGAGTAAAATTGTGGCAAAGAAAGCGTTTGCACTGCGTATCGATGAGCATATATTAGCGGCCCTGCAGCACTGGGCCGATGATGAGTTTCGCAGTGTCAATGGTCAAATTGAATATTTGCTGCGGGATGCGCTCATCAAATCTGGCCGGCTAAAACCGCAAGCTCCACCACCACCAGTGACTGAAACTCAAGATTAAACTGGTTTATCTGATAATAAAGTGAGGGCGAATAGCCCCCATTTTTTGCGCTGATGCTGGTGGCCGGAGAGAAGGCACGAAGCCAACACCCCCGAATATTCAAGCATGCAGGGGTTTAGACTTCGAGATTGTCGATGAGCCGTGTCGTCCCTAAGTACGCCGCTAACAATATCACCAGCGGAGAATTCAGATCATTCGCCAGCTCAAGATTGTGGCGCTGACAAATATTGACATAGTCTGGACGGAAACCCGCTTGGCTTAAAGTCTCACGCACTTGTTGTTCCAAAGCGCGAAAATCACTTGTGCCTTGCTGACCGCGAATTTGCTCGGCAAGCCACTGCAATTGTTGATAAATCAGCGGTGCTGTTGCCCGTTGTTCAGCCGATAAATAGCCATTTCTTGAACTTAATGCTAAACCATCAGCGGCGCGTTCGGTGTCGATACCGATGATTTCAATAGGAAACGATAAATCAATGGTGAGCGCTCGGATCACCGCCAATTGTTGATAGTCTTTTTTGCCAAACAAGGCGATATCTGGCTGCACTAAATTAAATAATTTAGTGACGATGGTGGAAACCCCGCGAAAATGGCCGGGACGACTCGCGCCACAATGGTTATCGCCAATAAAAGGCACATCAACTGCGGTTTGTACGTCTAGGCCTTTCGGGTAAATCTGCTCTGGCGTTGGTGTGAATACGGCGTCAGCTTGATGATCCGTCAAACCTGCACAGTCTTCCGCTAAAGTGCGGGGATACTTGGCTAAATCTTCGTTGGCACCAAATTGCATAGGATTGACGAAGATGCTGACAATAACTTTATCGGCACGCTGGCGTGCTTCATCGACTAATTTTAAGTGGCCTTGATGCAGGTTGCCCATGGTTGGCACAAAGGCAACTGAATGGCCTTCTTGGCGCCACGCTTTGACTGTTGCACGCAGAACTTTGATATCAGAAATCACCAGCATAAGTTATCTCGGCCAATAAGTTAAAATAAGTAAATAAACATAGTTAGCTTAAAAACTATGCTCTGCAGCAGGGAAATGTCCCTGTTTTACATCAGCAACAAACTTGGCGATGGCTTTTTTGATGTCGCCAGTTTCTTGCAAAAAGTTTTTCGAAAATTTGGGAATGTAGCCGCTGCTGATGCCGAGTAAGTCGTGCATCACTAATACTTGACCATCGGTTACGGCGCCAGCACCAATGCCGATGACTGGAATATGCAGTGCCTTGGTAATACGTTCGGCGAGCTGCGTTGGAATACATTCCACCACTAACAATTGCGCACCAGCTTCTTGAATGGCCAAAGCTTGTTGCAGGATATTATCTGCGGCGTCGGCATCGCGACCTTGCACTTTAAAGCCACCGAATACATTCACTGATTGCGGGGTTAAGCCTAAATGACCGCATACCGGCACACCACGTTCTGTTAAAGCCTTGATGGTGGGAAGCAGGAATTCACCGCCTTCCATTTTGACCATGTTGGCACCGGCTTGCATCAGCGGGATCACGCTTTGAAAAGTCTGTTCAATGGTGGCGTAACTCATAAACGGCATGTCGGCAATAACAAATGCTTGCGAGGCACCAGCGCGCACACAACGTGTGTGATAAGCAATTTGTTCGATGGTGACCGGCAGCGTGTCCGGATGGCCTTGCAGCACCATCCCTAAAGAGTCGCCAACTAAAATTGTTTCAACACCGTTATCGGCAAACAATTTACCGAAACTGGCATCATAAGCCGTCAGCATGGTGATTTTTTCACCTTGCTGTTTCATCTTCAACAAAGTTGCAGTAGTAATTTTTGCCATGACGTTCTCATCCGACCATTTGAATTAACGCGCGCAAGATGGCACAAGTTGCCGTTTGCTGCAACAGTTTCAGGGGCTTTGCAATAAGCTTAAGCCATTGCTTGGCACTTGGGTAAGCAACGCAGATAACAGACCAAGTTTCGGGATCTGTAAATCTGGTGCAATTTCAGCCAATGGGTACAGCACAAACTCGCGAACTGCCATACCGTAATGCGGCACCGTTAAACGCGGTGTCTCAATCACTGAATCGCCAAATAGCAAAATATCTAAATCAAGAGTTCGCGGCCCCCAGCGTTCTGCTTTACGCTGGCGGCCGTGGTTTAGTTCTATTTGCTGCAACTGGTCAAGTAGCTGCTCGGCACTCAGTTCAGTATGTAAAGCAGCCACTGCATTCACATAATCGGGTTGGTCTTGCGGGCCCATAGGTTTTGAGCCATAAAAACCAGAAACACGATGCACTGTGGTGTGAGGTATTTCCGCTAAAGCTGTTACCGCTGTGGCTAACTGCTGCAGCGGTGCATTAAGATTGGCACCTAGACCAATGTAAGCACAAATCATGGCTTATTCCGCGTTTTGACTATCGTTGGTGCGGCGACGAACCGGACGGCGTTTGCGCTTAGGTTTAGCGCGCTCAATGCCTTCTTTGCCTAAATTCGCTACCAAGTATTCGCGTTCAGTTTCATCTGCGGTAGCAAAACTCTGCCACCAAGCAGCCAGTCCAACTAATGAACCACTCTCGGCTTGTGCCCGCAATTGCAAGAAATCAAAGGCTCCGCGGAATTTTGGCAGCTCCAGTAGTTTAAATGCTCGGCGTCCAGCACGTTTAGTTAAACGACCCTGCAGTGCCCAAATGTCGCGAATGCTCATGCTAAAGCGTTTTGGAATAGCAATGGTGCGCTGTACATCGTCAAGCACTTCCGTCATGGCGATATTGAGCGCATCGATTTCATTGAGGCCACTTTCTACCAACAGTGTTTGCATCCGCAGTTCTACCGGATACCAAAGCAGGGCAGCATAGATAAAAGCTGGAGTTACGGGTTTATCTTCGGCAACCCGCTGGTCGGTATCTTGTAAGGCATTAGTAATGAGCGCAAAAGCTTTACCGTCGCTGTCTTGCTTAATAAATTTATGCAATTGCGGCAATAACTGCTTAATGACGCCAAACTCCTGCATCATCATGAAATTATCAAAGGCTTTGCCTGCCATCAGTAATTTGAGTGATTCATCAAACAGACGTGGCGCAGGGATGTTGCGCAGCAACACGGCCAATTCATTGATGGGGGCTGCCGTTGCCGCTGCGATTTCCATATTCAGCTTAGTGGCAAATCGAATAGCGCGAAGGATCCGCACAGGGTCTTCACGGTAACGAGTTTCCGGATCGCCAATGAGCTCAATCCTTCGTGCTTGAATAGCTTCAACGCCATTGGCAAAGTCATAAATAGCGAAGTCGCTGACTGAGTAATACAGGGCATTGATGGTGAAATCGCGACGTTCTGCGTCTTCTTCGATAGTGCCGTAAACGTTGTCACGCAAAATTTGGCCGTGGTCGCTTCTCACGCCATTAGGGATATTTTCTTCATCTTCGCCACCGCTGTGGTGACCGCGGAAAGTGGCGACTTCGATGATCTCACGGCCGAATACCACATGCGCTAAGCGAAAGCGGCGGCCAATCAAGCGGCAGTTTTTAAACACTGCGCGTACTTCGTCAGGGTGAGCGTTGGTCACCACGTCGAAATCTTTAGGCTTTAATCCTAGCAATAAATCGCGAATACAACCGCCAACTAAATAAGCTTCAAAACCGGCATCTTTTAACCGATAAAGAACTTTTAAAGCATTGGGGCTGATATCTTTACGTGATACACCGTGTTGATCGCGGGTGATTACTTTTAATCCAGGCAGTACTTTACTTTGATGATCCGGATTTAATTTCGGACCGACTCTGCCAGAGTTGTCATTATTACGGGCAGGACGGCGCTCATAACGCGATTGATCTTGGCGAGAGTGCTCTTGACGAGAATGCCGAGAATTGCGTTCGTATTGTTCGTTACGACGTGGCGGCTTGCCTGGTCTTGGCCCAGGTTGCTCTGCAAATGGCGCTGTGCGAGCAGCTGTCGGCTCGACGGTTTGCTCCAGTTGCTCTTCAAGTTGCGCTGTCGCTGCAGTTTTGGTTTTACCGCTTAGTTTACGACGGCAAAAATCTAACACTCGGGAAATTATGGTCTTTCTCCTTGGTACTTAGGTGTTGTTTGGCGCTTTGTTTCGCGCGTTGCTTGGCAAGAATGCAAACAAACTTTTACATTGAGTCATTGAATATATTGGCTGTGTTTACAGCTTAGTACTTAAGCTTAGTTCGACAGCCCTGTTTGCGAGATAACTCACTTTATTGGTGGGATGCGCTGAGTAGCCGTCTGTACAAGTCTTCAACGATTTTCTGTATAGTTTATGTTGGCCAAGAGGCTTAAAAAAACGCCGCTATAATACCGCACAGTGGTGAAAAAATGAAAGGAAACCCCCGCGCTTTTCCGCCATATCAGCGAAAAGCATCCACTTGGACTTCCATTACCGCAGGCACTGCGCTCAGTTGCCAGTGTTGCCGTGCCCATTGCAAGATAAGTTCACATGATGCGTTGGCTAAATCAGCTGGTGGTGGATGACCCAACAGACGCAGTGCAGCAGTCAAACTAATAGACCGTGGCCAAGCACGGATATCAGTGGCATGGTTTTGTTTACTTAACTTTTGCCCTGGCGCACTTACCGCCAATGGTAAGTGAGCGTAGTTGGGGGCTTTGGGGGTAAAAAGCAGGAACAATGCTTGTTGGCGGGGCGTCATTGTCAATAAATCGGCACCGCGCACGACTTCAGTGATCTGTTGGTCAACATCATCCAACACTACCACCAACTGGTAAGCAAATAAGCCATCTCGGCGTTTAATAATGTAATCTTCTTGCGCTGTGGTCGGGTCAATATGTACTCTGCCAAACACGCCATCGGCAAAATAATTTTGTACTTGTTGGCTTTTCATGCGCCAAGCTACAGGCTGCATTGGCGCAGTTAGCGGATGTTGCCGGCAAAAGCCATCATAAATGCCGCCTAACTCGGCAATTCTTGCTCTAGAACATTGGCAAGGGTAGATCTGCTGATTTGCTTGCAGTTGCTGAAAATGGTGCTGATAAAAATCGAGGCGGTGGCTTTGATAGATTTCTGTTTCATCCCAATACAGACCAAATTGCTCTAATGTTCGCAAAATTTCGCTGGCGGCACCTGGGACTGTTCTTGGGGTATCGATATCTTCAATGCGGACTAACCATTGGTTATTCGCATCACCAGATTTGGCTTGTAAGTAACTGCCAACCGCAGCAACTAAGGAGCCGAAATGCAAAGGGCCGGATGGCGAAGGTGCAAACCGGCCCCGAGTGCGGGAAACTGCAACGGTCATGACTTAACCGCCGAGTTGCTTTTCCTTGATTTCTGCTAAGGTTTTACAGTCGATGCACATATCTGCAGTCGGACGTGCTTCTAAACGCTTGATACCAATTTCAATGCCACAGGTATCACAGTAGCCAAAATCTTCGTCTTCGATTTTTTGCAGAGTCTTTTCGATTTTCTTCAGCAGTTTGCGCTCGCGATCACGGGCACGTAATTCCAAGCTGAATTCTTCTTCTTGCGCTGCACGATCGACTGGGTCTGGAAAATTCGCCGCTTCATCTGCCATATGGTTTTTGGTGCGGTCTACTTCTTCACGCAGTTGCTGACGCCATGCATCGAGAATTTTGCGAAAATGCTCTAATTGCTTCGGGTTCATGTATTCTTCGTCCTTAGCTTCCTGGTAAGGGGAAACGCCGGCTAGAGCCAACAGACCCAGAGTCTTATTTGTTTTGCCTTCTGGCATGGTAATCTCCTGTAAAACAGTGCCAAGCAAAAAGATGGCGGCTATTGATAGCAGAATATCAACACCATCGCAATTACTATGAAAAAAGCCGCGGAAGTATACAGACAGTCTTGGCTTTCGTCAGTAAGTAATTGCAGTAAACTTGCGCACTGACGCAAAATAGACAGACAATCTAGACCAGTTTTCAAGCCTTGTGAATAAAATTTTTATGACATGGCTTGCCGCCTTAATCGGCAGCACATTGTTCGCGGCGCAGTGGCGGTCTGCAATAATTTATAGAATGGGAGTCTTCATGGAGCTTTGGTGGGCATTTTTACTACTCGGTGCGGCAGTCGGTTTTTTCGCAGGGCTGTTGGGTGTCGGTGGTGGCGGCATTATGGTGCCTATCTTAACCTCATTATTTATTAGCCTAGAGTTTGCACAAAGTCAGCAAGTGCATATGGCGCTTGGCACCTCGATGGCTGCAATTATCGTCACTTCATTTGCCAGTGCTCGCAGTCATCAACGCCATCAGGCTATTGTTTGGCCAGCAGTAAAAGCGCTGAGTCCAGGGATTGTGCTCGGTACGCTTGGCGCCTCATTTATCGCGGCGTCAGTGCCTTCTTTGCCGTTAGCGATATTTTTTAGCCTGTTTATGGCCTTTGTTGCCCTACAATTAATATTGAATATCAAACCAAAACCAACTCGGCAGCTACCAGGTAACTTACCATTGGCTGGCGTTGGTGCAGCTATCGGCGGGATCTCAGCATTAGTAGCCATTGGTGGCGGCTCTTTAACCGTACCATTTCTAACTTGGTGTAACCTTAAAGTTCAGCAGGCGATAGGTACTTCTGCCGCAGTAGGGCTGCCGATCGCTATATCTGGTACTGTCGGTTATGTGATTTCAGGTTGGCAGGTCGCGGATTTGCCGCAATGGAGCCTCGGTTATGTTTACTTGCCGGCGGTTGCGCTTATCTCCGTGGTGAGTTTTTTTACTGCGCCCCTGGGCGTGAAGTTGGCGCATCGTTTACCGGTGACGGTATTAAAGAAAATATTTGCATTGCTAATCATTTTATTAAGTCTAAAAATGCTGCACGCTGTGCTAGGTGTAGATTGATAGGCTGTACTGTTTAGTTAAAACTGCATTGTGATACACTCGGCGATATTGCCGTAGAACTCTATAAAAGGTAAATCATGGCCGAATTACTCCAAATTACTCTGACTTCAACTGCTGCTGACGCAAAGTTTGGCCGCAATCCAACATTGACACCGACCTCTGACGGCTACCAAATCCATGTCGCCAGTGCAGTAAATAGCGCCGATGCTTTACGCCTTATTCAAAAAGCTGGCCGTACTTTGGATGGTCTTGGCTTAGCGCAAGTACAGCTTTCAGGCAGCAATTGGACGCTCGATCAGCAATGGGCTTTTTACCAAGGCTTTAGCAGTGCGAAAAAACTCGGTGGTGTGGGCTGGGCTGGTGATAACAACCAAGTTGAACACTTGGTGCAGTTGCAACAATGTTTTGCTTTTGCCAAACGCATCACCAATGAAACTCCAGAAGATTTGTCACCGCAAACTTTGTGCTTGCAGGCTATTGAATTTATCCAAACGGTCGCTGGCAAAGATAAAGTGCAAGCCCAAGTTATCGCTGGCGATGAATTGCTTACGGCTGGTTGGGTTGGCGTGCACACTGTTGGCCGCGGCAGTGACCGTGCACCAGCAATTTTAGTATTAGATTACAATCCGACCAATGATAGTAATGCACCTGTTGCCGCATCGCTGGTTGGTAAAGGCATTACCTTCGACAGTGGTGGTTATTCAATTAAGGCTTCAGAGGGCATGGTCACGATGAAATGTGACATGGGCGGTGCAGCGACAGTTACCGCAGCGCTGGCACTAGCCATCATGCAAGGCTTAAGCAAACGCGTGCAACTGGTCTTATGCTGTGCGGAGAACTTGATTAACGGCCGTGCATATAAGCTTGGCGATATTATTCGCTATAAAAACGGCGTTTCAGTGGAAGTTGTTAATACCGATGCCGAAGGTCGGTTAGTGTTGGCGGATGGTTTACAAATTGCCGCGGCTTCAGGTGCACCTTTAGTTATTGATGCAGCCACCTTAACTGGGGCTGCGATGATGGCTCTTGGCACTGAATACAATGCCTTGTTTGCTTTGGATAAAGCATTGCAAGCCAGAGCTTTAGGCTATGCACAGAGCGTGCAAGAAGGGGCTTGGGCATTGCCATTAGAGCGTTGGCATCAACAACAATGTCCATCGGCATATGCAGATACCGCGAACAGTCGTCCGATTAAAGGTGGTGGTACTGGTGGCGCTAGTAACGCGGCTGGTTTTTTAAGTCGTTTTGTCGGTAATGATGGCCAAGGTTGGTTACATGTCGATTTGGCTGCCGCTTTCCAAAGTTCAGCGAACGGGTTCTGGGGCGCAGGCGCAACTGGTGTCGGTATTCGGATGATTGCGACAACCTTGTTAGAAGAAACTCGCTAATTTGTTGTGCTAGGACGCCAATTTGACTTTACCAGTCGCTGATCTTTGTCCGGCGTTGTTGCTTGCATTACAGCAGCAACGCCGAGTTATTCTAACCGCGCCTCCTGGCGCTGGGAAATCTACCTACCTGCCACTTTATCTGCTGCAAGCTCCTGAATTTGCTAATAAACAAATCATTATGCTCGAGCCAAGGCGACTGGCCGCTAAAAGTATTGCCAGTTATTTGGCCGGACAACTTGGCGAACAGCTTGGTGAAACGGTTGGTTATCAAATTCGCTTTGAACAAAAGCAGACTGCGCGAACCCGCTTGTTGGTCGTTACCGAAGGCGTTCTTATCCGAAAAATTCAGCAAGATCCTGAATTGTCTTCGGTAGATTTGCTGATTTTCGACGAATTTCATGAGCGTTCGCTGCAAACTGATCTTGCACTCGCATTGGCGCTGGAAGTGCAGCAGCTAAATAGTGAACTGCGTTTATTGTTGATGTCTGCGACCATGGATACCGCCAAATTAAGCACATCCTTAGACGCTCCGGTGTTGCTGAGTGAAGGCCGCAGTTACCCAGTCGAAATACGTTACCAACCACCAAGCAATGAGCCGATGTGGTTGCAGGTGGCTAAACTCGCTGCGCAGCTTTTGATTCAGCATGAAGGTAACTTTCTGTTGTTTTTACCTGGGCAGCGAGAAATTGAACAAGCTGCAGATTATTTGGCCGCTGCAAATTTGCCAGCAACTGTTGCAGTTTTGCCTTTACTTGGCAAATTAAGTCTATCTGAACAACAACAAGCGGTTGCAGCGCCTGCAGCGGGCAAACGTAAAATTGTGCTTGCCACCAATATCGCCGAAACCAGTTTAACCATTGATGGCATCACCTTAGTCATTGATTCTGGCCAAGCACGTCAAGCCAGTTATGTCGCAAAACTCGGTTTCAGCCGTTTGGATACGGTACAAATTAGTCAAGCGGCAGCGACACAACGCGCTGGTCGAGCTGGACGTTTAATGCCGGGTATTTGCTATCGTTTTGATACTGAAGAGAAATGGCGAAGACGCGCAGCCTTCACCACGCCAGAAATTCTGCAAGCTGATTTGCTTGCATTACGGCTAGATGTCGCAGCCTGGGGTTGTCAAATTGCCGATTTATTTTGGCTGGATGCTCCTCCTGCACCCCAGCTCAAGGCGGCAGAGCAAGCATTGCAATTACTTGGCGCGCTAGACGAACGGCGCAGTTTAACTGCATTAGGCCGTCGGATGTTGACTTTGCCGGTAGCACCACGCTTAGCTGCAATGTTACTTTTTGCCGAGCAATTAGAACAACTTGGCGAGGCTGGTGCGATTGAACTTGCAGCAATACTCGCGGTACAACTCGAGCAAAATCGGCGTTTTAATAGCACGGATTTAAGTCGTCAGTTGCGACTTGAAGGCGCTAACTCCCAACAGCAGTTTCGACAGCTGATGCAGTTATTTCAGGTGAAGACCAGTTCGTCGCTGCCGAGTCATTTAGTGCCATTGTTGTTAAGTCATGCTTATCCTGATCGTATTGCGATAGCGCGCGGCCAAGGTTATTTATTAGCAAATGGCACTGGTGCGGTTTTACCCGCTGATGATGCTCTCAGTGGTCAGCCAGTTTTAGTTGTTGCTGATCTTAGGATTTTCCAGCAACAGGCGCTAATTTCTGCAGCAGTGCCATGGGATTTAACGGCGCTTACGGAAGCTTGGCAAGCCAAATTCGTGCGCCAAACCTTCGTTGGTTTTGATGAACAAACCGGGCGTTTTCAAGCAGAACAACAAACCAAGCTTGGTGAACTCGTAATAAAAAAACAATCGCTGACAAACACTATTGAGCCATTACAACGCCAGCAAGCTTGGCTGAATTATCTGCGGCAGCGACAACTAACACCATTAACTTGGTCAACAGCAGTCCAACAGCTACAACATCGGGTGGCGTTAGCCAAACAGTTAGCGCCAGAGCAATGGCCAGATTTTTCGCTGTCTGCATTAACTGAAACTATTGAAGCATGGCTGGGCCCATATTTGCTGGAGATAAAGAGTCTTCAACAGTTACAAGCGATTGATTTAAAAAGTATCCTCTTAAATCAATTTAGTTATGCTGAGCAACAACAGTTGCAGCAATTATTGCCAGAGATGTGGACCTCGCTACTAGGTACGCCGGTAGCTTTGGATTACCGTGCTGATGGTGAAGTATTTATGGAAATCCGGCTTGGCGAGATGTTTGGTCAGCAAAGCACCCCGACCGTGGCGAATGGAAAGATTACAGTCACAGTCGCATTATTGTCGCCCGCCCGACGGCCACTGCAAGTGACGCGGGACTTGGTGAGTTTCTGGCAAAATGCCTATCAAGATGTTAAAAAAGAAATGCGGGGGCGTTACCCCAAGCATTACTGGCCGGACGATCCGCTCCAAGCCGATCCGACCAATAAAACTAAGAAGGCTATGCAAAAATGACGGTGCGCCGTAAAACCACAAAAAAAACTGGGTTAACGCCTTTTCAGCGTTCTGTTTTATGGTTTTTCTTAAAATCAGCCATGGTCGTTTTTCTGACTTTGCTGATTTATTTCATCTATTTAGATAGCAAAATCACTACCTTATTCTCGGGGCAAAAATGGCAAGTACCAGCGCAGTTATATGCGCGGGTGTTGCACCTCGCTCCCGGCGTCCATTTATCCCAAGCGCAGTTTGTGGATGAGCTAAAACGACTGCAATATCGAGTTGATCCAAGGCTAAATGGCCCTGGCCAATATCAAGTCGATGGTGAAACCGTGCATGTGTATCGCCGAGCCTTTGAATTTGCCGACGGTGCACAAGCGGCATCGTTATTCACCGTGGAATTCGCGGGAGACTTCGTGCAAGGGCTGCGAAAATCGGGAAAAGCCCTCGCTAAAGCGAAGTTAGAACCGCAATTGTTGCAACATTTGGTCGCCGCCGAACAAGAAGATCGTGAATTAGTGCAGTTAAAGCAGATTCCTGCCACTATCCGCGATACCTTATTGTTAGTGGAAGACCGAGACTTTTACAGTCACCATGGCGTTTCGCCGCTGTCGGTAGTGCGCGCTTTAATTACCAATTTACAGGCCGGGCAGACCGTCCAAGGTGGGTCAACCCTGACCCAACAACTCGCAAAAAATATGTACACTAATCAAGAGCGTACCGTGATTCGAAAAATCAACGAAGCACTTATTGCTTTGGTTCTTGATTATCGCTACAGCAAAGACCAAATCCTCGAAGCATACTTCAATGAGATTTTTATTGGTCAGTTTAAAGATAATCCGGTTCACGGCTTAGGTCTTGGCAGTAAATTGTATTTTGGTAAGCCATTGGCTGAATTACGTCCGCACGAATATGCCTTGCTCATAGCCATTATCAAAGGACCTTCTTATTACGACCCTAGACGATTTCCGGAGCGGGCTGCAACGCGTCGGGATCTCATTTTGCATCTGATGGAAGAACATGGTTTGCTTGATGGTGACCAGACTAAAGCAGCTCTAGAGCAGCCATTAGATGTGATACCGTTGGGACAGCATCTCAAGGGCAAGTATCCGGCTTATATCGATAAAGTTCGCCAAGAATTGAAAGAGCTTGTACAAACACCTGCACAATTACAAGAAGGTTTGCGGGTGTTCACTTATCTGGACCCGATGGCACAGCTCGCCGCGGAAAAAGCGGTTGCCGAGCGCTTAGATAAACTGGATGAAAAAATAGAAATTGCTGTGGTGGCGACTGACTACCAGCAAGGGGGGTTAAAAGCGATTGTTGGTGGCCGAAATACCAGTTTTGCTGGGTACAACCGCGCAATTTCAGCGCGTCGACAAATTGGCAGCATCGTTAAACCTGTCGTTTACCTAACAGCTCTCGCCCAACCTAATCGTTTTCATTTAGGAACGCTGCTTGCCGATACGCCGTTTAGTTTACGCAGTGGCAGTAAAAATTGGCAACCGCATAACTATGACAAAAAATTTCGCGGTAACGTACCTATGGTGACTGCTTTAAGTCAGTCGCTGAATATTCCTACCATCCGTTTGGGTCTACAGTTGGGCTTACCGGCGGTAGCTCAAAGTATTGCCAAACTGGGCGTTAATCGTGAGTTTCATTTGCAGCCATCTTCTTTGTTAGGCGCTGTGGAAATGAGCCCACTCGAAGTTGCACAAATGTATCAGACTATCGCCAATAAAGGTCAATACAAGCCACTTGCGGCAATTGAAGCGGTTGGCGCTGCCGATGGCCGTGTTATTTATCAGCGGAAAGTCAAAGCCGAACAGCGTTTCCAAGCATCAGCCGTTTATCTGTTACAGTATGCGATGCAGCAAGCGACACAATCGGGGACAGCTCAGGCGTTGTCTAGTCAATTTCCTACCAGCCGTTTTGCCGGAAAAACGGGGACTTCGAGTGATTATCGTGATAGCTGGTTTAGTGGCTTTGATCATGAAACAGGCTTAACAGTTTGGCTTGGTCGGGATGATAACCAAGCCATTGCTTTGACGGGCGGTAGTGGTGCTTTGCCAGTATTTGTTAATTATTTTAAGCACAATAGCCCCAACTCCTTGTTCAGAGCTGTTCCTGAAAACGTTAGGCGTCAAAGCATTTCGTCGAATTCTGGCCATTTTGTGCAAGAATCTTGCGTTAACGTATTGTTATTGCCAGTGATTTGGGGTGAAATGCCTGCTCAAGCAAATTGTGATTGATTGTAATTTAACCGAAATTGAGCAAGACCCAACGAGCAGCCCATGTCAACCAAACCAGAACAACAACTAAAAGTCGGTGATTGGTGGTATTTGCCGGAGCAGGATAAACTGGTCAAATTAACTGAGACCGGAGAAATTGCCCAGACTGCAGAGCTAGATAATTTGTGCCAAAAAGCATTGAATTATTTTATGCTCAACGCTGGTCGCTTGGTTACGCGTGATGAATTGCTCAATGATGTTTGGGGCGTTCGTGATGTATCGGATGGACGGATTTCTCGCGTTATACGCGTGCTGCGGGTTGAATTGGGTGACGATAGCCGTGAACCAACTTATATTGAAACTATTCCTAAACGCGGTTTTAGATTTGTGGCAACGGTCACTGCAGTTGGTAAAGCTGAAAGTGACGTTGTAGCTCTTGAAACTCCAATTGAAGGAGCCCTCGATTCTACTGACATGGACGTAGAGAAACGTTCATTATTCTCTTATGTAGTTTGGAGTTCGTTTGCTGCGATAGTTTGTTGTTCGTTCATTTATATTGTCTGGTTAAACTGGGCAGCCACTCAGAACCCGACTCAGGACACACCCTTTGGTCGTTTAGAACCAATCTCTTCAATGGATGGTTTAGAGTTTTATCCATCTACTTCTGTCGATGGCCGTTATTTGGCTTATAGTCATTCCAAAGACCTCGATAGTACTTCTGCAATCGTTGTGCAAGATTTACAGACCTTAGAAAAGCGGGTATTAAAGAAATCAGAGCAAAGTAACTTAATCGGGCCTGTGTGGCATCCTGAAGGTAATGCAATTGCTTATCAACAACTTAAGCGAAAAATTAGTTGTGAGATCCGCTTAATAAAGTTTGACTCGAAATTCGAAAACATTACAGATGAACACTTAACCTCATGTGGAGCCAACAGTATGGGCGCGCGCATGAGCTGGTCACCTGATGGGCGTTTCTTGGTGTACCCAGATTGGCAAGAGAAATCCAATAATATTGCGCTGATGTTATATCCTGTTGATGGCGGCAAAATTGAGCAGCTAACGATGCCACCTGAAACCAGTCTTGGGGATTTTGCTGCTGCTTTTTCACCAAATGGTAAGCAATTGGCATTTATTCGTGATGTCGCAGGGGCTGCTGGTCAAATTTGGTTGATGAACTTTTCTGACCGTTCGAGTCAAATGTTAGTGCAACCACAGGGCATTTACCCTGGTCAAGTGACTTGGTTTGCTGATCAGCCTGCAATTTTATATCCGTCAGGTAATAACGAATTATCGCAGTTCAATATTGAAACGCGGCTTGCTAGTGTTTTTGCTTACACTGACAACAAAGCTGGCGAAGTAACAATGAATAGCCAAGGTCGAATTTTCGCAAGTGTCGGTAAGCTTTGGCAAAGTAGTATCCGTCGGATGAATAATCCGCTCAAAAACACCCAAGTCACCGACGAAATCATGCAACAGGCGAATCGCAGTGAAGGCATGTTGGAGTTAAATCCAGTCAGTGATGGCCCGACAGCGGTTATGTCGAATCGTTCTGGAGTGCAGCAAGTTTGGTTGTATTTTAAAGATGGGCGTCAAAAACAAATTAGTCGTTTTTCCGGTGATTTCATCCCAAAATCTTTGGAGTTCTCCCCCGATGGCAAATACTTATTGGTATTAGTGGGGACGTCAGTTTGGTTGCTTTCTGAAAACGAACCTCCGGTATTGATAAGTAAGCCAGGACAAGATAGTCGCGATCCTAGCTGGAGCTATGATAGTCAAACGATCTATTTCTCTACCTCTGAAAAAGGTCGTTGGCAAATCATTGAGATGGATAGGCATTCGCTGCAACAAAAGACTTTTGCGGTTGATATGGATTATTTCCGTGAAAGTCCAGATGGTGCATATCAAGTTTGGCGTAGTACCGAAGACAAACTAATGCGTCTGAAGTTAAAAGCAAATGGTGAACAATTTTTACTGCCTTTACCTGCACAAAGTGATTTTGTGTCGCCGTCTTTAGTCTTAAGACAATCAGCAATTTATTTCTTAAACCCGACCGATTCGAAACAATATGAAATTTGCAGTTTTAATTTGGCTGATAAGCAAATTTACAAAACAGGCATTATTCATCCGAAACTGGCTCGTCGATTTTCGGTAAGTTCAGACGAAAAGTTTATTCTGCAAGATGATGGAAAAACAGGCGATATTGACGTCGCGGAGTTAGTTTTTACAAAATAAACTTTATAAGAGCTTTATCAAGTTTTCATAAGGAAATTACGTCCAGCTTGTTGCTTTATAGGAACGTAATTAACCCATAAGGAAGACACAAACATGAAAAATAAAGCACTTTCACTGTCAGTTTTTACACTTGCTTCAATGATTACTATTACTTCAACCAATGTTGTATATGCTAAAGATGGAGCAACAGCAGAACAGTCGAATGTACCAACTACTGAAACTGCAAAACCAACAAATCCTGAAGGTTCTACAGGTGAATGTTGGGTTTGGCCAGGTTGTATAATTATCAACTAAAGTTTGGTTGAGAAATTACCTAGATGGTTTATGTTAATTTAGGGTCGATCATTACTTTCGCAAAATAATGTATACTGCCTCCTTATTTTGAAAGGGGAGGCAGTTATGCTTTGCGCCGAACCATGGCTGGAAATTTTACACTGGCACTACGCGCCCGAGAGCGGGACATTACGGCGTGCTGGTGATCACAACCTCAGTTTTGTACTTGAACCACGCTTGCACTCGTTGCTGAATTTTTTTTTGCAGCATCCCCAGCTCATCTTAAGCAAAGAACAGATCCTAAATTCTGTGTGGGGCGATGATCAAGGCTCTGATGCTGCGTTAATGCGTGCTATCGCCACGTTACGAAAACTGCTTGACGATCCGACCCATTCTGCAGTTTTTATTGAGACTCATACCCGAAAAGGATATTGCTGGGTTGCTCATGTCCAGCCGTTGCAAATAACGGAAGTACTCTCTGTTAACGCTAGTGTTGAAGTGAATGATTCAAGTATCGAGTTACAGCGTAGCTCGGAACTGGTTCAAGAGCAGCAAGACGCTGCCAATAATTTATTGACAGATGTATTGGTTTTACGAAGTCAGCAACGTTATGCGACACTGCGTTATGTTGCGTTTAGTGTCACTGCAGTTTTAGTACTATGTTTACTTTTTATTTTTTTGCTTTGGCGATTAAGTAGTGAGGCTTATATCCCAAGTTTTCCTTATCAAGTGAATATTAGTGCGTTACCTGGTGCCGAGCAGGAACCATTAGCCAGTAAAGATAAACAATATTGGTATTACTGGTACCAACCTGAAAGTAAGCAGGGTTGGCGGCTGATTCGTCATGAAAGCCTAAGCCACCGAAAACTGCAATTAACCTCAGCTTTTTTGGCGGTGGGACAGTTAAATTGGTACCTTGATGAAATAGTTTTCAGCGCAATAGATGAAAATGGTTGCGGTATTTTCAAATTAAACCCGAAGCAGGTTGCTTCTGCAGTGAAGCTTGCTGATTGTCAGCAATTAATCGCTAAAGGTCTTTCGGTGGCGAACAGCCAGCTTTTTTGGCTAGATCAACATCAGCAACAGACTCAACTATGGCAGTGGCAGCCAAAACAGCCAAAACTATTACTCTCATTGCCTGGTGTCTATCGCCAGCCCGTTCAATTGCTCATGCACGAACAGAGTTTTTATCTGTTAGTGCAAGAACATCAACTCAGTCATCAGTTGTTTCGGTGGCAACAAGGTGAAGCAAGTGCCAATTTTATCGCAACTTTCCCGCTGTTCGTGCAGAACTTAAGTGGCTGGGACAGTGACAACTTACTGCTAAGTGGTCCTGATAAGCTGCAGTTGTACTCGTTAGCCGAACGCAGATTAACGTCAATTAACTCGCACTCAGGTTTGTATTCGGATATGCGCCGGTTTGGCGATGTGCTCCTTGGTGTTGCCGCTCAAAACCCTGCGCTTGATTTAGTTCCTTTTGAACCGACTATCGAAGGTCGACGTGCGGAAGTTAGTTTGCCTGAATGGCTTACCAGTAATCGCGATGATTGGTTATTTGCAGGTAGGGGAGTGTTTTTATCGACGAGAACTGGTCTACCGCAAATCTGGCGCTATACCAATGGTCACTTGTTACAGTTGACGAAGCTCAAGACAGTTCATAGCTTTAGCCAGTTAATTTGGCATCGGCGTGAATTATTTGCGGTGGTTGACCAACAATTAATGCAAGTCGATTTAGATAGTGGAGAACTATTGCCAGTTGATTGGTCTAGATCTGGTTATAGGCGATATGCAAGCTGCGATGGTCATTGGTATTGGGCTGAACAGGATGATAGTGGCTGGGTTTTGTATCAACAATCAGCATCACAGGTAAAGCCATTACTGAATGATGTGGTAGATATGCGCTGCGGACCAAAAGACACTTTGGTTATACAGCATAGTGACAAACCAAATTTAAGTCTATTAAAGCTCAATAGCGGGGATGTTGAAACACTGCCAATTCAATTAAACTGGCGGCGGGTCACTGCAGACGCTTGGGATAGTAATGGACAAACGCTCTATTGGCTAGATGAACAGTCGACTCTTAACGAATACAAGTTTGAAAGTGGTGTGAGCTCGAGGCTGGCAATGCCACACTCGCTAAAACCAGAAGCGGTATACCTCGACACAGATTCACCGTTGTTGTTTTTGTTACAACGGCGATCTGTAGAAAGCGAAATCGTTTTATTACAAACGACTTCGCCAGAGCATTAACCTGCGCGTAATTGGTTAAATGCGCGCTCGGCTGCCGCAATAGTTGTTGCCAGATCTTGCTCAGAGTGCGCTAGTGACAGAAAACCTGCTTCGTAGGCTGATGGCGCTAGATAAACACCCTCGGCCAACATCAAATGGAAGAAGCGTTTAAAGGCCTCAATATTACACAAGGTTGCTTGTTGATAACTGGTAACCGTAGCCTGCTCTGTAAAGAATAAACCGAACATGCCGCCTACTTGATTGGTGGTAAATGGCACACCAGCTTTATCTGCAGCCGCTTGCAAACCTGCCAACAACGCTGTAGTTTTTGCGGTTAAAGCTTCATAAACGCCCGCTTTACTGATTTCGGTTAATGCAGCTAAACCAGCAGCCATGGCGACTGGGTTACCCGACAATGTGCCAGCCTGATAAACGGCACCTAATGGCGCGATATGTTGCATGATTTCGCGTTTACCGCCGAATGCACCGACAGGCATGCCGCCGCCAATGATTTTGCCAAGCGTAGTTAAGTCTGGTTTGATACCGTAATAACTCTGAGCACCGCCAAGGGCAACGCGGAATCCAGTCATGACCTCATCAAAAATTAATACAGCACCATGTTCATCGCAAAGTGCTCGTAACCCTTCAAGAAAACCAGGGGCTGGCGGAATACAGTTCATATTGCCAGCAACAGGTTCCACAATGATACAAGCAATATCTTTACCGTGCTGCGCAAAGAGCTCAGTTAATTCGGCAAGATTGTTAAATTCACAGGTCAGGGTGTATTTTGCAAAATCAGCAGGGACACCCGGTGAATTTGGTACGCCTAATGTTAAAGCTCCTGAACCTGCTTTAACCAATAATGAGTCGGCGTGGCCATGATAACAACCTTCGAACTTCACAATGGTGTTGCGTCCGGTGTAACCACGCGCCAAGCGAATGGCGCTCATGGTTGCTTCAGTGCCTGAACTCACCATGCGTAACATTTCCATTGATGGTACTAGTTTTGACACTAATTCTGCCATTTCAATTTCAGATGGACATGGTGCACCAAAACTCAAGCCATTTTCAGCAGCATCGATAACTGCTTGACGGATCGATGGATGATTATGCCCAAGTAACATTGGTCCCCAAGAACCCACATAATCGATATACGCTTTGCCATCAACATCGTAAATGTAAGCGCCATCAGCGCGCGCGATAAATACTGGGGTGCCGCCAACGCTTTTAAAAGCGCGCACAGGAGAGTTTACACCGCCAGGAATAGTCTGCTGGGCGCGGCTAAACATTTGTTCTGATAAAGTCATGGTAAATCCTTCAATGAAAAAATGGCTACAGGCTTTTGGCTGAAAACCATGGTACGTCGCGCTCATATTTAGAGATTAGGTTTTCGACACCCAACGTCAAAGCAAACAAAGCCATCCGAACTAAGACGCCGTTGTCGGCTTGGCGGAAAATTGCCAAATTTGGATTTAAATTTAGGTCATTATCTAGTTCGTTGGCTTCAAGGCGCGAATCTCTTGGCAGCGGGTGCATAATCACAGTGTTCGACTTGCAGTGACGAGTATAGATATCTTGGTTTAAGCGGAATTTACCGCGATATTTATTAGCTTCTTCCTGAGATGGGAAGCGCTCTTCTTGGATCCGAGTTTGGTAAACAATATCCGCGTTAATGTTTCCCGCTAATTGATCAGTGATGGTCACCCGATGGCCAGCATCTTCGATAGCGCTAATAATGTCATCAGGCATTGCCAACTCATTAGGGGCAATCAGAGTAAATTGGATATTCTTGTAAAGACGAAGTAGCTTCGACAGCGAGTGAACAGTTCTGCCAAATTTCAGATCGCCAATCATCGCGATATGCATACCATCAATACCTTGGCCAGATGCCGCTAGTTCGCGTTCAATAGTAAACAAATCTAACAATGCTTGAGTCGGATGTTCGTTGGCGCCATCGCCGCCATTCAATACCGGCACTCGACTACCTTCGGCAAATTCAGCGACAGAACCTGCCTGCGGGTGACGCATAGCAATGACGTCACTATAGCTGCTAATTACGCGGGCAGTATCAAACAATGATTCGCCTTTCGATAGTGCCGATGATTGCATTCCTGTCGTTTCTCGGACTTCGCCACCCAGCAAATTAAAAGCACAGCCAAAACTTACGCGTGTTCTGGTACTTGGTTCGAAAAACAAGTTTCCCAAAATGGCCCCATCCAGCACAGTGGTGCGTTTTTGCCGTAACGCATAAGGTTCCATCGAGCGTGCAATATCAAAAATTTGTTGGATGCTATCGCGGTCGAACTGTTTTACCGAGAGGATATGTTTGCCTTTAAAGCTCATCATGGGTGCCTATTGCTTGAGGTGACAGACAGCGGCGCGACGGCCGCAGAACTGGCGCGCATTATAGCAAAAACTAAGACGGATGACGATGGCAAAAAACCGACTTAAAACCCTATTGCCAGTCAGTTAAGGGCTGTAATGCAAACACTCAGGTAGTTTGGCGAAAACGGCAGTGGTAACAAAACGCCGACACGCCGTAAATACGTCCATGTAGGCTCGTCATCCGCTATCCCTGCGGCTGACGGTCTGCTTTTTTGTTGCCACTGTTCGCCTTTAAAGGTTCATTTAAACAAAAAATAATGCCAGTCAGCTTAACTGACGGGCATTAACTTAAAACCCTGGTTTTATGATCGCCAATAAGACGATTGCAAATAATACAATGACTGGAGCTTCGTTAAACACTCGATAAAAGCGGCTACTGCGTTGATTGCGGTTGTTTTTAAAGTCGCTTAATAATTTGAAACAGTAGCCGTGATAAACGTAAAGTAAGCCGACTAACAGCAATTTCAAATGAAGCCAATGGCTTGCAGCGAACCAAGCTTTGCCATAGCTATAAATAAGCAGGGCTCCAAACACTGCCGTGAGTACAGCAAAAGGGGTAACAAAGTATAAAAGCCGACGCTCCATGATTTTAAAGATGGCGTCAACATCTGCCGATTGGTTGTCTGCGTGGTAGACGAAAATGCGCGGCAGGTAGAATATGCCTGCAAACCAAGACACCATAAAACCAATATGCAACGCTTTATAAATCAATAACTCATACATAATGTAGACTCTGAAATTACAATAAATTGTTTTGCCGCATCAGCAGCGTACGTACTTGTTCCCATACAACAATACCCAACGGCTGATCCGGATGTTCATCGTCATAGACCAGCACGGCACCGTCTCGAGCATCGCCAAGCTCGGCAAATACTTCTGCCATCGTTGCTTGATGACTAACCGCGTGCACCGCTTGAAATTTCAGCATACTTTCGCCGGACATTGAAAGTGACAGATCGTAACTTGCCAACTCATAATGTTGATCCAATGCGAATTTGCGTTTTACTAATAAGTGCTGCTGGGGCTGCAAGCTATCTAAAACTTGGATAATCTGCGTGTTGGTTGGGTTTTCTAAAACTTGATAATCATGCTTCAACATGGCGAGTACGCCAACTTTTTGTAATACATCGTCAGCAGGGGAGAGCCGATAGGGCATCTGTAAGAAATCAAGCTGCTGTAAAAAGATTGATTTGGTATTAAAAAACTGCACAGCGGTGACATACGACGCGATAATCACCAGAATCGCTGGAACGACCAGCTCAGGATTTGCAGCAAGTTCAGTCACCGCAACTAACGCGGCAAGAGGCGCATGCAAGGTTGCAGCCATCATTCCGGCCATACCAAGTACTGCATAAGTGCCAACAGTGCTGTCATTTCCCATTAGCAATGATGGCATGAACGCCAAAATTGTTCCCATCACGATGCCAATACCAAAGACTGGCCCGACGATCCCTCCCGGAATGCCAAGTCCCAAAGCAAAGACGGTTAAAAAGAATTTTGCAATTAGAATGGCGAGCAATAATCCCATTTGATCTGGCGCTGCGACTGCATAGTGGATGGCTCCCGTTTCTGCGCCCAAAGCTTCGGGCACGACATAACCAATAGCAATTGTCAGTAATGCCGCCAAACCCAGTCGCAAAGATAGATGCCAGCGCTGAAATGTTTTCATCATTTGCATCAGACTTTTATTGAAGAATGTTGCCAAAACTCCCATCAGAATCCCTGCGAGCACTAAATAAGGCAAGTGCCAATGACTCAAAGTGACCATAGGTAAACTATGCAGATCGTTATTACTGCCAAACACTGCGGTGGCAATAATAGAGCCTGCGGTAGATGCGAGCATGATGGGAACAAAAACGTGAATACGATATTCCCTTAGCACAACTTCCATCACAAAAATCATCGCGGCCAGTGGTGTATTAAATGATGCAGAAATACCTGCGGCAATACCACAGCCTGCCAGAATTCGAATACTGTTGTAGGGCAAACGAAGGTAACTACCAATACTACTGGCGCCAAAAGCACCTAGATGCACCGAAGGCCCTTCTCGTCCGACCGAAAATCCGGCACTTAAAGCTGCAATCCCGCCGAAAAACTGATGCAAGGTGTTTTTCCATGGCATGATACCGTACTTAACTTTGATACGATGAATAACAAAAGGTATACCAAGGCGATAATGCTTGAGTCCGATAAGTAAGCCTAAAATGGTGATGAATAAAGCCGAAAATATCGGCAGCAGCGCTCGTTGCTCTGGCAGCATTGCGGCAAAATCATCGGCATGGACTAAGTAAAATGATTGGATGGTTCGAATTGATAATCGAAATAATACAATTAATAGTGCAGCGATAATGCCGCCAAATAGGCCAAGCAAGCACAATTGTAGGGATGTCACTGGCAAGGCAAGTCGCCGCCTAAGCGGGGGTAACCATAATCGCCAGGATTTCATGTTAGAGTACCTACAACTAATGTGAAGAATGTTTAAGATAACACTTTGAGTCCTTTGATGAAACTTCCAAAATTTAAATTGCCGGATTTAACAAAACCACAGCAACTTGCAGTTGGTATCCTTTTTTCGTTGGCGAGCGCGGCCGTGGCATACGGTATCAGTTATATACAGCTGAATCAGAGCATCCAGCAACTCAGCAACCAAGTGTTGCAATTGAACGCGACGCAGCAAGCGCTCAGTGAAAAACTGGCTGAAGCTACAAAAAATAATGATTACCTTTCGGCGGAAATGGCCGTAGAAAAAAGTACCAACCAATTATTGCTCGCTGATTTAAAAAGTGAACAGCAAAAAGCATTCGATTTAAAACAACAGCTGGCGATTTACGAAAAAATTGTCAAGCCTGAACAAGCGGTATCAACGTTAATTCTGGATAGTTTCAGTGTTTCCTCAGGCTCTGCCGCTGGCTCTTATAAATACAGCGTGTTAGTTATTGAGCAAGATAAGAAGAAAAAATCAGTCAAAGGCCAAATCGAACTGGTGTCGGTCGGCAAGAAAAAAAGTAAAAAAATGCGTGTTGATTTGCTGAAGTTAGCGGGAGTAAAACCCAAGGCGCGGAGTTACACTTTGAAGCATTTCAAGAGTTTTGAAGGCGAATTTGTGCTGCCTGCCGGCTTCAAACCAGACACTGTTGAATTAAAAATTACGACACCAAGGGCCAAAATTAATCGGGTACTGAAATGGAGTGAGATTGGTGAAATACTTGACTAAAAAACTCAGGTACTTGATAATTCCGCGCTGTTATTATGCTGTCGAGGTTTGAGCATGTCTGAAATTCAGGTTCCAATTCAGTTTACCGACGCTGCGGCCAATAAAGTGTTAGCACTTGTGACCGATGAAGAGAATCCCGCTTTAAAATTACGGGTCTATGTGACTGGTGGTGGCTGCTCGGGTTTTCAATATGGCTTCACTTTCGATGAAAAAGTTAATGATGGTGATTTTACTATCGAGAAAAATGGTGTAACCATGGTGGTTGATGCCATGAGTCTGCAATATTTAGTCGGCGGTGTTGTCGATTATACCGATGGCTTGCAAGGTAGTCGTTTTGTCGTACAAAACCCTAACGCTACAACGACTTGTGGCTGTGGTTCTAGTTTTTCAGTTTAGCCTCTTCTATTGGGCAGCCCAGCACGGGTTGCCCAAAAAATACCGCTCATTTTGCCGCTAGCAGTGACATCCTCTAGTTAACTAAGTTAAAATCCCAATTGTCAGCTAACAAATAAATTACTTTTTGTTAATTTGTCCCTAAAATGTTTCGCGGTGTATGAGCTGGCTCAAATGCGGCTTTATGGCTGTAAATGTTTTTGTGCAGTTAAATCAAATGGATAGGTATTTGCTAACATTTTGCTAGCTTTTTTTGGCGCTAGAAACTGTACGCTCGTCGCATCCTATGGTTTAATTAACCGATTTTTATTGCTTATTGGGACGCCAATAAGGTTTGGATTTTTATTCGGCAGGAAGTGTTTTACATAAAAAAAGGCGTTAAACGCTGGGAGAACAAAACGTTATGAAAGGTACTAAGAGCGTCATTTCTGACGAGAACAAAAGACTGTGTGTTTGGTTGAAGCGTCAACGCCAAGAAAAAGGCCATACCATGCGCAGTTTGTCAGAAGTGCTGGGTACACCACACTCTTTTATTGGTAAAGTTGAAAATCAAGAGCGTCGTTTAGACGTTGTTGAGTTTGTCCGTTACTGTCAAGCATTGGAAATTGACCCAGCAGAGGGATTAAAACAAGTGACTCAGTTGGTGTAAACCGTTTGAGTATTTGACTAGTCCTGAAATAAGTGTCAACACTATTTAGGACGGATCAATTGTTGGAAAAAAGCCGCGGGAAGCGGCTTTTTTTCCTTCGGGATTTGGTGGAGTTAGTTAAGCAGATCCGGTAGTTGAGTTTTTTGCTTTCAGTTTGCGGTCAATTGACCATAACAGCAATAATCCAGGCACCACCATTAGTGATGTAAAGATGAAGAATAAGGTCCAGTTGCCGTTGAGCCAATCAACGAACTCACCACTAACCGCAGCCATTGATGTTCGTCCAAAGTTTCCAATAGATGCCAATAAAGCATATTGACTGGCCGAGAATGCTACCCCGGTAAAGCTAGTCAAAAATGCGACAAATGCCACGGCGGAAAAGGCTGTGGTGAAATTATCGACTAAAATTGTACAGAGTAATAAAGTTTCATTTGGTCCTACTTGAGCAATCCAAGCAAACATCAAATTACTCCCGGCCATCGTGATACCGCCAATCACCAATCCTTTCATCACACCAAAACGCATGTTAATTAAGCTTCCGAGTAATGTAAAAGCAATGGTCGCTCCCCAGCCAATCAGTTTTGAGTAATCAGCGATTTGCTCATTACTAAAACCGATTTCTCGGTAAAATTGAATCGACATTCGCCCGAGAAATGCCTCGCCAATCTTGAAAACCAAAATGAAAGCGATAAGGGTCATTGCTAGCTTGATACCATTTCGCCTGAAGAAGTCAGCAAAGGGTTCAACGACTGTGATAGTTAGCCATAACGATACTGGGTGGCGAAGTGCATTGTTATAACGCTCTGCGGCTTTTTGTTGCAACAAATCGCGATTATTCGTCGGTTCTGGGAGCAGCAAAGTGACTATGACCAAAACCATTAACATAAACGCAAGTAGTTGGTAAGCCGCAGGCCAACCAATTTGATCAGCATAGTGGAAAGCAACATAACCAGGTAATGAATATCCGGTCCACCAGCCAGCTACTGCCATTGCAGCCGCAGCTGGCAAAAAGTTAGCTTCCCCGGCAAAAATATCAATGCGATAACCATCGATAGCTACGTCCATTGTTGCAGCAAAAAGGCCAATACTTAATGCCAAAGCGGATGTCAAAATAACGCTATTCGTAGGGTTGCTGTATGACATTGCTATGGTGAGTGACACTATGGCTAGTTGCATCCACAAGATCCAACTGCGTCGCTGTCCTAGGCGATGCCGTCCTAAAATGTGAACTCGGTCAACTAACGGCGCCCATAAAAAATTAAAGGCGTAAATCGCGGTTACCGACCCGAAATAACTTATGGCTGCCCGGGTTAAGTTGGCATCTTTAAGCCAACCAGTCATTGCCGAGCCGATGAGTACCCATGGAAATCCGGAAGAACAGCCCAATAAAAATACAAACCACAGGCGTTTATCGCGATAGAGTTGAAGCGTTTCAAAAAACGGAGCGGGTTTTGATGAGGACACAGATATCTACTTTCCAAATGAGCGGATTCGCAGTGCGCACCTTAACAAACCAGCTCTCAGCTGAAAAGCAGAATCAGCTGAGATGGTGATTATGGCCTGACGCCCACACAATCTATCGGAACTTCAGCTTTACCCCGTAAGAAACCTAAACATTGATGAAGCTGTTTTCTCAGCAATTTATCATGTTGCAGTTTAGATTCTGGCCAATACTCCAATTGGTGGAGCACATGCCAAAACACTTGTTCATGAAATGTCTGTGGTTCTTGGATGCCGACGCGCAATTGTGCCCATTCTTCAAGGGTATCCCAGATAAAAAGATGGAGCTCAGCGTGGGGTAATTGGCCACGTAAGTACCTTGAAACAAAAAACACTAATTGTTGCGACTTTTGCGCAATAAACATCTCTACCATGACAGATGCCTCGACAAAGGCGGCCTTTGCCGCTTTGGTTAACAGGATTGTTAACAGCAAACCCCATACCGCAGGGCTTTGCAGCCCCTGCCGCGCTAGGTAAATCGCTGCAGGGGCTAGAACTAGTATAGTTCGAATTATTTGGCGGGGAGTAAAATTACCCGATTTAACATCAGGGTTTGTTTAGGGACATTTTCCCAGCCTAACTTTTCGTGCAGGCCAGTTTCCATAGTTTTAATCTTATCAAGAACTTCAAAGCCTTCGACCACAGTACCAAACACGGCATAGCCCCAAGTTTTACCCGGATTTAAACTTGGATTATCGTTTAAATTGATAAAAAATTGGCTAGAACCTGTGTGAGGTCCGGTTTCTTGGTGCGCCATGGCAACGGTATAAATATTGTTCTTTAACCCATTTCCTGATTCGTTTGGGATAGTATCAAAGGTCTTAATTGCCTCAAAATTACGGTCGTAACCACCACCCTGCAGCACAAATTCAGCCTCAAGCCGATGAAACACCGTGGCGTCATAACGTTTCTTTTCGACATAAGATAAGAAGTTATTAACGGTAACTGCAGCTTTCATCCGATCGAGCTCAATGACCATATTGCCAGCAGATGTCTCTAAGCGCACTCTTGGGAATAAATTGTCTTTCTGGACAAAAGCTCCAGAGCCTGGTGCTGCAGCAGTACCAAGGCTTAAGAGAGTTAGTGCTATGGCGAACCATCTTTTCATCATTACCCTCGCACGAAATCTTGCCAGCTACTATCAGCCATTACTTGTCCTAACACTTGTTCAACCAGTAAACGTAATTCCCGTTCTGCAACTGCGGTATCAAGTTTAAATGGTGCGCTGAAATTACCACGAGCGCTGAAGCTCTTGTTATAAGTTGAGCCGTTACGATCAATCAACACACTGATTTCAACATTGTTACGAACCACATGCTCAACCGTTTTTATTTCTGCATTAGCTTCTAATTGATTGATTTGTATTGTCACCATGATTGGTTCGCCAGCGGCAACAACGCCACCTTTTTGGGTAATCGCGCCTGTTAAAGTTTGGGTAATTGCGCCAATCATATCGTTGCTAGTTGGGTACGATCGCACACCATCACCGTCACGCATAATCAGGGTGCCGTTGGTTGGACGATTGTCTTGCACAGTTAATGACAAACGGACATTACTTAATTGCCCTGTTTGATTGGTGATTAACTGTGGCGCCACAATAAATGATGGAACCGGGTTACTACAGGCCACTAAACTCAATGAAATTGCAGCTGCTAACATTAAACGACGCATGGTTATTTCCTTCTGATCGCTTCTAAAATGGTGAATTTTGTATTACTGGCTATATGGGTACAACCGCCAAATAAACGACTTAGTTTTTCGTGATATCCGAGGTGGCGGTTGCAAACGATTCGTAATTTACCGCCAACTTTTAAAACACGCCGAGCATCTGCGAACATCTGCCAAGCAATATGATCTGTGACTGCGTTTTGCTGATGAAATGGTGGATTACAAATTATAAAATCTACAGACAAATCAGCTTGTTTACTCATGCTATCGTCCACAACAAACTGACAGTTTGCCAAGTTTTCAGCACAATTACTCTCGACAGTCAACTTCGCAGAATCGACCGCCATATAAGATTCATCGCAGAATGTGACTTGAATTTCCGGATTTGTTTTGAGCAAACTGACGCCAAGCACACCGTTCCCACAGCCTAAATCAATGACACGACTGGCCGCAGGAATCGTCGGTAAATGTTCGAGCAAAAATCTGGCACCGATATCAAGTTGCTCCCGCGAGAAGACGTTGGCATGGTTAATTAGTTCGATAGACAGCAAATTGTCCGGCGATGCTAAATGAACTTCAGCATGCCAACGTAGCGGAAATTTAGGCAATAACGGAGTTGTTGTTACCAAATCGCAACGGGCGGTGATCAAACGACATTTCTTGTCCGTAAGTGAAGCGGTAGTTTCGCCTAGCTCTTCGCGAAAAATTGCCAACACATTAGCGTGAATGTCTTTTGCTTTTGCACTGGCCAACACTAATGTCCCTGGGGTTAGCACTTGTTTCAAGGCGCGTAGTTGATAGCGCAAATAACTGTGATTCGTCGGGAATTTGACCAGTACGAGGCCTGCAGCTGGTAGCGACTGTAGGCTGCTAAGTTGTGTTACCGCATTAAGCTGATTGGCAGATAAGTTATAATTCGTTGCCAATTGACTGATGTAAGAATCGTTAACTTGAATAGGGGAATAGCCATTTAATGCACAAGCCAAAGCGCCGAATTGGTCATTGAGCAGCAATAAACTGCCTGACACCTGTGGATAGTGTTGCCAAGCCGCTTTGATTAATAATTCATCAGCCGCATCCCAAGCTTGTAAGCTGCGATTTTTCTGGTCCGGCGGATAGCGGTCCAGCGACAATGACTGGTCACCGATTGCAAAAAGTTGGCTCATGATACTTAGAAACTAAAAAAGAAGGGGGTTATTTTGCCAGATCCGACCCTGCAGGACAACTTAAGTCGTGTAGTGAACAAAGTTCAATATTTTCAGCTGCCAGAGGCAGAACTTTTTTATTGGGCAGATTTTTTAAAGCCATGCGAATCTGATGCGTTGATGGCAATATTACCAACCTTATCTTGGCAGCAACCGCAAATCATGATGTTTGGGCGTAAGATCGCAATTCCTCGTCGACAGATATGGATGGGCGATGAGCACTGTAGTTATCGCTATTCAGGCGTAACATTTTCGCCTGAGCCTTGGCAACCGCAAATTTGGCATCTAACGCAGCAAGTAAACCAAGCGCTGCAACAAAGATTTAATTGTGTGTTGTTAAACTGGTATTGTGATGGTTCCCAGGGCATGGGTTGGCATAGTGATGATGAACCGGAACTCGGAGATTCTCCACAAATTGCCTCTGTGAGTTTGGGTCAACAACGTCGTTTTGACTTGCGTCATCGCCAGACACAAGCGCAGTTACAATTGGAGTTAGCGCATGGCTCTTTATTATTGATGGCGGGCCAATGTCAGCAATATTGGCAGCACCGATTACCGAAACAAGCGGTCGCGTCAGCGCAGCGATTTAACTTAACGTTTAGGTACATCGCACCTTAAATTTCAATAAGAATACTGCGTTAAGTGGGGGGTAGTCTAACAACAGCATTTTTGGCAAGAGAAAAAATTTATCTTTTTTTGCCGATGAATTCTTGCTGACAAGGGCAATTGCCTTAACTAGAGTAGAGAAGATTAAGCAAAAGAAGGAGCAGAGCACAATGTTGATTCATACCTCGATTGAGCAGAAATTGTTAAGCGCCTTCGATCCGGTGTTTCTCGATGTGGTTGATGAAAGTCATATGCATAATGTGCCGCAAGGAGCGGAATCCCATTTTAAAGTGGTGATTGTTACTCCGCAGTTCGACGGCATGCGTTTATTGCAGCGCCATCGTGCGGTTAATGCAGTTGTTGCTGCAGAGCTTGCGGAAAAAATTCACGCGTTAGCTTTGCATACATATACCCCTAGCGAATGGTACGAATATTATGCTGAGAAGCCACCGGCATCACCGAAGTGTTTCGGAGGTTCTAAGCGGGAGAAAGCGGCGACATAGCCGCTTTTTTTAGCTATTTTAAAAATCGTCTTCGTTTTTCTTCCTTGTCTGACAAAATCTAAGCCTGTTAAATGCAGCTAATTTGCTAAATTATTAGCTGATCTGACCTCTTTGTGCTGGTAAAGTTTTACACTAACGGCTGTTTTGTCTTATTACAGGTTTAATTTTATGGTTATTCAACCGAAGATCCGTGGATTTATCTGCACAAATGCTCACCCTGTGGGTTGTGCTGAACATGTTGCTGAACAAATTACTTACGTCAAACAACAAGGGGCGGTGAATAACGGTCCGAAAAATGTATTAGTGATTGGTGCTTCAACGGGTTATGGCCTAGCTTCACGCATTACCGCAGCATTTGGTTCTGGTGCAAAAACTCTCGGGATTTTCTTTGAAAAAGAAGCTTCTGAAGGCAAAACCGGCTCTGCTGGTTGGTACAATACTGCTGCATTTGAAGCAGCTGCCAACGCAGAAGGTTTGTGGAACAAGCATTTAAACGGTGATGCCTTTACTGATGAGTTAAAATCCCAGGCGATCAATATTATTCGCAGTGAAATGGGCAAAATCGATCTAGTGGTATACAGCCTTGCGGCACCACGTCGCAAAGATCCAGTGACCGGCGAAGTATATAGCTCAGTGTTAAAACCTATTGGCCAGTCTTATACTGCAAAAAACCTAAATACTAGCAAGCGTGAAATTGAATCAGTTTCAGTGGAACCAGCAAATGACGACGAGATTTTCAACACTGTTAAAGTAATGGGTGGTGAAGATTGGGAACGTTGGTTAGATCAACTGCACGTAGCCGGTGTTCTCGCTGATAATTGTCAAACAGTTGCATATACCTACATTGGTAAAGAATTAACTTGGCCAATCTATGGCAAAGCCACTATCGGCCGAGCGAAAGAAGACTTAGACCGAGCTGCAACTGCAATTACAACAAAACTGAAAGCGCAAAATGGCCATGCTTACGTCGCGTCATTAAAAGCTTTAGTAACGCAAGCTAGTTCGGCAATTCCGATTATGCCGCTTTATATCTCCTTGTTGTACCGAGTCATGAAAGAAGAGGGGAGTCACGAAGGCTGTATCGAGCAAATTTACGGTTTATTTAACCAATGTTTATACAATCCAACTCGTCAGCTCGATGATGCTGGTCGCTTGCGCATGGATGGCAAAGAACTTGCCGATCACATTCAAGCAAAAGTTGCTGCGATGTGGGATCAAGTGCAAACCGATAATATTGACGAACTGACCGACTATAAGGGTTATCATCAAGAATTCTTAAGATTATTTGGGTTTGGTTATGCCCATGTTGATTATGAAGCTGATGTATCACCGATGGTCAGTCTTGCCAATTTAGCTTAAGATAATCAAGCCGCAGATAATGCGGCTTTTGTTTGCGCAAGTGGGTAACAGTACGAAAAGGTGGTAGCAATGGGGCATATTGTCGCAGCAAGTTAGGAATTTTATGCAGTTTTGCTGGTTTTTTACGCAAAGCATTTAAAGTTGACTACACTTGGCTTCAGTCGATGTCCTGACCGCCACAATTTTGTTATTTATCATAGCTGGTCTGAGGGTTTAGTGCTAAAATCCGCCGCTGTGTACGTGTATCTGGTGAAATCTGGTTATTTTTTAGCCGGTTTTCGCCAGGTGCGCTGCGAGGCGAGCAGCCAAAAATAACCAGGCCCTGTTTCTTCCCGTTAAAGTAGTGCAAGTACGTATGATTAAAATCAAAAATGGATTGGACATTCCCCTTCTGGGCAGTCCTAAACAAGAGATCTCTGGCGGTCCTGCCGTCAAATCGGTCGCTGTGCTGGGTGAAGACTTTGTTGGTATGCGTCCTACAATGCTGGTTGAGGTTGGGGATAAAGTAAAAAAAGGTCAGGCGCTTTTTGAAGACAAAAAGAACCCTGGCGTTAAATTTACTGCAGCTATTGCCGGCACTGTCACCGCCATCAATCGCGGTGCTAAACGTGTTTTCCAGTCATTAGTTATTGAAGCTGATGGTTCTGCTGATAAGGTGCAATTTGCCACTTACCCAGTAGCACAACTAGCCTCTTTAGATGATGCTGTGGTGAAACAACAGTTATTGGATTCAGGTCTGTGGACTGCGTTCCGCACTCGTCCATTTAGCCAAGTACCAGCAATTGATAGCACACCACGAGCTATTTTCGTGACTGCCATTGATACCAATCCGCATGCAATTGACCCGACCGTGGTTATTGCAACGCAAAAAGATGCATTCGAACATGGTTTAACTGTGTTAACTCGCATCGCTGGTAGCAAAGTCATTCTGTGTAAAGCCCCAGGTGCAGTCATGCCAGCTCCTGCCAACGTTACTGTTGAAGAGTTCGGTGGCCCACACCCTGCAGGTTTGCCAGGAACTCATATTCATTTCTTAGAGCCAGTCTCTTTGAAAAAAGTGGTTTGGCACATTAACTACCAAGATGTCATCGCAATCGGCAAGTTATTCACCACAGGCGAATATTTTGCGGAACGAGTGGTGTCGCTGGCAGGTCCTGTAGTGAAATCTCCACGTTTGATTAAAACTGTACTTGGTGCTGCTATTGCTGATTTAACTGCGAATGAGCTGAATGAAGGCAATAATCGTATCATTTCAGGATCGGTATTAGCAGGTAAAGCGGCTTCAGGTGTAAACGCTTATTTAGGTCGTTTCCACTCACAAATTTCTGCTTTAGCTGAAGGGTATGAAAAAGAGTTTTTAGGCTGGATTGCTCCAGGCGCGCAAAAATTCTCTGTAACCCGTGCGTACTTGTCGCATTTAAGTCCGAAGCGTCTATTTAGTATGACGACAACCACCAACGGTTCAGACCGTGCCATGGTACCAATTGGTAACTATGAGCGCGTAATGCCACTGGATATTCTGCCAACATTATTGTTGCGGGATTTATTGGTTGGCGACACTGACGGTGCAATGTCTCTGGGTTGTTTAGAACTGGATGAAGAAGACTTAGCGTTATGTACTTTTGTCTGCCCTGGTAAATATGACTACGGTGTGGCATTACGTAACTGTCTGACGACCATCCAGAAGGAAGGCTGACGATGAGTTTAAAGCATTATTTAGAAAGTATTGAACCGTCTTTCGAGAAAGGCGGCAAGTATGAGAAGTGGTATGCACTGTATGAAGCAGTTGCCACAATTTTATACACTCCGGGTAAAGTAACTAATTCGTCTACTCATGTTCGTGACAGCATCGATCTGAAACGCATCATGATTTTCGTTTGGTTAATGTTATTCCCTGCAATGTTCTTTGGTATGTTCAACATTGGCCACCAAGCGGCGTCAGTGTTGTCAGCTACTGTTACTCTGCCAGATACATGGCAGGTTGCTTTGTTCCAGATGCTTGGTGGTGAGTTAACTGCTGAATCTGGTTGGGGCAGCAAGATGTGGTACGGTGCTTGTTGGTTCCTGCCAATCTATGCAACGGTATTTTTAGTCGGCGGTTTTTGGGAAGTTCTGTTTGCTTCAGTGCGTAAACATGAAATCAACGAAGGTTTCTTCGTTTCTTCAATTCTGTTTGCGCTAATTCTGCCTGCAACTATTCCGCTATGGCAAGCCGCACTGGGTATCACTTTTGGTATCGTTGTGGCTAAAGAAGTGTTTGGTGGTACAGGCCGTAACTTCTTAAACCCAGCGTTAGCGGGTCGAGCATTCTTATTCTTCGCTTACCCTGCACAAATCTCAGGCGATAAAGTTTGGACTGTTGCTGACGGTTATGCCGGTGCTACTTGGTTATCAAAAGCAGCAAACGGTGAAGTGACTGATTGGTCTATTAATCAACAATGGTGGGATGCATTCTACGGTTTCATTCCTGGTTCGATTGGTGAAACTTCAACGCTGGCTTTGATGGTCGGTGGTTTGGCTCTTATCTATTTCCGTATTGCTTCTTGGCGCATTGTTACTGGTGTGCTGTTAAGCACCGCATTCTTTGCAACTCTGTTCAACCTTATCGGTTCTGAAACCAACAGCATGTTTGCGATGCCTTGGTATTGGCATATGGTACTGGGCGGTTTTGCCATCGGTACTTTCTTTATGGCTACAGATCCTGTATCAGCATCATTTACCAATAAAGGTAAGTTTGCTTATGGTGCTTTGATTGGTTTTATGGTGGTAATGATTCGAGTAGTGAACCCGGCGTATCCAGAAGGCATGATGCTGGCTATTCTATTCTCAAACCTGTTTGCACCGCTGTTTGACTACATGGTTGCACAAGGGAATATTAAGCGGAGGCTGGCACGTAATGTCTAATAACAATGAAAGTATCGGCAAAACGTTTTTTGTCGTTATTGGCCTGTGTTTGATTTGTGCGATTTTTGTCGCGACAGCGGCAGTAGGCTTAAGACCAAAACAGACAGAGAACAAATTGCTTGATGCTCAGAAAAACATTCTAACTGCCGTAGGGATGTTAGAAGGTACGAACGTTAAAGAGCAGTTTGAAAAGCATGTTCAGGTTCGTTTGGTAAATTTGGATACTGGTGACTTTGTCGACCAAGATCCTTCGACTTACGATTACCGCAAAATGATGAAAGATCCTGCGGGTTCGATCAAGCTAGACGAAAAAGACGATGTAGCTAAAATCAAAACTCGTGCAAATATTGCTCCGGTTTATTTAGCTTATGCCGAAGGTATTGAGTCTAAGAAAATTAGTTTTGTGGTTTTACCAATCCACGGCTATGGCTTATGGTCAACCATGCATGGTTTTGTTGCCTTAGATAAGGATGGCAATACTATCAAAGGGTTAAAATACTACGAACACGGTGAAACTCCAGGTTTAGGTGGTGAAATTCAGAACCCAACATGGACAGCTCAATTCGTTGGTAAAAAGCTGTTAGATGATGCTGGTAATCCTGCAATCCAAATTTTGAAACCTGGTAATGCCGTTGCCACTTCAGCATCTGATGTTGATGGTTTATCTGGTGCGACATTGACAAGTAAAGGCGTCCAGAATTCCTTTTCATTCTGGTCAGGCGCTAAAGGTTTTGGTCCATTCCTGACTAAGGTTCGTCAAGGAGCATTAAACAATGGCTAGTGCAAAAGAAATGAAATCGCTGGTTTTTGGACCAGTATTTGCGAATAACCCAATTGCATTACAGGTTTTGGGTATTTGCTCGGCGTTAGCTGTAACAACTAAGTTAGACAAAGCCTTGGTAATGGGCGTTGCATTAACTTTAGTTACTGCATTTTCGAGCATGTTTATTTCAATGATCCGCAACCATATTCCTTCAAGCGTTCGGATTATTGTGCAAATGACTATTATTGCATCTTTAGTAATTGTCGTTGACCAAGTATTAAAAGCTTACGCGTACAACGTAGCGAAAGAACTTTCAGTATTTGTTGGTTTGATTATTACTAACTGTATTGTAATGGGTCGTGCTGAAGCTTATGCCATGAAGAGCCCACCGTTAATGTCTTTCTTAGACGGTATTGGTAACGGCTTAGGTTATACCGTGTTGCTAGTTTTAGTTGCTGTACTTCGTGAAACATTGGGTTCAGGTACATTACTTGGCTTCCCTATCATGCCATTGGTTAGCGCTGGTGGATGGTATATTCCAAATGGACTGATGTTAATGCCACCAAGTGCTTTCTTTATTATCGGCGGTTTGATTTGGGCCCTGCGTACTTGGCGCCCAGAGCAGCAAGAGAAGCACTAAGGAGAATTACATGGAACATTACATTAGTTTATTCGTGCGCGCAGTGTTCGTTGAGAACATGGCGTTATCATTCTTCCTTGGAATGTGTACCTTCATCGCAATTTCTAAACAGGTTAAAACTGCGTTTAGTTTGGGCGTTGCGGTTACAGTAGTATTGGCACTGTCTGTACCATTAAACAACATCGTGTTTAAACAGTTTTTAGCGCCAGGCGCTTTAGCGTGGGCTGGTTTTCCAGATACTGATTTAAGCTTTTTAGGTTTTATCGCCTATATCGGTGTTATTGCTGGTTTGGTTCAAGTGTTGGAAATGTTTTTAGATAAATATGTTCCTTCACTTTACAACGCTTTAGGTATCTTCCTGCCGTTAATCACAGTGAACTGTGCGATTTTCGGTGCGGTTGCATTTATGGTTGAGCGTGATTACACCTTAGCTGAAAGTGCAGTATTCGGCGTTGGCAGTGGTATTGGTTGGACTATGGCAATCACAGTGATGGCAGCAGTCAGTGAAAAACTGAAATATGCTGACATTCCTGTAGCATTACGTGGTTTAGGTTCACGCTTTATTATGGTCGGTCTGATGAGTTTGGGCTTTTTGTCCTTCTCAGGCGTGTCCCTGTAAGCATCGGTAGTAAAAGGAAAAAGCAATGCAAGAGATAATTCTTGGCGTTGGTATGTTTACCTTACTAGTTGTCGCATTGGTTGTCATGATTTTGGCAGCTAAAGCAAAACTGGTATCCTCAGGTGAAATTACCATCAGCATCAACGGTGACCCGAGCAAAGCGATTAAAGCCAATGCTGGCGGTAAATTATTAGGTGTATTAGCTGACAAAGGCATTTTCTTATCATCAGCTTGTGGTGGTGGTGGTTCTTGTGGTCAGTGTCGTGTTCATGTGCACGCAGGTGGCGGTGATGTGCTGCCAGTTGAATTTGGTCACTTGACCAAAGGTGAACGCCGCGAAGGTTGCCGTTTAGCTTGCCAAGTTAGTGTTAAGACTGACATGGACATCGAAGTTGAACCGGAAATCTTTGGTATCAAAAAGTGGGCTTGTACAGTTATCTCTAATGATAACAAAGCTACTTTCATCAAAGAGCTGAAGCTGCAAATCCCTGATGGTGAATCTGTGCCGTTCCGTGCTGGTGGTTACATCCAGATCGAAGCGCCAGCTCACCATATTAAGTATGCGGATTTCGACATTCCTGCTGAATACCGCGGTGACTGGGAACGCTTTAAGTTCTTCACTTTAGAATCTAAAGTTGACGAAGAAACTATCCGCGCTTATTCAATGGCGAACTACCCAGAAGAAGAAGGCATCATCATGTTGAACGTGCGGATTGCAACACCTCCGCCAAACAACTTGACGTTACCTTGCGGTAAAATGTCTTCTTATATTTGGAGCTTGAAGGCTGGCGATAAAGTGACGATTTCTGGTCCATTCGGTGAATTCTTCGCTAAGAATACTGATGCAGAAATGGTGTTCATCGGCGGTGGTGCAGGTATGGCGCCAATGCGTTCGCATATCTTCGACCAATTACGTCGGTTAAAAACCAAACGTAAAGTGACATTCTGGTACGGTGCTCGCTCTAAACGTGAAATGTTCTATGTTGAAGATTTCGATATGTTGCAGGCGGAGAACGAAAACTTTAAGTGGCATGTTGCATTGTCTGATCCGCAGCCGGAAGACAACTGGACTGGTTACACTGGTTTTATCCATAATGTCATTTTAGAGAACTATTTGAAGAACCACAAAGCGCCAGAAGATTGTGAATTCTATATGTGTGGTCCTCCAATGATGAACAAAGCTGTCATCGCTATGCTGAAAGATTTAGGTGTAGAAGACGACAACATCCTATTAGATGACTTCGGCGGCTAATATTGCCCAAGTAACTCAATAGCAAAAACCAACCTTCGGGTTGGTTTTTTTATGGGGTGAATCTCGCCACTCAGCCACTTAAAACGGACATCGAACGGGAGCGCCATTTTTTGTTGAAATATCGCGGATAAAAAAGTTGCTTTACTAAGAGGGACTGCCAACCTCTAAATAATCGCCAAATCGCCAAATCGCCAAATCGCCAAATCGCCAAATCGCCAAATCGCCAAATCGCC
>JAYSCP010000008.1:129390-149333 GCA_041914845.1 Alteromonadaceae bacterium
AAATAGAATCGGTTTTGCTTTATGGTGTGAACAAACATGGTTTTAAGGGAATGTCTTCAACGCCACAGTTGCTGGCACTGGTTAGGGAAAGGCTGGTACAATAGTACATAACAGCAACAGCCCGAACGGCTGTAGTCCGATTCTCAACGCGAGGTGTGTAATGGAAGTCTTTGTCCTAACATTTGTCATTATGTTGGTTGTGGTTGCTGCCATGGCAATTGGTTATATGGTTCAGCGGAAAACGATAGCGGGCAGTTGCGGCGGTCTCGACGCATTAGGCATTGAAAAAGCTTGTGATTGTGAAAATCCATGCGAAAAACGCCAAGAACGTATGCGTAAAGAAAAAGAATGGCAGCAAAATAAAATTATCTAAAACGCCAAAAGAAGCGTCCGCTGTTTATCAAATCGACTCTTACCCAAGGATATAATAATTATGGCATTTCCAATTCCAGTAGCTTGCGCGGATCTAACTTTAGCCCTAAAAAGCGCGACATGGGATGCGTTAATCGTTGTCGCCCAAGATTTTTCGACCATTCCAAATGACCAATTGAAAACGGTTATTGCTACAGCCGCACAAGTTGACCGTCGCATTGGTGTCGAGACAGTTACTTTGTTAAGCGAACAGGCTCCAGGAAAGCGTTTGGTATTAGCGCCTACGGGAAAATTACACCGCGATTATGACGATGTGCGCTGTTTTGCTGATGTCGCCAAACAAGCAATTACCCAAGCGAAAGCGGCAGGTTCAGTTAATCCTTTAGTGTGGGTGCAAAGCCACTCTGACTCGCGTTATCAGCATGCAGTCGAAGTTGTTTATTTAGCGATGACACAAGCGCTATGGCAGCCATTGGAAGGTCGTGAAGCTCGTGGTGAGTTAACTGTTGAGCCTGTGCAAAGCATTGGTTTAGTTGGCATTGATGAACAGCTCGCATTATTTGTGAAAGCAACGGAAGCTGGTCGTCGGGTAGGTCGCGATTTGTGTGGTTCAGAGCCTGAGCGCATGACTCCGCGTCGGTTTGCTGATTATTGCGTGGATGTATTTGCCGGTACGGATGTGAGTGTGAGTGTCGAAACGGATGTCGATACGCTGTTGGCTGAATATCCTCTGCTGATGGCCGTAGCACGAAGCTCGCTGATGGTTGAACGCCATAAGCCAGCAGTTATTCGGATGGAATACCTTGGTGAAGGTGAAATTACCGAGACTTTGTTGTTCGCAGGCAAAGGCTTAGTTTATGACACTGGTGGTGCAGACCTTAAGATTAATGGTGCAATGGCAGGCATGAGTCGCGATAAGGGCGGTGCTGCTGCAGTGGCTGGTTTTATGAAAACAGTCGCAGAGTTAAAGCCAAAAGGCTTGCGGGTTATTGCTGAAATCGGTGCGGTGCGCAATAGCATTGGCTCAGATGCCTTTGTCGCAGATGAAATTATAACCAGCCATGCAGGTGTCCGGGTTCGGATTGGCAATACCGATGCTGAAGGTCGTTTAGTGCTGGCTGATTTGCTTTCTCATCTTCGTCTAGATGCTGCTGAAGCTGTAAACCCAACGCTGTTTACTGTCGCGACATTAACGGGACATGCTGCGCGCGCAGTCGGTCCATACACTGCTTTGGTAGAAAATGGAGCTGCCAAACAACAGCAATTGTCGGCGCGTCTTGCCGCAGTGGGTGATTTGTGGGCTTGTCCACATGAAGTATCAACGAGTCGTCGTGAAGATTTCGCTTTTATTCGTCCACGCACTTGTGCTGACGATGTGCTAAGTTGCAACAACGCACCGTCGTCCGTGACAGCCCGTGGCCATCAATTTCCGATGGCATTTCTAGTAGTTGCCGCAGGCCTAAGTCAAGAGAGCGCCAATACTGGTGGCGTGCCGTATTTGCATATCGATATCGCTGGCAGTGGCGTCGATGGCGGTGATTGGCAGCACAGTAAACCGTCCGCAGCGCCGGTAAGTAGCCTTGCGGCTTTTTACTTAAACGGACGTTAAAAGCGGTTATTACACGAGATTGCTATTAATTGGCTTAGTGGATTGGATGCCCTAAGCCAGTGACAATAAATGAAAGATGTTGTCGGTTTCGTTACAGCTGGTTATGCTGTAAAGAAGCAAACTGTTCCATCTTTGGGTGTAGGTTAAAGGATTAATGAAACTCCGCGAAACCCTTGTTTTATATATGTTTCCGTTGTTGGTGTTACCCACAGTGTTTTTTGGGTATTTGGCCTACAACTACAGTACAGTCGCTTACTCACAGCAGGCTTACGTCAAAGTTGCGCGTCATTTGGCAGATCAACAGCAAAAACTCGAACATTTCTTCTCTTCGCAACAACAGTCCTTAAATCAGTTAAGTAAAAATCCGGTTACCATCGCATATCTAACCGCGCCGCAGCAGAATGAACAAAAGTTGCGTCAGGAAATCAGTCATTTCCAACAACAATCATCAGAAATTTACCAAATTAAGCTGTTGAAATTGAATGGCGAAATTGTGCTGACGGAGCCTCGAAATCCCGCAGGGCAAATGCCGGGCGCAAGGTTCAGAGCTGATTATTTCTCAAGTTTGCAGGGCATGGTGGATGACTCGGGTATCTTTATAGGCCGAGATTCTGAACAAAGTGAACTTCGAGTAATTATTGCGCAAAAAATCTATCAACCGGCGCAGAACGTGGCCGACATTAACCGCCTTTGGGGTTATTTGCTCGTCACTTTAAATATTGGCTTGCTAGACCAGGTGGTGCAAAACAAAATGCTGCCATCTAATGTCAGCTTACTAGTTACGCCGACGGGAGTTATTGCTTACGCTGATAAAATGACCCTAATAGGCAGCACGTTAGCACCGTCCAACTTTGCCGAAGTGCAGCAAGCTGTCGGTGCTGAGTTGTTAAAACCTATCACGCTTTTAGGTAAGCCCATGCTGGTGTTAGGCACCACTTTGCCGGGCGAGTTCATGTTGGTTAGTGCAGTTGCCGAAGCTGAATTGTACGCCGACCAAATATACCTGCCTTGGTTGTTATTTGGCGGCAGTATGATATTCGCGCTCGGTTTACCACTTTTATGCTATTGGTTGTTGGTAAAGTATATTTTTGAACCTATTAAGATTTTGACCGAAGCGAAAACTGCGGTTGGTCGGGGAGATTTAAGCACCTTATTGACGGTAAAGAAACAAGATGAACTTGGCGATATGTTCGCAGCCTTCAACGTGATGGTACGACAACTTCGGGTCTACCGTGAGCGTGAACGTGCCTATAAGCAACAACTTGAAGATAAAGTGCAAAAACGGACTCAGGATTTAGCGAGAGCAAACAGTAATTTAGCCACAGCAAACCAGCAACTGATTACCGCCCGTGAAGCCGCTGAGCAGGCCAACCGGCTTAAGAGTGTATTCTTAGCAAATATGAGTCATGAGATCCGAACGCCACTAACGGCAATCATTGGTTTCAGTGAGCATGCAATTGCAGAAAATGACAAAGCTCGAACCACGGATTATTTACAGCGAGTGCTGAGGTCAAGTGCTCATTTATTGAATTTAATCAATGACATTCTTGATTTATCAAAAATTGAAGCTGAAAAGTTAGAGCTATCTTCGAAGAGTTTTAATTTTCTTGCGATGGTCGATGAGATTTACCAACAAACTTTAGATCAAGCGAAGGTGAAAAATCTCAATTGTGTGCTGGAGCTCAACTATCCACTGCCACAGTTTTTACAAGCTGATGAGCTTCGCTTCCGCCAAGTCTTGTTGAACCTCACTAGTAACGCTCTAAAATTTACCCAGCGCGGCAAAATAGTTATCCAAGTGAATTACCAAACTGGCCTTGAACAGCTGGTATTGAAAATCAAAGATACTGGTATAGGCATGAACGCCGAAGAGTTGACGAAACTGTTCCAACCTTTTGTGCAGGCTGATGCTACTGTCACAAGAAATTTTGGTGGTACCGGTTTGGGCTTAGTGATCTCGAAAAAGCTCATGCAACAAATGCATGGGGATATTCGTGTCGAAAGCGTGAAAGGGATTGGTAGTTGCTTTGAAATTACCATGAACTGCGAAGCTCAAATGGTTAGTTTGGTCGACGAATACATTCCGCACCATCCAGATGTAGAAGTTGTCCCTGAAGCGAATTGCCCTGCACAGTTACGGATCTTGGTCGCTGAAGATAATATTGATAATCAGCTTTTGGTTGGTGTGTTGCTGAATAAAATTAATGCCGATTACACGATGGTTGCCAATGGGCATCAAGCAGTGCAAAAAATGTTGGTTGAAGAGTTTGATTTAGTGTTTATGGACATGCAAATGCCAGAAATGGGTGGGGAAGAGGCGACTCGGCTCATCCGTCATGCGGGAATTGATGTGCCAATTATTGCATTAACAGCCAATGTGATGCGGGAAGATCATCAACGTTATCTCGAGGCGGGATGCCAAGCTTTGCTAGCGAAACCGATAGTGCAACGGGATTTCTATACAATGATTTGTACTTATACCCAGCCGCAGACTACCTCTGAAGATGATATCGCAGCGTTACTGGCCTCGGATCCAGCGATTATTGCACTGAAGCATGATTTCGCTGCTCGTTTGCCAGAACAGTTGGAAAATTTGAAAGTGTTGCAGCAACAGCAAGATCTCGCAGGGTTGCAATATGAAGCGCATAGTTTAAAAGGTTGTGCGGGTAGTATGGGGTTTCCCGAAATTACTCAGTTATCAGCCGAACTTGAACTTGCGGCAAAAAGTCGTGACAGTTTGTCTTGCCAATTGATTTTAGGGCGAATGTTCAATCAGTTGGCTGCCTATCCTGAAATTTCAACGCAAGAGCCCGTGAATGTCTGAAAATTTTGTACTGCATACCCAGCTCGCTAACGACTCGGTATTTATTGCAGATTGGCCGTTATGCCAATTACGGTTAATCAATGATAGCAATTACCCTTGGTTTATCTTAGTGCCTCGTCGCGCAAACATCCGGGATGTTATTGATTTATCAGATGAAGAGCAAAGCCAACTGTGGCTAGAGAGCGCAAAATTAAGTCGACTCATGAGACAGAAATTTAGTCCAGAGAAGTTAAATTTAGCGGCACTTGGCAATATGGTTCCGCAGCTGCATTTGCATCACATCGCACGTTTTACGACAGACGTTGCTTGGCCTGCACCAGTGTGGGGGAAAGTTGAAAGTGTTCCCTATAATGCATCAGAGTTAGCACAACTTCTGAATGAGTGGTCGGCAGCATAGTCGCAAGTGTATAAACATAAGGAATTGAAATGTCAGCTGAAAATGCATTAGTCACCTTGCTAGTTGAAAAACTGAAAACCAATATGTTGGTATTGCCAACGTTGCCGGAAATTGCTGTCCGCGTGCGACAAGCAGCTGACGACCCAGACATCAACCTCAATTCCATGGCTGAGGTTATCTCGCGAGATCCAGCCCTCACGGCACGGATGATAAAAGTAGCCAATAGTGCCTTTTTAGGTCGCAGTATTAAAGTCGCCACCTTGCATCAAGCGGTAACCCGCATCGGTTTATTCCAAGTAAAAAATATTGCAACGGCCATGGCGCTAGAGCAATTGTTTGTCAGTAACAATGCCCTAGTCGCGGAAAAAATGGCAGAACTATGGCAGGACACTATCGAAATTACTTGTATCGCGATGGCCTGTTTACGGTTTTATCTGCAAAAACATAAACACTGTAATTTAAATTTAGACACCATGACTTTGGCCGCATTAGTGCATCGGATCGGCGTCCTACCTATTCTCACAGAAGCAGAAAAACATCCAAGAGTATTTGCTGAGCCTGGGTTTTTAAACCATGCAATTAGTGATTTTTCGTCCGAAATCGGCGTTGCAATTATTGAAGAATGGCACTTTGCTGACATTTTCAAATCTGTTGTTAGCCAATGGGGTACTGCCGATGTTGCACCTGCTCCAGGTTATACCGATTTTGTTCGTCTTGGTTTAATGGCTCGGCATCATTATCCGGATCGATTGCACCAAGAGCAGTTATTGGCTACGTATTTGCAATTAGGATTAATGCCGAAAATTGATTTCATGCAAGATGCTGAGATCAACCAATGGTATCAAGATGCGAAAACCATGTTTTTATGATGGCCGAGCGAAGCTGCACTGCAGATATGTAATGTAGAAACAAAAACAGGGCCAATAGGCCCTGTTGCAAACTGACAAGCACGAATATAAAGTCGCTTAGCTTGGCTGAACTTGTTGGCGAATAGCCCGTAGCAGCGAATCTAGTTCGTTTGCCATGACCAATAAATCGGCATCAAGTCGTAACACTAGGTCATCCCAGCCAAGTTCGTCGTTCTTATCTGCGATAATTTCATGGAATTTCAGCTTTTTCAAACTGCCATCTTCACAAATTTGAAAGTTCAGCAGCTCAGGAATTGTTAACTCTAACTTAGTTACCAATTTGTCCTCGAGATGGCTTTGCACCTCTGCCGCGGTCAGGAGGTGGTTACTAAATTTTACTTTGGCCCCATCTTCATCTGGCGCTTTGAGCTCAGCTTCATTGCCGAGCTGATAGCCTTGCGGCAATCCTTGATTGGCTAACCAATGTTGCATTGATTGGCTTAATTGATTCTGGTCTATCCATGGCAACGCAGGCAACGAGCCTAAGGCTTTTCTCAGTAAGGACAATAAATCTTCTGCTTTGCTGGCAGAGCCTGTGTTGACAATAAACCACTGGTTTTTCGCATCATACAAAGCTGTCGTCACAGATGACTTACTAAATGCGCGTGGTAATAATGCCTGCGTGATCTCTTCTTTTAATGCTTGTTTCTCTTTACGACCCAATGGACGGCCTTTTTCGGCTTCCAAAGCATCAATACGTGGCTGCATTTCTTCGTTAATTACAGCAGCGGGTAGTACTTTTTCTTGGCGTTTAATCGCGAATAGAAACAGATCCTGTTGCTGATGGATGTAGCTTTTGATTGATGGATGCAAAGGGTAGGTAAAACCCATTTTCACAGCTTCTTGACCGACACAAGGCGTAAATTTATGCTCACTCAGAGCTCGCTCAAGGCTTTCGATTTGCAGATCCAAGGGTTCGGTAATTTGATAGACACGGAGGTTTTTAAACCACATAACAACGAAATCCTTTGAGGCAGAAAACAGCAGTATACCGAAGTCCAATTCACAGACAACCGACAATTGCCGGTTATCTGTGTTGATTGCTTAGCGTTTCAGCGCTTTCGGGAAGCGAATATGGTACGACAAGCCATTGCCAGGTTCGCTCTTCACTTGAATACTACCGCCAAGCGTTTGTCTGACTAAATTGTAAGTGATGTGAGTGCCGAGCCCACTGCCACCTTGGTCTCGTTTGGTCGTGAAAAACGGATGAAACAGTTTTTCGAGCTGCTCGCTAGTTAAGCCTTTACCATTATCGCTGTAAGTGACATCAACAACATTTCCCTCATCGATAACGGTAATGTTGATATTCCCCTCTTGCATGTCTTCAAAGCCATGGATAAGGCTATTCATCAACAAGTTTGTGAATATTTGCGAAATAGCCCCAGCAGGGCAGCTTAACACCAAATTTTCTGGGCAATTTACCTCGATATGGTGACGGGTTTTCTTAAAGTGTGGTTGCAAGGAACGGATGATTTCATTCAGATAATCTTGCAGCTGAATGGTCCGAACTGCTTCACTGGTTTGGTCAACCGCAATTTGTTTGAAGCTAGCAATCAGTTCTGAAGCACGAATTAAGTTAGTATTTAATAGTTCAGTGCCTTGTTTCGCTTCTTCAATAAAATGTTCCAGTGCTTTTGGCGATAAACTCTTTTCTTGGTAAGACTGCTCAAGCAATGCTAGTTTTTCGGCGAGGAAACTGGTTGCTGTCACGCCAATGCCGACAGGTGTGTTTACTTCGTGAGTAATACCGGCAACCAAACCACCTAACGCCGCCATCTTTTCTGACTGCACTAAGCGGTCTTGTGCTTGGCGCAAATCAGTCACCAGTTTTTCTAACTCGGTCTGTTTACTGCGCAAAGCCTCTTCGGTATGGCGACGGCGTTCGATTTCTTCACGTAAGGCTTGCTGTTTTACTTCAAGTTCTTGTTTTTGTTGCTGCAAATCCATCATTGCTTGCGATAAACCAGAAGTTTTGCGGGCAACTTCCTGTTCTAGAATCAAATTATGTTGGTCGAGCTTTTCATTTGATTGCAGTAATTGCTTTTGGGTATTTTCAAGCTGGCCTTTGTAATCTTGCACCCGAGCAATCAAACGGTTAAACGCATCCGCCATTACTGATAACTCATTGGTGTCGCCATGTTGGATCTCGACTTTTGCCCCTTCGAGATTGTCCAGTTCTAACTCTTCGATTTGTTGGGTCAGCTCAGAAAGTGGCAGTGTTAGCTGTTTTCTAAACGCGATTAAAAACAGAATAATCAAGAAAGTGGTCTTTAAAACGGCATTACCTATCAGAAAATAAATGCCGACTTTAATCCGATCGAGGACGATATTTCGGCTGGAGAACAAGGTGACATCACCCACTTGCGTTGCTCTGCCAGAGAATTCGAAAATTAATGGGAATGTGTAGCCAAATAGCCCTGATTGTTGCTCAGTTAAGCGGACACCTTCTTTGACTAACTGATTGCTGTAACGCTCGCTAATATCGACATATTGGCCCAATTGGGTAATCACTGCGCCACTATCGTCGCGCACAATAATGCCCTCAATGGACGGAATTGCCAGTAAACCATCGGCAATGATTAATGCTTGTTGGGTATTCAATTCCCAGATGGCTCGGGTCAGTGAACCAGAAATAGTTTGTTGTAGCGTTGCAAGCTCACCGTTGATATGGCTTTTGGTATTAAAATACTCCGCAACAATTTGGCCGAAAGTAACCACAAAAGTCAGAATAAAATAAACGGATAAAACTTTGGTCAGCAGTTTTCTGGAAAGGCTTTTCTGTTGCATCTGACTACCTGTGGGTTGAAGCCTCGGTGAAGTTCACCTGATGACATAAAATTAGCTAAAAAAAACAATAATTAAAACAACAATCGACACAATTTACCGGCAAAGCGTTAAAAAAATAGATAAGAGCCCTGCAAAGCGCGATATGGCAACTATAGCCCAGAACTGCGCCTGATGAAAATATCTACATATTTGCTAAAAAATAAGCACTTCGCAGCGAAAAGTCGGCAATCTGTTGCATTACTACCAGTGACTGGTTATATTTTGCCCGCAGCTTTTATAACAACTAAAGAAATTACTGAGGCAGTTTGCATGGCGTTGCCAGTCTTAATTTGTGATGATTCCATCCTTGCACGTAAACAAGTGCGTAAAAGCCTTCCGGAAGATTTCGAAGTTGAGGTGCAAACCGCAGGCAATGGCCTTGAAGCCTTGGCTATTTTACGTAGCCAAGAAATCGGTTTGGTATTCCTTGATTTGACCATGCCAGAGCTTGATGGTGTTGGTGTATTAGAGGCAATCAAGGCTGAAGCTATTGATTGTTTTGTTATTGTTATTTCTGCCGATATTCAACCAGAGATGCAGCGGCGTGTCATGGAATTGGGGGCGCTGGCGTTTATTCAAAAGCCAGTCAATGAAGAAAAACTACACGGTGTTTTACGTCAATATGGACTTTTCTGATGAACGGTAGTTTCAACGAAGAACAGCGGGATTGCTTACAAGAAATCATCAACGTAGCCATGGGGCTTGCGAGTGATAAATTAGCCCGTTTTCTAAATACCTTCGTACACCTGCAAGTCCCTTCTATTGCTTTGGTGGGCGCCGCACATTTACCCGCTGAAATTGAAAATCGTTATCAAGACATCGAAGCCGCAATGGTTAGCCAAGGATTCTTTGGCAATGAAGGCCTGCGTGGTGAAGCCATCGTGTTATATCAGATGGAAAACGCCCATAAAATTTCTGCATTGTTGGGGTATGAACCTGGCGATGTTTCTGAAATTGAAATGCTCACTGATATTAGTTCTGTGCTGACGACTACGTTTTTAAACGGTTTGGCTGAGCAGTTAGAGAACAGTATGTCTTACAGCGCGCCACGCATTTTGTCTTCACGCAATCGCGATATTGCGGAAGTGTTGACCAACACCTCGTTCCACTGGGAGCATGCGTTAAAGGTTGATATTAGCTACCAACTGATTGATCATTCCTTTAACTGCGATATGGTGCTCCTCATCCCTGGCGAAGCCGTCAATCATATTAGAACCATTCTTGATCGGATTTTGGAAGAATACTGATGTCGCATATCAGTTTAATCAGTCCGATCTTGGCGCAGCTTAATAGCGGTGTCGTGGTCGTGGATGACGAATACAATGTCCACTACATGAATAACTTTATGGAACGCCATGCGAGTTTGCAGCTTTCGCAAGTCGTTGGCCAATCGTTGTTTCGAGTATTCGCCGACCTACCTGAAGCCTGGTTAAAACGTAAGTTGATGAGTGTATTGGATTTAAAAACTCCTGCTTTCAGTAGTTGGGAGCAACGTCAATACATCTTCAAACTGCCACATTTGCGCCCAGTGACCAGCGGCAGTCAGTATATGGCGCAAAATTGCACCATGTTGCCTTTGCAAACAGACGCTGCTGAACAAGCACTCATTTGTATTCTGATTGAAGATGCGACTGATGCTTTTGTCTATCACCAGCATTTAAGCCGTACTTTAATCGAGTTAGAAAATGCCAATCGCCAAGATGGTTTGACCAAAGTGTCGAACCGTCGCTACTGGGAAGAGCAACTAAAACAAGAAATTCAGCGCGCACAGCGTTATCAGCATCCGTTGTCGTTGATTTTGTTTGATTTGGATAAATTCAAAGATTTAAACGACAAATACGGCCACTTAGGTGGTGATTTTGTGTTGATTGAACTGGCCGCGTTTATCGGCACTTTGCTTAGAGACTCTGATTTGCTTGGCCGTTATGGCGGCGAAGAATTTGGAATTATCTTGCCAGACACACCACTCAGTGGTGCGCAAGAAGTGGCAGAGCGGATCTGTAAGGCCGTCGCTGATTATCCAATGTTATTTAATCAACAGACCATTCGCACCAGTTTAAGTATGGGGGTTGCTGAGCTGCAACCGAATGCCCATGTGTTACATGATGATTTAATTCGTTGTGCTGATATCGCGCTTTATAACGCAAAGCGTGCAGGGCGCAACCGAGTCTGCTGTTATCAAGCAGGCGAAACTGAATACCAAAAGAAAATAAACTAAAAATATTCTAAACATTTAGATTGACAGACGTCTAAAAAGTTGCGCATATAGACGCAATGAAATATATAAAAACAACCAATACAACCACCACGATTATTACCACCAACCCTGCGGGGTAGGAGGTCGGCGGCGTATTGTCCTTAATAAAGGCCCGTGACCTCAACAGTCACGGGCCTTTTGCGTTTATACAGGAGAGAAAAATGAGGGTGCTTAAGTTTGGTGGTTCGTCACTGGCATCGGTGACAAGATTTTTAGAAGTCGCTGGTATTGTCCAGCAGCAACTTGGCAATGAGCCGATAGCCTTAGTGCTATCTGCGCCACATGGCGTTACCAATTTATTGGTCGAACTCACTGACTTGGCATTTTTAGGCGGTGATTACCAATCCTTGTTGCAAAAATGGCGTGACCGTTTGGCGCAATTGCAAGCGGAAGCTGAAGGCCGTATCAGCGCTGCAAGTGCTGAGAAAGTTGCTGCAGTGCGCCACGCGCAAGATGAGCAACTCACCGCATTTTTACAGGGTATTGCGCTGTTGCAACATTGCCCTGATCATATCAAAGCCCGTATTTTGGGGCTTGGCGAGCAATTTAGCGTTGCGTTGATGACCGAGTTATTGCTGGCGGCACAAGTAAAAACCACGCTGTTGGATTCTGTGGTTTGCGTAAAAAGCCAAGGCGATTATTTAAATGCTGTGGCGGATATTCCTGCTTCTGAGCTCGCGCTTGGTAAAGCGCTTGCCGGCAAAAACAGCCAAGTGTATGTAATGGCTGGCTTTATCTCCAGCAATAGCCAAGGCGAGTTATGCTTGCTCGGACGCAACGGCTCGGATTATTCCGCGGCGATTGTCGCAGCTAGTATCCGCGCCTCGGTGTGTGAAATTTGGACTGACGTTGATGGTGTCTACAGTGCCGATCCGCGCCAAGTGAAAAATGCCAAACTTATCGACCAGTTATCTTATGACGAAGCGATGGAGTTATCGTACTTTGGTGCAAAAGTGCTGCATCCAAAAACCATCGGGCCTCTGGCTCGTTTTCAAATTCCTTGTTACATCAAAAACACTTTAAACCCAGCCGCACCTGGCACTTGCATTGATGCCAATAGCAATGGCGATAGTTTGGTTAAAGGGATTTCTAGCCTAGAGCATTTGGCACTTATCACTGTTTCCGGCCCTGGGCTAAAAGGCGTGGTGGGCATGGCCTCGCGGGTATTTGCGACCATGGCGCGTGAGCAAGTGTCGGTGAGTTTAATCACTCAGTCCTCCAGCGAATTTAGCATCAGCTTTTGTGTGGCGCAGTTAGATTTAACCGTGGCGAAAAAGGCGCTGGAAGCTGAGTTCGAGCTTGAATTACAAGGCAAATTGTTGCGCCCATTGTCTATCCAAACCGATATGGCGATTGTCAGCTTAGTCGGTGATGGCATGCGTCAACATCGCGGTGTGGCGGCGAAATTCTTTGCTTCATTGTCGCAAGCTCGCGTTAACGTGGTGGCGATTGCCCAGGATTCTAGTGAGCGTTCAATCTCTGCGGTTGTCGAACAAAAATCCTGCCAAAACGCAGTGAAAGTGTGTCACGAGAACTTCTTTAGCCACGTGCCAAGTATCGATGTGTTTTTGGTCGGTTGTGGCGTGGTGGGCAGCGAATTACTGGCGCAATTCCAGCGCCAGCAGCAGTTCTTGCAAAATCGCAATGTGCGCTTAACTGTGTATGGTATCGCTAACAGTCGTCAGCTGTTGTTAGCACCACAAGGTATTGATTTATCGAAGTGGCAACAGAGCATCGGCGAAGCTAATAATCAGCAAGCGCAGCACCAGTTTAGTCTGGCGGCTTTGTCGCAATTTGCCCAAGAGAATCATCTAACCAACCCAGTGTTGATTGACTGCACCAGCGCGCAAGCGATTGCAGATCAGTATGCAGATTTCTTGGCTGCTGGCTTTCATGTGGTCACGCCGAACAAAAAAGCTAATACCGGCACTTTGGCCTATTACCGCACACTTCGCCAAGTTGCACAAAAAAACCGTCGCCGCTTTTTATATGAAACCACGGTTGGCGCCGGTTTGCCGGTCATTGACACCCTGCAAGGCTTACTGAATGCCGGTGATGAATTGGTGGCGTTTGAAGGTATTTTATCCGGCAGCCTGTCGTATTTGTTTGGCGAATTAGAGCGCGGTAAACCGCTTTCTGAAGTGACGGCAAAGGCAAAAGCACTTGGGTTTACTGAACCAGATCCACGCGATGATTTATCAGGCATGGATGTCGCGCGTAAGTTATTGATTATGGCGCGCGAAGCGGGTTTAGAGCTTGATTTGGCAGATGTGAGTGTTGAAGGCGTGCTGCCAGCTGAGTTTGCCCAAGGCGCAGATGTGGCAACCTTCATGGCTAAATTGCCAGAATTAGATGCTTGGTATGGCGAGAAAGTGGCGGCTGCGGCAGCAGAGGGCAAAGTGCTGCGGTTTATTGGCGAAATTTCGCAAGGACAATGTAAGGTCGCGGTGAAAGCGCTTGATGTTGACCATCCACTAGCGAAAGTGAAAGATGGTGAAAATGCCTTGGCGATTTTGACTCGGTATTACCAGCCAATCCCATTTGTGCTGCGCGGTTATGGCGCGGGTGCTGCAGTAACAGCTGCCGGTGTGTTTAGCGATGTGATGCGCACACTGGGTTGGCAACAGGAGATGTAAGTGATGAAGTCGTATTTTGCACCGGCATCGACAGGTAATTTTTCGGTAGGGTTTGACTTGCTGGGCGCAGCCTTTGAAACCTTACCGGGCGGCCCATTGCTTGGTGATGAGTTGGTAATTATCGGCGAAGCACAAGAGCTTAGCCTCAGGCTAAGTGGTCGCTATGTGCATCAATTGCCGAGCGATAGCAGTGATAACTTAGTGCTGCAATGCTTTGATGCTTTTGAGAAAAAGGTAGGAAAAACTTTGCCACGCCTGCAACTGCATCTGAAAAAGCATTTGCCTGTGGGCAGTGGCTTAGGCTCAAGCGCTTGTTCTATTGTGGTTGCTTGTTATGCCTTTAACGATTATTTCGGCTCGCCATTATCAAGTGGCGAACTACTGCAGTTGACCGCCGAGTGCGAAGGGCGGGTGAGTGGCTCGGTGCATTATGACAATGTGGCGCCATCATTACATGGCGGTTTGCAGTTGATGATGCCTGAGAGCGCCAAGTTATTTCGGCAATTGCCGTGGTTTGAACATTGGCAAGTGGTGTTAAGTTACCCTGGCACTGTACTTTCCACCAAAGCGGCGCGCTCAGTATTGCCTCAGCAGCTGAGCTTAAAGCACAGCATTAGTTTTGCCGGAATGTTGGCGCGGTTTGTCGCGGCGTTGTATGCAAAAGATGAGGCAGAAGCATTGTCAGCTTTGCAAGATGTAATTGCCGAGCCTGCACGTACGCCGCTGATTCCAGAGTTGCCGGCCATTCGTCAGGCGTTAATGCAGGAAGGCATTGGCCATGTCGGCATCTCCGGTGCTGGGCCAACCTTGTTTGCCGTCTGCACAACGGCAGCGCAAGCAGAGTTTGCAGCCAACTATTTACGCGCGCATTATGAAAAGAACGCGGATGGCATGACGCAGATTTGCCAATTATCGCACCAAGGTGCGCGGGTGTTGTCGTCGAGTGCGGACGACGCAGAAGTTAGTAATCAATTGAATGAATTTTAGGAATAAATCATGTTGTTACGTAATATCAAAGTACCTTCGCAGCAAGTCAGTTTTTTAGATGCAGTGCGGATTGGCCTTGGCGAGCAGCAAGGTTTATTTTTCCCTGACCACTGGCCAAGCCTCGATGTGGATGCGCTATTGGCCATGCCGTTTGTAAAGCGCAGCGCGGCAATTTTAGGCGCGCTGATTGGCGATGAAATTCCAGAGGCAGAATTGTTAGCGATGGTGTCGCAGGCATTTGCCTTCGGCGCGCCAGTGGCGAAAGTGACTGAGCAAATCGGCTGTCTGGAGTTATTCCATGGCCCGACTTTGGCCTTTAAGGACTTCGGTGGCCGCTTTATGGCGCAGGCGTTATTGGCCTCGCAACGTCGCTCAGGTATCGCCAAAACGACCATTGTCACTGCCACTTCAGGGGACACTGGCGCTGCGGTAGCACACGCCTTTTTCCGCCAACCCGGCGTTAAAGTGGTGATTTTATTCCCGAAAGGCAAAATCAGCCCGTTACAAGAAAAACTCTTTACAACCTTGGGTGAAAACATCCAGACGCTGGCGGTTGATGGTGACTTTGACCAATGCCAAGCCTTGGTGAAAGAAGTGTTTAACGACCGTGACTTAGTGGCGAAGTTGCAAATTAACTCGGCGAACTCAATTAATATCAGCCGGTTGTTTGCGCAAATTTGTTATTACTTCGAAGCAGTTGCGCAGTTAACCCCAGAGCAACGGGCAGAGCTAGTTGTGGCGGTGCCAAGTGGTAACTTCGGTAATTTAACCGCAGGTTTAATTGCCAAAGCTTTAGGGTTGCCAATTAAACGCATGATTGCTGCCACCAACGGCAACGATACGGTGCCGCGTTATTGGCGCAGCGGCGTGTGGCAGGTGAACCCGACTGTGGCCACTTTATCGAACGCTATGGACGTTTCCGCACCCAATAACTGGCCGCGGGTGGAAGATTTATTGGCGCAAGGCGTGATTGCTCGTGAGGCGTTATCGACCCAAGTGGTTGATGAAGAAGACACGCAATTGTCGATGCGACAACTGGCACAACTTGGTTATTTAAGTGAGCCGCATGCGGCTGTCGCTTATAAGGCGTTAAAGCGAGAACTGAGCCCAACGGAATACGGCTTGTTTTTGGGCACAGCGCATCCGGCGAAATTCAAAGAGCAGGTTGAAAATATTCTCGGCAATCCAATTGCGTTACCACCAGCGCTTGCTGCTGTGGCAGGTGAAGCAAGTTTAGCTGCCGATCTGCCTGCGGATTTTGTAGAATTGCGCAAATACCTATTAGCCTTGGAGTAGTGTGTGTTTAATAGTTGGCAAGATGTGCTTGGGCCTGAGAAACAACAGCCTTATTTTCAAAGCATTATGCAGCAATTGCAGGCGGCGCGGGCCAGTGGTCAAGTGATCTATCCACCGGAAGCGGACGTGTTTAATGCGTTTCGTTATACCGCGTTTGCTGATTTGAAGGTGGTCATTATTGGCCAAGACCCTTACCACGGGCCAAATCAAGCGCATGGGCTGTCGTTTTCAGTCCGCGAAGGTGTCGCCATTCCGCCGTCGCTGCGCAATATGTACAAGGAGTTAACATTGGAATACCCAGAGTTTCAGCAACCCAAACACGGTTGCTTGGAAAGCTGGGCACGCCAAGGGGTGTTGTTATTAAACACTGTGCTGACGGTGGTTGCCAACGAAGCCAACTCCCATCGCCACTTAGGCTGGGACCAATTCACCGACCGAGTGATTAGTGCCATTAGCGCGCATGCAACACCAGTGGTGTTTTTGTTATGGGGAAGCCATGCCATCAAAAAACAAGCGTTGATTGATGGCTCAAAGCATTTTGTGCTGACCGCGCCGCATCCATCACCGCTTTCTGCCCATCGCGGATTTTTAGGCTGCGGCCATTTTGCCAAAGCCAACGAATTGCTCATGCAAGTGGGCAAAACGGCGATTGATTGGCAGGTTTAACCGCAATATAAAGCAGGTGTCGCAAAGTATGGCGATGCCTGCTGTTTGTTATTGTTGTTGCTTGCTTTGTGCTTAGCCAAAAGACACAGGCTGTGTTGCTGATGTTTTTGCAAGTGCTGTGCAAATTTCCTTCAACCTTTCGACAGTTTTCCCCGCGTCTGCGAACTTGACGCTCCCGCTAGCAACACTCGTAGAACCTACCATAAGGCATATGGTTATTTATACAGTGGTTCGCTTGAGTTTTTTTCCCACCATAAACTGCACTTTTTGTCGTTTTTGTTTTCTTAAAATTTAAGAAGCATTAACAGAAGTAATTGATTTTGGGGAATTTCGAGGTTATTTTACTACGAGTAATTTAAACGAAAACGGGCAAAATGAGCCGCATCTCGCAGGTTTTGCTCCGTTGAATAAGTTGTTATACGCCAAGGAGGAGTCGTGCGAATTTTCATAAGCCACAGTCACCAAGACAAGGCCGAAGTAGACCAAATCATCAAGCGACTGACTGATGCTGGTCATATGGTTCGTGGCGGAGACATGTTTCTTCGGCCTGGCGACGACATATTGAAGAAGATCCAATCTGAGATATCAGCAGCGGACGCTTTCATTTTTGTGGTCAGCGAAAACTCTCTGAAATCAAAATGGGTTCAGAAAGAGTTTTCATATGTGACCTTGAGCGAGCTTCCACGTCGTGGAATCCGGATCATTCCGGTAATTCTTGATTCGAGTCCCGTACCAAGCTATTTGGCTTCATTCATCTACTTGGATATGTCAAAAGATCGTACGCACGGGATAGATCTTCTAATTCGATCACTGGAAGACATTCGAGATAATCGCGAGCCATCACCGGCGCAAATAAACTCTCAGCTTCATGAAACGCTTGATGCGCACATCTCAAAGCTTGGGTTGGCTCTGAAGTCCGGGCGGCTCACGCTTGTTTGTGGCGCCGGCGTGTCGGTTGGTGCGGGAGTGCCAGTATGGAACGAATTGCTCTTGAACCTCCTTGAGTCGATGGTCGAGAGACTATCAAGCAATAGATCGCTAAATATCGACCAGGGCTCTGCCGAGGAGTTCAGTCGAACCTATGGGGCTAGCTCACTAATCCTGGGAAAGTACCTCAGAAATAATCTCTCCGAGGATTTTGGTGTTGAGATAAGAGATGCGCTGTATGCAAGGGATCCAAAAACATGTGAGCTGATAGATTCGATTGTTGACCTGTCTAGGCCAAAAAGAATCGGAAGTCCATTGGACTCAATAATCACATTCAATTTCGACGCTCTGATTGAAGAGAACCTTACCAAGAACAACATTCCGAATAGAGCTATATACAGCGAGGCGGTGAGGCACGATCCAAGTGAGTTGCCTGTATATCACGTACATGGATTCTTGCCTCGTCAGGGAGATGTTCCAAAGGATTCGGATATTGTATTTAGTGAAGATGCCTACCATAGCCAGTTCATCGACCCATTTAGCTGGTCGAATCTAATTCAACTAAACAAGCTGTCCCAAAATACCTGTCTTTTAGTTGGAATAAGTTTGACAGACCCGAACCTCAGGCGACTTCTTGATGTCGCATGGAGAAAGGTTTCTGGAGAAACCCCGCGCCATTACATCATTAAGAAGGCCCCTAAATTCTCTGGCAAAGGAGCTGTCGTTAGCGATTTGGCAAAGTATCTGGAAGAGCAAGATGCCAACGCGTTAGGGATCAACGTCATATGGGTTGATGAGTTTTCCGATATATCTAGGATCATCAATGCGATATGTGCAGTTGGCGTATAACAATTCGCTGCAGGCGCGACGGCCCTGACGGGCCGCGGCCTGAGCTCAAACGTTAGGTGTCAAATGGTATTAGACATATATCAAAAAATCGAGAACGACTTCGATGAAAGAGCCTGCGAAATCCACGAAGAATTAAAAGTTCTCGATGCCAAAACAAAAGGCATGATAAGCAATAGAATAATACGGGCTATTGTTTATCTATCTAATGGCGATGTTTCAACTTTTCACGAGAAAGTAAAACTCGCACAAGTAGATTGGCGTGATGTATTAATGCAAGCAGAGTACAGTTACCCTGAAAATGAGCGATTAAGAGATTTTGATAAAACATTTTATGAACTTGGCTTACTTAAAGGCAAAAACACCTAACAAGGCCAGGCAACATCAGTCGCTTCGCGACTTGGACAATCTTGTGCTTGCGCCTTTTGTGCATGGCTTCGCGATTGTTGCACAAAATTCACTATCACAAGCCTGCCGTTGCTGGCGGTGTTATATGCCAAGACGGAATCATTATTCGAAATGAAAGTATCTGTTGCTAAATTAAGTGCGTGGTTTCTGATTATTGGTGCTTTGTGTAACTTCGCTCTAATTCCTTGGTTTATTTACAAAAGCATCACAAATGACGCATCGTATGATTACTTATTAATTTTTAGCTACGGTATCGCTATTATTTTCTTTGGTATTCACTGTATTTTGGCATTTTTTGTTAAGTGTCCTCATTGCGGGAAATTACTGATGGTCAGAGGTTTTAAAAGCCCTCAAACTGGTACACATGACAGTGGTATGGAAGTAGGTTTTTTCTGGTTTACTAATAAAGTATCTTGCATGCATTGCGGTTCTAAAATAGACACTAAAAGCATATAACAAGTTGCTTAATTTCGTTCTGGCCACAAAAAGCGTGGCCTCCACTGGACTGCCTACGCTGCGCTGCGGCAGCCAATTAGCAAAGCGTTAGCGGGGAAAGCGGACAAAAGACATCGATGCGCATTTGTTGTTCGTGGTTTCCAAAGTAAGTTGGTTATGTTTGCCAAGCTGTGCAAGTAACGGTTTTCAAGTTTCCTTAGCTAGTGGCAGTTTGTGAGGGCCTAGCTAGTTTCAGTTTGCTGGTGTTGTTGCACAAACGGTTTTCTTGGTAAGTTCGTCGTTTAAATGTGTTGGTAAAACTACCAATGCAAAGGGCGGTAGCGTGGTTTTTTCTTGGTGCTGCCGTACGTTTTTAAATTGCACACAGGGCGTTGCACGTGGGCTAACAAAACCACTTTAGTCGCTCACTGCGTTCGCTGAGACAAAACACATGGGCTGTCTCGCTTCGCTCGCATTTTAGCCCATGTGTTTTGGCCCCTAAGTGGGGTGTTGGTATGACTCCCCATGTCAAGCAGGTTGAATAAAATC
>JAYSCP010000009.1:0-29353 GCA_041914845.1 Alteromonadaceae bacterium
CCCCTTCTAGGGGGCCTTTTGCAAAGCCACCTCCTATGGAGGTGGTTTTTTACTGCCAAAAAAAGCAAAGCTATCGATATTTGTCATTTTTCACATGCTTTTGATCTAACGCAGGAAAGCGCTTGCACAGCTGATAATGATGTTTTAGCATCGTCTTAATCGTTCCAATGACGTGAACAGTGTCTAAATTACGGAAATTTGCATGAAACGCCTCCCTAGTATTAAGCAATTGCAATATCTTCTCGCTTTGCATGAGCATCAACATTTTGGTCGAGCTGCCGATGCTTGTTATATCGGTCAGTCGACTTTGAGCGCTGCTATTGCAAATTTGGAAGAGACCATAGATGCGCAGTTATTGGAGCGCGATCACAAGACTTTTATCTTTACTTCATTGGGTGAAGATGTTGTCCGGCAAGCGCGTTATATCATTGAGCAATGCGAAGAGTTAACCGATTTCGCTCGGCATCAAGGCAAGCCGATGACCGGTCCTTTTCGCTTGGGCTGTATTCCAACTATTGCGCCTTTTGTGCTCAGTGAAGTCATGGCCAAAAGTCGTGAGACTTACCCTGACTTGCAGTTGTTGCTGCGCGAAGATACGTCAGATAATTCTTTGCATGCTTTGGCTGAAGGGCGATTGGATATGGTCTTGCTCGCATTGCCTTATGAGACTGGTGCATTACATACCGAAATCCTCGCACAAGACCATTTTAAGTTGGTGCTACACCAAGATTGGTTAGAGCGCGGTTTTAGCCAAGATATAAGCCAATGGCCTGATGAAAGTATCTTTTTGTTAGAGCGCGAACACTGTTTAACCGGACATGCCGTGAAAGCTTGTGAACTAGAAGATAGTCGCAAAGTGAACCCATTTTTTGCCACAAGCTTGCACACCCTAACGCAAATGGTAAATAACAAGCTTGGGGTCACTTTTATGCCGCAAATGGCTATAAATAGCGGTTTATTACAAGGCACCGAGTTGGTCGCACAATTGCCATTAAGTGCAAATGCTTTTCGCGATATCGGTGTTGCTTGGCGGCCCACTTCAAGTAAAGCTCGCAGTTACCGTTTAATGGCGGACTTAATTGCGCAAGTTCTAAAAACGAAATGTGCAGCTTCAAACTAAACGCCCAAGTTATGGGCGTTGTCGATACTTACTAAAATACAGCTGATGTTCTTGTAATTTTTTATCTGGAAGTAGTAATAACATCATGAGGGAGAATAAATTAAGCACAGGAAGCAAACCAAATATTGCAAACCAAGTAGGAGTGTAGCCTTTTTCCTTCGCCAGCTGAGCGCAATACCAACTTAAAATGAACTGACTTGTCGTAAACAAAACCGTCGAGAACCATAAATCCATCATAAAATCCCTATGTGATGTGTCTATAACCAAAAGTGTATTTATCACCAATCTGCTGTTGTCGTGGCTTCCTACCTAAGCGACTATTGCAGTATAGATTTACTTGTGCGGATTTAGCCAAACACTATTGATAAAATTTTTACTGAATAATGCAATAAGCCCCGTTTTTATTGAGTTTGCAAGCCAAAACAATTAGACTGTCGAGCCTTTTTTAACCAGTTTGTCAGTAAAGCGGACTTGTTTATGTTACGTAGTGATTTTAATTTTGACCTGCCTGATGACTTGATTGCCCGGTTTCCACAAGCGGAGCGCTCCTCAAGTCGATTACTAAAACTCAATCGATGCAACGGTGATGTCGCTCACGGTAAATTTACTGATGTACTGTCGGCATTAGCACCGGGTGATTTATTGGTATTTAACAATACACGAGTCATTCCCGCGAGGTTATTTGGCCAAAAAGCGTCTGGTGGCAAAGTCGAGGTGTTAGTTGAGCGCATACTCGATCAGCAACGTTTTCTTGCGCATGTACGCGCGAGCAAAGCACCTAAGCCGGGCAATCTGTTGCTGCTCGAGCAAGATGCTGAAGTTGAAATGGTTCAGCGCCAAGGTGAATTGTTCGAACTGAAAATGTGCAGCGATGAGCCAGTTTTACAGATGCTAGAACGGCTCGGGCACATGCCATTACCGCCATATATTGATCGCCCTGATGCGGCATCCGATCGTGAGCGCTACCAAACGGTTTATAACCAAAAGCCTGGCGCTGTTGCTGCGCCAACCGCAGGCTTACATTTTGATGAACCGTTATTGGCAGCTCTGAAAGCGAAAGGTGTTGAATTTGCCTTTGTCACTTTGCATGTCGGTGCCGGTACTTTTCAACCGGTGCGCGCGGATAATATTCTCGAACACCAGATGCACTCTGAATATGCCGAAGTTCCAGTGGAAGTTGTCGATGCTGTACTGGCATGTAAAGCCCGTGGTAATAAAGTTGTCGCAGTGGGCACTACCTCAGTACGTTCTTTGGAGTCTGCTGCACAAGCCGCAAAATCAAAAGATGTCGACTTGCAACCATTTGCTGCGGACACCCAAATTTTCATCTATCCAGGTTATGAGTTCTTGGTGATTGATGGGTTAATTACTAATTTCCATTTACCGGAATCGACATTGATTATGTTGGTATCTGCGTTAAGTTCACGGGAATTTGTACTTAACGCGTATCAGCAAGCAATTGCTGAACGCTACCGTTTTTATTCGTATGGCGATGCCATGCTAATCCTGTAATCCTGCCGTATTGGCGGTAGGGAATGGCGATTGTTTCTGCTACAATCGGCCGTTAAACAATAGGCCGGACTGTTTTTCCGGCCAGAAGAGGTTGATGTGAAATTTGAATTATTAACAACCGACGGCAAAGCTCGTCGTGGACGTATGGTATTTGAACGCGGTGTGGTTGAAACACCTGCATTTATGCCAGTGGGTACTTATGGTACCGTCAAAGGGATGACTCCCGAAGAGCTCGCTGAGACAGGCGCGCAGATTTGCCTCGGTAATACCTTCCATTTAATGTTGCGTCCTGGTACCGAAATCATTAAGAAACACGGTGACTTGCATGATTTCATGCAATGGCAAAAGCCGATTCTGACTGATTCTGGTGGTTTCCAAGTGTTTAGCTTGGGCGAACTGCGTAAAATCAAAGAAGAAGGTGTTACTTTCCGCTCGCCATTAAATGGCGAGAAAATCTTTTTAACTCCTGAACGTTCGATGGAAGTGCAGCGTGATCTCGGTTCAGATATCGTGATGATTTTTGACGAGTGTACTCCGTATCCAGCCACCGAACAGCAAGCCAAAAAATCGATGGAAATGTCGCTACGTTGGGCAAAGCGTTCCAAAGATGCGCACGGTGATAATCCTTCTGCGCTATTTGGTATCATCCAAGGCGGCATGTATCCTAACCTGCGCGATGTTTCATTGAATGGGCTTGAGGATATTGGCTTTGATGGTTATGCCATCGGTGGTTTGTCGGTTGGCGAACCTAAACATGAAATGATCAAAATCTTGAACCACACCACTGACAAGATGCCGGTGCACAAACCTCGTTATTTGATGGGGGTGGGTAAACCTGAGGATTTAGTAGAAGGTGTTCGACGTGGTATCGATATGTTCGACTGCGTGATGCCTACTCGTAATGCGCGAAATGGTCATTTATTCGTCAATGATGGCGTAATCAAAATCCGTAATGCCAAATTTAAGGACGATATTCGACCTTTAGACGAAAATTGCGATTGTTACACTTGTAAAAATTATTCTCGGGCATATCTACATCATCTAGACCGCTGTAATGAAATATTGGGGGCTCGTTTAAACACCATCCACAATTTGTACCATTATCAGCAATTGATGCAAGGCTTGCGTGATGCTATTGCAGCGGGAGAATTGAATGCATTTGTTGAAGCATTTTATGCTCGAAGAAATTTGCCAGTGCCTCCGTTAGATCAATTGCCTCCGTTAGTTGAGGCAAAATCAGAATAGTCACTGAGCTGAAAATAATATTCATACCAAATGTGCGCGCATGCTAGGTATGTCAAAACGATTTACAAGATTACTAATTTAACAACTAAGGGGAATTTTATGAGTTTTTTTATTGCTGATGCACACGCTCAGGCTGCAACACCTGCGCCAGCGGGGTCAGGTTTTGAACCATTTATCATGTTGGCTGTGTTAGGTGCATTTTTCTATTTCATGATCATTCGTCCGCAGTCAAAGCGTGTGAAAGAGCATAAGGCATTAATGAGTGCATTAGCCAAAGGTGATGAAGTGCTGACTGGTGGTGGTATTGTTGGCCGTATTAGCAAAATTGCTGATGATAAAGATTTCGTAGTTATTGCCCTAAACGATACGACCGAAGTTACTGTGCAAAAAAGTGCCATTTCTGCAGTGTTGCCAAAAGGCACCATGAAGTCACTGTGATCTTAGCCTGACAAGGATTTTATCGTGTTAAATCAAAACTCCATTTGGCGTTATTTGATGGTAATTTTGGTTATGGGCGTCAGTATGTTGTACGCCTTACCAAATATCTATCCAAGTGACCCATCGCTACAAATTAGTGCAGTGCGTGGTGCTGAAGTAAGTCCCGAGACTGTGACTCAAGTGTCCGATGCCTTTGCAAAGCAAAACATCCAAGTGAAGAGTGTTGTCCTTGAAAAAGGGCAGGTACTCGCGCGTTTTCTTAGCACTGAGGATCAATTAAAAGCTCGCGAAGTTGCAGATCAATTGCTTGGTGACAAGTTCGTAAGCGCATTGAATTTAGCGCCAGCTACCCCTGCATGGTTAGATGGCTTAGGTGCAGCACCTATGAAGCTAGGTTTGGATTTACGGGGTGGTGTTCATTTCTTGATGGAAGTTGATATGAAGACCGCTATCGATAAAAACATCAATGATTTAGAAGATATTTATCGCTCAGATTTGCGCGAAGCTAAAGTTCGTTATCGCTCAATTAAAGCGGATTTAGCGAAACAACAAGTAGTCATCACCTTACGTAATGCTGACGATGTTGCTGCTGCTAAAAAAGCTTTAAGTGCCAAAGATCCTGAGATGACCTTCACCGAAGGTACAGAATTAAACTTAATTGCAAGTTTTAGCGAACAGCGTTTAAAAGCGCTGCGGGAAGAAGCTGTTGCGCAAAATATTACCATCATTCGTAACCGGGTGAATGCCATTGGTGTTGCTGAACCACTTGTGCAACGTCAAGGTGCTGAACGTATTGTCGTGCAGTTACCTGGGGTGCAAGATACTGCCCGAGCTAAGGAAATCTTAGGTGCAACAGCCACTCTAGAGTTTCGTCTAGTTGATGAGAACGCAGACGTGCAAAGCGCTGTTGCTGGCCGTGTAGCGCCAAACGCAGAGTTGTTCCATGACCGAGCTGGAAATCCTGTTGTACTGCAGAAAAAAGTCATTTTGACAGGTAATCATATTGTTGGTGCAAATTCTGGTTTCGATGAATATAGCCGGCCACAGGTCAATATTGATTTGGATGCAAAAGGCGGCAATAGCATGTCTGCAGCGACCAAAAATGCAATTGGCAAGCCGATGGCAACCGTGTTTATCGAATACAAGCCAACTGACAAAAAAGATGCTAATGGCAAAACTATTCTTGAGAAAAAACAAGAGGTTGTTAGTGTTGCGACTATTCAAGCGGTGTTGGGGCGTAGTTTCCGGATTACCGGTTTAGATGCTCCTGGCGAAGCTCAGAACTTAGCGGTCTTGTTACGCGCTGGTGCGTTGATTGCTCCGATCCTCATTGTTGAAGAACGTACTATTGGTCCAAGCCTTGGTAAAGAAAACATTGAGCTGGGTATGAACGCTATTATGTGGGGTATGCTCGCGGTTGTTGGCTTTATGATTATTTACTACAAATGGTTTGGGGTGGTTGCAAACCTAGCTCTTGCTGCAAACGTTGTATTGCTGATTGGTGTGATGTCGATGATCCCCGGTGCAACTTTAACACTGCCTGGTATGGCAGGTATTGTGTTAACTGTCGGTATGGCCGTGGATGCTAACGTGTTGATATTTGAGCGTATACGTGAAGAACTTGCCAATGGTCGCTCGGCAATTCAAGCCATCCATGAGGGCTACGACCGAGCCTTTGCTACTATTTTTGACTCGAACTTAACCACATTATTAGTCGCGTTGATTCTGTTTGGCATCGGTACTGGACCAGTGAAAGGGTTCGCAGTTACGTTAGCGTTAGGTATTTTGACTTCAATCTTCACTGCAGTGGTTATTACTCGATTAATTATCAACGCAGTCTGGGGCCAGCGTCGCGGCTCGCAGTTACCGGTTTAAGGGGACAAAGATGAGATTGTTTGTATATAAACAAGCGCTTGGTTTTATGCGTTTTAAATGGCCAGCGCTTATTTTCTCTATCTTCTTGATTTTCGCATCTTTAGTAAGTTTATTTACTAAAGGTTTAAATTTGGGTTTAGATTTTACTGGTGGTACTGTTATTGAGGTTGCTTTTCAACAACAAGCAGATTTGACGAAAGTACGTAACTCGCTTTCTTCAAGCGGGTTCCCTGATGCTCAGGTTCAATACTTCGGTAACAGCCAAGAAGTGATGATCCGAATTGCCCCTCGTCCTGGTGTTGAGCAAAAGGCAATTGGTGAGCAAATCCTTGCTGCAATTAATGCCGTTGCTGACACGCCGGTCACTGTCAGAAAAGTTGATGTGGTTGGTTCTGCGGTTGGTGAAGAGTTAAAAGAAGACGGTTTTCTTGCTGTACTGATGGCATTGGTCGGGATACTCATTTATGTTGCAGCGCGTTTTGAATGGCGCTTCTCCGTAGGTGCGGTTGCCTCTTTGATACATGACGTTATTATTACGCTCGGTCTATTTTCTGTGACCGGTATGGAGTTTGATTTAACCGTACTTGCGGCAATTCTTGCACTAATTGGTTATTCAATTAACGACACCATCGTTGTATTTGACCGTATTCGCGAAATGTTCCGTAAAATGCGTGATGCAACAGTCGATGAGACTGTCAATGAAGCAATTACTTCGACTCTGAGTCGTACAACTATGACGTCATTCACTACCGCTTTGACTTTGATTGTATTGTTCTTTATGGGTGGTGCAATGATCCATGGCTTTGCGACAGCGTTGTTATTCGGTATTGCGATTGGTACGTACTCGTCGATTTTCGTTGCTAGTGCTTTAGCCGTTATTCTTGGTGCAACTCGGGAAGATTTGATGCCAACAGTTGTGGAAAAAGAAGGCGCTGACTCAGCTCCGTTGTAATTTTTCGTTGAATGTTCTTTCTAAAGCCGGCGGTTACGCCGGTTTTTTTTGCTCCAACACCTGGCAAAGCAGGGCTCGCTGGCTGGCTTTGCCGAAGAGTGTAGATAGCGTAGACTAGACATTATTCAGCATGGAGGGATGATATGAGTAAACAACATAGCCCTGGCTTTTTGGCCGTTGTAGCCAATGCCAAAAGTCGTGTAAAGGAAATCAATATTGAACAGTTGCAGCAATTAGCAGAGCCTTATTTGTTGATTGATGTTAGGGAAGACCGAGAATGGCAAAATGGCCATTTACCTAAAGCAATTCATATAGGTAAAGGAGTCATCGAGCGAGATGTCGAGGCTGTGGTAGCTGATAAAAACACTAAGTTAGTGCTCTATTGCGGTGGTGGGTTTCGCTCAGCATTGGCTGGGGATATGCTGCAATTGATGGGATACGCTGATGTTTTGAGCTTGGCTGGTGGTTACACCGCTTGGGTTAACGCTGAGCTGCCTATAGTTAAAGCTGAGTAACTAGTGTCGGAGCACTTTGTATTAGCATAATTAGCAAATTGTAGGCAAAAAAAAGCCTTGTTCAATGACAAGGCTTTTTTGATAAACCAGAAATTATTTCATCAAAGAGTCAGTCAAATGCGGGCGCATGGTTTTTAACATAGCCGCCAACACTTTTGGATTGCCAGCAACGATATTACCGCTTTTAAGGTGGTTGCTGCCACCGACAAAATCGCTAACTAAACCGCCAGCTTCACGTAAAATCAGTTCACCAGCTGCGAAATCCCAAGGTTTTAAGCCAATTTCCCAGAAACCATCAAAACGACCAGCGGCAACATAAGCTAAATCTAAGGCCGCAGAACCGGTGCGACGCATATCCGCAGCAGTTGTCAGCAATGATTTAAAGCATTCGCTGTAAGCGTCTAAATGATGTTTATGTTTGAATGGGAAGCCTGTCGCTAAGATAGTTCCGCCTAGTTCATTCGCATTGCTGACACGGATACGACGACCGTTTAATTGGGCTCCACCGCCACGACTTGCCGTGAATACTTCACCACGTAATGGATCGAAAATAACCGCTTGGTCTAACTTGCCGCGATAACGCAGCGCAATAGAAACCGCGTAATGAGGAATACCTTTGATGAAGTTTGCAGTGCCATCGAGTGGATCGATGACCCATTGGTAATCACTATTATTGCTGCCATATTCGCCACCTTCTTCCGCGACGATGTCGTGGTCAGGGTAGGATTTGCGCAGAATTTGCACGATAGCTTGTTCAGCTTCTTTATCAACGTTGGTAACGAAATCATTAGTGCCTTTTTGGGTGGTTTGCACCATATCCAATTGGCCAGAAGCACGAGCGATAATATTGCCTGCGCTACGCGCAGCACGAACAGCGATGTTTAACATCGGGTGCATAGGGATTACCTTATTGTATAAAGAACTGTATAAAGAACAGACAAAAGAGCGGCGCGTATTGTAACGGCTGGAGAAAAAAAGTAAAGGCGTTTTTCACTGAGGGCTAACTCACTCACTGTAAATTCTGAGAGTTGTGCATATTTTTAGGTCAAAGATTTAACAATAATAACGGCAGCCTAGGCTGCCGTTGTATTTACTAGATGCAATATAGATTACTAAAGTTCAGATAATCTGTTGCAGCCGAAGTGCTTAGTGACGGAAATGGCGCACGCCAGTGAATACCATGGTCATATCGTGCTCATCAGCAGCCGCAATTACTTCTGCGTCACGCATTGAACCACCAGGTTGGATCACGGCTTTAATACCCGCGGCTGCGGCGGCGTCGATACCATCACGGAACGGGAAGAAAGCGTCAGATGCCATCACCGACCCTTTTACTTCTAAGTTTTCGTCAGCAGCTTTAATCCCTGCGATTTTAGCACTGTAAACACGGCTCATTTGGCCTGCACCAACACCGATGGTCATGCTGTCTTTGGCATAAACAATCGCGTTTGATTTGACGTATTTCGCCACTTTCCAGCAGAATAATAAATCACGTAGTTCGTCAGCGGACGGTTGACGTTTACTCACCACTTTTAGGTCAGCTAATTCCACCATTTTTTGATCGCGATCTTGCAGCAAAATACCGCCGTTGACGCGCTTGATATCAAACCCAGTCGTCTTGTCTTGCCACTGACCACAGACCAACAAACGCACGTTTGGCTTTTTCGCGATGATTTCGGCAGCAGCTTCTGTTGCAGTAGGCGCAATAATGACTTCAACAAATTGACGGCTAACGATAGCCTCGGCTGTTGTTGCATCTAATTCACGGTTAAAAGCGATGATACCGCCAAAAGCCGACGTAGGGTCAGTCTGGTAGGCGCGGTTATAAGCGGACAGGATGTCTTCACCGATAGCAACACCACATGGGTTGGCATGTTTAACGATGACACAGGCCGGTTCGCTGAACTCTTTCACACACTCAAGCGCAGCATCAGTGTCTGCGATATTGTTGTAAGACAGCTCTTTGCCTTGTAATTGCGTTGCACTCGCCACAGAGGCTTCTTGCACGTTATGTTCAACATAAAATGCCGCACTTTGATGGCTGTTCTCGCCATAGCGCAGATCTTGTTTTTTCACGAACTGACTATTGAAGGTGCGAGGGAATTTGCTCGCAGCAGCATCAGCATCGCCATAAGCAGCAAGCATGGTGCCGAAATAATTAGCAATCATGCCGTCATATTGTGCGGTATGTTCAAAAGCACTGATGGCAAGACTAAAGCGTGTTGTCTCCGTAGTCGCACCATTGTTTTGCGCCATTTCAGTGAGAACTTTAGTATAGTCTGCTGCGTTTACCACAATCGTGACGTCAGCATGGTTCTTCGCTGCTGCGCGCACCATAGTTGGCCCGCCAATATCAATGTTTTCAATGGCATCAGCTAAAGTACAATTTGGGTTTGCCACAGTGTTGGCGAAGGGGTAAAGGTTTACAACAACCAAATCGATAGGCTCAATGGCATGTGCTGCCATTACGTCATCGTCTTGACCACGGCGCGCTAAAATACCGCCATGCACTTTTGGATGCAGAGTTTTTACCCGACCATCCATGATTTCTGGATGACCAGTATAGTCAGAGACTTCGGTAACATTAATTTGATGCTGGGCCAGTAATTTGGCCGTACCGCCAGTGGACAATAGTTCGACACCTTGCGCCGCTAAAGCGCGGGCAAATTCAACAATGCCGGTTTTGTCGGAAACACTTAGCAGTGCGCGACGAATTGGACGAGCTGAGGTCATGTTGCTTCTCTTCTGGTTAATTAAAAATCTTGCCTTGGTGATGGCACATTCGTGACATGGCAGTACGGTTAGAGACACCGTTAATAATAGTCAGAATTTATTATTTGGTTGCAAGGGTAGTGCGCCCAATAGCCTTATCACCTGTTTCGGACCTAAAGCAGCTTCTTAGGTCCTAGAAACAAAAAAGCACCCGAAGGTGCTTTTGGCGGGACTCCTCCCGCGGGGGCATTAACTCATGCCGTATTGTTTCAGCTTCTTACGCAGCGTGCCGCGGTTGATGCCCATCAGATTCGCAGCGCGGGTCTGATTGCCTCGAGTATATTTCATTACTTCTTCTAGCAATGGTTTTTCCAGTTCTGACAGAACCAGTTCATACAGGTCATCAACATCTTGACCATTTAACTGTTGCAGGTAGTTCGCCACCGCTTTTTGTACCGCATTACTTAAAGGCTGCGGTTTTTCTTGCGTTTGAACATGGGCGTTAGTAATAAATGGCGAAGTCACGTTTTGATTAAACATTGCCTAGTCTCTTTTACGTTAGGTTGCTGCTAGTTGTTCGAAATACACATTCAAAGCATCAAGTTGCGTTGAAGCCTGTTCGATGCTATTAAATTCACTGCGAAACAGTCCTTCGCGGTCTTGCTCGGCCAAATACCACCCGACATGTTTGCGGGCAATACGGGGTCCGAGTAAGTCACCATATAACTGGTGAAGGCCACGGACATGTTCCAGCAAGATTTCCTGCACTGCTGAAATTTCAGGTGCGGGTAATTCTGTACCTGTATTTAGGTAATGTACTACTTCCCGGAAAATCCAGGGCCGGCCCTGAGCTGCGCGACCAATCATGATGGCGTCAGCGCCGGTATAATCCAGCACAAACCGGGCTTTTTGTGCGGATGTAATATCACCGTTGGCAATCACCGGAATTGACACCGCCTGCTTAATTGCGCGGATGGTGTCATATTCGGCTTCGCCTTTGTACATACAAGCTTTGGTTCTACCATGAACCGCCAATGCCTGGATGCCGTTATCCTCAGCGATACGGGCTATCTGCACACCATTTCGATGTTCAGGGTCCCATCCTGTGCGGATTTTTAGGGTTACCGGAACATTAACTGCCCCAACAACCGCTTGAACAATTTCTTCGACTAACTCTGGGAACTGCAATAGCGCAGAGCCAGCGAGTTTCTTGTTCACTTTTTTCGCCGGACAACCCATATTAATATCAATAATTTGGGCACCATGTTCGACGTTAAATTGAGCAGCTTCAGCCATATGTTGTGGATCTGCCCCAGCAATTTGTACTGACCTAATGCCAGTTTCATCACTGTGACTCATCCTTTTTAACGACTTTTCGCTTTGCCAGACCAAAGGGTTGCTGGACATCATTTCTGATACAGCTAAACCAGCGCCAAAACGCCGACATAGCTCACGAAAAGTGAAATCAGTGACTCCAGCCATCGGAGCACAAATAACATTATTCGAAAGTTCGTATGATCCGATGCGCACCGCTCTGTCTCTAGGGTCTACCCTCAAGGGGCGCTAAGTTTACGGATTTTTCGCGCCAATGCAAAGGCTAATATTTAAACAAAAATACAAATTTATTGGGGGTTGGCGGGTTGACAATCACGAAAGGCTTGAAAAATCGTGTTTGATATACGGTGACAAACGAATATTCGTAGCTGTCAAGAAAAGATAATTGTAATGCTGTGTTTTTTTTACACAATTAATTTTCAGCCAAGTCATGATAACAATGGTCGTCCCAAAACTATTATTGGTGCAATAAAAAAAGCACCTGCAAGCAGGTGCTAAAAACTCCATCTCCCAGGAACATGGTGTGATGAATTCGCTCAAACTGGCCGATCTAACGGCCTGAAATGTTATAATATAACAATATGTGACTTTTGCAAGGATTCATTTTTGACTTTTAAGCTTGTTTAGGTGTGACGTTGTTTATGACTTTCGATCGCAATTTTGTCCGACTGCAGTCAGTTAACTCGGAGCGATGTATACAATGCTATCCCCACAGCTAATTGCTATCTAGCTAATGGTTGATGAAGCAATTCGTGTATCGACAGTTGTTCGATACACGAATTGCAAGCTAAGTCTATTTTGTTAGGGTGATGGTTGTGCGACAAGAGTGGGATGCATTTTTGCTAGTTTAGTTGGGTTAAAGCACATGCATGTAACGCGATGTCAAAGAACCTTGAGTCGGTATTGAGTAAAGCAAGACTGAGCAATAGTATGGGTTGCCAGTCTTGCTTGTTAGGCTCGATGAGTTCTTTTCAGAGTTAAGCGCCGTGTTTTCTTGCTGATAAACGAACCCATTCGTCTTTGACCGCGACTGGTGCAAAATCAAACTCATGCTTATAGGCTGCCATCACGCTGTCGGCCTGGCTCTCTAAAATGCCACTTAACGCTAATAAACCACCAGGTTTGACGTAGGCACTAATAATTTCGCTAAGTTGGGCTAATGGCCCTGCAAGAATATTGGCAACTACAACATCAGCTTGCAGTTGTGGTTGATCTTTAGGCAGGTATAGTTCTATTTTCCCTGCGACCTGATTGCGCTCGGCATTCGCTTTGCTTGCTTCAATTGCCTGTGGATCAATATCAATTCCGACAACACGTTTACCGCCCAATTTAAGTGCTGCAATGCCGAGAATGCCAGATCCGCAGCCAAAGTCGACGATGGTGCTATCTGCCAAATCTTGGCTATCCAACCATTCCATACATAATGCTGTTGTTGGATGAGTACCAGTACCAAAAGCCAAACCTGGGTCAAGCATAACATTAACTGCATCAGGTTCTGGGATGTCACGCCAAGACGGGCAAACCCATAATCTATTGCCAAATTTGATCGGATGGAAGTTATCCATCCACTCGCGCTCCCAATCTTTGTCTTCTAATTGTTCAACTTTGTACTGAACGCCATTTTTGAACAAGCTGACCTTTTCGAGCTGGGCAATAACACGAGTCATGTTGTGCTCGGCATCAAATAACCCGACAACCACGGTATTTGCCCAATAAATAACTTCTCCAGGCATTGGTTCATAAATAGGGGTATCTTTGGCATCAACAAAACTGACGGCCTGCGCACCCCAACTCATCAGCATGTCGCTGACGGTCTCAGCGTGTTTTTCTGTGGTATTCACCCGAAGTTGGATCCAAGGCATGGAGAGCTCTCTCAAACTGACTAAATAGTTATTATACCGCGAAACCCTATTGCAAGTATCGTGTCTTTTGTATAGCTACGGTTGGGCAGGGTGCATTGTATGATTGAACAGTGAGCTAATTGGCAATTGCGGCTGCGCCATCAGGCCTTTGCCGATTGAAATTCAGCGTTGTAAGTTATTCGGCAAGAAAAAAATAAAGGCTCGGTTAAGAGCCTTTATTGTCTTAGTAGCTTCGCCTAGGTAAGCGGTTTAGCGATTATTTCATACCAAGTTTGTGTTCTAGGTAATGAATGTTGGTGCCGCCTTTATTGAAGTTCACGTCAGTCATAATGTCTTTGTGTAAATCAATATTGGTTTTAATGCCACCAACTAATAGCTCTGCTAAGGCGTTACGCATCCGTGCGATAGCAATCTCACGGTTTTCACCGTAACAGATCAACTTACCGACCATTGAATCGTAGTTTGGCGGCACGGTGTAGTCTGCGTAGATATGCGAATCCCAACGCACGCCATTACCACCTGGTGGATGGAAACGAGTGATAGTGCCTGGTGATGGAATAAAGGTTTTCGGATCTTCAGCATTGATTCGACATTCCACTGCATGGCCACGAATGACGATATCAGATTGCTTGATTGATAACGGCATGCCAGAAGCGATCCGCAGTTGCTCTTTAATCAGGTCAACGCCGGTGATCATCTCAGTCACTGGGTGTTCTACTTGAATACGCGTGTTCATCTCAATAAAGAAGAACTCACCGTTTTCGTACAAGAACTCGAAAGTACCTGCACCGCGATAGTTCAGGTCAATACAAGCTTGCACACAACGGCCACCGATGAAATCACGTTGCTCTTGGGTGATGCCTGGTGCTGGCGCTTCTTCCACAACTTTTTGGTGGCGACGTTGCATTGAACAATCACGCTCACCTAAATGGATCGCTTTGCCTTGGCCGTCAGCCAATACTTGGATTTCGATATGACGTGGGTTTTCAAGGAATTTTTCCATGTAAACCATATCGTTACCAAAAGCAGCTTTTGCTTCAGCTTTGGTCATCTCGATAGAAGAGACTAGCTCTTCTTCGCTGCGTACCACGCGCATACCACGACCACCGCCACCGCCTGCTGCTTTGACGATGATTGGATAACCGATGCGTTTTGCGATGGCTTTATTGACGTCAGCATCGTCACCAACCGCACCATCCGAACCCGGTACACAAGGAACACCAGCTTTTTTCATCGCTTCAATGGCCGACACTTTATCGCCCATTAAGCTAATTGATTCTGGACGTGGACCAATGAACACCAAGCCACTTTCTTCAACTTGCTGCGCAAAGTCTGCGCGTTCAGCCAAAAAGCCGTAGCCTGGGTGGATCGCTTGCGCGTTAGTCACTTCCGCCGCAGCAATTAGCGCTGGAATGTTTAGATAACTTTGTGGAGATGGCGCTGGACCAATACAGATGGTTTCATCGGCCAGCAACACGTGTTTGAGGTTGCGATCGACAGTGGAGTGCACTGCGACGGTTTTAATTCCGAGCTCTTTGCACGCACGTAAAATACGTAATGCAATTTCGCCACGGTTGGCTATCAGCACTTTTTCTAACATGTGTCGGCCTTTTCGGTTATTCGATCACAAATAAAGGCTGGTCAAATTCAACCGGCTCGCCGTTTTCAACCAAAATGGCCGTGATAGTACCGGCTTTGTCCGACTGGATTTGGTTCATCATTTTCATTGCTTCAACGATACACAAGGTATCGCCAACTTTGACACTTTGACCCACTTCAGCGAAGTTCTTCGAAGTTGGTGATGCTGCGCGATAGAACGAACCGACCATTGGCGAACGAACTTGATGACCAGTTACTGCTGGAGCTGCAGCTGGCGCTGCGGCAGCAGGTGCAGCTGCTGGAGCAGGGGCTGCTTGTGGAGCAGCAGTGTAGTGCATCGGCGCATATTGTTGCACCGGGCCACCGCGGCTAATACGAACTGATTCTTCACCTTCAGTGATTTCTAGCTCGTTGATCCCTGATTCTTCAAGAAGCTCGATCAGTTTTTTAATTTTTCTAATATCCATGACGATGTAGCCTGATTTTTAGTTGAAATTATGGGTTTGAATACGTGGTCGTTAAGGTCGCTACCGCAGACTCTAATGCGTAACGGTATCCGTCAGCACCAAGCCCGCATATAACGCCCTTGGCGATATCCGATAAATAAGAATGCTGGCGAAATGCTTCGCGGGCGTGAATGTTGGACAAATGGACCTCGATAAATGGGATGGCTACAGCAAGCAGGGCATCGCGAATAGCCACACTAGTGTGAGTATATGCGCCAGGATTTATCACAATAAAATCCTGTTGACCTAGGCTTTGCTGAATTGCATCAACCAATTCATGTTCGGCATTGGATTGCAAATGCGATAAATTCACGCCCAAATTGGCCGCGTGACTGGTTAATGCATCGACAATTTGCGCTAACGTGCGTGAACCATAAATATGTGGCTCACGTTTGCCTAACATATTTAGATTCGGGCCATTTAGCAGCAAAATCCGTAAGTTTGAAGCCATTTGTGCAAAATTCCGTTGAAAAGTATCTGTCTGCGCTCATCCTGCCAAATGTCGAAAAAAAATGCATCTTTTTCGCCAAAATAACTGGGGGGAGTGCAGAGTTGCCGCTTATTATAGTGAAATCGCAGCAAATGGCAGCAAAATACTGGTCTTATCAGCCAGAGGGAACTTTTTTAGCCCGGATTAGTCGTGCAGAACTGATGGTTGTTTGTATTGGGAGTATTAAGCGAAGAAACACCGCCAGAATGGGCTTTCCAGCGGTGTTGATTGAACGTTCTAGCCAGCACTTAACGATGATAAATGCGTCTTGAACTCTTCTGGTCCTTGGAAGCCAGTCACGCGAGATTGCGTCATTTCGTCACCATTTGGGCGGAAAAATAGCAATGTTGGTAAGCCTAACACTTGGAATTTATCCAAAACTTGCTGCTGTTCCGTTGTCGGATCTGTGACATCAATCCGTAATAACCGCATTTTTGCCATTTCTGCTTTGACTGCTCCATCAGCGAAGGTGATATGTTCAAATTCTTTACAGGCGACGCACCACTGCGCGAAGAAATCTAGCATCACATACTGGCCGTCAGCTTTGGCTGCATTTAACTGCTTGTCCAAATCGGCAAGGGAGTTGATATCAATAAATTCGCCTGCAGTAGTTGCATTTGTATCTTCGACGGTAACTTGGCTGGCAACAACATTGGTTGGTGTAAACCAATGTTGATAGTTCACAATAACAGTGCCACTAATCAATACTGTGGCAATTAACCAGCACAACGTGCGAGCAAGTGGTTTTTGAAATAGTTGCTGGCTTTGCTGTGTGAATGCCGCAAAGATTACTACCAAAAGGCTAGCAAGTATTAATAGTATATCTGCACTAAGAATGCGTGATAATAATACTAACGGTACTGAGAGTAGTAAGAAGCCAAAAATTGCTTTGACGAAATCCATCCAAGCGCCTGGACGTGGCAGAATTTTACCGCCGCTACTACCCAAAACTAATAACGGCAAGCCCATACCAAGGCTTAAGATGTAAAGCACAAGAGCGCCATACAGCATGTCGCCTGATTGCGCGATATAGAGCAGTACACCGGTCAGTGGTGCTGTGGTACACGGCGATGCGACCAGACCTGATAATACACCCATCACTAAAGCGCCTTTTATGCTGCCGCCTTGTTGGTTATTACTGATATTACTTACTTTTTCTTGCCAGCTTGATGGCAGTTGTAAGGTGAAAACGCCAAACATCGCCAAGGCCAAAACGACAAATAACACACTAATGCCAATTAACACCGCCGGGTGTTGGAAGGCTGCTTGAAATTTCACGCCAGCACTTGCTACTACTAAGCCCAATAACGAGTATGTAATGGCCATACCTTGGACATAGGCCATCGACAAGCGAAACGCTTGGCCCGTGGTTAGTTTATTGCCTTGGCCAACGATGATGCTGGTTAGAATTGGATACATAGGAAATACGCAAGGGGTAAATGCAAGCCCCAATCCCAGTACGAAAAAAAGACCTAGCGTCAACAAGCTGTGATCGCTACCAAGGCGACTTGCAAGTTCCAGTTGGCTTGATACTACAGGAGCATTTGCTTGGGTATCTGATGTTGGTACCTCGGTCGCTTGTGCTGCTGCGGCAACTTTAGCTGGAAACAACGGTACTTGCTGGGTTACTGGCGGATAACACAAACCTGCATCGGCACAGCCCTGAAAGCGTACTTTTAATATTGCATCTTTGGCATCGATGTCGCTCAGTGGCACTTTGATGGTCAGTGATTTTCGATAAACTTCGGTTTTGCCGAAATACTCATCTTCATGGGGTTCGCCCACAGGCATTGTTGGATGGCTAAAGCTAACCGCCACACCAGCGAGTTTGATTTTTTCTTTATATAAGTAATAGCCGTCTGCGATGGTCCAATTGATTTCAAGTTCGTTGCCATTTTGGCGAAAATCAAACACAAACGCTTGTTCAACAGGCAGAAATTGGTTGTCTTGGTTAAGTGCAGCTAACACACTCGGTGTTGCGGACTGTTGTGCTGATACAGGAATCAGTGCGCTTAAAAACAACGCAAAAAACAACATATAAATCGATTTAAACATCAGTATGACATTCCTTATTATGCAAAAGCGAACATGCGATGTGCTTTAAAAAGCAACTAAGTTTTACTCAACACAGTATACGGTGGCAAAGCTGTAATCGTCTGCCGAAGTTATTAAATATTCCTTACTGATAACTCAGACCGGATATTAACGCATTGTGTTGCATTGATTCTGTGGCTATTTCCTGAAGGAATTCTTAATTGAGCGACGAAATTAGATTTTTTTTGGGTAAGCACTTGGTTTTTGTGTGGCATTACCCCATATCTCTGACACGTAAACTTTAACCGTAAAGTTAAATCATCACTCTGTGTTTAGGAGAATCAAAACATGAATATCCGTCCATTACATGACCGCGTCATCATCAAGCGCATTGAAGCTGAAAGCAAGTCGGCTGGTGGTATCGTGCTAACCGGTGCTTCGGCTGAAAAGTCGACTCGTGGTGAAGTTGTTGCAGTAGGCAATGGCCGAATTCTGGAAAATGGCAGTGTCCGTCCTTTAGACGTGAAAGTCGGCGACAAAGTAATTTTCGGTGCTTATGTTGAACGCACTGAAAAAATTGACGGCAAAGAATATGTCATCACCAAAGAAGACAACATTCTTGCTGTAGTGACCGAATAATTTAACGCATTGCATTAATATAGTTAAACAAATTTAAGGATTTCGAAAATGGCTGCAAAAGACGTACGTTTTGGCGATGAAGCCCGTAACAAGATGCTGAAAGGCGTCAACATTTTAGCAAACGCAGTGCGCGTGACTTTAGGCCCTAAAGGCCGTAACGTGATTTTAGATAAATCATTCGGCGCGCCAATCATCACGAAAGATGGTGTTTCTGTTGCGAAAGAAATCGAGTTAGAAGATAAATTCGAAAACATGGGCGCGCAAATGGTGAAAGAAGTTGCTTCTAAAGCCAATGACGAAGCCGGTGACGGTACCACTACTGCTACAGTATTAGCGCAAAACATCATCAACGAAGGTGTGAAAGCGGTTGCTGCCGGCATGAATCCAATGGATTTAAAACGCGGTATCGACAAAGCAGTAATTGCTGCAGTTGCTGAATTAAAAGCGCTGTCACAACCATGTGCTGATACCAAAGCTATCGCGCAAGTCGGTACTATTTCTGCAAACTCTGATGATGAAATCGGTCAGATCATCGCAAGCGCCATGGATAAAGTGGGCAAAGAAGGCGTGATCACTGTAGAAGAAGGTCAAGGCTTAGCAAACGAATTAGCAGTTGTTGAAGGGATGCAGTTTGACCGCGGTTACTTGTCTCCGTACTTCATCAACAACGCTGAAGCTGGCCAAGTTGAATTAGACAACCCGTTCATCCTGACTGTTGATAAGAAAATCAGTAACATCCGTGAATTGTTGCCGGTGTTAGAAGGTGCAGCAAAATCAGGTAAACCACTGCTGATCATCGCTGAAGATTTAGAAGGCGAGGCGTTAGCAACTTTAGTCGTTAACAATATGCGTGGTATCGTAAAAGTTTCTGCGGTGAAAGCACCAGGTTTTGGCGACCGTCGTAAAGCCATGCTGCAAGACATCGCTGTATTAACTGGTGGTGTGGTGATTTCTGAAGAAATCGGCATGGAACTGGAAAAAGCAACTCTTGATGATTTAGGTACGGCAAAACGTGTTGTTATCACCAAAGATAACACCACCATCATTGACGGTGCTGGCGCGCAAGAAGCAATTGACGGTCGTGTGAAGCAAATTCGCCAACAAGTTGAAGACGCGACTTCTGACTATGACAAAGAGAAGTTACAAGAGCGTTTAGCGAAATTAGCTGGCGGTGTTGCTGTAATTAAAGTTGGCGCTGCGACTGAAATCGAAATGAAAGAGAAAAAACACCGTGTAGAAGATGCATTACATGCAACTCGTGCTGCGGTTGAAGAAGGCGTGGTACCTGGCGGTGGTGTGGCATTAGTGCGCGTTGCTGCTAAGTTAGCGGACTTACGTGGTGCTAACGAAGATCAAAACCACGGTATTAAAATCGCATTACGTGCGATGGAAGCACCACTGCGTCAAATCGTTGATAACGCAGGTGAAGAGCCATCAGTTGTTGTCAATAACGTGAAAGCAGGTGAAGGTAACTACGGTTACAACGCTGCGACTGACGTATACGGCGATATGCTTGAAATGGGTATCCTTGACCCAACTAAAGTTACCCGTTCAGCACTGCAATTTGCTGCATCAGTTGGTTCATTAATGATCACAACTGAAGCGATGGTTACTGAACTGCCGAAGAAAGATGCGCCTGCAATGCCTGATATGGGCGGCATGGGTGGCATGGGCGGCATGATGTAGTGCGACGAGAGTCGCGAAGGTCGCTAACCTCGCAGGCTACACCGTAAGCGGATACTAACGTATCCGCTTCATTCCTGCAAAAATAGTAGTCGAAAATCCGTTGGTCGGATTCACCCAATCTGATCAGCGGTATTCCTTCGGGAGTGTTTCGCCTGATTGCATTGGATGGAATCAGCTTGAAGAAATAGGCGCTAGTTTTGCAGCCTGCAATTCATTTGGCTAAGCCAAAAGTCCCGCGCTTTTATAGGCGACGACTTTAAACATAGAAAAAAAATCGGCGACTTCGGTCAGCCGGCAAAACGCTATGCGAGGTTTACGCCGTCAAACTTGCCAAATCTTGGCTCGACAAACGGTTCATCAAGCTACTAAGCGATGCTTCGGCAAAAGCTGTTGTAGTTATTGTTTCAGCAGTATTGGCTCATAAAGCAATACGGCGAGTGAGACCTGTTATACGACTAACGGTAGCCTAGGGATAGTGCGATGCTGGTAACGGCGTGGTGCGAAGCTTCCTGACAATGTACCTCTGTGCAAACAGTGCCTTCACCCGTGAGGGTGGGCATAGACCATGAACAATACGTGGGCTGAGGGCTAGGCTGGGCAATAAGGTTAACGAAAGTGAACTGCTGATAAACACCGTCAACCGCAATGAGCGAAAGATTGTTGTTACGCTCTAACCAAAAGGTACGTGGCTGGTTATTCCTTTTACATCTGGGGATACGTCGTCTTAAGGCCATCGGTGGATAGGCAGAACCTAAGTTGCTCGTGTAACTGCAACGGAACTCGGTAAGCCCGATTGTTCGCCTTGCGTCAGTAAGGCAGGGGATCCGCAAGGAAAACTGTTGGACAAGCGGGTAAAGGAGGTTGGAAAAAGCGAATGCTGCGCTGTAATGGCGTGGATAGGGGTTCAAACTTTGCCCTGACCTGAAAAGGTGCTGACTTCCAACTGGTCTTTAATCGTGTGAAGGCTTGATAAGTCATTTAAAACAACCCAAAGGGGATTAGTTATCCCCAATGGGGTTGGCTTTTCTCCATTTGCGGTTTTGGAGAAAAGCAAGATGAGTACAGTAATGAAAATGACCGTACCTGCGTTCTCCCACCCACCGCAGAGCTGGCATACCATTGATTGGTATCTGGTACAGCGGCAGGTGAGAGGGCTGCAAGTACGGATCGCGAAGGCGACGAAACAGCAACAGTGGCGTAGGGTGAAAGCCTTGCAACGCATGCTGGTGCGCTCGTTTGCTGCCAAGGCATTGGCAGTCAGGCGGGTCACGGAAAACCGGGGCAAAAGGACGTCCGGTGTTGATGGGGAGTTGTGGGGCACGCCTGAGTTGAAATGGCAGGCTATTACAAGGTTACAACGGCAAGGCTATCGGCCAAAACCGTTACGTCGGGTTTATATTCCTAAAGCAAACGGCAAAAGTCGCCCTTTGGGAATACCAACGATGCTGGATCGCGCTATGCAGGCTTTGTATCTGCAGGCTTTAGAACCGGTGTCGGAAACTACGGCAGACCGCAATAGTTATGGCTTTCGCCCAATAAGGTCCACGGCGGATGCGATAGAGCAATGCTTTGTCAATTTAAGCCGGAAAAGCTCGGCAGAGTGGGTACTGGAAGGGGATATCAAAGGTTGCTTCGACAACATTAGCCACGACTGGTTGCTTGCCAACGTACCGTTGGATAAACAAGTGCTCAGACGCTGGCTGAAGGCGGGTTATTTGGAGTCCGGTAGTCTATTTGCAACCGAAGCCGGAACGCCACAAGGGGGCATTATTTCGCCAGTGTTGGCCAATTTGGCGCTTGATGGTTTGGAGTCGGTATTAGAAAGCCATTTTGGCCAGAAAAATACCAAAGCCAGCTACAAGACCAAGGTCAATTATGTGCGGTACGCTGATGACTTTGTGATCACTGGTATCTCGAAAGAGTTATTGGAAAACGAAGTAAAACCTTTAGTTCAGGCCTTTATGGCTGAGCGGGGGCTGACGTTATCGCCGGAGAAAACACTAATCACCCATGTGGAAGATGGCTTCGACTTTTTGGGGCAAAACATTCGTAAGTACAACGGTAAGCTGCTGATAAAGCCAAGCCGGAAGAACTTGCGGAATTTGCTGCAAAAAGTGAAGGGCATAATTTCGGGGAACAAAACCGTGACGGCGGGTTTGTTGGTATCACTGCTCAATCCTGTTCTGCGGGGCTGGGCTAACTACCATAGACACATCGTTGCGAAAGAGACCTTTAATTATGTCGATTATCGGGTTTGGAAAATGCTCTGGCAGTGGTGTCGTAGACGTCATGCCAACAGGTGCAAACGCTGGATTAAAGCGAAATACTTTAAGTCAGTTGGCGTGCGTAACTGGGTGTTTTCCGGCGAAATGGCGGAGCAGAAAATGCTTCGGCTGTTTTACTGCAATGATACGCCGATTAAGCGGCATATTAAGTTAAAGGCGGAGGCTAACCCTTATGATTTGGCTTTTGAGCAATATTTCGAGCAGCGGCAAGAGCGCACTTGGAAAGACTCGATGGCTGGTCAATGGAAAGTGCTCTACCTCTGGCAACGACAGCAGCAATGCTGTCCGTTATGCCGGTTCCCGATCACTTTTGAAACAGAGTGGAATATTCACCATATTGTGGAAAAAGTAAAAGGCGGATCGGATGAGCTGGATAACTTGGTATTGCTGCACCCTAATTGTCATCGGCAATTGCATAGTAATTTTCAACCAAAGGTTGATTTATGATCTCGGTGTACCTATATAGAAGAGGTGAAGATTCTCACTTCACATTGTCGTTTTGAGAAAACGGCTTAAGGGTTGAACGGTTTTGTCCCCCCTTGTTGAACTGTGTTCAATGATACGGCGGTGCCTAACGTGGGTAAGACAAGATTGGAATATCCGAACGGTTATAAGTAGCACGTGTAACTAATAACCAACCGTCTTGGCTAAGACGGTATATAAAAGCCAGGTTCTCATATCTGGGCGCCCAGATCTATTTTGAAAGGCATCCGCCATGAAATATGATCTGAAAATCACAGTGACTTGTGATGTTGCTAAAATTATTTACGCTCTAAGCGCATTTATTTTTACGGCATACAAAATAGGTTTACTGTGATAAGCCCGAGTGGGTAACCACTCGGCACCTCTTCTTGGTCGCTGGCCGGTACTAAGGTATTGGCTTTTAAAGGCTTGAGCCGTATGCGGGGAAACTCGCCCGTACGGTTCTTAGGGGAGGGGCAAGCAGTAATGCTTGTTCCTTACCCTACATTTGTTGCTAGTTAAAGAAAAACGGCAGCTTCGGCTGCCGTTTTGCTTTTGGTGATTTCTGATGTTGCTGGTGCATCAAGTTATCGGGCATGCTATGTTAAACTTTAAATCGGTATCTATAAGTCGACACTTTCGCTAACAAATGTCTATGTTTCGTCAGTGTCTCATTACAACTGAGTACATTTCCCGACATTTCTCGACGGTGCTAAGTCTAATTACCGCGTATAGTATCGTAGTAATACCGATATAAACTTTAAGTATGATGTCGTTTGAAGGAGATTAATTATGCGTAAATTAGCATTTTTGTTGGCTGTTTTTACTTTCACAACACAAGCGTCAACTCCGACTGCGGCCGAAGTTAAGGTCACATGGCTAAATCCTGAAAAGTATACTGATATTCGACCTGCAACAGGCAGTAAAGCTGCTTACCAGAAGCAAGTCATCAAAGAATTTGATAAGATTTGGGCCGATTTTGCCAAAAAAATGCCTGCAGGGTATCGGCTGGAAGTAACCATTAAGGATTTGGATCTTGCGGGTGATGTTAACCCAATGTACCGAATTGAACACAATGATATTCGAGTGGTGAAAGACATTTATTTCCCTCGAATGAATTTGGACTACGTATTGTTTAATGAAAACAAGCAAGAAATAGCGGCAATCAAAGACGAAAAAATTAAAGATATGGGCTTTATGCTGTCTTCGCCAAAAGGCTACGGCCATCGTCAATTTGCCTATGAAGCGGCCATGTTAGATAAATGGTTTAGTCGTAATATAGTGCCAAAACTACCTATGACAACTGCGGCGAAATAATCTTATCGGCACTAACTCATAATAGACTGGCAATTTTTTGATAAATTGCCAGTGCTTGTTCTCTCGATAACTGTCCACTGCTAGCGGCTCGTCCAATTGTGCTGCTTACTGACACCGAATCACCTTTGCGGCTTTCCTCGACGGCCGATGAGTTCTGTTCAGGTGGTAAAATTGCATTTATTGGCTGCTGTTTTAGTAAGTTGGTCGATTGAGTATTTGTTGCCTGCGCAACCGGAGATATGGCGCCGGTTTGCGTATTTAAAGACTTGCTCGCTGCTCTGGCGACGTCAGCTGAGACAGTTACAGACGTAAGATTCATAATAACCTCCCTGAACAACATGCAAAATTGAGAATTAGCCTAAGTAGCAATGCTGGCCAATTCTCATTGCGGGTGTATCCATCAATTGTAGATTATTTTTGAAGTGCTGTACGAAAATCAGCCAAAGTCTGATGTAGTAGTTTAAGTTGTTTTACTAATAATTCGAGTGTGGCGGTATTAAACTGTTGAGTTTGTCTTATTGCAGCAACCAGTTCTGCACTCTCAGTGAGGTAGGGCATAAAACGGTTACTATCTGCCTGAAATACACCGCCAGCAGGAAAAATGCGCTGGTAATTACCGTGTCCTTGTTGTTGTAACTGTTCAAGAATTTGATCAGCGTCTACGGCTTTGCGATAAAGTTCTTTAAGGTTCGCATCGAGTTGATTAAGTAATTGTTCCATTGTAAGACCTTTCATTTGGCTGAGTTGCCATTATGCCACAGCAACTGATAAGCCGCAGCAATGCTCAGTGTTGGCGTAGCGCTGATGGGAATTTTTAACGTGGTCTGTTCTTTTTATAGGGGAATTGTTATATCATATCACCTCTTCAAAAGCCGAGGTTTCATAAATGTTTCATAGCATCAGAACAGCGATGGATAAAGTAGGGATTGCAGTCACATCCTTATGCGCTATCCATTGTATAATGTTGCCCGTGTTACTTCCTGTATTGCCGCTGCTGGGGCTTACCTCTGCGCATAATCATGCTTTTGAGCGCATTATCCTACTCGTTACTATGGTGTTAGGTTTTATCACATTATTTGCAGGTTTCCATCGCTATCACCGCAAGCTATATCCTTTCTATTCGTTGTTTATTGGCGGTTTTATATACTGGCAGAAGGATTTATTAGGACACGAGTACGAACACTACGTGCTTATTGTTGGTGCATCTTTTGTAGTGCTTGCTCATATTTTGAATATTCGGCTGTGTAACCAATGCCATAGCTGTGAAGACCACTAAAAAATTTTAACGGTTAGAAAACTCTGCTAGGTAAAATCTCAACAAATAATTGAGTTAATCTTGAAACCAATTTTCTGCTTCTGCTGGGTAGTTGCAGAAAATCCCATCTACACCAATTTTGGCTAGCTCTTTTGCTTCACGTGCTTCGTTCACCGTATAAACATAGACTTTGACGCCTCGTTTATGCGCATCAGCGACCAGTTCGGCATCAACAAAACCTCTATCACAATTCAAACAGCAGGCATCAAGTAGGCTTGCTATTGCGGCATTGTCAAAAGGGCGGTGAGCTATTAATACTCCAAGCGCAAGAGTGGCGTGAAGCTTACGAAGCTGTTGAAGTACTCTGTGGTTAAAAGATGAAACTACAACAGTTGATAAATCAAGGTGCAATTCTTGTTGGGCTTTTTCTAGCAGGCCAATTAACAACTTAGCAGTATCACCACCTTTCAGTTCTATATTGAGTAATACTTTATTGGCGACGAGTTGCAATACCTGCCAAAGGGTTGGCACAGACTCTCCCAGGCCAGCATCTAATGCTGAGAGCGACTCCAGCGTATAATCTTCAAGATTACCTTTGCCATTGGTCGTGCGGGACAATTGGCGATCGTGGATAACTACCAGTTGGTTTTGCAGCGCATAGACGTCAAGCTCTATTGCTTGACATCCAGCATCAAGTGCGGCTTGAAAAGCCAGAAGGGTATTTTCTGGGAAATGACCGCTGACCCCACGATGTGCAAATATCAGCATGTCATCTCCTTTAGCACGCAGTGGCGTGTGAAATTTGTCTGCTTAGTTCGATACTTTCTCAGCAAAAGCACTTCCCATGCGAGTGACCGACCCTGGATAATTGTTTGGTAAAAATTCCACGGCATTGGGTGCAAAAGTTAGAACTACGGTTGATCCTAGCTTAAAGCGTCCCATTTCTGCACCTTTGGCTAAATGTACGGCATTTGGACCAGATTCTGGATACTGCCAACGAAACACATCTTTGCCACGCGGAGGGGTGACAGTTCCAGCCCAAACCGTTTCGATGCTGGCAACAATTGTCGCACCAACCAGAACTAACGCCATTGGCCCAACTTCAGTATCAAATATAGTCACAACGCGTTCATTGCGCGCAAATAAACCAGGAACATTTTCTGCCGTTAGTGGATTTACTGAAAACAGCTCACCCGGCACATAAATCATCTCACGCAAAGTACCAGCAATTGGCATATGAATGCGGTGGTAGTCTTTCGGTGCTAAATAGATACATGCAAATTGGCCATTTTTGTATGGTTCAGCAGTCTTATCATCCCCGCCCAATAACGCTTGTAAAGAGTAGTAATGGCCTTTGGCTTGAATTAATTGGTCGCCTTCAATGGCCCCAAGTTGGCTCACTGCACCATCAACAGGATGGGCAAGCATTTTGTCATCTTGCACAATTGGCCGCACGCCATCTTTTAATGGCCGGGTGAAAAACTCATTAAAGCTAGCATAATCACTCGCGTTCTCCTGTTTGGCTTCTGCCATATTAATGCCATAGCTCTTGATAAAAAGTTTGATCAAACTATGCGTAATAAAACCTAATTTTGCTGCTGCAAGAAGCCCAACTAATCGAGAAATTAGATGTTTAGGCATAATATATTGCAGTGTGATTTTAACTTGATCCATGAAGTGGATTCCCTCGTCTGTTTACATGTAATTCGGTTTGTCCTGCGCCATACTCAACAGGATTTTATGATAATTTTCTAAACGCTCTGCTGCAATTTCACCAATCTCTACTGCGTGATGTAACGCGCAGCCTGGATCTGTGGCATGTTTGCAATCGCGGAATTTACAGCGACCAGCCCATTGCCGGAATTCTTTAAAACCCCATAACACTTCATCTGGTTGCAAGTGCCAGAGCGCAAACTCTCGGATCCCAGGGGAGTCAATTAATTCACCGCCATCCGGCAAGTGATATAGCCGCGCAACTGTAGTGGTGTGTTGACCCAATCCTGAAACGTCGGAAACTTCCTGTGTAGTCGCGGCAATTTCTGGCATCAAATTATTGACTAGTGACGATTTACCAACACCAGATTGCCCAACGAATATACTAGTGCCTGACTGCAAATAAGTGTCAAGCTGGGTCATGCCTTCACCAGTTTTAGCGCTAAGTAGCAAAATATCGTAACCAATTTTCCGATAAATTTGCAGTTGCACATCGACCGTAGCCCGCTGCTCTGGGCTTAAAAGGTCGATTTTGTTAAGCAATAACAATGGCTTAATTTGCATTGCTTCGGCAGCGACTAAATAACGATCGATGATATTAAGCGACAAACTTGGCAGCACAGCTGAGACAATAATTAGCAGATCTATATTTGCGGCAACTGGTTTTAGGCCATCGTAAAAGTCTGGTCGACTCAGCACTGAACTGCGTTCATGCACTGCTTCTATCACGCCATCGATGGTGCCTTGGCTTTGCAGCGCGCGCCGCCAAACGACGCGGTCACCACAGACTAGTGAATTAATGGTACGTCTGAGATTACAACGCACGATGCTGCCATCGGCGGATTCGACGTCGGCATGTTGGCCAAATCGACTGATCACAAGGCCGGGCTCGGCATCACCAAATTGTGCATGCTCAAGTTGTTGCTCGGCTTTCGCGGCTTTTTGCGCCAGTCTATCTAAGCGCTTTTGTTGATTGCCGGCGATGCGATCGTTTTGTCGCTGACTAAGATGTTTCTTTTTGGTCACTCTAACTCGATGGCCCTGTTGGGCGTTTTCCTGTTGGCGTAAGGCGTAGTATGATACTAGCATTCAATGAACTTACAAAGTGTCAAAGCACAAGGGACCAAAGATGGCGTTAAATGAGAATAATCTGGTGTGGATCGATTTAGAAATGACAGGGCTTGAACCTGATGTCGACGTCATTCTGGAGATGGCGACTATCGTCACTGATAGTAATTTAAATGTGCTGGCGGAAGGTCCAACATTTGCAATTAAAACGCCAGACGAGGTTCTCGATAATATGAGTGCTTGGTGTATTGAACAACATGGCAAAAGTGGTTTAACCCAACGATGCCGAGATAGTCAGACTGATTTAGATGCAGCAGTGGACCAGACCATCGCATTTTTAAGTCAATATGTTCCAGCAGGAAAGTCTCCGATGTGCGGTAATAGCATCGGTCAAGATCGCCGGTTTTTAGTAAAATATGCGCCAAAACTGGAAAGCTTTTTTCACTATCGCAATTTAGACGTCAGTACAGTGAAAGAATTGGCAAAACGTTGGAATCCGGCAGTAACTAAGTTGGTCAATAAATCATCAAGCCACTTGGCGTTAGACGACATTCGCGATTCAATTGCTGAATTAGTCACCTATCGCGCGCATTTTTTCCGTTTACCTGAATAAAATGCTTGCAAAGACTGAGTGATTTTGTAAAATGCGCCCCGCTCGGTAACAAAGTTAAAGCAATGAAACTTGGTTACTTAGCGGTGTGAATATAGGAAGCGGGCATAGCTCAGTTGGTAG
>JAYSCP010000009.1:29453-136866 GCA_041914845.1 Alteromonadaceae bacterium
AGCGCTACCTTGCCAAGGTCGAGGTCACGAGTTCGAGTCTCGTTGCCCGCTCCAAATCGTCATGTAAACACTTTGAATGCGGGCATAGCTCAGTTGGTAGAGCGCTACCTTGCCAAGGTCGAGGTCACGAGTTCGAGTCTCGTTGCCCGCTCCAAGTGTTTAAAATATCCATTCAAAATATTCCTTCTTTAGAATAAATTCATTTTGCTCAATTGAGCATACTCCAAATATACTAATATTCAGACAAAGCTTGATGCTCGTATATCAAACTGTTAACTTTGCCTTTTTCACATCAGGTAAGACCAGTATGCAAGCGCAAAATAAACTTAGTCGTTTAGTTCAATCTGTGGAAAAAGCCCCGGCTTTTTGTCGGAGTTGGCTACTCAGTAAAATTTTTGGTCGTACGATCAAATTCGCCGGCACTGCGGGTGTGCAAGTGTTGACTCTGGATTTTCAACGTTCAGTCTTGCTGCTTGCCAATAAAAAGCCTGTGCAAAACCATATTGGGGGTGTGCATGCAGCGGCCATGGCATTACTGGGTGAGTCGGCAAGCGGTTTTTTGGTCGGCATGCATGTACCTGACGATCGGATCCCGCTACTCAAATCAATGACTCTTAGTTATGTAAAACGCGCGACCGGACAATTAACCGCGACTGCACAACTGACTGAGGAACAGATCATTTCGATTCGAACCACCGAAAAAGGCGAAGTGACGCTTCGGGTTGAATTGATTGATTCGGTTGGTGTCGCTCCCGTTGTTGCTGATTATGTCTGGGCATGGGTTCCTAAAGTCCGTAAATGTTAAGCGAGCACCAGACAAGCCGACTAGCCGTTTTTTATTTGCCCTGATACAGTACCTTCGTATCTTACGCAAGGATCAAATCACTGTGTTGACAGACAGAAATGAATCTCGTGATAGTTCAACTCAGCATGTTGAATATACCCCTAATTGGTTTATTCGACGTCCATGGCTGAGTACAGCCATACTTTTTGTATTTCTGTCTGTGTTAGCTTTTGCCATGCTTGCGCAAGAGCGTGCCAAGTATCTGGAATCAGAACGCTACCAGCTATTGCAACTACTCAGTTTACGCGCATCCGCACTGGAAGGGGTTATTCAAAGCGGTGTAGTTGCACTAGACAATATTAAGAGCGAGTTGATCCTTCATCCCAACTTTAATGCTGCTGACCTAGATGCAAGGATTTCGCTGTTTTTAAAGAATTATCCTCATGTCCGCCATATTGCGGTCGCCCCTGATTTAGTGATCCGATACATCTATCCCCTGAAAGGCAACGAAACCGCGCTTGGTCTCGATTATCGAGCAGTGCCGGATCAGTATCGAGCAGTTAATCTTGCCATTACTCAGAAAAAAGTGGTGGTGGCAGGTCCTGTTAATCTGGTGCAGGGCGGCTCAGGGCTTATCATTAGAGTGCCGGTGTTTTTGCCGGATCAGACTGTTTGGGGCATTATCGCCGCGATAATTCCGATGGAGCCTTTGCTGCAACAGGCTGGTTTGTTAGAGCTACAAAAAGATTATTTCTTGGGGTTGTCTGGTAAGGACGGAGATATTCGCCAAACAGATTTATTCTGGGGAGATATCGAATTACAACGTGAGCATGCTGTGACATCTTCCATACAGCTCCCAGCTGGCCGTTGGCTTTTACATGCATATCCTAAGCACATCAGTAATTGGTTTGCTGGAAATCTACATCTTTTGGCTATCGCTGCGTTTATCATTATTTTGTTGATTTGCGCGGCTGCGCTGCTGTTTTTAAGGCTGATAGGCGAGCGTGAGAGGGCTCTGCATACTCTTGCATTTCAAGCAAGTTTTGACCCTGTCACTCGTTTACCCAATCGTGCCGTGTTTACTGAACAACTCAGTATTGCACTCAAGCATGCGCAATCACAGCAGTTAAATCTAAGTCTATTATGTTTAGATTTGGATGAATTTAAACATGTGAATGAAAGCCTTGGTCATCAGACTGGCGATGCGTTATTACGCGCAGTTGCTGACCGTTTACGTGGCTTGCTGCAACCTCAGGATATTGTTGCAAGGCTTGGCGGTGATGAATTTGCAATTTTCCGTTTGAATATCTCTAGCCTTCAGTCCACTGAACAATTTGCTGAACTTATTGTTGCGGAGTTTCATCAACCATTTGATATTAATGGAAAAACTATATCCATTAGCTGCAGTGTTGGCATAGCTCAGTTCCCTCATGATGGGCTGCATGCTGCTGATCTGTTAAAGCATGCCGACAGAGCCACTTACGCCGCAAAAGAAATTGGTCGAAATACTTATCATTTTTATGATGTTGCGATGCAAAAAGAAGCTGATCGCTTTGTGCAGTTGCATCATGAAATTTTAAAAGGTCTGGAACTCAATCAGTTTTTTGTCGTATATCAACCTATTTACGATATGAACTCGAATCAGTTTACTAAGTGTGAAGCGTTGATTCGATGGCAACATCCTGAACGTGGATTGATTTCACCATTTGACTTTATCACGGTCGCAGAACGGACCGGAGCCATTAGACCACTCGGGCAATTTGTGCTTAAACAAGTCCTTGTGGATAGTCAATTTTTTCAACGACATGGGCTTGAGTTACAAATCTCGATTAATCGTAGTAGCCAAGAATTTAACGTGCATCACATTGCGCAAGATTGGATTAAGTTAATTCAGCAGGCTGGTCTTGCCTGTGATTCCGTTATTTTTGAAATTACTGAATCGCTGTTTATGGATAGGATTTCTGTACAACAAAACAATATCATGGCATTACATAGCCATGGTGTTCAGTTGGCGATTGATGATTTTGGCACTGGATATTCTGCTTTAAATTATTTAAGCCGCTACCCAGTCAATTTTATAAAAATAGATAAAAGCTTTATTAATGAGGTCGCATTACAAGAGCGTGCCCGTGCTTTAGTTGCAGTGTTAATTAATATGGCAAAAGTACTTGATGTACTTGTTGTCGCAGAAGGCGTTGAAACTGCCGAACAGCTCAGGGTGCTAGAAGAGCTGGGCTGTGATTATATTCAAGGTTATTATTTCAGTAAGCCTTTGCAAATAAATGACTTTGTTGAGTTTATGCGAAAGGAGGTTTAACCATGATTGTTTCGCCTTGTTGCAGAAACTGCTGCTTGAACACGGATGATGTGTGCTTAGGTTGTGGTCGAACCTATAGCGAAATTATCTCGTGGCATAGCGCGGATGATAGCGGCAAGATGGTTATTTTATCGGCTGCTGCAGAGCGGTTAAGCCAACGCCAACAGGCGGCGTTAGGCGTCCCTTGTCAACCCAACTTGGATAATTCTAATTAGCCGTTGTTGTTGTCGACTCTGTGCAATTTGTAATTGTGCTTTGTGTTGTTGCTGTTCTAGTGCCCATTGCACATGGCGAGTAACCATTTCATTTTGATTGTTCTTGTGAATGAAGCATTGTAATGCTTGCTCAATTTCAGCTTGATACGGAGCATTACCAAGGGCTACGGCAAGATTGCGCAGCCAACGTGTGTGACCTATGCGCCGTATTGCAGATCCTTCAGTATTTTTCAGAAAAGTGGCTTCATCCCATAGAAATAACGTCAACAGACTTTGGTCGCGCCATTGTGGCCGTCGCTGAAAATCCTCTTGCGCCGTCAGTGGTGCGTGTCTATTGATTGGACAGACGAGTTGACAGTCGTCACAGCCATATATGCGATTGCCCAGTTTAGCGCGTAACTCTTCGGGAATATCTCCCGAGTGTTCGATGGTCAGATAGCTAATACATTTGCGGCCATCGACGACGTAAGGGGCAACGATGGCACCTGTTGGGCACATTGTTATGCAAGCAACGCACTGTCCACAGTCTTGTGCAACGGGAGTATCAACAGGCAGTGGCAGGTCGACCAGCAATTCCCCGAGGAAAAACCAAGAACCGGCTTGGGCATTGAGCAACAGGCTATGCTTGCCTATCCAGCCTAGTCCTGCTTTTGCCGCTAGTGGTCGCTCGAGAACAGGCGCAGAATCGACAAAAGGACGAAAGCCAAATTCGCCAACATGCTGTTGAATGCGTAGGCCTAGTTGCTGCAGTTTGTTGCGCATTAACTTGTGATAATCGCGCCCTAGTGCATAACGGCTAATATAGGCTTGTTCTGGCGCCGCTAAATTCGTAGCAAAACCTGCGGCTTTGGGTAGGTAGTCTAAGCGTACGCTAATGACGCGCAGCGTTCCTGGTTGTAATTGCGCGGGTCGACAGCGCATCAAGCCATGACTGGCCATGTAAGCCATGTCGCCGTGATAACCCGCGTCAAGCCAAGCTTGAAATCGAGGCTCTTCAACCGATAAATCGGTATCGGCGATACCACATTGAGAAAAGCCCAAGCTTATCGCCCAACTTTTGATTTCGTCAGCTAATTGATGCCAGTTAATAGCGTTAGGTTTTTCAGGAAGCAAGTTACTCTCAACATCTGTTGATTTTTGTTGATTAGCTTACCATAAATGGCCAAAAACACCGAGTTTGGACGTGCTAGCGACGATGTCGTTTGGTATCGCGCGGGGAATTTGTTAGCATATAGAGATGAAGTCCACTGCGCTTTTAACCACCTTTGGGCATTTTGATATTGAGGATGGCATGACGAAGTTAGTTCTTGAACGGCAATTGGATAGTGAAGACGATACCTTAGCTTTAGGCGCAAAACTCGCTAAAGGTTGCTGGCAAGGCGGTTCAATTTTCCTCAACGGTGACTTAGGTGCAGGTAAAACCACTTTTAGTCGTTACATACTGCGTGGTTTGGGATATGACGGGACAGTGAAAAGTCCGACCTACACCTTGGTTGAGTCTTATGCATTAACGCAACTCACCGTTTATCATTTTGATTTGTATCGGTTAAGAGATCCAGAAGAGTTGGAATTTATGGGGATCCGTGATTATTTTTCGTCAGGTTGTTTGTGTTTAGTGGAATGGCCTGAACGTGGGACTCCTTTACTCAGCGAACCAGATTTGGACATCAGGTTGTCAATCGCATCGCCAAATAGTCGCCACATTACACTTACCGCCAATACTGAGCTTGGTATGGCAATGCTGGCGGGATTAGTTGCATGATATTACGTGCAGTTGTTTGTGTTTATGTGTTGTTGTTTGCAGTTGCAATGCCACTGTCAGCGAACCAAATCCAGAGTGTCAGGATTTGGCCGTCGCCTGATACCACGCAGGTGGTATTTGATTTGCAGTCAAAGCCTGAGTTTGTCTTACAGCCCCGTAAAAACAATGAAGTTTTGCTGGTTATCGACGACATTGACGTGACATCACTGGGTAAATTGACCGGCGAATCAGAACTGGTTAATACCATTAAAATTAGACGATTAGCCAATAAAAAAGCAGCGGTGGTTGTTTCGTTGAATGCTGATACTACTGAAAAAGCATTTTATCTGAAACCAAGTGAACGTTATGGTCACCGTTTGGTGTTAGCACTGAGCGGAACATCAGCGCAGACTACAGTAACCTCACCCGTGTCAACGACTTCGCAACAGCCGCAACGTGGCTACCGAGACATTATCATCGCAATTGATGCTGGTCATGGTGGGCACGATCCTGGTGCTGTTGGGCCTAAGGGCACTTACGAAAAACATGTCACTATGGCTATTTCGCAGAAGTTGAAAGCACTTTTGGATAAAGAGCCTGGTTTTCAGGCGCAGATGACTCGCACGAGCGATTATTATATTTATCCAAGTAAACGACCCGAACTTGCTCGAAATAAAAAAGCTGATTTGCTGGTTTCTATCCATGCCGATGCGGCAGAAAATCGTAAAGCCAATGGCGCTTCCGTTTGGATCCTGTCATTGCGACGGGCAACTACCGAAGTCGGTCGGATGTTAGAACAAACGGAACAGCATTCCGAATTACTCGGTGGTGTGGCTGAGGTGATTAAAGATTCAGATAGCGAGCGCTATTTTAATCAAACAGTACTAGATCTGCAGATGCAGCATTCCATGGGAACTGGTCTTGATGTGGCCAAAGTTGTATTGAATGAAATGGGTAAAGTCACCAAGTTGCATAAAAAAGAGCCTCAATCTGCCAGCCTCGGTGTGCTTAAAGCGCCAGATATTCCGTCGATTTTGGTAGAAACTGGTTACATTTCTAATGTCTCTGAAGAACAAAAGCTAAAATCATCTGCGCATCAGCAAAAGATAGCAAATGCAATTTTTAAGGCATTAAAACACTATTACCATCATAATCCCCCCGCAGATAGCAAGTTTGCGCGGGGTTCAGCTGCATTTTCTGCGCAACCTGTTGCGCAAGTAAAAACTATTCCATCTGTGCAAGCGGTTCGTGCGCGATCGGCTGACGAATTGTCTGCGGACGAAGTGGCATCGAAAGTAACATCAAGACCTACCAAAACTTTGGCAAATGGCCTTCCTAGCGGTTCTCCCTCGGCAAGTCAGTTGCCGACCGTAAAGGCTGATTCAATTGCCATCAAAGGTCCGAGTAAAACGTTGAAAGGCCCGGACGATCGAAAAAGTTCTGAAAAACTATCCAAACCAAATCAACCAGTTCTTTCGCATAAAGTAAAATCGGGCGACTCTTTGTCGCGATTAGCCAAAAAATATGGCGTGAGCATGGCGGAACTGCGTAGTTTTAATCGGCTAAAATCTGACAATATCCAGATAGGTCAGACATTAAAGATCCCACAGAAATGACCATTCGCATTTTATCCCCGCAACTGGCCAATCAAATTGCTGCAGGGGAGGTCGTTGAGAGACCAGCATCTGTAGTTAAGGAGTTGGTGGAGAACAGTCTTGATGCTGGCGCAACTGTGATTCAAGTTGATATCGAAAAAGGTGGCAGTAAGCTCATCCGCATCCGTGATAATGGCTGTGGGATCAGTAAAAATGAGCTCGAACTCGCACTCAGCCGACATGCTACCAGTAAAATTCATCAGCTCGAAGATTTAGAGCAAATCCTCTCGTTAGGTTTTCGGGGTGAAGCTTTAGCCAGTATTAGTTCGGTGTCCCGATTAACATTGACTTCGAAACCCGCGACGCAAGACGCTGCATGGCAAGCGATTGCCGAAGGTCGAGATATGCAGGTCACAGTAAAACCTGCTGCGCACCCGAATGGCACAAGCATCGATGTGGTCGATTTGTTTTTTAATACACCAGCGCGTCGCCGCTTTTTACGAAGTGAAAAAACTGAGTTTGCCCATATCGATGAGTTGATTAAGCGCTTGGCTCTTAGTCGTTTTGATGTGCAATGGACGTTGACACACAACGGCCAATCAATACGTCAACTTAAAGTCGCCTCAGATCAAAGTGCAAAAGAGAAACGCATACTTGCAATCTGCGGCCGCCAATTTATGACAAACGCGGTTTTTGTCGAAAGCCGGTATGATGACATGCAGTTATCGGGATGGGTGATGTTAGGGAATGCATGCCAAGCGCAAAGCCCTGCGCAATATTGTTACGTGAATGGTCGGATGATGCGAGATAAGCTACTTAATCATGCGATCCGTCAAGCTTATGGCGAAGGGTTTCCGCTATCATTGCAACCGGCATTTGTACTTTATTTGGACATTAATCCGCGGCAAGTTGATGTGAATGTTCATCCAGCAAAACACGAAGTGCGTTTTCACCAAGCAAGGCTAGTCCATGATTTTGTCGTTAGTGTGCTGACTCAAGCATTGTCGAGCGCTGCAACACCCGAAATTTTTCAGCAACCGCAAGCGGCAAACCCAGAAACGCGCTATTCATCAGTTAGCTCTGACCGATTTTCCGCAGGCAGAACCGGCCAATTGGGCACAAATCCTAAGCCTGCGATGAGCAGTCCAAGCAACCATAATTATGCTTGGCCGATGTTATATGCACAGTCTGGTAGTGTTGTGCGTGAACAAGCTACTGCTGCTGATGCAATTCAACAGCAAGACAATCCAACGAGCCCAGATTGTTTAGCAATCCGGCAGGCAAGTAACCCGCAATTTCACTGGCTGGATAACAATGTTGCAGTGGTTATCAAAGGGCAAGAGTTAGTCTTAGTTAACATTGCTGCCAGCCTAGTACAAGCTTGGATTACGCAACCGCTTGCTACTAATCCGCTGTTGTTGCCGCTTCGATTATCCTTACAAGCACATGAACAAGCGTTGTTGCTAAGCCATGCTGAACTTCTAGCGCAGATTGGCTTTGATTTTTTAGTGAAAAACCAGGTACTAATTATTCGAGCTTTACCGGGGCCGTTATTAAATACACCGGTCAGTCAGTGGTTACCGCAATGGTGGGCTTGTTGGCAGTCAGAGATGTCAGCACTGGCGCTGTTAACATCGTTGTTAGACTTAGGACTTGCTAATGGCTGGCTGGATGGTCGAGAACTTTTCGCACAGTTCAGTCAAGATTTTCCTGCATCATGGCAAACAGTCACAATAGACTGGCGCAGTATCATGCTGCAATCAGTTAGGGGCGATTATGAATAAACCAGCTGTAATTTGCTTAATGGGGCCAACAGCGTCTGGCAAAACCGCTTTAGCCATTGAACTTGTGCAACAAGCGAATGCTGAGATTATTAGCGTGGACAGTGCACTTATTTATCGTGGGATGGATATTGGTACCGCAAAACCTACAGCTGCAGAATTGGCGATTGCCCCGCATCACTTGATTGATATCTTGGACCCAGCACAAGCTTATTCTGCTGCCGATTTTCGTAAAGATGCGCTCTTGCTGATTGCTGACATACATAGTCGAGGAAAAATTCCGCTGCTTGTTGGTGGAACTATGTTATATTTCAAAGCCTTAATCGATGGGATCTCCGAACTCCCTGAAGCAGATCCATTGATTCGTACCGCAATTGAATTAGAAGCCGCACAGTTTGGCTGGGAAAAATTACATCAAGAGTTGGCGAGCTACGATCCAGTTGCTGCAGCGCGTATCCACCCTAATGATCCGCAGCGAATTAATCGTGCAGTAGAGGTTTATCGACTGACCGGACGAAGTATGACCGAATTAACTCAGGATAAAGGGGAACCTTTTCCGTACCAAGCTTGTCAATTCGCCATAGCGCCTTCTGAACGCGCAGTGTTACATGAGCGGATCGCTCTTAGATTTGAACAAATGCTAGCGCAAGGGTTTGAACAAGAAGTCCGAGCACTAAAACAACGTGTCGATTTACATCCAGATTTACCGTCGATGCGCTGTGTCGGTTATCGTCAAATGTGGGATCATCTGGACGGGCTAGTGAGTTATGAAGAGATGGTGTATCGTGGTGTTGCCGCGACACGTCAATTAGCGAAAAGGCAATTGACTTGGCTACGCAGCTGGCAAAATCTGACTTGGCTGAAAAGTGAAGGAAGTATCAAAGAAAACTTGCAAGCTGTTTTATCTTCGCTACGCTAAGTAGGTGAAGAAAAAAATCGTTATTTAACGACTTGAAAATAATATAATAATCCATATATCAAGAATCAGAACTAAGAAAAAGGAAAGCGGCACATGGCAAAGGGCCAATCTTTACAAGACCCATTTTTAAACACCTTACGGCGGGAACGTATTCCAGTTTCCATTTATCTGGTGAATGGGATCAAACTACAAGGTCAAATCGAGTCTTTTGACCAATTTGTGATTTTATTAAAAAATACAGTGAGCCAGATGGTTTATAAACATGCCATCTCAACAGTCGTGCCAGCGCGTGCAGTCAATACTATGGCGAGCCATGGTGGTACAGGTGCTGACATGGATGAAATGGAATAGCCGAAAAAGGATTAAATCGCTTGTTTGAGCGCGATACTATGGCTGAGCAGGCGATCCTTGTGCATATCTATTTTCCACAAGAGAGCGCTTGCGAAGACTTGCAAGAACTGCAGATGTTAGTCTCATCTGCAGGTGTACTCTCTGTGTCTGTAATTACTGCGTCGCGTAGTGCTGCAGATGCTCGATTTTTTGTCGGCAGTGGAAAAGCCGAAGAAATCGCGCAAGCTGTTGCTGATCTGCAAGCGGACGTAGTGATTTTCAACCACAGCCTGTCTCCTGCGCAAACTCGAAATTTGGAACGATTGTTTCAATGTCGCGTCATTGATCGGACCACTCTTATCCTCGATATCTTTGCCCAACGCGCTCGCAGTTACGAAGGTAAGTTGCAAGTTGAACTAGCTCAGCTCAAGCATATGTCATCGCGACTCATTCGTGGTTTTGATAATGAACGACAAAAAGGCGGTATCGGTTTACGGGGGCCGGGCGAAACTCAATTAGAAACTGATCGCCGTTTGCTACGAGATCGTATTTCTGCACTATTGCAACGATTGGATAAAGTTGGGCGGCAACGTGAAACCGGAAGAAAAGCAAGGCAACGTGCTGAAATTCCAGTGGTTTCGTTAGTTGGTTATACCAATGCTGGAAAATCAACCTTATTCAACCGATTAACTCGTTCAGATGTCTACGCCGCAGATCAGTTGTTTGCAACGCTAGACCCTACATTGCGACAAGTAAAATTTGCGGAATTTGGACAGTTAATTTTCGCTGATACCGTTGGTTTTATCCGTCATCTCCCCCATGATCTGGTGGCGGCTTTTAAATCAACGTTACAGGAAAGTCGCGAAGCAGATTTGCAACTGCATGTGATCGATGTTGCTGATCCGCGCATGGATGACAACATCACACAAGTGCAGCATGTATTGCACGAGATTGAAGCTGATGAGCTACTGCAGCTCAAAGTGTTTAATAAAATAGACGCGGTTAATCAGGCACCTAGAATCGAATATAACGACGAAGGTATGCCGGTCGCCGTGTATATTTCGGCCCGAGATGGTGTCGGGCTGGAATTGCTGAATCAAGCGATAATTCGCTTGTTGTCAGATAGTTTTATGCAAGTGCGTTTATCGTTGCCACCATCTGAGGGGCAGTGGCGAGCGCGTTTTCATGAAGCGGGTTGTATTCAACAGGAGAGCTTTGATGAACAAGGCCATAGTCTGTTGAGGATCGCTTTGCCAAGGGCACAGTGGGACAAACTGCTCAAACTCAGTGATGGTGTGTTGAATAATTACATCGTTGAGCTTTGAGTTTTTGATACATTAACCTTAACTCTTACAGTAATAACGGAGTGAAGTATGGCTTGGAATGAGCCGGGCAATAACGGCAAAAATAACGACCCTTGGAAACAAGGTGGACGTAATGATGGCCCGCCCGATTTAGATGAAGTGCTGCGGAATTTAAGTAAAAAACTCGGTGGCATCTTTGGTGGAAATAACAGTGGCCCAAGCGAAAGCAATGGTGGTGCAGCCGGATTAGTTTTCGTGTTGATAGCGCTGTTAGTGGTCTGGGCTGGTTCTGGTATTTATACTATCAAAGAGTCTGAACGGGCAATTGTGTTGCGTCTTGGCCAATACAGCCATGAAGAAATGCCAGGCCTTCGCTGGAAACCAACGTTTATTGATGAAGTGATTAAAGTTGACGTCAGTTCAGTTGAAACTTTAAAAACTGACGGTTTTATGCTGACGCAAGACCAGAATTTGGTTCGAGTGACCTTTGAAGTGCAGTATAGAATTGCCGATCCTCGTTTATACAAATTCTCTGTCACAGACGCCGATAACAGTTTACGCCAAGCCACTGATGCCGCGTTACGTTACGTGGTAGGTCATTCATTGATGGATGATGTACTGACAAAAGGCCGTGAATTAGTGCGTCAAAACACCCGTGTTGAACTTGAAAACATCATTAAACCATACAACCTTGGTTTGCAAATTGTTGATGTGAACTTCCGTGATGCTCGTCCGCCAGAAGAAGTGAAAGATTCTTTTGATGACGCTATCGCAGCACAAGAAGATGAACAACGTTATATCCAAGAAGCGCAAGCTTATGCTCGAGCCAAAGAGCCTGAGGCTCGCGGTCGGGTGAACCGCGTGTTGCAAGAAGCTGAAGCTTATAAGCAACAATCTCAGTTAAAAGCACAAGGTGAAGTCGCTCGTTTTGAGAAACTATTACCTGAATACATCGCGTCACCGCAAGTTACTCGTGAACGTTTGTATTTAGAAACTATGGAACAAGTATACGGCAGTACTTCTAAAGTCTTGGTTGACGTTAAAAACGGCAACAACATTATGTACTTGCCATTGGATAAAATGATGAACCAAACTCAAGGCGCAACCAGTGCAGCTGAAGTCTCTTCAGAGCCGCGTTTGATGTTGCCAGAAAGTCGTCGCACTGATGTGCGTTCGTCAACGCCAAGACCTGATAGTGGCCGTGGTGGGAGGGGCAACTAATGCGTAATTTATTAGTGGTATTAATTGTTTTAGCAGCAATTTTGGGTCTGTCATCGGTGTTTGTGGTGCAAGAAGGCCAGCGCGGTATTTTGTTCACGTTCAGCAAAATTCAGCGTGATGATTCTGGTGCTGTAGTGGTATTTGAACCTGGCATGCACTTTAAAGTCCCATTTGTAGAATCAGTGCGGATGTTGGATGCTCGGGTACAAACTCTAGACGAGCAAACTGCAGACCGTTTTGTCACCGCAGAAAAGAAAGATTTGTTGGTCGACAGTTTCGTGAAATGGCGTATTAAAGATTTTGGTAAGTATTTCTTAGCAACTTCTGGCCGTACTGATCGCGCAGAAAATCTGTTAAAGCAGTATATTAACAACGGTTTACGGACTGAGTTTGGTACACGTACCATTTCGCAAATCGTTTCGGGTGAACGTACCGAGTTAATGTCACAAGCATTAAAGCAAGCAGGTAAAGCTTCTGAAGAAATCGGTGTTGAAATCCTTGACGTTCGTGTGAAGAAAATCAATTTACCGGATGAAATCAGTGCCAACATTTTCCAGCGTATGCGTGCTGAACGTACTGCAGTTGCGAAAGAACATCGTGCTCGTGGTATGGAGAAATCAGAAATCATCCGCGCTGACGTTGATGCGAAAGTGACCGTTATGGTCGCGGAAGCAGAACGGAATTCACGGACTATTCGTGGTGAAGGTGATGCGTTAGCCGCTAAGGTGTACGCAGAAGCTTACAACAAGAATGCTGAATTCTTCAGTTTTGTCAGAAGCTTAGAAGCTTATAACCGCAGCTTTAATAACAAATCTGATATCTTGGTGGTTCAGCCTGATAGCGAATTCTTCCAATATATGAAAGCGCCAGTTAAACGTTAATATTGGTGTTTTAAAAAGGCCCTGCGGGGCCTTTTTGCTATCTAAAGATTTTCATTTTTAGCGACGCAAATAAGAGTGGTTATCCATGAATTATAAGCAGTTTTACCGAGGCTTTCTCGATGCAAATCCTAACGTGCAGCACTATGCGTGTCATTCGCACCATTATTGGCCCGATATTACTCGCAATGCCGTCCTGCGTTATTGGGATGATTCAGCACAATGGGTGGATGATAAATGGGATCACATATTTGGGGTTGAAGTGCCTGCTGTGCAACAACTGATTGCCAATGAGCTAAAGCTGAAAAATTCAGGGCAGCTGGTGTTTGCGAGTAATACCCATGAACTTCTATTTCGTTTGCTAAGTGCTTTTCCTTGGCAGAACGGTTTAAAAGTGCTCACGACAGATAGTGAGTTTCATAGTTTTAGTCGGCAGATTGCTCGGTTGGGTGAGGAATCCAATATTGAAGTGGTGCGCGTTGCCACCGAACCTTTTGCGAGCTTTCCTGAGCGATTTGTCGCAGCGGCGGCCGCGCTGCAGCCGGATTTGGTCTTTGTTAGCCAAGTTTTTTTTAATTCGGGCGTTGCAGTTCCGGATTTAACGAACTTTGTAGATGCTGTTGCCGCGATTTGCAAAGCGACAATTGCCATCGATGGTTATCATGGGTTTATGGCCATTCCAACGGACCTGTCGAGGCTTGAAGGTCGGATTTTCTATCTGGCAGGGTCTTATAAATACGCCCAAGGTGGCGAGGGCTGCTGTTTCATGTTAGTGCCTGAGCACAATAATTTTCGGCCAATTTACACCGGTTGGTTTGCCGAGTTCGGGGCATTATCTGCTGCGAAAACTGGTGCGGTGCAATACAGTCAAGATGGTTACCAGTTTGCAGGTGCGACGATGGATTTTACCGCACTTTATCGGCTACGTGCGGTTCTTGAGCTTTATCAAGAGCATCAAATCAGTACTGAGCTTGTTCATCAGCATGTGCAAGGCTTACAGCAACAGTTTTTACAAAGTCTCGATGAAATCGGCCACCCTTGGTTAAATCGGCAATCTTTGCTGCACAACGATGGCGTTGATCATGGTCATTTCTTGACGTTCCGGGGGCCATCCGCAGCGGAGGTTGCTGAGTTGCATCAATTTTTGACTGAGCATCATATTAAAACTGATTATCGCGGGGATCGGTTGCGCTTTGGTTTTGCCATCTATCACGATATTACAGATATTAATCTTGCGGCATTAAAAGAGGCCTGAGAATCAACGAGTTTACTTTGCAAAGGCATCCTCGTAAGTTGAGTATTTGACTGAGTTGCTATGGGTTTCCCTTAGAAATCCAGACGTCTTTAATAGTTTTTTGAGATGAATTCCTAATAAATTCAACCAGCTGTAATTTTAGCTGGTTTTTTTTTGCCCTGAACGCTGACCTTTGTCAGTTAATTTGATAGAATCCACGCCTAATTTTTTTCCATGATGTAGGAACCATGGCCAAGAACGTAGTAGTGCTCGGCACCCAATGGGGTGACGAAGGAAAAGGTAAAATCGTCGATTTATTAACCGACAAGGCAAGTTATGTTGTGCGCTATCAAGGCGGACACAATGCTGGTCATACGTTAGTCATTGATGGTGAGAAAACTGTGCTGCATCTGATCCCATCAGGCATCTTACGTGCAAACGTAAAATGTGTGATCGGTAACGGCGTAGTGTTGTCTCCTGAAGCGTTATTAAAAGAAATGACGATGCTGGAACAACGCGGCGTGCCGGTAAAAGAACGTTTGGTGCTGTCAGAAGCCTGTCCGTTAATTTTACCTTTCCATGTTGCTTTGGACGTTGCTCGCGAGCAAGCCCGTGGCGATAAGAAAATCGGCACTACCGGCCGTGGTATTGGTCCTGCGTATGAAGACAAAGTTGCTCGCCGTTCATTGCGTGTTGGTGATCTGTTTAACCCAACTCTGTTTGCTGAAAAACTGAAGACATTGATGGAGTTGCATAACTTCACATTGACCCAGTATTACAAAGTAGACGCAGTCGACTATCAAACGACTTTAGATAACGCGTTAGCACTTGCTGATATGCTGAAATCAATGGTTGTTGATGTGACTGATTTGCTTGATAAAGCACGCAAAGCTGGCCAAGAGATCATGTTTGAAGGTGCACAGGGTACGCTGTTGGATATCGACCACGGCACATACCCGTATGTCACTTCTTCAAATACCACCGCAGGTGGCGTTGCCACAGGCGCAGGCTTTGGTCCGCGTTACATTGACTACGTGTTAGGTATTGTTAAAGCGTACACCACTCGTGTCGGTTCAGGTCCATTCCCGACAGAACTTGATTGTGAAGTGGGTGAACACTTAGGCGTTAAAGGCCATGAATTTGGCGCGACTACTGGCCGTAAGCGCCGTTGTGGTTGGTTTGATGCCGTTGCCGTTCGTCGTGCAGTACAGTTAAACAGTATTTCAGGCTTTTGTTTAACCAAACTTGACGTATTAGATGGTTTAACTGAAGTGAAGATTTGTGTTGGTTATCAACAACCTGATGGTTCTGTAACTGATGTACCTCCACTTGCAGCCGAAGGCTATGAGTTAGTGACTCCAGTGTATGAAACTATGCCAGGTTGGAGTGAAACTACTTTTGGTATCCAGCAATTGGAACAATTACCATTAGCTGCACAGAACTACATCAAACGTCTTGAACAACTGACTGAAGTGCCTATTGATATTATTTCAACTGGCCCAGATCGTGTACAGACGATTGTTCTGCACCACCCGTACGCATAATTTGCTGATAACAAGCATTTATTGAATTCGAAAAACGCTGCTAATGCAGCGTTTTTTTTTGCCGAATTTGCCTTAGATTACGTGATGGCCATAAATTTCCAACCAAGCTGGCCTAATTTTTGTATTATAAATTTGTGAGCGAATTGGCTGGATGGGAGACTGAAGTGAAACTGCAGACCTTGGTTAAAACTACATTGTTGCTTGGCACAATTTCGCTGCCAGTATTCGCGCAAGAAATGCCAGATGGTTTGCCGGAAGAACTGCAGGTAGTGCAGCTTTATACTCAAGACGAATTATTGGCATTGATCCGGCAAAACGCGCACTTAAAGCGGGTAAAAGATGATGACTGTCAATTAGTTAAGGATATCGAAGCTCGTGCTGATGTGATGAAGTTGCCATCCTACCAATTCCTGTTTGGCGATATGCTCGCTTATGGTGTTTGCGTGCCGGTTGATATTGAACGCGGCTGGGATTTGATGAATGCTGCAGCATTACAAGGGCTGCCGGAAGCACTAGAGCAACTAGGTCGTTATTACCAGCAAGGCAAGTTTGTGCAGAAAGATCTGGCAAAAGCTCGCCTCTATTTACACCAAGCAGGGGCTATGGGTAATTTACCGGCGCAAATTCGTTTAGCGGAATTATTGGCATCAGGTAACGGCAGTCCTGTTGATATGGAAACTGTGTATCGTTGGTTGCATCATTCAGTGACTGCAGATCCAAATCAGCACGCACGCATTGAAAAAGCCATGGCTGCGCTTGCCAACAAAATGCCAGAGGCCGTGCTTGCCAGGGCAAGAAAAACACTCTGATTGCAATAATTGCTGTATTAAATTTCGGCTATTCGTGAAAAATCGGCCCAAGGCTGTTACACTTGCTGAAGTTTAATAAAGAAGAGTATCAATGACTATCAAAGATCCGCATCTTGCGCGTGAGCAAGAAAAATATGAAAACCCTATCCCAAGCCGGGAATTTATTCTTGAGCATATCAAACAGCGGCAACAACCTGCCTACTTCGAAGAACTTGCAGTTGAACTAAAACTCGATGGCGAAGAAGCATTATTTGCATTAAAGAAACGTCTGCGCGCTATGGAGCGTGATGGCCAGTTGCTGTTTACCAAAACTCGTCGTTACGGCTTGGTTGATGATTTAGATTTAGTAAAAGGTACAGTGCTTGGCCATCGCGATGGTTTCGGTTTTTTAAAACGCGAATTAGGTGGGCCAGACTGGTATATTCCAAATTTCGAAATGCAGCGCCTGTTGCCAGGTGATGTAGTGCTGGCTAGTGCTGGCGAAATTAAAGGTAAGGACAAAGTTGAAGCCCGTATTGTACGCGTTTTAACACCACGTGCTGAGCCTATTGTTGGCCGATATTTCAAAGATTTTGCGTTAGCTGTAGTGGTGCCTGAAGACCCTCGGATCACCCAAGATATCGTGATCCCGCAAGGTGAAGAGGGCGCAGCCCGTCATGGTCAAATTGTTCTTGCGGAAGTGACCTCTCGTCCGTCTAAACGAGTAAATGCGGTAGGTAAGGTTATTGAAGTGCTCGGCGAACATATGGCGCCAGGCATGGAAATTGAAGTCGCCATTCGCAATCATCAAATTCCCCATCAGTTCTCTGATGCAGTGTTAAAGCAGGTCGGTCAGTATGGCGCAGAAGTTCCAGCTGAAGCCAAAGCTGGTCGCGTTGATTTAACCAAGATTGGTTTATTGACCATCGACGGTGAAGATGCCCGCGATTTTGATGATGCTGTATATTGTGAGCGCAAAGACGATGGTGGTTGGCATTTATGGGTCGCCATCGCCGATGTCACTGCATATGTGCAACCAGACACAGCCTTGGATCGCGAAGCTTTAGAACGTGGTAACTCGGTGTATTTCCCAGATCATGTGGTCCCGATGTTACCTGAAGCGTTATCAAACGGCTTATGCTCATTAAATCCGCATGTAGATCGACTCTGTTTTGTTGCCGAAATGCATATCAGCCCGCAAGGTAAACTTGGCAGCTATCAGTTTTATGAAGCGGTAATGCATTCAACGGCGCGGTTAACATACAACAAAGTGCATGCAATATTGCAAGGCGATGTTGAACTTCGCGAGCAATACGCCGCCAACCTGACTAACTTGGACAACCTGTATTCATTATACCGGCAAATGGCAAAGGTGCGCGGCGAGCGCGGAGCCATCGAATTTGAAACGGTGGAAACGCGTTTTATCTTCAACAGCCATCGCAAGATTGAGCAAATTGTGCCGGTGCATCGTAATGAAGCACACAAAATTATCGAAGAATGCATGATTTTAGCCAACGTTGCTTCGGCGAAATTTGTTGAAAAACATGAAGCAGCAGCACTTTATCGGGTGCATGAACAACCTGATGCTGACCGTTTTGCTAACTTCAAACGCTTTTTAGCGGAACTCGGCATTACAGCTGATTTGCCACTTGAGCCAACGCCACTTGAGCTCAAACTGTTGTTGGAGAGACTCGGTGACCGACCCGATAAAGAACTTATTGAAACGACTTTATTGCGTTCACTAAAACAAGCGGTTTATCAGCCGGATAACCAAGGTCACTTTGGTTTAGCACTTGAAGCCTACGCGCATTTCACCTCGCCAATTCGTCGTTATCCTGATTTGTTATTGCATCGCGCTATTAAAGCCGTGTTGCATAAACAAGGCGCAAACGTTACTGGGCCGCGCGCTTATACCCCAGAGCAAATGGTGCCGCTTGGCGAACAATGCTCGATGACTGAACGTCGTGCTGACGATGCGACTCGCGAAGTTTCGGATTGGCTGAAATGTGAGTACATGCAGGATCACATTGGCGATACCTTCCCTGGTGTTGTTGCCACAGTCACCAACTTTGGCTTGTTTGTGCGTTTAGTCGATTTGTATATCGAAGGCTTAGTGCATGTAACATCGTTACCGAATGATTATTATCATTTTGATACCGAGCGTCAGGTTCTGGTTGGGGAGCACAGCAAGCAAAGCTATCGTATGGGGGATTTGCTGGAAGTCAAAGTGCTCGCTGTCAACCTAGAAGCACGCAAAATAGACTTGGGTGTGTTAGGTTCGCCAAAACATGGTGAAGCCCGCAAGGTGAGTAGCCGAGCGGTGTATCCTGATGAGCGTGGTGGCAAAGCGGGCGGTAAAACTGGCGCTTTGTCTGCGGACAAGCCACATAAAAAAGGCCGAGCTATTGCCGACCCAACGCAACGCCCAGGCAAGACCAAAGCTGGACGTGGCGTTGCCAAAGGTGGCAAGTCGAAAGCACCTGCGGCAAAAACTGGCAAAGCCAAAGCTCCACGCAAACGCAAATGAGCAAGCTCTGACGCGGCAAATTTGTTAGAATAGATTAAGAACAAAAACGCCTGGTGACCCCAGGCGTTTTTACGAGCAAAGCTATTTGCCATAACAGATTTAATTATTGCGGCTTCCCAGCCAAATTATTGGTGTAAGTTCCAGCCTTTGCTGTCATTTTGATCACATTACCATGCGCAGCAAATGCTGCGTCAGATAGGAAAAAGTATGAGCACAGATTATGTGTTTGGCATTCACGCGGTTAGCGCCTTTATGGAGCGAGCTCCTGAAGATGTTTTAGAACTGTTTGTATTAAAAGACCGCGAAGATCAGCGTATGCAGCCCGTGATTCAACTGGCGCGCAAATCGGGTGTATCGGTGCAATTTTGCAACCGTAAAACCTTAGATGAAAAAGTCGCAGGCGCACAGCATCAAGGCGTTGTTGCCAAAGCGCGTTTGCACGATGCTGGCGATGAAAGCGATTTAGCGCGAATTGTTGAGCGGGAATCTGCCCCATTTTTGTTGATTTTGGATGGCATCACCGACCCGCATAATTTAGGGGCTATTTTACGAAGTGCAGATGCCGCTGGTGTGCATGCAGTGATTGCACCGAAGGATCGTTCAGTTAAGTTAACCGCGGTGGTACGTAAAGTGGCCTGTGGGGCTGCTGAGTCAGTGCCGTTTATCAACGTGACAAATCTTGCTCGGACCATCCGTGATTTAAAAGATGCTGGGGTTTGGGTGGTTGGCGCCGCAGGTGAAACAGAAACCACAATTTATCAAGCAAGTTTTAGCGGCCCAATCGCCATTGCCATGGGCGCGGAAGGCGATGGTTTACGTCGTTTAACCAAAGAATCTTGTGATTCGTTAGTAAAAATTCCAATGTTTGGCGCTGTTTCAAGTCTCAATGTGTCGGTTGCGACAGGTATTTGTTTATACGAAGCGGTGCGTCAACGGCAAAAATAGCCACTTTTGCGTCTTTGCCACGAATTCCTCAGCAAAGACGCATTAATTGCTTGTTTTCCAGTCGGTCCATCCGTAGAATATACGACCTTCGACCTACATCCATGTTCCTTGCCTCTATGCGAGTCTGGTCGAGCTCACCCGAGGCTAATTAACCGTAAGGAGCTCCAATGCGTCATTACGAAATCGTGTTTATGGTTCACCCAGATCAGAGTGAACAAGTCCCAGGTATGATCGAACGTTACACTGGTGCTATCAAAGAAGCTGGCGGTTCTATCCACCGTCTGGAAGACTGGGGCCGCCGTCAACTGGCTTACCCAATCGAGAAACTGCACAAAGCACACTATGTTCTGTTGAACGTAGAAGCGCCACAAGCAGTGATCGATGAACTGGAAACTAACTTCCGCTACAACGACGCCGTTCTGCGTAACCTGATCATGCGTACCAACGGTGCAGTGACAGAGCCATCACCAATGGCAAAAGTTCGTGAAGAACGTCGCGACCGCGCTCCACGTGATTCTGAAGAGCAGGTAGCACACGACGAGTAATCTGATGGACAACTGCATGGTCATTAGTGGTGTCATTTGCCGCCAACCAGACCGAAGCGAAAGTCCTGCTGGCATTTTGCATATGCATTTGAGTCTGGAACACAGATCGATGCAGCAAGAGGCCGGATTCAACAGAGCCAGTTACGTACGACTACAAGTCGTTGCAGCCGGTGAGTTGGCCAGACAAAGTCACAATTTGATGCAGGGTAGTGTGGTTAGGGTGACAGGATTTTTAAACCGTCATCAAAATCCGAGTGGTCAAGCAAAGCTTGTCCTCCATGCCCAACGAATTGAAATTTTAAGTTAGGAGAAAGTTCATGGCTCGTTATTTCCGTCGCCGTAAATTCTGCCGTTTCTCTGCCGAAGGCGTGCAAGAGATCGACTACAAAGATACCGCTACTTTAAAAAATTATGTCACTGAAAGTGGCAAAATTGTTCCTAGCCGTATCACTGGTACCAGCGCTAAGTATCAGCGTCAATTAGCTCGCGCCATCAAACGCGCTCGCTACCTGGCTCTGCTGCCGTACAGCGATTCACACGCATAAGCCTGGTTCAACCGATACTGAGAGGATTAATCAATGGATATCATTCTGTTGGATAAAGTTGCTAACCTTGGTGGTTTAGGCGACAAAGTAGTTGTTAAATCTGGTTATGCTCGTAACTTCTTATTCCCACAAGGAAAAGCAGTTCCAGCAACTAAAGCTAACATCGAAAAATTTGAAGCGCGCCGTGCTGAATTAGAAGCCAAATTGGTTGCTAACTTAGCTGCTGCGCAAGACCGTGCTGCTAAAGTTGCAGAGCTGGGCGAAGTAACTATCGCTGCTAAAGCTGGTGACGAAGGCAAATTGTTCGGTTCAATCGGTACTCGTGACATTGCTGATGCAATCACTGAAGCCGGTGTAGCTGTAACTAAAGCTGAAGTTAAATTACCAAACGGCACTCTGCGTGACGTTGGTACATTTGATATCGCGCTGCAATTACACGCTGAAGTTACTGCAACCGTTAAACTGGTTGTTGTTGCTGAGGCTTAATTGCCTGAAGGCACAGTGGCATCGCCACTGTGCCATCTTTACCTCTGCTCGTCGTTAATTTCTGCAAGACCCATTCGCTAAAAAATTCTGAAAACATAAATCATTTCTGACTGATCCTAGTTCGGAAAAATGCTAGTCTATGCGCATTCCTCTTCGAGCTTATTTGCTCGCATTTAAATATTGGTGTTATGGCTAATCCAAAAGAAAAATACTCTCAAGATAAGTATCAAAAAGATAAGTATCAGAAAGACAGTTACCAAAAAGACAGCCAAGTTGCCGCCGTGAAAATGCCGCCGCACTCTATTGAAGCTGAGCAGTCGGTACTCGGTGGCCTGATGTTGGACAATAACGCTTGGGACAAAGTCGCTGAAAAAGTTGTCGAGCAAGATTTCTATCTGCGTTCACACCGCTACATTTTTTCAGCCATGAGCAAAATCGCTGAGGCGAACTCGCCGATTGATTTAATTACTGTTTCTGAATGGTTAGAGCGTAATCAACAACTTGATGATGTTGGTGGCTTTGCCTATTTAGGTGAAATCGCCAAAAACACCCCAAGTGCTGCCAATATTCTTGCTTATGCCGACATTGTTCGAGAGCGCGCTGTTGTGCGGGATATGATTTCTGTTGCTCATGACATTGCTGATGCTGGCTACGATCCGCAAGGACGTAACAGTGCTGAACTACTGGATTTTGCCGAAACCAAAGTTTTTAAGATTGCCGAACAACGGGCCAATGCCAATGAAGGCCCTGAGCCAATCAATAGTATCCTCGCGAAAACTATCGATAAAATTGATACCTTATTTCGAAATCCAAGTAATGGCGGTATCACAGGCGTTTCGACCGGTTATCATGATCTCGACAAAATGACCAACGGTATGCAGCCATCAGATCTAATTATCGTTGCTGCGCGACCTTCGATGGGTAAAACAACATTTGCGATGAACCTCTGCGAACATGCCGCCATTAGTAGCGATAAGCCAGTTCTTATCTTCAGTCTTGAGATGCCTTCAGAACAAATTATGATGCGTATGTTGGCATCGCTTGGCCGAATCGATCAAACCAAGGTGCGTACAGGTCAGCTTGATGATGAAGATTGGGCACGGTTATCTTCAGCGATTGAGCTGTTGAATGCTAAAGGCAAAATGTATATTGATGATGCCTCAGGATTGACTCCAACCGAAGTTCGCTCTCGTGCTCGCCGAGTCGCGCGCGAGCATGGCGGTTTGTCGATGATCATGGTCGACTATTTGCAATTGATGACGGTGCCCGGTCTTTCCGATAACCGGACATTGGAGATAGCAGAGATTTCCCGCTCTTTAAAAGCCTTAGCAAAAGAGTTAAAAGTCCCTGTTGTCGCGTTATCTCAGCTTAACCGGTCGTTGGAACAACGCGCGGATAAACGTCCAGTGAACTCAGATTTGCGGGAATCGGGCTCTATAGAGCAGGATGCCGATTTAATTATGTTTATTTACCGTGATGAGGTTTATCACGAAGATAGTCCAGATAAAGGTACGGCAGAGGTTATCATTGGTAAGCAGCGTAACGGCCCAATTGGCCGGATCCGTTTGACTTTCCATGGCCGTTATTCGCGCTTTGATAACTATGCTGGCACCGCGAAATTTGAGGACGAGTATTAATGAGTCGTCGACCATTAGCGCAGATCAATACTTCTGCGCTGTTGCATAATGTACAAATTATTCGAGAATTAGCGCCAAACTGTAAAATTTTGGCGGTGTTGAAAGCGAACGCATACGGCCATGGTTTATTAGCCGTCGCGGCGCAGCTCAAAGACGCACATGCGTTTGGCGTGGCTCGGATAGATGAAGCACTGATGCTGCGAGCTGGCGGTATTGTTAAACCGATCGTGTTACTTGAAGGCTTTTTTCATGCCGACGAGTTGTCGCAAATTGTCGCTTCAAATTTACAAGTCGTGGTGCATCATGTTGCCCAAGTAGAAGCTTTGCTTAAAGCTGAATTAGAGTCACCTATTCATGTTTGGCTAAAGGTCGATAGCGGCATGCACCGTCTAGGGCTAGCCCCTGAAGACTTTGCTGAGATTTATAAGAAGCTTAGCGAGAGCCCAAATGTTTTGCAGCCGATGCGTTTGATGACCCATTTTGCTTGTGCTGATGAACCTGATCATCCGGCTACATTGCAACAACTTGCGTTGTTTAAGCAAACCATTGGTGATGCACGTGGCGAGATTAGCATTGCAAATTCTGCAGGGGTTGTCGGGTGGCCACAGAGCCATGGCGACTGGATAAGACCAGGGCTTGCGCTATATGGTGTTTCACCAATGACGGCAGGAAGAGCTACGCAGCATAGACTGCGGCCAATGATGACTTTTTCCAGTTCAGTGATTGCTGTACGTCCAGTGAAAAAAGGCGAAGCGGTTGGTTACGGAGCGACTTGGATCGCGCCTCGTGATACAAGGCTGGCGATCGTCGCAATTGGTTATGGTGATGGGTATCCAAGGAATGCACCATGTGGTACGCCTGTGTTGATTAACGGGACGCGTTATCCGATAGTGGGGCGAGTTTCGATGGATATGACTACTGTCGATATTGGCGACGCGGATATTGAACATGGTGCTCAGGTTGTGCTGTGGGGAGAACAACTTCCGGTTGAAGAGATTGCAGAACTAGTGCAAACAATTCCCTATGAATTGCTGTGTAACATTACTAGTCGCGTCCAGTTCCGTTATATCAGTGATTAGTTTATTTAATCAGCTCAATACAAAAAGCCGGACTAGTCCGGCTTTTTGTATTGGCAGTCGGTTAAGGTTAACCGCCGCCCTGATTATCAAAACTTACTTCAATATGTACTTTGCCAAAATCTGAATCGAATGGCATCAGAATTTTCGGACCGTCACATTTATGAGTGATGGTATGGCCTTTACCAGAAACAACAACTGGTGTTGCCATGCTGAATTCATAGCCTTTCTCGCCTAGGATGCGTTTTGCACCACCGGTGACCATATTTGTTATTTCACCGACCATGTCCGTAACTTCTTCATTGATAGTTTTCGGGCGCTCGCCTAGCATCCGGAACATAATTTCCAGCGCTAAGCTTTCCTCAAAACTAACAGAAAAGGAACCTTTAGTTTGCGGGCCTATCATCCCGATCAAACCCGAGACATCACCTCGTGCAATTTCATCTTTTTTAATGCGTGGCTGGCCTGGCACAATTGTTGTGTTTGCCATTGTACTTAACACATTGACCAAGGAAGACAAAAATGGATTTACGTACTCAACATTCATTTAATAGACCCACTGTTTCGTTTTGCGTCGCTGCTTCAGACCTTGTTGGTAAGGTTAGGCAGAATTTTCAGAATAAACAAGTCTAGCTCTTTGTTTTTGAGATAGTTTCGGTGTTTTCGTACGCGATATAAGAGTTTTAATCCAAATTCAGCAGCAAATCAACTATGATTTTGACAGTCGGGGCCACATCCAAGACATTTTTTGCAAATTCCTCTGGCTTCGATGGTCTGCTGTTTGATAACAAAGCCTTTTTCGACGGCCAAGGCGGTAAATTCAGTGTGTAAAACCGCGGAGTGTAACTCTTCAACATGCCCACATTTTTGACAGATCAGTAGCTGAGCTGGATGCTGATGTTCAAAATGGTGACATAGTAAAAAAGCATTGCTTGACTCAATTTTATGGATAAATCCTTGTTCGGTCAGAAACTCTAAGGCACGATAAATTGTCGCTGGCTTGGCGGCAGGCTCGGTAGCTTTTAATTGCTCAAGCAGTTCGTAAGCGCCGACTCCTGCATGGGTATTAGCCAACAGACGGAAAACTTTCTCACGAATTGAGGTAAATCGAGCACCATTTAACTCACAAATTTGTCGAGCGCGTTGTACAAGCGTTTCGGTAGACATAACTGACGAACCTTATCTTAATGCTAGCCAAGTCAGTGTATCATAGAAAACTTATGCTCTGAGTGGACAAAATCACAGAAAATTGATTGTGTTAAGGGTAAAATATCCGACTAAATTTTGGAGGATACCGTGAATCATAAATTTTCAATTGCCCCTATGCTGGATTGGACCGACCGTCATTGTCGTTATTTTCATCGTCAGCTCAGTCAGCATGCTGTGTTGTATACAGAAATGATAACCACAGGAGCACTGATTTATGGCCAAGGTGATTATTTAGCTTTTAACGAAGAAGAACATCCTGTTGTCGTTCAATTAGGTGGGTCTGATCCAGAGGCCATGGCCAAAAGCGCTTTGATGTGTCAACAGCGTGGATATGACGCCATCAATATCAATGTCGGTTGTCCGTCAGACCGCGTGCAAAATGGTATGTTTGGCGCTTGTCTAATGGCGCAGCCGAAACTTGTAGCCGACTGTGTTCAAGCTATGCGTGCCGTTGTAGATATTCCAATAACAGTGAAAACACGGATTGGGATTGATGAGCAAGATAGTTATCAGTTTTTAGTCGATTTTGTGGGTGTCATCGCTGAAGCCGGCTGTCAGGATTTTATTGTTCATGCAAGAAAAGCGTGGCTTTCTGGATTAAGTCCAAAAGAGAATCGTGAAATTCCACCTTTAGATTACCCTCGAGTGTATCAGTTGAAACAAGATTTTCCGCATTTACAAATCGCAATAAATGGCGGAGTTAAAACCTTGGCTGATTGTTTGACTCATTTGCAACATGTTGACGGTGTAATGGTCGGGCGAGAAGCTTATACAAATCCATTATTATTGGCGCAAGTTGATGCTGCAATTTATGGAGATAGCCGCCAAGTACCAACGCCCCATCAAGTTGTGCGCGACATGCTGCCATATATCGAGCAACAAATGCAGCAGGGCGCCAGATTTTGGCATATTGCTCGTCATATGCTCGGTATTTTTCAAGGGGTTACTGGAGCCCGGCAATGGCGGCGCCATTTAAGTGAAGTTGGCCATTTAGCTACCAGTGGACCAGAAGTTATGTTGGCTGCCCTCGCCAAAGTACCCGAATAGTAGATAAACCAAAAAGTGGTGAAATTCATCACTTTTTGGTTTTTATTGAATCCGTTTCGTATAGAATGAATTTACCCAATCTAATTAATTCATTAAAAATCAAAGGTTTATATTTGGTTTTCTAGTTGGCACAGCAATTGAAATAAGGAATATGTCGTTCTGATAAATTCCTAATTAACTGAGGTGAACTATGAAAACTTTAAAAACAACTCTAATTGCTGTTGCCATGATGACTGTTGCTTCGCCTTCAATGGCCGCTGAACCTTTGGTTGACTTAACTAATTCATTAGCGTCAACCATTAGCGCGCAAGTGATCGAAATGACAAGTGATTTACAAACTGAGCTTGGCGAGTCATTAAGTGCTGCTGCTGCTGAATTTGTCAGTTCAGCATCGACTGTTGCTAAAGATGTTGCCCAAGCAGAAGTTGAAAATCAGCAAGCCGCGAAATAAGGGGCCTTGCATGTTGATTGCTTCATCTAGTTTGTTTGTGTTGTTTTTATTGCCAGTCGCAAGTGTTGCTGTAGTCTCTGTCGTTTGGGGCTGGCTTTTTCCACCAATAGGTATTCCCGTAACAACCCAGGTATCGTAGTACTGGGTTGTTTTTTCCTGCTCGTTAAACTCAAATAGACAGTTCACTTTATATCTCACATCTGATTGCAGTCCTTTCTGCTTATTATTCGATTGCCACTTATAAATAGTGGTGCCCATGTTTCTTAATTTTATTGAGCGGGCTTGTTTAATTTTCCAATGATGTGGGTGTTGATTAAATTGCCAAACGTTGATGCCACTTGGGATATGACTTACCCACCCAAACAACTGACTAAAAAATAGCGAAACAGACCAATAAGTGAATAATCATCAAAAATTAAATTATGAAAAACGGCTCATCATTTAAAGCCTTTTAAAAACAATGTGTTATGAATTGTATTTGTTGGCATGGCTTTTGATTGATTCAAGTTGTATTTCAAAAACACACTGCCACAGGAGGCAATTATGAACAGAAACTCTCATTACAGCTGGTTCTGCAACAAAGCGAATCGCAAAATTTTCGGTGTGTGTTCAGGCTTTGCAGCTTATTATGGACATTCAATCTGGGCGGTGCGAACTGTTGCGGTCTTGTTATTGTTTGTATTCCCAGGCTTAACCTTCTTGGCGTACATCGCAGCTGGATTACTCCTGCCTTCGCGATATGAACTCTGACAAAACCATCGCTTAGGTGTAACATTGATGGCGAAACTTATGGAGTCAACAATGCTTAAACCTTTCATATTTATTGTTGCTGCGGTTGTGGGGAGCATAAACGCTGCCGAGCTGCAAATTACTGATACTGCAGTGCGTCAGCCGCTACCTGGGCGCACTGTCAGTGTTGGTTATTTAACGATCAAAAATACCGAATCTCAAGACATCCGCTTGTTAAAAGCAACTAGCAAGCAATTTGCAAACATTGAACTGCATAATCACAAAATGGTTGATGGCATGATGCAAATGCAACGCTTGCCCGAGATCTCGATTGCTGCAGGAGCTTCGGTAAAACTTCAACCCGGTGGCCTGCATTTAATGATGTTCAGACCGGTAACCACTTTGCAATTAGACCAAGAGGTCTCCGTCGATTTACATTGGTCAGATGGTTCTGTTCAGACCTATACAACGAATGTGGTTGCGGTTCCCAAAAAATAACAAGGAGTCAACATGCAAATGTTTCGTTTAGCAATAGTTGTTGCTGGTGTCACAGTCTTTATAGGTTGGGCAATCTCAATATGGTTTAGTCATGAACCTGATATCTTTGAAGTCCGAGACCTAGTTGCTAAAACTGCTCCGAATGGGAAACCTGTAGTTGGCTATGCCACAACTGACACACTGATATTTGTCACTGAAAGCTTGATTTCAAAGCCTGGCGGCTTCATGGCAAATGATATAGCGCCACCATTTGTGCTAATGGATAATATGCCCGCATGGGAACTCGGAGCCTTGGAAATGATCCGTGACTTATCATTGGCAATGCGCAGAGATTTCAGTCGATCGCAATCGCAATCACTTGAGAATGAACTGCTCAAGCAGGTTCAACCGAAATTTAATATCGACTACCGAAGCTGGGCGGTGCCTTCCCCTGAATCTGAATACCAAGATGCATTAAAATTACTGCGAATTTATCGAAAAGCCTTGTCTGATCCTAACAATAACGAGCACCAATTCTATGCTCGTGCTGACAACTTGCGTGAATGGTTGTTGGCTGTGGAAAAGCGTTTAGGCAGTTACAGTCAACGCTTAAGTGCAAGTGTTGGGCAAGATCGATTAAACACAGATTTAGCAGGGGATATTTCTGCTCGTCAATCAACATTATCGCCAGAAGCGTATTTGTTGAAAACGAGTTGGTTAAAAATAGATGATGAGTTTTATGAAGCGCGCGGAGCCGCATGGGCATTGCTGCATTTTTTAAAAGCGGTAGAAATTGATTTCGCAGATGTACTTGAACGTAAAAATGCGACTGTCAGTTTGCAGCAAATTATTAGAGAATTAGAATCAACTCAGCAAACCGTCTGGTCGCCGATGGTGTTAAATGGTAGCGGTTTTGGCTTGATGGCTAATCATAGTTTAGTTATGGCGAATTATATCTCTCGTGCCAATGCTGCACTGATTGATCTCTCGGATTTATTGTCAAAAGGGTAAAGTAATGAAGTTAAAATATTTGATGGCTGTAATGGCACTCAGCACCGCAGTGCAAGTTCAAGCTGATGTGGCAGGAGTGACTGCGGGGGTTGAAATGTGGCAAGCGGATCCAACGCTTCGCGCTGGTGATAACGGTATTGCTCAGTCATTAAACGGTTCTGATAAAAACGCCAAGGCTTTTTATGTTGCCTTGGAACATCCAATCCCAATGTTGCCGAATTTGGCTTTACGTCGTCAAAGTTTAGATTTTGATGGTTCGACGACGTTGACCGCAGATTGGCGCTTAGATGGTGTAGCCTTTACAAAAGGTACAACGTTGAAAAATCAACTAGAGTTATCTTATACCGATGCCACCTTGTATTACGAGCTACTAGATAACGATTTAGTGAGCTTCGATTTGGGCGTTAGCGCGCGGTTTATCAATGCTGATCTTATGGCCAGCACGGCTTCAAATACTGCTAGCGCAGATATCTCCGTACCGTTGCCAATGTTGTATTGGAATGCAAATGTCGGCATACCAGCCACTGCTGCCAGTGTATTTTTTACGGGAAATTATGTGAGTTACAGTGATAACTCTTTATTTGATGCCCGCGCAGGCCTTGCGTACGATGTTATTGATGCTGAAGTGATAAGTGTTGCTTTAAAACTGGGTTTCCAAAAATTTGACCTTGATTTACAAGATCAAGACGATATCGATGCAAAACTGCTTGCTGATGGTGCGTTCTTGGCGGTCGAAGTTGATTTCTAATTTTAGTTAGTCCAAAGCCGGTTGCTTTATGTTAATTAAAGTTTACCGGCTAGATATTTGTAACAAGTTTCATAGACTTGTAAGTCGCTTCGCCTCTCATTATATTGAGCGCTAAGACAATCTTGGTTACTGCTCATGAAAAAATATTCTGCGTTGCTTGCCTCGCTCAGTTTAGTGTTGGCAATTCTCATCGCTGGTGCTTGTGCTTGGCTTTTACAGCATCAACTTTTTATGCGGGCGCAGCAGCAACAGCTCGAACAATACGCTAATTTGGTCGTTATAGCCTCGGTTGGACGTGATGCGAGTAGCGATGCTAGCGCCGAATTGCAGGCGTTGCTTGAGTATGCTCCAGTACCGGTAGAATCTATTCAGTTGATTGATACCTCTAAGAAAATTTTATTGAGTATTGGTAATCACTCTCAAGTTCCAACCGAACTGATTTCTGATTTCAGTCAACATGGCGCCCATTGGCAATTGGTTATCCCAGCCCCCCCAAATCTTAGTAATAAACATTTAGTTGTTATGCAAGGGGTATGGCCTGAGCAATCTGTCATGTTGCCATTTTTGCCGTGGCTGATTTTGATCTTATTACTTGGCTTAACTTCGTTAGCTTTATTCTTACGATGGCAACAAGTCGTTGATGCTGCAGCTCATTTTTCTGAAACAGACAGGGAGACACCACCTTTATTTTTTGCCATTCGCAAATCATTCCAACAATTGCAAGCCCAATTAGCTGAGCTTCAGCAGCGCCACGCTCTGGATTCAGTAAAGTTTATGCAAAGTCAGCAAAGTGCCGAACAGGAGTTAAATAAAGTGGGTTTAGAACGTGATGCCCACATAGCGCAATATCAGCAATTGCAGCAGTCTTTTTATTTTTGGCAACAATTGTCTAGTCGTGCACAGCAGATGAGCGAAGCTGAGTTGCAACTGAAAGTTGCATCAATCAAAACCTTCGGTGAACTAAGTTCTCAAAGCTACCAAGCAAATCCGCAGGCAATGACAGCGCCACAGTGGCTGCTGCAAGGCCACACTGCATGGCAAAATTTAATGCCTGCAGGGATCCGGTTAGTTTACGATGAAGATCCGCACGCATATCAAACTCAGTTACAGTTTGACCAACATGCTTTAACGTTGTTAGTTACCTTAATGCTTCGTCAATGTGCTGCTAGTTTGGGGTTTGGTGACATTTTGCTAAGTTACCGCGTCAACGAATCACCGAATCGAATGCTTAAAATTCAAATCCGCTATGAGGGGGATAATTTACCCGAGGCGTGGCGAGTTAATTCGCCAGCTCCACGTGAGGTCTGTTGGCAAAGCCTAGATCCGATGCTGCTTAAAGAATTGATTAATAATTTGGGATGTTTTTATCAGATTGAATCATTAGAAGGGCTGGGGACGCATATCGAATTGCGTTTGCCTATTGCAATGCAGAAACTGAATTCTGCAAAGTCATTTCACAGTATCGGTGTTTATGCGGGTGAGGAATGCTGCTATCAAATCTACAAGCAGTCGTTATTAGCACTCGGCGAGCAAGTGATGGCGGCGAACTCTATGGAGGAATTAACGAAAGAGTTAAAAACTCGATTAGTTGATCTTTTGATTTTGATTCTTCCTGATGATTTTAATGTAAATGATGAGCAGATTGAGTTGCTAAAGCAGATGGACCAACGCTACACCTTGTTATGTTTCGCAAATCCACAACTCGCGGGTAAATTGCGTTTAGAACTTGAACTTACCCTACTGAGTCGTCCAATGCTGCTGGAACAAATTGTCCGAGGTTTGGCAGAGCAGCCTGACATCCGTAGTCAACAATTGCTGGTTGTCGATGATAATCCGACAAATTTAAGTTTTGTACGAACTGTTCTGTCGGGGCAGGGTTTAAGCATTGATATTGCAACGACAGGTGCAGAGGCAATTAAAATGGCAACGCATAGCCGTTACCAATTAATCTTGATGGATATTCAGTTGCCAGATTTGCCAGGGACTGAGGTGACTAAACGGATCAGGCAGTTACGCCATCATCAACATACCCTAATTCTCGCTTTTACCGCCCATGCTATGCAAGATGAGATGGTCAGCTTCAAATTGGCGGGGATGGACGACGTATTAATTAAGCCTTTGGACGCAAAGAAAATTGCCCACATCTTGACTCGAATTAAGCCTGAGGGGCAAACGTTACCACCTCATTGAGAAGTGTTTGTAAGGCTTGGCTATATAGGGGCTGGGGACTGCTGCTTAACAATGGTAGTAGTTCAGCGCCAGTTGCTGTGAATTTGTAATATTGCAAAACAATACCGTGGTGCTGAACAATCCCCTCTAAGCATTGTTGATGGTATAACCACTGAAATGGTTTACCTTTGATTAGTTCGCCACTTTCGATTTCCGATTGATGCAATAATCCTAAATCCATTAAATTTAAGATTTGCGGATAAGTTAAACCAAATTGGCTGAGGTTTAACATTCCGCGATTTTTACCACGGATCCAGCGCCAAAATGAACCTCGTTGCACATAGCCAAAATAGATGTGACTTGGTTCTGCCGATTTGTTTCGGCAGCTCAGTGACGCAGCTGCTTGTAACGATTGTGCATCTTTAAAGCTCATTTGCCGAAGTAACATCAGGGTTTTAAAAGAAAAACTACCTGGTTGAGAGATTTCTCCGGCCAAAATCTTTGCCCAGAGTTTTTGCATGCTATGGGTGGAAATATCTTGCACTAATTCACTAAATTGATGAAACCAATCAGGGTCTATTTCATTCGCAACAATCTGATCAGTACAGAATTCTTGGGCTAATAATAACACCCGCTCTAAGTTGAATTGTTGCCGCTCCAATTTCATTTGTGCGCGGCGTTGAGCACGCAATAATAAGCTATCTGCGACTTCTGTCTCAGTTGATTTTTCAACGATATGCTCTTGTATTTGCTTTGGCTCTTTGCCACTTAAATGTACTTGATCTACCTGGGGCTCGGTGGATACGTGGCTGCGTACTGCATGTCCTAATTGCCGGCGAGCCAACTGTAACAGGCGCTGGTGGCCGGATAAGGATTGGATCTTTGTCATTTTGACCTCTATTGTAACTATCTTGCAAACTCTAAGTTGAAGTTCAGTAGTTAGCAAGTCCCTAGATTTTTTTGTGTTCAACTTACCGTACAAAACACGTTTTTTGAATTTGAATTATCAGCAATCACCAGCAAAAATGATTGCAATTTATGCGTAAGCGTATAGTGTATTAAGTTATGCAGATTATTAAATAGATGCACTCTAATGGACCGTTATTGGCATAAAATCGCATCGTATGTGCCAATAATTGCATGTTGCAAGTAATCAGGACTCTATGGATAAGGTCGTATAATGGTGTCAAAAGTAACAGATGAAGAATTTCTGTTTCTAGCAGAAGATGAAACCTCAGTAGAACCACTACCGCAGGTGACTGGCGAATGGCATCTATTAATTGTTGATGACGACGAAGAGATCCATACAGTCACCCGTTTGGCATTAAGTGATTTGCTGGTGCTGGGGCGTAAGCTAGTTTTTCACCATGCTTATTCTGGAAAAGCTGCAATTGATTTTTTAAAGAAAAATCGGCATATCGCGGTTATTTTGCTCGATGTCGTGATGGAGTCTGATGACGCAGGCCTCTTAGTTGTTCAACAGATCCGCGAGCAACTTGGTATGGACGAAGTTCGTATTGTATTACGCACTGGTCAACCTGGTTATGCCCCAGAAGAGAGTGTCATAAAAGAATATGACATCAACGATTACAAAACAAAAACTGAACTAACCCGTAGTAAATTAGTAACCTCGATAATTTCTTCAATACGTTCTTACCAGCAAATTCGTACTATTAACCAAAATCGGCTGGGCTTACAGAAAATTATCAATGCTGGTTCAAACCTGCTTGAGCAGCATTCTTTGCATGAGTTTTCTGAAGGCGTGGTTACGCAAATTTCTTCGCTGATTGGGCTTCATGCGGAAGGTGTGCTCTGTGCACAAATTGAAGATGATGGCTCTGCAAGCGAAAATGTGTATGTTTTGGGCGCAGCGGGGCATTATGCACCATACATTAAATGCAAATTGGAACGCTTGAATAACCCTCGAATTATTCAACAAATATTGCAATGTTTGCACCAAAAACGTCATATTTTTACAGCCTTTGATACCGTTTTGTATTTAGGAAATGCCGACAACTGTGCTGCTGTTTATATCGAGAGTAATCGTCCTATCGAGGATTTCGATCGTCAATTAATCGAAGTATTTCTAAGTAATATTTCGATTGGCTATGAAAACGTTACTTTATTCCAACAGTTAAAACATGCAGCCTATATAGATCCGTTAACCAAAACACCAAATAGAAATGAGTTCACCCAGTTATTACAGGAGACTCAGCGATTAGATCCTGCCGATAACGTTGCGGTATTAATCGATATCGACCATTTTTCAGATGTCAATGATGGTTTAGGTCAAGAAGTGGGTAATGAATTACTTATCTCAGTAACCCGTAGGTTGGTTGAGGCCTTTGGTGAGACAGCTCAGATTGGCCGTATTGGTGCTGACGTTTTTGGGTTGATTGGCCCCGAGCACATCCTGACCCCTGCAGCCATTAATTGTCTATTTGCACAGCCATTCCAAGCATCTGAGCATTCACTACAAATCAATGCCACCATGGGCTTTTGCCGTTTGAAAGATAGCGTTCGACAAGGTCTTGGCATTTTGAAGCACGTCTACATCGCACTTAACCGTGCGAAGAAACACGTTTCGCAAAATTTTGAATTTTACAGTGTAGAGATGGAAGATCAGATGGCTGAGCGGTTAAGTTTACTGCGACAGCTTCGATTAGACTTCAGCCTTGATAAACTGCAATTGTGGTATCAGCCCCAAATTGCGCTCGATACCAACAAAGTCATCGGTATGGAAGCTTTGTTGCGTTGGCCAACTGCCAATGGCAATTTTATTTCCCCAGCAGTATTCATCCCACTTGCTGAGTATTCTGGATTAATTGTAGAGATTGGGGCTTGGGTAATTCAGCAGGCATGTCTACAAATTAAATCACTAGAAGCGCAAGGCTACGAGCGCATGAGAATCGCAGTCAATGTTTCGATGCCACAGTTTAGGAATCCACTATTTGTTCAGTCTGTTATCGATTGTGTTGAACGTTACAAGATAGATCCGCAGATGTTGGAGCTTGAAATTACTGAATCGGTTGTTATGGATGACCCGAAAATGGTGATTGCATCGTTGAATCGACTGAAATCACACGGGATCAAAGTGGCAATTGATGATTTTGGCATTGGTTTTTCCAGCTTAAGTTATCTGCAACAGCTGCCTCTAGATCGCATCAAAGTGGATAGGGCGTTTATTCGAGATTTTGCTAAACCCAATGGCGCAGTCATTGCCGAGACAATCGTGAATTTAGGCAAAAGGCTTGGTTTAGCAACTATTGCCGAAGGGATTGAAACTGCAGAACAAGCGCAGGCAGTAAAAGCAATGGGATGTGACGAAGTGCAAGGTTTCTTATACGCTAAACCGATGCCAACGCCAGCACTTCTTAATTTTTTGGCGCAAAGCAAAGCCAAGGATTAAAAGTTTAAATCTAGTCAAATGACAAGCCGGTTATTGCAACCGGCTTTTTTTGTGTCCAATTCTCATGGCTGGCTTTATTTTAGATATTTACGAGCCAAGTAGTGTTCAATGGCAGCACGTCTTGCATTTGTAGCTATTTATCTTCTTTCGAGTCCACCCACCAAACTTTAGACAAGAAAAGACCGCCATTTGGCGGTCTTTTAGCTAAACACATCTCTGTGTTTTGAAGTTCTTACTGAATCTCATTAAACACGGAATAAGCGAGCAATGTTTTCCAAGTTCTGAGCCAAGTTCGCCAGTTCACGGCTTGCTTTTGCAATATGACCTGAACTTTGTGAGCTATGTTCAGTGTGTCGAACGATTTCCTGCACGTGATTCACAATAGTGCTTGCCATGCCTTGTTGTTCTTCAGTGGCGACTGCGATGTGTTGGTTCATCTCGCGAATGCGACGAATACTAGTCGTGATTGCTTGCAGTGAATCACCCGCTTGGTTGGCAGAAGATACGCTTTGATCTGCTTGTACGGTACTTTGCTGCATCTTTTGTACAGCCGAGCGCGCAGCGGATTGTAACTGTTCAATAGTCTTCTGAATTTCTTCGGTAGATTTTTGTGTTCTTGATGCCAGAGTCCTAACTTCATCGGCAACCACCGCGAAACCACGACCTTGTTCACCAGCACGAGCAGCTTCGATCGCGGCGTTAAGTGCTAATAAGTTGGTTTGTTCTGCAATGCCTTTAATCACGTCAAGCACAGCACCGACTTGGTTGGCATCTGTTTCAAGTTTTAAAATTACTTGTGAGGCTTCTTGTACGTTAGTTGCCAGTTGGCGGATATTATTTACGGTGATGCCTACAGTCTGCTGACCACGATCTGCTGCGATATTCGAATCGTTCGCTGCAGAAGATGCTTCATTTGCGCTACTTGCTTCTGCAATCACGCTTGTGCTCATGTCTTCAACTGCATATTTCGCTTGTTCAGCTGCTTGGCGTTGAATTGAAATGGTTCTGTTGGTGTCCTCGGTCAGCTGATTAAGATCACGCGCCAGAGAAGAAAGGGGGAGCGCAGTGTTTACTATCTCTTTCACCACACCTTGCAATTTTTCCATGAAGGAGTTGAACCAAAACGCCAGATCGCCAAGTTCATCTTTAGATTTAGTTTCAATGCGAACAGTTAAATCACCATCTTCTTTGGCTAAGTCTTTGAGTGAATGGATGATACTTAACAGGCTGCTCTTAATACCATTCACTACAATTACTGCAGAACCAAACAGAGCACAAGTAATGAACAGACCCATTATAACGCCAACAGTAATTAATGAACTTGCTGCGCTACTTGCTTCTTCAATAGCCTCTTTGAAATTCTTCAGCTCAATATCTCTAAAGCTGGTCAGTTTTTTCACGGTATTTTCATAATCGGCATTCATTTTTTGTGAACGAGCGCCAATGGTTGCCATATCTGCAGTGTTACTGACCATCTCTTTGGACACTTGGAAAGCTACCGCATAATAATCGTCAAAGGTTTTGATAATCGGTGAAATTTCTCGGTTTAAATCTGAATCCAATTTACCAATTTCACCCAGTTGTTTCTTAAGCTGTTCGGCAAGCGCATCAGCATTTTTTAACGCCTCCTCATCACCAGTCGTGACGGCTCCAGCCAAGGCTTCTTTCACTCGTTCCAGCGAAACCAACGCACTTTCACTAGTTTGTAAAACTGGAAATTGGATATCTCGAGTATTTTTTAAGGTTTTTGAATTTCCTAAGGCAGTTGTTGTTGCCATGACCAAATAAATAAGAAAGGTCACAGTGCCAATGAAGGGAATTAAATAAATCTTTTTCGCAATCGAAAGGCGTTGCAAAAATTCCATACGCGGTTACCCCTGTGTGGTTGATGTCGTTCTACTTAAACGAATATTTATACTTTAACGGCTAGTATAGACAGCAAAATCGAAAACTGCAGAGTTATATCGGCCAAATCACTAAAAAAATGAATATAAATAATAGCCTAGCATCAGAATTATGGCGAATTGGTTTATTTTACGGGACATAATTTAAGATTTTCGTCGATGCTTTCTTGTTCGTTAATCACTTTAGTGACAAGGGAAATATTCCAATAGTTAAAAACGAATTTGATTTTAAAGCCGTTTAAATAACTAAACGTTGGGTCTGAGTGAATCGATCAAGTTTGTATAACAAAAATGCCAGCGATATCGCTGGCATTTTTTAAGTAACATATTCTGTGCCTTTTACTTTAAAAGTCGAGGCATTGTGCCTTTATCCCTTTAAGCGGCTACAAATTGCTTATTTGGCTTGAGCGCGCTCATAAGAAGTGCTGATTTCAGCTTTAGCTTCTGCTTTATCGCCCCAACCAATCACTTTAACCCACTTACCAGGTTCCAATTCTTTGTAACGCTCAAAGAAATGTTGGATCTGTTGCTTTAACAGTTCTGGTACGTCATTGATGTCTTGGATGTGGTCATAAATTTTAGTCAGTTTGCTTACCGGAACTGCCAATACTTTTGCATCTTCACCAGCTTCGTCAGCCATTTTTAACACAGCAACTGGACGGCAACGGATCACTGCACCTGGCACTAATGGGTATGGTGTTGGTACTAAAACGTCAACTGGGTCACCATCTAATGATAAAGTATGGTTCACAAAACCATAGTTACATGGGTAGAACATTGGTGTTGACATAAAACGGTCAACCCAAACAGTACCGCTGTCTTTATCAACTTCGTATTTGATTGGATCGGCATTGGCCGGGATTTCGATGATGACGTTGATTTCATCAGGCAGGTTTTTACCTGCTGGGACCAGACTCAGACTCATGATTATTCCTTAAGGTCAATAAATGCCGCCTATTATAACGACGGCAACGAAAATGGCTATGGTTTCACACGCTGACTTTGGTCTTACTTGCTGTGATATTTCAGACAGCTTTCTACTTCATGGCGTGAGCCTAAAATTACCGCAACGCGTTGGTGAATATCGGTAGGCTCGATCTCCATGATCCGAGCGTAGCCAGTTGTACTCAAACCACCCGCTTGTTCTACTAAAAAACTCATTGGGTTTGCTTCGTACATTAAGCGCAACTTATATGGTTTCTGCGGATCTTTGGTATCTGTTGGGTACATGAAGATACCACCACGGCATAGAATGCGGTGGACGTCACCGACCATTGCCGCTATCCACCGCATATTGTAGTTTTGGCCACGAGGACCGGTTTTTCCAAGCAATAAGTCTTGCACATATTGCTGCATTGCCGGTTCCCAATGCCGTTGATTGGACATGTTAATGGCAAATTCTGCTGTGACGCTTGGGATTGCGACTTCTTCGTGCGTGAGCAAAAAGCCACCGTAGGTTTTATCAAGGGTGTATAAACGAGTGCCTCTGCCCGTTGTTAGCGCCAGCATGGTTGATGGACCGTATAATACGTAACCTGCGGCAAGTTGTTTTGTGCCAGCTTGTAAAAATTGCGCTGGGTCATCAGCCGCCAACTCAGCTTTGGCTGGTAGTATCGAGAAGATGGTGCCAATCAGGCTGTTAATATCGGTATTGGAAGAGCCGTCTAGGGGATCAAATGTCACCAAATATTTGCCACTTGGGTTACCCGCAACTGGCAAATCTTCCTCTTCAGAAGAGATTGCTTTAACGATGCCGGTTTCCAGAATCATGTCTTTCAGTAATTCGTTAGCCAGAACATCCAATTTTTTCTGGGTTTCACCTTGAATATTTTCATCCAAGGTTGAGCCTAACACGCCAGCAAGTTCGCCTTGACCAACCCGAAAGGAGATTTCTTTACAGGCGGCTAAAATAGTTTTGATTAACGAAATGAGGTCGGTATCGACTCCATCCTGCCGTAATACGGGAGCCAGTCGGCGCATGGTTTTTTCCTTTTAGCAGTTTGTGTAGGGTGTCCGCGCTTTTATTGGTACTTGTGACCCGCGCTCTAACTCCGCCAGTTTAAAGAATTAAACGCAAAAATGCATTTTTCCGTGTGATTTAATTTGCTTTTGTTCAAGGTCGGTTTTGTTACAATGCCGTTTGTATTTTCGTTTGAGACAACAGGATCTGCTGATGCATCTTCATATTCTTGGTATTTGTGGCACTTTTATGGGCGGTATTGCCGCTATTGCCAAAGCGATGGGGCATCAGGTCACTGGCTCTGACGCCAATGTTTACCCTCCTATGAGCACGCAATTGGAACAACTTGGCATCACCTTGACTCAAGGTTATGACCCTGCACAGCTAGACCCTGCGCCAGACTTGGTGATCATTGGTAACGCCATGTCACGCGGTAATCCGGCAGTTGAGCATGTGCTTAATCGCAATATTCCATACACTTCAGGCCCCCAATGGCTTGCCGAGCATGTTTTGCAAAGCCGTTGGGTATTGGCTGTTGCCGGAACTCATGGCAAAACTACTACAACCTCAATGCTGGCTTGGATTTTGGAAGATGCTGGTTTAAATCCAGGTTTTTTAATTGGCGGTATTCCGCAGAATTTTGATGTCTCAGCGAGGCTTGGCGATTCGCCGTTTTTTGTTATCGAAGCTGATGAATATGACACCGCCTTTTTTGATAAACGTAGTAAATTTGTGCATTACCGGCCACGAACGCTAATTATCAATAATTTAGAGTATGACCACGCTGATATTTTCCCTGATGTTGCCGCAATTCAGCGACAATTCCATCATTTATTGCGCATGGTACCTGGGAACGGTTTGGTGTTATCACCAGCAGAAGTGCCGGCAATCGCAGAAACCTTGGCGATGGGGTGTTGGAGTGAGCAAGCGCAAACGGGGCGGCAGTGGCAGGCTCGTTTGTTAGTGGCTGATGGCTCAGCCTTTGAAGTGAGCTTTGAAGGTAATGTGGTCGGTGTTGTCAACTGGGGGCTTTGCGGTCAACACAGTGTCGATAACGGCTTAATGGCGTTGGCTGCCGCCCGCCATGCAGGCGTCCCTATAGAGGTTGGCATTGCTGCGCTGCAAAAGTTTGTTGCCCCGAAGCGCCGCATGGAGCTCAAGGGCACAGTGAATCAAGTCGCAGTCTATGACGATTTTGCTCATCACCCAACAGCTATTGCCACTACACTTGCCGGACTTCGGGCAAAAGTGGGCCAACAACGGATCCTCGCCGTATTAGAGCCGCGGTCGAACACAATGCGCATGGGCGTGCACAAAGCAGCGCTGCCGGCGTCATTAGCGCTCGCTGATAAAGTGTTTTTATATGAGCCCGCCAATAGTGGCTGGTCGTTACAAGCGCTCGCGGAGCAAATTGGTTCGCAGGCACAAGTGTCACAGGATATCGATGCCTTGGTTGCTTTAATCACAAAACAAGCGCAACCTGGTGATTCTATTTTGGTGATGAGTAACGGCGGTTTTGGCGGGATCCACAATAAATTGCTAGTAGCGTTGACTTAAGTTGTTGCGCGGGAGTCTCAATGAGCGTGGTTAAACCTTCTGAAGTTACTTTAGCTTTTACAGGTGCTTCAGGTGCTATGTATGGTTTTCGATTGTTGCAAGTATTGGTGTCGGAGCAGGTGAAAGTGCACTTATTAATTTCCAGTGCTGCTCGGGTGGTCTTCGCCACTGAGCACCAAATGAAATTAGCAGGTCACCCCCAACAATGTCAGGCCCAATTGGTTGAAATGTTAGGCTGCAACCCCGATTTAATAACGGTCTATGGCAAAGATGATTGGTTTTCACCAGTAGCTTCAGGCTCAGCAGCTCCCAAAACGATGGTGATTTGCCCATGCTCAACGGGTACAGTTGCGGCTATTGCTCATGGCATGAGTGATAACTTGATTGAACGCGCCGCTGATGTTGTGATTAAAGAGCGTGGCCAATTAATTATTGTGCCGCGGGAGTCACCGCTAAGCGCTATTCATCTAGAAAACTTACTGACCTTGGCCAAAGTCGGAGTGACAGTGATGCCGGCATCGCCAGGTTTTTACCATCAGCCGACCAGTATTAATGATTTAATCGATTTTATGGTCGCAAGATTATTGGATCATTTGGGATTACCAAATAAATTGTTACCGCGCTGGGGCTATGCACCTGCGCCTGTTTCATCATCAGGAGACTAACTTGAGCCAAGCTCTAACGATTTCCAATCTACATAAAAGCTACAAAAGCGGCACTAAAGCGCTTAATGGCATCGATTTGACGGTTGAACAGGGCGACTTTTTTGCTTTGCTCGGGCCAAATGGTGCAGGCAAAAGTACCACTATCGGCATTATCAGCTCGTTGGTGAATAAAACTTCAGGTCAGGTCAAAGTCTTTGATTTTGATCTGGATACGGACCTTGAAGCCGCAAAAAGTCAGTTAGGGCTAGTGCCACAAGAATTCAACTTCAACCAGTTTGAAACAGTGCTGCAAATTGTGGTCAACCAAGCAGGTTATTATGGGGTACCGAAATCGTTAGCATTGGTGCGAGCAGAGAAATATTTAGGTCAGCTCGGCTTGTGGGAAAAGCGTAACGCTCGTTCACGCGAATTATCTGGTGGCATGAAACGGCGCTTGATGATTGCTCGTGCTTTGATGCATGAGCCAAAGCTATTGATTTTAGATGAGCCAACCGCAGGTGTTGATATTGAACTTCGCCGCTCAATGTGGGAATTTCTTAAAGAAATCAATCAGCAAGGCGTTACTATTATTTTAACTACGCATTATTTGGAAGAAGCTGAATCCCTCTGTCGCAATATCGCCATTATTGACAAGGGGCGCATTATTGAAAATACCAGTATGAAATCGTTACTGAGTAAATTAACCAAAGAGACTTTTGTCTTGGATTTTGCCGCGCCGCAAGTTGACTTCCATTTGTCGGGTTTTGTTTGTCGTCAGCTTGATGCTGTCACAGTTGAAGTTGATGTCGAGAAAAATCAGGGCATTAATGCGGTGTTTACCGAATTAAACCAAAGAAATATTCAGGTGTTATCGATGCGAAATAAAGCTAATCGGCTCGAAGAGTTGTTTGTGAGTTTAGTCGAGCAGGGGCGTCAACCATGAATAAGAATTACTGGATTGCCTTATCGAGTATTCTTAATAAAGAAACTAACCGGTTTATGCGGATATGGGTGCAGACCTTAGTGCCTCCAGCCATCACCATGACGCTGTATTTTATTATATTTGGTAACCTTATCGGTTCACAAATTGGCCGGATGCAAGGCTTCAGTTACATGGAGTTTATTGTTCCTGGTCTTATCATGATGTCGGTCATTACCAATTCATACGCTAACGTTGCGTCTAGTTTCTTTAGTGCCAAGTTTCAACGCAACGTTGAAGAGTTGTTGGTAGCGCCAGTGCCTAATTACATCATTGTGCTAGGTTTTGTTGGTGGTGGTGTGGCCCGAGGTATGCTGGTTGGGGTGATTGTCACTTTGCTGAGCCTATTTTTTGTCGACATCCAGATTCATCACTTGTTGGTAATAATGAGTACGGTGATTTTAACCGCGACCTTATTTTCGCTGGGCGGTTTAATCAATGCGGTTTACGCCAAAACTTTTGACGACATCAGTATTGTTCCGACCTTTATTCTGACGCCACTCACTTATCTTGGTGGGGTGTTTTATTCACTGAGCCTATTGCCGCCATTTTGGCAAGGCTTATCAAATTTGAACCCAATTGTGTATATGGTGAACGCCTTCCGTTACGGATTCTTAGGGCATTCTGATGTGAATATGGTGGTTGCATACGCTGTAATGCTAGGCTTTATTGCGGTGTTGTTCGCCATCGCCATGCACCTGATTAGCAAAGGAACTGGGCTTAGAAGTTGATTTCGACACCAAATGCACCAAGCTTGGGCAGCAAATCTGACCAGTTGCACAAGCGTGGTGAATTTTTTAAAGACATTTGCCGAGTCATTTAGTACATTGGACTCCTTTTGACTTACTGTTTTCATTCACGAATTCTACAGCAGCTTACTGCAAAGACGTGCTTGCGATAACCCGGTGAGACTTGCATGACTGAACTAAAACGTCAGGCCACAGCATCTGAAGATGCGTTATGGCGAATTTTTACTGTGCCTGAAGCGCCTGATTCGACGCTGAGCATAATTGAACAAAATATCTCGCAAAACCTTGCCGGTTTTTTGCGGGAGAGCATTGTTGCGGTCGAAAAGCCCCTTTGGCAAATCGAGCGCGACTTTCAAGCCTATCAAATCCCAGCTGAGCCGAGTTTCGTTTCGGATTATGCCGAAACCATTATGCAAAAGCTGGTGGCGCATTCGGTGCATACTGCTGCGCCAAGCTTTATTGGTCATATGACCTCGGCGCTGCCGTATTTTGTGCTACCTCTGTCAAAAATGATGGTCGGGCTTAACCAAAACTTGGTGAAAATCGAAACATCAAAAGCCTTCACCCCGCTTGAACGACAAGTGCTCGGTATGATGCATCATTTAGTCTATGGCGAAGGTGAAGGTTTTTATAAAAAATGGTTACACAGCGCCAATCATTCGTTAGGCGCTTTCTGCTCAGGTGGCACAGTTGCCAACATGACGGCACTTTGGATAGCCCGAAACCGTCTATTGCGTGCTGATGGCGATTTTAAAGGTGTGGCTAAAGAAGGTTTATTCCGAGCCATGCGCCATTATGGTTACCAAGATCTGGCGATTTTGGTATCAGAACGTGGCCATTACTCCCTGAAAAAAGCTGCTGATTTATTGGGTATTGGCCGTGACATGCTTATTCCAGTCAAAACCAATGATCACAATAAAGTCGACATTGAGCACATGCGAGAAGTCGCCCAAGATTTGGCAAGTCGTTCTATTCGTGTGATGGCTATCGTTGGTGTTGCTGGCACTACCGAGACTGGAAACGTCGATCCATTGGCTGATTTAGCGGCACTAGCTAGCGAATTACAATGCCATTTCCACGTCGATGCAGCTTGGGGTGGTGCGACTTTATTATCTGATAAATATCGTTATTTGTTAAAAGGCATTGAGCTTGCTGATTCGGTGACCATCGACGCGCACAAACAAATGTATGTGCCCATGGGCGCAGGGATGGTGGTGTTTAAACATCCATCGAGTGCACACGCAATTGAGCATCACGCCGAATATATTTTGCGTAAAGGCTCAAAGGATTTGGGTAGTCAAACCCTTGAAGGTTCGCGTCCTGGTATGGCAATGCTGGTCCATGCCTGCTTGCAGGTGATTGGCCGTAAAGGCTATGAGATCCTGATTAACCGCTCTTTGGAAAAGGCTCGTTATTTTGCAGGGCTCATAGATTTACATCCAGATTTTGAATTAATCACCGCCCCTGAGCTTTGTCTTTTGACTTATCGCTACGCACCGGCGGCAGTGCAGCAAGCGATGAATAAAGCCAAAGCCGCTGGTGATGTAGAAAAACTGAAAAAAATGAATGATTTATTGAGTGGGCTGACAAAGTTTATTCAAAAGCGCCAGCGGGAAGAGGGGATTTCATTTGTCTCGCGGACACGTTTAACGCCAGAGCGCTATTTACGCCAAGAGACCGCGGTCTTCCGAGTGGTGTTGGCCAACCCGCTGACTACAGATCAAATCTTACATGATGTGTTGGATGAGCAAATTGTGTTAGCAAAAATGGATAAAGAGTTTTTACCTAAGTTGCTGCAGATGGCCAAGGAGTCTAGCTAGCAGCTGTAGACGAACGCATACACGCTTTATCATGGAAATGGCCGCAATAGCGGCCATTTGTTTTTCTATTATTCCTGCATTCAGGGCGGATGCATTAGCTTGGCAGTTAGCGCAGTACCCAATACCAGAATGGTAAGGTAACAAAACTAGCCATCAAGCCAAAGCCAACTAGTGCTGTAACCATCCGCGGCGCCAAACCGGCCGTGATGGCAATTGCTCCTGCTGAAATCATCGGCGGCATTGCTGCTTCAAAGATAGTCACATCGACAGCCTTGCCAGAAAGCCCCAAGCTATAACAACCTGCCCATACTAGAAATGGCATCAACATCAATTTAATCGTTAAGCCCACTGCAATTGGCGAAAAACGCTCGCCAGCAAATCCCCATTGGAACGAATAGCCGACGGCAATCATAATGAGCGGGACCAAAGTCGCGGCTAACTGATCAATCAAGCTTTGCAACAAAGAGGGATAAGGTAGTCCTCGCATTAACAGGGCAGCGACTAACGCAATAAACGGTGGAAAGGTGATGATTTTCATCAGCATAGCGCGAGCTGACCAACCAGCATTAGTCGTAGTTTGGTTTGGACTGTATACAGCGGCAAGCATGGTTGAATAGGTCGCAAGGGCTACAAACGAGCCCACTTGATCATAAATTAACGCGTAGGGCAGATAGGTATCGCCAAAAAAAGCGCTAATCATCGGGAACCCCAAAAAGGAAGTATTGCCAAGTGGCAGCACTATCAGTAGCGCAACAGTCACTTCTTTAGACCATTTCAGGTAGCGACTGATAGCTAAAATTAACAACACCACAATCACTAACAACAGCCAAGGCACTAACGCCGGTATCAGTAAATCTGCAGAAAAATGCAATGAAGGAATTTTCTGTAGGATCAGTGCAGGCAGAGCAATATACAACACAAAGGTATTGAGGACTGCAGGGGTTTCTGGACCAAAGCGTTTGATACGTTTACAGAGCGCACCTATCGCAAGATAAAGTAAAATCAGGAAAAAGCTTGCCAATTGACCCTCGAATGCCACGGAAAAACCTTAGCTTAAGGGATTTTCACGAATTTGCCTATTCGACTTCCGGCTTAACTGCTAAAGGCTCAAGATTGTTCATTCGAATTACGAGCTTTGAGTTGCGTATGTCAGAGATTTGCGGAAGCGACCATTGGCCTTTAATCAGCGCTTCTTTTTTCGCTTTTGCCAGCAGCTTGATTTGGTATTCCAATCGGCTGGCATGACTCTTACTTTCAGTTTCAAGCTGCCAGACTAAAGCTAGCGGACCTTTGCCGCGCAGTGCTTTTGCGCCACCAACAAGAAAACCTTGGTGTTGGCGTAAACGTCGCTCAGGATCTGTGCTGATCCCTGCATAGAGAGCACCACTTTGCATCCGCACCAGATACACGAACCACGTCTGCTGTGATGCCAAGCTTGCTTCTGCTATACTCTCCGGCGAATTTTCTGCCGGTAGCGGGTTGATGTTGTAGTCTGTCAAATACGTTTCCCGTCTGTGTTTAGATTTTGGCCGCTAAATGGCCTGCGTGTTGAGGTGTTATGTTATTTACCGATCTGGGGCTTGCGCCTGCTATTCTAACGGCTGTTGCTGAACAGGGCTACCAAACACCAACGCCCATCCAGCAAAAGACTATTCCGGTGATTTTGCAGGGCAAAGATGTTCTCGGTGGAGCTCAGACAGGAACCGGTAAGACCGCAGCCTTTACTTTACCGATTTTGCAAATGCTACAAGCGCATGCAAAACCTCTGCAACCAAAGCAAGTTCGATGCCTTATTCTCACGCCAACCCGTGAACTTGCTGTGCAAGTGGCGGATAACGTTGCGGCATATGCGCGACATTTGCCACTGCGTACCGCAGTCTTTTATGGCGGTGTTTCGGTTAATCCGCAACTTGAACAAGCGGCGCTGGGTTTAGATATTTTAATTGCTACACCAGGACGGCTGTTAGATCACTTGCATCAGCAGAGTATCAGTTTGTACCAACTCGAAGTGTTAGTGCTTGATGAAGCCGACCGCATGCTCGATATGGGCTTTATTCACGATATTAAACGCATTATGGCAAAGTTGCCGGAAAAGCGGCAGACCCTATTTTTCTCTGCAACATTTTCAAATGATATTAAAGCGTTAGCTGATACTTTGCTCAATGAACCGGTTTTAGTTGAGGTCGCCAAAGCGAACTCGGCCTCAGCGCAAGTGGAACAGCTAGCCTTTCGGGTCGATTCCCAACGCAAACGTGAGCTGATTTCTGAAGTTATCGGCAAACGCAATTGGCAACAGGTGCTAATTTTTAGCCGGACTAAGTTTGGTGCTGACAGGCTAAGCAAACAATTGCAGCAAGATGGCATAGAGGCCCAAGCTATTCATGGTGATAAAAGCCAAGGTCATCGCACTAAGGTGCTACAAGACTTCAAAACTGGCAAATTACGGGTTTTGGTCGCGACTGATGTTGCAGCACGTGGTTTAGATATCGAAGATTTACCGATTGTAGTGAATTACGATTTACCACATCAGGCTGAAGATTACGTGCATCGGATTGGTCGAACTGGCCGCGCTGGCAAGTTTGGTCTTGCGGTAACTTTGGTAACTCCAGATGACTTATGGATGCTTAAAGAAATCGAGTTGTTGATTAAACAAGTGATTACTCAGCAGGTTATACCAGGCTATGAGCATGATCCACGGTTTAACCACTCAAGTAAAGGCACGCATAAGTCGGCCGAAGAACACGAAGCAGCGCAAGTGAAAAAGAAATTGTCGAACAACCGCAAGTTATCTATTGAAAAATCGAAGTTACGCGCAATAGCATTGGGCAAAAAGCGCGCGCAATAAGCGCGCTTCGAGCGTGATGAATGATTGTTAGCCATCAACTGGCATATGTGGGGTAGAGAGTGTCAGTTGATAAAACGCTAAATCCAGCCAACGGCCAAATTTAAAGCCTGCTTGGCTAATAGTCCCGCTGTGCACAAAACCAAATTTCTGATGAAGCGCTATGCTGCCGCTGTTTTCGGCATCAATGCCACCGATTAACAAGTGATACTGTTGTGCGGTCGCGGCTTCAATCAGCGCAGCTAAAATCTGGCTGCCATACCCTTGGCCTTGATGATCTGGGTGCACATATACCGAATGTTCGACTGAGTATTTAAACGCTGGGAACGCTCGAAATGTGCCATAACTGCCAAATGCTACTAATTGTCCTGCCGAGTTTCGCAAACCAATCACCGGAAAATTGCCAGCAGCTTTGTTTTGAAACCATTGCTGCATGGTGACCATAGTCCGTGGTTGATACTCATAAAGTGCTGTGGTGTTGAGGATGGCATGATTGAAAATCGTTAAGATTTCTGCAGCCTCAGAATCAAACTGACAAGCTATAAATGACATATCGGTCCTTGTGAACGCCGGGCAGTTAAGCGCGGTATAAGGTTTTAATCAGATGAAAACCAAATTGGGTTTTCACTGGACCATGAATTTCCAATACCGGTTTTTTGAACACTACATCATCGAATGCTTTGACCATTTGACCTGGTCGAAACTCGCCTAAATCGCCGCCTTTTTTTCCTGAAGGACATAACGAATGTTTTTTTGCCAGTTGCGCAAAGTTAGCTCCTTTGAGTAACTGTTGCTTTAACTGTTCTGCTTCCTGCAGGGATTTGACCAGAATATGACAGGCACAGGCTTTTGCCATGGTGCGACTCCTACCAAAACTACACAGGACAACCTAAGGACATAAACCCTAGAAGGGTGACAGTTTAATAGATATTGAGTCGAGACAAAAGCATCAGTTTGCATTGAATTTAGTGTGTTTTTTTTGAGCAATTGCGAGATTGGTGATATGGTACGATGAGTTAGAAGTAAAGCATTGTTTTTTATAAAAATAAAAAGTAGGGGAATGATAATGATGAAGTGGATTGGACGACTGCTATTGTTGCTGATTTTAGCAATTGCCGGTTTTGCCGTGAATGCGATTTGGTTTAAACCCTTTTCAATTCGGGTGTTTTATGAGCGAATTTTTTTAGAATACGCTCTAGCAAGTCCTGAACTACTCAGCACTTTACGTATTTTAGAGTCAGTGGGGATCCGTGGTCATAATGGCGAATTAGATGACCGCTCGGCACAGGCAAGTGATTTGCAAATTGCTAAATTGAAGACTGATTTGGCAACATTACGCAGTTATTCTCGAGATGGTATGAATAATGCTGAAAAGTTAAATTTCGATATGCTTGAGTGGTTTCTCGCGCAACAAGCTGACGGTGAACAATGGCGCTACCATCAATATCCAGTGAATCAGTTATTTGGCGTACAAGCGGAACTGCCAAAGTTTATGCTGTCTGTGCACCAAATTAATGATGTCACTGATGCAGAATATTATGTTGCACGCCTTAATCAATTCCAGCGGGTGTTAACCGAAGTTGTGGCTGATCTTAAGATCCGGCAGCAAAAGGGCGTGATCCCACCGCAGTTTGTACTGGATAAAGTGCTCGCGCAACTAACTCCTTTTGTCACCGATACTCCGGATAAACAGCTGTTGTATGTGCATCTGCAAGACAAACTCGCGACGATGACTGAAGTTTCTGCACCAGAAAAAGAACGGCTATTACAAGATGCCAAGCAAGCAATAGTTCAGTCTGTTGTCCCTGGTTATCAGCAGCTTGTTGATTTCTTAACGCAGCAACGACAGCTCGCAAATACCGACGATGGTGTTTGGAAACTGCCAAATGGCGATGCTTACTACGCTTACATGCTAAAGGAGCATACCACGACCAACTTAACCCCAGAGCAAATTCATCAGCTAGGAGTATCTGAGGTCGCTCGTATCCAGGGCGAGATGATGGGGATCCTTAATAATTTACCAACACCTGTAGCAGGTGATACTGTTGCCCAAAAGATGTCTGCACTTGCCGAGCAACCGCAAATGCAATATGCCGATAGTGATGAAGGTCGTGCGCAAATTCTTGCTGACTACAAGTTGATTTTAAAAGACATTGATAGCCGATTAGAACCTGCTTTTTCCAAGCGGCCAAAAGCAGAATTAGATGTACAGCGTGTGCCTGAGTTTAGTGAAAAAACCTCGCCAGGAGCTTACTACAACATGCCTGCACTTGATGGATCTCGGCCAGGTATTTTCTTCGCAAACCTTTATGATGTTAGGGCGACGCCTAAATTTGGCATGAAAACTCTTGCAGTTCATGAAGGTATTCCTGGCCATCATTTCCAAATCGCCTTGCAGCAAGAGCTCACCGGATTACCAACCTTTCGGCAATTGCTGCCATTTACCGTATTTGCCGAAGGATGGGCACTTTACTCTGAACAGCTAATGGCCGAGCTTGGCTTGTATCATAACGATCCTTATGGTGATTTAGGTCGACTGCAAGCGGAGTTATTCCGAGCCATTCGCTTGGTTGTTGATACGGGCATTCACTACAGACGTTGGACTCGTGAGCAAGCGATTGCTTACATGGAGGCGAATGCTGGGATGGCCAAAAGTGATGTTGAAGCTGAAATTGAGCGTTATATTGTGATGCCTGGTCAAGCCTGTGCTTATAAAATTGGTATGCTTAAATTGTTAGAACTTAGAACCAAAGCGCAAAGAGCTTTAGGTGATAAGTTTAAATTGACAGATTTTCATCAAACTATTTTACAAAATGGCTCGATGCCAATTGAGCTATTGGAAAGAGTAATTGATGATTTTATTGCTGAACGGCAAAAGTAAACCGTCGGTTTAAAATGATGAGTTATAACTGGCTGGCAAGTTGCAACTCATCAGAAACAGTCGATAAAATAAAACGGCGCATAGCGCCGTTTTACATGGAGCCACGAATAATTAGTAAGTGACGTTACGACGTTCTAGCATATCCAAACGTGCACTTTCTACAAGCCCAGATGCTTTTAACTGTGCTTGCAGCTGCTTAAGATCTTGATTGTTATTGCTTTTGAACAACACTAAACTTGCATCTCCGGTGCTTTTCGCCACGGTCAATCCAAATTTTTGTTGAATTGTTGCAATATCCACCCCAGGTTTTGCCAGTACTAAGATTTTGCCGCTATACACGCCAAACTCACCAGTAAAGCGGTTTTTAACCACAGTCCCTGCTTGGATTTTGTCAGCAGTGGCTCTCGCGGATGCGATAGATTTCTCCACGATAGAATTAGCGCCAACGGTCGAAATGACATCGCTGTTTTGTACATCATTTGCCGCTACAGCCTGTAAGTTTGGCATTATTTCATAAACACCACCACGCACTGGCGCATGGGGCTTTTTGTCGGCAAGTTGTAACGTTTTATCGTTAACCTGAGCATGACTAGACATCGCAGCGGATGCGAGAACTAAAGCAAGTACAGATAATTTCATTGTCATGATTTTAACACCTCAAATTAATGACCAAACACGCGGATCGCGGCACCTTGAACCACAGACGGCTCACTGTTGTTTACATATTTAGCGACGTCTAAGATGCCGCCTTGGCTGTCAACTTCATCGCCGTTGACGTCGAAGAAACGAATTGTCCAAGTACCTTTTGCTGACTCGCCATAAAATGCATTAGTTAAGAACACGTTATCTTTAAGGATATACCCTGGAAACTCGTTAAATTCGCTGTCTAAAGCTGGATAAATAAGGGCTTGTTTTGACGACAACAAGACACTGCGAGTACCGGCGGGTGAAATCACTTCGATAGCTAAGTCCATCCCGGCGGTAGTTTGCACATAACCTTCAGGTGTCTCGAAACCAAAGCTAAATTCTGGGTTCGCAACCGTTAGTTTAAATTGCGCGCCTTCCATTTTAATATCATCAGTCACTGTTAAAGTCACAGTGCTACCAGCTTTGCTATTGTCAGGGATTTCTGCTGCTAAATCTTTCGGAGTCGTTGCATAAACACCGACACCATTCCAAGGCGTGCTTTTCTCTGCTGATAGCAAGGTGTGCGATTTCGCTAGCTGCACCGCTTTGCTCGCATTCACCCGGCCATAGCCGAATTTGTTGTTAAATTCATAGCCAGCAGCGTTTTTTACCCAACCGTCATGAGCTACAAATGCACCGTCTGATACTTGGAGACTTACTTTTTCATCCGCCGCAGAGACTTTGCTGCTTGATTTAACCAAAATGTCGCGGACGTCACGATAGGTAAGAGCAGGGTTTGCCGATAGAATCAATGCAACAACACCTGAGGTGTTTGGCGCTGCCGATGAAGTACCATTGAAAGTCGAGGTATAGTTACAGCTTGGGTTATCTTCGTGGCCTGGGTTATTAAATGGATAAGCACCTTCATAAAAGCCAGGGAAATAGTTTTCTTCATAATACTCTTTGTCGGCGAAGCTGCTATATCCCCGTAAGCAGGTCATTTGGTCAGTGGTTACCATTGCTGGTGCAAAGGTACCATATTCACCCGCAGGTGCTGATACAAGCAAGTTAGCGCCAGCTGTTGAATAACTGGTGTGGCCACCGTCCGAATTTACCGCGCCAACCACAATGTAAAATGGTGTAGCTTGTGATGGTTCGAAGTTACCGTTATAACAGGTTAATCCCAGCTCATTAGCACCGTTGTCGCTACATAATGAAGCATCATATTGGGCACGACCATCTTCAAATGAGTTGCCTGCTGCTTTAATGTTGACCGCACCTTTGCCACCGCGAAGTTTCAAGGCGCTATAAGCTTGGATTTTTTCTTCTTCGGGACTGTAAGCAACTGCCGCTGGAATGGTCATCCCATAGCTGCGGTTAAATACGGCTAGGGGCTCATTCACGCCAATACCGCTCCCCGGGTGACCATGGATCAATAGTTCTGCTTCGCTGGTTTGAGCTTCTAAATAGTTGAAGCCGATCAGTTGTGCATCTGGCGCAACACCGCGGCCGCCAATGCCATTCCAGCCTTTTGCAGCAATTAGACCGGCTACACTTGTCCCATGATCGCCATCAACAGCGGTACTGGTTGGATCCGTTGGATCAATCGCTCCTTCGACAAAATTCAATGAACGATTTGGCAACACGTTTTCGATTAAGTCTTCATGACGAATTTCAAGACCGCTGTCGACAACGACGGCAATAGTATTAGCACCGGTTACGCCTTGGGCAAAAGCGCCTGCCACATTCATATCTTCACCCGGTTTTAACACCGATAAGTCAATGCGTGCTTTAGCCATTTCGTTTGCTTGAGCTTCAGGGAATCCATAAAACACTTGGTAAAGCTTAGAGATCGCAGCCACTAAGCTGTCGCTCATCGCATAGGCCTTTTGGCCTGTATTTCGTAAATGCCATTGCTGATTCGCTAGCGGGTCAGATTTTGCAGCTGCAATCGAAACTGTGCTGCTGCTGGTTGCCTGACCGTCAGAGACTGTATAGGTAAACTCCGTGGCGTCGGCTAGGATTGGCGTGTAAACAAAATTCAGGCCATTGATGGTTAATGTGCCATTTGTTAATTGGTATACCCCTGCGACTGGTGTGATATTTACACCATTTTGGCTGATTGCGCTAATTGTCAACGCATCACCATTTACATCTGAAGCGATGAACTTGCCAGAAGTACCAAGCCACGTTTGAGTGCCAGCGACACTGACTTTTTGGCTATTTGGCGCTAGATTATCGGTACCGCCACCGCATCCAGCTAATGCGACAAGCACCGCAGAAGATAACATTGTACGTTTTATATTTAACATGTACTTACCCTAGAGTTTTATGTGTTATGAGTAAATACAATGTTATCAAAAAAGCAGTGAAAGGTGCTTTGAATTTTTAAATCTTTCATATATGAAAATAAATTGTATTTTAGTGTCTTAAATTGTTATTGATACCTGTTGCGATGCTTTTGAACGTTTTCAAAATGTTTATGGTGATGTAAAAGTTTAGGGCACATAAATTTTCAGCGATAACGAAACCAACAGAAATGAAGTTTGATTGACTATGTGGAGTACAGAGTTTTAAGTGGCAGTTAGTAGGGGAAACCCAGCCCAAAGGGCTGGGAATTAGAACAATTAGCGAGGTTGTTGCTGCGTGATGCAGTGAATGTTACCACCACCCAGTAGTATTTCACGTCCTGGCACTGTGACAACTTGATGGTCAGGAAATAACTCAGTGAGTTTGGCGATAGCTACCTTGTCCATTGGATCATCAAAAGTCGGCAGGATAAGGCCGCCATTACATAAATAGAAATTAATGTAAGAGCCAGCTAAACGAGCTTCTGCTTCCCGTGGCACTGCTGCACCAGTTAAATCGACACTGGCGTATTCTTCGGCTTTAGCTAGTAACGGGCCTGGTACTGGCAGTTTATGCACGATAAATGGCCGACCTTTGGCATCAGTGCTTTGTTCGAGCACCGATAATGCAGCACGTGAGCGCGCATATTGCGGGTCGTTTTCATCGTCAGTCCAAGCCAACAGCACTTCACCAGGACGAACAAAACAGCACATGTTATCGACATGGCCGTCAGTCTCATCGTTAAAAATGCCTTCTTCTAACCAAATGACTTTTTCAATGCCTAAATAATCCGCCAATTTTTGTTCAATTTGCGTTTTAGTTAGCGTTGAATTGCGATTTGGATTGAGTAAACACTCGGCAGTCGTCAGCAACGTGCCTTCGCCATCTGTGTGGATAGCACCACCTTCAAGAATAAAGTCGTCGGTGCGATAGCGAGGTAACCCTTCGATATTTAGCACCTTTTGCGCCACTTGGTCGTCTAAATCCCATGGGAAATATAAACCGCCATTTAAGCCGCCCCAGGCGTTAAACGTCCAATCGACACCACGCACTTCACTGCCGTTCGTCACAAAAGTTGGGCCAGTATCACGACACCAAGCATCATTGTTGCTCACTTCTACCACGCGGATCGGAAACTTGCTCGCTTCTTCCGCTAACTGCGCTTGCGCATTGGCAAATTGCCGTGCAGAAACCATAACAGTCACCTGCTCGAAGCGGGCGATGGCATGGATCACAGCACAAAAAGCTTGTTGTGCAGGTTTTGCACCTAAACGCCAGTTATCGGTACGTTCAGGCCAAACCATCCAGGTTTGGCTATGCGGCGCCCATTCAGCTGGCATGTAAAAGCCATCAGCACGCGGCGTAGTTGTCAAAGGTTGACCTAAGTTCAACATTGGGGCCGCCATGTTAGTTGTTGCCAGTGGTTGGCGTAGTTTTGCCATCTTTGGTCAACAATGCACCGTATAAATCGATACGACGGTCACGGTAAACACCCCAACCGCGACGATTTTTCGCAACTTGGTCTAAATCGAAGGTGTGAACTAACACTGCTTCACTGACTTCGTCGGCTTCTTGTACTTTGGCACCATATTCGTTAGCAATAAACGAGCTGCCGTAGAAGGTAATGGCAAAATCGTCTTCAGTTTCACGCCCGATACGGTTTGATGCAATTAATGGCACCAAGTTTGCTGCTGCGTGGCCTTGTTGCGTGCGTTGCCAGTGATCACGTGAATTCACGTTAGTATCGTGCGGCTCGCTACCAATTGCCGTTGGGTAGAATAATAATTCTGCGCCCATTAATGCCATGCTGCGCGCGCACTCTGGAAACCATTGATCCCAGCAAATACCAATGCCGATTTTGGCATAAGCGGTATCCCAAACTTTAAATCCGGTATCACCAGGGGTGAAATAGAATTTTTCGCTGTAGCCTGGACCATCAGGGATGTGGCTCTTACGGTAAGTACCAAGGTATGAACCATCCGCATCAATCACTGCAACGCTGTTGTAAAAGCAGTTGCCCGCTTTTTCATAAAAGCTAATTGGCAATACGACTTTTAATTCTTTCGCAACTTTAGAGAAATGCTTAATAGCGGCGTTATCTTCTAAGGTAGTCGCGAAATCAAGGTAGTGTTCTTTTTGCTTTTGACAGAAGTAATTACGCTCAAATAATTCCTGTAACAGGATAATTTGGGCGCCTTGGCTTGCTGCTTCGCGCACTAATTTATCGCCACGGGCGATGTTTTCTTCCACATTCCAGCCACCAATCATTTGGGTAGCGGCAACAGTCACTTCACGCATGTAAAGATCTCCTGGCAAAAGATAATAAATAGGCACATTACTTTAGTCAGTTTCAACCGCGACAGCAAAATTGTCCGGCGGGAATGGGCTGAGGCATAATGCAGTTTGGCCGCGCAAAATGCCGGAATTTTCACCCTAGGTCAATGAAATTTTTCCGAAAATTGCTGGTTTTGTTATATCTGAATTATCTGGGAATTTCTATGCAAAAAACTCGGATATTCAGTTGTTTTCTATGCGCCTTTCATTCATCACAATTCAAATCTAAATGCAGGCGCATTAAATTGTGATCCAGCGCAGAGAATTTGCAATATTCTCAGTTAGAATAACCGCATCGCAAAAAGGATAAATGACAGCAGATGAATTTTGATATCGCGGTAGTTGGTGGCGGCATGGTCGGCGCTTCTTTTGCGCTAAAACTTGCGCAAGCGGGTCTTTCAGTTGTGTTGTTGGAAAAACATCCAGCAAAAGCAGTCACAAAAGACGAAAGTTTTGATTTGCGAATTAGTGCTATTAATCGCCGCAGTGAAACTTGGTTGCGCGAACTTGGCGCTTGGCAGTTAATGCACCCTGAGCGGATTTGCGTTTATCAGCAATTGCGTGCTTTTGAACAAGAACAACCGCCGCTTGATTTTACTGCTGCAGAAATTGCCGAACCGTATTTGGGCCACATGGTGGAAAATAACCAGATCCAAGCCGCGTTGTGGCAGCAATTTCCAACTACATTAACCACTTTATGTCCGGCCACTGTTAATTCAATACAAAATCATCCGGATTTTGTCAGTTTAAAAACCGAAGAACATGGCGAAATTATTGCGAAGTTGGTGATAGGTGCTGATGGCGCGAATTCGCAAATTCGGCAGTTAGCGGGTATCGGTAGCAGCGGCTGGCAATACCAACAAGCGTGCATGCTCATTCATATTCAAACGGCGTATCCGCATCTAGATATGACTTGGCAGCAGTTCACCGAACAAGGCCCTCGCGCGTATTTGCCGTTACCAGGCAATGATGCTTCATTAGTGTGGTATGACGATGCCAATCGCATCGCGCAATTAGCCGCGATGACCGCAGAGCAACTTCATCGAGAAATCTCTGCGCATTTCCCTCCGAGGCTAGGCGATTTTACAGTGTTGAAACAGGCTTGGTTTCCGCTCGTTCGGAGTGATGCTAATCAATATGTGAAGGGCAGAGTGGTGTTGATGGGGGATGCTGCGCATACCATCAATCCGCTAGCCGGACAGGGCGTTAATTTGGGCTTTGCCGATGCGCAATTATTCGCACAGTTAGTTGTTGAAGCTTGGCAAAAGGGTGAAGATTTTGCTTCGCAACGCTTATTAATGAACTATCAGCGCCAACGCAAAGTCGCAAATCTCACTATGATGTCGGCGATGGATGTGTTTTATCAAGTATTTAAAAGCGAGCTGCCACCGGTGCGTCAGATCAGGCGTTTAGGTCTGGCGTTAGCAGCAAAAGCTGGACCACTTAAAGCTTTGGTTGGTAAATACGCTGCCGGAGTTAAATAACGCTGTTCATGACTAAAAACTGGTAAAGGCCACTCGCATGTAGTGGCCTTTATTTTTGAGCTCATCAATGCAAGGAATTTAGAACTAAAAAAGAAAAACCCAGCCGAAGCTGGGTTATCAAATTATGGCAGGGGTACAGGGATTCGAACCCCAGAATGGCGGGATCAAAACCCGCTGCCTTACCGCTTGGCTATACCCCTGCAGAAATTTTGTGGCGCTACTTGTATGAACTGATGACCATACTGCCACTAAATTTAATGGCAGGGGTACAGGGATTCGAACCCCAGAATGGCGGGATCAAAACCCGCTGCCTTACCGCTTGGCTATACCCCTGCAGAAACTGCAGAATTCTTACTTGCTTGGTGCGGAAAGAGAGACTCGAACTCTCACGCCTCGCGGCGCTGGAACCTAAATCCAGTGCGTCTACCAATTTCGCCATTTCCGCATACACAGATGGATAACTAATTAAGTGGTGGCTACAGCGGGAATCGAACCTGCGACCCCAGCATTATGAGTGCTGTGCTCTAACCAGCTGAGCTATGTAGCCACTTTGTCTTAGTTGTCCTAAGCAAGTGCCGCGTATTATCCAGATGCAGCCCATAGGCGTCAACCGTTTTTTACCGCGTTTTTTTGTTTTTTGATTCGTTCGCTGAAATTATGTGCATCTTGATGAAATTGACAGCAGCTATCTGTTGTTTGCTGGCCTATTCGGGGAATTATTGTCTTTTCTAAGTAAATTGTCATAGCATGGCTCGACGCCTTTTGCCGGCTGAAGACGCCTGAAATATAACTAACTAAGGAAATTTTAATGCAACCGAGCAATCAAGCGCGCTGGCCGCGCCAACTGCCCTATATTATTGCGAGTGAAGCCTGTGAGCGATTTAGCTTTTATGGCATGCGTAATATTCTTACTCCCTTTTTGATGACTGCATTGTTGTTATCTATTCCTGAGCAGTATCGTGCAGGTGAAGCGAAAGATATATTTCACTCTTTTGTGATTGGTGTTTATTTCTTCCCATTACTTGGTGGTTATCTCGCTGATAAATTTCTTGGCAAGTATCGGACTATTTTATATCTGAGCATTTTGTACTGTATTGGTCATGCATTTTTAGCTATTTTCGAGACAAGTCAGCAAGGATTTTATACCGGCTTGTTTTTGATTGCCTTAGGCTCTGGTGGGATTAAGCCGCTTGTTTCGTCGTTTATGGGCGATCAATTCGATAAATCAAATAAGCATTTAGCGCGAAAAGCCTTCGACTGGTTTTATTTCACTATTAATTTCGGATCGTTTTTTGCGTCTTTATCAATGCCATTAGTTCTCAAGCATTATGGTGCGGCTTGGGCATTTGGTCTGCCTGGGGTGTTGATGGGGCTCGCAACCTTATTTTTCTGGTTAGGCCGCAGCAGATATGTCCATGTAGCACCTGAGCCGGATAATCCGCACAGCTTCTTGCAAGTTGCCAAAACAGCGTTATTGAGTAAAAAAGCAGGCGAAGCCGACAAAGGTTTGTATCTTGCGGTGATTGGTGTGGCGATGGCACTATTTTCCCTATCGCAAACCCCCAATCTTGGTTTTGTCGCCGCGTTTTGTTTAGCGCTGGTTTTTATTATTGGTTTTGCTGGCGGAGGCACAGCCTTGCAATTGGATCGGGCACGTGGTGCGCATCCTGATGATGCGGTTGATGGTGTCCGTGTGGTTTTGCGTGTACTTGTGTTATTTGCTTTAGTCACGCCCTTTTGGTCATTGTTCGATCAAAAGGCATCGACTTGGGTATTACAAGCGAATCAAATGAGTCGTCCAGAATGGTTTGAACCTGCGATGATGCAAGCGCTAAATCCATTATTGGTGATGTTACTGATCCCGTTTAATAACTTCGTGCTGTATCCGTTGTTAGAAAGAGCGGGGCTTCGGATCACTGCGCTACGCCGGATGGGCGCGGGTATTGCGTTTTCTGGGTTTGCTTGGATCGTTGCAGGGACTATTCAAGTTTGGCTCGATAACGGACATATCGTTACTATTCTTTGGCAAATGTTGCCATATGCTTTATTAACATTTGGTGAAGTGTTGGTATCGGCAACAGGTTTAGAGTTTGCCTATAGCCAAGCCCCTGCAGCAATGAAAGGCATTATCACTGCCTTTTGGCAGTTGTCAGTCACTATCGGAAACCTTTGGGTTTTACTTGCTAATAATAGTATTCGCAGCGAAACCGTATTAGCCCATGTATCGAGTACTGGACTTAGCCAGAATGCATTTTTAATGTTTTTCTTTGCCGGTTTTGCGTTATGCGCTGCTGCGGTATTTGCCTGGCATGCTCGTCGTTATCAAGAAGTCGATAATTATAGAGCTGCTGGTAATTGCTAGAAATTGACTAACTTTTTATCTGTGCAATAAAAATGTTTGCAATAAAAATCTCTGCAATAAAAACGCCGGCGAATGCCGGTAATGCCAGACAGTTAAGGGCTTTTATGCAAATACTCAGGTAGTTTGGCGAAAACGGCAGTGGTAACAAAACGCCGACACGCCGTAAATACGTCCATGTAGGCTCGTCATCCGCTATCCCTGCGGCTGACGGTCTGCTTTTTTGTTGCCACTGTTCGCCTTTAAAGGTTCATTTAAACAAAAAATAATGCCAGTCAGCTTAACTGACTGGCATTACGGCGAATTCCGGCGGTTTGAACTAAGTTGTTTGCGAAGTAACAACCTGACTATTGGTTAGACGTTGAATAAGAAATGCATCACGTCGCCGTCTTTACAGACGTAAGTTTTACCTTCGACTTTGAGTTTACCGGCTTCTTTTGCACCAGCTTCGCCGTTACAAGCGATAAAATCGTCAAATGACACTACTTGCGCACGGATAAAGCCACGTTCGAAGTCAGTATGAATGACTCCAGCCGCTTGTGGTGCTGTCGCGCCAACAGGGATAGTCCAAGCTCGAACTTCTTTCACGCCTGCAGTGAAGTAGGTGTGTAAATTCAGCAGTGAATAACCGCCGCGGATCACGCGGTTTAAGCCAGGCTCTGACAAGCCCATCGATTCTAAAAATTCTGCTTTTTCATCATCTTCAAGTTCAGAAATTTCTGACTCGATAGCTGCACACACTGGCACGACGATCGCGCCTTCTTTGGCGGCAATTTCGCGAACCACATCTAAATGCGGGTTGTTTTCAAAGCCATCTTCCAGCACGTTAGCAATGTACATCGTTGGCTTGATGGTTAAGAAGTTCATGTAAGAAATTAATGCTTTATCTTCAGGAGATAATTCAAGCTGACGTAAAGTTAAGCCTGATTCTAAGTGAGCTTTTACTTTCTCTAGTACTTCGATTTCAGCTTTTGCGTCCTTATCACCAGCTTTGGCTTTTTTGCTCACGCGGAAAATAGCTTTTTCTGCGCTATCCATATCAGCCAAAACTAATTCCATATTGATGGTGTCGATATCGTCAGCTGGATCAACTTTGTTGGCAACGTGAATCACGTTGTCGTCTTCAAAGCAGCGCACAACATGGCCGATAGCATCGGTTTCGCGGATGTTGGCAAGAAACTTGTTGCCAAGACCTTCACCTTTTGACGCGCCTTTTACTAAGCCGGCAATATCCACGAATTCCATGGTAGTTGGTAAGATACGTTGTGGCTTCACGATTTCAGCCAGCTGAGTTAAACGTGGATCCGGCACTGGTACTACGCCTGTATTCGGTTCGATAGTACAAAATGGGAAGTTTGCAGCTTCAATACCAGCTTTAGTCAGTGCGTTAAATAAAGTCGATTTGCCCACGTTTGGTAAGCCGACGATGCCACATTTGAAACCCATTTGCATGATCCTTTTTTAACTCGGCTGGGGATCCAGCCATTAAATTTTTTGATACCAGACTTAATTTGCTAACGTCGGTAGTTATCAGTGTTTGTTCTTTGCGTGCAGTGGCGCTAATTAAGTTGCAGAACCAGCAGCATTAAAAGTATGTAAGCGATGTTGGGCTTTGACCAACCCTTGCTGTTGCCAAAGTTCGAAGCAACGCAGACTTTCATCAAGCGTGTCATCGATAAGCTTTTGTTCTGCTTGTGGTGCTTTGCCAAGCACATAACCTGTGACTTTATCTTTATGGCCAGGATGACCGATACCAAGTCGCAGGCGATAGAAATTAGGATTGTTGCCAAATTTGCTGGCGATGTCTTTTAGACCATTATGGCCAGCATGGCCACCACCGAGTTTAATTTTGGCGATACCTGGCTCAAGTGCCATTTCATCATGAGCAACCAAAATTTGTTCAGGTGGAATTTTATAAAACTGCGCCATTGCGAGCACGGCCTTGCCACTTAAATTCATAAATGTAGTGGGGATCAGTAATTTGATTTCTTGGCCCTGATGAGTGTATTTGCCAGTTAAACCAAAGAACTTAGGGTCGTTTTTAAGCGTCACATTGTTGCGGCGGGCCAGTTGTTCAACGAACCACTGTCCGGCGTTGTGCCGGGTTTGAGAATACTCGGGGCCTGGATTACCCAGGCCCACGATGAACTGAATCAGTTCAGACATGCTTACTCAGCTGCGTCGTCTGCTTTGCCAGCTGGTTTGTTTACCGAAACAACAGCTTGGTCATGGCCAGCGCCTTTAGCCAGTTCAGCGATTGTTACGCCAGCTGGAACTTTCAGGTCTGATAAGTGCAGAGTTACGCCAACAGCTACATCAGCCAAATCAACTTCGATGAATTCTGGCAGGTTAGCTGGTAATACAGTGATAGCGATTTCGTTGATGTGGTGAGCAACGATACCACCTTTCTTCGCTGCAGCAGCTTCGTTGATGAAGTGAACTGGAACTACAGTGTGTAATTCGTGGCCAGCTTCAACGCGTTGGAAGTCAACGTGCATGATTTTCGGCTTGAACGGGTGACGTTGCATCGCTTTAACGATTGCTTTCACTTCTTCGCCACCAACATTGATGGTCAGGATGTGAGTGTAGAAGCCTTCGTGAGATTGAGCTTGTACCAGTTTGTGGTGTTCCAGAGTTACTGACAGAGGCGCTTTATCGCCACCGTAGATGATTGCTGGAACTTTGTCCGCGTGACGCAGGCGGCGGCTCGCACCTTTCCCCAAGTCGTTACGAACTTCGGCATTTAATACATAGATTGCGTTAGACATGTTTATCTCCAAAGAAAAATAAGTTCCAGTTTCCGCGACCAGAAAACCGGAGCGATGTTTTAACGGCCATTGACCGAAAAAAGCGCGACATGATAGCACTTGAGTGCTACTTGCGCAAACACAAAGTCTGAGGGATTGGCACAGCGCAACTCAGCATAAAAAGCGTAATCCAACTAGGTTGCCATTTTAAATACATCAAGATGTGGCGAACTTGTCGACACGCGTTGTCGCAATTTAATTTTTAATGCACCAATAAAAAAGCCAGTGAACGAATGCACTGGCTCTTCAATTGAAAATTAAATCAATTAATCAAACATTGAAGAGATAGATTCTTCGTTGCTGATGCGGCGAATACATTCAGCCATCATTTCACTTAATGTCAGTTGTTTCACTTTGCTCACTGCCTGCATTGCTGGTGACAGTGGAATAGTGTCGGTGATGATTAATTCATCGATAACCGAGTTTGCGATGTTTTCTGCCGCGTTACCTGAGAATACTGGGTGAGTCGCGTAGGCAAATACCCGGCGAGCGCCTTGTTCTTTTAGTGCTTCAGCGGCTTTACATAAAGTACCGCCAGTGTCGATCATATCGTCAACGATAATACAGTCGCGGTCTTTAACATCACCGATGATGTGCATGACTTGCGCAACGTTCGCTTTTGGACGACGTTTATCGATAATGGCTAAATCGGCATCGTTTAATAACTTGGCGATAGCACGAGCACGCACAACACCACCGATATCTGGAGATACCACAACCGGGGCTTGGAATTCACGTTTACGCATGTCATCAAGCAGCACAGGAGATGCGAAGACGTTGTCCACTGGTACATCGAAGAAACCTTGGATTTGCTCAGCATGCAGGTCGACTGTTAGAACACGGTCAACACCAACGCTTGACAAGAAATCCGCAATTACTTTGGCAGTGATAGGCACACGAGCTGAACGCACACGGCGGTCTTGGCGGGCATAACCGAAATATGGGATTACCGCAGTGATACGGCCAGCAGAAGCACGGCGCAGCGCATCCACCATAACGACTAACTCGATTAGGTTGTCATTGGTAGGAGCGCAAGTGGACTGGATAATAAAAACGTCCGATCCACGGACGTTTTCATTAATTTGCACACTGACTTCTCCATCGCTGAAACGACCCACTTCGGCGTCACCCAGTTTGATATACAAACGGCTGGCAATTTTCTTGGCAAGTTCTGGTACGGCGTTACCAGCGAATATCTTCATGTCGGGCACGGTAGGATCCTCAGGGCAGTAGTAGGTCCGGTTAAAATCTGAGAATGGTGTGCAGTCACCATTCCCTCGTTATACGGCATGTTCTAACACAGTCAATAAAGGTGACTGGTTGACCCCACGCGCAACAAATCCACGGCAATTGGCCGGAAGGTCGGCTAGGGCTCGACGAGCACTGAGTTCGTCCTGGAATTCAGCGAATACGCTAGCACCAGTACCCGTCATTCGAGACGGCGCGTATTCTACCAACCACTGTAAGGTTATTGCAACAAGCGGGTAGAGTCGTTCAACCAATGGTTGGCAATCATTGCGCCATTCTGAGTCTAGTACAGAACTAAAAGTTAGCGCTTCGCTATTTCGAATCAATTCTGGATGAGTGAATACTTCAGCAGTAGAAACATGGACATCTGGCGTGACCACTAAAAAGAATCGCTCGGGTAGTGCAATTGGTTGCAAATCTTCGCCAACCCCCTGACCAAACGCAGTATTGCCATGCACAAACACTGGCACGTCGGCGCCTAATTTGAGCCCGAATTCAGCCAGCTGTGTTGTCGTAAGTTTCAAATTCCACAGCACATTTAGTGCGTGTAGTGTGGTTGCTGCATCCGAAGAGCCGCCGCCAAGCCCGCCGCCCATTGGCGTGCGTTTGTCTAGAAAAATATCTACACCGGCGTTTTCTGCGGCCAGCGGTTTTAACAACATGGCTGCACGATAAATTAAATTATCGGTGCCATTTAGGCTTGGATCTGAGCAGCGCAAGGTAACTTCGCTGGAGTGATTTGGCGTGAAGTGTAATTCATCGCCTACATCTAACATTTGGAAAATTGTTTGCAGTAAATGATAGCCATCAGCGCGCCGCCCAGTAATATGCAAAAACAAATTTAGTTTACAAGGCGCTGGCAAAATCCAAGGGTAGGCCGTTGGTAAATTCATAAATTCCACTCTCGAATCGCCACTTTAATACGGGTATCTGCTGATTGCAGCACTATCAACTTCGGTAATGCCAAGCGATTGGTCAAAAACTTAGCATAAGTAACTTGCCACTCGCGGCCTTGGCTGTCGTGCAATGTGAAGCTCTGTAAGCGGCCAAGCGCGTCGTAACTCATTGCTTCTGCACTTTCACCGGCCAGACCTTTGAGCCAAAGCGGCATTTCTTCAATCGGCAAAGACCAACCTGATAAATAATCCAACAGCACTGACGCGGATGGCGCCGTGTGAGTTTGACCATCGACTTGAACTTCAGCCCCGGTCTTATCAGTCTTAATTTCAAAAACATTAAGACCAAATAAATTTTGCATTGATGCTTGATAGCAATCGCCTTGCTGTTGCCATTTCAAACCGCCGCTGACGCTATTGTCCGGCGCTTTTACATAGATGGAAGCATTAATTTCAAATTCGGTAAGCGCGGTCAGTTCTTGTTGCCGTTCGGGCAAGTTAGCCATCGCTTCGTCTTTGGGGGCCGGGGATAATAGCGAGCAGCCGGTTAAAATACCGAGAAGGCTGATTAATACTGCTGTTTTTCCTAAATTAAACACGTGGATCCTTAGTCATCAACAATGTGTCCGATATCAAAGTAAAATACTGCCACAGATTAAAAGGCTTTTCATGCCCCCTGCTTTTTCGTACAATTCGCCTTTTCCAAAGCCCAATCACCCATGATGGCATGGGGTTTTGCAGGTGAATAATTATTTTTGCGCTTGGCATCAACCACAAAACGGCCCCAGTCGCGTTACGCGAACAAGTAGCCTTTGCTCCAGAGCAAGTCGCTGACGCTTTGTTGGATTTAACCAATAAAACCGCAGTGACCGATGCCGTTATTGTTTCTACCTGTAACCGCACAGAATTGTATTTTAGCGGTAGCGAGCAACAATCGAAACAGGTGATTGCATGGTTAGCGCAATTTCATCAACTTTCGCTGCCTGAAGTTGAACCGCACCTGTATTTGCATCAAAACGATGCAGCAGCAAGTCATTTGATGCGTGTGGCATGTGGTTTAGATTCGTTAGTACTGGGCGAACCGCAAATTTTGGGGCAGGTGAAGCAAGCATATAGTCAATCGCGCCAACTCGGTACTATCCAGCCAGTGTTTGAACGGTTGTTTCAGAAGACCTTTGCTATCGCCAAGCAAGTCCGTACCGACACAGAAATAGGTGCAAGTGCGGTCTCTGTAGCGTTTGCGGCTGTGACTTTGGCTAAACAAATTTTCGGCAAGTTGGCGAATGTCAAAGTTTTACTGATTGGCGCCGGTGAAACCATTGAATTGGTTGCTAAACATTTGTTAGAGCAAGGCGCCCAGCAATTAACTGTGGCCAACCGCTCTTACGATAGAGCCGCAGCGTTGGCTGAGCAGTTTTCTGGTCAGGTAGTAAGCCTTGCACAAGTGCCACAGGCGCTGGTTGATGCGGATGTGGTGATTAGTTCCACTGCCAGTACCTTACCTATCGTAGGTAAAGGGATGGTGGAGCAAGCGTTGAAAAAACGTCGGCATAAACCAATGTTTTTTGTCGATTTAGCCGTGCCTCGCGATATCGAAGCCCAAGTTGCAGAGCTTGATGATGCGTATTTGTACACGGTTGATGATCTACAAAACATCGTATCGCAAAATATGCAAATTCGACAAACCGCAGCAACTCAAGCCGAAGCGATGATTCAAACCGGTGTCGGTGAATTTACCCAGTGGCTAGCGCTACAAGGGCAAATCGACTGGGTTCGTGATTATCGCGATCGCTGTGATGTGGTTCGGCAAGAATTAGTGGTTAGAGCATTAAATCAGCTCGCCAGTGGCCAAGCGCCAGACAAAGTAATAAATGAATTAGCGACTAAACTCAGCAATAAGCTGATGCATTCGCCGACTCGGACTATCCGCCAATTGCTGCAGGATGAGTCGGCTCAACCCCAAACATTGATCAACACATTGTTAGATGTTTAATCAGGTATCAAAGCTCTCATGAAAGAAACGGTTTATCGAAAACTCGAAGGTCTGGTCGAGCGTTATGAAGAAGTACAGGCAATGTTAAGTGACGCCGGCGTGATTTCGGACCAGAACCGTTTTCGCGAATTATCGAAAGAATACAGCCAGCTCGAGGAAATCGCGCGGTCTTTTGCCTTGTATCAGCAAGCTCAACAAGATTTAGTCAGTGCCGAAGAAATGTTGAAGGATTCAGATCCTGACATGCGTGAAATGGCGCAGGAAGAATTTAAAACCGGTAAAGAGCGGATTGAACAGTTAGATCAAGAATTACAAATCTTGTTGTTGCCAAAAGATCCAAATGACAACAACAACTGCTTCTTGGAAGTTCGGGCAGGCGCTGGTGGTGATGAAGCAGCAATTTTTGCTGGTGATTTGTTTCGCATGTACAGCCGTTATTGTGAAAAACGCCGCTTTAAAGTGGAAATCGTGTCGTTTAACGATGGTGAGCATGGCGGTTACAAAGAAATTATTGCCAGTGTGCAAGGTGAGGGAGCTTACGGCGCTTTGAAGTTTGAATCTGGCGGTCATCGCGTGCAGCGAGTTCCGGCAACAGAATCTCAAGGTCGCGTCCATACCTCAGCCTGTACTGTCGCAATTATGCCGGAAGTGCCTGAAAGTGAAGCGATTGAAATCAATCCGGCTGATTTGAAAGTCGATACTTACCGCGCCTCAGGCGCAGGTGGTCAGCACGTTAACCGAACTGATTCGGCAATTCGTATTACCCACTTACCAACTGGCATCGTTGTTGAATGTCAAGACGAGCGTTCGCAGCACAAAAACCGTGCGCGAGCCATGGCGGTATTACAATCGCGTATTCAAGCGGCTGAAGACGAAAAACGCCGATTAGCTGAAGAATCGACTCGTCGTTCTTTGGTTGGTTCCGGCGACCGTTCAGAACGTATTCGGACTTACAACTTTCCGCAAGGTCGGTTAACTGACCATCGGATTAACCTCACTATTTACCGTTTATTAGATGTGATGGAAGGCGATTTAGATCAGGTGCTAGGTCCACTATCTCACGAACACCAAGCCGATTTGTTGGCGGCTTTGGCCGAGGAAAACCGTTAATGACTTCACTGACGTTGCAGCAATGGCTGCAACGTGCAGCCCTGCAACTTGAGCAACTGCAGGCGATTGACCCCCATGTTGTTGATGTTCGCATGGAGGCTCGCCGCTTGGCAGGCGACCTGCTGGATATTTCGCCAACCGGCATGCAACTGAAAATGCTGGATGTGCTGACTGTTAACGAATTACAGCGTTTAGACGCTGCGCTGGTCCGTCGCTGTCAGGGGGAACCTTTGGCCTATATCACAGGCCGTTGGTGGTTTTGGGATCTAGAACTTGAAGTAGCCCCATGTACCTTAATCCCGAGGCCTGATACTGAACTCTTGGTTGAACAAGCGCTTGAGTTGACGCTGCCTTTGCTAACGCGAGTTGTCGATCTGGGGACGGGTACTGGAGCCATTGCGCTGTCACTCGCAAAAGCTCGGCCACAGTGGCAAGTAACAGCGGTTGACTACTCTGAAGAGGCCGTCGCTTTGGCCCTACGTAATTGTCAGCGCTTGGGCTTAAACAACTGTAGCGTGCAACAAAGTGACTGGTTCAGTAAGCTCGCTGGTCAAAAATTCCAATTAATTGTTAGTAATCCTCCTTATATCGACGCAGACGACCAAAATTTACAACAAGGTGACGTCCGTTTTGAACCGCGCAGTGCCCTTGTTGCGCCTGCAAATGGCCTTGCTGATTTAGCAATAATTTGCCAACAAGCCTCAGAATACCTCGATGAAAATGGCTGGATCTGGCTCGAACATGGTTATCAACAAGCGGAAGCGGTGCAAGATTTATTGCGTCAAGCCGGCTTTAGTTTGGTGCAGTCGCGGCGAGATTATGCGGGCCAGTGGCGGATCACCGGTGGCTGTTGGCAGCACTAATCACTACAAACTGATAATTTTTTTTGACCCATTCGCAGTTAGCGCATATAACTATCAAAGCACGTTTTTCTGAATTCATAATCTGCTTCAACAACTTAACTTTATAAAGTGTTGTTCCACCAGATTGGCGCATTGGCGTTTGCTTTGAGGGTAGTAGTGTGGCTAACGATTTTCTATTTGCAGATGAAACTGAGGAAGTAGTTCCGCAAACGGTTGGAAGTTGGAAAGTCATCATTGTTGATGATGAACCTGAAGTTCATTCCGTGACTAAATTGGCTCTTAGTGATTTCACTTTTCAAGGAAAAAACCTCGAATTTATCAGCGCATATTCTGGGGTTGAGGCGAAAAAACTGCTCGAGCAACATACCGACGCAGCAATTATTTTACTCGATGTTGTCATGGAAACAGACGATGCCGGTTTACTGGTTGCTCGCTACATTCGGGAAGAGTTGCATAATCACTATGTTCGAATAATTTTGCGTACCGGTCAGCCAGGTCAAGCACCGGAGCGACAAGTTATCGTTAATTACGATATCAATGACTATAAATCCAAGACTGAATTAACTGCGCAAAAGTTATTCACCGTCGTGATGTCAAGTTTGAGATCCTATCGCGATATTTTATCCATAGATAACAGTCGCCGGGGCCTCGAGAAGATAATCACCGCCTCCACTGATTTGTTTTCTTCGCATTCGATGGAGCAATTCATTGATGGTGTATTGCAGCAGCTAACCTCAATCTTGGGCTGTGATGACAATGCGTTATTAGTCACTTCTTCTTTAGTTGCTGGCAATATTAATGAAAACCCAGATCCTGATAAATTAGTGGTATTTGCTGGTCTTGGCGAGTTTGAACATAAAGAGGGCCGTGCCGTCAATGAAGTCCTAGATCCGATGCTGATGGATGCATTTCATCAGGCCTTACGTTCACGTAGTATTGTTTATCGTGACAATTATTTGGTGGCTTATTGCACCAGTAAATTTACTCAGGGTTCACTATTGTACGTCTCGGGTTTACCTAACCAAGTCAATGATACTCAGCGGCGCTTAATCGAACTTTTTTCGCAAAACGTACAGATAGCTTACGAAAACGTGCAATTGCAGCATGAAATCGAAGATACGCAACGAGAAATTGTGTATCGCTTGAGTGAGGCTGTTGAGCAACGATCTATAGAGACCGGTAACCATGTGAAACGGGTTGCTTTTATTTGCTACGAATTAGCCAAAGGTTATGGCTTAGAGGACGACGAAGCCGAGAAGTTGATGTTTGCGTCGCCGTTGCATGATGTTGGCAAGGTCGGGATCCCTGATGGGATTTTAAATAAGCCGATGAAGTTGCAAGAGCAGGAGTGGGAAGTGATGAAAACCCATGCAAGTATCGGTTATGACATCTTGAAAAACTCCAAGCGCGCCATCATTCAAGCGGGGGCGATTATTGCGCGCGATCATCATGAAAAATGGGATGGTAGTGGTTATCCGGCTGGTAAAGTTTCGACAGATATTCATATCTACGGTCGAATTGCTGCGTTGGCCGATGTTTATGACGCGCTGCGTCATCGTCGGTGCTATAAAGCCGCGTGGACAGCAGAGGCAACCCTAGCGCATATCGAAAGTGAGTCTGGTCGGCATTTCGACCCTAAATTAGTCGAAATTTTACAATCGCGGGTCGACAAGATAGAGTCAATCCTGCAAAAATACCCAGATGAGGACTAAATCGTCTTGGTGTAGAACCTTGTAAAGCCACCCGACGGTGGCTTTGTTGTCTTTAAATCTGGCTAAAGGTAGGTTTATTTTGATGTATATGGCGTTAAAACATTCGCATATGTTGTTTGCGACACTCAGCATTTTGTTACTGATTATTCGATTTGGCTTATCTTTTACCAGCTCGACGTTGTTGCAAAGCAAATTTTTGAAAATAGTTCCGCATATTGTGGACACTCTGTTGTTGCTAAGCGCTGTTTGGTTGATGTTTACTTTGTCACAATATCCGCTGCAAACGCCTTGGTTAACAGAAAAAGTAATTGGGGTTGCAGCTTATATTTCTTTGGGATTTATGGCGTTAAAAGGGCGTACAGCTGCGCTACGGGTGATGGCATTTTTGGGGGCTTTAGGCTGGTTAGGTTTGGTGATCCGTGTTGCCGTCACTAAGACGCCAGTGTTATTTGGCTAAATTTTGCTGAAAGTATTGGTAATCAATTGTTGCAATTCAATTTTCGTCAGTAGGAGGCCGAAATGGCCATTAAATCGGTAAAAATCGGCGCTATCAATGTTGCAAACGATCAGCCATTTGTTTTGTTTGGTGGTATGAACGTTTTAGAGTCTAGAGATTTGGCGCTTCGTATTGCAGAGCATTATGTTGAGATTTGTGCGAAATTGCAGATCCCATATGTGTTTAAAGCATCTTTTGATAAAGCGAACCGTTCTTCAGTGCACTCATATCGAGGTCCTGGCTTAGAAGAAGGCTTACGAATTTTTGAAGAAATCAAAAAGACTTTTAACGTGCCGTTGATCACTGATGTGCACGAACCATATCAAGCTGCGCCTGTTGCTGAAGTCGTGGATGTTATTCAACTCCCAGCGTTTTTAGCTCGGCAAACCGATCTGGTTGTGGCAATGGCGCAGACTGGCGCAGTGATTAATGTCAAAAAGCCACAGTTTTTAGCGCCTCATGAAATGCGCCACATCATTACTAAGTTCAAAGAAGCTGGCAATGAGCAGGTAATTCTCTGTGAGCGCGGTTCAAGTTTTGGCTATAACAACCTTGTGGTTGATATGCTCGGTATGGATGAAATGAAACAATATGCGCCAGTCATCTTCGATGCAACGCATGCCTTGCAAAAACCTGGTGGCCGTACAGACTCGGCGGATGGTCGTCGTGCACAAGCTGCGCAATTAGCTCGTTCTGGGATGGCGTTAGGTTTGGCAGGTTTATTCATCGAAGCGCATCCAGAGCCGAATTTAGCTAAATGTGATGGACCTTGTGCATTACCATTAGCGAAACTTGAACCATACTTGCAGCAGATGCAAGCGCTTGATCAGTTAGTGAAGTCGTTTGCTCCTTTAGACACGTCAGCAAATTAATTCAGTGCTCTTGCAAACGCATTAGCAGTTCATCTGTTAATACGAGCGAGTCACTGTCTAAGCTATCGTAAGCGTGTTGTCATCTCGGTTAAAATAATGCCAGTCAGTTAAGCTGACTGGCATTATTTTTTGTTTAAATGACCCTTTAAAGGCGAACAGTGGGAACAAAAAAGCAGACCGTCAGCCGCAGGGGTAGCGGATGACGAGTCTACATGGACGTATTTACGGCGTGTCTGCGTTTTGTTACCACTGCCGTTTTCGCCAAACTACCTAAGTAGTTGCATAAAGCCCTTAACTGACTGGCAATAGTCACTCGACTGGCATTTTTCTAACAAGTTGCTTTGGCTAGTTATGGTTAATAACGCTCGCGCACGTAAGCCACAACCTGATTATATTGTAGGCGGATCAAGCGAATAAGCTCTTGTACTTGGTCCCACTCGCCCTCATCAACAACTTTTTCCAATTTCAGTGCCTGTCCAGACAATTCCAGAGCACCGACACTTTTTGCTACAGATTTAAGCTGGTGCGCTAACGAATGAATAGCACCACGCTCTTGGCTTGCAGAACGCATGTCAAGGCTACTCAGCAACTCCGCGCCATGATTAACAAAGTAGTTTAAGTATTCTTCATGCTTTTTCGGATCTTTGCCCAAGAAATTGGCGATGGTTGTAAAGCAAATAGGGGATGATTTAGCATTGCTTTCAGTTTCGGCTGACGCAAATGTTTCTGGCTCAACAGCTAAAGATGGAGCAATCCAACGCTTGATTTCAGCTTCCAAAGTCGTTAATTCGATTGGTTTGGTGATGTATCCATCCATGCCAATGCTTAAACATTTTTGCTCTTCGCCCCGCAACGCGTTGGCGGTAATGGCTACTATCCGGGTGTAGCAGGTATCTTCGTCATCATATTGCAAAGCCTCTTTGCGGATTTGAATGGCTAAATCATAGCCACTCAAATTAGGCATATGCAGATCGGTTAGCAATAATGGATAACGATATTGACGCCATTTATCTAAGGCAATTTGACCATCATCAGCCACTTCCACGGCATAACCCAGAGCATTTAATTGCTCAACAATAACCTTTTGATTCATTAAGTTATCTTCTGCGAGCAAAATTAAGCGGCGCTCAGCTCGGGCGGTTTCTATATCTTGTGATAAGTGATGCAACGAGGTTGGTTTAGCAACGCTTTGTGGCCGCGACTTTTTGCCTGCAGCAATTAATACTGACTCTAAAACGGCACTGCGACAAATGGGCGCACTATGCAGGAAATAGACTTGATCGCTAGCTTTATCGCCAAGCTCTGGCTGATTTGATAACACCACCACTGGTGAGTGTTTAACACCCTCAGTTTGCAATAATGCTTGAATTTGTGGCGCCGAAAGTTGACCAAAGGTGCTGTCTAAAAGCCAAATCGGAATAGACAACTTACTTGCAGGAGCTTGGGCACTCGCTAATTCTAATTGTCCTTCGGTACTGATATTTTGCACATTTGCCCCTAAGTGCCTTAAATATTCAGTAAGTGTGTCTTGGTTGTATAAGTCGGTACTAAATAATTTAACTGTTTGATCCTGCAAAATATGCTCAGGCAAATACTGTAATTCATCCGATAAGCGCATTGGCACGGTTACCGTGAACTCCGTGCCTTTACCTACGGTACTTTCAACGTGGATCTCGCCGAACATTAATGCAGTTAAACGTTGGCAAATTGATAAACCTAAGCCGGTGCCGCCATATTTTCGAGTAATTGAACCTTCAGCTTGGCTAAAAGGTTGGAAAATATGATGAAGTTGGCGTTGTGTCATCCCTTTGCCATTGTCCCGGACAGAAATCCGGATCCGGCAAAATTCCATATTTTTATCAATTAATTCAGCGCGAACTTGCACCATCCCAAGTTGGCTGGCATTGGTTTCAGTAAATTTAATGGCATTGCCAACTAAGTTATATAAGATTTGGCGCAGGCGGATAGGATCGCCCATAACTCCGTCTGGAATATTGGGATCTACATAAATTTTTAAATCGATTTGGCGTTGGCTAGCGATTGAGCTGAGGATGCGACCAACCGCTTCGACGATGTCGTTGACCGACACCGGAATTGATTCCAATTCCAACTTTCCGGCTTCAATTTTCGAGAAGTCTAAGATGTCATCTAAGATCCTCAATAATGAAAACGAACTATCACGTATCGTATCGGTCATGCGGAATTGCGGTGCAGAAAGCCGAGTTTTTCTAAGTAAATCAACAGTACCAATAATGCCGTTCATCGGAGTCCGAATTTCATGACTCATCGTGGCTAAGAAGGTTGATTTTGCTTCATTCGCGCGCTCCGCGGTTAATTTAGCTGCTTCAAGAGCATCGGTTCGTTCGGCAATGCGAGTTTCAACTTCATACTTTAATTGTTTGATATCTGTTTCTGACTGGATCAATGCTTTTTGTCCGCCTGAAATCAGCCGGAACAGTTGGTTGATTGGCGGAGCAAGTTGACCAAAGCCATCAGGAGCCGACAAACTCCCTTCAAATTGACCTAGGTTTAGCGCCGCTTGTAATTGCTCGCGCATTTGATCGATAGATTTGTGTAAAAAACGGTCGATAGTCTTTGCGGCCAACCGTGCCAATAACAATGCAAGCACCAAGCTTAATGCGCCGACTATTACCGGGACTTGCCACGCTAACTCAGGTGGCGTAGTCACTAACATTACATGGCCAACACGCTCGCCATCCAGCGAGATTGGCGCTATAGCAACTAAAAACTCAGTTTGCTGTTGCGGAGCTTTGTTCGCAAGTTGGGCGTTAAATCCAGGTAACGTATTGGTATGGGCGAGTAATTCTTGATTTGCTAAATATAAATAAGCGCCACGTTCAACCGATTGGCCAGCCAAAGTATTTAAAAGTTTATCGGCACTGTCAGCCTTTAATTCAGCAAAACTTGGCGTAATTGCTTCGGCAATTAATTCTGCTTCATTTTGTAATTGTTTAAACGCGGAATCCGGTTGATGTTGTCGTACTTGCCATGCCATGTGCAAACCCGTTTGCAAAAGCACTAGGATGCAAATCCACGGAAATAAACGTTTGAACATTGCGGTGATGAATGTTGGGTGATCCATACCAATACCCTATAAATGAATTAACAGCATTTTACCCATAATTCTGGGACTGTCTGTAGATGAACCAGTTATTTTATCAATTACTTATAGCATTGAAGTAAAAATTCGTCATTTCTGCTTCAGAGTATTAAAAAAACAGCAGTTTGGTCAACTAATAAGCGGTCAGTTCAGCTTTGCTAAAAATAAGTTGACTTAAACCGACAAAATTCGTTTAATACGCCCCGTTGCCCAGATAGCTCAGTCGGTAGAGCAGCGGATTGAAAATCCGCGTGTCGGTGGTTCGATTCCGCCTCTGGGCACCAAGAATTTTGGTGTGTTGTTTTACAAGATACCTAATGTGTTGAAAATGTTATGCCGCTTTAGCTCAGTTGGTAGAGCAACTGACTTGTAATCAGTAGGTCATCCGTTCGACTCGGATAAGCGGCACCATTTAGCGTTTAATGATTTTGCCCAGATAGCTCAGTCGGTAGAGCAGCGGATTGAAAATCCGCGTGTCGGTGGTTCGATTCCGCCTCTGGGCACCACTCTTACAAAAAGCCAGTCATTAGACTGGCTTTTTCGTTTTCTGTTCTAAGATCATCAAAATATTGAATCGGTTTCATCCATTATAAATAGTTAGCCATCCCGCAATAACCGCGCGTTCAGTACAAGAACTACAGAACTCGTTACATTTTTGCTCGACGTGAACTGTTTCTTCGACAGTTAAATTCCTCTAAGCTGGTGTACCTTTTTATACCTAGGCTACTCAACATGTTCGATTTACAACCTAGATTAATCGGTGAAACCATCAAGCTCATCCCTCTACAAACTGAGCACTGGTCGAGTTTAATGCTAGCAGCAAGTGATCCACTTATTTGGCAATTACACCCCGAACCTACGCGTTATTTGCCGGAAGTTTTTCATTCGGTTTTTGCTAGTGGACTCGAAAGTTGTGGGGCATTCCTCATTTGCGACAAACTGACAGACGAAGTGCTTGGTACAACTCGTTATTATGATTTTGATGCGAAAAATAAAGCCATTGCTATTGGTTATACCTTTTTAGTGCGATCACGGTGGGGTGGTGTAGCCAATAGCGAACTCAAACAACTCATGTTGCAGCATGCTTTTCACTCGGTTGATACTGTATGGTTTCATGTTGGTGAAAATAACTTACGTTCGCGTCGGGCTGTAGAGAAATTAGGTGCGGTCTACCAAAAAACTGAGCATGAAAATACGGCAGGGCAGGTGCGTGCGACAGTGTTTTACGCCCTTTTCAAAGCTAATTGGTTGCGGCAATGTGCTGCAAGCGAAGCTTAACTTCACAGTGTTATTAAAATCTCGACAGGGAAATTAATCCGCTCGCTTCTTTTTAGCAAATTCGCAGGCATTGTCATTAGCTGGATCAGAATGGTTGCAATATCACTCTTCCCTAGCATGATGTAGCGTCTAGTCATTAGGCCGTATTTATTAAAGGTATCAGTTTGGTTTCGGCTGATGTTATTGTGCTAATAGTAGGAGTGGCGGTACAGTTTGTTAACCGTCAGCTTATGCTTGCGATCTGCTGCCTGTCATATCAAAAATAGCGATATTTTCTAAAACAAATACATAAATGCTCGGTGTTGATGTTTTACGAATATTCTATTCCCGCAAGCAGTTGCTAAAAAAGTTGAATAGGAATAAGCTGCGTGCCCCTTTTTGCTTTTGCTGATAAAAATGCATGATAAGCACCAACAAGATTGCAGTATCTTGTTATTGAACTCGCAGGCGTGATGCAGTAACGCTATGGTTAGATTATGTAGTTCAGAGATTGTCGTCATTGTCGGTAAATTGAGGTACGTCTAATGAAAAAAGCAGTCATTTTGGTTTTAGATAGTTTTGGTATCGGCAGTGCCCCGGATGCTGACAAATTTGGTGACACCGGCGCTAATACTTTTGCCAGTATTGCTCGCGCATTTGCTAATGCGAAAGGGCGGCAATTGCAGTTGCCAAACCTTGCTGCGTTAGGTTTGGTTAAAGCTGGTTTTGCTGCGTCGTCAGAAATTGCTGCAGTCGCCGATATTGAAGCACCACGCGGAGCTTTTGGTTATGCCAAAGAGCTGTCTAGTGGTAAAGACACGCCAAGTGGGCATTGGGAAATCGCCGGAGTGCCAGTTTTGTTTGATTGGGGCTATTTCCATGCGAAAACCAACAGCTTCCCAGAAGAATTATTAACAGAGTTATGTCGTCGAACTGGAGTTCCTGGCATTCTCGGCAATTGCCATGCTTCGGGCACTGATATATTGGTTAAGTTGGGTGATGAGCATATCAAAACCGGCATGCCAATTTGTTACACCTCAGCCGACAGCGTATTTCAGGTTGCCGCCCACGAAGAGCATTTCGGTTTAGATAAGCTCTATGCGTTTTGCCAAGTCGCGCGTGAATTATTAGATGATTACAATATTGGTCGGGTGATTGCGCGGCCATTTACCGGTGATGCAGCTAATAATTTTGCGCGTACCGGCAATCGTCGTGATTATTCGGTATTGCCACCAGCCCCAACTTTGCTCGATAAATTGACCGAGCGCAAAGGCACTGTGGTGAGTATCGGTAAAATAGCGGATATCTATGCGCACCAAGGTATTAGCAAGTCAGTGAAAGCCAACGGTTTGGCGGCATTGGTTGATAAAACTATCGCTGAATATCAAGCTGCCGCTGACAACACATTGATTTTCACCAATTTAGTTGATTTTGACCAGAATTACGGCCATCGCCGAGACCCAATTGGGTATGGCGAAGCCTTAGAGTACTTTGACTCGCGCTTGCCAGAGTTGACTGCAATGTTAGGCAGTGAGTCGGTGCTGTTAATGACTGCAGATCATGGCTGCGATCCAACATGGGTTGGTACCGAACATACCAGAGAATATGTTCCTGTGTTGTTCAGTGGGCCACAGGTCAAAGCTGTGGCGCTTGGTGAGCGGGCTTCTTTTGCTGATATGGGGCAAACACTTGCAGAATATTTTGAATTAGATGCGCTGGCTTATGGCGAGTCTTTTCTAGCGCAAACTCGGCTGTAAAAATTTCTAATACAGCCAAACAATTAATTAGATCGGAAATTTAAGAGACATTTATGACAACTCCACATATCAATGCCGAAGTCGGACAATTTGCAGAAACAGTTTTGATGCCTGGCGATCCACTGCGGGCAAAGCATATTGCTGATACCTTTTTAACTGATGTAGTGCAAGTGACTACTGTACGGAATATGTTTGGTTTTACCGGCAAATACAAAGGGAAACCTGTTAGCGTGATGGGATCAGGTATGGGTGTCCCTTCAATGTCGATTTACGCGACAGAATTGGTAAAATTCTATGGCGTGAAGAACATTATCCGCATCGGTTCTTGTGGTGGTTTACCACTGTCAGTGAAATTACGGGAAGTAGTTATTGCGATGGGGGCAAGCACGGACTCTGCGGTTAACCGGAATCGCCTGCAAGGCATGGATTTTGCGGCAATCGCAAGTTTTGATTTGTTAGAGCGGGCAGTGCATGCAGCCCGTGCCAAACAAATCGGCGTTAAAGTTGGTAATGTCTTTACGTCTGATTTGTTCTATAACCCGAATGAAACTTTGTTTGATACTTTAGAGAAGTACGGCGTGCTTGGTGTGGAAATGGAAGCCGCAGGCTTATACGGCGTTGCCGCTGAGTATGGTATCAATGCGTTGGCTATCATGACCGTATCTGATCACATTCGTACCGGTGAATCGCTGAGTGCTGCAGAGCGGCAAACTAGCTTTAATGAAATGGTCGAAATCGCATTAGAACTGGCCTAATTTAAGGTCTTACTGGGAGTTAGCTGATGTCTCTAAGCAGCAATAAAATGTTTTATGTTTCTTGGGAAGCTTTTCATCGTGCGACCAAGGAATTGGCAAAATTATGTTTGCCGGGTGAGTTTGAGGCGATAGTCGCGGTCAGTCGTGGTGGCTTAGTGCCTGCGGCAATTTTAGCGCGTGAACTTAACATCCGTGTGGTTGATAGCATCTGTGTATCTAGTTACGACCACGATCAACAACGTGAGTTGCGCGTGTTAAAAGATGCGGATATTGCTGATTCGCCAAAGCTTTTAGTCGTTGACGATTTAGTTGATACCGGCGAAACAGCAAAAGCACTGCGGGAAAAATTTCCGCAAGCTTGTTTTGTCACTGTTTATGCAAAACCTCAGGGTAAACCACTGGTTGATAAGTATGTGACTGATATCGAACAAGATACGTGGATCCAACTGCCTTGGGACATGGAGCTGGCTTACAGCACTCCACTTGCTGAACAGGCTTAAGCCTGCAATAAATAAAAAAGCCAGTAACCTTACTGGCTTTTTTCATTTTTAAGCGATCGGTATGGGGTGTGGGTGTCACTCGCTAAATTTAACTTTGATCCAGACTAGACGATGATCTGAGCTAGCCTCACGACTTGCTACCAAATGATAATTCGATTCCGTTTTAGTCGGCCAAAAGACTCCCGCATCGACCACCTGTAACCCTTTTTTGGCAGGTAACACATAGTCAGCACGCATTTTCCAAAACGCAGTGTGATATTGCGCTTTCGGGTTTTTTGGCATATTCAGCGCACCACCTTTGCTCGATGGCACTGGCTGTTGTTGAATTTTCGGATGATTGACTAGGGATGTTATTGCTTCTTTATGCGAATCACCCTCATCAGGTGATGAATTCAGATCGCCTAAAATCACAAAAGGGGCGTCGCTTTGATAGCCCCCCGTTTTTCCTTGGTCATCATAGTGATAGCTATTTTTGTCATTGAGATAGTCAACCCAAAACCGAACTTCATCGTGGTTTCGATGGCCATTGCGATTCTCTGGCCCATCGAACACAGGTGGTGTTGGATGGCTTACCAATAAATGTAGTGGTTTACCATTTACTAACACCGGAATGTCCCAATGCGACTTACTGGATAACGGCATTTTTGCCATCGTAGTCTCATTAAACCAATCGCTGCCGTTAGCTTGTTGCGGTTTGCGATGTCCCGGCATATCACGCCACTTAAAATTTTGAAAAGTACGCGTATTTTCAGCATCAATAGGATATCGAGATAATACCATCATGCCATATTGCCCAGGATAATGACCAAAGCCCCAAGCATCTTCTGCACCATTATTCGCTTTACCATCGCGGTCTAAATCAAAACCACTGGGAACACCTGTGTTTACAGTCCGATAGAAATAATAAGGATATTGGATTGGTAAACCGCCATCTTGCGAGACAGCTAGATAGTTTTTAACAAATAATTCGACACCTTTTTTCGGGTCTGAAATATAGTCAAACTCATTAAGTAATAATATATCTGGCTGAATTTGTTGAATAATTGCCGCAATGTTTTTAATTTGTGGATGATTGCCTTTCGCGAGTAATTCGGCAAGCACATGCGGACCTAAAGGTGTACCTGCAGACACATAATTTTCTGCTTCCATACTCACATTAAATGTGGCTATTTTGATTTCATTTGCCTGCAATGTATTACCTCCAAAGGTTATTAACACTGTCGCCAATAAGTTAATTAATTTCATTCGACGCTCTGATATTTATTATTGTTGAATTAGTAAAACTGAATTTTAATGAAAACTAGGTATATAGGTGGCTAGATTGCTGCAATTAGTCGCATATTGTCGTGATTTTTAACGACAAATACACGCAAAACTGCTTATTTTTTGCGTGTTATGTTACACTGCCATGACAGACCAGCGTAGACCACACGAGCTCCAAGAAGTTCAGTGAGTTTAGCAATAATACTCAGGTTTATGTGGCATGTAAGAAATGTGTAATATTAATCAGTTATGATTATCTCCCAAATTTGAAACACAATTTGGTTTTACTAAGGTTCGACAAACCTACAACTACCAGGTGAAAATAAGATATGAAAATGAGACATATTGCTATGGCAGTTGCTGTAGCGCTGAGTTCAAGTTATGCCATGGCTGAGACTTCATCAGCTATTCGCGGTCGTATTTCGAACCCAGAAGGTGCAGCCGCAGCAGGCACTAAGGTCATTATTCTCCACGTACCATCAGGCACTAGCCGTACTGTCGTTACAAACGAGACCGGTAACTTTGTCGCTTCTGGCTTACGCGTTGGTGGTCCATATAAAGTTATCGTTGATTCTGAAACTTATTCAGACGAAACAGTAAACGACGTTTTTTTACAGCTTGGTGACACTTACCAACTGAATAAGCAATTACAGCCAGTAGAAACTGTTGAGCGTATCGCAGTAACAGGTTCTGTCATCGCAACTTCTTCAACTGGTAGTGCAAGCTATTTTGGTGCACAACAAATTGAAAATTCGCCAAGTTTAAACCGTGATATCAAAGATTTAGTGCGTAACAACCCACTGGCAATTGTGTCACCAGGTTCGAACAACGAACTTTCTGTTGCTGGTACCAACCCACGCTTCAACAGTATCAATGTTGATGGTATCGCACAAAACGATGATTTCGGTCTGAACTCAAACGGTTACCCAACACAACGTCCGCCAATTTCTATGGATGCAATCGAACAGATTTCGATTGAAACTTCGCCATTTAATGCAAAAGCCAGTGGCTTCCAAGGCGCGTTAATTGATGCAGTTACTAAATCAGGTGCCAACGAAACTTTTGGTTCATTCTTCTATGAAACCATGAACGATGGTATGGCGGGCACGCCGTACAATGGCTTAACAAAGCAAGATGTAACTCTAGATTTCGATACAACGACTTTTGGCGCAACCCTAGGTGGTGCGGTTGTTGAAGATAAATTGTTCTTCTTTACTGCCGTTGAAAAGTACGAAAATGAAAGTCGTCCAATTTGGGGGCCTGCGGGTTCTGCGTCTTCTAACACAGCTCTTGCCACACAGCAGGCTTATGAAGATGTAAGAAGAATTGCTTCTACTGTATATGGTCAAGACGCTGGTACTTGGGATTTAATGCCAGTTGAAGATGATGAAAAACTGCTTTTAAAATTGGATTGGAACATGAGCGATATCCATCGTTCAGCGTTAACTTACCAATACAATAAAGGCAACAAAACCGAAAATACTACGACTAGCCGTAACTTGCTGCGTTTATCATCACATTGGTACAACAAAGAAGAAACGCTGAATAACTTCGCATATAAACTATATTCTGATTGGACATCAGAATTATCGACACAAATTAGTGCGACGTATATGCAAGTTGATACCGTGCAGGCGTCTTTAAATCCAGCAATTGGTGATATTTTAATTAAAACTACACCAGGTGCAGTGCGTGACAATGAAGCAAACATCGCTATCGGTTCAGATACTTCACGCCACTCAAATGATCTGAAGAAAAAAATCTGGATCCTTGCAGCAGACGGTGATTATCTGCTGGATGAACACCATGTGAGTTTTGGTTACCAATTAAAACGCTCAGATCTGTTCAACTTGTTCTTGCAAAACACCAAAGGCTCTTATGAGTTCGCGAGCATTGCAGATTTTGAAGCCCGTCGTGCCAAAATCAATTATAAAAATGCAAACAGCTTGAATCCAAATGATGCTGCTGCAGCGTTTGTCCGCGATGAACACGCACTATATGCTCAAGATGAATGGGCAGTTTCTGACGAATTAACCCTAACTTATGGTGCTCGTTACGAAATGTTGTCGTCTTCTGACAAGCCACTGGAAAACGTTGCATTTACCAAACGTTACGGTTACAGCAATACAGAAAACTTAGATGGCGTAGGTATTTTCTTACCACGTATTGGCTTCCAGTATGACGCAACGATGGATCTGACGTTACGCGGTGGTGTTGGCCGTTTCTCTGGTGGTCAACCAACTGTTTGGGTATCTAACAGCTACTCGAATACTTCTGTTGGTGTTGCCGACACTGGTACTCTAAGCTCTTCACCAGTTTACGAGAACGTCGATTTAACGAAAGTGCCACAAGCGTTAATCGATCAAGTAACTAAGAGCACCTTGTCATCGGATATCAACTATGTTGATCCTAACTACCGGTTACCATCTGACTGGCGTGCACAGTTAGCTGCAGATTATATCTTCAGCATTCCAGGTCTTGGTGAAGACTTCGCTTGGACAACTGAGTACTTGTATTCGCGTAAACAAGACGATTCATTCTGGGTTGACACATCACTTGAATTGCCTGGTCGTTTGTCTGGTACTATCCTGAACGGTGCTCAGAATATTTATACTTCTTCGTCAGCCCGTCGTGACATTATGTTAACGAATACTGATTTAGAAGGTACTTCTAAGATCCTGAGTACTTCTCTGTCGAAAAATTGGGATTCAGGTGTGCAGGCAACCATGTCTTACACCAATCAAGACATTCAAGATGTGCACGTAAGTACTAGCTCTACAGCTTCAAGTAACTACGGTAACAACATTGCAATTAACCGTAATGAAGCCATCTTAGGTCGTTCAACGTTTGAAACTGAACACCGTTTTGTGCTGAATTTAGGTTATGAAGCAGAATTCTTTAGTGGTTACCCAACTAACTTTAACATGTTCTTCGAGCGTCGCTCTGGCCGCCCAGTGAACTACATCATGAACAGCACCGATATCGACGATCGTAGTGGCGCTGGTGGTGTGAACGGTCCTTTAAGAAACCCAGGTGATTTCTTAAGTCCAAGAACAACTAGCTCTGCATTTTTACCTTACATTCCAACGGCAAACGATCCATCAGTGCGCTTCGCGACACCAGAAGATCAACGTTTATTCTTCGAACGTGTAACTGCTCTTGGTTTAGATAAATATGCTGGTGGTTTTGTACCAAAAGGTGCAGGTACCTCTCCGTGGGTTAGCAGCATGGATTTAAGTATTCGCCAAACATTACCAGGTTTTGCAGAAGGGCATAGTGGCGTAGTTTATGTAACTGTCAACAATCTGTTAAATCTGCTGAATGATGATTGGGGTCAGGTTTACGGTACGCGTTTTGGTAGCATCAACTTAATGGATGCTTCTTATGACTCAGTTGCTAAACAGTATGTTTACCGTGCGTATTCACCAACGCGCACACCAAACGTACCGTACACAGAGTTCTACGCTCCTGAATCAACCTACCGTATCAAAGTAGGTGTGAGCTACAGATTCTAAGAATTTGTTGTTCTAGTAAAAACGCCAGTGCTCGCACTGGCGTTTTTTTTTGGAGAGGAAAAAGCACTTGCTAATTGTTGTTACTCTTTCTTAACTTTTCAAAGATATTGAAACCACAACTAAAGTGGATAGGTGATTTTTAAAATCTCCTTTATAAATGTTCAATTCAAAAAGTTGTCATCAGCATAATGACGATAAAAATGCGCATCGATGGATTAATTCTTTCTAAAATGACCTGTTTTCAGCGATAATTAATAAACATTTATTTTTATAAGAATCGAACCGTGGCGAAACCTACCATTATTGCTATTGCAGGCGCTTCCGCTTCTGGCAAAAGTTTATTTGCATCAACTGTTTATCAAGAGCTTGTCGCTGAATTTGGCGGCGAGCGAATTTCTGTGTTGGCGGAAGATGCTTATTATCGCAATCAAGATCACTTGTCGATGGAACAACGGGTGCTGACCAATTACGACCATCCAGCTGCGTTTGAGCATGAATTGCTTGCTCAGCATATGCAGCAGTTGCGCGAAGGCAATCCGGTTGAAATGCCGCAATATTGCTACAAAACACACACGCGCAAAGTTGAGACCATTAAGGTACTGCCTGCTAAGGTCATATTAGTAGAAGGTATCTTGTTATTAACAGATGCTCGCTTGCGTGAGCAATTTAACATCACGGTATTTATGGATACGCCGTTGGATGTCTGTTTATTGCGTCGTATTAAACGTGACATGGAAGATCGGGGTCGTACTTTAAGCTCCATCACCGAACAGTATGAGAACTACGTGCGTCCAGCATTTTTTGAATTTATCGCCCCCTCTAAACAGTACGCTGATTTAGTGGTGACTCGGGGTGGCAAAAACTCAATTGCGATAGATATTATCAAAACCAAAATTCGAGCATTATTGGCATAAGAATACGACGAATTCTAATAAGTTGTGTGGAATAAGCCCGCGGATTTGCGGGTTTATTTTTAAAGTCGACAGTATAAGTCCGTGGTTAACTATCTGATTCATATCAAGTAAATTTTGATTTTTTGGGTGTTGCATCCACCCTCTATTCAACTGTATCTTTTCTGTTATAATCGCTCGGCAAAACGTCAAGTTTAGACAACCCCAGAAGAGCAATATTCCGCCATAGCAGCCTTTGCTAGTGGCCCCCGCTTCGAAACTGTAACTACTTGATCTTTTGATGCTATCCGCGGATACCAGCATCATAAGAACAATAATTCCGCAGCCTAAGCGGACGATCCAAGGAAAAAATCAAGATGATGAGTTTAGTTGGCATTAGTGCCCTCTTATTATTAGCCTATTTGTGCTCGACTCAAAAATCTGCCATTAAGTGGCGGACAGTGGTCGGTGCATTTTTAATCCAAATTTCTATCGGCGCTTTTGTGCTTTATGTGCCATTTGGTAAAGATGTTTTAGTCAGTGTTTCTGGCGCTGTGAGCAATGTAATCTCCTATGCAAATCAGGGGATTAGCTTCTTATTTGGTGATTTAGGCAATCAGAAATACGGTTTTATTTTTGCGATTAACGTGCTTACGGTCATTATTTTCTTCTCATCGTTAATTGCTGTGCTGTACCACACAGGTGTGATGCGTTTTGTCATTAGCATTTTAGGTGGGGGATTACAAAAGTTACTTGGCACCAGCCGTCCAGAATCAATGAACTCAGCGGCTAATATTTTCGTTGGCCAAACTGAAGCGCCATTAGTCGTTCGCCCATTTATTCCAACCATGACGCGCTCAGAATTATTTGCGGTGATGGTTGGCGGATTGTCCTCAGTCGCAGGTTCAGTGCTTGCCGGTTACGCGGGCATGGGGGTTGAACTTAAGTATTTGATAGCTGCAAGTTTTATGGCTGCTCCTGGCGGTTTGTTGATGGCGAAATTGTTATTGCCAGAAACCGAAACCCCAAAAAATGATTTAACCGAATTGGCAGCTGATGAAAAGAATACTAATGTCATTGATGCTGCCGCCGCCGGTGCTGCGAGTGGCTTAATGCTTGCAGCGAACGTTGGCGCTATGTTACTAGCTTTCGTTGGTTTGATTGCGTTAGTGAATGGTTTAGTTGGCTGGGTTGGTTCGTTATTTGGCTTTGACGGTTTAACCTTACAATTAATTTTTGGATATTTATTTCAGCCGTTGGCGTTCATTCTCGGTGTGAGCTGGGAAGAGGCGCGGTTGGCTGGCAGTTTTATTGGCCAGAAATTGGTCATCAACGAATTTGTGGCGTACTTAGATTTCATCCAGCACGTGAAAGACGGGCATTTATCTGAGCACACCCAAATCATCGTAACCATTGCGTTATGTGGCTTTGCCAATTTCTCTTCGATCGCCATCCTGTTGGGTGGTCTTGGTAGCATGGCGCCAAGTCGTCGCGGAGATATTGCTGAGCTAGGTTTAAAAGCCTTGTTCGCCGCAACTTTAGCAAACCTGATGAGTGCGGCAATTGCAGGCTTTTTCTTTTCATTAGGCTAGAAAACAGGTCCTTAAAATGACTCAACAACAAGTCCCAACCTTAGATATCAGACGGTTTGCCACCGACAAAGACGCCTTTGTCGCCGAAATTGGCAAGGCCTACACTGAGTTTGGTTTCTGTGGCATCAGTGGCCACGGCATTCCAGATGACGTTGTAGACAACACCTATAAAGCAATTAAGAAATTCTTTGCTTTACCGACTGAAGTCAAATCACAGTACTATGTTCCTGGACAGGGTGGTGCTCGTGGTTACACAGGATTTGGTGTTGAGAAAGCCAAAGACAGCAATCACCCAGATTTAAAAGAATTCTGGCACGTTGGCCGTGAGTTATCAGGCCCAGCACCGCATCCATCGTTGTATCCAAACCAATGGCCAGTTGAAGTGCCAGAGTTTAAAGATGCAACTTATGGCTTGTACCAAGCGCTGGAAAATCTAGGTTGCCAAGTATTAGAAGCTCTGGCTTTATTCCTGCAACAAGATCAAAAGTACTTTGCGGATAAAGTGGATTACGGCAACTCGATTCTGCGGCCAATTCACTATCCGCCAATAGCAGATACATCAACGCAATCAATCCGCGCTGGCCAGCATGAAGATATCAATTTGATCACGTTGCTGGTTGGTTCGCATGAATCAGGCTTAGAAATTTTACGCCGTGATGGTAGCTGGTTACCTGTAACCACTATTCCTGGTACTATCGTAGTAAATATTGGCGATATGCTTCAGCGTTTGACTAACCATGTATTGCCGTCAACGACGCACCGTGTCGTAAATCCGGCAGGAGCCGCTGCAGGCCAACCGCGTTATTCGATCCCATTTTTCATGCATCCGAACCCGGATTATGTGATTGAAACACTGACAAGTTGCGTGTCGGACACTAACCCAAATCGTTACCCAGAACCAATCAATTCCAATGATTATCTGATGCAACGTTTGGAAGAAATTGGCTTAATCAAAAAAACCAAATACTAAGTCTGATGCGGCTATAGTAATTGCCAATCTTTGGATAATTAAGCAAAAAAGCGAGCGATGATGCTCGCTTTTTTATTGATTTTAGCAATGGCGATTATGTCTTGAGTTGAAGTGCCAAGAGCATAGCGCTGAACCTGCTGGGTAATTGCTGAACATTTATTCAAATGACGACAAATGCAGGGGTATTTTGCAATTCGTTGTTGACGAACTTGCGCTCGACGAATAATATGCACGGCGTCGACGGTGTATGCCTCGGTGGTGGAATTGGTAGACACACTAGCTTCAGGTGTTAGCGCTTCGCGGCGTGGGGGTTCGAGTCCCCCCCTAGGCACCATACACGTTGACAAAAAACACATGCCTCGGTGGTGGAATTGGTAGACACACTAGCTTCAGGTGTTAGCGCTTCGCGGCGTGGGGGTTCGAGTCCCCCCCTAGGCACCAAATAATCCAGCTTAATGCTGGATTTTTTGTTTTTATAGTATCAAATTCCTCAATCCTGCAGCGTTTGTAATTAACCCACCACCATCTATACATCAACTTGCTCGCTCTATATGTGCAAAACTATTGCCGCAGCAATGTAGAATAATTTCTAACTCGTATTCGACAAGACCGAACACCGCAGGCTACCCTCTACTATAACCTCGATTATGCACAACCAGTGGCATACAGTTATTGGAGGCATTATGTGTTTTCAACGAATGATGGCAATCTGTGTATCCCTGCTCTTTGTGGTGGGTTGTGAGACATTTACCAGTCGCGAACTCCAGCAACAGGCGCCAGAATTGCCTGAACGCCTTTCCTCATCGACCGAAATATTTATTGATAAGCCAATCGAATCGATGGAGGAAATCTTTGCTTTACCTGACTCAGCTAAGCAGGATTTTCGTAAAACATTACAACCATCTGCTTCTGCGCATGCCAAAACCACGACTTTATTGCAGTTTATTTTTAATTCAGAGCATTTGCCGCTGCAATATGTGAACTCCGCGACCCTGATTGCGAGTGATACTTTGATGCGTCGGCAAGCCAACTGTTTGTCACTCAGCATTTTGGCTTTTGCTCTTGCACAGGAGGCAGGGTTTACCGTCGAGTTCCAAGAGGTACAAATTCCTGAGTTTTGGGTCACAGAGCGTGGTACTTCTCGTTTGAATGGTCATGTGAATTTGGTACTTTTTCCTTCGCCAATTTCTCATGAAAATGGTGCGGTAACTTATAGCGATACACGCTTAATAGTTGATTTTGATGCTGATTATCGAACCAAATCGTGGCCAACTAAAGTGCTTGATAAAACAATAATTGTAGGGATGTTTTACAACAATAAAGCTGCTGATTTGCTTGCTGGCGCTAAATATGAGGAAGCCTATGTTTATCTGAAGGCCGCCGCTGAAATAGCTCCAGATAGCGCGCAAACTTGGAGCAATTTGGCCGTTTTATTTCGTCAAGTTGGCTTGAACTACAAAGCAGAACAGAGTTATTTATATAGCCTCAAGCTAGATCCCTATAATACCAACACGATGGCAAATCTTGCACTGCTTTACCGTCTGCAAGGTCTTGAGCAGAAAGCGTTGCCGTTAGAGAGTTATGTTGAGCGTCAACGAAAATCAAATCCCTATTATTTTGTCATGTTGGGAGAAGAGGCGTTGAGTGCTCAAGATGCCAAAATTGCCAAAGCAAGTTTTAAGCAAGCCTTGGCGCTGAATCCGCAATTGCATAACGCGATGTTTGGTATGGCAAAAGCCTACTTGCTTGAAGGTAATCACGCACAGGCTTTGCAATATTTGCAAAGCGCTCAACTGAACAGTCGACTTCCCTATGAACGAAGTACTTATGATGCAAAGCTTAAAATGTTACAGCAGGTCGCGGTCTTACATTAGCGGGCTGTTAGTGGGTTTGCTTATTTGCTCTGCAAAGGTACAGGCAGATCCGGATTTTGCAGTCGCTTGGCAGGATTTGAAAACCTTATCTGATGACCAAATGGCGGGACGCGCGATTGGAAGTTCGGGAAGCAAGCTTGCCCAAGACTTTATTGCCGCTCGATTTAAAGCTTTGGGTTTACAGCCGCTCGCTGCAGATTATCGACAAGTATTTGTCCATAATTTCGCGTTAAGTAAACCGCAAACTGGGGTTAATTTGGTGGGGGTAAGGCTCGGTTGTGCTCACCCTGAGCATTTCATGGTGATTACTGCCCATTATGACCATTTGCCGGTGCAAGGTCGTCAAGTTTTTAATGGTGCAGATGATAATGCCTCTGGTGTTGCTGGGCTTTTGTATCTGGCGAAAAAGAGTGGTGAACAGTGCCCAGCTTACAGTCAAATTTTTTTGGCGACGGATGGCGAAGAGCGAGGCTTGTTCGGCGCAAAGGCCTTTTTGGCAATGTGGCCAAAGCCACAGCAGCTGGTTATTAATCTGAACTTAGATATGATTAGTCGCGGCGAGAAATCTGCAAAATTGTATCTGGCGGGCAAAAAGACATTTCCGCAGCTTCATGCTTTTGCCCAGCAAGTTGAGGCGCAAAACTTTGCTATTAAACTGATGCTGGCGCATGACCATCGTGCATTAAACCGCAGTGGGCGTAGTCAGCATAATTTAATCGATTGGCCCAATGCCTCAGATCATGCGGTTTTTCGCAAAGCTGGATTACCTTATTTATATTTTGGTGTTGATACCCACCCGCACTATCACACAGTCGATGATGATTGGCAGCGCATAAACAAACAGTTTTTCCAACAAGCGTTAGCTATTATTGCGCTTGGTTGGCGTTTCGCGGATGCACAACCTCTAATGGACTTACAAGCGTTGCGTCGAAGCGAATAGGCGTTAGCTCACGCCTATTTGTGTCTGATAGGCCGCGTTCGTGTAGATAACTTCACAAGTTTATTCAGGCTTTTTGCTTCTATTCGCTAAGGTTTTGCTGGAAAACCATAGCTCTCTGTCTGCGAAACAAAACTCTCCGCAGAACTTTCAGTGAGTTTGCACTGTAAACAAGATTCTTCTCGTTGCGGTTTTAAGGCAGGTAGGGAAGCCAGCTCTCTTGCCATGGTACTTTGTTGTTTGCTGTGGCATAAGGGCGATGCTTCGCTGACTTTTCGAGCGAACTGTTGATGTCTGGCAGCATAAGCTCAACAAATTCAGCATTGCTATCGTACTGCACGGCCTGTTTCATTATATTGAAATGACGAGCAGGGCCTTCACCGGCGCCAGCAATGTATGCCCAGTTACCCCAATTTGAAGCAACATCATAATCAAGCAGTTGTTGTTCAAAGTATTCTGCGCCTAAGCGCCAATCAACTCCCAGTTCAAACACTAAATAACTGGCCACGTTTTGACGCCCACGATTCGACATCAAGCCCGTTGTTGCCAATAAGCGCATATTGGCATCAATAAATGGCACACCAGTTTTGCCTTGTTGCCAGTTTAAATAGTTCTCTTTGCTGACACTCGGGTTTTCAGCTTTGGGTAAAGGTTGCCGTCGGCCTAAGCCGTCTGCTCGAAAACAGGCATCACCGTACACCCTAAAATAATGTCGAAAATACTCGCGCCAAAATAACTCCTGCTTGAGCCACACTGCAGAAGGATGTTGAGGGCCTTGTTGCAGATCTTGCCAACATTGCCGCACCGAAATGGTTCCAAACGATAATGCTGTTGAAAGAAAACTTGCATAGTCATCACCAAATAATTGGTTTCGAGTCTGCAGATATTGCGAGAAAGCTGTGCTCTTTAAATAGTTTTGCCAATGCCTACTCGCACCTTCGCTGGTGAATTGACTAAATGTGGAAAGTGAGTTCGATTCTTGGCCTACCAACGGATCAATAAAGGTCGGCAGATGGCCTGTGCCGGAAAAAGCTGCGTGATGACAGTGATCATTAACCACAGCACTAACCTTTAATTCTGGCTCACGCTGACTACGAAACTGGCTACAACTTTTCGGGAACTTGGCATAATCGGGAGAAAGCTCATTAGCCAGCAAGCTATTACAATCAATCTGTTTGACGCGGCAAAGCGTTGCGACTTTTTGTAAAAGCCTAACCTCATCAATACCACAAGGCGTTGCTGCGACGAGTGTATCAATTTGCCAGTTCTGGATTAACTGCTGAAGTTGTTGCCTGGGATCTGCAATATAAAAGTGAAGCGGGATTTTCCGAGCGGCCAGTTGCTCGGAAAAATCATGAAGCAATGCCACATGCAGTGATTGTCGTCGTGTTGATGCTCGCACAAATTGTGACTTATTCAGCACAATGACGGCAAAAGCAGTATCACCAGCAGCAGGCTCGTTTAGTAATGGATTGTCATGGAGCCTTAGGCAGTCATTTAATAAGATAAGTTGACGACTCATAGTTGCTCCAATTTAATTAACAACTCTGCAGCTTTCGCTAGGATCTCAGATTGCGTTTGCTCTGGTTTTCTCCGCCATTGCTGGTAGGCGAGCTGCAAACGGGCATTTCCTCCCAGTTTCGCTTCGTTTCGTGCAAGGAAATCCCAATACAAGGCATTAAAAGGGCAAGCCTTGTCGCCTGTGGTTAATTTGACCTGATACTGGCAATTTTGGCAGTAATTACTCATTCGTTGAATGTAGTTGCCGCTGGCGGCATAGGGTTTGGACGCTAAAACCCCTCCATCGGCAAATAAGGCCATCCCTAAAGTATTTGGCAGTTCCACCCATTCAAAGGCATCTGCGTAAACGGCTAAATACCAATCGCTGACTTCTGTTACGTCTAAACCTGCTAACAGAGCAAAATTGCCGGTGATCATCAGTCGATGGATGTGATGCGAGTAAGCATGATTGATAGTGTCGCCAATAGCCTGTTGCATACAGCGCATCTTGGTTTTGCCATGCCAATAGTAACTTGGCAATGCCGTGTTGGCTGAGAGAAAATTCTGCTGCTGATAATTTGGCATGAGCAGCCAATATAAGCCGCGGACATATTCACGCCAGCCAATGATTTGACGAATAAAACCTTCAGCTGCATTGAGCGGCACTTGTTGTTGTCGCCATGCTTGATCAACTTTTTGGCACATCCAGCGAGCGTCCAACAAGCCGATATTTAAATACATTGAACAGACGCTGTGGAATAAAAAGGCATCTTCTGTTCGCATTGCATCTTGATAATCGCCGAAATTTGCAAGTTGATTTGCGACAAAATGTAGAAAGGCAGCACGAGCAGCTTTGCCAGTGACCGCATAACGAAAGCTGGTAGCGTCGCCCATATGATCTGGAAATTTTTGTTGTACCAGCGAAATCACTTCTTGCGTGATCTCATCTGGAATTTGCCAAAGTGGTTCTGCGGCGATAGAGTCTGTTGGACATTGTTTGCGATTATCGGCATCAAAGTTCCATTGACCACCGCAAGGCTGCGCACCCTCCATCAACAAACCAGTGTAACGCCGCATTTCACGATAAAAATACTCCATCCGAAATTGGGTTCTGCCATGCGCCCAACGCTGAAACATCTGATGATTGGCGATAAAACGGTCGTCTTCTAAAATTTTGACTGGTTTTGCTACTTTGGCTTCAAAAGCTAACATTTCTTGCTGCAGGCGGTATTCTGCAGCTTCGGTCACTACAAGTTCGCCGAGGTGAGGGTATCGACAAAAGGTTTCAGAAACAGCTTGCGCCAATGAAGGCACGTTTTCATCGTACTTAATGTAGTGAACTTGATGGCCTTGTTCTGAGAGTACTTTTGCAAAATGACGCATGGCACTGAAAATCAGTACAATTTTCAGCTTATGGTGTTTAACGTACTGGGCTTCGGCTTGCACTTCCGCGAGCAGGATCACATCGTCTGATTGCACATCGCGCAAACTAGCAAGCGCAGGACTTAACTGATCGCCCAAAATTAAAATAAGTTTGGCCATGTATTGTTTGCTATAAAAATTGTATAAAAGTTTTACGCAAAACGGCATTTATCGGATCATCGGTCTATGCTATCTGCGAATTAAGTTGAATGTTTTCATTTATTTGTTTGTACTTAGCGAGGGTGGCCTTTGTCACTACTAGAACAAATTTTGCTGGATGTGTCGGCATCACCGTTAATTGATGAGGGGCGCTGGCATCAGGCTAGTCGGTTATTACTCACCAGCACACAAAACGGCTTACAGGTAGCACGGGTTAGTCTTTGGTTCTTCCGAGAGGATGCTCAGTACATGCAATGCCAACTGTTACTTGAACATGGCGTCGTTTGTGAAGAAGACATTTTATTGCATGCGTCGGTTTTTCCCCGTTATTTTGCTGCACTCGCTACTGAGCGCGCTATCGTCGCTCATGATGCGCAACAGGATGAGAAAACTATTGAGTTTACTGAGTCTTATTTAAAACCCAAAGCCATTACCGCCATGTTGGATCTGCCTGTTCGTCATTTTGGTAAGATGATAGGTATTATTTGTTGTGAACATATTGGGTCTGCGCGTCATTGGCGTGATGATGAAATTCGTTTTGCCGCAGGCCTTGCTGATCAAGTGGGGCGAGCAATAAATGCCGCCCAATATCGTGAAGCTCAGCAACAGCTTGAAGCGTTAAATCAGCAGTTAGAGCAAAGGGTTGAATTAAGAGGTTTGCAGCTAGCCGATAATCACAAAACAATAGCCCGTGCGCATGAGCAATTGCTAGTGCAAGCAAAATTAGCAACTTTGGGCGGGATAGTTGCGGGGGTGGCACATGAAGTGAGTACTCCGCTTGGTATTGCCGTGACGGCGAGCTCTCATCAGCTGGATGTGCTTGCTGAGTTTCAGCAAAAATTAGAATTGCGCAAATTAACCTCGTCGCAGGGGTTTGCTTATCTGCAAAAAATGCAAGATACCGCGTTGATGCTGCAAATTAATTTGCGTAGAGCGGAAAAGTTAATGCGGCAATTTAAGGAAACCGCTGCGCATCAAACGCGTACCGAAGCGAGTCCGGTTGCATTTCATGAATTGGTAGTTAATTTGTTGGCGAGTTTATCGCCGGTAACACAGCAAATTCCGGTTCAGCCCGAGGTGTATATTGATCCTTCCTTGATGTTAATTACCGATGTTGATGTCTGGTTGCAAATTCTAACCAACTTGGTAATGAATAGCTGTCGACATGCATTTGATGGTATTGCGATGCCTGAGATCAGAATACAAGCTTATCGAAATTCGCAACAGGAATTGCAATTTGAATATCGTGACAATGGGGTTGGTATGAGTCCTTCGGTTGTGGCACGGGTATTCGAACCTTTTTTTACCACCAAAGCGGAGCAAGGCGGGACTGGTCTTGGAATGTCTATCCTCAAGCGATTAGTTGAAAAAAAACTACGAGGCACATTAACGCTACAAAGTAGTGAAGGGCAAGGGATTGTACTCACTATTCAATGTTTAGCTTGATGCTCACTAACGTTTATTGCATGCAGATCTGCAGCGTTATAATATATCAAAAGTTGTTGGGGCTGCGCACTTGCGCAGCTTCCCAATGTCCTTGGTATTTTCGTAACGAATAAGGCAATGACGATGCGCAAGCAGTTTTTTCAGAATAAAGCAGTATCACCAGCTGCCTTGTCAATATTGACGGCATCTCTGCTTGTATTGCTTCCAGCAACCGTTCGAAGTGAAGAATTTTCGAGTTTTAGCGCTCATCAGCATGGACATGCCATTATCGGCATCGCTTTAGATGGCGAGCAACTCTTTATCGAATTAACCGCGCCGGCTATGGATATGTTTGGTATAGAGAGAAAACCGACCGAGGCTTCACAAATAGCTGAAATGCAAGCTAAAGCGGCCATGCTCAAAACCATGAAGTGGTTGAGTCTGCCCACTGCCGCCGGTTGCTCGAATCAAAGTGCTGAAGTCATGTCGACCATTTTACCCAAGGCGAGTGGTGATGAGATTAGTCAATCCGCTGCAGAGATAGCGGCAACGTTATTTCAGTCTGCAACTCCCAGCGCAAAGGCTGATGGCTCAAAAAAACACGATCATGACGCAGAGCACGAGCATGACGTAGAGCATGAGCACAGCGCTGATGACGCTGCAGAATCGCATAACGATGTGGTGGTAAGCGCAAGTTATCGCTGCACGACACCAGATAAGTTAACTGAGCTTTCTTTTAAGTTTTGGCAGCTTAATATTGAATTACAGGCCGTTAACGCCCAATGGATATTGCCAAGCGGGCAAGGTGCGGCAACGGTAAATAAAGTAAGACCTACCATCACCTTCAAGCCTTAATGGCTTAGGCATGGACTGAACATCTTCAGTTGCACTTGTGCGGTTGAACTTGTGCTGACGCACCACCAACGATTGGCGACAGCCAGTCATTGGAGATGCTGAAAAAGGAAAATTTCGGCGAAGCGTAGCCCCGCTATTCATAGACGTATTCAGTAATGCTACTTGCTTTTAAACTATAAGCAGAATTGGCAAGGTCGTGGGACATCGGGGTTGTGCTTAATGTGCCCTCAATCCAGAAAGGGTTATAAATCATGTCTGCTTTTAAACCTTTGGCGTCGCTCACAAAGATAATTTGGTTTGGCGGCGGTGGCGGCACATGGATACAAGCGCCAAAATAGGGGACTAAGAAAAATGAAGTTATATTTTGTTCTGCGTCATACTCAATTGGCACTATAAAGCCAGGTAAACGTACCTTCTTCCCATTTAAAGCGGCCCGCACGTTGACCGATTGTAATACTTCTCCCCACGCCTGACTTGCGGGATCATTATTCATCTTATTGATGGCTGAACCTGCGCCTTCGCCACCTTCATGACTAATCTCTGGTAATGCCTCCATTTTCTTTAAGTCTTCAGGGGGTAACAAATCTGTCCATTCTAAGGTGATCACGCCATTGGCCGCAGCTGCGGGCAGAGGCTGTTCATCGCTAATTGATTTAACGGCACCTTGTGGCGCTACAGCATTAATTTCGCTCGTAAATACAGGGAATGCGACCAAACCCAAACACAATCCTACAAATGACAGTTTCAACATTGGAGCTGACTCTTCTGAATATGTTATAAAGTCTCTAATTGGTCCTATCATAGCATTATGCCGAGAATCCTTGTGTCTACAGATCTGAATATTCCTGCGCTTGAACTCAAAAATTTACGGTTTTGTTGGCCTGGCGCCAGTAACTTTTCGATGTCAATTCCAGCGCTAATGCTGATGCCTGGTCAACATTTATTTATTCGTGGAGCCTCCGGCTCAGGCAAAACGACCTTATTAAATATCATCAGTGGCATTCAGGCTTTAACCGAAGGTGAAGTTTTTATTGCCGGCGAAAGGCTTCAGCCGCAGCCAAGCGCTCGGCGTGATGTGATGCGTGCAGAAAAAATAGGCGTTGTTTTTCAACAGCTAAACCTTATTCCGTATTTATCGGTGCTGGATAATGTGCGCTTAGCTGCTGCTTTTAGCGCCAAAGCGTCACCAAGCACAACGAGGATTGAATATTTGCTTGGAGCTCTAGGCTTACCGCCACAGATTTGGCATGGCGCCGCCAGTTCGCTAAGTGTCGGCCAGCAACAACGTGTAGCGATTGCGCGAGCGTTAGCCGGTATGCCAACGTTATTGATTGCGGACGAGCCGACCTCCGCGTTAGATGCAGATAATCGCGATAGTTTTATGAAATTGTTGTTAGCCGAAGCGACTGCAGCAAATACCACAGTAATTTTCGTTAGTCATGACGCGCAGCTTGCTAGCTATTTTGCTTGGCAATTAGATATGGCTGCGCTGGATTCGGGGATCCAGCCTCGAAACAGTGTTGAGCAGAGCATAGCAACTTCAGAATTTGCCGGAGGCGAACTGTCATGCTGTTGAAATTGGCTCGACTCAGTTTATGGCACCGTCGAGGCACAGTAGTGCTGACCTTGTGTTCATTGGTGATAAGTATCGGCTTGTTGTTGGGGATCGATCATCTTCGACTCGAAGCAAAACGCAGTTTCACCAGCACTGTCGCAGGCACTGATTTGATTGTTGGGGCGCGTTCGGGACAACTAAATCTGTTGCTTTATACGGTATTTCGTATCGGTAACGCCACCAATAATATTAGTTATCAGCATTACCAACAGATAAGCCAGCATCGTGCCGTGGCGTGGTCAATTCCACTGGCATTAGGGGATTCGCACAAAGGATTTCGCGTGCTTGGCACGACTGCTGACTATTTTAAGTTTTTTAAATACGCCGATCAGCAGCCATTAGCCTTTGCGCAAGGACAACCATTTCAGCAGGTCTATGAAACAGTCCTTGGGGCTGAGGTTGCCAAAAAACTCGGGTATCAGTTAGGCGACAACATTATTTTGTCTCATGGTGTTGGCGCTGTTAGCTTTAGTCAGCATCGCGATCAGCCCTTTACCGTGGTAGGTATTTTGGCAGCAACAGGGACTCCGGTTGATCAAAGTGTCCATGTCAGTCTACAAGCCATTGAAGCTATCCACCAAGGTTGGCAAAACGGCATGCCGAGCCGGCGCCTAACCAGCAACCAATTAGACGCTGCGCAACTAGCGGCATTACAACCCACTAAAATTACCGGTTTTATGCTTGGCTTAAAATCAAAAGCCGTTACTTTTGCACTGCAGCGGCAAATTAATGAGTTTAAAGCTGAGCCGTTAAGCGCAATTTTACCTGGCGCGGCATTGGCTGAAATGTGGCAAATGCTTAGTGTTGTTGAGAATATGTTATTGCTGGTAACGATGTTGGTGTTGTTAGCGACTTTGGTAGGATTGATGACAACCTTATTGGCCGCTATGCGCGAGCGTCAGCGTGAACTCGCAATTTTACGTGCGTTGGGCGCGCGACCTTGGCAAATTTTTTGGCTAATTGAGTTGGAGGTCTTGTTAACAACTTTGCTAGCTATCGCCCTCGCGTTAATTAAACTTGCCTTTTTATTGTGGCTGTTCAAACCTTGGTTATCGGCGAATTATGGCATTGTGATTGCGGTACTTCCTTGGCATGAACACACCTTGGGTTTATTCGCTGTGTTATTGGGGCTTGCGATGTTGCTTGCGGCAATTCCAGCCTATTTAGCGTATCGGCAAAGTTTGAATCAGGGGCTCTCCATCCGGATTTAATTAGGCGATGTTTGCGTAGGTTATTGGCAAAAAAGGCCGCATGTACTGATGCGGCCTTTAGATTTTTTAGTGTGCTTATCAGTAATCTTTGCCAATAATTTCGTGCATTGTTGTTATCAGTTGCTCGGCAAGCAGTGGCTTTGCCAGCCAACGGATTTGTTTCGTATCGTTAAATAATGGCGAATGTTCTGGGGTTTCGATGCTGGCAATCAGCACTGGCGTTTTTCCATAAAGTGGATTTGCCCGAAGTTCTTGAATCAATGCCGAGGCATGACCATCAGGTAGATTTAAATCTAGAGTTACCGCATTAAAAGTTTGCAAACTCAACGCCCGTCTGGCGCTACCAAGATCGATACAATTGACGATTTGGTAGCCAGCATTTTCTAAGTGCGTACGAATAAACTGCGCGGTATCTTCATCATCTTCGACAACTAAAATTGTCGGCTTATTGTTTTCCGCAATCCCCTTGAGGGTAAAAGTTAATACGAAGCAGGTGCCGTTATTATCACTAGTAAAATCAATGTCCCCAGCCATGCGATTGGTTAATTCTTTCACTATCGCAAGCCCAAGGCCAGTGCCTCCTTTGCTGCGCGCATCAGCAGAATCTGCTTGCGAGAATTTTTCAAAAATGTGTGTTCGAAATGATTCTGGAATACCAGGACCTTGATCCTTGACCAAGATTTTTACCAATTGCTGCTCTACTTGCAGACCGACATAGATTTCGCTACCCGCAGGTGAAAATTTTGCAGCATTAGACAGCAGATTTGCCAAGATTTGATGAAATCGCATGGCGTCAATGTCAATCAAACCATCATGAGGCGCATCCAGCATAATGCTGATTTGGTATTTATCCGCATAGGGTTGGTTATGCAAAATTGCCTGTTGTAACAGTGGCTTGATAGCTTGGCGGGTCATGGCAAACTGCATTTTTCCGGCGACCAGTTTATCAATGTCCAGTAAATCATTAATTAACTGAGTGAGTTTGTCGCTGTTTTCCCGAGCTATCACCAACATTTTTTGCATGGGAAGTGGCACATCGCCTAGAACGCCACCACTCATCAAGCCTAATACCCCAGAAATTGAGGTTAGTGGCGTGCGCAGTTCATGACTTACCATCGATACAAACTGGTTTTTCATCTGTTCAATGCGCTTACGTTCGGTAATATCTTGAATGATAGACCACACTTGTTGTTCGCCATCTGCGGTCGCAATTAACACTTCGCTAAGCACCACAGGGATTTGGTCGCCTGTTTGTTGGGTTAATTCAAATTCCTCAGGGCCATAACGACCAAATTCAGCCAAGCGCTGGGTGCGTTCAAGTTGTTGCTGCGCACTAAGTTGCAGAATTTGTTGTAACGACGGCAAACGTTCGGCCGTAGGCTGCTTGCGAAGTTGATACATATAGGGATTGGCATTGATAACTTGCCCTGAACTCAACTGACTTAATAAAATCGCTAAAGGCGCAAATTGATACAACGAATTTAGCTTTTGCTCACCTGTTCGCAGCGCCAGTTGCACTTGTTTTTGGACAGTAATATCCCAAATAAAGCCATCGATATAAAGCAGCGCACCAGAGTTATCGAAGATGCCTCGACCAAGTTCTTGGATCCAGCGAATGCTGCCGTCGAGATGACGAATACGGTATTCAACACTAAAACGTCGGTTGCTCACTAACTCAACTTCAACTGCCTGCCGAACTAATTCGGCATCTTCAGGAAGGGTTAGCTTAGAAAAACTCACATCGCGATTGCGGATAAAACTCTTGGCGGGATACCCTGTCATTTTTTCCACTTCATCACTAATAAACAGCATGGTCCACTGTTCGTCATTCATGCATCGGTAAACCACGCCCGGTAGGTTCTCCAGCATTGAACGATAACGTTGCTCGCTAAGTAACAAGGCGTGGTGCAGCTGCTCTAATTGCGTAATATCGATGGCAACTCCAAGATAACCACTTATTTCCCCTTTAGCATCATGGATGGCGGACACACTCAGTCGAACTTGCTTACGTTCGCCATTTTTGCAGATATAAGTCCATTGCCTAGTTTCACCTGTTCCCTTACGAGCTTTATAGACAAAAACTTCAAAGCCCTGAATATCTTCGGCAAATTCTGCAGAAAGCTGTGCAGCCCGTCGGACTATTTCGTCAGGATCATGAAATAGACCGGTACTGTGACGTCCGACTAATTCCGCAGCACGATAGCCCAGCATGCGCTCTGCACCGGTATTAAATAGCGTGATAATACCGTCAGCACCTGTTGAAATCATTGCGACTTCAGTGGATGAATTGATAACAGCCTGCAGCCAAGAGCGGGTATCTAAGACTTCTGCTTCTTTCGCCTTATCGGCACTGATATCGCGGTAAGTGCCAAACATCATCAGTGGACGGTTATCTTCCGACCAACGCATGATTTTGCCGACAATTTGCAGCCAAATGTAATGGCGGTCTCGATGTTGGATGCGAAATTTAGTGTCGAAAAACGCAGATTTACCATTGATATGAGCAAGTAATGCTTGTGAAACATCATTGAAATCATCAGGATATATTCGCTGACGCCAGAAGTCCGCAGAGTATTGCTCTGCAACTGGCAGCCCCAGCAAGTTAAACAAATGACTGTTATAAACAGTTTGGTCGGATTGTAAGTCCCATTCAAAGATCCCCAGTTGGGTGCCGACAATAACCGCATCTAGTCGCTGTTTTTCATAAGCCAATTGGTCTTTTTGCGCAATGGTCTGCCAGTTTAACAAGCGAGCAGACAACAAGGCTTCAACTTGCAAAGCGAGATTTCGAAGTGCGCTGAGTTGCGAAGCATTCAAATGGTGCGGTTGTCGTGACATCACGCATAAAGTTCCGACCGCAAGTCCTTCCACCAGTAATGGGATCCCCGTATAGAAACGGATGCCATTTTCGGAATTTACCAGAGGATTATTAGCAAAACGGGGATCTAAGGTGGTATCGGGTAAATAGGTTATCTCTGTTGGAGTTAAGATGGCATGCGCACAAATTGCGACATCTCTAGAGGTTTCGCAAAAGGGAAGGTCAGATTTAGCTTTGAACCATTGACGGTCGTGATCCACCAGCGTCACGGTTGCAATCGCAGTGCCAGCGATAAACTTTGCAAGCTCGACGATACCAGCAAAAACAGGTTCAGGCTGAGTATCGAGAATAGCCAAGCGTTGCAACATTGCGAGCCTGGCGTTTTCGTTTATAGGGAAATCCGCTTTCATTCGTCTGCGTGCTTACATGGAGAATGCCAAAAGTGTAAACACAAAATTGTGTTCACGCAGTTAAATCCGTGAAATAAAGCACAATTTTTCAATTCATCCGTGCTAGCGGCATGAATTTCTTAATGTTGAGCGCTTTGCTGAGAGTCTTTGCTGATTTGTTCTAAGCGTTGATCAAGCTGCGCGCGGGCTAACATTTTTTCCTGGGCTTGTTTCATGCGCAGCAACGCAGCATAAAGTTGTGCTGAATTAAATGGCTTAGCCTGATCAATCAGATCGCTGACATCGATATTGGTCTGCTTTTGCACCTGCATCAGCAGATTGATATGACCTGACTCTATCAACACTGTGCGCATATCGACATCTTCATTGCCGTCAGAGATTGCATAGCTTTTCATCAACAAATCGATAGTTTCGATCTGTTGTTGTTCGGACTTGCGTGTGGCGAGGAGCGTCTGTTCGGTGAATGCTTGTTGCTTTGCCAACCAGTCAGATTGCATGCCCGTGATGGTTTCCATGTGAACAAAATAAAACAATACCGATGCACAGCCAAAACCAAGGCCTAAACCTTTGAAAAAGAACCCAGTAGAACCACTAAACATGCGAAGACTCCTTGCGTTAGCGCAGGCGTAATATGGCGCTGTCATCTTGGACAACGCGAAGAGTCAGTATCATCTGAGTTGGGGCAACCCCTGTCAACAAGCAATTCGATAAAGTGTTAACTACGCCGTCTGATCGCTGAAAACCTCAGCACTCTCAAATAAACATAGTCATGGCTGCCGCTTCCGGCAGCCATGCACTCGGCTTATTCTGCCAACATACTGCGTAGCATCCACGCAGTTTTCTCATGGACATTTAAGCGTTGAGTGAGGACATCGGCTGTCGGTTGGTCGTTCGCTTCATTAACGACCGGAAACAAACCCCTTGCAGTACGCGCGGTGGTCTCTTGTGCATTCACGAGTAGTTTTAGCATGTCAGTTGCACTTGGCACACCTTCAACTTCTTTGATCGCAGTTAATTTTGAAAACTCTTTATATGTGCCAGGCGCCGGGAAGCCCAATGCGCGAATACGTTCTGCGATGATATCCAGTGCATTCCATTGTTCGGTATATTGATCCATAAACATCGTGTGCAGACCATTAAATTGGGGCCCGGTAACGTTCCAATGAAAATTGTGCGTCATTAGGTAAAGTGTATAACTGTCAGCCAGTAGTTTTGATAACCCTTTGACAATTTTTTCGCGATCTTCAGCACTGATGCCAATATCCATTACTGAAGTGTTAGTTTGTTTCTTCGCCATACAATTCTCCTTTGTCGTACATTGTCTATGACTGTAGTGTTTCCAGCATAGTGCCATTTTGGCGCTTTGTCTGTGAGATGCGGCAAAATGCAGAGGTAAATACAAATAAATCAGATAGATAAATGTCTACTGCTCTTAGCATTAGTGGTTTTAGAGTCCATAAAACCTACCTAGTTGCTCGTTTAAAGTTGGCTCGTGTCGCAGGTGGTTGGCTGATTTTTTATTGCGTTGTGCTACGAGCTTTAATTTCAACTGTTTCATCATTGGTGGCTAAAGCCATATTACTCAAGCGAATATTTGCTGAACCATCGAAAATTCGCAAAAATTTGGTGTGATATTAAAAAAAGTTTGAGTAAAGACTTTAAACAGCAGTTGGCGTATTTGCAGTAACAAATCAGCAATACTTTCTTGAAAATGTCTAGGCTCGCAATGAGCTAATGATTTTTGATTAAAAAACATTCAAACAAAAACCACTATTCTGTCTGCTTTTATTAACATTTGTCCCTAAATGTCTGGGTTGTTATGTAGTGTTGATGCTCTATCTTGGTTTAGCAGTCGGTTCGCGAAGGAATGTGTGACCAGCTCTGAAGGAACATAACTATAAAAATACCTAGACGAGGGCAAACGATGAATAAATTAACAAAAAGTTTGGCAGTGTTAGCTGCCGCTGTAACCTGGCAAAGCGCTGCGGCTGTTGGTGGATACCCAGTTGTGCTGGTCCACGGCTTCCAACCACAAAATCTTGCAGACAAACCAACTGGTGCTACTGTCACTCAAAACGGTGCAAACTATTGGAGTGAATATTGGGCTGCAAGAGCAGACGTTCGGATAGATTGGCCTTCGCAAGAGCGCATCGCCGGCAAAATTTCCTCTGATTACATTTGGCCGAAATTGCAACAAATGTCGCAAAGACAGTTGTGTAAAAATGGCTGTATATTCGTCACTCACTCAACGGGCGATTTAGTTACTCGTTACATCATTGATAATCAGGCGCTTTGGCTTCGAAATGCCGGTCTGTCGCCTTTAAATATTGTCGCGACATTTGATTTCTCTGGTGCTGGCGGAGGTTCTGAGCTCGCTGATTTAGCTGTGAATGTAGCAACCGGTGGTGGCTTGATTGATTTAACGCTGAGGGCAGCTTTGTCGCTTTGGCTTGGTGAGTTGCCAAATGCGAATAATGTGGGTGTGTTAAATGACTTAAGAGTCAACAGTGCTCGACAACTGGCAAAAGCACCAACGAGCCGAGTGCCACGTTTGCGTTACATTGGGAGTAAATCGGACTTTCTAAACGCAACCAGTCCTTTTTTACCAGGCAATGATGATGGCGTTGTAGCGCCGCATTCAAGTTGCGGCGCGGCAAGTGCAGCAAGTTTTGATAGTTGCAGTAAAACAATTGCTACCGACGGTAAGATTACTAGCCAAGCAGGCGTTTCTAGTTTCATGCCATATCACTACCCATTATTGATGAGTGCGGCATATAGCCATTCTGGCACTATTAGTAATCAGGTGAAAGGTGAGGTGACCGCAGCAAATTCAAGCGCAGCATATCTCAACAACAAAGCTATTCGCTTTAATACTTTCGATGAAAAACGAGGCTGGTGGGTCTTTAGCTCAACCTATCGTGTTGTTTCTGGTTCAAGCAACAGCAGTATGTCGGACTTAGTATTTAAGGCGGCAAACTAATTGAAGCGGGTGCATTGGCTTACGCTGTTATTTGCTGTCTTCGCTGCTGTGGCGTGGTATTTTATTGCCAACCCGCAAGTACCAACTGAGATAGTACAAGTAGAACAACCAAAGGCAATTGCACCTAGCGAAAAAACGGTCGTCAAACCACAGGTTGCGCCAGTCGTTGAGCAAAAGCGGCAAGAGCAAGTTGAACTTTCCGAGCAGTTTGGCTTAGTTGCTTCCGCTTACGCAGCTGAACTTGAAACGCCAAGTTATTCAAGGCCATTGCTAGTGTCTGAGTTAAATGTGGTTGAGTTTGTGCCACAGCAAGTGCCATTAGAGGGGGGAGGGGCTGTTGAAATTGTTCCAAGCAAATATCGATTTAGCGCCCCTGAATCTATTCAAGCTGAATTAGTGGCGACAGGTGTTAATTTATCCGAAGTGTCAGTATCTATCCGCAATGAATGGACTGGTGAAAATTTATGGCGACAAGCGTTACAGGCTCAAGACGGACGTTGGCTTATTGATATTAAGCCCGCTAAACACTGGGATGGTCAGCTTGAACTGGCGGTAGATTTTCAATCGCGTGGAGATAGCCAAACACTGCGAACTGGCATTGAATATAGTCAGCCCGTTGCTTGGGTGCTAGCGGTTGATGATAGTTTTGGCGAAGGCCCCGATTTGGTGATCCCACTGCAACTAGATGTTCTTGTTGCAGGCGATTACCGAGTTCAGGCGCAGTTATTTACCGATACTGGACAGCCGCTTGCTGCGTTAGTTCAAGAGAAAAGACTTAGTCAAGGTAAGCAGACATTCGAAATGAAGGCATATAAATCTGTGCTCCTGCAACATGCTGGGGACTTCATCCTCAAGGCCATAACGGTGGAAAAACGACCATCAAAACCTGGCGATCTAACCCGCTACGGTGCTAGTAAAGGATCTGAATTTAAAGTTCCAGCTTTTGCTATTGGTCAATTGAGCGACGAGCCTGCTAATGTATCGGAGGAGGAGCTTCAGCGATTGGAGTTTCTTAAGCAAATGAGCCAAGGGCGCTAGAATGTGATTAATAATCATTGAGGGTAATAATTTCGTAGCACTTACCAAAATTATCTCCACTTGCTCGCATATTTTTAGCTTGCCCGATTGCTGTAATCAACGCTTACTGAAGAGATGATTACCATTGATTCAAGTTCATTTTATGTAATTTTTGATAAATTATTGGTTCTGAGAAAATGCCGCATGACCAATTAAACGAAGATGATGACCGTAGTTTTCAGCATTTTCTCTCCTGCCATAAAATAGCCAGTTTCACAGTTAATTAGATGATGAGTTTTGATATCAGTGCTCAATATCCGACAAATGCAGCTGCACGTTTAAATGTTAACAACCTGGTAAATACTTCATTTTGTTGTCAGCTTTTTTTACTAATTTGTTTTTTGTTAATTGCCATTTAACTTATTTTCTCATTAAATCAATTGGTTGCGAACTTGGCTTGAATTTTGCTTTAGCTTCGCCTTTATTGTATAAAAATATAAAATTTACATAATCGTGTAGTTTTTTTAATAAAAGGCAGTATCCCAAATGAAAAAGTTATTAATCGCTTCAGCACTTTCCCTGATGGCATTTGCAGGCACAGCTCAAGCAACCATCATTCAGTACGATACGTTAGCGTCATTTAACACAACCACTGGTGGCACCTCAACTTTAGAGACTTTTGACACCGCCACTGCAGGCTTATTAACTGTTGGTGTTGAGCGCTTGTTCAACGGCTTTGGTTTCTCATACACCAACTCAGCTGGTGGTAACCAACGTGCAGGTATCTACACTGCTGCTCAAATCAACCAAAACGCAGGTACCGCAATCAACAACACCAATAGCGTTGGTTGGGGTGAATATTTAAACGGCGCTTACCTAAGCGGTGGTGATGGTCCAAACGTAGTATTTCGTTTCTTCTCACCAATTACCTCATTTGCGTTTGAATTCTCAGATTCCGATGGTACTGATAGCTACAATGTGCAATTTGGAAATGAAACACCGTTTCAATTGAAAGCAGTGAATAATGCAACAATTTTTACACGGTTTTTTGGTTTTGTTAGTACGACTCCATTTTCTACTGTGACGTTTAAACAGACTGCAACAGGCGGAGCAACTGAAACTTTTTCTATTGATAATATTCGCACCAACGGCTTTAGAACTCCTGAAGAAGCTGCTGCGGTTTCTGCACCGTCCACATTAGCAATTTTAGGCTTAGGCTTAATTGCTTTAGTTGGCCGTAGAAAGAAAGCAGTTTAATTTTCTAGTGCCTCGACAAAGCCTTCAGAAATGAAGGCTTTTTTGTTTGCACTTCTGTCATCAAGTAAGTGTTTTAGTGGTTGCATGAGCGCAAAAAGAAAGGATTTTTTGTAAGCGTAACTCAAACCCCACATTCCCCGGTTAGCTAAACCACCATACCCTGTT
>JAYSCP010000010.1:0-46042 GCA_041914845.1 Alteromonadaceae bacterium
TTAGTAAAACCCGTTATCCCGTTCGCTCAAAACATTCTTAAGTGAATGGTGTTAGGCGAAAGCCGGCTTTTTTATACTTGCAATTTGCGAATAGCTTTTCCGATGTTATTCTGCAGCTCGCATACAACAGATACCGTCTTTACCCAAGGCTACGAGCTGGTATTCCCTGCCCTATGCATCTTCTGCTGATATAGCACTAAAAGCCCTTCGCTGCGATTTAAACGCACAAGCTATTGCAATTCGATAGATGGAACGCAGTATGGAGTGGATGACCCATTTTGTCTGTCGATGTGAATAAACCGAGTGTAAAGATTTGACTAAACGGAGTGTGAAATAGTAATCAACTAAGAAATTGCGGGCCAGAAAACAAAAAAATCCGGCCTTAGCCAGATTTATTGTGTTGTAAAGATGGTCGGTGATGCAAGATTCGAACTTGCGACCCCTTGGACCCAAACCAAGTGCGCTACCAAGCTGCGCTAATCACCGACATTCAGCCTTACAGTCTGCTAAGTCAGTAGTTTCTGAACTAGCTTTGCACAACCATTACTAGATAATTGGGGTGGCTGATGGGGCTCGAACCCACGACAACCGGAATCACAATCCGGGACTCTACCAACTGAGCTACAGCCACCACGGCCTTATCTAATTAAGGTTACTAAGTTTACCCACTCTCAACTTTAAGTAAATGGCGCGTCCGATAGGACTCGAACCTATGACCCACGGCTTAGAAGGCCGTTGCTCTATCCAGCTGAGCTACGGACGCATTTACGCGGCCACAGTTGCGCTCAAACCTACTTAAAGATGGTCGGTGATGCAAGATTCGAACTTGCGACCCCTTGGACCCAAACCAAGTGCGCTACCAAGCTGCGCTAATCACCGACTGAGTTACACTACTGCAACGGGGCGCAATATTACAACCCGACTTAGCAGGCGTCAAACGTTTTTTTACCGTTTCAATTCGTTTGACTATTATTTAAACCTTTTTGCTAAATTCTGCTGAAAAAGCCAGCAAAACCACAAACTTCCCGTTAAATTTTCCAAAAAACAATTGGCTTGGCGCTAAGACGCTGCTGTGCGAAAATATCTATAGTCTCAAATTCTCGTCAAAGGCATCTTCAAATGGCAGCTCAAATTATCGATGGTAAAGCAATAGCCCTAGCAACCCGCAATCAAGTCGCATTACGCGTGCAGCAACGTCTTGCCGCAGGCAAACGCGCGCCAGGACTTGCCGTGGTATTAGTAGGGGCAGATCCAGCCTCTCAAGTCTATGTAGGTAGTAAGCGTAAAGCTTGTGAGGAAGTTGGTTTCGCTTCATTTTCTTATGACCTGCCAGCAGACACAACGCAACAACAGTTATACGACCTGATTGACCAACTGAATACCGATACAGCTATAGACGGCATTTTAGTGCAATTACCATTACCAGCAGGTTTGGATGCTTCAGCGATTCTCGAGCGAATTAATCCACTAAAAGATGTTGATGGCTTCCATCCCTACAATATCGGCCGTCTAGCGCAGCGTATGCCTGCCCTACGCCCTTGTACACCCAAAGGTATTATCAAGCTACTACAAAGCACCGGCGTGCAAATTCGCGGTATGGATGCAGTTGTTGTTGGAGCTTCGAATATTGTCGGTCGGCCAATGGCGCTGGAACTGTTACTTGCTGGCTGCACCACCACGGTATGTCATAAATTTACTAAAAATTTAGAGCAACAAGTTCGTCGTGCTGATTTATTAGTGGTTGCAGTTGGCAAACCTGAATTTATCCCAGGTGATTGGGTAAAACCTGGTGCGTTAGTCGTTGATGTCGGTATTAACCGTTTAGACAGCGGAAAATTGGTCGGTGATGTTGAATTTGGTAGAGCAGTCGAGCATGCGCGTTTTATCACACCAGTCCCTGGTGGTGTCGGCCCGATGACTGTGGCTTGTTTAATTGAAAACACTCTGGAAGCTTGTGAACAGTTCCACTGTGCTTAATTGTCAGTAACAAAGCAGTAATGACAAACAAAAACGCCAACCTTTCGGTTGGCGTTTTTTATAGGACTTGCTTAATTGAGGTTTCCGCTTAACCGCGACGCCAAGTGGTCACGCCGTTTTTATCTTCAACCACAATACCTTTAGCGGTTAACGCTGCACGAGCGGCATCAGCCGCAGGCCAATCTTTTGCTAGGCGCGCTTCATTACGCTGCGCGATTAACGCTTCGATTTCAGCAACGTCGTCGTCATTACCGCCAGCTTGCAGGAATGACTCAGCGTCACCTTGCAGCACGCCTAACACTTCGCCTAATTTAATCAGCAACGCAGCAAGTGCTGACGCTTTGTGTCCATCAACAGTTTTCTCTTTGTTGATATCACGCGCTAACTCAAACAATACCGGCAATGCTAAGGCGGTATTAAAATCATCGTCCATCGCCGCTTTGAACTGATCAACATAGTGATTATTCAGATCAACTTCGGCTGCAGGTACCACACCACGCAGCGCCGTATATAAACGCCCCAGAGCAGCATGTGCCTGTAACAGGTTCTCTGCCGAATAGTTTAGTTGACTACGGTAATGGCTAGAAATTAAGAAATAACGTACTGACTCACGATTGTACTCTGCTAATACGTCTTTCACGGTAAAGAAATTACCCAGCGATTTGGACATTTTCTCTTTATCCACTTGCACCATACCCGTGTGGATCCAAGTGTTGACGTATGGCGTGTCGTGCGCGCAGCAACTTTGGGCAATTTCGTTTTCATGATGCGGAAACTGCAAGTCTGAGCCACCACCGTGAATATCAAAGTGTTTGCCTAAATGCTTTGCACTCATTGCCGAACATTCGATGTGCCAACCTGGACGACCGGCTCCCCACGGTGACTCCCAACTTGGTTCACCAGGTTTCGCCATTTTCCATAATACGAAGTCCAGCGGATCGTCTTTGGCTTGGTCGATTTCAACCCGAGCACCAGCTTGCAGCATTTCGAGGTTTTGTTGACTCAATTGACCATATTTTTCAAAGGTACTGACATCAAACAACACATCACCATCCACTGCGATGTAGGCATGCTTTTTCGCAATTAAACTTTCGATCAATTCGACGATTTCATGCATATGAGTGGTAACGCGCGGCTCAATGTCCGCGGGTAATAAATTCAATGCAGCAAAGTCTGCATGCATCGCTTCGGTATAACGAGCTGTTAATGCATCACAACTTTCACCATTTTCATTAGCTCGACGAATAATTTTGTCATCAACGTCGGTGATATTGCGTACATAAGTGACATCATAGCCAGAAAAACGCAGATAACGATTCATCACATCAAAAGCAACATAGGTACGGGCGTGACCAACGTGGCAGTGATCATAGATAGTGATACCACAGACATACATGCCTACTTTGCCGGGTTGTAACGGTAGAAACACTTCTTTCTGGCGGCTTAGCGTATTGTAAATCTGTAACATAAGTTCCTCTATTTATCCCAACTTGCCCGCAAGCCTGTATTGACCGCGTGACACTGACCAAAGCACTATATAAAAAAGCGCTGACTAAAAAGCGATAGTGTAACACTGGGTTATGCCCTGAGCTATCCTTGCTTTGTGTTATTCCATTCATCGGGTACACTATCGCCAAATTTTAATTGAGGAACATTTATGGTCAGCTTACACACCAATTTCGGCGTTATTAAATTGCAATTATTTGCAGACAAAGCGCCTGCCACCGTAGAAAACTTCAAAGCTTATGTAACGGATGGTTTCTACGATGGAACTATTTTTCATCGTGTTATTGATGGCTTTATGGTGCAAGGCGGCGGTTTCACTGCTGATATGGAACAGAAAGAAACCAAAGCAACCATCAAAAACGAAGCAAACAATCGTGTACCAAATAAAAAAGGCACTATTGCCATGGCTCGTACCAACGATCCACATTCAGCAACATGCCAGTTTTTCATCAACGTCGCTGACAACTCATTTCTGAACTTCAGCGCGGAAAATAGCTCAGGCTGGGGTTATTGTGTATTTGGCGAAGTGGTTGAAGGCATGGATGTTTTAGACAAAATCCGTACTGTTGCCACAACTCGTCGTTTTGGTCACGCTGATGTACCAGTTGAACCTGTTGTCATTGAAAAAGCTGAATTACACGGCTAATTGCGAACTTGGGTGCAACGTTATCAATGAATCATCAAGACTCACAGTGCACGCTTTTTATTGCTGACTTGCACCTAAGCGCCCAAAGGCCCGATATTACCGCGGCCTTTTTACGTTTTCTACGCGAACAAGCTACCAGAGCCGACGCGCTTTATATTCTCGGCGACCTGTTTGAAGTGTGGATTGGCGATGACAATCCAGAACCTTTGCTGGAGGAAATAGCGAGTGCGCTAAAAGCCCTCTCGCAAAGCGGCATTTCGATATACTTTTGCCACGGCAACCGCGACTTTTTGTTAAAACGGCAGTATGCCGAACGCGCCGGAATGACATTGTTGGCCGCTAACACCGTAGTGGATCTTTATGGCACGCCTACTTTGCTGATGCACGGCGATAGCTTATGTACTCTCGACGTGCAATATCAAAAATTTCGGCGTTGGTGGGACCAACCTTGGTGGCAATGGCTGATCCTGCACAGCCCACTTTGGTATAGACAACATCTGGCAAGAAAAGCACGAAGAAAAAGCCATACGACCAAAATGGCAAAAACTGCCACGATTATGGATGTAACTCCTGAAGAAGTGCCGTTAGTGATGCAACGCTACAGTGTAAACCACTTAATCCACGGCCACACCCATCGACCTGCGGTGCATCAACATGCATTGCCAAATGGAGATATCGGATTACGTTATGTGCTTGGAGATTGGTATGAACAATGCTCGGTGCTGACCGTGAGCGCGCAACAATGGCAGTTGCAATTTACTCCACTTGCCAAGGCTAAATCTGCATAATGCCACTTCTTGCTGTTTGCGGCATATCAATTCGGGTTCAATTAATCCAGAAAAACTGCTGCTCGAACTACTGAGTTTCGCTGCGGAATTCCGTATAATGCAGCTACTTCATCATGCTGTGGTTGCTATTAAATCGTTATGAACATCGTCGGGATCTTAGAACCAATCCATGCGTTTTTGCAGTGCAAGTCACCTGCAAGTTGGCTAGATGAAGCGAAAAAACCAGAGCGCTTAGCCATTTTGCTGCAGGACCACTTGGTCTGTGAATTAAAGGCGGCGCAAACGGCAATGTATTTGTTACGCCGATATGCCTGTGATCAAGAAAGCTCGGTGGCATTGCTGCACTGGCTAAAGCCATTTGAGGATTTCGCCTATCGCTTCAACGGCGATTTAACCAGTTTAAAACAAGCTGAAAAACTAAATAAAAGTATTATTGGCCGCTCCGATTTTACTCATTCCAATATGATCATCGACAAGATGGTGTTACTGATTCGAGAAGAGCTACATCATTTTTGCCAAGTGCTCGAAATCATGCAAGCTCGGGGCATTCCTTACGAAAACATCTCGGCAAGTCGTTATGCCAAGACGTTGATCCAGCACTGCAAAACACATGAGCCACAGATCCTTATCGATAAACTGATTTGCGGCGCTTATATCGAAGCTCGATCATGCGAGCGATTTGCCAGTATTGCGCCATTTGTTGACCCCGAATTATCGGCGTTTTATGTCTCGCTGCTGAGATCAGAAGCTCGGCATTTCAGTGATTATCTGGAACTTGCACAAACCATTAGCAATACCGACATTACCCCAAGAGTGCAGTATTTTGGTCAGCTAGAAGCTGAGCTGATCTTAAGCCCAGACAACGATTTTAAATTTCATTCAGGCAGTCCAGAAACCTAAAAGTGTTCAGTAAGTAGCTTAGTAATTGCGACAGGTAACCTTGACTTGTCGCCAAATCGTTAGCTAATTAAGTTAATAACTTGACTGCTACCTACTTTTTAGCCATACCTTTATCCGGGCTCGCTGTTCGGCTCATCACAACAATTATAAAATGAGCGAATAGGATAAGAATGAGCATTAGTCATCTGTGGGGATTTTACTTTACCCCTCGCCAGCAATGGCAAAGCCTGCAACAACAACACTCTTCACTGCTCGAAAGTCTTGGTCACCTCAGCTTTTTCTCAGCAATAGCCCCCTGTTGCCTAGCGCTAAGCATGTGGTTTTTCGGTATTGAATGGGCTGAAAAAACTCACTTTGTCCATCCCTTGCAAATCTTTGCAATTGCTTTGAGCATGTATCTTAGCATGATCACAGCGGTACTGCTTTTAGCCCTGTTAGCTGGGGCGATGAGTCGAGATTATGGCAAACCCGCGAGCTTCGAACTTACGCTTGAATTAGCCTGTTACGCAGTAACACCGCTACTTTGTACTGGCTTTGCTTGGTTATTTCCTGAAGGTTGGTTCTTATTACTGGTTGCACTACTCGGCTTAATTTACAGCATTTATCTGCTATTTCTAGGAACACCAATTCTATTAGGAATTCCTGAAGAGCGCGGCTTTATGTTTTCCTCAACCTTGGTCACTGCCGGCTTAGTTTTACTCGCACTGCTATTTTTTGCCAATGCATTTGTATGGATATGGGTGCTGCAGTAACTATTAGATCCATTCGAGCCAAGACATTATCCATTTGCCAAAGCCGCTAAACAGCCCCCCCAGAGCGCCTAGTACAGTCAATAAAAAAGGAGCCTAAGCTCCTTTTTTATTGACTGACATCATGACAATCTAAGGCTGCGCAACAATCTAATGCCGAGCAGCAATTAGCGAGCACATAAAATTATGAGCCTTCGTTATACGTCTCTAAATTGCCTGCCATTAAAGCAGCCTTAGTTGACTTGCCTGCTTCATTGCGCGCAGCATCGAGCTTATTTAAATATTCTTGAGTGATGTCATTGGTGACATAAACACCATCAAACACCGAAGTCTCAAACTTTTTAATTTCTGGATTTTCTGAACGAACAGCTGCAATTAAATCTTCCAATGATTGGAAAATTAAACCATCGGCACCGATGATTTTACAAATGCTTTCAACATCATGACCATGTGCAATCAATTCATTGGCTGATGGCATATCAATGCCATACACGTTCGGGAAACGAATTTCTGGAGCTGCTGATGCAAAATAAACTTTATTTGCACCGGCTTCACGTGCCATATCAATAATTTGACCAGAGGTGGTTCCGCGAACAATTGAGTCATCAACGAGCAGAACATTCTTACCTTTAAACTCCTGCCAAATTGCATTGAGTTTACGTTTGACCGATTTTTTCCGCTCGCCTTGGCCTGGCATAATAAAAGTACGGCCGATATAACGATTTTTTACATAACCTTGGCGATATGGCAAGCCGAGTTCATGAGCTATTTGTAATGCTGCATCGTTACTGGTTTCAGGAATAGGGATCACGACATCGATATCTAAGTGCGCCCATTCCCGTTTAATTTTTTCACCAAGCTTTTTACCCATCGCTACTCGGCTCGCATAAACCGACACGTTATCAATTGTCGAATCTGGGCGCGCAAAATACACGTACTCGAAAATACATGGCGTATAAGTTGGGTTTTCAGCACATTGTTGGCTATATAACTCACCATCTTCAGTAATGTATACCGCTTCACCTGGCGCTATATCACGCAGGACAGTAAAACCATCAGCATCTAAAGCAACACTTTCCGAAGCAACCATATATTCAGTGCCAAGTGCAGTTTCACGTTTGCCCATGACTAACGGACGAATACCATTAGCATCACGAAATGCCACTAAACCATGACCAATAATTAGCGAAACAACCGCATAGCCGCCACGAACCTTACGATGTACGTTAGCAACAGCACGGAAAATAGCATCAGGAGATAAATGTAATGAGTTGTCTAGCTGTAATTCATGCGCAAAGGCATTGAGTAACACTTCAGAATCTGAACTGGTATTGACGTGACGACGAGCAGTTTTGAATAACTCTTCTTTGACTTCGTCTGCATTCGTCAAGTTACCGTTGTGTGCAAGTGCTAGACCAAATGGACTATTCACATAAAACGGCTGCGCTTCAGCAGTGCTGCTTGAACCTGCAGTTGGATAACGGACATGACCGATACCGATGTTACCCGCTAAACGGGTCATGTGACGCGCTTCAAAAACGTCTTTAACCAAACCATTCGCTTTACGTAAACGCAAACGATTTTGGTCTACAGTAACAATCCCTGCAGCATCCTGGCCGCGATGTTGGAGAACGGTCAAGCCGTCATACAGAGCTTGATTGACCGGATACTTACCTACAATACCAACAATACCACACATGGGACCTTACCTCGTCAGAACAGATGTCTGTTGCATAAAACTGGAGTTGTCTTTCAGATAGCTAAAAAACCACTCAATAATGAAGTCGAATTCTGGTATTAACACTGATGCCTTCCACCACTCGCTACTTGCTGAGGGCGTAAACGCATCGAGAAAGAATAATATGGCACTTACTACCAATACGCCGCGTAGGGCACCGAACAATAAGCCCAAAAGTCTGTCGGTGCCACTGAGGCCTGTCGACTGCACTAACTTACCAATCAAATAGTTGCATAAGCCACCGACCAATAAACTACTAACAAACAGCAATCCTATGGCAACAGCGTTACGAATTAGTGGGCTTTCTATATTAGAGAAAAATGGTGCGAGAAAAGGATAGTAATGACTGGCAATAAAAAATGCCAAGATCCAGATGATCAAAGAAATTGCTTCTTTAACGAAGCCGCGGATTAGACTGATCACTGTCGATAATCCGATTATTGCCAATATGGCGTAATCAACCCAGACCATTTGCTACCAAAGGATGCTTGATGACGGCGCGCATTCTATCAAAATGCGCGCGCCAATAGCTAATTATTTTCAACCGGCTGATATTGAGTCACTCGAAGTACGGGCACGTTGGCAATTTCTTGTAATTGTGACAAGCTCCGTTCAAGTTTATCTTTCTTCAGATCCGGACCAACCAAAACACTAACCATCGTTTCACCTTTGGCATTGGTGATTTTGCGCGTGCTGGTATTAAAACCTGCAGCTTTTAATTTGGCCACTAAACTGTTGGCATTTTGCTCTTTGCCAAAAGATCCAACGCGAACAATCCAAGCTGCGCCACTAAGGACTTTGGTAGGTTGTGCTTTTTGTAGTTCTGCAGCAGCTTCACGCTGAATTTCATCAACAACCGGAGCATCCTTCTTTTTCAGTGCGTCCGCTGCTCGCTTTGCAATCGCAGCCTGTTCTGCCGCTGCTTTTTCAGCTTTTCCAGTTTGCTCTTCAGTTTTGCTATTCTCTGGCTTCGCTTGCTCGCTCACCTTCGGCTCAACAACTGTCGTGGAACCCAGCTTAGTTTGAGATGACGCATCTAGCGAAGCACCGGCTGGCGCTTTGTCACCGGCAGTAGGTTCAGGATCTGTACTGACAGGACCTCCGGCCGTGGTGCTGGCGAACTCCTGAGTTTTGAACTCAGTATCAACAGGCAAATCTTGCGCTGTTACTGATTCGGTAGGCGGTGTCATGGCTTTTTCGCGTTCGGCTAAATGCTGATCTTCTGTAAATACTTGCTGCCCAGTAACTTCTGCAAATTCTGGTCGTTCTGGCACAGCTTTGAAATCGTCTTTACGAACTTGCTTCTGCCCATCCAGCAGATCAGGCAAAAAAACCACTGCGGCAATTACTAAAATTGCAGTGCCAACAAGCCGGTTGGTAAAAGTAGTTGTCATAGGTTTTCCTGCTGCCAAAGTTCCAACACTGCAGAAACAGTGACGAATGATCCAAAAATAACTAATAACTCATCTGCGGCTAAATGAGGCCGCAACTGCCGCCAGGCTTCAGCAACATCCGAATATAAACTCGAATCTGCAGCTACTGGCAAAGCTTGCTGAACTTGCTGAGCACTCGCGCCACGAACCCCTGGTAACGTCACGCAATGCCAATGCTGTACCATTGGCGCAAAGGCTGCTAAGGATTGAGTGATATCTTTATCTTTAAGCATGCCTATAAGCACTGACACTCGCCGATAGTTCCCAGCGATTTTTGCAACTTGCGATGCCAAATATCCCGCAGATTGCGGATTATGCGCAACATCCAACAAAATTGCAGGGGCTTGACTCAACCACTGCATACGACCAGGCAGTGTCATTTCATTGAGCACTTTAACAACTTGCTGACGGGACGGCAATAAACCAAGTGCCGCGAGTGTAGCCATACTTGTCGCAACATTTTGCATAGGGACCATAGGCATCGGCAAATCAGCAAGCAGCTGTAGACCTTGCCATTGCCAATTATCATTCCCTACTTGATAAGTAAAATCACGGCCAACTAATGCAACCGGTGTTTCAAGCTCTGCAGCTACTTTCAGCACTGAATCTGGTACGGCTAAATCGCCAATGATTGCAGGGGTGTTTGGTCGGAATATCCCTGCCTTTTCCTGACCAATGGTTGCTCGATCATTACCAAGCCAATCCTGATGATCTAAATCGATAGTAGTTATCACCGACACATCAGGGGCAATAATATTCGTCGCGTCCAATCGGCCACCGAGGCCTACCTCGACCAAGCAAACATCAACATTTGCCAACTTCATAATGGCAAATGCGGCTAATGTGGTGAATTCAAAATAAGTAAGCGCAGTGTCTTGACGTATTTGTTCGACTGCTTGCAAACCCTGCACCCACAATTCATCACTGACATCTTCACCGTTTAGCCGCAGCCGCTCATTGAATTTCAATAAATGTGGCGAGGTATAGACGGCAACGGTCAGATTTTGTGCTAGCAGCATTTTTTCAAGGGTACGCGCGGTAGTGCCTTTGCCATTAGTGCCAGCAATCAACACTTTTTTACCTGGTAAATTTGCCAAGTCACCGCGCGCGGCAATTAATTGGACTCGGCTTAGACCAAGTTCAATTTTTTCGATAGGATGGCTTTGTTCAATGTAAGAAAGCCAATCATGCAAACTGTTGCAAGATTGGCTAGAAATTGGTGAAGAATTGGTCATAACGCCTTAAGCGCTGCGATTCTCCGAAATCGGAGCTGGCAGTCGCATGAATTTTGCTACTAATCGCGCAATTGTATCGCGCATTTGGCGACGGTCAACAATCATATCGATCGCACCGTGCTCTAACAAGAATTCACTGCGCTGGAAACCTTCAGGTAATTTCTCACGAACAGTCTGCTCAATAACCCGTGGACCGGCAAAACCGATGAGCGCTTTAGGTTCACCAATATTAATATCACCCAACATTGCCAAGCTGGCTGAAACACCGCCCATGGTTGGATCGGTTAAAACCGAGATATAGGGTAACCCAGCTTCACTTAATTTTGCTAAAGCTGCACTAGTTTTAGCCATTTGCATCAACGAAAACAAAGCTTCTTGCATCCGCGCACCACCGGAAGCTGAAAAACAGACAAATGGCACTTTGTGCTCTAATGCAAACTCGACACCTTTGACAAATTTGGCACCAACCACAGATGCCATTGAACCGCCCATAAATTCAAATTCAAAGCTCGCAACCACAATCGGCATGCCTTTGAGTGAACCACGCATCACGACCATTGCGTCTTTCTCGTTGGTTTCTTTTTGCGCAGCAACAATACGGTCTTTGTAACGTTTGCTATCTTTAAATTTCAGAATATCTTGTGGTTCTAAATCTGCCGCTAATTCAACACCAGTATTGGTATCTAAGAATTGTGCCAAACGGTCACGCGCGCGAATGCGCATATGGTGGTCACATTTAGGGCACACACCTAATTGCCGGTCTAAATCTGCCTTATACAATACCGCTTCACAAGCTGTACATTTGGTCCATACACCTTCAGGAATATTCCTACGGGCAGATGACGAAGTTCTAGGCAGGATTTTTTCTAACCAACTCATAATTATTCCTATGTCTTTGACTGCGGATACGACCTCGCAGCGGCAGTGAATTTACACAAAATTCACCCGATTAAGCACAAACGGCGGTTATTAAAACACAAAGCGTTCGGTCAAAATAGTAAAAACTGGTCTTAGTAGTTGCCGAAGCTTGCACTGTCTGATGCAAAACTTCGGAGAAAAGTTCAATATTTGCGGCGATTTTCGAGCTTTTTTCAATAGCACTTAATCAGCCAATACAGCAACACCAATTTGATTTGGTAAAAACAATGGTCCAACTGCTGTTTTTTGAATACCAAAATGAGTGGGATAATCGACTTCAACTAGATACAACCCTTCAGCTTTTGCCGTTGCCGCAGCTTGAGTGCGGTCTTTTTTCGCCAACACTTCCGCTATCCACTCGGGCTCACGACGCCCCATGCCGACTTCCAATAAACTGCCAGTGATATTGCGCACCATATGATGCAAAAACGCATTGGCTTTAATGTCAATGACGATAAAGTTATTAAACCGCTCGATATTCAAATGCATGACATTACGAAATGGTGTATGCGACTGGCATTGAATAGCACGAAATGAAGAAAAATCTTGTTCGCCTAATAAATGCGGTGCCGCCTGCTGCATCAGTTCGACGTTTAGATCTTGATGATAATGACTCAGGCCTGCGCCTAAAATAGCCGGACGAAACTTATTGTTGTAAATAATGTAGCGATAACGCCGCGCAGTCGCAGAGAATCGTGCGTGAAAATCCTCAGCAACCTGCTGAGCGAAACGCACAGCAATCCCTGTTGGCAAATTGGAGTTAACTCCCATTACCCATGCTCGCATATCTCGAACAGCGTCTGTATCGAAATGAATGACTTGGCCGGTAGCATGCACTCCGGCATCGGTGCGCCCGGCACAGAAAATCTCAATAGGCGCGTTGGCTACTTGGCTTAACGCCCGCTCTAACTCACCTTGAATGCTGTTCACTTCACGTTGACGTTGCCAGCCAAAATAGCCAGTGCCATCATATTCGATGCCCATTGCAATGCGCATGCGTACTCCTTAGTTAATCGGCGCGAGTATATCATAGCGAAACTGGTTTTGCGGAGCGTCAGCATATTGCAGGGGCAGCGAAAACGCACTGAAACATAAGGCTACCGGCCCCCTACGATGGGTTAGCCGGCGAGATTATCTGGGCGGCTTAAGTGAACTAGGATTTTAAACTAAGGGCTTCTTGTTTGACATGCGCTGGCGCATCGGACGCCATAATGTCTTTGATTAACTGATTCGCACTATCGCTGTCGCCAATTTCGATATAAGCACGAACTAAATCCATCTTGCCAGCAAACCCATTATCGGTGGCGTCAACATCCCCCACTTCTTCTGGCAAAATTAAATCATCAAAATCTGCCAAACCAACATCAATATTTAACTTTGATGAAGGATCTACACCTACTTGCTCATCATCGGTTGCCGCTAGCAAGCGGTCGATGTTCACAAAATCTGGCAACTGCGGCACTTCAGTTTCTTCCAAATTAGTGAGCGGAGTTTCAATGCCACTGAGTAGTTCATCTTCAAGATTAACCAACAGCTGCTGATCGCCGTCACTCACTAATAAATCGTCCGCAGGTAATTCGACTTCAGCAAGCTCCATCAGTAGCTCATCAAAATTTGTGTCTTCAAGTTCGTTGAAAGATGACAAATCTTGAGTTTGCAAAGGGTCTTTCGACAATTCGTCTACATCAATGAATGCGCCATTGTTTAGATCGTCTTCGTCAAAGATTAAATCACCATCATCGCTTAGTTCTAGTTCAGGATAACTATCCAATAACTGGCTAGGCCGCTCCACTGAAGATGGCGGTTCGAATTTCGCAACAGAATTATCATCATGCGTTTCTAAATCCGGCATTTCGGCAGATTCAAGTTCGGCAAATTCGCTAAGGTATTCGGTTTCGGCCAATGATTCAGCAGCAAGCTGTAATTCACTATCTTGCTGGTCGGTACCCTGAACTCCGAATCCAGCTAAATCACTATCCTGCGCAACATCATCTAAATGCGCTAACTCGTCTTCCAGCACGATGTCATCAGCTTGAAAATCTTCACTATCCTGTTGCTGACTGTCGCTTGACGATGCCGTTGGCGAAACACTCGCAAACTCAGTTTCAGCAAGATCATCATCATCGGTCAATAAATGACTCACATCCTCGACCGAAATCGCAGACTCCGCAAAATCGGCGGCAGCCAACTCCATTGCTGTATCTGGTAACTGCAACTCTGAAAGCGTTGCGGATGATTGTGCTTTTAACTCTGCCATTTCATTTAAAATGTCATCAAGTTCGTCAACCAGCTCTTCATTATTGTCTTCGAGCGCCGATTCAGGGAGCTCAAAATCTGCCGGCACTAACGAATGGACGACTGAAACTGCAGCATCATCAGTGAAGTCGTCCTCAGCAAAATTGGCTTCGCTTGTTAATGTTTCATCAACCAACGACTCCGCAAACGCATCAAGCTCAGTGCTGTCAAATGACCTATTGGTTTTCGTAGCATCACTACTGTCCACATTTGCTGGCAAATCAACCGTGCTCTCGCTGAGTTCATCAAGAACATCAAGCTCTGCAGCTTCACTAGATGGAGTTGACTCTTCGGTTGTTTGCGCAATCAATGCATCAAAATCATCATCAGCTTTTGCTAACTGAGGTTTTGCTTGTGTCGACGCAACTAAATCATCAATATCAAAATCGTCATTGCCAGAAGCTGGCGTCGTTTGATTGGATGCAACAAGTGCATCGACATCAAAATCATCATCGGCTGTTGCTGGTGCTTTTTGGTTGGATGCAACAAGCGCATCGATATCAAAATCATCATCGGCTGGAACTGGTGCTTTTTGATTGGAAGCAACCAGCGCATCGATATCAAAATCATCATCAGCCGCAGCTGACGCTTTTTGGTTGGAAGCAACCAGCGCATCGATATCAAAATCATCATCGTCTGTGGATTTATCGCCTGGAATGTCGAGCTCAATTTCCTCAAGCAATTCATCCATTTGTGCAGCCTCAGCAGCAGCTAATGCAACCGAAGAAGCACTGCCAATATCATCTGGTACTAAATGCGTGTCATTTTTCTTATCGGCCATGGCCTTGGCAAAAATAGCATCAGGATCTTCGTCATCCTCTTCAAGACTGTCAAAAAGTGCACTTAAATCATTACCAGAGAGAATGTTGTTGGCGTCGAATTCAGTTTTTGCGACGAAAGGCTCGTCTTCAGCTTCACTAAATAACGCACTTAAATCATCACCTGATAATATGTTGTTGGCATCAAATTCCACTTTCGCTGCTGGCGCCGCATCTGATAGATCGAGCGGATCGTCCAGCAAATCGTCCATATCAAACGCTGAGGCTGCTTTGCTTGGTTCGGCAGTTGGAGTGTCAAAGTGATCATCTAACAGATCATCATCAGTAAATGTTGGGACAGCTTTACGTGCCGGAGGTCGGCTAAAGTCATCCTCGTCTAAGCGGATCCCACCGTCTCTATCGTTGAGTAACGAATCATCAAGATTCATTAAACTACTTTCATCAAAATCAAGACTGTCATCAAGCGGTGGCAATGGCGATTTATAGTATGGATCAGCCACAGGTGCTGCGGTTGCCGCACTGACGACTGCCGCTGCTTTTTGGCCTTTACGGCGAATCATCGACACGATAAAAAATAGCATAATGATCGCTGGCAATGCTGCAGCAATAGCCCAACCAACAGGACTATTGGCAAGTTTTTGCCAAGTTTCGGCAAAATTAAACCCTTCTTGCGCTTTGCGAATTTGCTCTTGTTGCTGTGCCATCATCTCGGCTTGTTGCGCCAGTAGCTGTTGCAACTGCTTTTGAATTTCGCTGTCTTTATCCAGTTGTTGCTTAACCGTGGTCAGCTCTTCAGCGACGGCACCTAATTGGTCTTTCAGTTTGTCATTTTCTTGCACAATAGATTCAACATTGGCCATAGATGCGCCAAGGCGGTCGCGAATATCGGCCAACTGTTCAGTTTGTGCAGATTCGACTCTGCTAATTTCTTCTTTAATTTCTTGACGGGCAGCAGCTACATCTTGTTGTTTTGCATTCAAATCTTCTTTTTTCTGCTGCGCAGCGATGCGAATTTTTTCCGCCCAAGCTTGGTCATCTAACTCGGATTTGCGCTGAGCCTCGACTGCATCAACTCGTAATATTTCACGGAGCGTTGGCACTTGCAGGTACGCGCCCGTACGAAGGTGATTAAAATTGCTATCAAGGAATGAATTGGGGTTTTTCAAATACAACGCGTACATCACTTGGTACATGTTGACACGAGGATCTGGCCGCACTTGCTCAGCTAAACGCCATAAAGTGTCTTGTGGGGTCAGCGGACCAATTTGGGTCACCACAGGCGCATCAAATTCTTTCGGCCCCCGGAGTTTTGCCGTGGTTTGGGCCAACGCTGACGTCACAAAATTGACGCTAATCAGCAATAACAACAATCGCATCAGATGCATTCAGAATTCCCTAACAGCGGTTTGGTTCGTTCGCCGGGCCATCGGGCAAAAACTTTGCCAGAATTTGCTGTAGCCATTCATTGGATATCAACGCCCTGCAAACAATGTTCCACTTTGCCATGTACGCCTCAACGATTCTAAACTAGCCAAGCGAATAGTGCAGGCATTTTTGCCGCTCTAAGATGACAAATTTCTTCTATTTATCTGCAGCATAGCTAATTACTTAAGTTAGTTTGGCAAAAGATTACAAAATCATCCTTTGTAAAATGCAAAAAGCCCCAAATCGGGGCTTTATGTATAAGTGCTAGGGCTAACAGCTTATAGATAATCGCGAATTAAATGTTCGGCGATTTGGATACTGTTAGTTGCAGCACCTTTACGTACGTTGTCTGCAACTACCCATAAGTTGAGGCCGTGTTCATGCGACAAGTCTTTACGAATACGACCGACGAACACGTCATCTTGACCTTGGGCATTGCTGACCTGAGTTGGGAACTCTGCGTTGTCTTCCAGCAGAACAACCCCTGGCGCTTCTGCCAATAACGCTTTCACTTGTTCCACGCTAATTGGATGGCGAGTTTCAATGTGCACAGCTTCAGCATGACCATAGAATACAGGCACCCGCACTGCAGTCGCATTCACCGCGATACTGTCATCACCCATGATTTTCTGAGTTTCCCAGTGCATTTTCATTTCTTCTTTGGTGTAACCGTTTTCCATAAATACATCGATTTGTGGAATAACGTTAAAAGCAATTTGGCGGCTGAATTTGCCGGTTGATTCTAATGGCCGGCCATTTAGCAACTGCGCAGTTTCCGATGCAAGGGCTTCAATACCTTGTTGACCAGCACCACTGACGGATTGGTAAGTGCACACGTTCACACGGCTAATGCCAACAGCATCATGAATTGGCTTCAGTGCTACTAACATTTGGATCGTTGAACAATTTGGGTTGGCAATGATGTTGCGGTTGCGATAATCAGCAATAGCATGCGGATTCACTTCAGGCACTACTAGCGGAATATCAGCTTCATAACGGTAGTGTGAAGTGTTATCAATGACAATACAGCCAGCATCGGCCGCACGCGGTGCGTAAACTGCTGACACGCTACCACCGGCTGAGAACAAACCGATTTGCGCTTGACTCCAATCAAATTGTTCAGCGTCCAACACTTCAATTTGCTTGCCCTTAAAAGTCACAAACCCGCCAGCAGAGCGGCTACTAGCCAATGGGAACAAGCGATTTACTGGGAAATCGCGTTGTTCAAGAATTTCAATTAAATGCTGGCCAACGAGGCCTGTGGCCCCAAGTACTGCGACGTCAAATTGCTGAGCCATGTGGTGGATTCCCCTTTATTGCTGGCGTTTAAAACCTAACTGAACTAAAAAATCTGGTATGGCATGGCCACTTAACTGTAACGAGGCAAACTCACGCCGCGGCGGATATGTTTTGCGCAGCCAATCAAAGCCTTTGTTTGCCAAATAAAATCTGAACAAAGCATCATCACGCCGGACATCATATAACATCCTGCACAGATTTTGGACATCTGAAAGTCTAAAATCTGCAGATATTTGCAAATTTTCCATAATCGGTGCCGGACAAAAATCGCTGAGCTGCCAATGTGGGGTCTTGCCTAACAGCTGACAGACCTTTTGGTACAACATTTCGGTACCACGGGCCTTGCCTTCAATGCTATGGCCAGCGATATGTGCCGTCGCGATATGGCAATAAGGCACTAACTCTTGCAGGACTTTCGGCTCACCTTCCCAAGTATCTAAAAAAAGATCTCGAGGCTTTTGCTGCTGTTGTTTTAGGAGCGCCTTATTATCAATCACTTCACCTCGACAGGCATTAATAATAGCGACATGGTTTGGCAATGCTTGCAATGCCTTGTCATCCAAAAGATGAAAAGTGGCGTCCTCACCGCTGCGAATCAACGGCACATGTAAACACAAAATATCAACTTGCGAACATAACGCAGTAAAAGGTACATGAGGAAAATCCGCTTCGGTTGCCGCCCTTGGCGGATCGCACTGCAGCACTTTAACCTGCAAAGAACTCAATGCCGAGACCAAACGCCGACCAATCTGCCCTACCCCAACAACACCGACAGTCCAACTTTGCAGGGGTTGCTGGCGAATTTCCGATAATAAAAACAAGCAACTGAGCACGTACTCAACCACAGACTGTGCATTACATCCAGGCGCATTGCTATAAGGAATACCATGTTCTTGCAGATAATGAGTGTCAAGATGGTCGGTACCTATGGTTGCGGTGCCGACAAATTTCAAACGATGATTTCCCGCTAATAAAGTTGAATTTACTTTAGTGACAGATCTGACCAACAAAATGTCAGCATCATTGAGTTGGCCTGGTGCAACATTACGGCCGGAAAAAGGCACTACTTCGCCCAAGTCTTGAAAAAACTCGGTGGCATAGGGCATCACATCATCTACATAGATTTTCATCAACGTCTCGGCATCAGAGGGTCATTTCGCATATTGTACGTGTGGCGGCATCATGCCACTAGCAAAACAAACAAAAAAGCCATCTGTCGCTGACGCGCGCAGATGGCTTTAACAAAGAATACCGGTAATTTAAAAGACGCGACTGGGCTTAACCGCGATATTTTTGCATCACTAAAGTGGCGTTAGTACCGCCGAAACCAAAGCTATTTGACATCACTGTGTTCAAGGTTGCATCAGTTGCTTCGCGAACAATGTTTAAACCTACCGCAGCTTCATCCAATTCACCGATGTTGATAGAAGGTGCAATAAAACCATGTTCCATCATCAATAATGAATAAATTGCTTCATGCACACCCGCAGCACCTAAAGCATGACCCGTCATCGCTTTGGTTGCACTGATGGCTGGACTGTTACCGCCAAATACCGCTTGAATGGCGCCGAGCTCTTTCACATCACCAACAGGCGTTGAAGTGCCGTGCGTATTTAAGTAGTCAATTGGCGCAGTAACGTTTTGCATCGCCATCTGCATACAACGAATGGCGCCTTCGCCACTTGGCGCAACCATGTCAAAGCCGTCTGAAGTGGCACCGTAGCCAACGATTTCCGCGTAGATTTTTGCACCACGAGCTAATGCGTGTTCTAACTCTTCGATGACCAGAATACCGCCACCACCAGAGATAACAAAACCATCACGGTTCGCATCATAAGTTCTGGATGCTGCGGTTGGTGTTTCATTGTATTTGCTCGACAAAGCGCCCATGGCATCGAACTCCATGGCCAAAGTCCAATGGACTTCTTCACCGCCGCCAGCAAAAATAATATCTTGTTTGCCTAATTGAATAAGTTCAACAGCGTGACCGATACAGTGCGCGCTAGTTGCACAAGCTGAGCTAATTGAATAGTTCACACCTTTGATTTCAAATGGCGTTGCTAAACACGCTGAACAAGTGCTCGACATAGTTTTTGGCACTGCATAAGGACCAACCCGTTTCACGCCTTTTTCGCGCAGAGTATCCGCAGCTTCGATTTGCGTTTTTGAAGATGCGCCACCAGAACCCACAACTAAACCAGTGCGGAAATTTGACACTTGCTCATGGCTAAGGCCTGCATCAGCAATTGCTTGGGCCATAGAAATATAAGCGTAAGCCGCAGCATCGCCCATAAAGCGCAAAGCTTTACGGTCTATCAGTGCAGCAGTATCAATGTTAATTTGGCCCCATACTTGTGAGCGCAAACCCATATCAGCAAATTCTTGTGAAAATGCGATACCTGACTTACCAGCCTTTAATGAGGCCAGTACTTCTTCTTGATTATTACCGATGCTTGATACAATGCCTAAACCGGTGATTACAGCTCTTTTCATTCTGACTCCAAAGGTCTTCTTAAAATTTGTAGTTATTGTACGGACTTTTCTCAATCAACTGGTCCAATTTCAGCGCACAGTTGTACACTATTATCCAAACCAATAGCAATCAGGGTAAACTATACGGCTTATTGCGCCGTATTTAGCAAAGTGTGCAGCTAGCTTGGCAGCACAGCGCATTTATTCTCCGGAACTTTTATGACACAAATTACATCAGCACGCATTCATTACAACGACCAAGGCACACCTGTGTCAGATGCCTTTGATGACGTCTATTTTTCTAACGAAAGCGGTTTGCATGAAACCCAATATGTGTTTGTCGAAAAAAACCGCTTGCGTGAGCGCTGGCCAGAACATGCCAATCCGCATTTTCATATTATTGAAACTGGCTTCGGCACCGGTTTGAACTTCTTAGTGGCGTGGCGCAACTTCCAAGATTATTTACAAGCGCATCCCCAAAGCACTTGCCAACGATTGTATTTCTCAACGTTTGAAAAGTTTCCTCTGACTGCTACAGATTTAGCACAAGCCTTGGCTTGTTGGCCAGAACTAACTGATTTAGCAGAATTATTATTACAGCAGTACCCAAAAGCTCTGCCAGGTTGTCATCGTTTAAGTTTTTGCCAAGGCCAAATTGTTCTCGATTTATGGTTGGGTGATGTTCATGACAACTTACCAAAACTTGCTGCCAGCAATAAAGCTGACGCTTGGTTTTTAGATGGTTTTGCACCAAGTAAAAATCCAGAAATGTGGCAAGACAGTTTGTTTAATGGCATGGCGCGATTAAGTCACGCAGGCACGACAGTGGCAACGTTCACCAGTGCAGGTATCGTGCGCCGCGGGTTACAAAGTGTCGGCTTTGCCGTGCAAAAAGTAAAAGGTTATGGACGGAAACGTGAGATGGCTATCGCGCACATGCCTTCAGATCGACAACCGAACCAAACAATCATGGCAGCGACAGAGCCGGTAATTATTGTGGGGGGCGGCATCGCTGGACTGCTTGTTGCCCTAGCGCTAATTCAGCGAGGCCGTGCTGTGCATTTATTATGTGCCGATGAACATGTCGGTGTTGGTGCCTCACATAACCGCCAAGGTGCGTTGTATCCCCAACTACAAAGCACGTTCACCGACAATTCGCATTTCCACCTGACCTGCTTTGGCTTTGCGCATCGTCGATACCAACAACTCTTACAACAATTTAGTTTTCCAGCTGATTTTTGTGGGGTACTGCAATTGGCGTGCAATCCACAACTGGCAAGGCGCTTTAGCAAATTCTTGGCAGAACCAGCATACCCCAAAAATGTTATACAACCTTTATCTGCAGAACAAGCCAGTGATATCGCGGGTGTCACGCTGCCATTTTCAGGGGTATTTTTTGGCGATGGCGGTTGGATTGCACCGCAACGGTTTTGCCAAGCCGCTTTAGCTTGGTTGCAAATGCAACCGAGTTTTCAAATAAGCTTTAATTGCAAACTCAGGCAGTTCCGGCAAACCGACAGTGGTTTCAACCTTGATACAGAATTATTAGCAAGCACAACGGCTACTGCGCTTGTCACACCATCAGCAGCGCCAACCTTTGCAAAACAATTAGTCATATGCAGCGGACAGAATTTACATCGGTTCGCGCAAACAAAACACTTACCGTTGAATTTGATCCGTGGTCAGGTCAGCCATGTCCAGTCAAAAACTCTCGGTCAACTAAAAACTGTGCTTTGTCATCAAGGATATATTACTCCACAAGATCCTGAGTTTGCTGCGGAACATTGTATTGGCGCGACCTTCGATAGGGACGTCGATCAGTTTTCGCCTTTAGCCTCTGTAACCGATCTGGACAATGAATTTAACTTGTCATTGGTCAATACCGTACTGCAACAACCGAGTTGGTTTGCCGATGCACAAGTGACAAGTGCCAAGGCTGCCTTTCGCACTATGGCGCCAGACCACTTACCGGTCGCAGGGGAATTACTCGACAACTGTTATGTACTAGGCGGCTTAGGCGCTCGCGGACTGCTATTTGCACCTTTACTTGCGGAAATGATTGCGGCACAACTTTGTAATGAGCCAGAGCCACTAAGCGACACCTTAAGCACGCTAATTAGCGTTAAACGATTTGCACAATTCGCTACTAACAACTAAAAATGCGGGGCTTGCGCTCGAACTAACTGCACCACAGCGCGACGGTTAGTCGCGCGGCCACGGCTAGTTTCGTTGGCGGCAACATGGCGTTTCTCACCAAAGCCTTCCGTACGAATTAGTTTCTCGTCCACGCCATTGGCGACGAAAAAATCTTTCAGCGCCTTCGCTCTTTTGCGTGATAATTCTTCGTTGATCCAACGTCCACCGTAGCTATCGGTGTATGTATCAATGTCAATCGATGCAATAGCTTTGTCGTGTTTTAGGTACTCGGCAATTTGCGTTAGACGTGCTTGCGATTCCCGAGTAAATTCATTGCTATTAGATTGATAATTCAGCATCGACAGTGCGATATCATCGAAATTGTATTTCAGTAAGCCCGCCATACACTGACTAAACTTCTGATACGAATTACCAAAGTGTACCGGATTAAGCGAAGCAACAACTTGGTCATAAGGGCTATGCCAATCGGCAAAATAAAAAGTCGGGCTAAATCCCTGCTCCAGCTCGGTGAGCATGATCCACGCCGGCTTCTTCGGCAAATTGCCATCAAATTGCTTCAGCAATTTCATATCTGCAACCGGCTTAGTTGGCTCGCCTGGTCGCCAATTTGGTGCAACAGACAAGACTTGCGCCAAGCTGTAATCATCTGGTAAACGAGTCATTTGCAGCCGAAATAACAAATTCAGTTCTTTATTGGCTTCGCTGATGAATAACGCTTCGCCAAAATTCGGGATGGTGTGACCTAGTTCGCAGCGTAGCGGAGTCGCAGTTTTTACCGCCCAAGTGGAATTATCCAAACTGGCACTATATTGCCGCAGGTTTTGCCGCGCGGCAACGCCTGACGACATCAGTAATGTCGCGATAAGCAAAGTTGCGCTTGGTTTCATGCGTTCTCCCTTGGTAGAGCTAAAACTATCAACGTCTAACAACTTATCGGCAGCAAACAAAAATTCTTGTCAGATAATGTCAATTTAAATCTAAACCATTAAAAAATAATAATTTAGGCCAAGAACTAGCCTTTTAGTACTGTAACGATAAACCGGCCAACAACGCTAGAGCCACAAACAATTATGGCGTTAATCCAAAAACACTACTGCAAACACTATGCCGTGAGAAGACGAACGGCATTTTTTTTGGCATACTGCGCGTCCATTTTACCGGAAGAACTGAATTATGGCTGCGGCGACCACCTTATTTGCACAACGTTTTCGGGGTTATTATCCCGTGGTAATTGATGTCGAGACCGCTGGATTTAATGCCGGCACCGACGCTTTACTGGAAATAGCCGCCTGTACTTTGAAAATGGATGAAGATGGCAAATTTTCTATCGACCAAACGATGCACTTTCATATAGAACCCTTTGAAGGCGCTATCTTGAACCCTGCATCTCTGGAGTTTAACGGAATAGATCCATACAACCCGCTACGCGGCGCTGTGGATGAGCGGGAAGCTATTACTGAAATCTTTAAAATGGTCCGTAAAGGCCAAAAGGATGCAGGCTGTCAACGGGCAGTAATGGTTGCGCACAATGCAGCGTTTGATCAAAGTTTTCTTAATGCCGCGGTAGAACGTAATAGCATTAAACGTTCGCCATTTCATGCCTTTGTGTCTTTTGATACCACAACGTTAGCCGCGTTGGCCTTAGGTCAAACGGTATTAGCGAAAGCTTGTATGGCAGCAGGCATTCCATTTGATGGCAAAGAAGCACATAGCGCATTATATGACACCGAGCGCACTGCGGAATTATTCTGCCATATCGTCAATCGTTGGCAAGCGCTGGGCGGCTGGCCACTACCCATCGATTTGACTGAACAAGACAATGCAGAGTAACTCAGTACTTCAACTATCAGTTTGAGGCTGGGGGCCAAGCAGAGCCAAAAAACCGGCCAGTAAAAACCGGCCAATAAAAAAGCCAATCGCCTTAACGATTGGCTTTTTACCAAGTGCAATTAGGCAAACTTACTCGGCGTCAGCGGCTTTGTATTTTGCTGCAGTTTCTTTGATTAGTGGCTGCAACTCACCACGTTGGAACATTTCCAACATAATATCGCAACCACCAATCAACTCGCCTTCAACCCAAAGTTGTGGAAAAGTCGGCCAGTTGGCGAATTTTGGTAATTCTGCACGGATGTCTGGATTTTGCAGGATATCAACGTAAGCAAAAGGTTCACCACAGGCAATTAACGCCTGTGAAGCTTGGGCCGAAAATCCACAGCTTGGTAATTTTGGCGAACCCTTCATAAAAATGATGATTGGGTTATCAGCCAATTGTTGTTTGATTTTGTCGATAGTTTCCATAAATGCCTCGGCAACGACTTAAAAAGAATAATGGCGATTTTACCAGAGGATTTGTAGCGAAACACTTGAGTTTTGCCAAATCGCCCCAAAAATTATTCTGCAAAGTAATCACGACTGTTGATGAGCGCAAGAAAACTCATCACAGGGATTAAATTCCAGTAACACTGGAATAATACAAATGACAGAAAAACTAGGTAAAACTTGAGTATTTTAGTCAGGTTTTGTAGTCTACGCGATGCAGAAACCATAAACAACGCCGATGGAGAAATAGAATGGCTTTTGAATTACCAGCATTACCATACGCTAAAGACGCTTTATTACCGCATATTTCCGCTGAAACACTGGAGTTCCACCATGGCAAGCATCACAATGCTTACGTTGTGAAATTAAACTCATTGGTTGAAGGCACTGATTTCGCAGGTAAATCTTTGGAAGAAATCATCAAATCTTCTGAAGGCCCGGTGTTTAACAACGCTGCGCAAATTTGGAACCACACATTCTACTGGCACTGCCTGTCGCCAAACGGTGGCGGTGAACCAACGGGTGCTTTAGCTGACGCTATCACTGCAAAATGGGGCTCTTTTGCTGCATTCCAAACTGCTTTTAACGACAAAGCAGTGAACAACTTCGGTTCTAGCTGGACTTGGTTAGTGAAAAAAGCGGACGGTTCTTTAGATATCGTTAACACCAGCAACGCTGGCACGCCACTAACTGACAGCAGCATCAAAGCATTGTTAACTGTCGACCTGTGGGAACACGCTTATTACATCGACTTCCGTAATGCTCGTCCGACGTATTTAAATGCGTTCTGGGCATTAGCAAACTGGGAATTTGCTAACGCAAACTTCGCCTAAGTCGATTTACTGGGTGAGTAATTAAAACTTGCCAATCTAAACAAAACCCGAGCTTGCTCGGGTTTTTTCATTTAAGCGCTCTCACTTAGGCTCAACTACGCTATTTAACAACCTCATTTATCGAAATTTTTTAAAAAAAATTTGCTAAATTTTCGCGTAAATGACCTGCAGCTTATTAATTTTACGACTAACGTTAAGATAACTATTGAGCTTTCCCCGACCATGTTTGCGGAGGTCCTTATGGGCATTTTTGAGCATTACAAGTCACGGTATGAAGCCGCGCGTGAAGAAGAATACAGTATTTCCGAATATCTAACTCTCTGTAAAAATGATAAAAGTTGTTATGCCAGCGCAGCTGAACGCTTGTTGATGGCGATTGGCCAACCCGAATTTGTCGATACGGCACAAGATCCTAAACTCAGCCGGCTTTTTTCCAATCGAGTCATTTCGCGCTACCCCGCGTTTGCTGAATTTTATGGAATGGAAGATGCGATAGAACAAATCGTTTCGTATCTCAAACACTCAGCACAAGGCTTAGAAGAGCGTAAACAAATCCTCTATCTACTTGGCCCTGTGGGAGGTGGTAAATCATCGCTGGCCGAAAAGCTCAAAGCATTAATGCAGCAAATGCCTATTTATTATCTAAAAGGCTCTCCGGTATACGACAACCCATTGTGTTTATTTGATATTCAAGAAGATGGCCATATTTTGGAGCAAGAATATGGGATCGCAAAACGTTATCTCAAAACTATAATGTCGCCATGGGCGAGTAAACGCTTGCATGAATTTAATGGCGATATCAGTCAATTTAGGGTCGTCAAAAAATATCCATCAATTCTCGACCAAATCGCTATTGCGAAAACAGAACCTGGCGATGAAAACAATCAAGATATTGCCTCGTTAGTTGGCAAAGTAGATATCCGCCAGCTCGAACACTTTGCGCAAAACGACCCCGATGCTTATAGCTATTCTGGGGCATTATGCCGAGCCAATCAGGGTGTTATGGAATTTGTAGAGATGTTTAAAGCACCCATTAAAGTGCTACATCCCCTGCTGACCGCCACCCAAGAAGGCAATTACAATGGCACAGAAGGCTTAGCTGCGTTGCCTTTTGAAGGTATTATTCTTGCGCACAGTAATGAATCGGAATGGCAAACTTTCCGCAACAACAAAAATAATGAGGCATTTTTAGACCGGGTCTACATTGTCAAAGTGCCTTATTGTTTAAGGGTCTCTGAAGAAGTTCGAATTTATGAAAAACTTTTAGAGCACAGTGAATTAAAAGTTGCCCCTTGCGCCCCAAGCACTCTCACTGCACTTGCCCAATTTGCAGTGTTGTCGCGGCTGAAACTACCGGAAAACTCGAGCCTCTATTCAAAAATGCGAGTTTACGATGGTGAAAGTTTAAAAGACACTGATCCTAAAGCAAAATCCTACCAAGAGTATCGGGATTATGCTGGTGTCGATGAAGGGATGACCGGCCTATCAACGCGGTTTGCTTTTAAGATTCTATCTAGGGTATTTAACTTCGATAGCACTGAAGTCGCGGCAAATCCTGTTCATCTATTTTATGTATTGGAACAACAGATTGAGCGTGAGCAATTCCCTGCCGATGTTGCGGAACGTTATTTGGAGCACCTAAAAGGGTATCTAATTCCAAAATATATCGAATTTATTGGCAAAGAAATTCAAACAGCGTATTTAGAAAGTTACTCCGAATATGGACAAAACATCTTTGACCGTTATGTGATCTACGCCGACTTTTGGATCCAAGACCAGGAGTATCGTGACCCTGAAACAGGTCAACTATTTGACCGAGCGGCACTCAATGCCGAACTAGAGAAAATTGAAAAGCCAGCAGGAATCAGTAATCCCAAAGATTTCCGCAATGAAATCGTCAATTTCGTGCTGCGCGCCAAAGCCAAAAATAATGGCAAAAACCCGACTTGGACTAGTTACGAAAAACTTCGAACTGTTATTGAGAAAAAAATGTTTTCCAGCACCGAGGAATTGCTACCGGTTATTTCGTTTAATGCCAAAACATCGACGGATGATCAGAAGAAACATGACGATTTTGTCGATCGCATGATGGACAAAGGCTACACCCGCAAACAGGTCCGTTTGTTATCTGAATGGTATCTTCGGGTACGCAAATCGCAATGATAGCTTTGAACAGCCGGAGGTTCTATGGCGCATTTTATCGATCGACGCCTGAACGGCAAGAACAAAAGCGCGGTGAACCGGCAACGGTTCATCCGCCGCTATAAGCAGCAAATTAAACAAGCGGTTTCCGATGCAGTAAGTAAACGTAGCGTCACCGATATTAATTCCGGGGAAAGCATTACTATCCCAGGCAGAGATATTACTGAGCCTTTTTTTCATCAGGGCCGGGGCGGTCACCGCGAACAAGTTCATCCTGGTAACGACCAATTTAGTCCTGGTGACAAAATCAAACGACCGCTAGGAGGCCAAGGTGCTGGCAGTGGTAAAGGCGATGCCAGTAGTGATGGTGAAGGTAGTGATGAGTTTGTCTTCTCAATATCAAAAGATGAGTATCTCGATTTACTATTTGAAGATTTAGAACTTCCTAATCTCAAAAAAAATCAATTAGATAAACTTGTTCAATATAAACAAGTTCGTGCAGGCTATCGCTCTGAAGGCGTTCCAAGCAATATTGATATTGTTCGATCTTTGCAAGGATCTTTGGCAAGGCGTGTTGCCATGTCTGCGGGAAAGAAAAAACAATTACAGGCCATTGAAATAGAAATCGCCAATTTAGAAGCCACGCCAGTGCCAAATGAGCTGCATTTAGCGGAGCTTCGACGTGAAGCGGAACTGCTGAGGCAAAAGATTGCTGCGGTACCATTCATTGATAGCTTTGATCTACGGTTCCGGAATTTTGCCAAACGACCTGAACCGACCAGCAAAGCAGTGATGTTCTGTTTAATGGATGTGTCAGGTTCGATGGACCAAGCCACCAAAGACATGGCCAAACGCTTCTACATCTTACTTTATATGTTCTTAAGCCGAAGCTACAAAAATGTCGAGGTTGTGTATATCCGTCATCATACCCAGGCAAAAGAGGTCGATGAACATGAGTTTTTCTATTCACAAGAAACTGGCGGCACTATTGTTTCAAGTGCGTTAAAACTTATGAATGAAATAGTCAAAGATCGTTATAACCCACAGGAATGGAACATCTATGCCGCACAGGCTTCCGATGGTGATAATTGGGCTGATGACAGTCCACAATGTGCCCAGATATTAGCTAAAGACCTGCTGCCGTTAGTGCGTTATTACGCCTACATCGAGATCACGCAACGGCCTCATCAAAGCCTTTGGATGGAATATGAAAAGCTGATGGCTACATTCGACAATTTTGCTATCCAGCCAATCAAGCAAATCAGTGATATTTACCCAGTGTTCCGTGAACTTTTCAAAAAACAAGCCGCCTAGGAAACACTCGCTAATCGCGTGAGGAGGTTGTCATGACCGCACAATTACATCAAACAGCGCTTTCAGACGGGCCTGATTGGAGCTTCGAATTACTAACCGCCTATCAGACCGAAATCGAACGAGTGGCGAAGCTTTATCGTCTAGACTATTACCCCAATCAAATTGAAATCATTACCGCCGAACAAATGATGGATGCATACTCAAGTGTGGGTATGCCGATTGGCTACAGCCACTGGAGTTACGGCAAAAAATTCATTCAAACGGAGCAAAATTACAAACGTGGCAATATGGGTCTGGCCTATGAAATTGTCATCAACTCCAATCCATGTATCGCTTACCTAATGGAAGAAAATACCATTACCATGCAAGCTTTGGTCATGGCGCATGCCTGTTACGGGCATAACTCGTTCTTCAAAAACAATTACTTATTTAAGACGTGGACTGATGCATCTTCGATTATCGACTATCTTGTTTTTGCCAAAAAATACATCAATGATTGTGAAGAGCGTTACGGCTTAGATGAAGTCGAAGATATGCTCGATTCTTGTCATGCGCTAATGAATTATGGTGTTGACCGTTATAAAAGGCCGCAAAAAATATCGATGGATGAAGAGCAGCGTCGTCAGCAAGATCGAGAAAAATATCTGCAAAGTCAGGTGAATCAACTTTGGCGAACCATTCCAAACGCCAACCAACAAACCCAACCGAGAGAACATCATTTCCCGGCAGAGCCGCAAGAAAACTTGTTGTATTTTATTGAAAAACACGCCCCCTTACTGAAGCCATGGCAACGCGAAATCGTCAGGATAGTTCGCAAAATTTCTCAATATTTTTATCCACAGAAACAGACGCAAGTGATGAACGAGGGCTGGGCAACCTTCTGGCACTACACCATTTTGCAGCACCTTTACAATGAAGGCTTGGTCACTGATAAATTTATGTTAGAAGTCTTACATAACCATACCAATGTGGTCTACCAACCGGCCTATAACTCCAAGTATTATTCTGGTATTAACCCTTACGCTTTGGGTTTTGCTATGTTTACCGACATTCGGCGTATTTGCGAACAGCCAACCGAGGAAGATAAGACTTGGTTTCCTGATATCGCTGGCAGCGACTGGGTTGAAACCTTACATTTTGCCATGCAAAATTTTAAAGACGAGAGCTTCATCAGCCAATATCTGTCACCGAAAGTAATTAGAGATTTCCACTTATTCGCCATTGTTGACGATGACTTGCAACCGCATCTAGACGTCGCGGCAATCCACAACAACGATGGTTATCAAAAAGTCCGGCAGATGCTATCAAACCAGTACAACTTAAGTAATAACGAACCAAATATTCAAGTTTTTAATGTTGATGTAGTTGGTGACCGCTCGTTAACTTTACAATTTATCCCCAACCAGCGGGTGCCATTAGCGAGCAGTTATCCTGAAGTACTTAAGCACTTGCATCGCCTCTGGGGGTTCACAGTAAAGCTTGAGCAGCTCAATACCGACGGTAGTCGCCAGCTGCTTGGCATGATGCCAACAGAATAAGTGTTCGTGATGACATCCTTGGGCAAGAACCTTATAGCTTATTGGATGAAGAGGCTTTCATGTTAAAACAGAACGACAGTACCATTCTCAGGATTGTGTTATCTAATTAGCAGCGTTCTTTAGAGCTTGTTCTGAATGATAAGCAAAAGGAAAACAATGACTTCTCAGGGAATGAAACTAGAAACAGCACTCACCAAACAGTAAAAAGCCTTCCAACTGGAAGGCTTTTTCAAAATACAGCTGCGACTAAATTAGTTCATTTTATTGGTTAATCGGTAGCGGTTGAAACGGTAACTTGATTACGGCCATTTGCTTTAGAGGTATATAACGCCTTATCTGCTGATTCAATCCAGTTTCGGTGTTCTACCATGCCCGAATGATATTCGGCAATCCCCACACTGACAGTTATCCGCAGTAACTGCTGGTTATATTCAACCGTCAAATTCTCTACGGTTTTGCGCAGACGTTCCGCAAAATAATTCGCTTGATCAGCTGTAGTATCAACCAGCAATACCGCAAACTCTTCGCCGCCATAGCGACCCGCAATGTCGGTTTCCCGCAGGTTTTTCTTCACCGCTTGCGCAACCGCTTGGATAACCGCATCACCTGCAGCGTGGCCGTATGTGTCGTTGACTCGCTTAAAGTGGTCGATATCGCACATCAACAAGGTGCCGACATTGCCACTGCGACGTAAGCGTTTGAACTCTTGTTTTAACGCCTCTTCCCAAGTACCGCGATTATTCAATGCAGTGAGGAAGTCAGTTTTCGACAATTGCTTAAGCTGACCATTCATCGATTCCAATTCTAAGCGGCTAGTCGCAACATCAGTGACGTCATAAATGATCATACACAAATGGGTAACGACTCCAGTTAAATTGGTAATTGGAAAAATGGTGCTATTTTGGTACATGTATTCTGCAGCACCTGTAATAGGCCGATAATTGCGAAATTTAAAAATATATGGACGTTGCTCCCAAATTGTAAAAGCGCGATTTTTTAATAAAATCACGGGGTCGCACTTGCGCCGTAACCAATCTTCATCGATTTCAGAAAATAAGTCGAATAGATGACGATCTCTAACTTGTCTTGGTGTCAGCCCGCTATGGTTTTCCATAAAACCATTCCAGACTTGGATTTTGTAGTCGACAGTCAGTACTACCAATCCAACATCAACGGTCTGGAACATATCCAGTAGCCAGTGTACTTCTGCAACATCTTGATTCAGATTATCCATAACTACTCTTCTAACAGGAATTGGACTTTATAATTGAGTGTTTTAATACTGTCTTCGGTAAACAGTAGTAACAAATCACAATTGATGTTGTAGTTTTCGATGCCATAGCTAATTTCGATAGCGAGCGTTCGTTTCCAACGACCCGCATTGGCCTTAATCATCTCACTCACTGGCGCGTGTTGACCAAGCACCACTGGATGACCTTGACTAAAACTCATATCAATTTGCTCTGCCAGACCTTTCAGCACAGAACCTATCAAGATATTGCCGACGTCCATTAGCAACTCTAATTCCGTTTTCGCGGTGATACGACCTTCATACTTCATTAACTTGGCAATATCGACAAAGCTTGAGTCATTCAAAATTAAAAGCGCTTCGCCAGACACCCCACCACCGATAAAACCTTGACACACGGCCGAAGTGGTTTCTTTTTGCTCTACCGATGCAATAGCCATATGAAGTTCACTGACTTCAATTACGTTGACATTCGGTATTGGCAACTTGACGAATACCTTCAGTAATCGGGCAAGCAAGTCACCAGCCTGCCCCATCGCAACGTTGGTTAGTTCCTGAAAAACATCACGAAGAATTGGATCTAATGCAAAGTTGTTACTTAACTGGTTCGCATTAAGCGCCCTCTCAAGCACTTTTTGGCTATCTTGCTCGGTGTGAACCGCAGTGAATTGCTGCAGCACTTCACTGAGTTTTTCAGCTGAGACCGGCTTTCGGATAAAATCCAAAGCGCCATAGCTCATGACTCGTTCATGGGCTTCGGGTTGAACATCGCCAGAAACAACAACCACCTTAACTGGGATCCCTTGTTCTTTAATCGCCTGCAAAACCTCGTAACCATCGAGAATAGGCATATTCAGATCTAGGAATAGCAGATCTATTGGTTGGCGCTTCAGCACCTCCATCGCTTCTTGGCCATGACCGGCGAATGAGATTTTCTCCTGCCAATCAGCAGGTAAACTCCGCGCCATTTGCTTGCGGGCCAGATTCGAATCATCACAAATCAGAACAGCAGCTACCATTTAGAACTCGCTTTACTTAGTGTTATAGTCCAGTGTAGCGCCAGACTGCACAATATGCGAATAATTGCTGCGACTAAAACACATAATTATTTTTCACAGTTAGTCGCTGTATTGACTTAAGTTTTTCAATTAATAAGGAACCACTAACCATGAAAAAAAACTTACTTGCGTTGATATTACTCGTCACAGCGTCATCGGCGGCCGCAGTTGACCTTACATCGTCACTGCCAGTTCATCGTTCAGAAGTAAAGGCAGGCGACCGAGCCTTAGAGTTTCAAGGCACACCGGTGACCATTAATACGCTAGCGCCTGATTTCAAAGTTGCCGATAGTAATTTTAAACCGGTAAAGCTTAGTGATTTTTTAGGCAAAACGGTATTAATTAGCGTTGTACCTAGCCTAGATACTGGGGTATGTTCAATTCAAACCAAAAAATTCAACGAGCAAGTTACAAGCTTGCCAGAAAATGTGGTGCTGTTAACGATTTCAACCGATCTGCCATTTGCGCAAAAGCGTTTTTGCCAAAAAGAACAAGTCGATAAATTGTTGGTGTTATCTGATGCAGTTTGGGGAGATTTTGGCAGTAACTATGGCCTGCGCATTAAAGATATGGGTATTTTAACTCGTGCAGTGCTTATCGTTGATCGCACTGGCAAATTGGTTTATCAACAGCTAGTGCCGGTGTTGTCACAAGAACCGGATTACACCACGGCCCTTGGCATGCTGAAACAAACAGCTGCAAAAAAATCATAAATCTTGAAAAGTCACGCTTGAAAAACAAAATACGCAACCCTATTTATTCAGTAACAGCGAAACGCCCTATGTGGGTTTCTCTGTTACTGACTGGTTCAAAAGAACAGTCCAACCCTTTGAATTTGCTATAAATAGGAATTTATTATGACAACTATCGACTTCTCTCCATTCTACCGTTCTTTAATTGGCTTTGATCATTTAGCAAACCTGATGGACGCGGCAGCTCGTAACGAAAAACAACCGGCTTATCCGCCATATAATATTGAAGTTACCGGTGAAGATCAGTACCGGATCACCATGGCAATTGCTGGTTTTGACCTGACCGAACTTTCTATTGAAACCGAGCACAACACTTTATTAGTTCGTGGGCAGAAAGCACAAAAAACCGAAGGTCGGAAGTTTTTGCACCAAGGCATCGCCGAGCGCAATTTCGAGCGGAAATTTCAGTTATCTGACTATATCAAGGTGACAGGTGCGACTGCGGAGCATGGTTTATTACATATTGAATTAGTGCGCGAAGTGCCAGAAGCGTTAAAGCCTCGTAAAATCAGTATCAGCGAAGGCGCTCGGCAGCACAATCTGCTAGAGCAAGCGGCTGCTCAACCAGCTGAGTTGGCAACTAAAGCTGCTGCTATGCAATAATTGTTGGTTTACCCTTAGGCTTCGTCCAGCACGTGACGAAGCCTACCACTGTTTTAACCACCGATTGAACAGCTAAATTAACCAAAAAGGCATGGCCTACGCCATGCCACGTCGCATAAAACTGCAAATTTCTTGGTTTACTAAAGCAGGATCAGTCACAGGCCCCATGTGGCCCGTTGCGACTTGCTTCAACTCACTTGTTTTAATAGTCGCATGCAAAAGCTCGCTAATGCTTTGAGCAGAGCGCCTGCTTTTACTGCCGGTAAGTAATAACAGTGGTAGCTCAAGATGTTGATAATCCAGCAATTGCAGAGGCTCGCCAATAAGCGCCTGAAAATCTAAGGTTACTTTCGCCACTTGCTCAGCAAGATTTTGCTGCATGCGTTGTGGTAACTTTGCAAAAAAACCATCCATTTGCCAATAATCAATAAACACCCTCGCGGCATCTTGATTGCTAAGCATTGGTAGTTGCTCGGCTAAGGCTTGCACTTCCGCTAGTAATTCTTGGCATTGCGGCAGCCCATTTGCTTTTAATAGATGAAACGCAACCGGCTCAAATAGTACCAACTCTTTGATAACAAAAGGTTGATTCATCGCTAAATGCAGTGCTAAGGCACCACCAAAAGAATGTCCAACGATAGTGATTGCTTGGTCAATTCCAAGCTCGCGGATCGCCGCAACAACTACAGCGGCTTCATCAGCCATTTGGTAATCTCGAGTGGCAAAATTACCTAAGACTTTACTGGCAGGAAACCCATAACCCTGTAGATCCGGAACTATACACAGATGATCATGTTGCAATTGTGCAACTAATTGCTGCCATTGCCGATGGCTCGACATCGAACTATGCAGCAATAAAACCGGTTTGCCGCTGCCAACTACACTTATTGCCACAATAACAAACCTGCGCTGACCAATAAGGCGGTAAAGGTGCTAACCATGCCCAAAAAGCGCCATGGTGAAGTGCCAGCAGATTTCATCAATCCTAAGGCATGTAAGATACGACCAGCCAAAATCAAGCCGCCAATTAAATGCAATTGCCAAGTCAATCCAGCTTTTTGCTCAAGCAATAACAGCAGGAGCAAAGCGAATGGCACATACTCAGCGAAATTACCATGGATACGGATGGCTTTGATTAAAGCTGGCTGCTGACCATCGCCTAAACCGACCCGAAGTTTCATGCGCTGCCGGACTACCGCAAATGCCAGCACAACATAAAAAATAGCTAACAATGCAGCATACAAACCTGTTACTTGTGTATTCATATCACTCACCACCCTTGTAATTGTTGTGCAACTAATTGCTTAAAGACCCGAATATGACAAGGCACAGCATTTAACGCATGAATATATTCATAACTTTCACCGCCGGCATGCATAAAAACTTCTTTATTTTCAACGGCAATTTCTTCTAAGGTTTCTAAACAATCGGCCGCGAATGCCGGACATAACACCTGCAATTTCTTAATGCCCAGGGCAGGCAGCTGTTGCAGTAATTCATCGGTGTAAGGCTTTAACCACTGTTCTTTGCCAACTCTTGATTGGAAGCTGACAAAAACTTGGTCCTCGCTAAGACCCAAATCAGCCGCCAAATTAGCTGCTGTTTCCCGGCAATGCCGCTCATAGGGGTCACCAAGACGAACAAAACGCTCGGGGATACCATGAAACGACAACAACAAAGCATCCGCTTGCCCGTTGACTCGCCAAAAAGCCTTCACCGAACCAGCCAAACCTTTTCGATAAATCGCCGTATGGTGATAATTCTTTTGCATCCTAATTTCTGGCATATCGCGACAAGCCGCCAGATATTGGCCTATTTGATCAGAAATAGCCGCTGTAGTCGTGGCGGAATATTGAGGATACAGTGGGATCACTACGAATCGCTCTACTCCTTGCTGGCGTAGATCATCAAACACACTGGCAATAGACGGATTGCCGTAGGTCATCGCATAACGCACTTGAACTGGATAATCAGATAACTCTAGGGCTTTACTTAATCCATGTGTTTGTTGTTCGGTGATAACACGCAATGGTGAGCCACCTTCCCACCAGATCGATTGGTATAACTTGGCCACGCGACGTCCGCGAAAAGGTAAAATGATCCCTCGCAGAATACATTGCCAGAGGATAGCTGGATAATCTACAACCCGTTGATCCGATAAAAACTGTTTTAAATAACGCTGTACCGCAGGTACTGTGGGTTCATCAGGCGTGCCTAGATTAACTAGAACCACGGCGTATTTAGATAATGGCAATTCTAATGGCGAAGTAGTCATTAGCGAGATGCATCCTTGTGGCGAATATAAAACAGCATTGAGTCTATCATGTGATTAATCCATAGTCAGAAGTGCAGCTTATTTTTGTCCCAGAAGACTTACAGCATGCCTTTTCTTGTTAAGCAACAACGCTTTATGTTTAGAACACAATCTAGATCCAACAAATTTTGGTCAGAAAAAAGCCCACCGAAGTGGGCTTGTCAGCAGGCATATCCTCAGCCTAATAACGCGGCAAGTTGCTGACTGACAGTTTCCACCGGCACAGTACCGTCCAGGTGGTGATACTTTGTCAAACCTTCTGCGGCTTGGTTACGGTAGTAACCGACCAACGGTTCAGTTTGCTGATGATAAACACCTAAACGCTTACGGACCGTTTCTTCTTTGTCGTCATCACGCACAACTAAGTCTTCACCAGTCACATCATCCTTACCATCGACTTTGGCAGGATTATAAACAACATGATAAACCCGACCTGACGCCGGGTGTACTCGACGACCGCTCATGCGCTCAACGATAACGTCGTCCGGCACATCAAATTCAATCACGTGGTCAACCAGTACGCCATTGTCTTTCATCGCGTCTGCTTGTGGAATAGTTCTTGGGAAACCATCCAATAAGAAACCTTTCGCGCAGTCAGGCTTTGCGATACGCTCTTTCACTAAACCAATGATGATGTCATCAGACACCAATTGGCCGGCATCCATCACTTGCTTCGCTGCCAATCCCATTGCGGTGCCTTCTTTAATTGCAGCACGCAGCATATCGCCAGTAGAAATTTGTGGGATCCCATATTTATTCATCAGAAACTGCGCCTGAGTTCCTTTTCCGGCACCTGGGGCACCCAACAAAATGATACGCATACAAAGACCTCGAGTAGCTGGAGATTGATCCAATCGTTGTAAGTTTTGAATCTTTACACAATGTCGGTCATCAGACAAGAAATTTGTCACAGAATCGTTGCTGATCCGATAAGTCAAGCCTACTTTCGTCGCAACTTGATGATCTGCATCAAATCTAACATTTCTAACGCAAACAGAGCAAAAATGCATTTTTGTAGCATTTTGCTGATTTTCATCCGACCAAAGTATGATAAGTGATTGCTCAGATTTTTAATCTATTTAATCTCGACTTAAATTGCCTTGATGCCGAAAAAAACACCAACAAAATAGCAAAGCTAAAAGCAAATAACTTCATGAAAAAACTAAGTTTTAATTCAATGGACTGCAAAAAATCACAAATTTATAAACGCTCAACTGCAATTTATAGCCTGTTGACCATAAAAAAAGGCTATAACATCCAATAATGGACATATAGCCTTCTAGAGATTCATGAGCCAGCTCGCTGACTCATCATCATTTAAGCTATTAATTTCGCGAAAACTTATTTCGCGAGTTCTAACAGTAATGCGTTTAAACGAGTGACAAAACTTGCTGGGTTTTTCAGGCTGCCGCGTTCTGCCAATAACGCTTGTTCAAACAACACCTCAGCCCATTGCTTAAAGCGGTCGTCATCTTGCACATCAGCAATGTGGCGAACCAATTTGTGCTCTGGGTTTACCTCAAAAATAGGCTTCACTTCAGGCACTTTCTGACCAACAGACTCCATCAGCTTAATCATTTGTGTGCTCATGTCGTGCTCGTCGGTAACCACACAAGCTGGGCTATCCGTTAAACGGTGACTAACTTTTACCGCTTTCACTTGCTCACCTAACGCCACTTTAAAGCGCTCAACCACTGAAGCAAATTGTTTCTCGCTTTCTTCTTGGGCTTTTTTGGTTTCATCGTCATCTAAGCCGCTTAAATCCAAACCACCTTTGGCCACTGAACGCAGTTTTTTGCCATCAAATTCAGTTAAGTGTTGCATTAACCATTCGTCGATACGATCTGACAGCAACAGCACTTCCAAGCCTTTTTTGCGGAATACTTCTAAATGTGGGCTGTGTTTTGCAGCTTCGAAACTGTCGCCAACCAAATAATAGATATCCGATTGCCCTTCTTTCATCCGGCTAACATAAGCCTCTAAACCAACGGTCTGCTCTGCGCCTTCTTGCGAAGTTGAAGCAAAGCGTAATAGCTTAGCGATAGTTTCTTTATTCGCGTGATCTTCTGCTGGGCCTTCTTTTAGCACTTGGCCAAATTCATTCCAGAAAGTTTGATATTCTGCTTGGTCTTCAGCTTTCGCCATTTTTTCCAGCATTTTTAACACACGGCTAGTACAACCTTTACGCAGGCTTTGTGTCACTTTAGTGTCTTGCAGGATTTCACGAGAAACGTTTAATGGCAGATCGCTTGAATCCAACACGCCCTTGATAAAACGCAGATAACTTGGCATAAATTGCTCAGCGTCATCCATGATAAATACTCGTTGCACGTATAGTTTTAAACCATGGCGCGCTTCGCGATTCCATAGATCAAACGGTGCTTTTTTCGGCACATATAATAAACTGGTGTAGTTGCTATTGCCTTCAACCTTGTTGTGGCTCCAGCTTAATGGCTCAGACCAATCATGCGAAATATGTTTATAGAATTCTTGGTATTCGGTTTCGGTGACTTCTGACTTATCACGCATCCACAGCGCTGTGGCTTTGTTGACCGCTTTCCAATGACCTTCAGTCGCCGGAATAGTCTCACCATCAACTTCACGCTCAACACTGCCCTCTTCCCACATCTGCACAGGAATAGAGATATGATCTGAGTATTTAGTAACAATGCTTTCAACTTTCCATTGGCTCAAGAACTCAGTTTCACCGTCACGCAGGTGCAACACAATTTCTGTACCACGGCTATTTTTGACTATTGGTGTTAGGGTATATTCGCCTTCGCCTGCAGATTCCCACTCAACAGCAGCATCCGCAGGATGACCTGCTTTTAAGGTGCGTACTGTAACTTTCTCAGCAACGATAAACGCTGAGTAGAAGCCAACACCAAACTGACCAATTAATTTCGAATCTTTGCTCTGGTCGCCACTTAATTGTGAGAAAAACTCTTTAGTACCTGATTTCGCGATTGTCCCTAGATGACTAATCACCTCATCACGCGTCATACCAATACCGTTATCGCTAATAGTGATGGTTTTAGCTGTTTCATCTAAGCTGATACGCACATGTAAGTCGCCGTCATTCGCGTATAAGCTACTGTCTGATAGCGCTAAAAAGCGTAATTTATCCGCAGCATCTGAGGCATTTGATACCAGTTCACGTAAGAAGATTTCTTTGTTCGAGTACAAAGAATGGATCATTAACTGCAGCAATTGTTTGACTTCGGCTTGAAAGCCATGCGTTTGTTTTTGAGTTGTCTCAGTCATTTTTCGCTCCTCTAAAAACCAATTGGGTATCGCAATTTCACACCACAACCGGACACAACATTGAAATCATTGGGTCGACGCGTACATCACACCGATGAAATGGGTTGGCTCAGATATGGGGTTGCCCAAAAATATTTCAAGAGATACAGCCAAATAGGGTAAGCAAAACCATGCTATAAGGTAAGCGATAAGAACTTAAGTACAGCAATTAGGCTAAATGGGCGGGAGTTAAATTTCGCACGAAATTAAAAAGGTTTACGGCCACTAAATGCATGTGACAAGGTATTACCATCAATATACTCAAGTTCACCGCCAACAGGCATGCCTTGGGCGAGACGTGATACTTGAATTTGATACTTTTTACAAAGCTCAGCTAAGTAAAACGCGGTAGCTTCACCTTCGACCGTCGGGTTTGTTGCCAAGATCACTTCTTGGATCCCGCCTGTTGCCAGCTGTTTCGCCAGTAAATCAAGGCCAAGTTCCTGTGGACCTATGCCATCAAGCGGCGATAATTGCCCGCGCAGCACAAAATAACGGCCACCAAATAAACCGGTCTGTTCAATGGCGAATAAGTCAGCAGCACTTGCCACCACACACAGAGTTGGGCTTTGCGAGCGCACGGGATGACTACAGACCGCACACAAATTGCTTTCACAAAAGGTTCGACATTGCTGACAGTGCCCTACTTTATTCATCGCCGCCTGCAACGCATCGGCGAGCTGCAAGCCCGCCTCGCGATTTCGCTCAAGTAATTGATAGGCCATGCGCTGTGCAGATTTAGGACCAACCGAAGGCAGCGCCCGCAGGGCGTCGATTAGTTGTTGCACTAAAAACGTATGTTTGGCCATCAAATAACTCCGACTTAGAATGGCATCTTAAAACCTGGTGGCAATTGCATGCCGCCAGCAACACCCGCCATTTTTTCTTTGCTAGTTGCTTCAACACGACGCACTGCGTCATTGATAGCGGCAGCAATTAAGTCTTCCAGCATTTCTTTGTCATCTTGCATCAAGCTTTCGTCGATACTGACACGACGAACATTGTGGTTGCCAAGCATAGTGACTTTGACCATGCCGGCGCCCGCTTCACCAGTGACTTCTAACTTAGCGATTTCTTCCTGCGCGCGTTGCATCTTTTCTTGCATGGCTTGCGCCTGCTTCATGATGTTACCCATGCCACCTTTAAACATAATCAATTCTTCCTCTACAAATGTTGGCGACACGATAATCACAAAGCCGCCAAAATACAAGATCGTCCCCACTGCAAAACTAGCACTTTGCCGCAGGGGCGGGTTTTAATTCACACTTAAACTATCAGCCTGCCACTCGGCAGCGAAATGCTGTTGCAACTGGAGCACTAATGGATCTTGGCGCAGCACCTGCTCAACATATACCCGTCGAGCCTGATCTATCCGCAATTGCAGAGCCTGTGGGCTCTGCGGAACTTCATCAACAAACTGAATGTCGATGGCTAAATCTAATGCAAATGACTCGCTCAGCACTTGTTTGAGCTGCACACGGTTGCGTTCGGAATCCAAATGCCGTTGCGACGACGCGACCGTTAAAATTAATGAGTCGCCCTGCAAATCGGCGACGCTGTGTAGTAAAAACAAACGCATCAAGCCACCGATTTTTAAACTATCAATTCGGGCTGCCCAAGCATCGACCTGACTGCTTGAGCGAAGGGCAAAATTGCCCTTGTCAATCACGCCATCAAAATACAAAGGCCCTGCATCGACAATTGGTGCTTGCGCCAAAACTTCTTCACTGGCGAAGTCGGTTTCGATTTGCACAGGCACACTTTCTAACAACGCATGACGGATCGGTTGCGCTTGGTTTTGTGCGACATGTGCTACTGAATTATCAATATTGTGATTAACCTGCCAAGTGGCATCAGCAGCAAATTGCTCTGCAGCACTATCTGGTGATTCTTCAGATAACTCTTCAAGCTCACTGTCATCATGCGCCACAAACGGGACACCTAGATTAGCAGCTCGCAAAATGACTGCAGGCTCGTACGTTTCCGGTTCATCCGCCAGTGTTGAGTCGGCGCCAGTTACTTCAGCGCCAGTTCCTTCGGCAGCTGTAACTACATTCACGTCTTGCCATGGCGGAATATCCATCGGGTCTATCGTTGATGGTGCAACCAGTGCGGGCTTTGCGACTGGAATCACCACGGCAGCAGCCGAGCTTGTGACTACAGGCGCGACTAATGGCGCAGCAACAGGAGCTCGCGTCGGTAAAGAAACAAGTGGCGCCGCTTGCGGTGTAACTGGCGCCTGCTGGCGCTCAGGCTTTTTTCCACCGGCAGGTTCTCCGGAAGGTAACAAGCCCCGCCGCGCCATAATACTAGCAGTGACAGGGTCTATGACCGGTTCGCTACTTGCGGGTTGCATTGCAGCGTCTTGGGTTGCTGCTGGTTGCAATGATTCAGCTTCTAATGGCTGTGTCATTGTTTGCAATTGCGGCGTGGTTATTGCCGTCATCGACAAATCGACGGCACGTGCTGACTCAAACGCATCGTGTCCGAACGACTGACCGTATTGTTCCGGCGCTTGGTTCAGCGCATTTTGCTGGGAAATATTATTCGAAACCTCGTTATGCAGCTGCGCAGTTGGTAACGGAATGCTTTGTGCCGGAATGCTTTGTGCCGGAACGCTTTGTGCTGGCGTCATAGGTGTTGATGCCGCGAGCATAGCACTCGGCTCAGCAGGAATACCTGCTGCTGTAAGTGCTGCTGCACGTGCACTTGGCACCGGATTATCCACGCTCGCCGAAGTTGCTGGCACAAAAGCAATAGCACGTAATAGAGCCATTTCTAAGCCAGTGCGCGGATCTGGCGCATACGGTAAATCTTTTTTACCTGACAACAGCAGTTGATAATACAGCTGAATAAGTTCTGGGCTTTGCGATTTAGCAACGGCACGCACAAAAGCCGATTCCGTCAGTGCCAGCTCCGCAGCATTTAATTGATACTGCGCGAGCGCGGCAAGATGCAATAACGCCAACATGTCATCCAGTACAGACTGACATTGTGGATGACTACTTAACAGTTGATAAAGATGACGTTGCATCGCGGCCAAATCACGATTTAGCACCGACTGTAATAAAATTTCGGCCCAGCTCTGCTCTAAATAACCGAGCATCTCACGCACGGGTCCAAGGGTAATTTGCCCACCTGTTTGCGCAATAGCTTGGTCAGTTAAACTCAATGAATCTCGCAAACTGCCCTTTGCCGCACGCGCCAACAACGCTAAAGCTTCTTCCTCCGCTGGAATTTGTTCTTGTGCAAGCACATAACTCAAGTGCTGCTTGATTTGCGCCTGCGTCAGTGCTTTTAAGCTGAACTGTAAACAACGCGACAAGACAGTAATAGGTAGTTTTTGTGGATCTGTGGTCGCCAACAGGAATTTAACGTGTGGAGGCGGCTCTTCCAAAGTTTTTAATAAGGCATTAAAGCTGTGCTTGGACAGCATGTGCACTTCATCGATGAGGTAAACTTTATAGCGACCGCGAGTCGGCGCGTATTGCACGTTATCGAGTAAATCGCGGGTATCTTCAACTTTGGTGCGGCTCGCGGCATCGATTTCTAATAAATCAACAAAGAAACCAGCGTCAATTTCTCGGCAGGCGCTACATTGCCCACAAGGCGTTGCTGTGACGCCTTGTTCGCAATTCAAACTTTTTGCAAATATACGGGCGATGGTAGTTTTACCAACGCCACGAGTACCGGTGAACAAATAGGCATGGTGCAAGCGATTTTGGCTAAGGGCGTGCGTCAAAGCAGACTTCACATGATCCTGACCAACAAGCTGACCGAATTGCTGCGGTCGCCATTTTCTTGCTAATACCTGATAACTCATCTGTTCACCTTTCAATGCCTATCTGTCGAAGTTAGGTATTGGGTTTAGCAGCTGATTAATGGCCAGCGAAATCTATCAGGCTATAAACCTTTAGACCTAAAGCCGCCAAACGCTTGTCACCACCTAAATCTGGTAAATTGACAATAAACGTTGCATCAGCAACCTGACCGCCTAAACGACGAACCAGTTTGGTTGTTGCGTCAATAGTACCACCAGTTGCCAATAAATCGTCAACTAACAGGACTTTATCTTCCGCAGTAATTGCATCGACATGGATTTCCAGCGTGTCTTCGCCATACTCGAGCTGGTAGCTTTCGCTGATCACAGCACGTGGCAACTTACGAGGCTTGCGCACAGGCACAAAAGAAACACCTAAGGCATACGCGAGTGGCGCGCCAAAAATAAAACCGCGAGATTCCGTACCGACGATTTTAGTGATCCCTTGACCAGCATAATGCGCTTTTAAATGATCAATCACCGCAGCAAATGCAGCACCATCTTGCATTAAACTGGTGACATCACGGAACAAAATACCTGGTTTCGGATAATCCGGAACTGCCTTAATGACTTGCGCTAATAACGCCGTCAATTCTTGTTGTTTCATAAGAGTTTGCTCAAGTTACTAAAATACTGACAAAAAAACCGCCAAGAAGGCGGTTTTTGTTCATGCCGACAATTGCTTAACCTAAGATACGAGACCAGGTCACAATTGGAGGCAGGCACAACAGGGAAACGAATACTACTACAAAACCCAATAAGTGGAATACATTAAAGGATTCTTTAAAATTCTCATCGGCCATGCCAGTGTTCCAACGCAAAAATAAGGGATCGACATAATAGTCATTTTTCACTGATTTGTGAAGGTTGAATGACGCCTTTTTGCGCGAGATCAAAGCAAAGACTGCGGGCCTGTGCTAACCACTCGACCCCTGCTAATTGCGGTAACAATGCAGAAAACTCGTGGGTTAACTCGATAAAGTTTAAACCTGGCCTTTCACTAAGCAAAGTTAATAGGGCTGCGGTCAATTGATTAAGTGCAATAAAGCGTACTTGGTCATCTATATTACGATAAACCAGCAAATAGCACCCGTCCGATGCCGGTGTTTCTGGTTGGAAATCTGCACTAATTTGATGCACCGGAAATTGGTAGCTCAGTACCAAAGCGCACTCAGCCAATTGCAAAGGGCCTTTTAAATCAAATTTTTGCAGCGATGGGCAAGGTAAAGTTGCCACATAAAGTTCTGCCCATTCGTAATGCGCTAGCTCTAAAGCAAAAGGCAACGACTGTGGTTCATTTGCCAACCAATCTAAATAACTTTCCGCGATTTTGAGAAAATAAGGGCTGGTTAACGTGGCTTTCGCAAAAAAATTGCGTAAATTCTGCTGCCAAAGCGCGGCCGGCAAAATACTGCGCAGCACCGGAAAAGCACTGTTAACGAAATTTTGGATGTTATTAAAAAATAACTCGCGATAAACCGCCATCCGCTCAGGGGCGACATCGGATGGGATTGCCTGCTCTGGCGAGCGGATCGCTTGAATGAACGCCAATTGCTGTGCGCGAAAATCACTCATACCGCAACCCCAAGCTGCTGATGTTGTTGCTGAATACTTAAAATCGTCTGCACTTCTTGGCGTAAATCAGCCAACGCTGGCAAATTAAAATCACGCTCAAGCAATGTCGGAAAAACCCCATGCTGCTGGTACGCAAAAGCCAACAACTGCCAGACCGGATCTATGACATCACTGCCATGGGTATCAATCAATAAATCGGGCGACTGTTGATAATGACCGGCAATATGGCCATAAACAATGCGATGAGATGGCAATGCTTCGATAAAAGTCTTAGCATCATATTGATGATTCACAGAATTCACATAGACATTATTCACGTCAAGCAACAATCCACAGTCAGCTTGTTGCAATACTTCAAGGGTGAAATCCAGCTCAGACATCTCCTGCCCTGGCGCAGCATAGTAAGAGATATTTTCAATCACCAGTTGTTGCTCTAATAGATCTTGCACCTGCCGGATCCTCGCCGCGGTATATTTCGCTGCTTCAGCAGTGAATGGAATAGGCATCAGATCATACAAATGGCCACCGCCAGAACAGTAACTTAAATGCTCGCTATAAATGCCGATGTTGTGAATTTTGAAGAACTGTTTGAGCGCTTTAACGAACTCGACATCTAGTGGATCTGGGCTACCGAGTGACAGAGACAGTCCGTGACAAATCACCGGATAACGTTCCGTGATCGCACGAAATTTCTTTGCCAATGCACCGCCAAACGGTAGCCAATTTTCTGGAGCAACTTCGAGAAAATTAATGTCATCAACAACGGTCGTCAGCAGACTATCCGCAAGTTCCCGTCGAAGTCCCAACCCTGCCCCAGTTAACTGCATTTCAGATCATCCCGCCACACTTGGCTTCTTTAGTTGATTTCACATCGCTTTTGGCATCTACCGGTTTTGCTTCACCGC
>JAYSCP010000010.1:46142-133518 GCA_041914845.1 Alteromonadaceae bacterium
ACTTGCCTTCACCGCACTTGCCTTCACCGCACTTGCCTTCACCGCACTTGCCTTCACCGCACTTGCCTTCGCCGCACTTGCCTTCACCGCACTTGCCTTCGCCGCACTTGCCTTCGCCACACTTGCCTTCACCGCACTTGCCTTCGCCGCACTTGCCTTCGCCGCACCTGTGCTCAGTTCCTTTATCTGTCGATACCGGCGCGCTGGCTGTTGCATCAGTTTTTGCCGGATCTGCAGAGGAGGATAATTGATAACCAGCGCTCAGCTCCACCGCACTGAAACCCTGGGCTATCGCCATTTGGGATGTCAAAGTACCAATCACTAATGCGCTTAAACGAAATGAGTTTTTCTTTGCTGTTGCATTCATAAAAAAATCCTTTGAACAATCGAAGAGACCGCCTAAAGCTCGATTTTATTTCAAAGTCGATAAAATCGCATCATCCTCAGCAAGAATAAGTCATTGCGGATTTTCGGATTGCAAAATGAGCGGCTTCAGATACTAAACATCATGAATTATCTTTGGTGGAAACTGCTAAAACTACAGAAAAATGATGTTTTTTTGCATAAAGCACCTGGGCTTTGATCTGAATCAGGTCGAGTAACACCAAGCCTTGCAACAATAATACATCCTAAAGTTTCTTTCGTAGCACCTGAGGTCATCATGCCCCAATCGAACATATCAATTTTGCGCACTCAGTTGCTCGAAGAGCTGCAATTATTGCGCGGTGAAATATATGCCTATTTGCAGGCAGATCATTCAGATGAATATGGCAAACTTCTCGGCCAATTGGAACATCAACCATTGTCGCATTGGCCAGAATTATTAAGACATTGGCTTACCCCAGAACTTGAGCAAAAAAGCCGACGATTAGAGCTGGTGCAGGCGGCTTTGAGTCAAATGGACATGGGACTTTATGGTTTGTGTTCAGACTGTGAGAGTCGTATTGAACGCGAATTATTGCAAAAAGATCCGGCTCGTCAACGCTGCGCGACCTGTGAAAGTAAGCGTAATGAAGCATATCGTGGGGCAAGTAAGCCGAACTACGCTCATTAGTAATTGTTTAAGGCAAACAACAAAAGACTAAAGCTGTTCCATGAGGCAAGCAGTACAAAGCGTGCTCTGCTTGCCCGTTGCTAAAGACGTCACATTATCAAACTGAAACTGGACACTACACAGCAGTCTAAGACATCAAATTTGCGGCAGAGCATTTTGATAAGTTCGGGCGTCACTGTAATGGCTGCCCGCAAAACTGCTCGCATAAACACAAGCAGTCTGCAAACCCCAGCATAAGCTTACCCTTTAGCTAGTCTACTTTTTGAAACCTTTTAACATTACACCAATAGCATTGCCTTGCCATTGGAATGGCTCAACACTAGTGAGTTCACATTGGTTTACTGCAAATAAATCATAAAGCTGGGATACATCTTTTTCATCAAGTTGGGCAAGTAACTGGTGTTTAATTCGGACATTATATTGTGCATAAGAACTTACTAATTGTCGCCACATCGTACAAACTTGGGGATTTTGCGGTCGGAATAATGGTAATAAAGCTTCAATAAAACCACTTTTTTGTAGTCCGCCATGCCAACGAGTGTCAATAACGTGCAACGCATTAATAAGCTCCTTCGCCTGGCTCAGGTGGCTTTGTGGAGATAAACCGCGACTAGTTTCAGAGAAGAACACGGCAAATTTCGCAAGTAAATCTGTATCTGCAAGCAATACGTCTAAGGCCGCGACAATCTGCTGGTTTAACGTTGAGAGGGCTCCCCCTTCATGATGGCAAAACAACATAAACTGGCCATTCTGAGATAAAATCCGCGCAATCTCAGCGACCGCGTTAGCTCTGTCTGCATATTCAAAGGCATAGTTAGCACAGACTAACTGTGCGCACATACTATCAAGCTGAGTATGCTCAATACTGCGATTAGGCAAAAGCTGAATTGCTGAGGCCGAATTCAAATTACTCCGCTGCCATAACTGCTCTAGCACTGCTTGGTCACTGTAATCTAAAGCAAAGATTTCTGTCGGATACTGCTGCTGTTCTATGTGCTGTAAAAGTATCGTCGTCAAAAATCCCGCGCCACAGCCTAATTCGACTATTCGACTGATACGCTGTGTAAAAGTTATTTGTTTGAGTTGTTCTTGCCAAAACTGAGTCAAAGCAAGTCGCATCGCATTGTCATCCGGTAGACAATCACCAAAACCTTGTTGCCAATAATCATTCCAGGCAGATTCGAATTGCATATGATTTCCTATTAAAAACTACTCGCTAAAGCATCAGGCTATGGCTATCAAATCAAAAAAAATGCCAGTCAAAAGACTGGCATTTTAAGATTTAACTCAGAGTTCAAATTAGAACTTGATGCTGTAACCAGCAAACGCTTCGCGGCCGTAGTGACCAGCTAGGTATAATGGATCATCGATCCATAAACCGCCATCATCCTTTTGAACGCCTTTGTCGAACAAGTTACGAGCACCAACAGTCACTAAACCGTAAGTACCGAAGTCATAAGACACGTTTAAGTTATGCACTGCATAAGTACCCACGTGGTTAGAGAACTTGTTCTGCAGGTTGCCATTACCTAAGTCAACTAACTGAGAATCTTCATACGTAGAAGCAATTGCATCTGTAGTTAAAGATACTGACAAGTCGCCTAACACATAGCTTGTTGTGAACTGTGAACGCCACTCTGGAGCACCGTCAGAACCGATGAAGTCTTGTTTTGGACCACCGAAGTATACGTCAGCGCCAGATTCTGTTAAGAATGTAGTCACAGATTTGAAGTTGAAGCGACCTAAGTCGTTCAAATCTAAGTTGTAACCTAATTCAAAGTCAAAACCTTTACGAGTTAAAGTGCCACCATTCGCCTTCGTGGTGTAAATCGCACCTTTAACTGTACCGTTAGGGTTACGCTCAAACTTTAACTTAGGATATTTAGCTAATAAAGCAGCCGAAACACCACCGTAATCAGCGCTCAGGATATCCTGAACAGTAATATCGTCAATTACGTCATCAACTTCCAAGCTGAAGAAGTCAATTTTGAAAGTAACATCTTCAATACCTGAATACACAATACCAGCATTGATATAACGTGAAGTTTCTGGTTTCAGGTCTTTGTTTGACAACACTTGGTTGTTAAACTGACGTGAATTACATTTATCAAAAGCAATGTTGTTTAACTTACACAGTTGATAGTCTTTTGCTGAAGTAGCAGAGAATGCATCAGCACCTAACAAATCTTCTAATGAAGCTACACGGAAACCTTCTGATACAGAAGCACGTAACATTAAATCGTCGATTGGACGGAATTCAACTTTTACGCTTGGAGTAGTGCTTGCACCAGCATCGCTGTAATCATCGCGGCGAACTGCAGCGCTAACAGTTAAAGTATCAAGAATTGGTGCTGATACTTCGTAGAACACCGCTTTAACATCACGGTCGCCAGCAGCGCTTGCACCTGCTGAACCACCAACTAACTTGGCTTCAGATTGTGCATCAAAACGTGAGCTGAATGTTTGTTCGAACATCTCAGCACCAACATAGTGAGAGATTGCACCTGCTGGTAATTCACCGAATTCAACAGTAGTACCAGCAAAGTAGTGGTCAAACTGCGTCACGTTTTTACGGTACGTGGTCAACGCCATGTTTTTCTGGCCTTGAGCAGAGCCTAATGGGATATCTTTAGATAAGTTATAAGCTAAGCCACCATAACTTAAATAGTTACGACCCGCGTTATGGTAATCAAGCACTGCACGGTGGTAGTAAACTTCCCAATCCATAGAATCCATAGCTGTGCCTTTTAAGCCTACCATGTAATCTTGTTGGAAATCTTCAATAAAGTTATCGCGGTTGCCGATACCAGTCCAACGGAAGAAACCTAAAACTGGTACATTGTAAGCATTGTGTTCGTTGCCTACAGGGATATTTTCCCAGTCAGCTGCTGGTGGCGCATAACGACCAAATGATTCGTTTTTGCTGAACAATGCACGAGTGTATAATTCGATTTCATCAGTAATTTGGTAACCAACGTTGGTCATTACTGCATCACGGTTAGTTGAAGCTTTGTTAGCAGAAACGTTTGCGTTTGCGAAACCACAAACAGTACCTTCGCCGACAACACCTAAAGCACTACCTTGGTCTAAAACACCAACGAAACCAGGAACAGTAGAAGTTAATTCGTTACATTTTGGCGATGCAACTAAGTTCTCAGTTACTGGATCAAGAATTGTTGCGCCATAGTATGAAATACCAACAGTTTCGTCGTAAATAGAAATTAAACCGTCACCGTTTTTATCAGACATGCTCGCTTTGGTGTAATCACGGTCACGGTCGTAAATCTCACCTTGTTCTTGGTGGTCGTAAACGAAAGTGATTTTCATCTTATCGGTAGAAGTACCAGCAGCAAAAGACATAGTCTTAGTGTCACCGCCTTCTTTAGATGGACGGCCAACTGTTGCATCAAAAGCAACACCTTCGAAATCGTCTTTCAGAATGATGTTAACTACACCAGCTACAGCGTCAGAACCGTAAATCGCTGATGCACCATCTTTTAAAACTTCAATACGTTCAACAGCAGCCATTGGGATGCTGCTTAAGTTAGCAGATGCGCCGCCTAAAGAAGGAGAACCAGCGATACGCTTACCGTCTAACAGAACCAAAGAACGCTCAGAACCAGCACCTAATAAGCTAACGCTTGATTGAGATTGTGCGCCAGAACCCGAAGCAGGGCTCAGTGAACCGAAGGTGTTTGCAGTCAAGTTACGCAGAGCATCTGCAACTGACAGACGGCCTTGGTCTTTTAAATCGCCTGCAGAAATAACTTCAACAGGAGAAGCTGTTTCCATGTCGGTACGTTTAATACGTGAACCAGTAACTTCAATACGTTCAACTTTCTTAACTGCATCTTCTTCTGCTGCAACAGCTGAGTTTGCAGTGAATGCTGCAGTAGATACTGCACCAAACGCTAACGCGATACGAACGCTGTTAGCCATTTTATTATTCATAAACATTGTAATCTCCCTGGATCACCTGGTAGTGATTTTGTTGTCTGTAAGTCATGTATCGCAGCTACTCAATTCTGAGCGGGCTGGTTATCCCGAGGCAAGTCGGAACCTGACCGTTTGATAATAAGTGGATTTTTTCCTGAGGGTCAACCAGTTTTATTGCTGTTTCTCCAAACTTTACACAAAAATAATTGAACTTAATTAAACAAACACCGTCTTAGCGCACCAGCAAAAATCAATAAACCATTGATTAATATAGATAAACACCAAAAAAAACCTGTAAACATATCTTAGCAGTCGCACATTTACCACCAAATTCAATTGCACAAAATATCGACAAACAAATTGAACTATGCGTCCCTGAATCAGTCTCGTGAACTCGTTCTATTGATGGCGTGATAGCTGTGGCGGAATTAAACACTGCATTATTTGCAAGGCTGCACATCGCAAAATCCCCGTCAATGCTGTCTCTTAGCATTGTAGAGTCCACTTTTTAAATTTAAGTTGCAGCTTTTGGCCTAGCCTCTTACACTTAAAACAACTGTACATTCATACATAAGCTTATGCTCAGCGACGCGCAAAAACAGCAAATAAAAGCCATCCATCAAGCCATAAAACTTGCCCTACCTGGCTATCAAGCTCGGCCGAGTCAAAATAAATTGGTCGCCGAAATGGCCAATATTATTGCTGGGAGTTATCACAGTTATGACCGCATCGGGCTAATCGAAGCAGGAACAGGTACTGGCAAGTCGTTAGCTTATTTGCTGGCAGCTGTGCCTTTGGCGCTGCATTACAAAAAAAAGCTGGTGATTGCAACAGCAACCGTCGCGTTACAAGAACAACTGGTGAATAAAGATTTACCGTTTTTTCAAGCCCACAGCAAATTGCCTTTTGAATTTAGTCTAGTCAAAGGCCGCCAGCGTTATGCCTGCGCGCAGCGGTTGCAGCAGCAAGTATTGCAACCAGATATGTTGAGCAGTTTCGATAAAGTGCAAGCCGCGGCAGAGTTACCAGCATTGGCGCAGGCTTGGCGCGAACGACGTTGGTTAGGCGATAAAGATACCCTGCCGGAAGCATTAAGCGATGGGGTTTGGCATAGCATTCAAGCAGATCCATACCATTGCCCCAAAGGCCAAAGCGCACATGCCAGTTGCCCTTTTCACTTAGCTCGTGCAGAAGTCGACAGCAGTCAAGTATTGGTCGTCAACCATGCCTTATTACTCGCCGATCTCGCCTCGGGCAACTCCATTTTGCCAGAACCCAGCGAATGTATTTATGTAATTGACGAAGCGCATCATCTGCCTGATGTTGGTCGAGACTTTTTCGCTGGCGCTGCTCTGCTTAATTTTGATTTAAAACCTTGGCAAGAACGGCTACAAAAATTACATCAACAATTGCAAAAATTGCTCCCCCAGCATTCTGCCATTCGCGACACATTAAAACTGCAAGATTTAACCGCAGATTTTTACGCCCAACTTAAGCCTATTCAAGTTCTGATTGCAAAAAGCCCACAGTGGTTTGACAAAGCGAACACTTGGCGCTTCGCTGACGCACAATTACCCGAGCTAATGAGTCGTCAAGCTGAACCACTGACGGAACTCAGCGGCAAAATTCTGCAAAGCATCGAAAAACTCTTTCAAGCGCTAATGGAACAACTAAATGATGGCAAGTTACGTGCTGCCAGTCTGACGCCGCTGCAACAAGAGCTGAGTGCACTTGAGGTTAAATTCTCGGCACAAAATCAGCTATGGCAAGCTTGGACTGTGCCGCAACAACCTCACGTCAGCCAAGCGCGTTGGTTAGAGCAGCAGGAATCCGGCATTATCGGCCATGCTTGTCCGTTATCTGTCCATTTTCAATTGGACGATTTGTTATTTTCCAAAGCTTATGCAGCACTACTTTGCTCAGCGACTTTAAGTAGTCTTAATAGCTTTGAGGGCATAAAAAGAGAACTCGGCTTGCATGATCATCCCGGTGTGCGCACACTGCAAGTCGCATCGCCATTTGCTTACGCCGAGCGCGGGCTAATCCACATCCCCAAATTAGCCTATGAACCGACCGCAGAGCAATTTACCCAAGAGCTTATTCAAGTATTACCCACCTATTTGGATAAAAGTGCTGGCAACTTGGTCTTATTCGCCTCGTATTGGCAGATGGAAGAAGTCGCCGCTGCGCTTCGAAAACAAGGCTGGTCCATGTTGGTACAAGGAGAAGCGGGCCGCCAGTCCTTATTAGATTTGCATCAAATGCGGATTGATGGTGGCGAAGGCAGTATCCTATTTGGCACACAAAGCTTCTCTGAGGGGCTTGATCTCCCTGGCGCTCTACTCACTAATTTGATTATCACCAAATTACCTTTTGCCGTGCCAACATCGCCATTTGAAGAGGCTATGGCCGAAGCTGTCAGCAAACGCGGCGGAAACCCCTTTTTGTTACTGACAGTCCCTGCAACGGCACGAAAACTGGTGCAAGCCTGTGGTAGACTGCTGCGAAAAGAGCAAGATTTTGGCCGCATCGTGATTTTAGACCGCCGTTTAGTCACCAAATCCTATGGCAAAGCAATGCTCGGGGCATTACCGCCATTTCAACGACAAATTGATGGATAACCATGGATTTTTTACTAGAACCCAGCTTATTAGCCGCACTTTGCACAGTCGCCTTCTTGGCTGGATTCATTGATGCCATCGCCGGTGGTGGTGGGCTGTTAACAGTTCCAGCCCTACTCACCGCCGGTTTACCACCGCATTTAGTGCTTGGTACCAATAAACTAGCAGCTACTTTTGGCTCGCTAACCGCGTCATTGACTTACTATCGCAAAAAGTTATTCGACCCATACTTTTGGCGTCATGCCTTACTAACGACAGCCGTCGGCGCCTGTATTGGTGTTTTAGTCGTTGATCAAATTAGTAAAGATACTTTGGAAATGATTTTACCTCTGGTGATCCTCGTAGCCGCCTTATACAGCTTATTTGCTCGAGTGCAGCCAGACGACCAATTACAGTTACCTGAGCCAACACGTCGACATCGGTGGATACAACGGTTACAAGGCCTAGGGCTTGGTTTCTATGATGGGATTGCCGGGCCTGGTACTGGCTCTTTTTGGATGGTATCAAGCATGGCGCTTTACAAAATAAACTTGCTGTTAACTAGCGGTTTGGCGCGAACCATGAATTTTGTCAGCAATGGTTTTGCTTTAGTCACTTTTGCTTGGCTTGGCCATATTCATTATCAACTGGGCATCGCTATGGGGCTTTGTCTGATGCTAGGTTCATACTTGGGAGCACACACCGCGATACGGTTTGGCAGTAAGCTCATTAAACCGTTATTTATCTTGATGGTAATGGCTATTGCAGGTCGGTTACTCTGGCAACAATGGGGGTCTTAATGCAGAGCAAAAACCCATTGTTACAGCATTTAGAGCAACAATTACTCATGTTAGCGAGCAAAGCCAGCGCAATTGATCAGCAAGCGCCTTCTTGGCAGAAGCGCGATTGGTTTGACTCATCGTTATTTCAATGCCACTCCCCGATGTTGCTCGATTATGTACAAGAGTCGATGGCGCTTTTGCTAAGGTTAGATCAAACACCAACCCAAGCTCGTGAGCCTGCGCTCGCGGCGGTATTCGCCAGCAATCGACAGTCTTTGGCCGAGAAACTTTCGGCGCAACTGAACGCCTTAACCCATGCGTTTAATACCCTTGAACTTCGCAGCAATGACAAGCAGAGTTTTCGCCAATATAAAAAAACCAAGACCCAAGACAGTACACCACAACGCCAAGCTGCGGGACGATTATTGGCTGAACTTGGTGGCACCAGCCAAGCCATGTACCAAAAGTTAAGTGAATATCACGAGTTTGCACGACGATTACAGCAAATGGCCCATGAATCTGCCCAGCGTAATGAAAGTGCGGAAATGCAACTCGCTATTCACGCCAGGATCGGTCGTTGTCGTAAGGCGATTAGTGCGCTTGAAGCAGAAATTCAATGGTATGAACAACGGAAATCCAACAGTGTCTAGGCTACCGCCACTGGTTTACCATCATTGTTACAGTGAATTAGAACTCCCTGAGCGCCATCGCTACCCTATTGGCAAATATCGTGCGCTTTATCAATTGTTGCTGGCTCTTGGCGTTGACGAAACAAATTTTGTTGAGGCTTCGCCAGCAACCCAAGCCCAGTTATCTCTGGTCCATGAACCGACGTATATTGCCGAGTTATGCAGTGGTGCACTGGAACCAAAAAAGATGCGTCGCATTGGTTTTCCATGGTCTGAAACTTTAATCAAGCGTTCCTTACAATCCACAGGCGGCACCATTCGCACCGCTGAATTGGCAATGCAACACGGCTTTGCTATTCACCTCAGTGGCGGTTATCACCATGCTTTTGCTGGAGAAGGCAGTGGTTTTTGCTTGTTTAATGATTTGGCAATCGCTGCCAAAGTCATGCAGCAACAAGGCGTCGGCAAAATCTTAATTTTCGATTGTGACGTGCACCAGGGGGATGGCACTGCACTCATTTTTGCCGAAGAACCAGCGATTATCACCGCGTCTTTGCATGGCGATAAAAATTTCCCGGCTCGTAAACAGCATTCCGATTGGGATATCGCTTTGGACAGTCAGCTCAGCGATGAGCCCTACTTACAAGCGGTCAAGGAAAGCATCGATTATTTGCTTCGACTGCATCAGCCTGATTTAGTCATTTATGATGCGGGCGTTGATATTCACCAAGATGATGATCTTGGGCTTCTTCATATCAGCACTACAGGCGTTTACCAACGAGATTTGACCGTGTTCTCAGCCTGTAAATCCGCCAACATTCCTGTCGCTGCAGTGATTGGCGGTGGCTATCAGCGAAATATCGAAGCTTTATCGCAAGTGCATCTGCAATTATTTCGGGCGGCGTGGCAAACAGTAGGCGCTATCCTTTGTGATAGCCCCTACCCTGATGCCAAACGCTGACGCTATTCGGCACCAGCAAAATAAAAACCAAGTTGCCGACGCACTGGGGCTGGTAACAGCGGTAAACTCGATTTGGGCACTAAAAATGTCGCCATATGAAATAGATCGGTAAAGATCCGGTTTTTTTCAGTGGTCCGCTTTAAATAGTCATGACCAGAAGAACCACCTGTGCCAATTTTAGTTCCGAGCATACGTTGCACCATCATCGCGTGTTTATAACGCCAAATCGTCAAGTTCTCATCAATCTCAGTTAAACAAGTCAGGACTTGGAATGGCAAATTAAACACGGGCTCTTCTTGGTACAGACTAATAAATAATGCTCCCAACATTGCGCGTTGGCTAAGCCGAAAACTACCCTGGGCTTGTAATTCTTTATATTTGTCCTCGTCGAGTAAAGCTGCAAATTTCGCCCGAGTTTTCTCGATTTCACCTAGTTGCAATTCGCGCTCATGTTCGGCAATTTGGACGATGCTGCGAACTGTTAACTCATCTTCGTTCAGCATTTGCGTAGTCGACTGTTGATACATCTGCCAAAAACTAAAGTCTCCAAATTCTAAAAACGGCATCCGTTCCAGCCACGCTTCAATCAACTCAAACAAACTTGGCTCATGCTCTAAAGCTTTCAGAAATTGCTGATCTTGTTCGTTAAGCCGGCTATAAAACGAGTTTTTATCAAAATCAATACGGAAATCGCTTTTAAGGCCCAAGCCAATTTCAAGCATTTTAAATTGGATAGACTGAAAACCAGACGCAGGCACCAAATAATCCCGAAATGACATAAAGTCTTGCGGGGTCATGGTTTCCATAACGCCAATTTGTTGATTGAGCAGTTGCTGGATGCTGATCACGCGTTTGAGCTTGTGGACAACCCCGGTAAGCTGTTGATCTTTGACCACATCACCGGCAAACACCTGCAACACTGCTTTGATTTCATGCAGGATTTGCTTGAACCAAAGTTCATACACTTGGTGAACCACGATAAATAACGTTTCATCATGCGCTTCGTTACCATAACGCGCGCTTTCGGGTGCTTGCGCCGTGAGGATTTTCGAGAGTTGTAAATAATCGCCGTAATAGCAGGGGGTCGTATTTTTTTGCATTGTGATAATTCCGACACTAAACCTTGAGGTTGACAGCCAAGTCTACCTGCTTTTTTCGATGAATGTCAGCACTTCCCATGCTGGTCAGCCTTGCAGATGCGCTTGGTAGCAATTTTCTAGAAACCTGTTTATGCTGTAGGCAGTTAACAATTGCGTTTTGTGCAAACTGTTTTGGCATTGGAGCTGTGCTTTATGAAACTACATGACGATATCCACAACTATTACGAAAAATTGATGTTGGATCATTTACGCGAATTGGGTTTAGACACTGAAAAAGATGGTGAATATTTAGCCGACTTATGTTGTATCGTGCTAAACCAATTGCCCTGCAAATACATTCGTTACGAAGTCGACATGGCGTTTTACCTTCCACAAACTGAACGGTTTGAAATGGTCACCCGAGTCAAAGAGGCCGTCGCCAAAGGGATTTCATTCCTTGACAGCCAAGATAGCAAAGGCAACTTCGATACAATTGCTTAATGTGATCACGTGCATACGCAGGCAAATTCGCGGCGTTGTCCATCTATGAACTCATAATTCAGATGACCACAAATTCCGCCCTTCCGCTCTCGCAAGCGCCGCCAGCAGTGCAACTGGCGGTCGATTTGATTATGCTACTTGAACAACACAATTTGGCGCCAGATGTCGTATTAGCAGCACTTGCTATAGTACAAACCGATTATCTACGTAAAGCGAAAAATGCGCAGAGCCAAGCCGATTCTACAAATACTGATACCACAGATGCGGATACCAAAGACTGAGCCTAAGCATCAAGCAAATCGGCATTAACCAAATCAGCATAGCGCTAAATGGATTCTGATGAATAAATAATGGGGATAAAGCAAAGTTTAGGTAGCGAAGTTGAGGTGGCGAACCTTACCAGCCACATCCCGGCACATAGGGCATACGCTTTGGCTGCTTCCTTCCGGACCTGACCAGGTGAACGTACTGCTATTGCGGGAGGACCAATAAGGCCGCCATAGTGTCTTGTCATTACTGACAAAGTGCGGGCGCATTATGCGCAAAACTCGGCAATGGCGCAAGCCATACACAATGCCTTTATGCGTTTTCTGGGTATTTTGCCGTCATTTGCTGAAAAAATAAGCGCATTTGTGCAATATCAGTAGCGAAGTCATCACCAGCAGACATTTGTGGTCCAAACACAATTTGCTTGGACGCAAAATCAATGCCTAGTAATTGGATAGGCACCCTCGCTTCGCGCGCAATATGCCAAAATCCACTTTTCCAGTGCTCGACCTTTTTCCGAGTGCCTTCAGGCGAAACACCAAATACCAGTTGTTCACGCTTGGCGAACTCAGCCACGACTTGCCCAACAATCCCATGGTGTTGGCTACGTTCAACCGGAATGCCGCCATAAGCCAGCAACCACTTTTTCAGCGGCCAAACAAAAATACTATGTTTGCCTAAAAAAGAAATTTGTACGCCCATTGCTAAACTGGCGGCCATGGTCAAGACAAAATCCCAATTTGAAGTATGCGGCGCCACAGCCACAACCATCTTTGGGATGTTTGGTAACTGACCTGACACTTGCCAACCTAAAGTTTTTAATAACCAACGGGCAACTTTTTGGCTGCCAAGATTTTGATGTCTTGGCAACTGCGCTGGTAATTCAGGCCACTTCATCATTAACGCATCAATAATGGCTGATAACGCTTAAGCAACTGCTTCATCCGTTGCTGATTCTTTTGACCTAACCGGATCATTTGTTTGTGAGCTAAGCCTTTTTGCTCCAATACGCTATCAGCAAAAGCATAATGTACGGACGGCAACACCAATTCCGGTTCATCCGCAACCTCTGGACTGTCTAGCAATACTTGCATAGCCTGCTGCACCCGCTGCTTGAATTGCGCATTTGGGTAACCTAGCTCTTTATAGGCACTTTGCATAAGTGGATAAAAACGCTGGAAGACTGCCGCAACCGCTTTTGGATCTGCACTTTCTAAAAGTGTTAAATAACGATCATAACGCGCATAATTTGCCGCATCTAATTGATAACCTTGACCAACAGCCTTTGCTTTAAAGTCTTGCTTCATCTCCTTAAATAACGCTTGTTCAGGCACTAATCGCCCTTGTGCAATATTGTCGACCTGCACCACGAACCGCCGAATTAACTCATCACTTGCAAACAATGCGGTTAAACCTGGCTGCCATTTGATACTTAACAACCCCTCTTTGACTAATGCATCAGAACTATCAAGCGGTGGAAGAGTTTCGGTGGTCGCCACGGTTTGTTCATCACCGATAGCTGTATCATCCCCAGCATCTGCCGCTTGCTCAGCAAGCGGATCTTGTTCCACGGGTTTTGCTGTTAATACATCTTGTGGCTCAACCGCAACCGGCTCTGGAGCTTTCGATGGAACTGGCGTTGTAACCGCCGGTATTACCACAGGTGGCGTCGCTTTGGCAGATAAAAAATACCAAGCAGCAGCGCCAATTGCGGCAAGTAAAACCACTGGCAGCAGCCAATTGCTTTTTGTTGATTGATTTTGCGACATATTAACTCCGGGAAAAATCCAAATGACTTAGTTACTGTACCAAAGCTTCGCTCGGTTTTGCGTATATTCTTTGCAGCAGATAAAAAAATCCCGTGAAATCAAACTCTAGGCGTCCACATTGATTGCTTTGTGCAACTTTTTCGGCAATAGTTATTAGAGTATTGTTCGCTTTTGGTTGCTTTTTAAGCCTATGACCGCCCAGCAGAAACCTCATAAAACCGCATTATTACTCACTGGCGGTGGTGCGCGTGCCGCTTACCAAGTCGGTGTGTTAAAAGCCATTGCTCAACAATTCCCCCGAAATAGCAAAGTGCCATTTCAAGTGATCTGCGGGACATCTGCAGGGGCGATTAATGGTACTGCCATCGCCTGCTACGCGAGCTGCTTTCATCTCGGCGTTCGTAAGTTGGAGTATGTGTGGAAAAATTTCCACACCCACCATGTGTATTACTCGGATTACTTTCGGGCAACCTATCATTTAGTCCGCGGTTTTTTGAGCGCCTTTCAGGCGGATTATGCCAATCCAAGACCGGTGTCGTTATTGGATAACAAGCCGCTGAAATTGCTACTTCACGAATTGCTGGATTTAAAGCGTTTAGATCGTAATATCATGGGTGGCTATCTTGATAGTGTTTCTGTCACAGCAAGCTGTTACAACACGGGCGATTCCATCACTTTTTTCCAATCTCGGGATGCCAATGAATGGCAACGCGCTAGACGCTGCGGTCAACAAACTCTAATTGGCATCCATCATTTAATGGCTTCCGCGGCAATTCCATTGGTCATGCCATCTGTTCGAATCAACCAACATTATTACGGTGATGGCTCTGTCAACCAATTGGCGCCGCTGAGCGCGCCAATCCATTTAGGTGCTGACCGTATTTTGATTATCGGTTTAGAACAGCCTCGGCGCAGCGAACATGTCGTGCAGATGCCACATCATCCAAATATGTCGACTATTGCAGGTCACTTATTGGACAGTATTTTTTCTGACACGCTAAATGCTGACATGGAGCGGATGTTACGGGTCAATAAAACCATTCAGACACTGCAAGAAAACAATATCGCCAGTGAACTGAAGCCAATTGATAGTTACTTAATTAACCCCAGTAGTAATTTTAATCAGCTAGCCAATGAACATTTCCTTTCCCTGCCGATGGCAATTCGCACGCTATTGCGGACTATTGGCATTAAACAACATTCAGACTCAAGCTTGGCAAGTTACCTACTGTTTGAAAAAAACTTTACCCGGCGCTTAATCGACCTAGGCTACGAAGATGGCATGCGCCAGATCGACGACATCATGGCGTTTTTAACAAAAGTGCCAGATTGAGCGTTTATGGCGGCAATCTCCTGCCGCCAAAGCTTTGACTAACTTCAGATACAACTAATAAATACAATAAGTTACATAGGTGGCACGAAAGCTGCTTTGACATGTTATTACGAGCCCACTCCGGGGCTTGCAACTGTCCAAAGGAGCCAGCTGATGGAAATGTTCAGCTTAAGTGAAATGTCGTTACAGCATGTGCCAAGTTATGCTGGCGTGACCACACAACCGGTATGGCACGGGGTTCACAATAAACCAGCACCTGGACTGCTTGAACAGTTACAGACATCACTGGAACTTGCGGCGCAGTTACAAATATTTTCAATGGCGGTCGGCAAAATAATGCCGCTAACATCTTTGCAAATGCACACCGCTGTCGGCGAATGTACCGCGCCAGGTTCTTATCCTGGAGCCTTTGAATATCGCAGTATGCTGGTACTGAATGAGCAATGTTTAGCCGAATTGTTGTATCAATCACAGACTCCTTTTACCGCGTTATTGCAACGGCGTTTATTGGAGTTAGAAACACAATGGCTATTCCCTCTTCGCAATGCTCTTATCGTCACGCGTTTGCAGCAGTTGGCGTTAAAAGACACACTGACGGGACTTGGTAATCGTCGATTTTTTGACGATTCATTCGCAAAAGCGGTGTTGTTAGCGGAGCGCAAGCAACAGGCGGGTGCGTTATTACTGTTAGATTTAGATAATTTTAAACAGGTGAATGATAACTTCGGTCATCATACAGGTGATGATGTATTGGTTGCGGTTGCCGAAGCGATGCGCTCTACCCTCAGAGCTAGTGACAATTTGTTTCGTTTTGGCGGCGATGAATTTGCGGTATTGCTGACCGGCGAAGATGCTCCAAGCGCGGAACTGGTCGCACATCGCTTGCTTAAAGCAATTTCGCAGATGCAAATTTGTGAGAAATATCAAGTCTCAGCGAGTGCAGGTTTAGTCGCCTTCGATGGCTCTATGGTAGCAAAAGACCTGTTCAGTTTGGCTGACGAAGCTTTGTATGAGGCAAAAATGGCTGGGAAAAATGTCGTACGTACAGGTCGTGTAAAAGCGCCTAATATGATTCGAGCCTAAGTTAAATTTAGCATACCAATTCGTGATTCATACGCGCTCATTTGAATCAGTTCGCTTAGGCCCGCAGCTGCGGGCCTTGCCATAGCCAAGTTTTAGCATCACTCTGTGCACAACTGCTGGCATAACCAACGACTGCTAGCGGCTGACCATTTTCAACAACCACCGGCAAGGACCGGCGCTGCCACGGCGGGATCCCCCACAGTTGACACCACTGCTTTAACGGCTTAGTTGGTCGCTCGCTTGGCTTGAATGACACGCTCATCGCGACACTTTGGATAGTTAAGACTGCCTCAGGCAATGCTTGCAGCGGCAGACAGCTATGCATAATCTCGCCATCTCCCAGGAAATCCGGCGCTTCGTCTGACCAGTAACACCAGCCAGTTGTTGTGGTTATTAATTGCCGCCAAGGTAATGAAGTTGGCACTAATGCTAGCGCATCGATATCTAGCGGCTGCAAATATAACCAATGCTGATAACGGCGAAAGAGCATTTGCCCCACTTGCAATCTAGCCATCGCATCAGGTTTTGCCGCGATCACTTCGGCATGTAATACCTGTAACTGTTGCTGAGAAAGCTGCACTCGCTGCAGTTTAGCAAAAGCCCGTAACAACAAACTTTGCGTCAACAAATCCTGTTGCTGGAGTTTAGTTAAATCTAATCGGTCACCAATGACCATCTCAGCTAGGTTTGACGCTAACTGCTGTTGTTGCCATTGCTGGCTTTGCTGCAGCAGTTGCGCACTACGACTCGCATTTTGGGAAAACCGGCTAAAACGCTGATTTAATAACGGTAAAATCTGCTCACGTAAAAAATTGCGGTCGAAATCTTGATTACTATTACTTTCATCCTCAATCCAACTTAGACCAAGCGTTGTCGCGACTTGCAGTAAGTCATGCCGGGAAAAAGCCAGTAACGGTCGAAGCAAAGTACCAGCATCGAGTTCTTTTATCGCGGCAATACCAGTCAAACCATCCAAGCCACTGCCGCGTTTTAACGCGAGTAACAAGGTCTCAAGCTGATCATCAGCATGATGCGCTGTCAGCACGACCTCCGACGATTTAGCAACATAACGGCTTAAGGCTTGGTAACGTAAACTGCGAGCTTGCGCTTCGATGTTTCGAGTAGGCTCAACAAGAGTGACATATTCAATTGCAAAAGCGATACCGCGTTGCTGACACTGCTGTCGACAAAACTGTCCCCACGCATCGGCATTTGGGCTTAGTCCGTGATGCACATAAACCGCCTGCACCGGCAGTTTTAAATCAAGACGATGTAATAACGCCAACAACACCATCGAGTCCAAACCGCCACTAAGCGCCAACACCACGCGACTGGCGGCAGCTTGCGTCAAGGCAGCCGTTAGAGCAGCACTTAGCATCGGCAGTAAATCAGCATTTACCTGAGACGCTGAAGTTGTGGGTAGCGGCTTGGACATTGAGCTAGTGACTTTGACAACGATTAGAAATAATACCGGCGATGGTAGCAACAGACGTCAAGCAGGTCTAGTTTTAGCGAAACTTGCCGGACAAAAAGCCAACTAAACGAGCCGCTGTGTTGATTTGGGCCTGCGACACCCAGCAAAAAGCCGGCGATGCCGGCTTTTTAACAAATGGATTTAGAGCAACAATTAGCAGTAGCCAAAGCCCAACAAGCGTTTGTAACGACGGTCTAACAATTCCGGGATCGATAATTTATCCAGTTTCGCCAAATCACGCTGCAGGGTGTTTTTCAACGCCATTGCCATTTGTTCATGGGCACGGTGCGCACCACCTAATGGTTCAGCGATAATGTCGTCAATTAAGTTCAACTCTTTTAATCGACCGGCAGTGATGCCCATCGCATCTGCGGCTAATGGTGCTTTTTCTGCACTTTTCCACAAAATTGACGCACACCCTTCTGGCGAAATTACCGAATAAGTACTGTATTGCAGCATATTGACTTGGTCGCCAACACCGATTGCCAGAGCACCACCAGAACCACCTTCACCGATCACGGTGCAAAGCACTGGCACTTTCAGACCGGCCATCACTTTAAGGTTACGGGCGATAGCTTCACTTTGACCACGCTCTTCCGCACCAATACCTGGATAAGCACCCGGTGTATCAATGAAGGTAATGATTGGCATTTTAAAACGCTCAGCCATTTCGAACATCCGCAGAGCTTTGCGATAACCTTCTGGACGTGGCATGCCGAAATTACGACGGATTTTCTCGTGAGTATCACGACCTTTTTGGTGACCAATCACCATCACCGGTCGGTCACCTAAACGTGCCGTGCCACAAACTATAGCCGCATCATTGGCAAAAGTACGGTCGCCTGCCAGTTCATCAAAATCAGTGAAAATATGCTTGATATAATCCAAAGTGTACGGACGCATTGGATGACGTGCTAACTGGGCAACTTGCCATGCCCCCAATTCAGCGAAAATCTTCTTCGTCAGTGTCAGGCTCTTCTCTTTGAGTTTGTTGACTTCTTCTTCCAGTCCGAGATCAAACTCACCATTACGGCTTACTTTGCGCAGTTCTTCTATTTTTGCTTCAAGTTCCGCAATCGGTTGCTCAAACTCTAAATAATTCAGCATCATCGACTGTCACTACCTACTTAGTTAAATTCAAGATGTATTGTTGCTAATTGTTTTAACTGATGCAACAAAGCGTCTGTGGGACTCACCCACCATTCAGTCCCTAATGCGAGCGTAACTGCACCTTCCATGCGATTGTACCTGAGTTTTACCGGCACTGTACCCGCTTTAAACTCTTTGAGGACCTGCGTTAGCTTCTGTAAATAATCTGGGCCTACCTGCGTCGCATCGACACTGATAAACAAATGCTTCAAGCATTTTTCACGCGCTGAAGTAATTTCAACCACGTCACGGCCGGTCATTGTAAGGCCACCGCTGAAATCATCAAAGCTGACCTGTCCAGAAACCACCAAAACTTTGTCTTTTTGCAGCAGATGCTCGAAGTTCTCGAATTGTTCAGGGAAGAATCGGACATCAAGCCGTGCTGATTTATCATCCAATTGCACTAACGCCCAACGCCGACCTTTTTTGTTGATGAGCACCCTGACAGCAACGACTAAACCACAAGCATGTACCGTTTGGTCGCGCCGTGTTGGCGTAAAATCAACTAAACGCGCTGAGGCGTAATGATGGATCTCCGCTAAATAACGATTGATCGGATGCCCTGTCAAGTACAGGCCCAGCGTCTCCCGCTCACCTTCCAGCCACACTTCATCCGGCCAGATCGGTACTTGTTTGAATGCTTTCGCCGAATTTTCTGGCTCTGGCGCTAATAAACCGAATAAGTCATTTTGGCCAACGGCCTGCGCTTTGGCATGTTGTTCCGCCGCTTTCATCGCCTCTTCTAACGTTGCCATCAGCGAAGCGCGATGCGGCCCTAATTTATCCATTGCCCCAGATAAAATAAGTTTTTCAATGACCCGACGATTTAAACGTTTTAAATCGACGCGAGCACAGAAATCGAATAAATCATAGAAAGGACCACCAGCGTTACGCGCTTCAATAATTGCTTCGATCGGGCCTTCGCCGACGCCTTTAATAGCGCCAATGCCATAGACGATATGACCCTGCTCGTTGACGTTAAATTTATAAAGTCCTGAATTGACATCTGGCGGGATCAACTTCAGCTTCATGTTTTCGCATTCGTCGACCAAGGTCACAATCTTGTCGGTATTGTCCATATCCGCGGACATTACCGCGGCCATAAATTCCGCAGGATAATGTGCTTTCATCCACAGCGTTTGATAAGAGACTAAGGCATAGGCTGCGGAGTGCGATTTGTTAAAACCATAACCCGCGAACTTCTCTACCAGGTCGAAGATCTTCATCGCCAATTCCGGATCTACGCCATTGGCAGCAGCGCCATTTTGGAAAGTATCACGCTGCTTGGCCATTTCTTCCGGTTTTTTCTTACCCATCGCACGACGTAATAAATCCGCACCACCGAGTGAATAACCAGATAACACCTGGGCAATCTGCATAACCTGTTCTTGGTACAAGATAATACCGTAGGTCGGCTCCAAAATTGGCTTTAAGGATTCGTGCTGCCAAGTGGCATCTGGATAAGAAATGGCTTCACGACCGCGTTTACGGTCAATGAAGTTATCCACCATGCCTGATTGCAATGGACCAGGGCGGAACAATGCCACCAGCGCAATCATATCCTCGAAACAGTCCGGTTGCAGGCGGCGGATCAGATCTTTCATGCCGCGAGATTCAAGCTGAAACACCGCAGTGGTTTCTGCTTTCATCAACATGTCGTAGCTTTGTTTATCAACCAGCGGAATTTGGGTGATATCAACCAGCGGCTTGCCTTCTTTGCGCAATCGTTCGTTGGTCATGTTCACCGCCCATTGCAAAATGGTCAGTGTGCGAAGGCCTAAGAAGTCAAATTTGACTAAGCCGGCATATTCCACATCGTTTTTATCAAACTGAGTCACTGGGTTATTGCCTTCGGCATCACAATACACCGGAGCAAAGTCAGTGATTTTAGTTGGCGCAATAACGACACCGCCGGCGTGTTTACCGGCGTTACGGGTGACACCTTCCAAACGTCGCGCCATATCGATGAGATCGCGCACTTCCTGATCGCCCTCATAAAGCTCAGGTAAGCGCGGCTCTTCAATAAAAGCTTGTTCCAGCGTCATGCCTGGCGTTGGTGGGATTAGCTTTGAAATACGGTCAACAAAGCCATAAGGATGACCAAGCACTCGACCTACGTCACGGATTACCGCTTTGGCGGCCATAGTGCCGAAGGTAATAATTTGTGATACCGCTTCGCGGCCGTACATGTCCGAAACGTGCTCAATGACTTCGTCACGCCTGTCCATACAGAAGTCGACGTCAAAGTCAGGCATGGAAACCCGTTCGGGGTTTAAGAACCGCTCGAACAGTAAGTCAAATTCCAGTGGATCTAAGTCTGTGATTTTTAATGCATACGCGACTAAAGAACCGGCTCCAGAACCACGACCCGGCCCGACCGGAATATCGTTATCTTTTGACCACTGGATAAACTCCATCACCACGAGGAAGTAACCAGGGAAACCCATTTGGTTAATTACGTCGAGTTCGATTTGTAAACGCTCGTCGTATTCAACCCTTTTGATTTCACGATCTGCAGGATCCGGAAACAAAATAACTAACCGCTCTTCCAAACCTTCCCGTGATTTCATCACCAAGAAGTCGGCATCAGACATGCCACCCGTTGGAAAAGCAGGTAAGAAATATTCGCCTAGCCGAATAGTGACGTTGCAACGCTTAGCAATCTCCACCGAATTAGCCAATGCTTCCGGCAAGTCAGCAAATAATTGCTGCATCTCATCAGCAGAGCGCAAATATTGATTTTCGCTATAAAGCTTGGGCCGGCGTTTATCTTCAAGCGTGTAACCATCATGGATGGCAACACGGATTTCGTGTGCCGAAAAATCGTCTTGGGTAAGAAATACCACTTCGTTGGTGGCGACGACCGGCAAACCTGTTTGCTCTGCAAGGCTCACCGCGTGCTGAATATAGACTTCTTCATCTGCGCGACCAGTACGGATAAGTTCTAAGAAAAACCGATTCGGAAAATGTTCTTGGTAAAATTGAACTAAGGTATCGGTACTGCCTTGGTTGCCTTTGATTAAAGCTTTGCCCATCGGGCCATCTTTGCCACCCGATAACAAAATTAAGCCTTTGCTGTATTCAATTAGCCAGTCATGGTCCAGCTGCGGACGCTCGGCAATATGACCACGCACATAGGCTTTGGACAACAACATAGTTAGGTTTTGATAACCGTCGTTGTCTGCAGCGAGAATAAGTAAACGGCAAGATTCGCCAGGAAAAAGCGGGTGCAACACCCAGACATCAGCGCCGACTATGGGTTTGATGCCAGCATCATGGGCTGCGGCATAAAAACGCACAAGGCCGCACAAGTTCATCTGATCAGTGAGTGCGATTGCCGCCATCGCCTGTTTTTTGGCTGCTGAGACAATTGGCTTGATTTTGCTAAGCCCATCCACCATCGAAAAATCGCTGTGAACGCGCAAATGTACAAAACTCGGATCCATCACTTCTCCTGCGCCTTATGCGGCAAACACTTACAATAAATCGCGAACAGGTTTAAAACTGCGACGATGTTCAGCCAAAATACCGTATTTTTTGATAGCTGCCAAATGCTCAGCCGTTGGATAGCCTTTATGTGCTGCAAAATTATACTCAGGGTGCAATTCATGTAACTGCTGCATTTCAGCATCACGAGCAACCTTGGCTAAAATTGAGGCGGCGCTTATTTCGGGGACGAGTGCATCACCTTTCACCACCGCTGAAGCAACACCAACTAAATCCACGGGAACTCGATTGCCATCAATCAGCGTCCACTGTGGTTGAATACTGAGCCCCGCGACTGCACGAGTCATCGCGAGCATGGTCGCATGCAAAATATTTAACTTGTCGATTTCGGCAACCTCAGCGCGACCAAGACTCCAGCACAGTGCTTTTTCGCGAATTTCATCAGCGAGTAGCAGGCGTTTTTTCTCACTGAGCTTTTTCGAATCCGCTAAACCTTGAATGGGACGAGCGGGATCTAAAATCACCGCAGCAGTTACCACAGCGCCAATTAATGGCCCGCGACCGACTTCATCAACTCCAGCAATCAGCTGATAATCCGGCCGGATAAATACTAAGTTACTCATGCAATAAGCTCCAAAATTGCCTTTGCGGCTTGTTCACTAGCATCACAGCGCAACTGTTGGTGGATTTGCAAAAAATGACTGCTCACGCCACTTGCATCAGCTTGTAATAATGGGCGCATGGCATTCACCAGCGCCTCGCTCGTGGCTGCATCTTGCAGTAACTCAGTGACTAAGGCTTGGTTCGCTAATAAATTCGGCAAACTGACATGCTGCAACTTCACCATGCGCTTGGCAATTTGATAGGTTAACCAATTAGTTTTGTAAGCAACAACCATCGGTGTTTTCGCCAACATGGCTTCTAAAGTGGCAGTGCCGGAGGCAATAAACACCGCATCTGCAGCCGTTAAAGTGGCGCGCGCTTTGCCTATCAGTAGAGTCACGGGTAATTCTGGCGCGAGCTCCGCTTTGATTTTTTCATATAACGCCGCTTTTTCCTTGGTCACCATATTACAAACCAGCTGTAATTGCGGTTGTTCAGCCAATAATTGCGTGGCAGCGGCAAAAAAACCAGGCGCTAGTAATTTAATTTCATTGGTGCGGCTACCAGGCATCAAGGCCAATAACGGCCGCTCTGCGGCAAAACCGAGCGCAACTTTCTCTGCAGTTTTATCGGGCGTAAGTGGCATTTGATCGGCAAGCGTATGCCCGACAAATTGGCAAGGCACTTGATAAGTATCGTAAAACGCTTTTTCAAAGGGCAATAACGATAAGACCAGATTGGTCGCTTTGGCAATTTTAAAAATTCGTTTATGCCGCCAAGCCCACACTGAAGGACTAACATAATGCACTGTCTTTATTCCGGCATTTTTTAATTTCAGTTCCACTGGCAAATTAAAATCAGGTGCATCAATGCCGATAAACACATCCGGGCGGTCGGTATAAAAATGCTGCAGAATTTCTTTGCGTACTTGCAATAATCTCGGGAGTCGTCCAAGGACTTCGACTATCCCCATGACCGCAAGCTCTTCCATATCGAATATCGCTTGGAAGCCTTCAGCGCGCATCCGGGCGCCACCAATGCCATAAAAAATGGCATCTGGATGTTTTAATTTCAGCGCTCGTATCAAATCTGCGCCTAAAATATCACCAGAATGTTCACCGGCAATAAGCCCGATCTTTAATGGCTTGGCAATTGGCATTTGCGGGGATCCTAAAATCTATTGGACTAAGACAAACAAAGGCCAGCGAATTGCTGGCCTCATCGAAGTTACTCGCAGTGCAAGTTAACCCTGATTAGTTAACGAATAATACCGCGCGGCGCGTTTTGGATAAAATCAGTAAACAATTTAACTTCAGGACATTCAGCAGCTTTGCTTTCAAGTGCAGTTAACGCTTCGCTCACAGTGAGGCCCTGACGGTATAATGTTTTATAGGCCCGTTTGATTTCTAGCACCGCATCCGAAGTAAAACCGCGACGTTTTAAGCCCTCAGAATTGATACCACTTGGCACGGCATGTGAACCATGCGCCATCACATAAGGCGGCACATCTTTAACGACAACGGAGCCTGCGCCAATAAAACTATGGGCGCCAATGTGACAGAACTGATGGACACCACTCATCCCACCCAAAATAGCCCAATCACCAACATGGACATGGCCGGCTGTTGATGCATTATTGGCAAAAATAGTGTTGTTGCCAATCACACAGTCATGGGCGACGTGGGTGTAGGCCATAAACAAGTTATTGCTACCGATAATAGTGACGCCTTTATCCTGCATAGTGCCACGATGGACTGTGCATGACTCACGGAATATATTAAAGTCACCAATCCGAAGTTCGGTCGGTTCATCCTTGTACTTCTTGTCTTGGCAAGCCTCGCCAATACTTGAAAATTGATAGAAATGGTTGCCTCGACCAATAGTCGTTGGACCTTTAATTACTACGTGTGATTCAACAACAGTATCATCACCAATCACCACGTTGTGGCCTATGTAACTAAAAGGACCAATCCGCACGTTATTGCCGATTAGGGCACCTGCTTCGATCACTGCACTTGGATGGATCATATTAAAGCTCTCTTCTTGCACACATCAATTCAGCGCTGCACACCACTTGGCCATCAACTTTGGCTTCGGCATAGAATTTCCACATATTGCGGCGCTCTTTCAAAAATTTCACTTCGAGGATGAGTTGATCACCTGGCACAACCGGCTTTTTAAAACGAGCTTCATCAATGCCTGCAAACAAATAAAGTTCATTTTCTTTGCGTTCACTCACTGTTTTAAAGCCGAGAATGCCGGTCGCTTGCGCCATCGCTTCTAAAATTAAAACACCAGGAAATATCGGCATACCAGGAAAATGGCCAGTAAAAATTGGCTCATTGACTGTGACATTTTTGATGGCCGTTAAACTTTCACCCGGTGTGAAATCTAGTACCCGATCAATCATTAAAAACGGATAACGATGTGGCAATAACGCCATGATTTCTTGGATTTCGATGGTATTTAATGAGTTGGTCAAAATGAACCCTCTAGTTACTGAGGACAAAAATCAGTTAGATTACTGATCTTTGTCGCAAGGTGTATTGCCAGTGGTTTGAACAGCGACTTGTTTTTCTAAGTCTCTTAACCGCTGATACATTTGGTCGAGTTGCCGATAGCGCGCACTATTTTTACGCCATTCAAGGTTGGACGCAGCTGGCACCCCAGACGAATAAATCCCTTTTTCACTGATTGATTTGGTAACCATAGTCATGCCGGTGATTTGTACACCGTCACAAATTTCAATATGGCCATTGATTGCACAAGCGCCACCGAAAATACAATACTTGCCGATTTTAGTACTACCGGCAATCACTGTACATCCTGCAATCGCGGTGTGATCGCCCACCAGCACGTTGTGAGCAATTTGTACCAAATTATCAATAATGACATTACGGCCAATAATAGTGTCTTCAAGCGCGCCACGGTCGATGGTCGTACCTGCACCAATTTCGCATTGCTCGCCAATGATTACGGTACCCACCTGAGGTATTTTCAACCATTGTCCACGCTGATTGGCAAAACCAAACCCATCAGCACCTAGCACTGCTCCGCTGTGGATTATGGTGTTAGCTCCGACCTGCACACGGTGATAAATACTGACATTCGCCCAGATTTTACAACCGTCGCCAATCACGGCATATTCACCAATAAAACTTCCAGCGCCAATTTGGACATTAGCACCAATCACCGCACCACGGCTAATCACCACGTTGGGACCAATTTGCGCACTGGCATCAACGCAAGCTGTAACATCTATTGTGGCACTTGGGTGTACGTCATAGGCTGCCGCAGGAGTCGAATCAAGCAGTTGTGCGACTTTAGCAAAGGCAACATATGGATCTGGTACGACTAGCGCTGCAACGGGACAAAATGGCAAATCGTCCGCTTTAATCAGCACAACACTGGCTTGGGTATGCTGCAAAAACTTCCGATATTTGCTGTTGGACAAAAAAGTGATTTGCGAAGAACCAGCATTTTCCAATGTGGCAACGGCGCTAATCTCTATAGCGCCGTCTCCATGGAGCTGAGCTTGTAACAGCTCAGCTAAGTGTTGCAAGTTGTACAAAGCCATTACTTCGCTTTGCTAACCTGAGCAACAACTGATGCAGTGATGTCATATTCAGCTTTTACGTAAGCTGCGGCACCTTTTTGCAGAACGATGTCATATTGCTCTTTTGCTGCAATAGCTTCAACGGCCGTATTCATCAAACCAAGGATTTTGTTACGTTCTTCGCCAGAAACTTTAGCGCGAGTTTCATCGATTTGACGAACCAAACCTTCTAATTGGTCACGGATTTTCATTGTTTCCGTTTCCAATTTTTTCTTTTGGTCAGCGCTCATTGTCGCACCATCACGCTTCAATTTTTCCACGTTGAATTTGAAATCGCTATCGAGCTTTTTCGCTTCATTCATTTTGCCTTCGACTAACGAGTTGATAGTCGCTTCAGCTTTTGCTGCCTGAGGGATTTGCTGCATCACAGCACTGTAATCAACCACCGCAATTTTCAATTCTTTTGCAGAAACTGCACCAACCATCAGCAGGCTGGCAATGACAACGGCGGTCTTGGTTAAAGCTGGCTTAAACATGTTACTCACTACCTCAATTAAATCTTGTTAGAATGTTGTTCCGATATTGAAACTAAAGTTTTCTTGCTCATCACCCTCATATTTATTGAGAATTTTGGCCAAACTAAAAGTTAATGGACCCATCGGCGAAATCCACTGGACGGTCAAACCTGCAGTGACCCGAATCATACTTGGATCAGAGTAATCCATCAAACTAGGTTCTTCTTGGTAGAATTTACTCTGCGTTAAATTAGCATACCGATTAAAGTCAAACTCAGTATCCCACACGTTACCGGCATCGACAAATAGACTTGTTCGAATTGAGTTCGCATAATCATCTTTGACTAACGGTGTTGGCGTAATCAGTTCCAATGTTGCGATCGCCATGGCATTACCACCAAATGAACGCTGAGATACTGCATAGGTATCATTCAATGGGCTGGTTGGCAAACTTGTCGTTGATTCACCAAAAGGATCAGGGAGTCCAGGGATAGTTTTCACCGTACGATAAATTGCCCTTGGACCGATTGCGCGGTTTTCGAAACCCCGTAAATTTTGACCACCCGCATAGAAGTTATCGTTAAATGGCAAGGTAAAATCATAGCCATCTTTATCACCATAACCATTACCATAACCAAGTTCAATCTTACTTAAGAACGACCAAGTATGGTCATTTGATAACGGAATGTAATGCCGTCCTTCAAAGTTGCTCTTGAAATAAGTCAAATCTGAATTGGGAGTAGTAACCTTAACGGTTGCTCCCAAATAAGAACCGTCAGTTGGGAAAGTACCACGGTTAAGTGTACTCATTGTCCAACCAGCAGTCAGTTCATAGTTAGTGAACTTATAGGCTTGGTCTGGATTTGCTGAATCAATCAGCACAGCACGGAAATGGCGGATTTGGTCAAACTCTGTGATTTGATTGATCTCGCTTGCAACGACGTTTGCACCAAAATTCAAGCGGTTATATTCATTGATTGGATAACCAAAGTTGACGCCTGTACCGTAGCTTTTTTGGTTATAAGCTTCCAAGTTTGCTTTGGAACCATCAAAATCCGAATAAAACACTGAACCACCTAAACTTACGCCGTCTAGGGTGAAGTATGGGTCTGTGACAGATAAATTGATTGATTTCTGGTATTTATTGGTATTGAAATTAATACCAGCAGAATTTCCCGAACCTAAGAAGTTTTGCTGTTCAACCCCAAACTGGAATGACAAACCTTGATAACTACCAAAAGCAACACCCGCGTTGAAGCTACCTGACTGCCGTTCTTTCACAGTAAACTTAACATCAACTTTGTCATCAAATCCAGCGACATCTTTGGTCTCAAACTCGACCTTTTCGATATACGGTAAACGCTGAATACGTAATTTAGACATTTCAAGGCGATCGTTTGACAACCAAGCGCCTTCCATTTGCCGTAGTTCACGACGCACCACTTCATCTTTGGTGCTTGAATTGCCAGAAATGTTGACGCGGTTAACATAAACACGTTTACCTGGTTCAACATTCAACGTGAGTGCAACTTCTTTTGTATCATCGTTGATATTGGTACTGGTACGTACTTTTGAGTTTGCATAACCAAAACTTGCTAAAAATTTGGCAATACTTTCTTCGGTGTATGTGACCAAAGCACCGTTATATAACTGCCCGTCTTGCAACGGCATCATCGCTTTGATTAGCTCTTCTTGACCAATCAAGTCTCCGACGAACTCAATACCTTTGATAGTATACTGCTCGCCTTCTTTCACTTCTAAAGTGATATAAACAGACTTTTTATCTGGGCTTACCGCAACCGTATTTGCTTCAATATCAAAACGTAAGTAACCGCGGTCGAGGTAATAACTACGAATTTTCTCGAAATCACCTTTTAAGGTATCTTTCTGGTAGCGGTCCGAAGACATAAAACGCCACCACGGCAAATCAACTAAAGACTCAGTGTCCTTGAGAATTTCTTTATCAGAGAATAGTTTATTGCCAACGATATTGATTTGGCGGACCGATGCGGCATCACCTTCAACAAATTTAAGCTTCAAATTTACCCGATTACGCGGCAGATAAGTTAACTTGACTTCAACCTTGGCGTTGTACTTACCTACACCATGATAGAACTCTGTCAAACCATTTTCGATTTCGCGGATCAGCGTTTTATCAAGCTGCTCACCCACGATAATTTTTTGATTGGTTAAACTGTCATTTAACTGTTCTTCTTTAATGTCTTTATTGCCATCAAATTCGATTGAATTGATGGTTGGGCGTTCTTTCACCCGAAAAATAATAGTATCGCCATCGCGATAAACTGCGATTTCGTCAAAGTGACCGGCGGCATAAAGCGATTTAATACTTTTTGACAGCGTATAATCTGAGACTGTATCGCCGATATTAAATGGCAGTTGATTCAGGGCAGCGCCTAACGCAACGCGCTGTAAGCCTTCCACCTGAATGTCTTTTACCGTAAATGATTGTTCAGCGAGCACCGATGCACTGGCAGAGGCCAGAAACATCGCAGCTACTAATCGTTTAATTGTCATTGTTTTGGACTACTTTTGATTAGTTTATTACAAACGAGAAATATCGTTGAGCAGCGCAATTCCCATTAACATCAGCAGAACGAAGGCTCCGATCTTTAAACCTATCTCCTGCGCATTCTCAGAGACCGGCTTACCGCGTATAAGTTCCACGACAAGATACATTAAATGGCCGCCATCCAAAATAGGCAACGGCAGTAAATTTACCACACCCAAGTTCACACTGATCATTGCTAAGAACAATAAGAACGCCGCAACACCTAAACTTGCGCTTGTTCCAGCGCCTTCAGCGATAGAAATCGGCCCACTGAGATGTTTAACAGAAACATCGCCAATGATTAATTTTTTCAGCATGGCAAAAGTAACACGAGTAATTTGCCAAGTTTTATTTACCCCAGCAATCAGCGCATCAATAGGGCCTAACTGATTTTCAATAATAAGCTCAGCTGGGATTTGTTCTACTTGTGGACTCATCCCCAAATACCCTTGGTCAAAGCCATCTGGCATCTGACGACGGGCTGGGGTCACTTGCAGAGTCACTAATTGACCAGCGCGCTCAACCTCTAATGCAAAGGTTTTACCTGGGTTGTTTTGAATAATAACGACCAATTGCTGCCAATCGCGAAGAGCAACACCTGCCGCTGCAATCAATTTATCGCCGACTTGTAAACCTGACGTTGATGCTGCGGAGTCTTTGGCAATATCACCAGCAATCAACAGCGGCTTTGCCCGTACCGGCACAATACCTAAACTGCCAAACAACGAATCACGTTCTGGATCAAATTTCCAAGTGCTTAAATCTAATTGGAATTCTTGTCCATGCTCGCTACCAACGTCGGCCATAGTTAACGTAACATTCTGCTTGCCAATTTGCTCACTCAGCAACAGCTGCACGTCTTGCCAATCAGTAACGGACTCACCATTGATGGCAATAATTTGCTCGGATGGTAGTTGTGCATTGGCGGCAATTGACCCTGACTTTAGTTCGGCAATGACTGGTTTAACCGTTGGAACACCAATTACATACATCAACGCCAATAGCACAATCGCCAGTAAGAAATTGGCAATTGGTCCTGCCGCAATTACCGACATACGCTGTGCCACGGTTTTTTGATTAAAGGCCTTGCCTTGTTGCTCTGGGCTTATAGCGTCGACTCGACCGTCTAACATTGAAACATAACCGCCAAGTGGGATCGCAGAAACCACATACTCCACACCATCTTTGCCAATTTTGCGCCAAAGTACTTTGCCAAAACCAACAGAAAAACGTTTGACGATGATGCCATTTCGACGGGCAACCCAGAAATGACCATACTCGTGGATAGTGACCAATAAGCCAATAGCAACAATAAAAGAGATAAAATTAATCAGAATATCGATCATGCGTGTTTAGTCCTTAACAACTGCTCTGCGTGCAATCGAGCAGCTTGGTCGACTGCCAAAATATCGGCGAGCTCAGCGGCGTGATGATGAGTAAACTTCGAAAGCGTTGCAGAGTTGATTTCAGCAATACTGGTAAATGCAATTTTGCCCGCTAAAAACGCGTCAACCGCAATTTCGTTTGCCGCGTTTAAGGCGGTCGTTGCCCCTTGACCTGCGCCACAGGCTTCAATCGCCAAATACAAACAAGGGTAACGCGATGGATCTGGTTTTTCAAAGCTAAATGCCGGAACTTCGAAGAAGTTCAACGGTTTAACTGTTGTCGAAATTCGGTTTGGAAACGCCAGTGCGTGTGCAATAGGAGTGCGCATGTCTGGGTTGCCAAGCTGTGCAATCACTGAACCATCGGTGTATTGCACCATCGAATGAATGATACTCTGCGGGTGAATCACCACTTCGATATCACTCGGCTGACAATTAAATAACCAGCGAGCCTCAATAAATTCGAGACCTTTGTTCATCATGGTCGCACTGTCGACCGAAATCTTTCGGCCCATTGACCAATTTGGATGAGCAACCGCCTGTGCTGGCGTGATAGTGGCAAACTCAGCCAAAGGCTTTTGGCGAAACGGCCCACCGCTGCCAGTCAGCAGAATTTTGGCAATCCCAGCTTTTTGCAAATCACTTTGATAGGAATGTGCCTGCAAATCCGCTGGTAGGCATTGGAAAATGGCGTTATGTTCACTATCGATCGGAAGTAAAGTGGCATTATGCTGTTTAACGGCATTGATAAACAATTCACCGCTCATCACCAACGCTTCTTTGTTAGCGAGTAGCACAGTTTTACCCTGTTTTACTGCTGCTAACGTGGGGAGTAGTCCAGCTGCACCGACAATGGCTGCCATTACGATATCAGCGTCCGGATGCGCAGCTAAATCACAGAATGCTTGCTCACCAGCCAATACTTGTGTGGCGATCCCTGCATCACGAAGTTGCCGTTGTAATTCCGTTGCGTCTTGCTGATGCAACACTGCAGCAAAGCGAGGCTTAAAGCGCATGCACTGCTGCAATAACACATCAACTCTGACACCGCCAGTCAGCGCCAATACTTCGAAGTCAGCTGGATGCTGGGCAATAACATCTAAGGTACTACAACCAATCGAACCAGTTGCACCTAACACTACGACTTGCTTCGGCATCAATAACCACCAAACAAGGCCACAAACAAGGCAAATAATGGTGCTGTCGCAGTCAAGCTATCAATCCGGTCCATAATACCGCCATGGCCTGGGATAATACTGCCGCTGTCTTTCAAGCCGGCAACTCGCTTAAACATACTTTCAGATAAATCGCCAAAGACTGACAATAAAGTCAGCACTACAGCAGCGCTGTACCATACCCAAATGTCTTGTGGAAATTCGCGATACGCCGCAATTGCTGTGACCAGCAACATAACAAATAACATTCCGCCCAATAAACCTTCGAGAGTTTTACCTGGACTTACCGCAGGCATTAACTTCCTTTTGCCAAATGGTTTGCCAATTACGTAACCGCCAATATCGGCAGCCCAAACTAAACCCAATAAAGTACATATCAACCAAGCACCTGTGTATGGCGATTGCACATAATCAACATTACGTAATAACAATACTGCCGCGAAGCTTGGGATTAAGGTGGTAAAACCCATAGCAGCTTTTAAAAATTTGTTGTGCTGCCAGAGCACTTTAGACTGACTAAAAGACACAATTAACAGCACGGCGATCAACCACCAGCCAATGCCAACATATAATAAAGTGTCAGCAAACAAATTGGTTTGGATTGGCCAATGCAGTTGCTCTGGCAACCCTAGATAACACCCGGCAAAGCCAAATCCTGTGACCGCGACATAACTCAGTTTAGCTTTCAGATGTTGCCAACCACAAAAACTAGCCCATTCGTAAGCCGCCAACAAAAATGCGATGCCGACGAATACAGCAAAGCCACTTAGAGGTAAAAAAAACACTGCAGCGAGCGCAAGTGGCGCTAACAACAATGCGGTGAGGACCCGTTGCTTAAACAAAATTAATTATCCTTGTACTGTTCCGGCCGCAAGCTCTCTAATTTGGGCGCCGGTACAGCCAAATCGGCGTTCACGACTAACAAAACTGGCTATAGCGTCGGCAAAAACCTGATCATCAAAGTCAGGCCATAACGTCTCAATAAAGCAAAGTTCCGCGTAAGCGGCCTGCCACAATAAAAAATTGCTGATACGAATATCACCGCCGGTTCGAATTAAAAGGTCTAATTCCGGCTGGTCATGCATCTGAATATGTTTAGCAAATAACTCTTCGGTAATTGCTTCTGGCGCCAAAGTACCTAAAGCCACTTGTTTCGCCATTTGTTGACTGGCGTTAATAATATCCCAGCGTCCACCATAATTGGCCGCTACATTAAGTGTCAAGCCGGTGTTGCCGCGGGTCAGTTCCTGTGCTTTAGCGATATTCTGCTGCAGCTTATCACTGAATTTTGATAAATCACCAATAATGTTCAAACGAACTTGGTTCTTATGTAACGATTTCACTTCTTTTTGTAGCACAAATAAAAATAGTTCCATCAGACTGCTGACTTCATCTTCTGGTCTGCGCCAATTCTCGCTGCTAAAAGCGAATAAAGTTAGCGATGGGATCGCAAGTTTTCGACATAAGCTAACAGCGCGACGCACGGCATCAACACCCTTCTTATGCCCCCAAACACGCGGCTTGCCCTGACGCTCAGCCCAACGGCCGTTGCCATCCATAATGATTCCGACATGCTGCGGCAAAGCGTTATTTAACACCTTGGTCTGCTCTGACATTCATCAGTTCCTACAAATATTGTTCTAAGAAAAAAGCGCCGCGAAGTGAGCTGCACGGCGCTTTTTTTGCTAATGACCGGTGATTAAACGGCCATTAATTCCTTTTCTTTAACTGCCAAAACTTCGTCAACTTTTTTCACCCAAACGTCAGTGATTTTTTGGATCTCGTCTGAAGCACGGCGTTCATCATCTTCACTGATTTCTTTGTCTTTCAACAAAGCTTTTAAATCAGCATTCGCGTCTCGGCGGATGTTACGTACAGCAACGCGAGCGCCTTCAGCTTCACCACGCACCACTTTCACTAAATCTTTACGACGCTCTTCAGTCAGCGGAGGTAATGGCACACGAATGCTAGTTCCTGCACCGATTGGGTTTAAACCCAAATCTGATTGCATAATCGCTTTCTCAACCGCTTGAATCATGCTGCGATCAAACACAGTAATCATCAGTGTACGAGCATCTTCCGCAGAAACGTTAGCAACTTGGCGCAGCGGTGTCTCAGAACCGTAGTAAGACACTTGAATACCATCGAGCAAGCTCGGATGCGCACGACCAGTTCGGATTTTTGTTAATTGGTTTTTCAGCGCTTCAACGCTTTTTTCCATCCGAGTTTTGCTATCTTGTAAAATTTCATTAATCACTTGTTTATTCCTTATTCGTTAGCTCTCGCCATGCAGCTATATTACTGTAAATTTTCCGCGTGGTCGATTACTGTACCTTCGGCTTCGCCCATAATGACCCGTTTTAGGGCGCCAGGCTTATTCATGTTAAATACGCGGATTTGCATGTTGTGGTCGCGTGCGAGCGTAAATGCTGCTAAATCCATCACTTTCAGTTCTTTATCTAACACCTCAGCATAAGTCAGCTTGTGATACAAAGTCGCAGAAGGGTCTTTTACTGGGTCTGCAGAGTAAACACCATCGACTTTGGTGGCTTTTAATACGCAGTCAGCTTCAATTTCGATTCCACGTAAACATGCCGCGGAATCAGTGGTAAAGAATGGATTACCTGTACCCGCTGAGAAGATAACCACACGACCAGATTTCAATAAGCTAATTGCCTCTGCCCAGCTGTAGTTATCACACACACCATTTAACGGAAACGCACTCATCAGACGCGCATTTACAAAAGCTCGGTGCAGTGCATCACGCATTGCTAAACCGTTCATTACTGTCGCCAACATCCCCATGTGATCGCCGACAACGCGATTCATGCCAGCTTTGGCTAAGCCTTCACCACGGAAAATATTGCCGCCACCGATGACGATACCTACTTGCACACCTAACTCAACTAACTCTTTGATTTCTTCGGCCATGCGATCAAGCACTTTAGGATCAATCCCAAAGCCTTCTTCCCCCATCAGGGCTTCACCACTGAGTTTTAAAAGAATTCTTCTATAGGTTGGTTTTGGATTTGTGCTCATGAGATCCCCATCATGCCGAGTTGAATTTGTGTCATTTATCATTTGAAGCGGTGTCCATAGTTGCATGTTATCGATAGACGTCGGATTGGCTCCTGCCGGTGCCGTCCGCTGGTGCACCTGGTAAATCTATTTTCGTCCGCAGACAATTGCTCCTGCAATGTCGACGTACCGTACTTCCTGTACCTGCGTCGACAAATGCTCCTGCAATGTCGACGTACCGTACTTCCTGTACCTGCGTCGACAAATGCTCCTGCAATGTCGACGTACCGTACTTCCTGTACATAAAAAAAACCGCGACGGGCTTGGCCGGGTCGCGGTAATTTTAGCGGTTTTTAGCCGTTAGCTAAAGCTCGCATTACTTTTTAGCAGCAGCAATTTGCGCAGCTACTTCAGCAGCGAAGTCAGTTTCCTGTTTTTCGATGCCTTCACCAACTTCCAGACGGATAAAGCTAACAGCTTTAGCACCGTGTTGCTTCAGGAAGTCGCCAGTAGTGATAGCTGGGTCTTTTACGAAAGCTTGACCAGTTAAAGAAACTTCACCGGTGAACTTCGTCATACGACCAGCAACCATTTTCTCAGCGATTTCTTTTGGCTTGCCGCTGTTGATGGCGATTTCGATTTGGATTTCTTGCTCTTTTGCTACAACTTCAGCAGGTACTGACTCTGGAGTCAGGAATGAAGGGTTGTTAGCAGCAACGTGCATAGCTACGTCTTTAGCGATATCTTCGTTACCGCCTTCCAGTACCACTAACACGCCGATACGGCCTGAGTGAGTGTACTGACCGATCACGTCGCCTTGAGCAACAGAGATACGGCGCACGTTGATGTTTTCACCAATTTTGGTAACTAGAGTTGCGCGCGCTTCTTCAACAGTTGAATCACCTAATGAAGCAGCTAATAATGCATCAACAGTGAACAGTTGGTTTGCGTGAGCTAAATCTGCAGCTGCGTTAGCGAATGCTAAGAAGCTTGCGTCACGGCCAACGAAGTCCGTTTCGCAGTTGAATTCAATGGCTACTGCATAACCGTTACCAACGCGAGTGATCACAGTACCTTCAGCAGCGATACGGCCTGCTTTTTTGGCAGCTTTTGCTTGACCATTTTTACGCATCAGTTCAATTGCGCCTTCGATGTCACCATTGGTTTCTTCTAAGGCTTTTTTGCAGTCCATCATGCCAGCGCCTGTGCGCTCGCGTAATTCTTTAACCATTCCGGCAGTTACGGCCATGGGAATTCCTCACATTCAATCAGGTTGAACAAACAGGGGCATTCGCCCCTGTTGGTAAATAAGGTGGATGTTGCGGTTTAGAATACTCAACCGCAACACGCAGCTGAATTACTCAGCTGCTACGAAGTTATCAGCTTCAGCTTGAACTTCGATGTTTTTGTCACGGCCTTCACCGATCGCTTGGTTTACTGCGCTCAGGTATAACTGAATTGCGCGGATAGCGTCGTCGTTACCTGGGATGACAAAGTCAACACCTTTAGGATCAGAGTTGGTATCAACGATAGACACAACTGGAATACCCAGGTTGTTCGCTTCTTTGATAGCAATGTGTTCATGGTCAGCATCGATTACGAACAGAGCGTCTGGTAAACCGCCCATATCTTTGATACCGCCTAAGCTCTTCTCCAGTTTTTCCATCTCACGAGTACGGTCCAGAGCTTCTTTTTTGGTCAGCTTCTCGAAAGTACCGTCCTGGCTTTGTTGTTCCAGGTCTTTTAAACGTTTGATAGACTGACGAACAGTTTTCCAGTTAGTCAGCATACCACCTAACCAGCGGTGGTTGACGTAGTACTGGTCAGCTTGCAGCGCAGCTTCTTTGATTGCTTCAGAGGCAGCACGTTTGGTACCAACGAACAGGATTTTACCTTTTTTCGCAGCAACTGACTGGATGAAAGTCAGCGCGTCGTTCATCATTGGAACAGTTTTTTCCAGGTTGATGATATGAACGCGGTTACGAGCACCGAAAATGAAAGGCTTCATTTTTGGGTTCCAGTAACGAGTTTGGTGACCGAAATGTACGCCCGCTTGGAGCATATCGCGCATTGAAACTTTAGCCATTTTGAGTAATTCCTTAATGGGGGTTAGGCCTCCATATACCCCATAAATCCGACTGTAATCTCTTACAGCACCCCGGTTTATGTGACGGTATATGTGTGTTGTTTAATTAATTTATGAGTGCATATAAGGCAGCTACAGATTTATTCGCTAAAATACTACAGCTTTGATTGCCAAATTGCGGTGCGCTTTATACCATAGCCGCCCCTTAAACACAATCCATTGTGTAGTTTTACAGCAGAGAGAGACCTTATGGCTGCCACCATTAAGACCGTAGAACAAATTGAGAAAATGCGTATTGCAGGCCGTTTAGCCGCAGAAGTGCTGGAAATGATTGAGCCACATGTCAAACCTGGTATCAGCACTGGCGAACTTGACCGAATTTGTCACGATTACATGGTAAATGTGCAGCAGAGTATCCCAGCACCGTTGAATTACCATGGATTCCCAAAATCCATTTGTACATCAGTCAACCATGTGATTTGTCACGGTATTCCAGATAATGAGAAAGTGTTAAAAGATGGCGATATCGTCAATATCGACATCACAGTGATTAAAGATGGCTTTCATGGCGACACCTCAAAAATGTTCGTGGTGGGCAAACCAACCATTCTCGGTGATCGTTTGATTCGTGTGACCCAAGAGTGTTTATATCTTGGTTTGCGCAAAGTTAAAAATGGTGCCCGTCTTGGCGATATTGGCCACGCAATTCAAGTGCATGCAGAAAAGCACAATTATTCAATCGTCCGTGAATATTGTGGTCATGGCATTGGCGCAGTGTTCCACGAAGATCCGCAAGTGTTGCATTATGGCCGCCCCGGCACTGGCGAAGTATTAAAGACTGGTATGTGTATAACTGTTGAGCCAATGGTGAATGCCGGCGAGCGCCATAGCAAATTGTTAAAAGACGGCTGGACGGTTGTGACGAAAGATCGTAGTTTATCAGCACAGTTCGAGCACACCATTTTAGTGACGGACACGGGCTGTGAAATTCTGACCCTGCGGAAAGATGACACAATTGAACGGATCCTGACAGCGGACGCCTAATCAGTCCCCTGTCGATACAGGGTATGAGTGCATGACAACGGCGATTGCTTTTGATAAAACCGTCCCGGGCCAATTTACCCTCGACAGTTACAAAAAACACTTTGCGGACTTTCTGGATTATCTGAAAGTCCAATCCCAAACTCAGCCCGTCGCTAATTTAGTACGGGCCCGCGCTAAATTCATCGATGATGTGTTGGCGTCTTTGTGGCGTCACTTCGATCTTGATCGGCAAAAACAACTCTCGTTGATCGCAGTTGGTGGTTACGGCCGCGGTGAATTACACCCATTTTCAGATATCGACTTACTGATCCTCACCGAATCACGCTTGAACCCAGCTCTACAAGAACAAATCGGTCAGTTTGTTACTTTGTTATGGGATTTAAGACTTGAAGTCGGCCACAGCGTGCGCACCGTCAAAGAATCCGTGTCCCTTGGCAAAGACGATATCACAATCGCCACAAACCTGATGGAAATGCGTTTTTTATGCGGCAGCAAACAGCTGTTTGATCAACTCTCTGTCGAAGTAAGCAAAGATAATTTCTGGCCAAGTAATCAATTTTTCCAAGCAAAACGCCACGAGCAACAAGGCCGCCATGCGCAATATCATGGCACTGCTTATAACCTTGAGCCCAATTTAAAAGCTAACCCCGGTGGCCTTCGGGATATACAAACGATTGGTTGGGTCGCGAAAAAGCACTTTCGTACACGCACGATGCGCGAACTTGTGGCTTATCAATATTTGACCGAAGACGAATATCAAGAACTCATGGAATGTGAGGCGTATCTTTGGCAGATGCGTTTTGCCCTGCATATTGAAGCTGGGCGAAATGAAAACCGGATCTTGTTTGATTACCAACCCGCGGTCGCCAAGCAGTTAGGTTTTGGTGATGACGGAAAAGCCTCAGTCGAGCGGATGATGAAGCGGTTTTTCCGCACGGTGCAGCGCGTCAGTGAACTCAATGAAATGTTGCTGCAGCATTTTGAAGGTAGCATCTTAAAAAATCACAGCAAATACAAAGTACAAAAGCTCGATGATATGTTCGAAATACACGGACATCTCATTTATGCTACCGATAAAGCGGTATTTGCTCGTCGCGAGAATATTCTTCGGTTATTTTGGCATGTGGCCAATAGCCCACAAATTCATGGCATTCACTCAGAAACCATTCGCTTACTGCGGCAGGTGTTACGCCGTTTAATGGGTGATTTGCAGGATTATGAAGCATGTCGTCAACTGTTTATGGCGATTATTCGTCATCCAAACGGCCTAGATTTAGCCATCACCTTGATGCATCGTCACGGTATTCTTGCCGCTTACCTACTGCCATGGCGTAATATTGTCGGCCAGATGCAGTTCGACTTATTTCATGCCTATACGGTTGATGAACATACGCATCGTGTACTGAAAAATGTCCATCGTTACACGGTGCCGGAATTTGCCAACGAATTTCCACTGTGTACCGATATCGTCAAACGCATGGAAAAACCTGAGTTATTGTATTTAGCAGGCATTTTCCATGACATAGCCAAAGGCCGTGGCGGCGATCACTCAGACCTAGGCGCGCTTGATGCTCGTGAGTTTGGCAAATTACACAAACTCAGTGAATTTGATACCAAATTGATAGTGTGGCTAGTTGAACAACATTTGTTGATGTCGGTTACCGCGCAGCGCCGTGATATCCATGACCCAGCAGTCATAGCTGAGTTTGCCGAAAAGGTTCGCGACGAAACGCGTCTTAACTATCTGTATTGCTTGACCCTTGCCGACATACGCGCCACCAATGACAATCTGTGGAACGACTGGAAAGGCTCACTGTTACGCGAACTTTATTTAGGCACACAAAAAGCTTTCCGCCGTGGCTTGGAAAAACCTATGGATCTACGTGATCAGATCCGGGAACATCAGGCTGAAGCGCTTCGGCTATTGGCTGAGCAAGGGATCGACGAAGCCAATGTACAGCCATTGTGGAACAAATTTAAGGCCGATTATTTTGCCCGTTATAATCCCAAGCTGATTGCTTGGCATACTGAACACTTACTACAGCATACAGATTTCAGCCAGCCTATGGTGCTCATCAGTCCAACGGCAATGCGTGGCGGTACACAAGTGTTCATTTATACTGCCGACCAACCTAATTTGTTTGCTCGGATTGTCGCCGCTTTAGATGGCAAAAAAGTCAGCATTTTTGACGCGCAGATCATGACCAACAAAGATGGCTTTGCCATGGATACCTTTGTCGTGCTCGAACAAAACGGTAATGCTGTAACCGCAACCTCTCGTATTCAAAGTTTGAAGAAAGCTTTGGAGAGCGCTATCGGCCAACAAAATGTGGTCGAACGGAGTAAAGCTCGGCCGAATAAACAGCTAAAGGCATTCCATGTGCCACCGAAAGTGGTATTTTTACCTGCTTCGAATAAACAGCGCACCATGCTGGAATTAGCAGCACTTGATATGCCGGGATTATTGGCCACCATAGGCCAAGTATTTTCCCAATGTGAGATAAATATTCACGCCGCGAAAATCACCACTATTGGTGAGCGTGCTGAAGACTTTTTTATGATTTCGACCCGTCAGGACCAAGCTTTATCAGCTGATGAACAGGCGCGTTTGCGCCGGGTTCTGGTGGAACAATTGACCGATGTAATAGAAGGCTAAAAGAGCTCCCATGACTGATTTAAAGACTATTATCGAAGCCGCGTTTGAAGAACGTATGTCGATCACTCCAGCCACAGTCTCTGCCGAGATTAAAAATGCAGTGCAAGCTGCGATTGCGCTGTTAGACAGCGGCCAAGCCCGTGTCGCCGAAAAGATTGCTGGTGAATGGGTAACTCATCAGTGGTTGAAAAAGGCGGTTTTACTGTCGTTTCGGATCAACGACAACCAAGTGATGGACGGTGCTGAAAACCGCTTCTTCGATAAAGTCGCGATGAAATATGCAAACTACAGTCACGAACAATTTGTCGCTGATGGTGTGCGAGTGGTTCCGCCTGCAGCTGTGCGTCAAGGCAGTTTCATCGGTAAAAACGTGGTGCTAATGCCGTCTTACGTCAACATCGGTGCTTATGTCGGTGAAGGTTCTATGGTTGATACTTGGGCCACTGTCGGCTCATGTGCACAAATTGGTAAAAACGTGCATCTTTCAGGCGGTGTCGGGATCGGTGGTGTTTTAGAGCCGTTACAAGCAAATCCAACCATTATCGAAGACAATTGCTTCATTGGTGCCCGTTCTGAAGTAGTGGAAGGCGTGATCATCGAAGAAGGCGCAGTATTGTCGATGGGCGTTTATATTAGCCAATCAACCCGCATCTATGACCGCGAAACCGGTGAAATCACTTACGGCCGCGTGCCTGCAGGCGCAGTGGTTGTGCCAGGCTCAATTCCAGCAAAAGATGGCTCCCACAGTTTATATGCCGCCGTCATCGTAAAACGCGTTGATGCGCAAACTCGCGCGAAAGTTGGTATCAATGCCCTATTGCGCAGCATTGATTAGACGCAGCACGAATTAGCCGCTGCGGCAATTGACGCGAAGCGGCGAAAATCAATATCAGGCTTTAAACCCCGAGCAGCGCCAACTGCGAGGGGTTTTATTTTTCTACCGCAGCATCAACGCGAATGGGTAATTGACTCAGCGCTCTACTTTCCACCAAATCCTTAAGTTTATTTTCATCGAATGCCCCACCCCATTTTTGCCAAAATTCGGCAAAATCCGGTAAACCGGCACAAATATGTAATTGCTCACCAGTGACCGGATGCGGCAAGCACAGCAACCAAGCATGCAGCTGCAAACGACTTAGTTCAGCAAACTCGCTAAACCTGCGATTATTTTTATTATCGCCATGTGTGGTATCTCCCAGAATTGGGTGAAATAAGTGCGCAAGATGGCGTCGCAGTTGATGTTTACGACCGGTAAGGGGTTGCAGCAATAACAGCGAGTAACGTGAGGTAGCAAATTGTCTCTCCGCAATTGGCAACTCCATCGCTGCCAGCGGATAAATTGCCGTCACTGCTGATTGCGCCGCTTTATTGGCATCTGCAAATTTGTCAGCGATAGCATCCAGCTCTTCATACAACGGGTAATCAAGCTGAAACGGCTTAAGCAAATGACCGCGCACTGTGGCTAAATAATATTTCTGCCATGGTGATTGTTGCTGAGAAACTTGGGAGGCGATTTCAGCCGATAGCGCAAATAACAAAACTCCCGAAGTCGGTCTATCCAAACGATGCAGCGGAAATACGTGCTGCCCCAACTGATTGCGCAAAGTCTGCAGCACAAACACCGTTTCGTGTTTGTCTAGAAAGGAACGATGCACCAACATGCCGGCTGGCTTATTGATGGCGACTAACCACTCATCTTGATAAAGGATCTGCAACACTGGGACTTTGCACTCGCCAGCCGCAAATTCTTGTTCAGCATCATCATTAGCTTGCAAAGTACTAAACTTGCGATCCCTCTGCTTCGACAATGTCATTGCAGAACATCACTTTCCACCACATCACGATGCGGCGAACTTAACAGCAAATCGATGTCAGCGAGCAGAGCAATTAAAGTTGCGACATTTCGCTCTTCATTGGCGTAAGCGACTTCGGCAAATGGCGCAATGGCAATTTTTTTTGGTAAAGGCTGTTTCAGCGCAATTAACTGCCGCATCTTTGGCAAAAAGATGAACTGTAACCACTGATGTAACGGCATGGTATCGCAGCAAAATGGCGCAGTGCTTTGCATTGCGGTTATTGAGGGTGGCAATTCTTGCCAAAAATCAAGCTGTTGCAGTTCTATTTGCAGTGAATTCAACAACTGAGTAGTTTTGTGATAGATCATTTCGACTCCTTTAGCGCGTCATTTTAACATGAGTCTTGCATTTCCTCTGCTGCAACCACATGATCAGAATAGAACAAACGACGGTGATACCACCGAGGTCATCACCGCAAAGTGATAGAGGATTACATGGTAAGTTATTTTTGGCTAATTGGCGGTATGCTAATTGTCTACTGGTTTATCCAACAACGAAAACAAGACGAGCGTGCGACTGCGCTCGCCCGTCAGTTATGTGAGCAGCAGCAAGTGCAGTTTCTTGAATGTGCCCGAGCTGGCCATAAGCTGCAAACAATTAATGGCAAAAAACGCCTGCGCACCTTGTATTTAGTAGATTTTAGTGGAGATGGCGAAAGCCGCTACCAAGCAGAACTTTGGCTTAAAGGTCTTCGTTTAGCGGCTTTTGAGCTACCACCGTTTCGGATGTAGCATTCGCTAATTTACCAGCCAGTTGCCCGGTAAGAAAATCCTTAAACATCACCCAGTCCGCCATCAAGCTATAAAATGGATACTTGAAGGTGGCAGGTCTATTATGTTCAACAAAAAAGTGGCCAATCCATGCAAAACCATAACCCACTATTAGTAGTAACCAACCCCATTCCCACTGCTCGGTAAGCACAATAACCGCCAGCAGTAAAAGAACTAAACTACTGCCGATATAATGCAGAGCTCGACAAAGCGGTTGTTGATGTTCACGTAAGTAGAATGGGTAAAAAGCGGCAAAGCTTTTAAATTGGTTTTCATTGACCACAGCCATTAGTAATACATCTCGGGTAGATAACAATACTAGCAATCTAACTGAGCCAATAATGATGTCAAGCGTGCTGACACTGATGTCTCAGCACGCCTAAGTTATTAAAGATTTTGGTAAGCTTTATCGCCTAAACCGACTAAGACACCTCGTTTAAATACCAATGGCGTGCATTCATCTTTCGAAGTTTCACCATCGCTGTGTTCATGCTGAGTACGATAAAAAAGTACTTCAATCTCTTCGCCATTTTTATTGAACAATTCAACAAAAGCAGGAGCGCCTAAGCTTTTGCGCACGGCTGTGGTCTCGACACCTAAACCTAACTGATTGATGTAACTTTGGTTAAACTGCTGAATTTTCTTCCAATCTTCATTACCATTATATTCATCGTCATGATCACCGACAGCGATAACACAACCTGACAACACTGACGCCAAACTTATTGCGGTAACCAATTTCAAAGCTGTTTTCATTTTTAGATCCTTTATATGGGTGATAGCTGGTATGGATAATGCCATAATGCTCTTAGAGCAAAGAGAATGCCAAACTTTAAAGTGTTACAATTCAAAAGCTTATGTAATTACTTATTTCTAGCAATCATCAGAAATGGTAAAATTCACCACAATTTAGCCAAGTTAACCTCATTATGAATACACTTTATCAACGTATTTGCCAGATCGCAGCTCAGTTACAACAGGAAGGGAAAACCCCAAGTTTAGCCTTAGTTCGTGCCCGCTTGGGTGCAGGTACTGATCCCGTTAAATTGTTTAGTGCCTATCAGCAATGGCGCAATAATCCACCAGCAACATCTTTGCAAGTCGAAACCATTCCAGAGGAGGTATTAACCACCAGCGATACCAGCTCTGAAATCGAACAACTTCGAGCTGATGTAGCTCGGCTTGAGAGCAAACTAGACCAAATTTTGGATTTACTCCAAGCAAGGACAACCAATGTGGGTCGCTGAACTTCGCTTTAAAATCATCAAAGATACCAATTATCAAAAGGCTGAAACTGCACTGCGTAGTTATCTAGAGCGCTTGATTTTTAATGGTCAAATTCTTGGCCGCGAGTTCCCAACCCATTTGTTGCAGGATGAATTTATTGCAAGGGTTGTCATGCCAACCCAAGATGCTTTAAATACATCTTGGCATAGTAAGCGCGGTCTAGTAGCACTTGAACAATTAGCTATCGGTGGTCTCGCTTATCCAAGCATAGAAATATTGGGAATGGATCTAATGTCTAATCATACTGATCCTTGTCACAATCCATCCGCTTATGTGCTCTATTGCCGATTCGCACAGATGAACTCAACACTTCATTGTGCAGAACATCTAGCACCAATCCCACTGTATAAACTCCCTGCGGTCCAAGGTGATGATCACGAAGCACTCATACGCTGGCAATTACAGTATCAAGCACTTGATGAAATCCAAATGCAGCAAGAAAGTGTGCTGCTTGGTCCTGCAGAACGGGCTTTGCAGAATCTTCATAGCAAGCTCAATAGACAAGGTCGCAAGTTCGCCAAACTGTTCACCAGTAAGCTTGAAAAGCCAGTGTATTATGCCTTATATCGCGGTACTAGCAGCGATTGCAGTGCGGAATCGCGGCGTCGATGTCCAAACTGTCAAGGCGAGTGGTTGCGCCCATCGCCACTGGCCGATCTGTTTGATTTCCAATGTGACCGCTGCTTATTAGTCAGTAACATCGCTTGGCAGTGCCAATAAGTCTGAGCCACCAAGCGATTAAGTACTGAAGTAAGCACTTTTAGCTGGCATTTTCTACACTGAGTTGTTGTAAAAAACTCGCCAGATCAGGGGCTAACAACTCTTTCACCTCGCAGCCGACTTTTTCCAAAAACACCTCTCCTGTGCTATTGAGAACCGAGATCAGTAATTCATCGTCATCTGTCGCTGCGATGAACACCGTCTCTTGTTGTTTTAGTCGTCGCTTCATCAAAATGTGCGCAATGATGTTGTGTTGTAATCGAATGAAGTCTTCATCATGCCAGACCATCAACAACTCTAAAGGTCCACGGGCATGACTGACTGGCAGTCCCCCACCGTAACCCCAACCGTAAAATGCTTGCACATCCGGATGCAAATTAAATTCAAGAGCCTGCTGTAAACCGGAAAAATCAGCCTCTGTGACTCGGGCTACTGGCCACCATCCAACAGTGTCATTACAAACTTCACCATATTGCGCAGGAGAAGCTAATTCTGGATCGGCATAACTTTGCCATTTTTGCCCGTTTTGTTTTGCAATAGACACTGCTTTGGTCAACAAATGTTGAAAAACTTGCTGGACTGGTACCATGTTCTGCCTAGTTCCTATGATAAAATAATACCATTCTAACGTGGCAGAGCGCCTTATGACAAAACAAGCTGAAAATGCCCTAGCTCATTTGAGCCTAGGCAAAATTACCGAATACGCAGATCAATATGATGCTTCGTTATTGCAAGCCGTGCCAAGACAACTGGCTCGTGATGCTATAGGGTTAAGTGCGACCCAAGCGTTGCCTTTTGTCGGCTATGATATTTGGCATGCTTATGAGCTGTCTTGGTTAAATGCTAAAGGCAAACCCATGGTTGCACTGGCGACAGTGGTAGTGCCATTTGATTCGGAAAATTTGATTGAGTCCAAATCATTCAAGCTATATCTCAATAGCTTCAACCAAACTCGGTTTCGCGACATCAGCCAAGTATACTTGCGCTTGAAAGAAGATTTATCCCTTTGTGCGGGTAAACCAGTTGAAGTCACAATCCATCATGTCAATGAACTGATTGCGTTTCAACCCACTTGGTTGCAAGGGCGCTGTATCGACGAGTTAGATGTTGAAATTGACCAATACCAATATGACGGTTCGTTACTCAAGCTGACTGGCAACGACGGCGTTATCGAAGAAAAATTGCACTCGCATTTATTAAAATCAAATTGTTTAATTACCTCACAACCAGATTGGGCAAGTGTATTCATTCACTATCGTGGCCAAGCAATTTGCCATGAAAGTCTATTACGCTACCTAATTAGCTTCAGACAACATAATGAATTCCACGAACAGTGCGTAGAGCGAATTTACAAAGATATTTTTGATTTACTCCAGCCCGAATTTTTGGCTGTGTATGCTTGTTATACTCGCCGCGGCGGATTAGACATCAATCCGTTACGCAGCAGTGAGCCTTACACCCCGCCGAATATTCGCCTAACACGCCAGTAAGGATGTTTCGTTTCGAAACATCCTTACTGAAAAAAAGTTATCTGATCAAAAAACCGTGAATTTTCACGGTTTTTTTGTCATTTTTGATCAAGATTTTGGTAAGTCGTGTGCAACACCTAACCATGCCTTGTGGAATGCCTTTTGTGCCTTATTCGCATTTGCCAGTGGTTTAATTACGCTTGGACCATCAGGCAGAGCACCTAAAGTAAGTTCAGTTTCAAGCAAACGGCCATTGCGGAAATAACTTAAAGTGATGCGGTCTTTAGGGGCAAAATCTTTTAGTCGGTCAACCAACGGAGACTTTAATTGCAGTTTAGCGACAGCGACGATTTCATCGTCCGAAGTCAACCCTGCAAGCCACGCTGGAGAGTCACGTTCTACTTTAGTTACCTTGGCAACACCATCTTTAAAAGTACTAGTGATACCGCTAAAGGCAAACATTTTTTCCGGTGCTGTGCGCACCAAACCGGCAGCTGCTAATAACACATCCACATTTAATTCCATCGGAGATTCTACCTGCTGTTGCCACCAAGTATTGAGAGGCTTGCCGGTAAGTTGTTTGGCAATATCCAGCACATCAGTATCAGTAAATGCGGTAGTTTTTGAAAATTTCCTATATAATTCAGCATGTAAGCTTCTATAGCTAGCATCAAGTTTACTGTTATCTAATAACCAATGATCCAACATCCAGCTGACTAAATAACCTTCGGAATAAATATTGACGCTGAAATTATCGCCATGATCACCACCTAAGCTAATCCAACTATCAAAGCTTGATTCGGCGACTGACTGCTCAGTCTTACCTGGAGTACGATCAAATTTGTCTAAGGCTTTGGCTAAATCTGCATAGAACTCTTTTGCAGTCATCAAGCCTGCACGAAGCAATAATTGGTTTTGAAAATAACTCGTTGACCCTTCAGAGATCCATAACAACTTGGTGTAATTGGGGTTCAAATAATCATAAGGAACTAGCTCCGCAGGCCGATAGGCTTTGACGTTCCAAGTGTGAACCAACTCATGGGAAGCTGTGCTTAAGAAATCGAGGTAGTGTTGGCGGGTTTTGAAACTAAAGCGATCTCGTTGAATAACCGTCGAATTAAGGTGCTCAGTTGCACCACGAGCCCCAACGGCAGAATGAATGATAAATAGATAATTTTTATAAGGGTAACCTTGCCAGATACTCGCAGTTTGGCCTGCAAGTTTTTCTAAATCAGCAACAATTTGCTTGGCGTCGTAATTACCATCCCCCCAAATGACAACTTCATAATCACGTTCATCCACTTTGAACTGAAAGCTTTGATGAATGCCTGTTTCAATCGGCGAATCGGCTAACACATCATAATTGGCGGCGGTAAAGCTGTGCGAGTTTTCACCTTTTGGCATCCCTGAGGTGCTGCGCCAGCCTGTTGGCACTGTCAATTGCACAGATACTGGTTGCAGCCGGGTACTTTCGCTGTACATCAATACTGCCGATGGATTGAGGTAGGCATGGGTATCATCGATGTGCCGTGTTCTTGTATCTAATTGGTTGGCATAGATTTGATAACGTACCGTTATCAAGCCTTTATTTTTAATATCAATTTGCCACGTGCTTTTCTCAGTTTTTTTGAAAGCCAGGGTTTGACCATCAGCATCTACCGCACTGAATTTTCGCACACCATTGGCCAAATCTAATATTTGATATTTACCACTGCGCCATGCGGGTAAATGCACTGACATCGGGCCAATTGAATCGGCAGTCATCGTCATTTCCACATCAGCAAGGTGATGCTGTGGCTGTGAAATTTTAATGTGATAGCGCACCTCTGCCGTTGCCGAAAAAGCAACAAACAGCAGTACTGAGGTGAATAATCGATAGAAATGTTTCATAGCTTCTCCATTTTTTAGCCTCAAACTAAGGTAAAAACGACAGATTGCCTAGCCATTTGCGGCAAAACCGACAAAATCCGCTACCAAGAAATGAAAGTCATTATGTAACCCAACAAAATAACTTTTACTTTCGTTTCGAAATATGATTAAATAATCATCGTTGGTGCCAGACACACCAACCCCAACCAAATATCTGTTGAAGGATGGCTGTAATGAACTATCTGACCTCGGCTGAAGAACAAAGCTGGTTACCCTACTATCTGACAAAAAAATAAGAACCCTCGATGGTTCAGAGAAAAAGCCGGCTTAAACTGCCGGCTTTTTCATTGGTGATAAAATGTAATAATGGCTTTAGGCGGAAACTCTCGCAGTTTCCGGTAACAAACCGAAGAAACAACAATAGAATTTCTGCGGTAATTTGCAGGTTTTTATCGGCAAATCGAGAATTCACCTGCGCAAAATAACTTAATAACGATATACTTAGCCCACATGGCACAGCGCTTTAGCCGGGATCAAATTAGTAGTGGATGCAGACAACAACACCAAGCAGCAATTAGCTGCTGCCGTCAAAGCAAGACAGCAACTCGAAGTGACCTATGAAAGTCAGTTTCAGATCCTGACCCAGTTCGTTTCTCGACTCAGTCTTGTCTGCAAAGGTATTGATGTAGAACTCGACAATAAGTTGGCTAGACTGCGCCAAGATTTGAGCCGAGGGACAGACTTAGAAAAACTGTTGCCACAACTTGACGCAACGACTGAACAGCTTAAACAAATAGAAGTTAAGCAATCCATCGACGTTAAAAAAGCACAATACTCTATTTCTGAAGCTGGCAAACTCTTGCAAAAACAAAAAGGCCTGCCGAACCAATTACGTCGAGATTTACGTGAACTGTTAAGTAAAGTCGATGAACCAGCCCCAAGCTTGCAAGCATTTATTCCACATCTGACAGATCTGACAACTTTATATCAAACAGCGTTAAGTGCTAAACATGATATGGATCTGCAGGAAATATCTGACAGCACCCGATACGATTCCATTTGTCGACAAATCTCAGTTGAGTTGACTAATTTACTCAGCGAGTTAGCTTTTGAAGGCAAACACGCACGAGCGATTGAAAATATTCGCTTAAGTTTATTAGCAGAATTGACCATCGAACGGTTGCTAGAAGCTTGCTTACGCACCATTGAAATCATCATTTCTAGCATTAATGAAGAACGACAGTCTGCCCAACATTTCCTCTTAAAGCTCAATGAAGCGCTAACTAGCGTACAGCAGTCGCTAGTCTCATCGCAGCAAACTAGCAGCAGCATCAAAGAAAAAATGCTGGTGCTGAACCAACAAATTGAGCAACAAATATCACTGTTAGGCCGCGAAACACAAGCTGCGACATCCCTCGAACAATTACAGCTGTTAGTAACAGGCAAGTTAGGTGCTATCACTAATTCTTTGCAGCAAAAAGAGTTACTTGAGCGCCAAGAGCGTGAAATGCTGATGGTTGCTGTGAAAGAAATGGAAATACGCTTAAAAGAACTTGAAGCTGAGGCTGCACAGTTCAAAAAGCGCCTCGCTGAACAAAAGTTTAGAAGTCTGCAGGACGCACTAACTGAATTACCAAACAGAGCTGCGTTTGACGAGCGATTTGAACTTGAATTAAAACGATGGAAGCGCTACGAAAAGCCGTTATCAATAGTACTTGCTGACGTTGATCACTTTAAGAATATTAATGACAGTTTTGGCCACAGCGCTGGTGATAAAACGCTGAAAGTAATTGCGCGGGCGCTGCGTCAAAGTTTGCGAGATACTGATTTTATTGCCAGGTATGGTGGTGAAGAGTTTATTTTACTATTCCCCGAAACTCCAGTACACGAACTAGAGGGTCCGCTGAATAGTCTCAGAGAAAAGATCAAACGTATTCCTTTCAAGTTTAAAGATCAAAGCGTTCCGATCACAATTTCGTTTGGAGCAACCCAATTACGAGCCAGTGACACTGGTCGCGAGGCATTTGATCGCGCAGATGAAGCTCTTTATGACGCAAAACGCGAAGGTCGGGACAAAGTAATTTTCAAAAAATAAGCCAGCCCCTTTTTGTTCGAACCAAACTCATGGCATGGCTTTCAAGGAGAGATGAATGCATGTTCAATTAAACCCGCTCGGCTCGATGGATTTATTGTCACAACTCGAAGTTGAAGAACTCCAGCAAAACTCCCACAGCGATGCTTTTACCCTATTTCGAAACTGTTGTCTTGCCGTGTTGAACGTCGGTAGTCATACCGATAGTTCAGCCGAAATTTATGAGCAATTTAAAGACTTTAGCGTTAAGTTAATTGCCCGCGAACGCGGTATAAAAATTGAACTGTTCAACCCGCCAGCAAACGCATTTGTCGATGGCCAAATTATCCAAGGTATCCACGAGCATCTATTTGCCGTGTTGAGGGACATTTTGTTCTATCACACCCAATCAAGCATCACCCAACACAAACTTGATTTACATAACAGTGCTCATATTACTCATAGTGTTTTTGATATCTTGCGTAATGCCAAAGTAATTAATTCCAGCACCGATCCGAATATGATTGTATGTTGGGGTGGGCATTCCATAAACGAAAATGAGTATAAATACACCAAAGAAGTTGGTTACCAATTAGGGCTGCGCGGCTTAAACATTTGCACCGGATGTGGTCCTGGAGCAATGAAAGGCCCAATGAAAGGCGCAACCATTGGTCATGCCAAACAACGTAACGGCAGCGGGCGCTACTTAGGCTTAACCGAGCCGAGCATTATCGCTGCAGAGCCACCAAATCCAATCGTCAACGAATTAGTAATTCTCCCAGACATTGAAAAACGTTTGGAAGCATTTATTCGTACCGCCCATGGCATCATTATTTTTCCTGGCGGTGCAGGCACTGCTGAAGAGCTGTTGTATTTGCTGGGAATTATGTTAAATCAAAAAAATAAGCAGCAAGTACTGCCAGTGATTTTGACTGGCCCCAAACAAAGCGCTGCATATTTTACAGAACTTCAGACTTTCATCGCTAAAACGCTTGGTGCAGATGCATTGAATTTATTTGAAGTGATCATTGACGATCCAGTTTTAGTAGCACAAAAACTGAAACAAGGTTGCGCTGAGGTTCGGCAATACCGAAAATCTGTTGGCGATGCTTATCATTTTAACTGGACCTTGGAAATTGCACCTGATTTCCAACACCCATTTGCCCCAACGCATGCCAACATGGCAGGGCTAGATCTGCATTTAGAGCAAGATAAAGCGCTTTTAGCGGCAAATTTACGCCGTGCGTTTAGCGGTATTGTTGCCGGAAATGTCAAGGATGAGGGGATCAAAGCCATTCAAAAACATGGGCCTTTTGTATTAACAGGCGAACCAGAATTAATGGCTTTGATGGATAATTTGCTGGAAGCTTTTGTCGCACAAGGACGCATGAAGCTGCCAGGAAGCAAATACATTCCTTGTTATCAAATAGCACGCTGAAGATTACCGCATCGGACAAAGTTGAATGCTTTGTCCGATGTCTTTGCCCACTTGCCTCTCAAAAAATCCAACCATTAATCGCAACGCAGTCGGCAAAGAGCTTTTCCGCTCCGAATAACCGAGAAACTCGGTATACTAATAAAAAATACACGCCATTAAAATTTTGGCAGAAAAATTGTATGTAAATTGTTCTCCATAGCCAATATTGAGCAAACCTATGGCATTTCAGCAATTTTTCCCAAGTTCGGTTGCACGTATCAAAGCTGATTTATGTGTTGGAGCACCCATGCAAAAAAAATATCTGGTATTGCTATTGTTGGTATTGGCTTACCCTGGATTTACTTGGCTCGCAACTCACTATTACCCAGATAATCCAAATAAAATGGTATGGGATGATCGCGAAGCTTTTAATCGTAAATTTATTCAAGCGATTGATTTAAGTAAATCACTGCAACAAGAAGAAATAAGCAAAGTTTTGGGTGGACCAGACATTACAGAAGCCATATTGTCCGATTCTGGATTGCATCAAATTTTTTATTACCGAACCTTACGAGCAATTTCTGATGGCATCACCACAAAAGATGAGTGCACACCTCTGTTATTTTTAAATCGACAATTAATTGCCGTCGGGGAACAGGCGGAACAACAGTTCAGAACACTGGAACAACAACCTACGCCATGAACAGTGAAACATCTTTATTGCTGAGTTGCGGCCAATATTTAGATAAATTTTATTTACAAGCAACTGCAAATCCACACAGCGAAAAATCGCTGCAGATTGCTGATCAATTGGCGATCCAGCTGCATAAACTGTGGCAGCGCAATCCCAAACTTGTTAAAGCAATGCTGGCGCTAGTACCGGCACAATTAAGTGCTGCAAGCTGCCTTGCACTAAAACAAGCCAGTTTATTACTGCAATACAGTGAACAGGCAACATGGCCCAATTGGCTTACCGAACAAATGCTGGCCGCTCAGATTTTCAGCCTTTGTGGTGCGGTTTCCTTATTGCAAAACATGATGTCTACAGGTGCACTTAACTCCGAGGAGCAAAAGAACCTACTTGACCCTTGGAGCCTTTGTATCCGGCAGCATTCTACTATTCTTCGCCAACATGTGTTTTTGGGCTTGTTTGCTGGTTGTAGTAGAGCTACCCAACTTGCTGTTGAATGGCAAAGCCCCGCCTATTCAACGCTCTTGCAACTGTGCTATCAGCTGGCATTGCCCACCATTCCACGTCGCAATCAAGGTACTTTAGGTATCGAACAAATCGTCCCTAAATTAACACAACACCCGCTTAGCCCCCAGCAACAACATGTACTTGCGATGTTAGCCACGAAAGAGCATGACTTAAGTAAACTTGGTAGATTCTGTAGCGACCAAGTGGGTGAAGTTGCTCTTATCACGAGCACCACCCCAAAACTTACCGGCTATTTGTTTGATACCGAATCCAAGAAACTAACCAATAAACAAGTCGAGCTAGTCAGTAGTCGTTATAAGTTGTTATCACCACGAATATGTAAAGACTTCGCTTGGTTTGATGTGTTTATCCAGGAGGAAGCTCCAGCGGTTAGCCAACCGCAGGCTCCGCTATCGCTCGCAGTTTTAAATCAACTTAACCCATTGAGTTCAATCAGCAAACAGCTCAAATGGTTCGAACAACATCCATCTTTAGTCGACTTTATTTTGCAGGTTGCCAGCGAGCACAATCGACAACAGCAACAAGTCGTTGAGTTAAGGCATGCGCTCGCGCTACTTGGTAGTGACCAATTACCGACGATTCTCCGCCAAGCCTGGTTAGCCGCGCAGATCCGTGAGTGCCGACAACCTTACCAAGCATGGTTTGAACAATGGCAAAAAACTTTTAAAAGTGCTTTGCTTGTTATCAGTGAACACAGCTCGCGTGTAGATTGCAAAGAGCCAATCGCGCAATTATTGGCTCTAAGTTTTGCTCTGCAACTACAACAAGATGAGTTTTGTCGTTACGCATCGCTTAATCCTGCAGGCCGCAGTAGTAATTCACTGAAACAACGAGTACAGTTTTTGTGCTGGCAGTCTGCTGACTTTCCAAGACAAGTCTCGCACAGTTTAGCTAGTACCGGCCTTGCAGTCACATGGCAAGATGCAGCATTGAGTATTCGCCATAGCCCTGAACAAGACATGCCCTATAATCAACAACAAACTGGCGCCATGCTATGCCAGTTCGCACTGTTGCTCACCGAACAACTGTTCTACGGTGACACCCATGTCGTGGGGTTATTGCAAACCAGTTGGAAAAATGCAACCCATGCTCTTGATTTAACTCCAAATCCAATTGAAGTGTGGCTACAAAAAATTGCAGCACAAGCCAATTCTTATTGGCCGATTTATGGCGTTATGTAGTTTTCTTTCATCATATTTTTCTATACTCACTATTTTTTTACGTGATATGCACTGCCTTGCCCTATTCTGGTAACTAATAACAAAAAATGCTATATTTGCGCAGTTCCGGTGGTGATGCCTCTTTGCTTCGTAGGCTATAAAACGCCAACTCACCGCCTCATCTTTCCAGCGTTTCAAGCATAAGGACTCTTATGAGCACTCAAACAATTACTGTCATCAAAGGTGACGGCATTGGTCCAAGTATTGTCGATGCAGCCATTGCTGTTTTAGACAAAGTCGGCTGCAATTTTCAGTATGAATTTGTGGATGCTGGTTTAACAGCTCTGGAAAAAACTGGCGAGTTGTTACCAAGTGCAACTTTAGATGCTATCGCACGCAATAAAATCACCTTAAAAGGGCCATTAACCACGCCTGTTGGCGAAGGGTTCACGTCAATCAATGTGACGTTACGTAAGAAATTCAACTTGTATTCTAACGTTCGCCCGGTGATTTCTTTTAAGGGCACCAAAGCGCGCTATGACAACATAGACATCATTACTGTGCGTGAAAATACCGAAGGCATGTACTCTGGTGCAGGCCAAGTGGTCAAAAACGATGGCGAATTAGCTGAAGCCATGAGTGTGGTCACTCGTGAAGGTTCAAAACGCATTGTTGAATTTGCTTTTGAATTGGCTCGTCGGGAAAACCGCAAAAAAGTCACTATTGTTCACAAAGCAAATATTCTGAAATCAACGTCAGGTCTATTCCTAAAAACTGCGCGTGAAGTTGCGGCAAATTACCCAGACATTCAAGTTGGCGAGATGATTGTCGACAACGCTTGTATGCAGTTGGTCATGAATCCACAGCAATTTGACGTGATTGTTACGACCAATTTATTTGGCGACATTCTTTCTGATTTATGTGCGGGTTTAGTTGGTGGCTTAGGCATGGCTCCAGGCGCTAATATTGGGAAAGATTGCGCGATTTTTGAAGCTGTTCACGGCAGCGCACCAGATATCGCAGGCAAAAACTTAGCCAACCCAAGCTCTGTCATTTTGGCCTCTATCCAAATGTTAGAGTACTTAGGTATGCAAGATAAAGCGCAAAAAATCCTTGCGGCGGTAACCGATGTTATTGCAACTGGCGATCGCACAACTCGCGATCTCGGTGGTAGTCATGGTACTACCGATTTTACACAAGCGGTTTTAGAGCGCTTGTAAGTTTATCTCGCCTGGGGAAGTTCCCGACTTCCCCTTGCTTCCCATCATGCTTATGTTGTACTTTTTATTCCAAAGCCTTGTAGCAATTTTCCTCTATTTCTGCTGATATAGCTCAAGTTAGCAATTTTTTTGCTATGGTATTTTAAGAACTTATAAAAAGCTTCTTCAATTAAACCAACGAGGATTGACGCATGGATTGGTTCGATAGTTTGTATACTTCCGTTGAAAAAACCTTCTTCCACAGTTTAACTCGCAAAATCATTGGTAATATCGGCTTCTTATTAGTGATCTTTTGGCTGGCGCTTTATTTCGCTTATCCTGATACCGGTGACGCTAGTAGTGCATGGTGGACAACCTTAGTTATTGGCAGTGCAGCCTTTGTTTTCACTATGTTCTACCTACATTTCTTAATTGTGCGGCCAGTGCAGGCATTGGTGAAAACCTTGCATCAAGCCAATCAATCTGGCGCTGATTTGCAATACCGTTTACCAGCCTTCACTTATGATGAATTTAGAACTTTGTCAGACGAGTACAATCAATTTGTTGGGCAACTTGCCCAGTTATTGACAAAGCTTCATCAACAAGCCCAACACACTCACCAAATTAACGAACAAGTTTCAACTGCAGTTAAAACCACAAGAACGCATCTGCAGGATACCGAACGGCGCAGCGAAAAAATTCGCTCCGAAAGCGATCATGTACTCGAGCACCTGTCTTCCATCGTCGCCACCTCAGATCAAATGAACCAAGTGGCGCAAACGACCGTGCAAAAAGCATCAACAGCCAGCTCTGGGATGCAAGTGATTTCACAGCAATTGTCGAGCATTGTGTCTTTACTGGAAACATTTGGCAGCACGGTGCAAGGCTTACAGCAAAACTCGGAAAATGTCCGACAAATTCTGCAAATGGTGGAAAACTTCTCCGATCAAACCAATTTGTTAGCGTTAAATGCAGCAATCGAGGCAGCTCGAGCGGGTGAAGCTGGCCGAGGTTTTGCGGTTGTAGCTGATGAAGTTCGCAGCCTAGCGGCAAAGGTTAACGATGCAACTCGCCAAATTTCTGGCTTTTTGAACGATATGGAACGCTTAGTTCGCGAAACTAAAGCAGAATCTGAGCGGTTGAACCAACAAGCCAGCACTGCTCAGCACAGTATTGGCAGTACCAGTGAAGAATTTGGACAACTCCAGACCCAGCTCGGTGAAGCTAAATTGGGTGTGCAAAGCATCACCTCTTCTGTTCTGGATCTAGAAAAACGCTACCAACAAACTCATGCCCATTTGAGCGCAATAGAGCAAGGCACCACAGATGCTTATCAGCAAATGTCGTCAATAGAAACCGCTGGGCAAACTTTACTAAAAGCCACCGCCGACGCTCAGCAGCAATTAAGTCGATTTGGTCGTTAAAACCTACTATGGAGCGCTAGTCGTTGGCTAGCGCTCGAACTAATTCAACGACACCTGGATGAGTTAGTTTACGCTCTGGCGAAATTGCATAAAACACTTCTTTAACTGCATCGGTACTGCCAATAACGACAACTTCATACTGACGACATATATTTGCGGCAATTTTTGATGGCGCGGAGAAAATACCAAGACCTTGCTGGCCAAACGCTTTCATTAGCGCGCTATCATCAAATTCAGCCATGATTTGCACCATGATCTCTTGCTGTGCAAACCAAGCATCCAAGCGTTGGCGGATGATAGAACGTTTACTTTGCAAAAGCATCGGTTGCTGCTGCAGACATTGCGGAAAATCGCCCTCTAAGGCAGCGGCAATATGCGGAGCTGCGAAAAAACTAGTCGCAGATTCGGTAATTTGATGGCTATACGCCTTTAATGGACTTGAGGGTAACAACGGTTGATCAGTCAGCACCAAATCTAATTTGTTTAACGCCAAGTCAGCAAGCAACTGATTTTGTTCACCTTCCAAACAAATTAATCGTAGCTGTTCAGGCATGTTAAACACAGGTTTTAACATCTCGTAAATAAATGCTTTCGGCAGCACATCAGTAACGCCAACGGTGAAAGTTTGCCATTGCACACCTTGCTGGTGCTTGAGCACTTGCTTGAGTTCGTCGCCAAGTCGGAAAATATCCTCTGCGTAACGGAAAGTCACTTTCCCAAGTTCGGTCACCGTCCATTTTTTACCTTGGCGAAAAAATAACGGGCTACCAACGGCATGTTCAAAAGCAGTCAACTGGCCGCTGATTGTCTGCGCCGTGATGTGTAATTGTTCACTGACTCTTGCGATAGAGCCCTCTTTGGCCACCAAATAGAAATAATAAAGCTGATTAAAATTCACCGGCGTCATAAAATTCGATTTTTCCGAATAAAATAGAAGGAATATTCGAGTTTATCTTAAGTTTGCTTTTCTGTATAACTATCTTCAGTGAAATAGCAGGCAATATCGCCAGCAAAATAAAGTGAGGTCAATATGACGATGTATCAGGAACAGGCTTATAGCGGTGCCTTACCCGTCACCCAAGCCAACAAAGTATTACGCAATACTTATAGTTTATTAGCCATGACGCTGGCATTTAGTGCAACTGTTGCTGGCGTCACCATGAGTTTAAATCTGCCACACCCAGGCATCATCATTACGCTATTGGGTTATTTTGGCGCGTTATTCTTCACCACGAAATTCCGCGATAGCGCTCTAGGATTGGTTGGAGTTTTCGCCTTAACTGGCTTTATGGGTTACACACTTGGCCCAATCTTGAATAGATACTTGGCGCTGCCTGGTGGCGGTGAAATTGTCATGATGGCGATGGCCGGTACAGCAACAATTTTCTTTGCTTTATCAGCTTACGCGTTAGTGAAAAAAACCAACTTTAGTTTCATGGGTAGTTTTTTGACTGTTGGGGTATTGGTGGCATTTTTAGCTGGTCTTGGCGCGATATTCTTCGAGATGCCGGCACTTAGCTTAGCTGTATCGGCAATGTTTGTTTTGTTGATGTCAGGCATGATTTTGTACCAAACCAGTGAAATTGTGCACGGCGGTGAAACCAACTACATCATGGCAACAGTTTCATTATTTGTTTCGATATTTAACCTGTTCACGAGCCTTTTGCAATTGCTAGGTTTCATGAATAGCGATGAATAGTTAGACCACGCTGATTGATTAACGTTTTACCTGTTAGACATGTTCCGAAAGACCCTTGAGCAACTCGACACCCGCTCTTTGCCCCCACTCGTTGGGGGCTTTTTTTTGCCTACGATTTTAGCAACTTAAGTTTTCATTCCAAATTTGCTGCAACAAAATAAAGGTGATCAACTACGGCGAAAACAGATAAAAATACAAATTTACTAAGGACTTACCGTCGATTGTTGAGAAAGCCAGCAATAATCTGCGAAAAAACCGCCAATATCGCTTAGCCATCAAACTATTTCGATAATTCGGGAAATAAAGGTTGACTGGCTGTTTAAATTCTATACACTGGCGACTGTTTGAAAGAGTACCGCAATTTATGCACACTGAACTGTTACTGTTGTTTGAGTACGTCCTGTTTTCATAAGTCAAAGTTTCACTTCCAGCACCACCGCCTGAAACCAGGCAAATTAACTTTTATTACAGGATTACAAATATGTCTACTCCAACTACTGGTACAGTTAAATGGTTCAACGAAACTAAAGGTTTCGGTTTCATCGAACAAGCTTCAGGCCCAGACGTTTTCGCTCACTTCAGCGCAATCAGCTCAACTGGTTTCAAAACTCTGCAAGAAGGCCAACGTGTATCTTTCATCGTGACCCAAGGTCAGAAAGGCCCACAAGCTGAGAAAATCGTTGTTCTGTAATTGAACAGCGGGTGCTACTAGCTAGCACCTACGGCGTAAGCCACACCCTAAGGGCGACCCTGTAAAGAGTTGCCCTTTTTGTTTGTATGAAATCATCAAAACCTTCGACAATGTCTATGCTGTTGTTTGCTTTGATGCTTTGCCCAAATTAATACCCGTTGTTCTGGAGAACCTTATGTCTGCGACTTTTAATCAATTACCAATCGCTGAAGCCTTAATAACCAACCTCACCGATCTTGGATACTTGCAGATGACTCCGGTACAAGCAGAAAGTCTGCCGGTCATTCTGGCGAAAAAAGATCTGATAGCCCAAGCCAAAACTGGCTCAGGTAAAACCGCAGCCTTTGGTCTGGGTTTGTTAAGCCTGTTAGATGTAAAACGCTTTCGTGTGCAAAGTTTGGTGTTATGCCCGACTCGTGAACTTGCCGATCAAGTCGCCAACGAAATCCGCCGCTTAGGCCGAACTATTCACAATATCAAAGTGCTGACACTTTGCGGCGGCGTGCCTTTTGGCCCGCAACTTGGCTCGCTTGAACATGGCGCGCATATTATTGTCGGTACACCCGGTCGTATCGAAGAGCATTTGGTCAAAGGCTCGCTCAAACTTGATGATTTAGAATTGTTGGTTCTGGACGAAGCGGATCGCATGCTCGAAATGGGCTTTGCCCCTACCCTCGATAAAATCATGACCTTTGCTCCTAAATCACGGCAAACCCTCTTATTTAGCGCCACCTTTCCAAAACAAATTGAACAGTTAGCTTCAGCTTTGTTGACCAACCCGACTCGGGTGACGATTGAATCTGCGCATTCTGAACTGTCTATCAGCCAGCAGTTGTTCAGAGTGCAAGGTGCTGCGGCTCGACTACAAGCTGTGCAACTCTTGTTGAAACACCACCAACCCACTAGCAGCTTAGTATTTTGCAACACTCGCCGGGAATGTCAGGATGTAGCGGATGCGTTACATGACGCAGGCTTTAGCGTGCTGGCTCTTCATGGTGATTTAGAGCAGCGTGATCGCGATCAAACGTTGATCCGCTTCGCGAACCGCAGTTTAAGTGTGTTGGTTGCCACTGATGTCGCAGCACGAGGCCTCGATATTGCCGCCCTGGATTTAGTAATTAACTATCAACTAGCCCATGATGTCGAAACACACACCCACCGAATTGGCCGCACCGGACGAGCTGGTCAGCAAGGTTTAGCTTGTAGTTTGTTTGATCAGGCTGATGAGTTTAAAGTCGCACTGATTAACGATGAACTAGCAACCCCACTGCAAGTAACCGCATTACCAGCACTTGAAGTGCTTAATAAACTAGCGCCAGTGCCGCCGATGGCCTGTTTGCAAATTGATGCCGGCAAAAAGCAAAAACTGCGGGCTGGTGACATTGTTGGCGCTTTAACTCGTGAGCAAAGCATCCAAGGCGATGAAATTGGCAAAATTCAGTTAGGTGATGACAATGCGTACGTTGCAGTGCCGCGGGCAAAACTCAAACTAGCCCAGCAATTATTAGCTGCCGGCGTAAAAGGACGTAAATTACGCGTGTGGCCGTTCTAAAGCGGCCCAAGCTTTGGTTGCAGAGCAACACCGAGTTGTTGAAAATAACTCAGCCAGTAGCTTGCCAAGCGCTCTGCTCGCGCTGTTTCCGGATAAAGCCCAGCATCAAAGGCTGGGCCTGCTAAAGTACCATCCACCAAGAATCGATTCTGCAGCGGCAATCTCTGCAATACCTGTTCAAATGAACGTGCGGCCATTTCTTCGGGCAAAGCGAAATATCGCCGCTGTGATTTAGCATCAAAGTCTCTCGAGCGGATGAAGAATGACGAAGGCACACCATCGTCCAAAAAAATCTCGGCAAAGGCTGCACTGAGCCAATCATTCAATGGATGTGCATACATCAACTTTTTGGCAGCGACTTGATTTTGTAACCACAATCGACTGGCAAAGTGAGCTGGCTGCGCCGCTTTAAACATTTTCGACGCAATATAGTGGTCGAAGGCATGAAACCACTCATGCGCCAAACTGCCCCCACCAGCGTTTTTCGCCAGCGCCAACACCCGACCTTGCGGCTGATAAAAAGCACAAGTGCCCCGACTGCCACCTGTACCAAAACTCAGCGCCAAACTGCCATTTAAGGAAATGACTTGGGTTGGTACCTGTAACACTGTTTGTAAATCGCATAATGCATCAAAAAATAGATTGGCTGCCAGTTGTTGCTCAGCTGCGGTTACCCAACGGCCTACCTTGATACGTTGAAAATCAAAAATTTTCACGATATCCAAAAAACTGACATCAGCGCCAGAGCGATGATCTGGACCGTTTCGCCAATAAGGCCGTTGAATACGGCTGGTAGGCTGCATTACTGTCACGGCAGGTTTAGATGTCGGCCACCATCAAGCGCCAACACTCGTCCAGTCACATACTGGCTCGCCATCAAGTAATTGATGCTATTGACGACTTCTTGCGGGCCAGGCTCACATTGCATTAACGATTTTTTAAGCGCTTTTTGTCGATACTCAACATCATCACCTTCGTTAAACATCAAGAGTGCTGGAGCAATCGCATTGACCTTGATGGCAGGCGCTAATTGTCGAGACATCGACATCACCATATTTTCCATAGCCGCGCGGGATGCCGCATAAGCCATGTGTTTGCTACTACCGACACTGGCGACAAAATCAGTGAGCGCAATCACATCGGCTTGGCCATTGGCGAGTAAACTCGGCAATAATGCTCGAGTTAGCAGATATGGCACTTTCGCATGAATATGCATCATGGCATCAAAAATACTGGCATCTGTTGCCAGTTGTTCAGCAATTGCTGTGGGTTCAACGCAGACTAATGGGTGCAGACTCGCCTGCGTCGACACCTGTAACCAAGGCAACACAGCATCTGCCTGCCAGCTTGAAGCGTTATGAATAATTGCTCGTAATGAATTGGTTTTTGTGTGCACAGCCTGCACTAGCACTGCAAGCGAATCAGGCTTATCAAAATCACAGGGAATACAGTGAACACCGGCTTCACGAAGTACAGCAAGTCCAGGTTTATCCTGTCGATAGGTTGCGATTACCTCATAACCTTGCGCACGCAGAGCCAGCGCACAATGCAAACCCACCCGCTGGGCTGCGCCAGTAATCAAAATAAATTCAGACATACCAATTCCTAGAAAAACAAAAACGCCGCAATATTTCGTGGCAGAACAGTGTCATTATACGAAGATAAGACCCTTATTGATCATGGCAAGCGTTAACAAGCCTTATGAATTTGAGGCAAGCATGAAAAGGGATTGATTGGTATGAGCATCAGATACAAAAAGAAGGGGTTTTGAAACAACAGGGCCATTCCTGTTCAATAGCCCTGTTAGTGTTACAAAGACTTAATTATGGCTTTTTCATGTAGCCAGAACACCAGCCGTCTTTGTTAACTAATTTACCACCGAAAATTGCACATGAACGGTGTTGCTCTGTCCCTGCGCCCATATGCATACAAGTGTCGCATTTATCGGCAACCGCTGATTTCTCAACATATTTCATGGCAACGGCCACAGGATCAGTCAGGCTGACTGGATCCGCAGCGAATGCGTTTAAACTAACACTGCCCATGGTCACGCCAATAAGGCCTGCGCCAGAGAGTTTTAAAAATTGACGACGATCAAGTTGACTCATGATCTTGCTCCTGATGGTATTTGGTATTGTTTTAATGTCTGTCTTGCAAACAGTGTCGAAACTTTCCGACAGTTGTCGGATACGTACCGACAACTATTGTGGATGATTCTGCCAGTAAAACAAATGCGGTTTATTGACGCAGCGCATGATTTTGCTGGCAAAATCGACAAACAGTGGTATCAAAGTGGCGATGTAAACTCTTGTTGATGCAACCAAGCCGCCTGTTTCGGCGCTTTTTTGGTTTGCGACCACTCTTCCAACATTTGCCATTTCACGGCATCAAGCTCCGAGAGCATCTTTGGTGTTGCCGTAATGCACGTTAATTCAATACGGTGACCATTTGGGTCAAAGAAATAAATCGACTTGATAATTTCATGGTTGGTTGGGCCTACGACAGCAAGTCCATGCGCCTCAAGTTCGGCTTTAGCAGCGAGCAACTCAGCTTCATCCGCGACTTGCAAGGCAATATGCTGAACCCAAGTGGGAGTATTCCGGTCACGATCCATGGTCGGTGATTCGGGCAGTTCAAAAAACGCCAAAATATTACCCATGCCAGCATCTAAAAACACATGCATGTATGGATTTTGTTCTTTGGTTGACGGCACTTGGTCTTCGGCAATCGCCAGCATGAAATCCATTTTCAGTACTTGATGGTAAAAATTAACCGTTTCTTTAGCATCTTTGCATCGATAAGCAACATGATGAATTTGTTGAATTTTCATAGTACGCCTCGTTTTTGTTGATCGCGCTCTATAGATTCAAACAAGGCTTGGAAATTGCCTTCGCCAAAACCTAGGTTATCCACTCGTTGGATAATTTCGACAAAAATTGGCCCAAACAAATTTTTGGTAAAAATTTGCAATAAATAGCTATCGCTATCGCCATCCACTAATACTTGGTGTTGTTCAATACGTTGTTTATCCTCACGCACATTAGGTACTCGTTTGAACACTTGCTGGTAATAATCTTCATGGATATCGAGCGTGTCGATGACGCTGTGATCAAGATGATCTAAAGACTCCAGAATATCATCGGTTAGAAAAGCGATATGCTGAACGCCAGGGCCATGGTATTCACGCAGGTACTCATCGATTTGATTGCGTTCATCGCCTTTGCCTTCATTAATTGGAATGCAGAAACTACCATCAGGTGATCTGAGCGCGTAAGAAAGCAATGCAGTTTTCTGCCCTTTAATATCAAAGTAACGCACTTCAGTAAAACCAAACACATTTTTATAAAAATCGGCCCATTGCTGCATAGTGCCTTTTTCCACGTTATTGGTTAAATGATCGATGCGGGTGAAGCCCAAATCCATGACTTTGCTAGGCTCTGGATGCTCAACAAAGTCTTGCTGATAAATAGAACCTTTGCTGCCAAAGCGATCAATAAAATAAATCAGGCTATCACCAATCCCGTAGATGGCAGGGTATGGCAAATCACAATCTGCAGGAGCTGCGGCACGAGCACCGCGACTAATAGCAATAGCTTTGGCGGCTTGAGCATCATCAACCCGCCAGCCAATCGAGCAAATCGCTGGACCATGAGCTTTGGCGAACTCAGCCGAAAAACCTTGTCGTTCGCGATTGAGCAAAAAATGAATATCGTGTTGTTGGTAATAATCGATTTGCTTGCCTTTAAATTGGCGAGTTTTCGAAAAGCCAAAGGCCGTAAACACTTTATGCATAAAGTCGCTGTCGGCGCTGGCAAACTCAGTAAATTCGATACCCCGTAGGCCAAGATAGTTGTTGCTCATTACCAAAATCCTCAATCAAAGCGTCAAAATTGTCTGGCCGACACCTTAACGAGCCACAAGCGGAAAATGGTTGATCTAAATCAAATTCTGTATGTTGTAAGCGAAATCGCTGCAACCTAGACTGGCAATTCAGCTTTACACATACTGTAAGGGGTTTAAATAAAAACCTTTTAAATTCAATACATTGATCGCTAAGCAAGCAATTTAAGCGGTTAAATCTAATCGGAGAAAGCAAGCAATCGACGGCAGCAAGCAACAGGCAAGTTAGCGCCATATGGCATCAATGCTCAACGAAGGCCAAGCTTACCTGGCTGCGAAAAACGGGGGAGCAATAGTGGTTGCTAAGCGATTAGTGGCAAGAGAACATGGCAACTCTGTGCACAGGTTATTTGCACCTGTGCATCTCAAACTCATTCGAGAGCACACTCGCGCAACAGAAAATCATTACTGTTTTTTAGATTACGCCAGCATTCCGATGATTGTATACGCGGATAGTCAAAACAATAATGATGGCGCCAATCAGCGCTGAAAAGGCGTGATGGAACATAAGATGACCGAGTAAAAATGCCGGGATATCTTGCCAGCCGTCAATCAAGGTCAGTTTGATAACGAGCACAACGTAGGTGGCTAGATGCAGGTAAATTCCCGTGCGAAATACTTGGGCAATGCGCTTTTGCAACAGCGGAGATAATTCTCCACCAAAAAGCTTTAATGCCAAGAGTGCGACAATACACAAAAACAACGTGATTGCGCCTAGGCCTAATAACGAAGTTTTCGCCACAATGGCGCTAGCGATATACCAAGGTAACATCATCTTATCCGCATACCAAACAACAAAAGAGATCTTAATTTTCTAAGAATTGGCGCTGGATTACCAGAAAAAGATGTTTCAAGAAATTGCTAAAGCACAGGCTCGCCAGTTGTTGCGGGCATTGTTACAGGGATCCTTCCCTGCAACAGGAAACCGTACTCTGCAACTACTGGGAGTTACAGCCCCAAGCTCGGACGATACACTGAGCTCCACCTTGCGACGCGCAATATTGCAACGCGGTATTCTGCGCATCGCCACTGCTATCACTGGTCGCCCACCCATAAATAGTGCTTTGGGAGGTTTGATCTGCAGCGTAAGCGGCACATCCAGATTCAAAGGTTTGCACAATACTGCAATTGCTTCCGCACTCGCTTATTGCGCGAGCTTCAGCTTCGCTTATCGTTGCATAATCAAAAGCAAAACCATACTGGTCGCCCTGATTTGAATCAATTGCTAAAGCGCCGGCAGCGCTTAGATCTGCACTGAACAATAAAACCATGGTCGATAGAGCAATATATTTCATGTTTAATCTCACTCAGTTGTCAAACGCGATAGTGCTTGGATAACAAGACTCATCCACTAACGAATTACCCCGTCAAGTTCATGATTAGCTTTAGCACATAAATCTGCACTAATCTGCACTACGCGCGATAAACATGTGCATGCAAGATTCGTTGAGTGCTCTTTAAGCGTCATACCCTGTCGTATGCTTGGGCTGACTCACGCACCACTAGTTCTGGCGAGAATACACTCAATACTTGGATGTCATTTTTGAAGACATTTTTTAACAGCCACAACGCAGCCATTTTGCCCATTTCGTGAATAGGGTTATTGATGGTGGTTAATTTAGGCGAAATGTAACGTGCAAAAGGAATGTTGTCATAACCGACAAAAGAGAGTTGCTGTGGAATTTGCATTCCCAATTCCAAACAAACAGAAATCGCGCCGGAGACCATTTGGTCATTGGCACAAACAACTGCACTAAACGGTTTGCCACTTGCGAACAAGTAACGCATGCCATCAACACCGCCCTCTTCCTTATAGTTGCCCTCAAAACACAGCTCGGGATCAAAGGTTACCCCTTGTTCAGTTAAGGCTCTGATATGACCATCCAACCGTTCACAGGCGTCATGCTTATTTTTGGGACCAGAAATGTAGGCAATTTGACGATGGCCTAATGTCAACAAATGCTGAGTCGCTAAATAACCACCGAGTTCGTTGTTAAGGTAAATGCAACGGTCACTGATTTTAGCGATGTAGCGGTTGATCAACACAATTGGCGTTGGGCCTTGGCTTAACTCAATCAGGTAGTCGTCGGAGACCGCTTCGACGTCGAGAATCAAAGCATCGCAACCGCGACTAATAAGGAATTCGACACTATCCATCTCAGTCTCAGCATTACTGTGACCCACCGCAATAATCACGTGTTTGTTTTCTGCGCGCAGGGATGCCTCAATTTCCGCCATCATTGGACCATAATATGGACCATCTAATTGTGAAACTAGCACCCCGACCGAATTGGAGCAATTTGACGCCAGCGATTGCGCAAAAGTGTTTGGTCTGTAATCCAGTTGCGCCATCGCCGCTAACACCTTTTGTCGTGTCTTTTCACTGACATTGGCGTTTTTGTTCATGACTCGTGAAACTGTGGCTAGGGAAACACCGGCTAATTGTGAAACGTCGTAAATGGTCGCCATAACTCAAGGATGCTCTTTTCTTGTTATTCGCCCAATATTACCAGCTTTGCTTGCAATCGCTAGTGCAATTCTATTGCAACCGAAAGCAGCATGATTGTGCAATTTTACTGAACAAATGCCACCTCAGTTGGCCTCAAGGTTGGTTTTTCAGTGTCAAGCCGATAACTTCCATCTTTTCATTGTTTAATACATACCAACGCATCACCAAGGCGACTAATAACGAACCAATCGCTGGATACACACAAAATGACCAAAGTATTCCTTGTTGTGTGGTAGCGCTTTGCATCGCGTTGGCTTCGTAACCATAACCTGCTAACAACCAACTTGCGGCTGCACCGCCTATCGCCAAACCAAGTTTAATGAAAAATACGATCGAGGAATAAACGATGCCGGTGGTTCTGACACCAGTTTTCCATTGGCCATAATCCACGGTATCGGCCATTTTTGCCCACAAAAGTGGCGAACCTGCATCAAAAAATAAGCGCCAGAGCACAAAAGCGACCAATGCCAACGTAGGCGCGGCAGTGCCCGCAAACAAACTAACGACGCACATCAGCGCTGCCAGCACTTGAAAAATTTGATAGAGTTTGATCTTACAAAAACGTTTCGCCAAAGGCTGGGCAATCACACAACCGACAATACTGCCAACCATGCCTAGCGTCAGAAATAAATCAACGCTGTCGGGCTGCAACAACACATATTTCACATAATAAATTGCTAGGGTGTTGCGCAGCACAGAGCCTGTCAGCAGAAATACAGCGGCGACGGATAACACTCGCCACTGATCATTTTGCCAAAGCAGCTTAAAATCATTTTTTAAGCTCGATTGTTGGTGTGGCGGCGGACTGATGCGTTCTTTAGTTCCCCAAAAACAAACTAAAAACATCAACACACCTAGCACACTCATGACCAAAATAGCCATTTGATAGCCTTTGGCTTTATCGCCTTGCCCCAAAATTTCCACTAGAGGCCCTGTCAGCGCTGTAACCATAAGCCCACCAAGCATCGCGAACACAAAACGCACCGATTGCACCGATACTCGCTCTTTCGGATCGGCAGTCAACACGCCACCCAAGGCACAGTAAGGAATATTTATGGCGGTGTAGACCATCATTAACGCGGTATAAGTAAGAAAGGCATACCACATTTTTCCAGTTTCGGAAAAGTCGGGGGTGGTGAAAGCCAGCACACTAATCAAGCCAAACGGCAAGGCAAACCACAATAAATACGGTCTAAATTTGCCGTATCGTGTTTGTGTGCGGTCAGCGATAGCCCCCATCAATGGGTCAGTTATTGCATCAATAATGCGCACTGCCAAAAACATAGTGCCAACAAAAACAGGAGAAATGCCAAAAACATCAGTGTAGAAAAATGCCAAATACAACATGACTGTTTGAAACACAATATTACTGGCGGTGTCCCCTAGCCCGTAGGCAACTTTCTCCCGAAACTTCAACATTCATGCCTCGAATCTGGTTATTTTTATTATTTTATCCTAGTCGCTTTCAGCACTATCAGCTAACGCCGTTGCGCAAGCAAATCTCTATAAGCCAGGCCACTTTGTTTGATAGTGCGTTCTTGCGTTGCATAGTCAACGTACACTATCCCAAACCGTTTTAGATAGCCCTCAGCCCATTCGAAGTTATCCATCAAACTCCAAGCAAAATAGCCCTGAATATCAACCCCTTGCCGAATAGCGGCATCAACAGCTAGCAGATGTTGCTGATAATAATCAAGCCGCATGGTATCTATGACTTGCCCATTACAGAGGCTATCCGCCACGGCACAACCATTTTCTGTAATGTAAATTGGCGGCAACGGGTAACGCAGGTGTAATGTGACTAATAAATCAGTGAAGGCTTGTGGGTAAATCTCCCAGCCGATATCTGTTCTGGGTACATTCGGTAAATCTACTTGCTGAAAACCGCCATCAGCATCGGCTTGATACACGGCTCGGGTATAAAAGTTGATCCCTAAAAAATCGAGGGGCTGCGCGATAATGGCAAAATCACCGTCGAGAATGGTCGGAGTTGCCTCTGCTAAATTAGCAAAACTGGCCGGATAACCACCCTCAAATAACGGCTGAATGTACCACTGATTCAAATATTCGTCGGCAAGCTTTGCCGCCGCAATATCAGCAGCAGAAGCACTCAATGGATATGCCGGCGTAAAATTCAACACGATACCAATTTTTGCATGCGGACAATTCTGCCGTAATAACGGCATCGCCAGACCATGGGCTAACAACAAATGATGGGATGCCTGACGACCGAAAGCTTTTCCTTGCAAACCGGGAGCATGAACACCAACTTCATATCCTAAATAACCACTGCAAAATGGCTCATTTAAGGTCGCCCAAGAATAAACTCGATCGCCAAGAGCCTTACTAATTTTGTCGGCGTATTCTGCGAACCGATATGCCGTGTCGCGTGACAGCCAGCCCCCTTGATCTTCTAAAAATTGCGGCAAATCCCAATGATACAAAGTGACAAATGCTTTAATGCCATTGGCATTTAATTCATCAAGTAAAGCAATATAAAAATCAACACCTTGCTGATTCAGACTACCATCAGCATGCATCACTCGCGGCCAAGAAATTGATAAGCGATAGGCATCAACACCCAGTGACGCAATCAGCGCAACGTCTTCACGAAATAAACGCACATGATCACATGCGACAGAGCCATCGGAGCCGTCACGGATCTTCCCTGCGGTTGCGCAAAACGTATCCCAAATACAAGCGAGTCGACTTTCTGCAGCCCCCTCAATTTGAAAAGATGCTGTAGCAACACCGAACAGAAAGTTGCGCTGGAGTAAGCGGGAATCGGTTGGCAATGTATAGGTCATGTTTATCATTCACTTGCTGCAAATTTCCGTAAATCAGTTCACGGAGTCATGGAGAATTCGATACTATCTTACACGAACTGTAAGCGCTTACAATAACTATAGCAGCAGATCCCAAAACCACGACAACAATTTCAACTGAGGCCAGTTTGAACAGTTGAAAAGCCAAACTTTAGAGAAAAGTGCGAAGGCTAAATTCAAGCATTCCGCACCAAGAGCAATACCGCAAGCAAGCCTTGAAGCATCGCCGCAATTTTTCGGTGGCAGAAGACAAATTGATAAAACTGCATAATCCCTTGAATTTCTGCAAAAACATAGCTAAAAACTAGCAAGAAAATTCCGTCGGCAATTGTAAAGTTGCACTAATTTAGCGCCTCGTCTGCAGAAATAGTCTCGAGAAAAATAGCGGTTGGTTCTGATCAGGAAAATTCAAGGGTTATCGAGGTAAGCCATAAAAAGCACTTGCAACTTCGCGTAAAGCGGCTAATTATGTCACACTCAATGTAAGCGCTTTCAGGCGCGTTTTAAACCGTCGTGATTACGGATTAATTTTCAATAATTCATATCAAGGGGACAGCTATGTTTAAGCGTGCAACCACCGCGAGCTTCTCGCGTCTTTGCCAGCCAACACTATTAGCGCTTGCAGTTTTTCTTGCTTTGCCAGCGTGCGCTCAAGCAACCGCGACAAGCGAAACACCAGCAGTGAAGGTCGATCGAAATTTGCAGCGCTGGCCCGTTGTCCCTGCTGCGCTGTCTGAGGATCAGGGCCTTGAAAAACGCCTAAACTCCATTCTCGAAAAAATGACTTTAGAACAAAAAATTGCGCAAATGATCCAACCCGAGATCCGCGATATTACAGTTGAAGACATGCGTACTTATGGCTTTGGTTCGTATTTAAATGGCGGTGGCGCTTTCCCCAACAACAACAAACATGCCTCTGCCGCTGATTGGATTAAACTGGCGGAAGACCTTTACCAAGCCTCAATCGATGCCAGTATCGATGGCAGCAGTATCCCGACCATGTGGGGCACTGATGCCGTTCATGGCCACAATAATGTTATTGGCGCCACAATATTTCCACACAACATTGGCTTAGGTGCGGCAAATGACAGCACTTTAATCGAAAGGATCGCCAGGGCAACGGCAGCCGAAGTGCGAGTCACTGGTATCGACTGGATCTTCGCCCCAACAGTTGCGGTTGTTCGCGATGACCGCTGGGGAAGAGCCTACGAAGGTTACTCTGAAGATCCTGAAATCGTTCGTAATTATGCCGCAGCCATTGTGAAAGGTTTGCAAGGAGATCCGAAAAAGGAATTTCTGACCGATCGTCATGTTATCAGCACAGTCAAACATTTCTTAGGTGATGGTGGTACCGAAAACGGCCTTGATCAGGGCAATAACATTGCTCCAGAGCAACAATTAGTTGATATCCATGCCCAAGGTTATGTCGGTGGTTTAGGTGCTGGCGCACAAACCGTCATGGCCTCTTTTAATAGCTGGCATGGCGAAAAAAACCATGGCAGCCAATATCTGCTCACTGACGTGTTAAAAAAACGTATGGGATTTGATGGCTTTGTAGTTGGCGATTGGAATGGACATGGACAAATCCCTGGCTGTACCAACGAAAGTTGCCCACAAGCAGCAAATGCAGGCCTAGATATGTATATGGTGCCAACCGCAGCTTGGAAACCGCTATACCATAACTTAATTGCCCAAGTTCGTGCTGGTGTTATTCCACAAAGCCGCATTGATGACGCGGTCAGCAGAATTCTACGGGTTAAATTACGCGCAGGATTGTTTGACCGTGCAAGTCCGGCAAAACGTGCGTTATCAGCCAAAACAGCCCTGCTTGGCTCCGGCGAGCATCGCGAAATCGCCAAAGAAGCAGTGCGTAAATCCATGGTACTGCTTAAAAACAACGATGGTTTATTACCATTAGCACCAAAACAGCGGATCTTAGTGGCCGGTAGTCACGCCAATGATATCGGCTTGCAGTCAGGTGGCTGGACAATCACTTGGCAAGGCACCGGCAACACCAACAGCGATTTCCCAGGCGGTAGCTCGATTTATCAAGGTCTCGCCAAGCAAGTGAAACGAGCCGGTGGCGCGATTGAATTGGCGCTAGATGGCAAGTATAAACAAAAACCTGATGTTGCTATCGTGGTGTTTGGCGAACAGCCTTATGCTGAAGGCAACGGAGATATCGATAATTTAGAATACCAACGGGGCAATAAAACTGATCTTGCCTTGCTCAAGCAGCTGAAAGACCAAGGCATAAAAGTCGTTGCTTTATTTGTTTCAGGGCGGCCAATGTGGGTTAATCCTGAATTGAATCAATCAGATGCATTTGTTGCACTATGGTTGCCTGGCTCAGAAGGTGATGCAGTTGCGGATGTTATCTTGCAAAGTGCTAAAGGCGGAGTCCAGTACGACTTTAAAGGTAAACTCTCCTTCTCTTGGCCCGCCACCCCCAATCAAACTGCCGTCAACCGTGATGATAAGCAAACGCCATTGTTTGCTTATGGTTTTGGTTTGAACTATCTGCAAGGCTCGGTCAAAACACCTAAGTTTTCTGAGGATTCGGGGAGTAGCCACAATCAAATGCAAAGAGTGGTGTTGTTCGAGCGGGCTGCCAAAGCACCTTGGCAGTTTGTGTTACAAAGCAACAAGCAAACTGCGCCCGTTATAGCTAGTGTGCAAAATTTAGCAAGCTTACAATACAAATCTGTGGATAGAGTGGTGCAAGAAGATGCTCGTTCGTTGCGCTTCTCGGGAAAAACTGCTGAGGCTTTAAGGCTTATCAGTAGTTTCCCACGAGATTTACGCTCATCCGTGGAGCAAAAATCGGCTCTGCGTTTTGACATTAAATTGTTATCACCACTCGCAGGTCCATTAAAGGTTGGCATGCGTTGTGGGGACATGAATGGCGCGCCTTGTGATGCTGCAATTGATATAGCCCCGTTACTAAAACAGCAGCAAACATGGCAAAGCTTGAGTATCGATCTGCGTTGTTATCAACAACTAGGTGTCGATTTCTCGCGGATCGCGCAAAGTTTCAGTTTAGAAAGTGGCACGGCTGCGCATATTGAATTTGCTAATGTTGAATTAGTGCCGGGGATTAGCGCACAAAAATCTTGTCCATAGTTAGCTTGTAAGGAAAATGCCCAGCCTATCGCGCTGGGCATTTTTTTAGCCGCGCTTACTGAGCGAACAAAAACAAACTGCAATTGAAGAAACCAATACCGAAACAAACCTTTAAGTCTTTCTTAAGATCCTAAGCCTAAGCTGACAGCATTCGAGTGTGGAGTGCTCTATATGGCTAAGTTCAGTTCTAGCCCACTGTTGGTGTTGGCAGCTTTGAGTCTGTTTGGACTTTTCAACTTTGCCGGCATTGATTTTATTTGGGCAAATTTTTTATATAACTTGCAAGGTGGCGAATGGCGTCTACAGCATTTTTGGTTAACCGAGCAAGTGCTGCATCAAGGGGTGCGAAATTTACACCTTTCCGCTTTATTGGGGCTAGTCGCCTTTTACTTCTGGCAAAGGTTGGTTGTTAAACCGCAGAAAACTTCAGTGCAGGCCCTAAGCCTTCTTCTCGTAAGTTTAATCCTTTGCTTTGCGTCTATCGCTTTGCTCAAGAGAATACTGCCCACAGAGTGCCCATGGGACTTACAACAATTTGGGGGAACTCTGCCTTATATCGGTTTATTAGCCGAGCGGCCCGTTTCTATGCCGAATACACAATGCTTTCCTGCTGGTCACGCCAGCATTGGTTTTGCTTGGATTTCATTATTTTTCTATTGCCAGCGCGTCAAACCAAACTTGGCTCGACCTGCACTGGTTGGCGCACTAACGCTCGGCTTTGTTCTTGGTTTCGTGCAACAACTGCGCGGCGCCCATTTTTTCTCCCATGATATCGCCACAGCGATGATTTGTTGGTTAATTGCGACCCTCGTCTTTAACGCGGAAACATTATGGAAACGTTGGTTGAAATCTAGATTCAGGGTTGCACAAAAAGAGCGGAGCTCACTGTTATGAATAAGCTTATCCACCACCCTGCCCCATGGGCGAGCACTTGGCAGCGCCTCCATTTATTAGCGCTAACACCTGCACCGATAAATTCACAATGGTTCAATGTCATTGCCGCGGTTTTACTGAGTCTGCTACTCAATCAACATTTTGCCGCCGAAGTAATTGCACGGTTACCCGGACAGCACAGTCTGCAGCTCAGTTTATTTCTGTTATTACCATTAATTAACTTCGTCTTGATGTGGTTAGTGAGCCTCGCAGGCATGCAAAAATCAGGATTTTTAGCCTTAGCCTTTATTGGCGCAATTGGCTGCTATTTCATCCAAAATTTTGGGATATTGCTTGATAAATCAATGCTGCAAAATGCATTAGAGACTGATATTGCCGAAGCGTCTGGGTTGCTTTCGCTGGCCATGCTTGTACAAGTCACGGCAATAATGTTATTGCCTGTTGCATTATGCTGGTGGCTTCCGGTGCAGCAGCAAGCAACTAAGCAAAAACTTACACACGCTATCATTAGCGCCGTAATTTGGTTAATCACCACAAGCTGTGTTTTGGCAACTGGCCGTGCAGAACTCATCCCATTTTTTCGCAATTTCCGCGATATTAAACATATGGCGTTGCCACTTGCACCTATTTCTGCATCGATTTCTGTGGGTAACCACTGGCTTAAAGATCAATTTCCAACCCGCTTAAAAACCATTGGTGATGACGCCATCATCCCAGCCAATGCAGTTAACGGCAAACCAAGATTACTGATTTTGGTACTTGGCGAGACAGCACGCGCCGACCATTTTCAACTTAATGGCTACAGTAGAGCTACCAATCCACAACTGAGCCAATTGCCTGTGGTGAGTTTTCGCCATGTCAGTTCGTGCGGCACTGCTACCGCACATTCAGTGCCATGTATGTTTTCGCAGCTTGGCCAAGAACATTTTGATGCAGACCTTGCTAAAAATACTGAAAATGTCCTGGATGTATTGCAGCGTTCTGGCGTTTCGGTGCTCTGGCTAGACAACAACTCGGGATGCAAACGTGTATGTGACCGCGTGCCATCACAAATGCTGTTTAAAGACCAAGCAAACCCACTTTGCGAACATGGCCAATGCCAAGACGCGATCTTATTGCAAGCGCTTCAGCGGGCATTAGCACAACCACAAACCCAAGATCGGATCATCGTGTTGCATCAGCTCGGCAGTCACGGCCCGGAATATTTCCGCCGCAGTACCGAACCACAAAAGCGCTTTTTGCCAGAGTGTACCGACAAGCAAATCCAGTTTTGCGCACCGCAATCTCTCCAAAACGCCTATGACAATAGTTTGGTGGCAACCGACGAACTATTGGCAACTCTGATCCGCACTTTACAACAACAGCAGGCATATCAAACCGCGATGCTCTACATTTCCGATCATGGCGAGTCTTTAGGAGAAAATGGGACTTACCTACATGGCTTGCCTTACTGGATAGCCCCGCAAGCACAAAAACATGTGCCGATGATTTGGTGGATGTCAGAAGAATTTGAACAAAAACAAGGGTTATCTCGTGACTGTATCCAAGATAGTCGCGATACTCAGTTGAGCCATGATTATCTGTTTCATAGTTTACTCGGTTCATTTACCGTCCAAAGCAAGGTCTATCAGCCAAATTTAGATTTTTTACAGCAGTGCCGCCGCCGCACTATTTAGCTTAGCTATATTGAAATTGGGTCCACAAATGCAGCTGTTGCTCACGAGTTTCGTTAAGGAGTTTGCATGAAAAAATTCCCCAACAACACGCGCCGTCATTGTCAGCGGCATGGCTTGGCTATCGTCTCGTGCTGTGCATTTGCCATTTTTGCCTGTACCGCTGCCGAACCGGCACCCGCCAAGTTTGGTGCCGCTGAAGTAAACTTCGACGATTTCTGCCAACTCATGTTAGAGCGGAACAAACCAACGGAGCTCACAACAGATAACGCAGCAAATCATCCCGCAAGTATTCAAGTGGGTAAAATCACCGCAACTCCAGCAAGCATTTTTGACGAAACAGCAGAAGATACAATTTGGTTGCACCGATTTGCGAACTGGATGCACATCACCACTAAAGCGGAAGTGGTTCGTAAAGAATTGGTGCTGCATAAAGGACAGAAAGTCACCGCGGCAGATTTGGCAGAGGCAGAAAGACTACTGAGAGCAAAAGCGTATTTACGAGATGCTCGAATTCATGTGGAACCCCAATGTAACGCAGATGGTACTCAAGATCTTAAAATCGAAACTTGGGATAACTGGAGCTTGTTACCGACGATTGGCTTTGGCCGTAGCGGCGGTAACAATAAATATTCGCTAGGTTTTAAAGAAGAAAACTTCTTAGGCTACGGCGTCAGATTTTCTAGTAAATACCAGTCGGATTATTTGCGTGAAGGTTACGAATTTAAAATCCTAACCCCTCTATCCTTATTTGACATCGATGCCCTCAGCCATAGTTATGCCCGATTTGAATGGACCGACAACAATGACGGTAGTCGCAGTTACCTTGAATTTGACAAACCATTTTATCAAGATGACACGCAATTCATGCTCAACCTGCAATGGCTTGACGATCAGCGACTCGATCAGATTTATCATAACGGGGCTCTAGAGAATCGTTTTTTTACCCACGAGCAAAATGTAGAAGTTGCTGCTGGAATTTTATTAGCACATCACGAACAGCAAAGTTGGCGGCTACTGGCTGGCATCAGTGTTCATCAGTGGTTGTTTAGCCCTGATCCTTTGCAGCCAGCCTTGGCCCTGCCGCAAGATCGAAGTGTCAATTATCCATGGTTTGGTGTTGAATTTTTTGAACATGACTATCGGAAACTGTCTGATATTTATCTTATCAATCGCACAGAAGATATTAACTTTGGCTGGCATCATGAATTTAGACTTGGCGCACAAGTCAGCGAGCTTGCGCCCAAGCAAAGTATCGGCTCACATTGGTATTATCAATTAAATAAAGGGTTTGGCGACAGCGATCAGATGCTTCTGATATCCGCGAACGTGGCAGGTGCTTTTGGGATTGCCAGCGGTGATCAGCTACAAATCGACCTAAATGTTGAAGATTTTTGGCGTTTGAGTGATGGTTTTCGCTTCTACTCACACCTAAATTATGAGCGTAGAAACCGTCTTGTTTTGGATGATCCTTTGAGCTTAGGGGGGGACTCGGGGCTACGGGGTTATCCTGTGCAGTATCAGCATGGCTTAGAACGCACTTTAGCAACCGCAGAGTTGCGATGGTATCCCCGAATTACCCTTTATCAAATTCTTGATATGGGCTTCGTGGCATTTGCCGATGCGGGTAAAGCCACTGGCGGTGAACTTCTTCCACCAGTAGACATAGCACCAGCGCAGTATAATCAGTTGATGCCAACCCACCAAGATTTGTTACTGCCGAATAAAGCACAAAGCTGGCTTGGTAGCGTCGGCATTGGCGCCCGTTTTTATTCCTCTCGAAGTGCCAATAATAGTGTGGTGCACTTAGACCTTTCGAAACCGGTTGGCAGAGGTCGGGACATCAACTCTTGGGAAATCCAAATGAAAGTTGAGCAACGGTTTTAATTTACCCGCTACTTGTGAAAGATTTGGGTTATCAACACGGTCTGGTATTTTTCAGACCGAGCCAAATGGCCCCAAGATCTTCACCCTAATCGAGGTAAACAATGTCACCCCTTCCAACATCTTCACCTTCGCGGTTATTTACCGCTATTCGCGCAGGACTGTGGTTTTTACAACAATTTAATCAATTGCTAAGCCACAGCCAATCCTTAGCACTATTACTTTTAAGGCTTTATCTTGTACCGCCGCTATTGCAGGCCGGCGTCATGAAAATGCAGCATTTTGCTGATACAGTCGCTTGGTTTGGCACTGATGGTTTAAATCTACCAATGCCAATGCTGTTGGCTATTTTGGCTATAACGGCCGAGATTGGCGGGGCTATAGGTCTATTACTGGGCCTTGCGACTCGGTTCAGCGCTTTAATGTTGGCGGTCACAATGGCGGTAGCCATAATCGCAGTCCATTGGCAGCACGGCTGGCTTGCCGTAGCAGACGCGAGTAGTTGGCTGGCAAACGGAACCCTGTTCTACGATCAACCAGTAATAGATAGCAGCGAAAAACTAGCTAAAGCCAAAGAATTACTCGCTGAACATGGCAATTATGATTGGTTATCTGCAAGCGGCAGTTTCGTTATATTAAACAACGGTATAGAATTTGCTGCCACTTATTTGGTGATGTTACTAGTGTTATGCAGCCAAGGTTGCGGGGCTTACTTTGGCTTAGATTATTGGATTAAACAGTATTTCACACGCCGCGGCCTAATTAGCTCATAAACTATAGGCCAGTGTGTGATGATAGACGCAGGTACAGCAAGTCTTTACCGCACACAACGACAATTATTATGGCGACCCATATGCTAAAAACTTCATTATTAAGTCTAACTTTATTAGTCACCAGCGGCCAGTGTTTAGCTTGGGGGCAACAAGGTCATCGAGTGACCGGGCAAATCGCCGAAAATTATCTTTCAGAGCAAAGTAAGCAAAAATTAGCTGCCATCATGGGGCCCGAAAGTCTTGCTGAATCAGCAACCTACCCTGACGAGATGCGTTCAAGTCCTGATTTATTTTGGAAAAAAACGGCAAACCCATACCATTACGTTACCTTACAAGATGGTGAACACTATCACCACCACGATGCCCCAGAAGTTGGTGATGCAGTTACTGCGTTAAGAATGTATACCAAAGTTCTGCAAGATAAGAACGCGGCTGTCGAACAAAAACAACTAGCTGTGCGCTTCATCGTACACATTATTGGCGATTTGCACCAACCACTGCATGTCGGTTCTAAAGCTCGCGATGACCAAGGCGGCAACAAAATTAAATTGAAGTATTTTGGCAATGACAGCAATCTGCATAGAGTTTGGGATAGTGAAATCATCGATAGCCAGCAATTATCCTTTAGCGAGCATGCGACTATTTTACAACGTTATATTGACAGTACCGAGGTAAAAACTTGGTCAACTATCGATGTCGGCGCGTGGATCAATGAAAGTGCGCAACTGCGCGAAAAGTCTTATAGCAGCGATGACGACCTGAGTTATGACTACAATTTTCAGCATTTGCCGACTATCAAAGTTCGTTTACAACAAGCAGGGGTTCGAATTGGCGCCTATCTAAATGCGGCATTAGCTGGCGAAGCAATCAAGCTCCCACAATAGTCTGCCTCATCCACAGATAGAAATGCACCAGCACATTTGCTGGTGCATTTCCACTATAAAACCATATTCAAACTATGGTTAATCGCACATCTAAGCTATTTCTCGTCGCATTTGAATACGGACAAACTTGATGCGCCTTGGCGACCAAGTTTTGCGCCAGCTCAGCATCAACACCAGGTAACGCAATAAACAATTCAACATCTAAACCAAAACCTTGTGGGATTTGGCCAATACCAACTTCAGCACGCACAGTTGCATCTGTCGGTATTGCGATTTTTTGCTGACCTGCGATAAATTTCAATGCACTTAAAAAACATGCCGAATAACCTGCAGCAAACAATTGCTCAGGGTTAGTCGCTTCACCGCCCGCACCACCTAACTCCTTTGGCATGCTCAATTTCACATCAAGATGTTGATCATTGGAAACAGCGCGACCATCACGGCCCGAAGTACTAGTAACGACTGCTTTGTATAATACTTGCATTTTTGGTTCCTCAATTTAATTAACGATAACATTTATTGCGATAACTATAGGTCTAAAATTTTTTCCACGCGATATGGTTGGTAAATACTGAACATGCTCGACTAGACGGTACAACTCCCTGAGCTCGGTCACGGAACAAAAGCACTACCTGCCAACATCGTTAAGCAGGGTTGGCACAAACTGCCATATCGCTGCTAATAGCGACATCATATTCAAATAATAGTTATCGAGCAAACTGTTTTTGAGGTTACTATCTGTTATAACAGTTAATACACTGATTTATATGTTTAAATTTATGAAAAAAATGCAGTGTGCTTTGCAAGCACACTGCATTCATCAAACGAAAGTTTAAATAGCGCCAACCAAACTAACAGAACGCAGTTAGTTTATGCCTTTAGAATCCTAAACTAACGGTCATGCTGGCACTGCGACCTGCGCCTAACAAGTAAGCACCTTCACTACCACCAGTAATATGCTCTTGGTCGGTCAGGTTATTCACCAGGAAATTCAGTTCTAATGATTTCATGAAACCATCGCCTGCGAGGTCTTTACGATAGCCGAAGTACAGATCCCATAACGTGCTTGCTGGAATTTCATCACGGTTCCAAACGCTATTGTTATTAACAAATGTATGTTTGGCGGCACCGTAGTAACTGCCGACTCGCTTCACGTTAACACCAGCGCGATACCATTGCTGTTCGTAAACCAAACCTAAACTGGTCATTTGTTTTGGACTTCCTGCAACTTCCTGATCGGCTTTGTAGTCGATGATTTTCACTGTCTGACCAGTGCTATTTTTGGCAACGCCAAACACATCTTCAGCATACAGTGAACGGTTTAAAGTCACAGAGGCATTCAATTGCAAGCTCTCAGTTAAACGATAGTCCAAGCTACCTTCAAAACCACGAGAATCCACACCACCAACGTTATCAAAATTACCATCACCTACGGCATCGTAGTTTGGCGTGCCGTCTGGATTGGTTTGATAAGATAATAACGCGATACGGTTATCAAATTTGGCTTGGTAGAAAGTTGCTGATGCACTTAAAACATCGCCGTTATAACGTAAACCAATGTCCAAGTTATCTGCAGTTTCTGCTTCTAACTCTGTTAATTCACTCGCTTTTTTCGTTTCTAACAGTTTATCAGTCATCGCTTTAAAGTTACGCGAATAGCCGGTAAATACTTCAACGTTTTCAGACACTGGATACACAAAACCAACACTTGGTAACAGATCTGAATCGCTGTTTAAAGTGTCTTTACCGCGGCCATTTAAGAAATCTTGGCGTTTTACATCAACTAAGTACTGCTGTAAGCCTAGGGTAATTTGCGCATCTCCCAAACTCCAGACGTCTTGCACAAAGTATTTCATCACCTCAGTGCTGTATTTATCATCAAATTGCACCCAGTAAGGCGCATTATTGAATTGATACGAAATAGCGGTATCAATTACCTGATGCCAGTCACGAGTTTGACGACGATCTTGTTGTTCAAACCATAAACCACCCCGTAATTGATGGTTATCCATACTGTATTTCAGCTCGGCTAAAGCACCGCTACGGTCTTTGTCATAATGGGTGTGGCGATAAGACGCGACACGTTTCGCGCCAATAGTACTTGCCGTTGGATCTAAAATTGGTCGACCTTGGGCATCAACAAATTTATAGCGTGTTGTTTTCACATTGCCTTTTGTTACCACTTTGCCGTTGGCGTCAACAGGATAATGCATATATGGTGGCAACCAGTCACCACGGCCTTCTTGTTGGTGTAGGTATGGGGTAACCACCAATTCAAGATCGTCAGCAAGAGACCACTCAGTTTTCACATATAACAAGGTATTCTCACGTAATGTCGACCAAGTTTCTGCATAGTTTTGATCTATATCCGGATCACCAGTCCAAGTCCAGGTCAGACCATCCCATTGTGGTGTATTTTTAAATTGCGCTAATGATACCGGCTGATAGTTATCTTCTTCGGCATCGTCGTATGATAAACGCGCAGTGATTTTAACTTTCTCTAATTCCGTAACACTTTTTAATTCACCGTGCAGGCGATCAGCAAAACCATTACTACCAGTTCCGATCCAACGGTTATTGAAGCTATTGGACAGACTTGCATAAGCCGTAGTGTTTTCGAAAATACGGCCAGTGTCGTACCGAATATAATCACGACGAGCATTAAAACTGCCTTGACTGTGGGCAAAACGACCCGATTGCTCTTCTTCAGGATTTGCACTAATAAAATTTAATGTGCCACCTAAGGCATCAAGTGAAGCAGAAGCGATGTCAGCTGCGCCTTGACCTACTTCCACCATTGAAGTGTTTTCGCTGTCTAAATAACGGTTAGCTTTCGAACCACCAGCATAAGCCGAACCTCCGTTCGGAATACCGTCAATGGTAATACCAATTTGTTGGTCTGCACGGTCGATAACAAAGCCACGCATATTGACAACTGTGGTGTAATCATCAGCACCATATGGGTCGCCTTGACCCACACTAACGCCTGGCAAATTGTTGACCAGATCCATAACGTTGCCGATTGGTGATTTCAATAACTTGTCTTTTTCGTCTACTAAGTTATTGGCATAGCTAAGTTTCTTACCTGAAACGGTCATTCGTTCAACTGCGCTTTCAGCTTTTGTTGCTGCACCCGCGGCATCCATTGTGGTCTCAACCGCCATCAGTGGCGCTGCGAACAGCATTGAAATTGCGAGTGCCAACGGCGTCTTTGCCAATGTAATCACCTTGAGATCTCCCAAAAATTTATCAGTTAAATTTATTTTTTATTGGTCGGACGAGTCTGAACCGCGGGCTATAGTGGTGATTAAATATGAAAATTGCATGGCAGAGTTACGACAAATTAGTGAACGATTTGTTTAAGTAGTAGTAAAAACTTATAGATGTCATTTACTTGCAATACAGCAGGATTAACATTTATTCATTGTTGATAAGTAAAGATTGGATGAGTAGTTCAAATGCTAGGATCTTCTTTAGCGCTAGTGTTAATGACAGCCGCAACTCCGGCAACACCAGCCAAATTAGTGGTAGCTCATCGCGGAGCCAGTGGTTATGCACCTGAACATAGCCAAAGGGCCTATGAGTTAGCTCTAAATCAACAAGCAGACGTGATTGAACTTGATTTAGTCGTCAGTAAAGATCACAAACTGTTGATCCGTCACGAGAATGAGTTGAGCTTGTCGACAAATGTCGAAGACCGAGCCGAGTTTGCCAACCGCAAGACCAGTAAAGTCATCGATGGATTGACGGTCAGTGGCTGGTTTGCTGAGGATTTTACGCTCGACGAATTGCGTTCATTGCAGCTGCGTGAAACGAAACCGAACGAGCGCCCGCAAAATCGCCAACAAAACGATCAGTTGCCGCTATTGAGTCTGCAGGATTTTTTAAATTGGAATCAGCAACAGTGGCAAAACGGCAAAAGATTTGATGTTTACATGGAGCTCAAACATCCCACCTACTTTCGCTATCAAGCTGGCAACTTTACCGCAGATACCGCGGCATTATTGCGCCAACATTTAACGCAGCAGCCATTGCCGGCGTCACAAAAACTCTATCTCGAGTCATTCGAAGCTGAACCCCTTAAACGTTGGCACGGCTGGCGGGCTCAATTCACATTCAGCATAGAACTGGTGCAATTGCTTGGCGATGTCAGTGGCGGTAGCACCTTACCCAAAGACAACTTCGCCTATCCTTGGGACATGGTTTACAGCGTGCAACAAACTCAGTCAACAACCCTGCCAACCTATGCAGGAATGGTTAGCGCAGAAGGTTTAAAAGCGATTGCTGAATATGCAAACGCGATTGGCCCTTGGCGCGATAACTTATACTCCTACGCGGGTGGTCCAGTCGCACCTTGGTTAAGCCAAGCAAAAACGCTTGGTCTAAAGATCCATCCATATACCTATCGCGCAGAAGATGTTTTCCGGCAGGTAACGCCTGCAGGCAAACGCCAGAGTCTATGCGAAGAACTGCGCTGGCTGTTCCAACAATCTTGGCTAGATGGCATCTTTACCGATCAACCTGATATCGCGATCCAAGCTCGGCAAGGCTTATGTAAAAGCAATGACGCGCTGTAAAACCCAGATTTAGTCTGGTTACCCTAAGACATGTCACACACAACAAACACTACTTGAGCTCGCCAAGTAGTGTTTCCCAGCCCTAAAAACGATAATCTTGCAGCACTTCAGTGAGTGGTCTTGGTTTGGCAATACCAAATCCCTGCGCATATTCCACCCCAAAGCCGCGGAGCATTTGTACCGTAACATCATCTTCAACAAACTCTGCAATCGCCTTTTTATCAAGACTATGGACGATGTCAGTGATGGCTTTAACCATCACCGCATCCGACGGATTGTTCGCCATGTTCTTGACAAAGGAGCCATCAATTTTCACATAGTCCACAGCCATGTTGCGCAAATAGCCAAAAGACGACATGCCCACGCCAAAATCATCAAGCGCAAAATGACAGCCTAACTGACGTAGCTCCTGGATAAATAGCTGCGCTTGCGCCATATTGCTTACTGCTGCAGTTTCTGTTATTTCGAAACACAGCATGTCCGCGGGTACCGTACTGGCTTTGATCAGCTTTTTGATTTTCTTCAAAAACTTATGCTCACTAAGCGAAATTCCAGAAATGTTAATGGCAATTTTATCCAGATGCCGGAGTGACAATAATTCTTGCTCAAGCCTAGTTAGCACATGGTGGACAACCCATTCATCAATATCGCACATCACCCCTTGACGCTCGGCAAGTGGTATAAATACCGCAGGACTAATGAGCTGGCCAAACTCGTCTCTTAATCGCAGCAAGATTTCTAAGTGACTGCCGGTATTGGCTTCACCAAGAGGCACTATTGGCTGAGCATAAAGTTCAAAGCTATCTGTGAGTAACGCCCGACGAACCATCGCAAAATAATGTCGCTCTTGCGTGAGATGATGCAAAGCCCCCACCTGCTCTTCGACGATGAAGTAACTGTTACGACTGGCATTTTTCGCCAAATAACAGCCGGAATCTGCAGCCCGAATCAGCGCAACTGCATCATCAAACTGTTCGGTGACGGCGACCACACCGATACTCGCGCCGATGACGAAAACTTGGTCTTGCCATTGAAATCTGAATTGGCTAATTGTTGCCAATAGCTGGTCGAGTAATGCCTTGACCTGGGTAATGTCTCTATCGACCAATAATAAACAAAACTCATCTCCACCAACCCGCGCCAGCGAATCACTTGGAGCTAAATGCGCGGCCAACAAGCTTGCCGTTTTACGCAACAAATCATCGCCAGCTAAGTGTCCACAGCTATCGTTCACCAATTTAAATTGGTCCATATCGATGTAACATAAATAAGATTGCCGAGGATCAGCCATCGCGGCATCAAGTGCGCTGGCAAAGGCATAGCGGTTTAATAGACCCGTCAGTTGGTCATGATCGGCTTGGTATCTAATTTTCTGCTGTAGTTGTTGCTCTTTTGATACATCTTGCATGGTCAGCGCAATACCGCCAGGGATCCGCATCATTGTGATCTGCAACCAATCGGCGGTTACAGCCCGCTTTTTAGTTTTTAGCAGTCGATGGTATATATGTTGATTAGTTAGCACCTCACTAACTATGGTGTCGATATCAGTTAAACCAATAATCGAGGCAATTTCCGGTAAAGCACCAGCTAAACACTGAATTTGCAGTAAATGACTGGCGGCGGCATTTCCGCTAAACAATTTCAGCGCATCAGCCCCTTCTCCTTGATTGCTGCGCAAGAAAATCAACATGGCATCTGGCGACACATCCGCCGCCGCTTGATATACCTGCTGAACTTGCTTATTTTTCTGCTGCTGGCGAAACCACAACCAAATGACGCTACTAATAAAAAGTGCAATCCCTTCCCCAACTAAGGCAGCTGTAGCAAAATCAAAGATCTGCTGTTCATGACTTTGCACTTGTAATTGCCAAGACAAGCCGGCAAAGACAAAAGCTTGCGATGCGGTTGGATAATTTTTATCAAATGCACCCAGTCGAAATATTGGCTGCTGCAGTGAGTTTACCATCAACGCGAGTGGCTTCTCCCGCAAGTCGACGGTTAATGCATCCATCGTTGCTTGGGTGTCCAGCAAAGCGATAAACTGCCATTGTTTATTGGCTTCAAGATTCAACACTTTCTGGTGTGCCACCAAAATTCGGCCATTTATTCGAATTATCGCGGGCGTTTGCCCAGAGACTGGTAAATTGCCAAGGCTGAATTGACTTAATTTCTCATCCACCTTTTGCCCCAACAACATCGTTCGAACATCAGCATTAATTGCCCAAAGCACAACGCCACGTTCATCAGCCAACCAGATATCGTAAATGCCTGGCAACATTTTACTTAAACTGCGCGCTTGATAATTGAACCAGTCAATTTGATTCGCTGCAGCGACAGGCCAATTGTTACTAAGTTCATCAACGGCACGTAGTCTATCTGCCGAGATAACTTCCAGAGTCGTGGCTAATTGTTCAGTTAAAGTTTCTGCACGCAAACGACTAGCTTGACCATCGATCTGATGCAAATGATTTGAAATAAACACACTCAAGATGGACAACAAGAAAAAGGAGATGGCGAAAATCAATCTGCCTTCGATACGCATATGGGGTCACCTAAAATTGGACGAAATCGATTAAATTTCAAGCAATGATTCGTCAAAACACTAGATCTAAGCGCAGTTATTGTGGCAAAGATCCCTAGTTGACAGCATGCCGCCAATTTATGACATTCGCATGACAATCAGTTGCTTAACTTGTTGCGTACGACGAGGGTTGGGAGAATGCAGAATTGGTGAACTCACCTCTATTTAAGCGATTTCGATGTCGCGAAATTGTCACCTCAAAGTCAAAAAACTGTCGCAGAACAAAGAGATAATAGCTTCAGAACCTTCCTGTTCTGTGTTATGAGTCGTATCCTTGTCACTGAGCCAAATACTGGCTAGGCCGAGCCGTCAAACGCTCGGTTTTATTTTTTCTAAACCTTAGAACTCTCAAATAGCATCGAAATCAACATGCTTCCAAGTTAGCGCAGGCAGTTTATTCGTGCAGGCAAAGAGGTGTTGTATTTGGACAAGAAATGCAGGCTGTAAAACAAAAAAACCAGCACTAGGCTGGTTGATGTTTTACTAAACTACAAAGCTTAGTAAAGTGGCGGAGCGGACGGGACTCGAACCCGCGACCCCCGGCGTGACAGGCCGGTATTCTAACCGACTGAACTACCGCTCCGCGCTGGAGTGAGCTTTCGCTCTAGGCATTTGCTTCTGAATTGGCGGAGCGGACGGGACTCGAACCCGCGACCCCCGGCGTGACAGGCCGGTATTC
>JAYSCP010000011.1:0-132014 GCA_041914845.1 Alteromonadaceae bacterium
TCGCTGTCGATGGAGCGCATTATAGAGAACTTAGAAATTGGCGCAAGATCTTTTTATCATTAAGCGATTGTTCGGCTACATTTTGAGCAGTTTTGCTTTTTTCGCTCATTTAACAAACAATGCCTAGCACGCAATTAAGAATTCTGGCACAAAACTCAGACTAAAATCGCCCAAGACATCTCGCACTAAACTGTTCTGGCTAACGACCATCTATAACAGTAGCGTTGGATTTGGCCGGGTAATCTGCATCGAACCCTAAAGTACACCGCTCCGACTGAGCATTATTAGGATTTAAAATCGACCTTTATAGGCTTTGAACAATTCACTTTGCAAATGTGGAAGAACAGCGGTCTCATAATTGGTTAAAAACGCTCGCCGCTGAAAGTCATGCTTTAAACCAAAGCAACTTGACTACATATATGATGAATAACCCTGAGCGAGCTCTTTGATCCATTTTTCCTAATCGAATAACTGCAATTACCGTAATTGGAAACTCTAGCCCTGCAAGCGACTTTCAGTAAATTAGTAGCAAAACTCGCGTAATAGCTTCTTACGTATTGAAACGACATGAATAAGAAGTTGTTTCACACGCATAACGATATGTAATCATAAAAAGCTAAGTTGCGCATGCTGAAACGAACTTCAGAGCATCACACATTTACTTAATAAAAACCGCGGCACCAACGCTGATTTGGAATAGCACGCCATCTACATTTTCATAAGGCATGAGTTGCAGGCATACTAGCGTTTTTTTTGTCTTACTGAACATTTATAATCAGCCGAGAAATACAGCAATTATTGAGTTCAGCAAAGGTACAGCCAACCCCCAGCAAGCTGCGGGCATGGGTTGTAACCCACCATCGTCAGTTAACAGAGGGAATTATGCGTATTATTGCCGCCGTTTTGTTAGGGTTGAGCAGTCAAATTGTGCAAGCAAAAGCAGCCGAAGTAGTTTTTTCGGCGGATTTTGAAGCCAATAATAATGTGATCAATTTTTTATCGGGCTGCGTGCCTAGCAGCATCGAAGACGCTAGTTTAGTACGCACAGGCACTGGAGCTGCTATTTGCGGACCTGGCTCAAGCACCATGGTCAGTAAACAGGCGATCGCAGAGCAGGGTTTGGTAGAGTTTTGGGTAAAGCCTGAAAATGCCCAGACCAGCTATCGCATCAACATCATGACCTCCGCCAGCCTAAAACTAGATAGTCCATGGCAACAAATTGGCATGATTGAAACTCAAGCTGGCAATCCTTCTTATTTGGCATACCGTGTATCAATTGATGATCCAAGCCGCAAGTTTCTTCGCTTGGATATTGAAGCGACGAACGGCAAAGTCGCTATTGACGATATGACTGTTGAACGCATCATGCTCGATACTGCGTTATCGAAGAACGAACAGAAAATTATTACTGGCATTTTAGACCAGTTGAAACTCAACAAAAATTACCAAGTGCAAAGCGATTCATTTCGGACTTTAGGTAAAAATTACGCACAGCAATTAGAAATTCAACGGCAATACCTAGAATATGCCAACGCGATTTATTCAAGTATTACGTTTGTTTTAGCAAGTTCTGAGCGAAATAAAATGTCAAACCCAATGGCATATTCGTCGTTCCGGAACATTATCGCTGACACCAAACGTGTGGCATCGCCGCTCCAGCAAGCCCGTTTAAATTCAATGGTTAAACCTTTTGGTGATCTGGCAACCGCGACATTGACCGTTGTTAGCGGTGGAGTCTACACCGCCTTTGCCGAGCCATTTAAGTCATTTTTAGCGGCAACTTTTGATAAATCGAACTATGAAAATGCCGATTTAAGTCGTAAAGATAAAGCTTTTGCCGAAGAAAACGGTTTAAAGGTTTATGAAAAAGCTGAGAAGTTTTTAACGGAACTAGAAAGAGAATTAGTGCATGTTAATGCTTTAGAAAGTGATTTACAGGCAATGCTGAAAAACGTCGACAGTTTCCGTAAAGATCTCGACAAACATGTGCGCAGCTACATTCAACATGGGGGATTGGCTCGAACCCAGGAAAACTTTGGTCGAGTCATGAGCAAAGACGAAACCACTCGCCAACAGGTAATGGAAGAAGTGGGTAATAACGTGACTTTGCGCGCTCAAGGGTTATTGAATCTAGAAAATAATACCGAATTAGTGCAATACGTACTGAAAACTTCAGAGCAGCTTGAGGCGATGCAGGAGTATAAAGAGCGCTTCAACCAGATAACTGCTTCGGTAATCACCTACTACGATAGGTTTGAACGCTCGATTGCGCCAGATCAGAACCCGTTTACCGACCCGGCGGATAAAGCAAGTTGGGAACAACATGCGCAAAAAGCACGAAGCTACATCAAACAATCCAAAGAAGCTTTTACTAAAGCGTATATGTAAATACACAAAACCCCGGCATCAGCCGGGGTTTTGTTTTTAGTCTTTCGTTAACGAACGCACTTAATACAATTAGATACTTACCAATTATGGCAAAACAAAACCTACAGCTTCATTAACTTTCGCTAAGGTCGCCGCAGCACGTTCACGAGCTTGTGAAGCCCCCTGGCGCATCACTTGCTGCAACACGGCTTGATCTTGACGCAGTTCGTAGAAACGTTTTTGGACTGGTTCTAATAACGCAATCACAGCATCCGCTACATCTGTTTTAAGATGGCCGTACATCTTTCCTTCGTATTCAGCAACTAAGCTATCAATACTGCGATTAGTCACACCAGACAAAATGCTAAGTAAATTGGCAACTCCAGGTTTTGCCTCGATATCAAAGTAAACACGTGGTGGATCCTCAGAATCGGTCATCGCTTTTTTGAATTTCTTACTGATCATTTTGGGATCTTCTAGTAAGCCAACAAAGTTCCACGGGTTCTCATCAGATTTTGACATCTTTTTAGTCGGTTCTTGCAGACTCATCACACGTGCAGCTACTGGCGGAATGTAAGGTTCAGGAACGGTGAACACATCACCATGCAGGGCATTAAAACGCATCGCAACATCTCGGGCGAGTTCCAAATGCTGTTTTTGGTCATGTCCAACCGGCACTTGATTGGCTTGATATAACAAAATATCAGCCGCCATCAACACTGGGTAAGTAAACAAACCTGCATTGACATTGTGAGTGTGACGTTCTGATTTATCTTTAAACTGCGTCATCCGGCTTAATTCACCAAATTGGGTATAGCAATTTAATACCCAACCTAATTGGCTATGTTCAGGCACATGTGACTGCATAAAAACAGAAGAGCGGGCAGGATCGATACCACAAGCCAAATATAGCGCTAACGAATCTAAGGATGCACTCCGAAGTGCTGCTGGTTCTTGACGCACAGTAATCGCATGCAAATCGACGATGCAGTATAAGCAATCGTAATCATCTTGCATTTGGTCCCATTGCCGTAATGCGCCTAGATAATTGCCAATGGTTAGTTGACCAGATGGCTGTGCACCACTCAGTACAATAGGTTTTGCTTTCATCATTATTAAAAATCCTGTTTAACACAGGCAGTTACACTGCCGATCAAAAAATTTTGGGGATTATACCCTGCACACTTTGGAATAACAGCTATCGTGACACTAGGATAGACATCACTACTGGCAACTTTCACATTAAAACGAAGCCCACTCAGCAATGCTGACAATATGGGCCGTTAACTTTTAACAAGAGCCAATTCAGCGCGCATCGCAGCAATAACCGCCGCGTAATCAGGTTGACTAAAAATCGCAGAACCCGCCACAAACATATCAGCTCCAGCAGATGCTATTTCGGCAATGTTCTCTGTTTTAACTCCCCCGTCAACTTCCAAACGGATCGGAAATCCGCTACGGTCTATAATTTCACGCGCTTGCGCAAGTTTATCAAGCATTGCAGGAATGAAGCTTTGACCGCCAAAACCTGGATTTACCGACATCAACAATACAACATCGACTTTATCCAAGACATAATCAAGGTAGCTCAAGGGTGTGGCGGGATTAAATACTAATCCAGACTGACAACCATGCTCGCGAATGAGTTGTAACGAGCGATCAACGTGCTTACTCGCTTCCGGATGAAAGGTAATAATAGAGGCACCCGCTTTTGCAAACTGCGGGATGATAGAGTCAACCGGTTCTACCATTAAATGCACATCAATTGGCGCGGTAATACCGAAATTACGCAGCGCCTGACAAACCATCGGACCCACAGTCAAATTTGGAACATAGTGATTGTCCATCACATCAAAGTGCACAACGTCCGCACCCGCTTTTAAAACTTTACTGACATCCTCACCTAAACGAGCAAAGTCAGCAGACAAAATAGACGGGGCAATCCAATAGGGTTGCATGCAGAGACTCCAAAGACAGCCAAAGAATAGGCGATTAATGTAACCGATTGGCAGTAATTTCGCAGCAGCTTTAAACTTACTTGCCGTTCGATAATTGCCCAAAAATCAAGCAGCTCTGCACCAAGTTTGCACATTACTGCGACAGCCGTGCAATGTTCTAGTTTTATGCTATTGTTTTTAAATGAATTTCAGCTCTGGCATGGATCTGGAATTAATTTTGTCGATACTTTATTAAAAGGGCAAATAACATGAAAAAAATCGAAGGTGATGTTCAAGGGAAAAAAGTTGCAGCACGTTTTATGACAGCGCTGGTTTTAGGATTAGGCTTAGTTTCAACTGCGAGTTCTGCGGTATCTGTAACCGGCAATATCGGTTATGTTTCTGATTATACTTTCCGCGGTATTTCACAAACTAACGAAGGCATGGCAATCCAAGGCGGCTTAACCTTAAACGATGATAGCGGCTTCTACCTATCAAGCTGGGGATCTAATATCACTTTCGGCCAAGGTTCGATGGAATTGGATATTTTAGCCGGTTGGACCGGAAAAATTAACGAAGAGCTGTCGACAGATGTTGGGATCATGCAATACCGTTATCCAAATGGTGATAACGCTACCGACCAATTTAATTTCGTCGAGTTATACGGCAAACTGATTTATAAAGATTTTGTCTTTGGCTTAGCTTATTCCAACGACTATTTCGGTACAGATGTGGATGGTTACTACTATTTATCTGCTGACTATACCTATCCAATTATGGACAAATTAAGTTTGTTAGCGCATTTGTCCTACAACAAATTTGAAGATAACGCCCAATACACCACTTTCTTAGCTGCTGGCCCAGTTGGTGGTAGCGGTTATATGGATTGGAGCTTAGGCATCGGCACCACACTGCTCGATACTTCGGTGCAGTTGAAATATGTTGGTACCGATATTGACGATTCTGCCGAATGCGCGATCTGCGACAACAGAGCCGTATTTAGCGTTACTAAATCATTCTAATAATAAAAATTATCTAAAAGCTCTGCCCTACTCCAACAGTTAACCAATTTGGTTAACTGTTGCTTTTTAGTCGTATGCTTGCTACGAGCCAAGTTCAACGTTATAATCCGCTTGTTTTATAATCAAATGGAAATGGTCTAGAAATGAAAACATTTAGTCTAGCCAAGGCAGGATTGCTGATTGCAGGATTAAGCAGCGCATTCTGGGCAGTGGAATCTAGTAAGCACAACGAAACCATTGCTGATTGCAATAATGTCATGCAAATCAACGAACAAGGTTCTACGCAATTGGTGATGCAATGTATTGCGGTACCGCAGCAAAGCTGGTTATCTTGGTTCCAAGGTCAAAGCCGCTCGACTCAATTTCATTTTATCGATTTACTTGAATTGCTTAATCGGATGAACTCACCGGCAGCAGCAAATTAATTCGCTCCTTTTGAGTACTGAATTTATCGATACAGTGCGAATAATTCAGCGACTTTACCTCGAGTACTCCCTTTTTGGCTAATAGATCTTCCGACTTGAATAGTATGCAATTGAGCACCTTGATAGATCTTTCGCGTCCAGCTTGTATCATGATTGCTAATCAGCACGCGATGCCCTTGCTTTTGCGCAATTTCAGCCAAAGATGCTAAATCAGCTTGATCATCCAGCCCAAAGCTATTTTTGGCGTAGGAAGTAAAACTCGCAGTTTTTGACAATGGCACATATGGTGGATCGCAGTAAACGGCACTATCCTGCGGCAAACTTGCAAAAACTTGCTGATAACTTTGACAAGTAAAGGTTGCTAACTGCGATTTTTCCGCAAAAAACCATAATTCAGCTTCAGGGAAATACGGCTTTTTATATTTGCCAAACGGCACGTTAAACTGACCGGACTGGTTATATCGACATAAACCGTTAAAACAATGGCGATTTAAATACAAAAACAGCTGCGCTCGTTCGAAACTATCAGTACATAAATTAAAACGCTGACGAATTTCAAAATATTTAGCTTTTTCGTTAAACTCTGGGCTGAACCACTCCCGAGAATATTTAATAAACTCAGCGGCATTTGTCTGCAGGATCTTATACATATCAATCAGATCTGCATTGATATCATTTAAGATATAGCGGTCGAACTTTGTATTCAAGAAAACAGAAGCAGCACCAACAAAAGGTTCAACCAAACACTCACTCTCGGGCAAATGTTGATTGATTGACTCAATCAAATTGAATTTACCACCTGCCCATTTCAAGAAAGCACGTTGTTTCTTGATTTTAACTGCTTTGCTCACCCAAAGTTTCCCTACTAGTTGGCACTAATTTCACTGTGGATTTCAGCAATTGATTTCACAAATGCGTTTTGAAACGCAGCAGGCAATGCGCTAATCTTCGATTTGGCAAGCGCAGCATCATTAAATGGCGCCATCACCACAACCAATTGCTTCTGACCATTTTTGGTCCGCGCATAGGTCAATGTCTGTAATTTCGGATATGACTGTTTAAAGCTATCTAGTGCATTTTCGTTAGAAAATACTACAAGCTGAAGAGCTTTTGCGTCAGTAGAGAGCCCTAGTAATTCAGCTTCACTGAAACGGAAATTTGCATTTTGGTTAGCTGTCGCATTTTTTACCGATGCATCATCACTCTCGCTAGCTAACTCATCGGCGTCTGTTGCAACTACAGGAAGCTCATTGGTTTGTGCAGTAACCGTCTCAGTTACCGAAGACTTAACTGTTTGGCTGGTTTGTAGTTCTGCAGCAATTTCATCTTCAAATGTTGTCTCTGGCGCTAATTGCTGGCTTGCAGGCAAATCTGTTGAATTAGGTAGCTCATCTGTCGTAACCGTAGCTTGGCGCTCTGCATTTTCTTTCGTCGGTAATGTGTCAGCAACTGTAGTGGTACTTTCTGGCAAAGAATCTTCAGACCCAGATTGGTTAACTTCGACAATCGGCTTGGCATCAACAACTTGTAGCTCTTCGCCCCCCTCTGTTGCTGACTGAGTTTTCGCAGCGACGGTTTCACTATCAATAGCAACAGGTAAGTGATTAGTGTCAGTACTGTCATCAAAGCGCTCAGGCAGCGCCATTCCACTTGCGACCGAGCCAGCATCACCTTTGACTACATCTAGTTTATCGACAAGTTCTTTGACAACTTTCTTGCTCTCGACCTGTTTTACTTTAGTTTCGACAATTGCGGGTGCCGCAATTTCTTCTTCTTGTGGTAAGTATGTTAATTGGCCAACACCTGGTTGCTGGCGTAAATCTCGCTCGGTCCAAAACCAAAATACCACAACGGCACCAATGACCATCATCCCCAGCAAAAAAGTAACTAATGGTGGCCATACCGAAGCTGGCTTTGCGGGTGTTTTACGGTCGTGAGTCTGAAGTTTAGGCTTAGTGGCAGGGTCAAGCAGCACATGAAGATTCCCTTCAGCTTGGTCTAAACGATCAGCCACTGTTAATGTGCTAAAAGCATGCCCTTGCAAAAGCTGCTCAGCATCTTCTAAAGTGATAGGCGCAAGGGGTAAATTCAATTCCGCATGGGAGTCAGCTTGCAATGAAGCGGCAACTACAAGGCAAGGAACTTGAGATAATTCGGCCCAAATTTCACTTGGAACATTTTCGGATTGATCCAAAACCAGCGCCAATGGCAAATTGGATTGGCGCTCACCAATTAATTGCATTAATGGCTTGTTGCCATCTGGGCAAAACCCAAACCAAGATTCCAATAAATGCTGACGGATTAAAAAGGCCGGTAAACCCGGTTCAACTTTCAGTAATGCCAGATTGAAATGATCCGACAGTAACTCGGCAATCGCTAAACATAGGGTAGATTTCCCAGTACCTAAACCACCAACGATATGCACCAATTGATAGGGGTTAAACTCCAGTTGGAACGTAAGACGCTCCATCCACTGCCGTTGCGAAGGCAACAATCCCTGCATTGTTTTGAGCTTGGTTTGTAAATCAGACATGGAATTCAGCAAACACCTGGTTAAGTTCTAATTCGGATACGTCATCAACCAAAACTGCATGACCAAACTGCTGGAGCAATACAAAACGCATTTTCCCTGCTTTTACCTTTTTGTCGGTTTTCATATAAGGTAAAAAATGTTCTATACGCATGCCTGGCGGCGGCAATGTCGGCAAATCAAAAGCGTTTAATAATTTGGTCAATTCATCAACAGCGGACATTGCAATACTGCCACGACTTGCCGAAAGTTTGGCAGCCATTAGCATCCCCACAGCAACGGCCTCACCGTGCAACCAAGTACCGTAACCTAACCACGCCTCGATCGCATGACCAAAGGTGTGGCCGAGATTAAGTAATGCGCGCTCGCCTTGCTCTGTTTCATCGCGACTCACAATATCAGCTTTTAGCTGACAACAGCGATGAATCATTAATGCCAAAGTTGCTGGTTCTTGGCTTCTAATTTGCAAATGCTTCACTTGTAACCAAGAGAAAAATTCGGCATCGCCTAACAAGCCGTATTTAATAACTTCGGCCATACCTGCCGCAAATTCACGTTGTGACAGCGTTTTAAGGACAAGTGGATCTATGAGTACGGCTTGCGGCTGTTTGAAAGCCCCAATCATATTTTTACCGAGTGGATGATTAACCGCGGTCTTACCACCAACTGAAGAATCAACTTGAGACAATAAAGTGGTCGGGATTTGTAAAAACTCCACACCACGTTGATAACAAGCGGCTACAAATCCAGTTAAATCACCAATCACCCCACCACCAAGCGCGACCAATAAAGCGTCTCTGGCAATCTTGTGTTCAAGCAAAAAACTAGTTGCTTGTTCGAATGTTTGTAAAGTCTTAAAAGCCTCACCATCAGCTATCAAGAACTCATGAAGTTCTGCAGAACTAAACAACAAACGTAAGGCTGGTAAATACAATGGTGCAACCGTCGGATTGGTTATGATAACCACTTGACGATATTGCCAAAGACTAGAGAATTCTGGCTGTTGCTTGGCACTTGCCAGCAAATTTGCAGCGATAAGAATGGGGTAACTGCGTTGGCCAAGTTGAACCGCAACTTTTTCCATGAACAGTCCCCCTACACTGGAAGGTTAGAAACCCAGTTGTTCTACAATTTGATTAGCAACTGAACGTGCGCTTTGCTCGTCAGTGCGGATAGTAAAATCAGCGATCTCTTCATAAAGAGGATTTCGCTCTGCCGCCAAACGTTCTAACACATGCTGTGGCGCCTCTTCGGTTTGCAGCAATGGGCGACGTTTATCGCGTTGCGTCCGAGCGACTTGCTTTTCAATTGGCGTTTCTAAGTAAACGACAATGCCACGAGCCGACAAACGGTTGCGTGTTTCTTTACTCAGCACTGAGCCACCGCCAGTCGCAAGCACAATACCTTGCATACCTGTCAGATCTTCAATGACGTTTTCTTCACGCACTCGGAAACCTGCTTCGCCTTCAAGATCAAATACCCAAGCGATATCGGCACCTGTACGGCGCTCAATTTCCTGATCTGAATCATAAAATTCAAGGTGCAGCATTTCTGCTAAGTGACGGCCAATGGTACTTTTTCCCGCGCCCATTGGGCCAACGAGGAAGATATTGCGTTTCTCTGCCATATGTCGTAATGCTAATCAGCTAACTCAAGAGGGTTAAAATCAGGACCTAAAAGCTCCCGTGAAAATTCGAAGCGCTGAATTATGGCAGTAATGCCAAGATCATAGCAAGTGAAATTTTGCGGGAGCCGCTCGGCCCCCGCAAATAGTCTTAGCGGTTCTCGTTGATAATCTTCGGTGTTACGAAAATTAACAGCTCTTTCTTTTCGGTTTTATCGTAATTGCGACGGAATAATACACCAGCATAAGGGATATCGCCCAGTACTGGAATTTTCGCCACTGTTTTCACTGTTTGTTGTTGGTAAATACCACCAAGCACGATAGTTTCACCGTTATCAACTAAGACTTGAGTTGTGATACGTTGGGTATCAATAGCAACCGCGCTACCGCCAATTGTAGGTACCACTTTACCCTCAGTATCTTGAGTCACCGTTAGATCCAGAATAATCTTGTTATCTGGCGTCACTTGTGGAGTTACTTCTAAACTCAAAACTGCCTTTTTGAACTCAACGGTAGTCGCACCACTGGAAGCTGCTTGGGTATAAGGAATTTCAATACCTTGTTCAATCCGCGCTAGTTTTTGGTTAGCTGTTGAAATTCGTGGTGACGCGACAATCTCAGCTTTGTTCTCTTCTTCCAAAGCACTTAATTCAAGATCGATTAATGTCCCATCACCCAATTTCGCGATATGGAATGCCATCTTACCAGCACCGGTATTGGTTGCAGGCAAGTTCACATTCCAACGGTTATCCAATGCAGGGATTGCACCATTTGCTAAAGAGTTCGCTGCCGCAGCAGTACCACCGATTGCTTTACTACCTTGTTGATCGTTAAAACCCCAACGTAAACCCATTTCGTCAGCAACGCTGTCTTTTACTGTAACCATACGGCTTTCTATCAAGACTTGTTTCACAGGCACGTCTAAACGTTCAACTAAACGACGGACGTTCTCAATAGCCTTAGCAGTATCTTTTAACAGAATTGTATTGGTACGCTCATCCACAGAGACCACACCACGAGCCGTCAATAACGACGAATCTTTAGTACTCAACAGCTTAGACAAATCAGTCGCTTTAGCATAATTTACAGGAATAAACTCAGAATAAAGTGCTTCTAACTCTTCAACTTTCTGACGAGCCTGAAGTTCTCTGGCTTCACGTTCCGCCAATTCATCGGTCGGCGCAATCATTAAGATATTACCGTCCATACGCTTATCAAGACCACGGACTTTCAGCACCATGTCTAACGCTTGATCCCAAGGAGTGCCATCAAGACGCAAGGTAATATTGCCTGTTACCGAATCGCTCGTTACTAAGTTGAAGCCGTTATAGTCTGCGATGATTTGTAATACTGTGCGAACAGGAATGTCTTGGAAGTTCAACGAGATGGCACGGCCTTTATATTCTTTACCACCTTGCATAAAACCGGCTGCAGTTGTGTCTTTTTCGACATTCAAACTAAAGATGTTATCAAGCTGCTGGTAGGTATAAGTAAAAGCTGATGTCGGCTCAATAATAATGCGAGTTAATGCACCTTCTTTGAACGTTTCAATCCCTTTAACTACAGTTCCAAAGTCCATGACATCTAGTTGGTACAACAAATCATCTAGAATATCAGTATTGTGGAACTCAACGTAAATTTTGCCTAGTTCTTCACGTACATCGACCGCAGCAGTATTTTCTTTTAAGAAAACAAGGACTTTACCTTCGCCTTTTTCACCGCGACGGAAATCAATCGCTTGTACTCGGTTGATATAAGTTGCAGCGACCTGACTAGTATTTTCAGCTGCGTCAACAGCATTTGTGTTATCGCTAATTTGCAAATAGAAGATATTGCCTTTGACACGAGTACGATACAACTTCAAATGATCTAGAAATACTGACGTTCTAAAACCTTCTTGGAAGAATTCAGATCGAGCACTTTTCACACCAGCTTTTTCAATTGCAACTTCAGCAAGTTTTTCTTCGAAGTCGGCGTCAGCAAAAGTCAATTCAATACGCGATGGGTCGTTATAAACTTGAACTGATGGCTCTGCAGGTAAATCTTCATCGAAAATAAACTCGATTTCCGTTTCGCCGGTATTCAGTGGGTTATAACGCACGTCATACAATAAAGGCACTGCCATTGCTGGCACTGAAGTTAATAACAAGAAACTCAGCATCCAACGAGTCAGCCGCATGGTCTGGTTTGTAGTTTTAGTTTTATTATCCATAGTCTTCTCACACACCTTTATTTGCGCTCTGCAGCGGTAGCTGAAGACTCAGCCATCTGCAGTAATGTGGTTCGTTCTTTCCAGCAACCAGCACCATCTGGGATCAATTCCAACAATTCTACCTGTTGTGGATCTACGTTAATAACGCGACCATGGAATAAGCCCAAATAGTTATTTTTACTGACCCGATGCAATGATTTATCACTTGCTTCTATCAAAGCCCAAATATCTGCTTGGTCACCCAAAGTTCCCCGCATCTTTAAGTTATCGAGAGCAAATTTCTCGAGCGGCTCTTTACGACGCGTTGGATCTGGGCTTAAGCAGTCCTGCGACTGTGTAAATTTCTCTTGAATCGCTTCAGGTTTCGGTTCACTAAATGGACTCCGAGCATTAGCAGATTGATAACTAATATGCACGAATGGCTGAGCTTCAGGCAACTTAGGGATACTTGAAGGCGTCGCCGATTTTACTGTACGCATAAATTGCTGGATTTCGCTGACATCATCGTAACATCCACTTAATACCAGACTCAAACAAATTACAGACCAACGCATACGCATCAAGGAGTCTCCTTATAGCGGTAGGTCTTAGCAACCACGTTGAAGATCAGACGCTCATCTTTATCCATTGTGACTGAGAAGTCGTGCAATGATACAATCCGCGGTAATTTCGCAACTTCACTGACGAAATTACCGAACTGGTGATAATCCCCTACAACGTCAATTTTAATTGGTAATTCAGTGTAAAACTCTTCTTTCTCGATTTCTGGCATCCAGTTAATCTTAACGAAAGTTAAACCTGTAGAAGTACCGGCATAAGTTATGTCGTCCAATAAACCTGGAGTCTCATGCGTGGCTGGAAGCTGTTTTAACAAATAAGAAAACGTTTCTTCCATTTCGATCATTTGCTTCTTATACAGTTCTAAATTAACAGCCGCTGCATATTTGCTGCGATAAACCTGACGAAGCTCTATCTCTTTGGCTTCAGAACTTCTCAGCATCGTGATTTTTTCATCAACCAATAGGTAATAACTAAAAACAGAAATCAACGCACTTAATAAAATCAACACAATAATCTTAGCAGCCAATGGCCACGACCCCATATCAGCGGGGTCTAGATTATTGAGTTCATCTAGATTGATATTGAAACTCATTTTGTGCCTCCTGCGGGGGTAACAGGCGTTGCAGTTTTGGCAGGACCTTGCACAGACTCGAAGCCTTTAACCATCAAATGCATTTTAAAATCACTTAACAATTGGCTAGAATCTTGACCCGCTTCAATAAATTCGAGCAACGGATCTGACAATAATTCGGAGCTTTCAACTGAGCGCAGCATGTTGGACAAACGGTTGTTTGATTCCGATTTACCGACCAACAGCAATGATGGCCCTTTTTTCTCTAAACTAGAGAGATAAACGCCAGCAGGAACAACCTTGGCAATTTCATCCATAATTTGAGTACCCAGGTTTCGACTGCGTTGTAATTCAGCAATTAACTCGATACGACGTTGTAGATTTTTCTTTTTCTCTTCCAGTTGATTAATTTCAACGATTCGCTGGTCGAGAATAGTAATTTCACTTTGCAGGTAATTGTTTCTGCTGTTTTGGCCTTCTACTTTTGCACTAAAAATTGCGCTAATACCAAATACAGCCAAAAAGGTCACAACACCTGTTACCGACAGCATCGTTACAAAACGGGCTTGTTGCTGCTTTCTTTGCGCCTCACGCCAAGGCAGTAGGTTTAAATATGCCATGTCGAGAAACTCCGTAACGCCAGACCTGTAGCAACCATCAGTTGTGGAGCATATTGATTGAGGAGTGTTTTATCAACTGCAGTGCCGACTTCCATGCGCAGGAAAGGGTTAGCAACGACAGTATGGATCCCAAGCTCATCGGTCAATAGTTTGTCCACACCCTCAATCATACTGGTGCCGCCAGAAATCAGCAGATAATCAATATTATCACGGCCTGAAGTGGTCAAATACATTTGTATACCACGACGAACTTGCTGCAGTAGCATGGTTTGGAACGGGGCTAACACTTCAAATGTATAGTTCGGCGGTAATTCATCGTTAACTTTAGCTAACTCAGCTTCGTCATACGATTTGCCGTAATAAGAGATAATGCTCTTCGTGTATTGCTCACCGCCAAACATTTGATCGCGAGTGTAAAGAGTTTTACCGCCTTCCATGATGCTCATTAGCGTCATCGTAGCGCCAATATCAACCACTGCAACTACTTTATCTTTAGCATCCGCCGGTAATTGCTTCAGACACAATTCTGCACCACGGCTTAAAGCATAACTCTCAACATCAACAACCTTAGCAGTAAAACCACCCGCATCTAAGGAAGTAACGCGAGCCTGCACGCTCTCTGTCCGCGCAGCACTTAACAATACGTTCACTTTAGATGGGTCGTTTGGATTCACATCAAGCTTTTCGAAATCCATGCTGACTTCGCTCAGCGGATAAGGAATTAAACTGTCAGCTTCCACTTCGATTTGGCTAGCTAATTCCGCCTCAGTTAATGAAGCATCCATAAAAATTATTTTAGTAATCACCGTCGACCCTGAAACAGCCGCAGCAGCAAACTTAACCGCTTTTGGAATTTTTTTCCGGATTTTGCTGATGATGCTCCCCACAGCTTCAATATCCTGGATCTCGCGCTCGTTCATAGAGCCCTTAATCATAGGTTCTATTGCGAAGGCTTCTACTTTATAATGCGCTCCGTGCTGACTGAGCAAAACAGCCTTAACGGTGTGCGCACCAATATCTACCCCTAAAATTAGAGGGTTTTTTGCATGAAACAACCGATTTATCATAGCTTCCTGCAGCCGTTTTTAATTTATGATTATTATCGTTTTAGGTTTTAGCTCTGTCGTTTCATAATTGTGTACAAGCTTATTAACGACTGCTAATGAATTTATACTAGCAGCCTATTTTGGTAAATGGGAGTAAAAATTGGGGCTATTCAGTGTCTTGGCTTAAAAAACTGTTAATCATTGGCTTAATCGGCTTGTTATTGGGTGTCTTAACTGTATTCGGGGCCTATCTTTACGTGAAAGATGACCTTCCCAGTGTTGAGGCTTTGAAGGATGTCCGGCTGCAAACTCCTATGCGAGTATTCAGCGAGGATGGCGAACTTATTTCACAATTTGGTGAAAAACGCCGTATTCCATTAAAAATCTCGGAAATGCCCCCGCTACTCATTAAAGCGGTTATTGCCACTGAAGATTCGCGCTTTTACGAGCATCCTGGTATCGATATTATCGGGGTATTTCGTGCAGCGTCCGTAGTCGCCACTACTGGTGACTACAGCCAAGGCGCCAGTACTATTACCCAACAGTTAGCCAGGTTGTTCTTTTTAACGCGTGAGAAAAAAATCATCCGCAAGGTGAAAGAAGTATTTTTGGCTTTTCATATCGAAGAACTACTCAGTAAAGATGAAATTTTAGAACTTTACTTAAACCGTATTGAGCTTGGTCAGCGGGCTTTTGGCGTTGGCGCGGCAGCCCAGGTCTATTTTGGCAAGAACATTCAAGATCTGACGCTATCTGAAATCGCCATCATCGCCGGTTTACCGCAAGCACCGTCGGTGCTCAACCCCGTCAGATCGCCAAGTCGTGCCAGAGCAAGACGTAATATTGTATTAGGCCGCATGTTAACAATGGACTTCATCACCAAAGCACAATACGACGAAGCCATTCAAACGCCAATTATGTCCAAGTTACATGGCGCACAAACTACCGCATCTGCACCTTATTTAGCTGAGATGGTAAGACAAGAGGTTGTCGCCAAATATGGCGAAGAAGAGGCCTACTCGAAAGGTTTCCAAGTTTTCACCACAGTTAATTCTGCACAACAAGGAAAGGCTGTTGAAGCATTGCAGAACAATCTGCATGCTTATGATGAGCGTCATGGTTATCGTGGACCAATCAAAACCCTATGGCCTGCCACTCGGGTTGAGAATTCTGATGGCAGTATTACCTTTACAGAAGAAAAACCTTTATCAGAAGCGGCAATGATTGCCCTGCTCGATGAGCAAGACAGTATTGAAAAATTAACCCCTGCAATTGTCACCGCAGTAGCAACGCAAAGTGCTGATATTCTATTGGGAGGCGGCCGTAAAGCAAAAATCGCTTGGGAGCAAATGCATTGGGCTCGCCCTTACATCAGCCAAGAGCGGCAAGGGAACCCTCCTAAGCAAGCGGGACAAATCCTTGCGCCTGGCATGTTAATTTATGTCCGCGATACTGCTGGCGAATGGCGTCTAAGTCAATTACCACAGGCCAGCAGTGCTTTGGTGGCGATGAACCCGAAAGATGGTGCGATTCGAGCATTGGTTGGCGGATATAGTTTTGCGTTAACACAATTCAATCGGGTCACTCAAGCCAACCGCCAAGTCGGCTCTAATATAAAGCCGTTCATTTATTCAGCAGCCTTAGAGCATGGTTATACCTTGGCGTCAGTGATCAATGATGCGCCAATTCACGAATGGGATGAAGGCTCTGGGCAAGCATGGCGACCAAAGAACTCGCCCGATGAATACGACGGTCCCATCCGGATGCGCGCGGCTTTAGCGAAATCTAAAAACGTGGTTTCTATTCGTTTATTAAGTGGTATGGGCGTGGACAATGCGATTGAACACTTGGCTAAATTTGGCTTTCATCGCAATGATCTGCCTCGAAATCAAACCTTAGCATTAGGTTCTGCTTCATTAACGCCAATGGAATTAGCGACAGGCTATGCTGTATTCGCCAACGGCGGATATCAGGTAAAGCCATACATCATTACCAAAATTCTGGATGACCAAAACAATCTGATTTATGAACATAAGACAGTCGCGGTGTGTGACGATTGCCCAACAGAATCAACCGCTACGGCTTCCAGCGACACCCCTACCACTACTGCAGAAACCATTACAGGCCAAGATGCAGTAACACCGGGGTCTGCTGCAGTTGCAGGACTTGAACAAGCAGCATATGCGCCGAGAGTTATTTCTGCAGAAAATGCCTTTTTAATTTCTGAGGCGATGAAAAGTGCTATCTGGGGCGGCAAAGGTTATGAAGGTACTGCTGCGAAATTAAAAGCACTAAAACGTCATGATTTATCTGGAAAAACAGGCACAACCAACGATGTTAAAGATACGTGGTTCAGCGGTTTCACCCCTGATTTAGTGATAACCTCATGGGTTGGTTTTGATGACGCTGAAAGTATCTTAGGACGCAGTGCTTGGAATACCAACTTAGGCAATGACCAAATCTCAGGTAGCGAGTCTGGCGCTAAAACAGCAATGCCTGCTTGGCAAACCTTTGCTGACTTTGCGCTGGCAGATATCCCCCAAAACCAGCCAACAACACCTGCCGGTATTGTGTCAGTGCGGATCGACCGAGCAACGGGCTTACTCAGCCAAACAGCCGACGACAGCAGTGAATTTGAGTTTTTCAAACAAGGCACTGAACCCACGCAATATGCACAGCCGGCAACCTCCAATCCGCTGGATGCACAAAAACCAACGGAAATTGACATATTCCGCTAAGGTTAAAGGGTAAATAGAAAAACCACCGTTTGCAGACGGTGGTTTTTTATTTCAGCTTCAGCTCAAAAGCACTTTTGAGCGTGGTTAGTTATTGCTACTAACCAGCAGACTGACAATTAAGTGTTCCAAACTAGCTCAGCGCATTTGCTTAATTTTCGGTATCAAACCATGCCCGAGTTGCAATAACTGCCGCTTGCACTTGTGTTGGGCAAGTGCCACCAAATGCCGAACGTTTTGCCAAGCCAGCTTCGATAGTTAAAGCAGCGAATACATCCTCTGCTATCAGTGGGCAGACTTGTTGAAGTTCAGCCAACGTTAGTGCTTCTAACGGAATTTGCTGAGCAGAAGCTTTTAATACTAATTCACCTGATAACTCGTGGGCATCCCGAAAAGCGATGCCTTTGCCGACCAGATAATCGGCCAAATCTGTGGCGTTACTATAGCCAAGTTCAGCGGCTTTGCGGCAACGATCCGCATTGACTGTTAAATGCGGTAACACGGTTGCAAGCACCAACAAACACTGCTGCCAAGTCGCCATCAAGTCAAAAAAGCCTTGTTTGTCTTCTTGCATATCTTTGTTGTAAGCCAGCGGCAACCCTTTCAATACGTGCAAAATTGCTACTAAATGGCCAAGTACCCGCCCGGTTTTACCGCGCAGCAATTCAAACACGTCAGGGTTTTTCTTTTGTGGCATTAATGACGAACCACTAGAAATCGCATCCCCGAGTTTGAAAAATCCCGCTTCCCCTGAACAGAAGAAAATCACATCTTCTGATAACCGGGATAAGTGGGTTAAACAAAGACTAGCACCCGCGGACAACTCAACGACATAATCTCGATCCGACACTGCATCCAAACTATTGGCTGCAGCATGAGCAAACCCAAGTCGAGCCGCCAAAGCATGGCGGTCAATCGCTACGCCGGTTCCAGCTAAAGCGCCGCTGCCGAGCGGACAAACATTTAAGCGTTTAAGCGCATCGTCTAAGCGCGACAAATCACGACGGAACATTTCGATATAAGCCAATGCCCAGTGACTTACCAACACCGGCTGCGCCCGTTGTAAGTGAGTAAAACCTGGCATTACCAGCCCTTGATGGCTTTCGGCAAATTTTAATAAAGCGCCGATGGCCCCAAGCATTGCTTGGCGCACACTTAGTGCGTTCAACCGAGTCCATAATCGCAAATCCGTTGCTACTAAATCATTGCGGCTGCGGCCAGTATGCAATTTTTTGGCTATTGCACCAATTTTTTCACCGAGTTTCGCTTCAACCCAACTATGGATATCCTCTTCTTGGGTTTGCAAAGGCAACTTTGGATTTGCCGCAACTTCCGCTGCCAGTTCTGCCAACGCTTGGTCTAAAGCAGTCGCTTCATCAGCTGTAATAATGCCAGCAGCTGCTAGGCCTACGGCCCAAGCGCGTGATGCAGCGATATCTTGTTGTGCTAATTGATAATCGAAACAAAGTGAATCGTTAAATGCCCGGAACTCTTCCAGACTGGCTTCTTGAAAACGCCCGCCCCACATCGCCATGACTGGCTCTCCTGTGACTTAATATCGCTACTCTAACAATGAATTATGCAGCAACCTCAGTCGAGATTGCTGCATTCTTATTCACGAACACTGACAAACTGCCCACTATTGTTGGCACAACAGTGTATTGCTGGTCTTATTGCTTGCCTTATTGCTGGTGCAGTGCGCGGATCCGACTAGCCAAACTATAAAGTCTGATAAAACCAGCCGCATCTTTTTGATTGTAAACTTCGTCACCATCAAAGGTGGCGAACGCTTCTGAGTACAAACTATTTGGCGAACGACGTTTGGCAACAGTCACTTGGCCTTTGTACAGTTTCACCACGATATCACCGGTTAACTGATCAGCAAGTGCATTAACAGCGCCCAACAACGCGTCTTTTAATGGGGTAAACCAACGACCGTCATAGACTAACTGAGCGAACTCTAAACCAACTTCTTCGCGATATTTTAATGACGTACGGTCATAAACCAAGGATTCCAGTGCCCGCAATGCCGCGACAATAATAGTACCGCCAGGGGTTTCGTAGCAGCCACGAGATTTCATGCCAACCAAGCGGTTTTCCACGATATCAATACGACCGACACCGTGAATTGAACCGACTTTATTCAGTTGCTCGATAGCAGCAACACCACTCACGACTTGACCATCAATCGCTTTTAACTCGCCTTTTTCGAAGCTCAGTTGCAGGTACTCGGCTTTGTCTGGCGCTTGCTCCGGTGAATTGGTCCACATCCAGACTTGATCTGACGGTTCGTTCCATGGGTTTTCCAGTTCACCACCTTCATGGGAAATGTGGAATAAATTCGCGTCGCGACTATAGATTTTGGTTGCGGTTGCTGTGGTTGGTACATTTTTCTCAGCTAAATAGTTGAGTAATGACTGACGAGAGTTAAACTCCCACTCACGCCATGGCGCAATCACCTTTAATTGCGGAGCTAAGGCAGCAAACGCTCCTTCAAAACGCACTTGATCGTTGCCTTTACCGGTACAACCATGACATAACGCATCGGCCCCAAGCTTTAATGCCAACTCAACTTGGGCACGGGCGATAATCGGCCGAGCCATTGATGTACCAAGCAGGTACTGGCCTTCATAAACCGCGCCAGCTTTGAGGGTTGGATAGATCACTTCATTGACGAATTGTTCTTTTAAATCGACCACATAGCAGCTACTCGCACCTGAGTTAATCGCTTTTTCTTCAACGCCGGCAAGGTCTTCTGCGCCTTGACCGACGTCAGCAACAAAAGCAATCACTTCGCAGTCATAGTTATCTTTTAACCAAGGCACAATGGCCGAAGTGTCCAGACCGCCTGAATATGCCAATACGACTTTTTTCACATTTTTTTTCAATTCACTCATGACCTAACCTCAACTGAAAATATTAACCAGAACGGCATTTTGCACATGCATGCGGTTTTCTGCCTGCTGTAAGACTAAAGATTGTGCACTATCTAATACCTCGCTGGTCACTTCTAGACCGCGATGGGCAGGTAGACAATGCATAAAATGTTTCAGCGAAAAACGCTGCATTAAATCGCTATTAATTTGGTATGGGCGAAAGAGCGGTTCAATGGCTGCAGGATCATTTTTGCTACCCATCGATAACCAGGTGTCGGTATATACCGCATCGGCATCCGCAATCGCTACTAAATCTGAGCTAAACAGCAGTTTAGCTCCGCTTGTTTTGGCAAAGGCCAAGGCTTTTTGTTGCACCATAACATTGGGTGCAAAACCTTCTGGTGTTACCACTGTCATGCGCATGCCCAAAATAGCGGCACCCAATAACAATGAGTTACACACATTATTGCCATCACCAACAAAAGCTAAATGCACCTGCGTCAAGTCCGCATAATGTTCTTTTAAGGTCAGTAAATCAGCCAAGGCTTGGCATGGATGATACAAATCACTGAGCGCATTAATCACTGGCTTTTTGCTACTGGCGGCTAATTGCTCTAGCGTTTTTTGCTGATAGACCCGCGCAACGATGGCATCGGTCCAACACGCCAAATTACTGCCAAAATCTTCAACGGTTTCACGGACGCCCAAAGCACCGTTTTGTTGGTCAAGATAAACACTATGCCCACCCAGTTTATTAATTCCGACATCAAAGCTTACTCGGGTGCGCAAGGACGGTTTTTCAAACAATAGCGCAATGCTTTTACCGGCAAGCGCATGCTGATATTGCGCAGGCTGGCGTTTAATTTCCAGCGCTAACTCCAAAAGTCCATTGAGTTGATCTTTGTTTAAATCGGCCAGACACAATAGCTGGGTTAATTTACTCATACTTCACACTGCATGACCGCGTGGCGGCTTCCTTATTGGGGAAATCGACTTGGCGGTCCTGACAGTGAAAGCCAGGACCTTAGGCTAAGCGGATTTCTGGGGGTTTAGAGACTGATGCAAGTGCCGACTTCCTGCTGTTGCATCAGCTTCAACAAATCTTCAGGCTTTTGCCAACCGGCGACAATAATACTTCGTCGTAGTGCTGCCGCTGTTTCAAGCGCAGCATCAAGCTTCACTTTCATGCCGCCTTTAATGACTCCGCTTTGCACTAACTCTGCTGCTTGCGCACTAGTTAAGGTCTTAATAAGCTGACCTTCACCATCTAAAATACCTGGCACATCAGTCAACAAGACCAACTGCCCTTGGACTAACTGACAAATTGCAGCGGCGGCGATATCCGCATTAACGTTTAATAACTGGCCATCCTCACTTTGACCGATAGAACTGAATACCGGAACAAAGCCTTGCTGCAACAAGGTGTTAATCAAAGTTCCGTCGTTAGCGCTAGCAATACCAACTGCGCCAAGTTTTTCATTGATGCTGAACTTTAAACTGCGACCAGCGGCTAACGTTAGCCCTACAGCATTCAGCCCTTGCACTTGCGCTCGAGCGACCATCAAGCCATTCACCGCGCCCGCTAAAGCGCCTGTAATGACCGGCATTTGCTCTTTTGGCGACACCCGTTGGCCGTCAATTTTTTGCGTACTAAAGCCAAAGGTTTGCAACCAAGCATCCACTTGATCACCGCCACCATGCACTAACACCAAGGCATATTCAGTTTGCAAAGTCGCCACAACCTTTAACAACGCATCCAAGGCGTTTTGGTCTTGCAACAAACGACCGCCCATTTTTAAAACTAAAGGAGTCTTAGCCATGAGTAGCTCCTTGCAACAAACCAGCAATTTCTGGTTTAGCAAATTTCACGTTTGCCGCTTGCATCGCTTGCGCCGCTGCGCCTTTTAATAAATTATCGATGGCAGAAACCACGACCACCTGCTCACCATCTTGCTGCCAGAAAATGTCGCAGTACGGTAACCCTTCAACATCAGCAACATTTGGCGAACGACCGATTAAACGCACCAACGGCTTGTTGGCGTAAGCATCTTTAAATGCAGCCGTCACTTGTTCTGGGCTGACCCCAGCTTTTAAAGTCACCACGCTCGTTGCCAAAATGCCGCGTTTAAAGTTGCCTAAATGCGGGGTGAACACAACTTTACGACCAAGATTCTGTTCAATTTCAGGGCGATGGCGATGTTTGAAAAAGCCATAGGCATTTAAACCGACTTCACAAAATGATGTATTTAACGCGGCTTTACGCCCAGCGCCAGAGACGCCACTGGTAGCATTAATCACCGGAATACAGTCATCAGCCACTAAACCTGCTTTTAATAACGGCAACAGAGCCAATGAGCACGCGGTTGGGTAGCAGCCTGGCACTGAAATCAGTTGTGGCAATGGTTTATCTAGCCACTCCATCAACGAATACACCGCATCCTCTAACAACGCTGGCTGCTGATGGGCATAACCATAATATTGCGGATAAAGCGCAGGATCCTTTAAGCGAAATGCGCCAGATAAATCCACAACGACAATACCTGCGGCCATTAGTTTTGGCGCGACTTCTTCACTGGCTTCGTGCGGCAGCGCTAAAAATGCCACATCGACTTTACCGGTGATAGCATCAATTTCAGCATCGGTCCACGGCTGTACCATGATGTCCAATTGTTGGCTAAACCGCGGGTAAAGCGCAGACAATGGCTCCGGTTGACGCCCCGCAGAGGCATAGGCGTAACAGAGTTCAAAATAAGGGTTGCGCGCGATAAGCGCACAAAGCTCGACACCGCTATAACCCGCAGCACCTAATACCGCACTGCGGATGGCTGGGGATTGTTGAAATTCAGTCGCAGTAACTTGTGATGACATCGAAGGTCAGTCTCCCAAATAACAAATAATACGAGGCCAAGCCTGCAAAACTCGGCCAGTGTAATGACTTAATCATGCAGATTCAAGAATTATTATGCTGTTTTTGTGAATTTTTATTTCAACAATCAGCAGTTAATTCTGAATTTACTGCTTATAAGCCTAGATAATCATGCAAAGGTAGCGGATTTTAAAGCAGTTTTCTTTGAATATATATTAAATAAATTTTATGGTTATCTCTGCGTTCATCAAGCCATGAAGCAACACCTGCGGTCAGCTCGAATTGTAGTTTTGCTTAGACTATTAATCGTTGTTGCCGCGAGACTGCAACGGCATAAATGTCAAAGATTACGATTAGCCCAAATTATTGTTGCGGGGTGCTAATAGCGTCGTTGATAAGAGATGATGACTTGTTGCATAAATAGTGCTGCGCTTGTAGGAAAAAAGCACAGCACTTTCCTATGAAGAATAGATGTTATAAACCAGAGTCGTGCAAAAAGTCCTGATCCTCTTGCTCCCATTGACCATGCCTTTTCGGTAAAAGCCTTAAAGCATCTGGCAATGTTGCATAAAACGACAATATCCCCTCAATAGGACGTACTTTGGCTTTAGCTAAAGTACGCAGTGGCTGAAATTGTAAATCGACCATCAATACATGACACTGCTTGGCTTCACATTGATTGAGGAATTTATGCATCGCTGCCAGTCCGCCAGCATCCAGCAACGAAACCCCATCCATTAACAATACAACTTGTTGCTGGGATTGACATAACAACGCAAGTTCAGCAAACACTCGGTCGGCCGCAGCGAAAAACAATGGGCCAGAGATACGAAAAACTTTATGTCCATCAGCCAGCTTTTCAGGTACTAACTTACTGTTTTCACTTACATCAGTGACTTTGGTCATTTCCGCAACTTCTTTGACAAACAACAGCGCCGCAATAATGATGCCGCAGGTTATCGCAACCACCATGTCAAATAACACAGTAAAAGAAAAACAAACCAAGAAAACCCAAATATCACTGCGTGGCGCTGTGTTGATTAAGTGCAAAGCTTTTGGAGCTTCGCTCATATTCCAAGCCACGACCACCAGTAATGCCGCCATCGCAGGCATTGGCAAATAACTAAGCCAAGGTGCAAGCACAAATAATGCTAACAACACCACTAACGCATGCACCATCGCTGAGATTGGCGAGACCGCGCCAGCGCGAACATTAGCTGCAGAGCGAGCAATCGCTGCTGTCGCGGTAATACCACCAAAAAATGGTGCCACAATATTGCCAATTCCCTGCCCCAGTAATTCACTATTGGCGCTGTGCCGTCGGCCGGTCATACCATCGAGTACCACTGCGCATAACAACGATTCAATCGCGCCTAACATCGCCATAGCAAAGGCTGCAGACAATAAGTCTTTCACTAGTTGCGAGCTCAACACTAGCGGATTACCGTCGGCACCTGGCAGTTGCCAAGGCAATAGAAATGTCGGCAACATATCGGGAATGCCGGCCATTTGCACACCGTCGGCTGAAACATAATGAAAACGACTGCCGATAGTTTCCACCGGCAAATCAAACCAAGCCAAGACCACCGCCACCAAGGTACCAAGCAACACAGCTGGCAAATGTGCGGGGATAGGTGTTTGGAGTTTGGGCCAAAACCACATAAGCCAAAGTGTCGTGCTAGCAACTAAAATACTTGGCCAATGACCAGTATCAGCAGCAAGTAACAAAGCATGCAGTTTCTCAATGTAGTGCTCGGGCATTTGAATGATTTGCAGGCCAAAAAAATCTTTTAATTGCAAAGTCGCGATCACTACCGCAATACCTGCGGTAAATCCCAAGGTTACCGCTTCTGGGATATATTGAATAAGCCTGCCGAGGCGCATCATCGCCATCATGACTAGCAGCGCTCCCGACATCACTGTTGCCAGTAATAGCCCACTTAACCCATATTTCTGCGCCACCGGATATAAAATTACGACAAAAGCTGCGGTAGGCCCTGAGATACTGTAACGACTGCCACCGCACAATGGGATCAAAAAACCTGCGATGATCGCGGTGTAGAGGCCATATTGTGGCGGCACCCCACTGGCTATCGCTAGCGCCATCGCTAACGGAATAGCGATGATACCAACCGATACCCCCGCCAATAAATCCTTACTCAGTTCAGATTTACCATATCCCTCAGCTGCGACTTCACGTAGCGCATGTGCAATTCTTAATGAAAATAAATAAGCCCGATGGGACACAACGTACCTCGCTGACTAACTGAATAAAAATGGCATGGACTTAAACAAAGAGTGACAACGATTAGATGGACAAGTTTCTCGGTCGTTTCTGAGTAAATTGTGAGAACTTTCGTGGAAAAAGCAACATAGACCAAAGTAAGGTATCAATAGCAACACGAAAGATAGTCATGGCTATCGGACCTGTTGCAAAAAAGAAGGGAATATCACCGCCAAAAAAATCTGGATCGAGCTCATGAACCATCAACTCTGCTGATGCGGCAAGTCGATAAAAACAGGAAAAACCAAGAAGTAAGGCCATCCAATGTAACTGCGGCATCAAGCGTGAAGGGCCTTGGATTTTAAATAATTGTCGCAACGATTGCTCTTGGCTGTAGTGGACTAATAAAAAAGCACACATGAGATCAAGTAATCCTGACATCAATAAAAATGTTAAGCCAAATAATTCAATTAAAGAGAGGCTAAACAAAAACTCTAAAGTCCGAATGATAAGAACCAATAACAAGATTGGATAAAGATGGCGATCACGGTGATCGACGATGGCAATAAAGGATAAAGAAAAAAGACTGATTAAAAACAAACGCCAATCATCATCCGAATACATAAAAATGGCGAGCAATGCACCAATAAATGCCATTGCAACGCCAAATATATTCAGTAGTCGATTTGCAGCAGACACAAAACCCCACACTAAGAAGATTCAGGACGGACTCCGCCCGGTTTGGTTGGCCACGTTGGCCACACATAAGCTAATTGTTCAGATTGCACCGGTTTACCGCTGGCTAATGCTAAACTAGCTTCCGACAAGGTCACACGGTCAGCATTTGTCGACTGGTTGTTACTGGTAACACTTGAGCCGTTTTGGTTATTTTTCTTGGCCATTTCAAGCCATACCGAGCTAGCTGCCGATTGTGCATTGATTTGCATTTTGAGTAAATCCCTAATTTGTAATGTTTAATTTTTTAATTTTGGTTAGGTAAGAGACTGAGATTAGCTATCTCAATTCAAATTACTAAAACATTACAGCAACTTATGTGCCAAAAATTGCACCAACAAATGCCAGATTTCTGACACTATTCAATTTTCTTTATGCGGCTAGTATGTGTGCGGACCCCCTTTGCCACGGACTTTCAGAGTTACAAACAACAATCAGGGAGAGATGGAAAATTCTCAAGGTTCGTTGTAGCCATAAGTTGTAGCCATAACACAACCGCGAAAACCTGCGACAATATGCCACATAGCCGTTGTCATCGCCTGTGGTTATATTACACACAGAGCGACTGGTCCGGGGATGAACAATCATCTTTGTTTGCGGTGAACAGATACACCGCAAAACATCATGACACGAACATCAAACCACGTTAGTCTCTATCCGTAAGTTTTTTGCAGCGGGAGCATTGGCTCCCGTCTTTTTTCGGATATCTTTCATGACTTCTTTAATGGCTCTGGCACCTGAACTTTCGCCGGCGCAACAGATGTTGCAATTACAAAAATTTCGTTGGGGTTTGCTAAGTGCAGAATTCAGTGCCGCGATAGTAGGTTGCATCCTGAACTATCCAGTTGCTGACTGGTATTTATTGCTAGCTTTGCTAGCCTTGCACTGCTGCTCAAACTTAGTCTGGCCTCATTTACCGCAGCTAGCACTTCACAGCATACGTTTGTTTGGCCTCAGCATTTTATTTGATTTAGCGATCCTGTGTTGTTTACTGGCGTTAGCGGGAGGAGCAAGCAATGGATTAATCGCCCTCATGTTGCTGCCCGTCGCGATTTCGGCAGTTCTGTTGCCAGCACAAGCGGCCTACCTGACGGCATTGATTGCCATCGCAATTTACACATTATTGCTGCAAACTGGCATAGGCCAAACTGTTGAACCGATGCATGTCCATTTACAGATCGAACCGTTTAACCAACATATGTGGCAAATGGGCTGGGCTTTTGGTTTATCAGCTTTATTAATTGCTTGGTTTATCAGCGCGCAAGCGCAGTTGGTGCGACAAAAATCGATGCAATTGATGGTGTTACAACAACAACAAGGTCGCCAAGAGCAAATGCTCGCCGTCGCGACTTATGCAGCGAATGCCGCTCACGATTTAGCAAGCCCATTACAAACCTTAGGAATGCTCAGTGATGAACTCAATGAAGGCGGCCGCGAACCCGAGTTATTAGCTGATTTACACCAGCAAATCCATAAATGTCAGCAGATTGTGCAACAGTTGCGGCAAAGTGCACAGAAATTGCGCAGCACTGATAGCACTCCACAATCCCTTGTAGAGGTGGTACAACAAGCACTGCAATTATGGCTGGTCAGTCGACCTGACATCAGCATGGAACTGAGCACCGAATGCGATGACAGCGCTTGTCTCACGAAAGATGCTTTGGCATGGACCTCAGCTCTTTTTAATATTCTCGACAACGCTGCAGATGCCTCACTGACTGCACAAAACCCAAAGTTGCAGTTATATCTGCAGTTGAAACAGCAACAGCTTATTTTGCAGATCCGTGACTTTGGCAGTGGCTTAACCACTGAGGAATTACGGCAACTGGGCAAAATACCGCAGCAGAGTGAACAAGGTTTAGGGCTCGGTCAATTTTTAGCTCATGTGTCATTAGAAAGACTGGGGGCACGAATGACTCGCGAAAATGCGACCTCAGGCGGCCTGATTACCCGAATACTTTTTCGAGCGTATTAACGTTATGCATATCGTGATTTTAGACGACGACGAAACCCTATTACGCACTTTAGCCCGCCGTTTGGTTGCATGCGGTCATCAGGTTTCCAGCTTTGCAACTCCAGTTGCCGTTGGCGAACTGTTGGTGCTAAAAGCGGATTGTTACGTGCTTGATCTTAGGTTTGGCACACAATCGGGCTTAGCTTATGTGCCACAATTGCGTCAGCAATTGCCAGAGAGTCGCATTTTAGTGATGACAGGGTTTGCATCAATCGCCACAGCCGTGCAAGCGGTCAAAGCAGGTGCGGACGACTACCTAACCAAACCTATGGATTTCAGTATGTTACTTGCAGCAGTGCAAGGAACAGAATTTTCCGAACAGGATTTACCCGACGAAGAGCTATTATCGACTGATCAGGTCGAATGGGAACATATTCAACGAGTGCTACAGCAGCAAGATGGCAATATCAGTCAAACAGCGAAGTTACTGGGAATGCATCGCCGAACTTTGCAGCGAAAACTCAGTAAACATCGCCCTTGAGGCTTATGCGATATTGACGAATTCAATGAGGGCTAATCCAATCTAGCGTCCAAACCAAAACGCCGAAGCTTTGCTTCGGCGTTTTTGATTTTTTCTAAACAAAGCTAAATCCGCAGAATTATGCCCGTTGATTTGCCCAAGCCGCCGCTTGTGCTTGACTGTGTCTCGCGGCTTTTGCCGCAGCAATTTGTTGTTTGGCCAAAATCGCTAAATCGGCGTGAATGCCACCCGCGGTCACTAATCGACCGGCGCCTGGCCCCTTTAGTACAAGTGGATTGGCTTGGTACCAATCTGATTCAATGACAAAGACGTTATCACAGGCCTGAATGGCAGCCAGTGGATGATCAACCGCTACGGTTAATAATTCCACCTTGGCTTGCACGCCAGCGTCAGTCACCGCCAAAGTTGCGGCGTATCGAAGCACTTTGCCTTGGTTTTGCGCTTGCTGAAAAGTTGTTGCCATAAAATCATCGAGCATAGCGCGCTGTTGCCAAAAATCGTTCCAACTGCCCTCACCCAGCCCTGCAGGCAGCAGCGGAGTTAATGTGATGTCATTAATATCTAAGCTCAAGCCAAGCTCACGTGCCAATACTAAAAGTTTACGTTGAACATCTTTGCCGGATAAATCATCGCGAGGGTCTGGCTCAGTTAAACCGCCAGCCTGCGCTTGCAACACAAACTCAGAAAATGGTGCGCTGCCGTCATATTTACATAACAGCCATGATAACGTGCCCGAAAATATCCCACTTATTTGATGGATGCGATCGCCAGAGCTCTGCAACTCCTGCAAAATTCGTTGCACCGGTAAGCCTGCCCCCACTGTGGTATTGGCAAGCCAACTCACTTGTTGCTCTGCGACTGCGGCTACTATCCGCTGATATTGCGGCAGCGGCAACGTAACGCCTTGTTTATTCGCGCTAATCAAATGACAGCCGGTTTGAATAAATTCGGCATAATCTTCCGCAAAACTGCGGCTTGGCGTGATATCCACCAACACCTTCGGGTCGGGTAACCCGGTCAGATAATCTATCAAATCTTGCTTTTGGTATGCCGGGGCGTCTGCCAAACTTTGCTGCCACAGCTGCGTATCAAGTTGATCGCTTAAACAAGCTTGGCGGGAGTTAAACACGCCAACCAAACGTAGTTCAATTTGTCCAGCATATGCTTGTTGCTGTTTTGCCAACAAAGCCAAAAATTCTGAACCGACGTTACCGGTCCCCGCCACCACAATGTTTAAACGCACTGTCGATGGCAGCAGTAACTGATGCAATTCAGTAAGCTCAGCCGCAGTCAGCGCTGGATTAAACAACCACAGCGCCAACTCATCGTCTTGAAAACTATGTGCTGGCTGTTGACGTTCTAGCCAATGCGCTGCTTGCAGAGATAATTGACGTTGCTGGCGTGCGGCTGGTTTTACCCAAGCAACCGCATAGAATTGCTCAGAACTAACTCGCGGATAAATCTGCCGTTGACCTAGATAAGTTAACACTGCCTCGAGGTTTTTCTGGGCGAGAACCCATTGCTTTCCATGACTGCCAGGAGCTGCGAAGACCGCAACTTGCAGGGCATTTGCAACCGTGGTTGCTAACAACTGGCATTGGCTTGGCAAACTTAATAACACCACATCGGCTAAATCCGTAACAAACTGCACTTCAATCGCCGATTGACGACTCACCCGACAACCAGGTTGGCTTGGCTCATAACTAGAGCGCACCACCAGCTCGGCGTGAAAATCTTGCAACGGACTTAAGGTTTTTGCATGCAGTACCGGATTGCCTAGGGCTGCGAGTCGCGTTGCTTGCGACCATGGCACTTGCCGATAAGCTTTGGCTGACGGCACTTTCCGTGGATCAGCGCTGTATATAGCATCGACATCAGTCCAAATATGGATTGCTTGCGCTTGTACCAATCGTCCAATAATCGTCGCAGAATAATCGCTACCATTTCGACCTAAAGTGATGCTATTACCCGCTAAATCCCGGGCGATAAACCCAGTGATCACAGCAAAGCCGTCTTTGCGCTGAGCTTGTAATAACTCGCTTGATGACTGCCATTGCACTTCTTGATTTTGCTCAGAAGTGGTATCTAGTCGCAAAAAGTCACGCGCATCAATCGCTTGCGCCGCAACGCCACGTTCGAGCAATAATTGACTCAACAGCAACGCGGATAATCGCTCCCCCACTGCCAAGGCATCATTAAATGCACCTTGCTGCGCCCATGTCGGCAGCTGATCCAGCCAGAGAGACAATACATCAAGCGCTACATTGGCATTCGCAGGCGCCAAAGTTCTACTTACTAATAAACGTAACGCGGAGCTCAGCTGCTGGTGTAATTGAGCAAAAAGCGTATTGTTTTCGCTTGCAGCTAATAAATCCAGCAAGTGATCCGTAGTATCGCCAGGGGCTGACACCACTACGACAGCATTTGGCTGCGGTTGGCTTAACAAAATATCGGCGACTGCATGAAAACGTTCAGCAGTGGCGAGGCTGCTGCCACCAAATTTATGAACAATGACCTTGTGTGCGTCGCTTGACGCTGAATTCAATTGCACAACCATGAGAAATTACCAAAAAGCGGCGAGAGCCGGATTAATACGAAACTGTTGATCAGTTGCTTTTGCTGCGGACTCGACCGCTGGCACAGCTGGCTTACCCGGACTCGCTTTGCCAATCTCGGCTGCAACTGCAGCAAAGGCTTGAGCCAAATCGGCCAGTAAATCTCTTGGATCTTCAATACCAACCGACAAACGAATTAAAGTTGGGCCAAGGCCTGCGGCCTTTTGCGCTGCTGCGTCCATGGAAGCATGAGTCATTGAGCCCGGATGACAGATTAAACTTTCGATGCCGCCGAGTGATTGCGCCAAAGTGAAACAACGCAGTGCAGCAAAAAATACCGCCAATAGCGATTCATCTGTGGCTAAATCGAAACTGACCATGCCACCAAAACCGTGTTGCTGAGCCTTAGCAATCGCGTGCCCTGGATGATCAACCAAACCTGGGTAATACACCTTACTTACCAGGGATTGCTGTTGCAGGAACTCCACAACTAACGCCGCATTTTCCTGATGCGCTTTCATTCTTGGCAGTAAAGTTCGAATACCACGCAGAGTTAAATGCGAGTCAAACGCTCCAGCAGTTAAACCCAAACAGTTAGCCCACCATTTCAAATCGTTACCGATGGCCAAATCGCGGCAAATTAATGCGCCGCCAACAATGTCACTGTGACCATTTAGATACTTAGTGGTTGAATGCAGTACTAAATCAGCACCCAGTGCGATTGGGTTTTGCAAAACCGGCGACAAAAAGGTGTTATCAACCAGAACCAAGGATTGCAAAGTTTTCGCTAGATCGCAGACGGCACGCACATCGGTAATTTGCAGCAACGGATTACTTGGCGTTTCTAACCAAATTAACTTCGGCGCAGCAGCTTTCACTTGCTCTGGCCAGTCTGGCAATTGGAAATTTACAATCACCAATTTAAAGGCTTGTTTACGCGCCGCTAAGTTGGTGAATAACCGATAACTGCCACCGTAACAATCATGTGGGATCACTAGAGTATCTTGAGGTGACAGTAACTGCAGTGCTAATACACAGGCTGACATGCCAGTATTGGTAACAATAGCTTTCGCACCACCTTCTAAATCGCAAAGCGCATCTGCGAGTAAATCGCGAGTTGGATTATTCGAACGCGAATAATCATAAGTACCCGGTTGGCGAAAGCCTTTTAATTCATAGGTTGAGGTTAAATACATCGGCGGCGTCACCGCGCCATAAGCAGGATCTTGGGCGATCCCAGCACGAGCAGCAATGGTGGCAGAACGACGATTTGACATGATGAACCTCAATTTAGGACGTTTAGACGTCTAAAAGTATACAGACGCAATTTGAGATGTCAAAACATTTAGACGTCTAGCGTGATTATTTCTTGCACATTATTTGTCACAGGGCGTATAAAGAGATAAAATTTCCGGTCTTCGCGAATTCGCGCACAATTAAAAAAACAAAATCAAGGTACAACTATGGCAAAGTGGAATGGTGAATATGTTCACCCCTATGCAGAACACGGTAAAAAGTCTGAACAAGTCAAGAAGATTACCGTCTCTATCCCGTTAAACGTATTAAAAGTTTTAACTGATGAGCGCACTCGTCGTCAGGTGAACAACTTACGGCATGCCACCAACAGCGAATTATTGTGCGAAGCGTTTTTGCATGCGTTTACCGGTCAGCCATTACCAGCAGACGAAGATTTACGTAAAGATAACCCGCATCAAATTCCAGTGGAAGTGCGCAACATTCTGACGCAAATGGGCAAACCTATTCCGGTGATCCAAGAAGCAGAATCAGACGAAGAATAAGCAATAGATCATTACCAGCCCAACACCGATAAAAAATCAGCTGAAATGACCAACAGGGATAACAAAGAACCCGCGAATATCGCGGGTTTTTTTATTGGCTTTGCCGCAACGATTACGACTGCATATAACCTACAGGCATTGGGATGCGGGCAACACCAGAAGCCACGGCCGCATCAGCGACTGCTTTAGCCACACGTGGTAACAAACGTGGATCCATTGGTTTAGGAATAATATATTCCTTGCCAAAGACTAAGCTTGTCACTTGTGAAGCGACCAACACCGATTCTGGCACTGGCTCTTTTGCAATTGCACGAATAGCATGGACTGCCGCAATTTTCATTTCATCATTAATCACGCTGGCCCGCACATCCAAGGCACCGCGGAAAATGAATGGGAAACACAAGACGTTATTCACTTGGTTCGGATAATCCGAGCGGCCCGTCGCCATAATCAAATCAGCACGAACTGCATGCGCAAGTTCCGGTTTAATTTCTGGATCAGGGTTTGAACACGCGAAAATAACTGGGTTATCTGCCATCAGCTTTAACGCTTCTGGTGGTAATACATCTGGGCCTGAAACGCCAACAAACACATCTGCACCATCCAGCGCATCTTCCAAAGTCCGTTTGTCAGTATTATTGGCAAATAATGTTTTGTATTTATTCAAATCGTCACGACGAGTATGAATAACACCTTTGGTATCAAGCATATAGATGTATTCGCGTTTTGCGCCACACTTAATCAACAATTCCATACAGGCAATTGCGGCCGCTCCAGCGCCCATACAAACGATGGTCACTTTGCGAATATCTTTGCCTTGAATTTCAAGGGCATTCAGCAAACCGGCAGCAGTGACGATAGCAGTACCATGCTGATCGTCATGGAAAACTGGAATATTACAGCGCTTGATAAGCTCTTTCTCAATCTCGAAACACTCTGGAGACTTAATATCTTCCAAATTGATGCCACCAAAAGTATCAGCAATATTCGCAACAGTATTGATGAAGTCTTCAGTGGTGCGGTGAGTTACTTCGATATCGATTGAATCTAGACCGGCAAAACGTTTGAATAACAACGCTTTACCTTCCATCACTGGCTTTGAGGCCATTGGTCCTAAATTGCCTAAACCGAGGATCGCAGTGCCATTACTGATTACAGCTACTAAGTTTCCTTTCGCTGTGTATTTGTAGACATTGTCGATGTTCTCAGCGATTTCCCGGACAGGCTCTGCCACTCCAGGACTATAGGCCAACGCCAAATCTTTCACGGTCTCGGCGGGCTTACTGATCTCAATACTAATTTTACCGGGCTTTGGCTCGGCATGGTATTTTAAAGCGGCTTTCCTGAAATCTGACATGGGTAGAGGTCCTGACGCAATGCCCTACAGGTCAATTGCCTGTGAGCTTTTAGTTGTAATAGCCAATCTTTCACAAGTTTTCCTGCAAAAGGCCGCTTATTCTAAAGAGCCTGCACAGTGAATTAAATCGATAACTTTCTGATCGTACCACTCGATCGAATTCAGCCATTACCGAGTTACCAGTAGCTCACCACAGCAGCAACTGACACTGCACATTATTTGTTCAAAATAAGAGGTTATCGAGTTATAACAAGATTTGTCGTCAGAGCCAAGCAAAATCTACCAACTGGTTAGACCAGAGTAAGCTGTCTGCTAGTCTGTTTTTTCGCGGGAGATCGCCAGAAACAACAAAGGCACCCTGAGGTGCCTTTGTTGTTATTTCGCGTTAAGTTCTTATTTAGAACCCAATACTTATTTTGAACCAAGTACTGCGAAACGTTTTTTGAAGCGGTCAACACGACCACCTACGTCTAGAACTTTTTGCTTACCAGTGTAGAACGGGTGGCAAGCTGAGCAAACGTCCAAGTGGATGTCTTTGCACAGTGCAGAACTAGTTTTGAATGAATTACCGCAAGTACAGGTTGCAGTGATTTCTTTGTATTCTGGGTGGATACCTGGTTTCATGGCTTACCTCGTTGGGCCGTATCGCAAAATGATCAGCTATGCTGTCAAACACCATACGTATTTCAGTTAATTTAGGGCGCGTAGCTTAATAGATCAGCACTTCATACGCAACAAAAATTGCCGGCTATCCCCAAATTTCTTAGGCATTTTGTCGACACAAAAAAAGACCTGTTCAGTCCCCTCGACACTTTGTACACTGCCCATAGCAAAACATTGAGATCATTCTTGTGCCTGTCATTCGCGTCGCTCTACCGGTACCACTTAGGTATCATTTTGATTATCAAATAGATAGCTCACAAGCTATCTGCATCGGTGCCCGAGTTCGCGTGCCATTTGGTAAACGCGAACTCATCGGGATCGTTTGGCAAATTGATCCACCAGACCAATTTCACGCAGAACTCAAGCCTGTACAGGCGGTGATTGATGCGGAATCAGTTTTCAGTACCGAACTACGCGATTTACTCAGTTTTGCCGCCGACTATTATCATCATCCACTGGGAGATGTACTAGTCAGTGCATTACCTGCTTTGCTGCGTGCAGGCCGCAGTTTATCAGATGAAAAACAACGAGTGTTGCAGTTAACCGCTGCTGGCCTGGCAGCAAGCGCCCAAGACTTTAAACGTTCTGCCAAACAGCTGCAATTATGGGAACTGCTGCAACAATCAAACCTCAGCCAAAGCGAAGTGCAGGCAAAGGAATTAGCGAACACTGCAAAACAGCTTGAGAGCAAAAACTTAGTCGAGTGGCTAAGTGAACCTTATAAACCCTTTAGCTATCAACCCGAACGACAAAAAGCGCTACCGCTGAACCCCGCGCAAGCCTTAGCAGTCAGCTCGATTACGCAATCGGCTGGCACATTTAGCCGTTTTTTACTCGAGGGCGTCACTGGCTCTGGCAAAACCGAAGTCTATCTGCAATGTATCGCGCCTATTTTGCAGCGAGGCCAACAGGTGTTGGTATTAGTGCCGGAAATCGGGCTTACTCCGCAGACGTTGGCACGATTTGCCGAACGCTTTGCCGTACCGATGCAGGTTTGGCATTCCAATATGACCGACCATGAGCGACTCACAGCCTGGCAACGAAGTAAAAGTGGCGATGCAGCGATTACCATCGGCACCAGATCTGCGTTATTTCTGCCCTTCCGTACATTGGGCTTAATAATTATTGACGAAGAACATGATGGCTCTTTAAAGCAACAAGATGGTTTTCGCTACCATGCTCGCGACTTGGCCATCAAACGCGCTGCAATCACCCGTTGTCCAATTGTGCTAGGGTCGGCGACACCAAGCTTAGAGTCGCTGCACAATGCCTTGCAAAAGAAATTTAGCCACTTGCAACTGCCGCAGCGGGCAACGTCCCAGCAGGTTCCTAATATTGAGCTGGTCGATTTAAAACAACAAGTATTGCAACATGGTTTGGCTGGGCGAACAGTCGAAGCGATCAAACGCAGTTTACAACGCGGCCAGCAAGTGATGTTGTTTTTGAATAGACGCGGATTTGCCCCTGCTCTCATTTGCCATGAATGCGGCTGGCTCACCGACTGCCCGCACTGCAGCGCATTTATGACTTACCACAAACAAAGCCGAATGTTGGTTTGCCATCATTGCACTACTACCCGCGTGGTGCCGCATCAATGTGGCAACTGTGGCAGCACCCAACTTGTTCCGGTAGGTAAAGGTACAGAGCAGCTGGAAGAGCAGCTTGCGAACTTGTTCAAAGAGGTGCCGATTACTCGACTAGATCGTGATAGCACTCGACGTAAAGGTTCACTCGAACAATTGCTTAGTACTATCCAACAAGGCGAAGCCCAGCTAATTGTCGGCACGCAAATGCTGGCCAAGGGCCATCATTTTCCAAATGTCAGCCTAGTGGTCGTCGTGGATGTTGATGGCGCATTGTATAGCAGCGATTTTCGCGCCTCGGAGCAGCTTGCACAGTTGTTGACGCAGGTTGCTGGTAGAGCAGGTCGCGGCGATGTTGCAGGCACTGTGTTACTGCAAACGCACTATCCGGGTCATCCGCTGCTACAGGATGTCATTCAAAATGGTTACAGCGCTTTTGCTCGCAGCGCTTTGCTTGAGCGCCAGCAGACACGATTGCCTCCATTCATGCATATGGCGCTGGTCAGTGCGCAAAGCGAAGATCCACAAATCTGTCCCGCGTGGCTTTCGCAATTACAACAATTTGCCCAACAGCACGCCCCAACAGTACAACTATTGGGGCCACTACAACCACCACTTGAACGCAAAGCCGGTAAGTATCGTTGGCAGTTACAATTCTTCACCAACGATCGGCGGGAATTACATCAGTTACTACAAACATTAATTCCATTTTCTCAAAGTTTGCCGGAACATCGGCGCTTAAAATGGCAACTTGACGTCGATCCGTTAGATTTAAACTAATTTGAAACGTTTCTTTTTGATGTAGATTGAGTAGAATGCTTTCCCTCTTTGTTCTGGATGTTAATCAATTTTTTATGCCACAACGCGACTATGTAAAAGCTGGGCGACCACAGCCGCGCACACGCAAAAAGACCAACACCAAAAAACCGATGCCTTGGGTTTTAATTGCTGTGGTCAGTGCATTACTCGTGTTTTTTGCTGGTTTTTTATGGCATATATCACACCGTCCTGGTGCGGAGCTTGTTGCTGCACAGCAGCCAGAAACACCAAGCAAACCGCAGGAAGAATTACCACCCAAGCCAGCAAAAGAGCCATACACCTATATTACTGAGTTAGAAAACAAAGAAATTCAGGTCGAAAAACAAGAACTTGTCGCAAAAGCACCGGTGTCGGTTTATTGTGGTGCCTTTGCCCAGAAAGAACGAGCCGATGAATTAAAAGCGAAAATTGCTTTTCACGGTATTGCAGCAGAAATAAAACAATCTAGTGGTAAATTCCGTGTAATTTTAGGACCTTACACCAGTAAGCGCACTGCTCAAAACGACAAGAATAAATTACTGCGTGCCAAAGTAGCCGATTGTTACGTGCCTTAATTAAAAGATGGCGTTTTCCCCAAACGCCATCTTTTACTTGGATTTCGATTCACTTCGCTGCTTGAAAACACCAAAGCTTTCCCCCATATCTCGGAAATAGTTTCCAACAAAAGATATTAATCGATGACCACTATTGTTTCTGTCCGCCGTAATGGCCATGTCGCACTTGGCGGCGATGGTCAAGTGACTTTGGGCAACACGGTAATGAAGGGCAATGCTCGCAAAGTACGACGTTTATATCACGGCAAAGTGCTCGCAGGATTTGCCGGCGGCACTGCTGATGCGTTCACCCTGTTCGAGCGCTTCGAAGCCAAATTAGAATTGCATCAAGGCCATCTTATGCGCGCTGCAGTTGAGTTGGCAAAAGATTGGCGCACAGACCGTATGTTAAGAAAGCTTGAGGCGCTATTGGCAGTTGCCGACGCAAATTGCTCATTAATCATAACCGGTAACGGCGATGTCATTCAGCCTGAACAAGATTTAATCGCCATTGGTAGCGGCGGTCCATTCGCTCAAGCCGCAGCGACTGCACTGTTGAACAATACCGAACTCGCGGCTAGCGACATTGTCGAAAAAGCGCTAACTATCGCCGGTGATATCTGTATCTACACCAATCAACATCACACTATTGAAGTATTGTAAAAGGCCCAGTTATGTCTGAAATGACTCCTCGCGAAATAGTCCACGAGCTGGACCGTCATATCATTGGTCAACACGACGCCAAGCGTGCAGTTGCGATTGCATTACGCAATCGGTGGCGGCGTATGCAATTAGATCCAGCATTGCGCCAAGAAGTCACCCCAAAAAATATTCTGATGATAGGGCCAACCGGTGTCGGTAAAACCGAAATCGCTCGGCGTTTAGCCAAGCTCGCTAATGCGCCGTTTATCAAAGTAGAAGCGACTAAATTTACTGAAGTCGGTTATGTTGGCAAAGAAGTCGATAGCATCATTCGCGATTTAACCGACAGTGCAGTGAAAATGGTGCGTGAGCAAGAAGTGGTAAAAAACCGCTTCCGCGCCGAAGAAGCCGCCGAAGAACGTATCTTAGATGTATTATTGCCACGAGCGCGCAATAATTGGGGGGAGCCTGAAAACACAGAAACTGACTCCAATACCCGCCAAATATTTCGCAAAAAGCTGCGTGAAGGCCAACTCGATGATAAAGAAATCGAACTGGACATGGCGCTACCAGCAATGGGCGTTGAAATCATGGCCCCGCCTGGCATGGAAGAAATGACCCAACAGCTGCAATCTATGTTTCAAAATATGGGCAGCGATAAGACCAAAAAACGCAAACTGAAAATCAAAGATGCACTTAAGCAGTTGATTGATGAAGAAGCGGGTAAATTGGTTAATCCGGAAGAATTAAAAGCCAAAGCACTGGAAGCTGTTGAACAAAATGGCATCGTGTTTATCGATGAAATCGACAAAATCTGTAAGCGTGGTGAAAGTTCGGGGCCTGATGTGTCAAGAGAGGGTGTTCAACGTGATTTACTCCCTTTAATTGAAGGTTGTGCCGTTAATACCAAACACGGCATCGTTAAAACCGATCATATTCTGTTTATCGCCTCTGGCGCTTTCCAATTGGCAAAACCTTCTGATTTAGTACCGGAGCTGCAAGGCCGTTTGCCTATTCGTGTTGAATTAAGCGCACTCACCGCCGATGATTTCTCGCGGATCTTAACTGAACCTAAAGCCTCATTGGTAGAACAAACGCTAGCAATGCTCGCAACCGAAGGCGTGCGTTTAAGCTTCACTGAAGATGGCATTGCCCGTATCGCCAACGCGGCTTGGCAAGTGAATGAGCGTACCGAAAACATCGGCGCGCGTCGTTTATACACAATAATGGAACGGCTGTTGGAAGATGTCTCATTTGGTGCTGCCGATCATCAAGGTCAGTCCGTGGTCATCGATGCAAATTATGTCGACAGCCATTTGGCAGCTTTAGTACAAGATGAAGATCTAAGCAGGTTTATCCTCTGATGCATCAAGTCACCCGACTCCATTATCATCGTCAAAGCAAGGTGCTGGACGTGCTGTTTAGCGATGGCCTGCAAGCAACCTTCAGTGCAGAAATGCTGAGGGTTCTCTCGCCATCTGCGGAAGTGCGTGGTCATGGCAAGCCGATATTAGTCGCCAATAAACGAGATGTCGGGATCAGCAATATTCTGCCTGTCGGTCTATACGCAGCGAAAATCGTGTTTGACGATGGGCATGACAGCGGCCTTTACAGCTGGCACTATTTTCGCCAGTTACACGACAACCATGAGAGTATGTGGCAAGACTATTTAGCACGACTGCAACAAGCAAACGCAGTACGCGAGACCAAATTGGATATTCGCCTTAGCCGCTGATATCAGCGTTTAACTTCAATAATACCATTTGCTCGTACTTTAAATCACATCAAAAAAGTACCGCAAATGCTACTTAACTTCACTGTTAAGCCCAAAACAAAGCCAGCAGATGCTGGCTTTGTTATTTGCTAACTAACGCTGGCGACGCCAATTGCAACCTGAGCTAGGCTTTAAAACGGTCTATCGATTGATGCAGCTGTGCTGCTTGTTCCGCAACTTCTTCACTAATTTGCGCATTGTGACGAGCAATTACTAATGACTGTTCTGAGATATCTCTGATTTTAACTACGTTTTTATTCACTTCCGCAGCAACATGGCTTTGCTCTTCAATCGCAGTGGCAATTTGCGTCGTCATATCCATAATACTGGTAACATCGCTGGTAATGGCAATTAACAGATTATTGGCAACGCCCGCTTGTTGCACACTGGCCTCGCCTTGATCTCGACAACTTTGCATTGAAGTAACAATCTCTTTGGTACGATTTTGTAAGCCAACAATAATCACTTCAATTTGTCGTGTTGAATCAGCGGTGCGCTGTGCTAGGTTTCGCACTTCTTCAGCGACAACAGCAAAGCCGCGACCTTGTTCACCTGCGCGTGCCGCTTCAATCGCCGCATTTAGCGCCAGTAAATTTGTTTGTTCAGCAATAGCACGAATTACATCCAGTACGGAGCCGATAGTACTACTGTCTTTCTCCAATTCCCCCATCACCACAGCGGCTTTTTGTAAGTCAGCAGACAATGCAGAAATACGGTGTACGGTTTGCTCGACTTCCTTCATGCCATGCAGAGCATTGCGGTTAGTCGCTTCAGCTTTATCTGCGGTATTTTCCGTATTGGTGGCGATTTCATCAATAGTTGCGCCCATCTCAGTCACCGCGGTTGCCACCATGTCACTTTCCATTTGTTGCTGTCCCATGCCACGGCTGGTATCCGCGGTAGATTTAGCTAACTCGGCTGTGGCCATATCTAACATGGTTAACGCCTGATTGACCCCCTTCACCAAGTCTTGGAAATCGGACAACATGCCATTGAAGTCGTGTGCTAGCCGCGTCATTTCATCGTTGCCTTCAGGAACCACACGCTGGCGAAAATCATTATCTTGGCGAATCAAGCCAATGGTTCGACAGACGTTTTGGATTGGCACTAAAATGCTGCTACTCGTGACCAAAACCAGTGATAAAACAATCACAAGCACAATCGCAAAGAGGGAAAATGCCAAAAACTTAGACTTTATAGCAGCATCATCAACTGCAACTTTCGCATCCAGCATCATCGCCTTCAGGCTCTGCTCGGTTTCATGGATGGCAGCCCGCATTTGTGCGGTGATTCCTTTATCTTGCTGTAATCCTATCTCTTTTTTCCCTGCAACGAGAGCTAAAAATGCTTGCGCGTAGTTTTCAGCCGCCTCTTGTAAGGCTTGTCCATCACTACTTAGTAATGATTTAAAAGTTGTCATCTCCTGCTCAAAAGTCGTTACGTATTTTTCATCGGACCTCAGCATGAAATCTTTTTCAGCGCGACGAAGTTGTAACAGGCTAATCATGGCTTTGTCGTTTTGGACTTGTTTAAACTGCGTCTCTAATTCATGTGCAGCTTTGCGCAATGCCCCATAAAAGCCTGATTGGTGATCAAGACCCACAATATTGGCCTTCGCCACTAACTCAGTGAATCGCTGTTGATAAGCGAGGGTTTGTGTTGCAAAACGGTGTAATGGGTCCGTGGAAATACCCTGAGCTGTCATCGAATCATCCAGTTGCTTGATATCCTTTTGCAGCTTTTGCATGGACTGCTCGTACTTCGACACATAATCCATATCTAGGCGCATTAGAAAATCTTTCTCATGTCGACGTAACGTCAGTACATCAGTATCCAATTGGGCAATTTCAACTTGTAAATGCGCAATCGTTTTTAGCTGGTGGCTTTGGAAAATGAGTAGCAACAACATCACCAACATGGCAGCGCCTACTACAGCGCTATTCACTAACAGGCGGTGCTTAATCGACAGATTACGCAACATAAATAGAAACTCCTTTGCTTCCATTGGAATGAATTAACTTACGAAGCATAGAAAAGAAATGAACAGCTTGCGATTGATTTCAATAAAACAGCAGATATTTTTTGTAACTTTATTGTCGGTCGCTAAAGTAGCAATCCAGCAATTATTAAGAATTGCCTTTCAATAAGGCTATCGCGTCAGCTTCAGGCAAGGGTTTTGCGATTAAATATCCTTGAACAGCATCACAAGACATATGCCTTAGCAAACCCAACTGATGCTCATCCTCAACACCTTCAGCAAGGATCCGCTTGCCAAGGCCATGCGCTAAAGTAATCATAGTCTTGACGATCATCATATCGGAGTCACTTCCTGCCATATCCGTGATAAAACTTCGGTCGATTTTGATTTTGTCGATTGGCATGCGACGAAGATATCCCAGCGAAGAATAGCCTGTACCGAAATCATCAATTGATACTCGGATCCCCATTTGCTGCAGTTCTGCAACAAAATTTCGACCTTGCTCCATATCGCCCATCGCGGTATTTTCAGTGATTTCTAATTCAAGTAACGATGTTGGCACATGGTATTGCTCCAACAACTCTTGAATACGCAGTTTCAAGCCTGGCTGCTCGAAATGAATCGGCGTCATATTTACGGCAATCGATTGTTTTAAACCAAGTTGTCGCCAGCGCCCAAGCGTTTGGACGGCGATCTCAAGCAACTGTAAATCTAGCTCACGCATTAACCCCAACTGTTGCATCTGTGGTAAAAACTGACCTGGCATCAGTAAGCCTTTTTCAGGATGCTGCCAACGCACTAGCGCCTCAAAGCCATCAATCCGCTGTTCTCGCAAATTAAATTGCGGCTGGAAATATAGGACAAACTGCTGTGAGCTCATGGCCTGAAGCAATTCTTTTTCCATGAGCAGTAATCGAGCGGATTCCTCTTCCATCCCCTGAGAATATTGCACCCAGCGTTGTTGTAGTCGTTTCGCTTGGTGAAATGCGATGTTTGCTTTTTGTAGCAGAGCCTCAGCGGTTATGGCGTGGTTAGGGAACTGCGCGACCCCAAGCGTCGCAGTCAGCTTTAACAGGCCTGAATCAAAATTAAAAGGTTTTTCAATCAGATGTTCTATATGTTGTAAGCAATAACGCCGCTGGGTTTCCGTCTCAATATCTTCAAGCACCAGCACAAAAATATCGCCACCGGAACGGGCGATTAACCGAGGTTTCAGCACACTGGCTTCAAAGCGACGATTCACTTCACGCAAAATCCGGTCACCTTGCTTAATACCGACACTCTCATTCACATTTTTAAAGCGATCCAGGCCAACCATCACCAGTAACACCGAATTTGGTTGTTGACTCAATAGCAAATTGAGTTCCTGTAATAAAGCATCCCGATTTAAGGCGCCAGTTAATTGATCGTGAGTATCGAGATACTGAGTTTTCGCAGTTAATTGCTGGTTGGCACTGCGCTCATCTTCTTGCAACCAAATAATGAGGCCCATACCTAATAAAGCCAGCCACAACACCTCAATATGTTTAATCAAAATAGTAATTGGCGTTAGCATATCAGCCTGTCCAAGCCAGCTTGACAGACCCGCCAAGATGATAGTTTGTCCACCCCAGAGCAGTAAAACGGCAGCGACAGACCGAGTGATAATCAGCTTGTTATTCATCGAAAATAACCAAAAACCGGAAACCAACAAGGTCGAACCAATAAATAATAAACGTAGGTTTACTTGAAGCGCGTACTTCCACATCGACATTGTCTGTTCAGGTACAAAAAACAAAACTGAGCAAAGAGTTATAACAGAGACGAGGCCCAATAATTGGTTAGTTAAGCGGCTGGAAACACGTTCAGATGCGACCGCCTCACGTACACCGACCAAAATCCAAATCGCAAAACCATATCCGAAAAATATGTAGCAAATTTCGTTGATTGTGCGAAAAAAAGCACTTACTTGTTGGTTAACAACATACGCACTATAAATCATCATGAGCAGCGTGTAGGCGGCAAACATTGAAAATGCGATGGCCCAAGATTTCAGATAATGCCGATGATAAATGCGATAAAAATGCCAGAGAATCAAACTCAGCGTTAAGGCCAGTCCTGTTTGCACCACCAATAAAGCGATGCGGGCTAATGTCAGCTCGAAGCTCAATGTAAATCCCTGAACTATATCTCTGTTTAAGAAAATTATCACAACATCCTGTCTTTTGCACTCTCACCTCAAAAAAACGCTGGTTGTTGTGCTGAATCAAGTCATGTCGCTTGAGCTTAAGCTCGATCAGTTTATACTGAGCACTGGATCAATGACTTATCTGGTGGGCAATCTAATGCAATACAATACATCCGAACTCTGTGACCTGTACGCCGATATGATCGATGTTGTCGAACCAATTTTTGCCAACTATGGCGGCCGCCGTTCTTTTGGTGGCGTAATCAGCACCCTCAAATGTTTTGAGGACAACGGCTTGGTTCGGCAAATGCTCAGTGAACCTGGCGTTGGCAAAGTGCTATTAATCGATGGTGGTGGCTCAGCACGTCGCGCACTTATCGATGCAGAGCTCGCTGCGATGGCTGCAGAAAATGGCTGGGAAGGCATTGTTTGTTATGGCAGTGTGCGTGACGTAGATACCTTAGAAGATTTCGACATCGGCATCCAAGCAGTCAACGCAATTCCGGTAAGAGCTGATGATCAGGGCTTCGGTGAAGTGGATGCACCAGTTTGTTTTGCAGGCGTCACTTTTTTACCAGGTGATCATATTTACGCAGATAGTACTGGTATTATCCTGTCGGCTGACCCACTCGATATTGAATAACATGCTTAAACAGTTTGAACCTGCGGATATTTCCGCGCTGCAACAGAGCCGTGCCGGGGAAACTCGGCTTGGCCAGTTATTGCAGTTCCTCAATCCTTTATTACCCCTAGCCGACGCCTTAATTAGTGCGCAAAGCCGAGGTGTGCGTTATGCGTTGGTTGGAATTCCTGAAGATATCGGACCGCGAGCCAATTTCGGCCAAGCTGGCGCTGAGTTAGGTTTTCAGGCATTTTTAAGCCGTTTTATTAATTTACAAGCAAATGCCCATTTTCCCATCAATGAAATTCTACTTGTCGGCACTATAGATTGCAGTGATTTACAACAACAAAGCCAAGGTTTAGTTGCCCAAAATGACACGGAATTAGAGCAACTACGCCAATTGTGTGCAGCAGTTGACCAACGAGTCTGTGCAGTATTAAAACCAATTTTCGATGCAGGGATTATTCCTATCGTCATTGGCGGCGGACACAACAACGCATACCCGCTACTTCAAGCTTTATCGCTATCGGTAGGTCATGCTGTTGACGCGATAAATTTAGATCCTCATGGTGATTTCCGTTTACTTGAAGGGCGGCATAGCGGTAACGGTTTTAGCTATGCGAAAGCTGCTGGTTACTTGCGAAATTATGCCGTTGTGGGCTTGCATGAGTTGAAAAACTCTGCCATTTCACTCAGTCAGATGGCGCAACAAGACGTATCTATTTATAGCTATCAAGACATTTATGTGCGACGCCAATTTAGCTTCAGCGAAGCCTGCGCGCAAGCAATCGAACAGTTAGGGCGTCATCAAACGTGCCCGCTCGGCATTGAAGTAGATACTGATAGCATTAGTCAAATGCCAGTTAGCGCGATGACTAACTGTGGAATATCAGTTGCTGATGCTGAACATTTTGTCTGGAAATTGGCGGCCCAAGACCGTGTGCGCTATTTACATTTAGCTGAGGCTGCGCCTAGTCAACACCCAGCAGGTTTAGTCGCAGGCATGAGCGAGGCTGGCCAAGTATTAGCAGCTTTAGTGGTCGCGTTTGTGCAAGGGCGTCATGCTCATAATCCACAACCTTGACCGACATAATAATCTCGACTACCGCGATATAGGATGATTAGTTTGCCACTGTGTAAGCCAAAATGGCAGTCCAGCCAGAGCAAACGGCTTACTGTATAAAAAGCCCTGACCACGGGTACAGCCAAGTCGCAGTAGTTTTTCTGCGACTTGTTCTTCTTCAATTCCTTCAGCGACCACCTGCAATTGCAGATTTTTCGCCATATCAATAATCGCACCTGTCACTGCAGCTTGTGATTCTGAGCGATGTAAACCTGCGATGAACTGGCAATCAACTTTGACTTGCTGAATTGGCAAGTCGCGCAGGACCGCCAATGAAGTGAACCCTGTGCCAAAATCATCTAATGCCAATTCGATCCCCAAAGCCCGCAAACGTTGCATAACAGGCCTTGCAGCTTCGGCATCAGCCATCAACGCATCTTCTTTGAGCTCTAACATAAGCTGCTTTGCGTCAACTCCAGCTTGCTCTAACAATTGCTGGAGTTGCTCAACAAACTCAATTTGCAAAATATCGCGACTGGATATATTCACCGCAAGCTGCACTGGTTGCTCTTGCAGCTTTAACTGCTTCATCACGTCAACAGTTTGCTGCAACACCCAGGTGGTTAACGGGTAAATTACGCCCATTTCTTCAGCCAGGGGCAAAAACAATTTAGGTGGCAACAGCCCTTTTTCTGGGTGTTGCCATCTTATTAACACTTCAAAGCTCAGCACCTGCTGGCTGACCAAGTCAATTTGCGGTTGTACATCAAGTTGTAATTGTTCAGAACCAATGGCGCTTTGCAACTGAGCCATCATCCGCAATTTCTCACTGTTAAAGTGCATCATTGTCGGGTTAAACACGGGGCTTGCGCTATGTTGCCACTCATGTTGCTGCAAGGCTTCATAGGCTTTATCCAGCAGTTCTGCCAATTGATCTCCATGCTCAGGAGCATGCACGATACCGCTGATGATCTGATATTCAACCGCTGCGCCATGCAAAAGTAACGGCTCCGGTACCAGTTTTTCGATACCGTTCGCTAATATTTCCGCAGTATAGGCTTTGTCTCCAGCCTGCATCCAAACAGCAAAATCGACACCGCTCAAGTGACAAACCCGAATTGGCACATTTTGATTTTCGAGGATTAATACTTCAGGATACTCAGCTAAACAGGCGTTGATACGAGAGGCAATTTGCGTCAGCACGACATTAGCATGGCTATGCCCTAGCATCCGATTCACTTCATCAAAATTTTTAATTTTCAACACCAGCAGTGAATAGTGCCCATGCCCTTGCGATAACAATGGACTAACTCGGCGTTGCAACAGATGTCTATTAGGGAAACCTGTAATCAAATCATGGAGATAAGAGTAATCATCAAAAGGTCTTGTCGCCTCAGCTAATGCGCGTTTCAAGTTTTGGATTTGCCTGAGCAAGATGCCCATAATGACAAGCAGCAATAAATAAAGCGCAACGGCCAAATTCATGCAATAAGCCCAGATAACCATAATTAAATTGAGCTTAATGCATTTCGGATTTTTGTAAATGCGACCTTAGTAAAGTTTCGCAAAATTACCAAATAGCCTAAACCTTCGTGTTTGTTGGTAACCAAATTTCGCCTAATTGCCGAACAACGACGTGGTCATCACTTGAACAAACTAATAGGCAATCTGTTGGATGCGCCCTGCAATCACTAACTGCTGTAATGTAGAAACGCCGAATTGATAACAAAGTTCCGCAGGTTGCAAAATGTTGTATACCGCAAAATCAGCGCGTGCACCGGCGATTAACTGCCCTCGATCAGTTTTCCCAAGAGCTCGTGCAGCATTTACAGTAACTCCCCGAATTGCTTCCTCAGGCGTTAAACGGAACAACGTGCAGGCAAAATTTAGCATCAGCGGTAAATTACATAATGGCGAAGTTCCAGGGTTTAAATCAGTTGAAACAGCCATCGGCACTTTATAACGACGGAGTAAATCAATTGGCGGCATTCGTGTCTCTCGGAGAAAGTAATAGGCGCCTGGTAACAACACCGCAACAGTTCCCGCTTGCGCCATTGCCATCACATCTTGTTCAGTAAGATATTCAATATGATCAGCAGACAAACCAGCAAATTCAGCAACTAACGCCGAGCCCCCTAATGCTGACAACTGCTCTGCATGTGCTTTTACCGGCAGTCCCAAACTTTGGGCTTTTTCAAATAAACGTCGACTTTGTGCAACTGAGAAACCAATACCTTCACAAAATACATCGACTGCGTCGACGAGACCTTCAGCTGCAAGCGTTGGCAGCATGGTTTCAATTACTAGCTCTATATAACCATCACTATTGTTGGCATATTCTGCAGGTAACGCATGCGCACCTAAAAAAGTTTTTTCGACCTGCACAGGGTGATGTTCTGCCAAAAGCTGTGCGACCTTTAGGATCTTACGTTCATTGGCTAAATCCAAACCGTAACCTGATTTAATTTCGACAGTTGTCACGCCTTGGCGCAGCAAGCTATTGAGCCTATCTTTACCCAGCACAAATAAAGTTTCGAGGGAAGCCTCACGAGTCGCTGCCACAGTAGATTTGATGCCTCCCCCTGCTGCTGCGATCTCTTGATAACTTGCACCATTTAGACGCATCTCGAATTCATTTGCTCGGCTGCCAGCGTAAACCAAATGAGTATGACAATCGATAAAACCAGGAAATATCCACTGCCCTTTGCCGTCATACATCGGGGTGCTAAATTGATCAAAAGCTGGTAATTTGGCTTTTTCACCAACCCATGCAATAACACCATCCTTGATTGCAATAACACCGTCCACAATTGCACCATAAGGTTGACCGTTGTCAGTCATTGTCGCCAAATTGACGTTGTACCATAACGCATCAAATTGTTGCATCTCTTGCTTATCCCTATAATTAAAATGGCGGATGGTGTGATGTCTGAGCAATCTGCAGATCGTAGCGAAGGATTTTAACGGATAAACTTGTATATACAACAAGATTACGCTATTTTTTTACCCATAGCTGCCAAAAAGGCCATCTGATGAATAACGCTACTGAAAAAAACACCCCGAAATTCGCTACGATTAAAGAATTTATGTTTAGCCAAATTGAAAGCGGCAACTGGCCAGAACATAGCAGGGTTCCTTCAGAAAACGAACTTGCCAGTCAATTTAGTGTCAGTCGTATGACTGCAAGGCGAGCATTGCAGGAATTGACTGAGCAAGGCGTACTCTATCGAACCCAAGGAGTTGGCAGTTTTGTGGCCAGTGCGAAATCACAATCGGCATTGCTCGAAATCCGTAATATTGCCGATGAGATTCAGGCGCGCGGTCATTTCCATAGCGCTGAGCTTGTACAATTAAGTCAAATTCCTTGCCCGACAGTCGTCGCTAGTGCACTTGGATTGCAACGTAATGACCCAGTGTATTTTAGTCTGATTGTGCATTTCGACAATCAGCAGCCGTTACAACTTGAAGCGCGATTTGTAAATCCGCTGCAAGTACCCGACTATCTCCTGCAAGACTTCACAAGGCAAACGCCACATGAGTATTTAAGTGCTGTAGCTCCTCTTACTGAAGCAGACCATGTTGTTGAAGCCATTTTACCTGACACATTTACCTGCAAATATCTGCGAATTACCCAGCAAGAACCTTGTTTACGGCTCACCAGAAGGACCTTCAGTCGTGGTGGTGCGGTCAGTTTTGCTTATTTAACATCTGCGGGTAGCCGCTATCGGCTTGGCGGCCATTTAAATATTACTCCAGCCAGTAAAATGTCAGGGTGATCGCTGTTTTGAAATTAATCACACTGACAAGCCAACAAAGCTCCCTGAGGGTCTTAACAGATTGCTAGCATTTAGCTTGAGCAAGCTGCAGATTATTCTTCCCCACAATTGCGGCCAAATTTTCTGCCAAGGCCTTTCTAATTCCTGATCTATCTACTAAATTTCAAGCCATCATGCTTATTTAACCAAGTTAAAACCAAAGAAACTGGCTAGACCAGCTAAATTTTCTCTGTTAATTTCGTGTGCTTATTTGACGCCATTGGCAACTTCATCCACGCTTATCATTCACGATGAAGACAAATGAGACAAAAATAACTATAATCGTGATAAAGACAGATAAGACAACAGGATTAGACATGAAACTTACCGTTGCAAATAAAGTCATTCTTGGCTTTGGTGTTATTGCGCTGTTATTGCTGATTGCCAGCCTGTCTTCGTTATTGAGTTTTAATACCATTTCGAATTCAAGTAGCCGTGTCAACGACATTGCAGTGCCGGCGCAACAGCAAAGTAACTATGCACAAATTCAACTGCTCAAATTGGCGAAACTGTCAGCGCTTGGATTTACTGCAGAGCAAACTGCTGATATCAACAAATATCAATCTGACTTCAAAGTTGCAGCTGAGACCTTTAACGGCAATGCTAAAAATCTTTCTGCGTTGGTGAAAGATGACCCATCTTTGAACAAACCACTGCAAGCAGCATTAGCTCATGCGCAAAGTTATGAAAGCTCAGTAAATGCTATGTTTAATGCCAAAATGCAGGCCGTTTCAGGGGCTCAAGCGACGGCTAATGAGCTTGATAAACTAATTAAAATGATTGATGAGGCTGGTGCCACGTTACTTGATATCACTTACATCGAGGAACCTAACCAAAAAGCAACGCTTGAACTTATCGGTGGTGCTGCGGGTCGAGTTGATGGTCAATTATTATCACTGATGCAAACCGTTAAAGAAACTGCAGGTTATACCGAACCTGAGCAATTGAAAGATAGCGCACAAAACATCGACTTTGCCTTAAACGATATGCAAGGGAACCTCGATTATATTGGCAACCTCGTAAGCAAAGTAGGCGCAGATGATTTATGGCAAACATTCAATGAGCAACTCGCTGCGATCAAAGCGCAAAGTGTTGTGGCTAATAACTTAGTCGCCTTAAAAACAACCCAACTCGCCGCTTTGCATCAAGCCAAACAAGAGCTTGCTAAATCTGAACAAGAAATTAGCCAAGCAGTAGCTTCGTTAGATTTGGTTTTAAATGGTGCAGACAAACAATTCACAACTCTGCAATCCGAAGTGTCGTCATCGGTGACTTTTGCGCAAGTGCGCACCGTTGTGTTGATGATTGTGCTGATTGGCCTTGCGATTGGCATTGCCTACAAAACAATTACTTCAATGTTGCGGCCACTCGGCAGTATCAATAAAGTGTTAGGTGAAGTTGCCGCTGGAGATCTTTCACACCGCCTGAAAATTGTCAGTGACGATGAATTTGGCGCTTTGTCAGCAAAAGTAAATAGTTTGATTGATGCACTTAGCCAACTCATTCGACAAATCTCAGACAACGCAGTAGAACTTGGTCAAAGCTCTACACGTTCGAGAGAAGAAGTGCTAGAAATCAGCGAGGCGCTATTACAACAGCAACAACAAATAAATACGGTAAACGACACTACACAATTACTCGCCAACAGTACACATGATATTGCCGACCAAGCGGCTCTCGCAGTGACCGAAATGCAAAGTGCACTGCAGCAAAGCCAGCAAATTGACAATATTTCTGCAGAAAACAATAAATTGATTAGTGGTCTTGCCGTTCAGTTGACCGAAACTGCCGACATCATGCTGCGAGTCAACGATCAATCGAAAAATATCGGTGGCATTTTAGCGACAATTAGAGGTATTGCTGAACAAACCAATTTGTTAGCACTTAATGCTGCAATTGAGGCTGCGCGCGCAGGCGAACAAGGTCGAGGCTTTGCTGTGGTCGCGGATGAAGTTCGTAGCTTAGCTGTGCGCAGTCAAACTGCTGTCGATGAAATCAGAAATATGATCCAAACTTTGCAGCAGCAAAGTACCGCTGCAGTCACCGCCATTACCCGTGGTCGGACTGATGCAGAATATTGCGTCGGGCATACTGAAGAGCTGGTGGCGTCACTCAGTCATGTTAATAACGCGATTAGCCATATGCATGATATCAGTACCACCATCGCAAGCTCGACTCAGCAACAATTAGCGATGGGCGAAGTCATTCAGCAGAACATGGCGCAGATGGTTCAGTTATCAGATCAAAGCTCAGGGAAAGCTACCAAAACCTTAGAACACAGCCAAGCAGTCGCTATCAGTGCCGAACATCTGCAAGATTCTATTTGTACGTTTAAAATTTAGCCTCGGTAGCCTAAAACCATTTACTTGCTGATTGGCTAAACATAAATAATTCGCTTATTAAAACCGTTATTCATGAACATGTGAATGACGGTTTTTCATTTTAAGCAGATTGCATTATTGACCTTTCAGCTCCCTTGCAACCAAAAATTCGTGTGAATTTTCCAATTAGTCAGTGATGGCGCTTTGCCATTTGGAGCATAGTGAATAAATAACCTTTTATCCCGATGGCAATTTTCATCGTCAATCAATCTTTCGAACCGCAATTAATCTAATCACTAACAACCACACATCATTCTTAAGACAAAAAAAGGCTGGACAATGTCCAGCCAGGCAGGAGGTGCGCTCTATCCTTAGAATTATTGTTTTGTCCCTTTTTGCGCAAAACGCCTGTCATATTGCCAAATTAGAGACAAAGAAAACCTTACGAAAACTTGATATTGTTGCTAAAAAAGGTTTTTTGACTGAATTTTCAGCACTTTAGCTGTTTTTTGAGTTGCTTGTAATTGAACACTTCAATCCCTGCCTCTTTGGCAAAAATTCCCGCCTGTGGATCAACCCCTGCTAAGCACAGCACCACGCCACTGCGACACTGATAACGTAGCATTTGTTGAAAGATATTACGCAACTCAAATATAGTCAGCGGATGATCACTTTCTTCATCAATACAAATCAACTTTCGTAGCTGGTTCTTTTCGTCAAGCTGCAGGTAACGTTGTGGATGTTGCGGTAGAATTTGCAATTCTTGGTGATGCACAAATTTTTGTAAATCAGATTGAAATTGCTGCTTAACCTGCACTGCGTGATCTGCGCGCAGCCACACCATCAGTCGTTGCCAACGCTGCTCGAACTCCAATAATGCACATAAATTGAGTAACAGCGAGACGCCAAGCATACTGCCGATAAACTGTAACAAGGCTCGTGCTGAAGGATCTAACGGATGCTCGCGTAGAATCGTTGTATCATAAAAAACCCCAACATATGCGAGGTAGCCAATGGCAATCAGAATGCCAATTAAAATTGAAATCACACCAGCCAACAACCACTGATTTTTCATAGTCCGAGCCCTTAGTCCACACAACCTAATAATTGTGTGATTTGCCACTGAACTACGCTGTATCAATCTTTGATAAAGTTATGATATCCAGCGATTTTGCTTATTAATAAGGCAAACAGGCTGGCAAAGCTGCTAGTGGATTGGCAAACTGGTATGAAAATCCAGCAAAGGCTAAGCTGCGCTGCACGTCAATAATTTTGGGTAATTCTGCAGGCAATGACGTGGCCTCGAATTGTGGTGCGGGCATCTGCGCATGCAAGCAGGCTTGAGGATAAAACTGCAGTTTACTGGGATGTTCTGGACTACATAGATTGACAACAGTACCGTGTATTTCCGCAACTGATTCTTGGGCCAACAGTATTAACAAATAACGCGCAATATCGGCACTGTGCACCAAATTAACCGGTAAGTCTGCTCCACGCAGTGGACCATGCTGACAAAATCTTGCAGGGTGTCGAGATGGGCCAATGAGCCCTGCTAAACGAATTACCACTGTATTTTCAAGTTGTCGAATCAACAATTCTGCTGCCATCAATCGTTGGATCCGATCCAGTCGTGAACGCTCTGCATGTGTTTTAAACACTGCACGAGCGATTTCTAGGTCTTCTAGCTGAACTTCATTCTCTTTGGGGGTTAACTGTTGAGTCGCCACTAATTCCTCACTAACCACCCCACTAAGTCCGGCATAAATCCCTGTACTTGAACAGAAAATTACGGTGCGTGCGCAGACACCGGCCAAAGTGATTTGCGCAATAGCATCAAGGTAATTCGGCATACTTGCTGGTAAGGCGACAATAACGACTGCATCTTCCAACAAAGTTACCGGCAACTCTGGTGAGGGTAAACTAAGCTGCAAACCTTCAATACCTTGCGGCAACGAAAGACAGCCAGCCTGAGACTGTCGAGTGCCAATGACCCGATGCCCTTTTGCAGCAAACGCCATTCCCAATTGCTGGCCAAGCCATCCACAGCCCAAAATCACAATTTTACGCATGAGGCAGCACCGCAAAACGCCCGCTAAACTCAGCAAGCAACTGCTGTTGGTGCCATAACTGGACTAACACCTGTTGGCGTACACGTTTCCCGCTAGCTAAGCCATGCAGATTGCCACGACAATCCAGTAACTTTACTCGCGCAACTGCATCCTCACGAACTGGCGCTAGATAACGGACATTGGCATCCGCCAAAACTATGTCGCCAGCGAGGCCATGCGTTTTTAATTGCAACCAAATCATCCCCCAGCCAGTTAATGTCAATAAACTGTAGATAGCGCCAGCAAACATACTCTGGTGTAAATTTTTGTTTGGAGCCAAAGGCGCACTGCAGGTTAAGCTGCGGCTATCGAAAGTCTCAATATTCAGCTGCATAAATGCTGATAGCGGAATGGTTTGATGCCAGGTTTGCACCAGTTGTTCACACCAAAGTTCCCGTTCAGTGGATTGAACGGCAAGAGTTAAGTTGCGTTGCATTTGCTGATGCGCAATACCAAACAATTCTGGTAAATCAGCCACAATTTGATAACCGAGCTTGCGGTAAAATCCCAAGGCATTATCGCGTGCATTTAACACAACCGCTGACGCCCCCCACAAATCTGCTTGGTATTCCAGCGCTTTTAGCAATATGGCTCCATACCCACGCCCTTGAGCGTCAGGGCTAACCGCCATATAACGCACCTGAGCTCTGCCATCTGCTAGCCGATGTAGCCTACCGACAGCAAGGACTTGATCATCCGATGTAATCATCTGATGAAAGGCTTCGCCTTCCAACTCATCGCGTTCACTGCCTAAAGGTAGCCCCAATGGTGCGCGCAGCACTTGATGACGCAACTTGTAGTAGGCTTGCCATTGAGCATCGCTCTGCGGCGCGCTAAGCTTCCATGACATCGTCTAAATTCTCCTCGGTCGACTGGCTGCATGCTAGGAGGGCATTGTGGAACAACCATTGCTGCAAACTCAAGAAATTTTATATTTCCTGCAAAGCCCTACACTGAACATTCGTGTAGAGCAAGACAGCGAAAAGCGTTGGTTGATGATAAATGAACAACAACAAAGCCAAATGGCGCTAGCCAATCCAGCTCTAGCGATTTACCCATACATTCAACAAATATGTGATGAACTTAGAGATACCAATTGCCGCACTATTCTACAAATTGGCTTGGGGGCTGGCGAATTAAACCGCTGCCTTCTCAGCGAATTTAAAAACATCTCGATGCTCACCATCGAAAACGAACCCACTGTTGTGGCTTTATATCAACGTTTTTTTCAGTTGGCGAATTATGCACAACGCGACCTATTGCAAATAGGCGATGTGACCACCCAGTTACTAGGTAGCTTCGACTGCGTGATATTCGACATTTACCCATGGCCCGAAAAAATTGAACCGCTGATGGCAGTCCTCATTAAGCGGCTAAATCCTGCGGGCAGGCTTTATATAAATTTACCGACCCCAGAGCAGGCTCCATTAATACACCATTGGTGCTTAGGGCATTTTGCCAAAGTCGAGATTTCTAGTCACATCGGCTATCGTAACCAATTATTTTGCTGCTTAAAGCCAAACTAGAGCAAAGCATAAAACCAACTCATTTGTGGAGTTTTACTGGCACTGCAACCAAAACGTCACGGGGCCATCATTGACCAAGCTCACTTGCATATCCGCACCAAACCGTCCAGTTGCTACAGTGATCCCTTGGCTTTGGCAATACTGGACAAATTGTTCATAGAGCGGCTGTGCATGTTCGGGTAACGCAGCAGGGGTAAAGCTTGGGCGTAAACCAGATTGAGTATCAGCGGCTAAAGTAAATTGCGACACGACTAATAGCTGGCCATTCACTTGGCTAAGGTTAAGGTTCATTTTGCCGTTTTCATCACTAAATAATCGATATTTAAGCACTTTGTCGGCAAGTTTTTTAAGCTGTTGTGGCCCATCTGCGGCTTCGACACCTAACAAAACCAACATGCCAGCCCCGATAACCCCCACGTCTTGTTCATCAACTGTCACGCTCGCTCGCCGTACGCGTTGGATCAAAGCAATCATCGGAGCACCACTCCATCAGCAAATTCTGTCGCTGCATCAAACAGTGCTCGGGTGATACCCACCTCACTCGCAGAATGGCCGGCATTAGGAATGATCCGTAATTTCGCCTCAGGCCACGCCTTTGCTAATGACCAAGCATTTTCAATTTTGCAAACAGCATCATAACGCCCATGAACAATCCAACACGGTAAATGGTTGATTTTATGCAGCTCCTCCAAAAGTTGGTTTGGCGCCAAAAAACAATGGTGCAGAAAATAGTGATTTTCAATCCGAGCCAGCGGTAATGCCGAGTCGGCATCAAGCGCTCCGGCTCGCATCGCAGCATTAGGCAACAAAGTTGCTACTCGCGACTCCCAAAGACTCCAAGCTTGCGCTGCAGCTAACTGTAGCGATGGGTCATTACTTTGCAGCAGCTGTCGATACGCAACTAAAACATCAAGGCCTTTAAAGGCGCGGATTGGTTGCATAAAATCGGCAAAATAGTCAGGGAAAAGCTGACTGGCGCCACCGCCAGCACGGTACAACCAATCGATATCCTCTGGGCGACCGAGGAAAATCCCGCGCAAGATAAAACCAAGACATCGTTCAGGATGCTGCTCACCATAGGCCAAAGCTAAGGTACTTCCCCAACTACCACCTGCAACTAACCATTTTTCAATAGCTAGGTGCCCTCTAATTCGCTCAATGTCTGCGATTAAATGAGCTGTCGTATTGTGCTCCAAGCTGGCAAACGGCGTAGATTGACCGCATCCACGTTGGTCAAACAAGACAATGCGATAACGTTGACTATCAAAGAGGGTTCGCTGAAACGGCGAGCTGCCGCCACCAGGGCCACCATGACACATCAGCACAGGAATTCCTTGCGGGTTACCACTTTGCTCAATATAAATCCGATGACCATCAACTGTTTCAATAAACTCGCTGTGATAACAGTCAATAGGTTCAACTTGGAACATCTTGCGACTCCAGATCAACGCCGTGTTGACGATACAATCGGGCATGCTGTTCTTGTTTAAGTGCGGTCAACTCAGCCCCCAATAACACCACCAACCATGATAAATACACCCAGACAAATAAAATCGGCACTAACGCCAGCGCCCCATAAATTGCCTGATAGGATGGGAAATGTTGGATGTATAACGCAAAGCCTTTTTTCAGCATTTCAAATAACACACTACTAAATAATGCACCGCACAAAGCATGGCTGTAGCGCACTTTTACGTTAGGCACTAGTTGGTAAAGCATAAAAAAAGCCAGCAACGAAAATAAATAGGGGGCAAGTGCTAGCAGAATATTAGATAAACCTGGCGTGTAGTTATCTGCTAAGTGCGTTAACGAGGCTAAATAGGAGGTAAAGGCGATTGAGCTGCCCAAAAGTATCGGACCTAGCGTCAAAATCATCCAGTAAATAGATAAAGATATCATCAGCCTAGGACGCTTTTGCACCCGCCAAATTTTATTTAAAGTACGGTCGATATTGTGAATAAGCATCAAGGCTACAACCACAAGAAAGCCAACACCGACCGTGGTCATTTGGGCAATGTTTTCTACAAAACCGTTGATGTAACCTTGTAGCTCTTCACCACGTGAGGGAACAATATTGGCATAAACAAAGGATTCTATTTGCGTCCGAAATCCGGAAAATATTGGAAAAGCATTCAACACCGAAAATGCAACAGCAACCAAAGGCACCAATGACAGCAATGAAATATATGCTAAATACCCGCCAATCATGCCTATCTGGTCGTGCTGACAGCGCAAAACGTACAAACGCACAAATTTTGCCATGTTACGAATAAGCGCAAAACCTTGTTCTAAGTATGAATGCGACATAAATTCTCAGTTTAACGTCAAAACCTCAGACTAACATATTTCTGGAAAACGACAAAAGTCAGCGACTTACTGAAGAGTCACCGCTTTAGTTTGTCGCAGCGCATCGCTGGCCAATTCATGTAATTCATTGCCATGCTGATCAATAAATAACACTTTAAGTCCCAACCTGTCTGCCACAGCTTTACCGTCTTGACTGCCTAAGCATAAAAACGCCGTCGACCAAGCATCCGCATACGTCGGGTTTTCGATAAATACTGTCGTGGAAACCGTTTGATGCTGAACCGGCGCACCAGTACGCGCATCAATTACATGACTAAAACGTTTGCCGTTGGCATCGAAATAATGGCGATAGGTGCCAGAAGTCATCACTGCTAAAGGTTCATTTTGCTCGACCGTAATGATTTTTTGTAGCGTCTGCTCACCGGGTAAAGGTTTTTCTATGGCCAGTTTCCAAGGCTTTTGTTCTGGCTTTTTCCCGCGGACTTGCAACTCCCCCCCCACCTCTACAAGATAATTTTGCACCCCAGCTTGTTCTAATAGTGCAGCTAAGCGTTGAACTGTATAGCCTTGAGCAATCGAACTGACATCAACTCGTATATCCGGCAATTTCTTCGAGAGCATCGAAGGACCGTCTTCACTGATTTTTGCCATACCGACTTTGGCTAGCACGGTAGCAATTTGGTCAGATGTGGGTTGATTGAATTGGTCAGCTTTAAAACCCCATAAGTCAAATAGCGGCTTAATAGTTAAGTCATAACATCCTTGGCTTTGTGACGATACTTCACGCGCGATGCGGACTAGATCAACCAACTCAGAACCGACTTCAAATGACTCTGTAGTTACTTTGGTATTAAACGCTTCTATCACTGAGTCTTTGCGATAATTTGACATTACTTTATCAATTCGACTCAGCTCGACTTCCACTTGTTGTTGAAGAGATTGTTTATTGATCTCTTGTTCTGACCAATAACTAATATTGTAAGTAGACCCCTGGGCTGGACCTGAGAATTTTTGAATTGGATCTTGTGGTGCACAACCACTAAGCACAATGAAACAAAAGACGAAACTACAGAAGCGGAATTGCATGCAGAGACCCTCATTTTTGACCGCCGCAGTGTAATCAAAGCAAGCACTAATTACCAGTGAGACGTTGTATTTGCTGCTGAAGCAACCCTAAACGCTTTTGTTGCTCCATCGACAACTGAGCTTGCATCAACACTGCAATACATTCATCCGCCATGGCTCGCCGCTCTGGGGTTAGCCTTGTACTCATACCAATTGCTTGTAGCAAATTTAACGCAACATTGCTATTTGCCGGCATGCTTTGCAGTGCGCTGTAGAAATAATCAATCGCCATCGCATAATCACCGCCACCGAAAGCATGCATCCCTTCGGCATTTTGCTGCATGAGCTGCTCGCGCAATTGCTGGTACTTTTTTTGCTCATGTTGCATCATTAGTTGCAATGCACTGCAGTATAAATTGTCGTCTTGGGACACTGTCGAAAGTGCAGTGATATAGTGATCGCACATTGCAAGATTGCCGCTTTCAAAATACGCGCGGGCTCTATCTAGCATTCCCATCGCAGAAACCGGCCGTTCATGACTTAATTCTTCACTTTGCTGAAGCAATTGCAGTGCTTTGGCTTTTTGCCCCTGCAACAACAAAATTCTCGCTTCAACCACCGCGCGGTCATGCTCATAGCTTGAGGGGTGGAACCGTTTTTTTATAGAACCTAAAAAGCTCTCGATCTTGCCAATCTGCTGAGCTTTATCGGATGCGGGCATAGTTTGGGCTTGCTCGACCAATGCTCTCGCGTAATTGAGCATATTATCAGCAGTGTCATACATTGAATATCGAGCGGCACTTAGCAATTTATAATGCACTTGCACAGCTAAGTCTTTTTGGTTATCAATCACCGCAAGTGTGGCTAATACATGCTGACGCAAGTAGTTCCGAGGGGATGCTTTGGCAACTTGCTCAACGGCAGTTAATGCCTCGGTCGGTTTTTGCTGACTAATATACAAGCGAGTTAACCAATCAAGCGCTTCAATTTTTGTCTCTGCGCGCCCAGCCAATTCATGCAGTAACGCTTCTGCGGCATCTTGCTGGCCTTGGTAGCCCAATGATATGGCCAATCCCAGCTGCGCCCAACCAAATTCACGAATGCTCAATGCCCATTCATAAATCGCCTGTGCTTGAGCAGGTTGTTCTAATTTGATCAGCAATTCAGCTTTCAGGCGGTTCGCATGCAGGACGTATTTGGGTTTATGGCTGATGACCTCATCACACTCATTGAGTGCTAATAGATAATCTTCTTGGAAAATTGCCTGATAAACACCATGCAGCGCATGCCGCAAATGGTAGGCTCTGCCAATCCGACGTTCTAATTCAGCATAACTAAAAGGTTTGAGTAAATAGTCATCCGGTTGGAATTCGATCATGCCGTATACTGAAGCTCGCTGGCGCTCAGCACTGATGACAAGAAAACAGCAACTGGATTTCAGCAGTCGTTCTGTTCGTAGGACTTCAAATAGTTGATAACCGTCTCGACCACGGCCTAAGTGAAAATCACTTAATACAAAATCAAAGGCATGCCTGCGACATAACGTCACGGCCATTTCAGCATCTCGAGCTAAGCTCACTTCGTCGAAACCGATCAAAATCAGCATACTTTTCAGATAACTACGGATTTGGTCCGAATCGTCGACCACTAACACAGTTTTCTTTTTATAAAACGACCGACGTGAGGTCAAAGCGAAACTCTCCTTGTTATCGGTGCTTCATTTGCATAAAACCTTTGTGCAACCGATCCACTCCGAGGACTGCGCCCAATCTGCCATTTTCAAAAGCAAAAGGCCAGCATCACTGCTGGCCTTTGCGACAAATCGCGAGTTATTAAGCGCGGCTTGCGCGTTTACGATCGTTTTCTGTCAGGTGACGTTTACGAATACGGATTGACTGAGGTGTTACTTCAACCAATTCGTCGTCATCGATAAACTCAAGTGCTTGTTCCAATGTGTAACGGATTGGCGGCACTAAGTTAATGGCTTCATCGGTACCAGAAGCACGAACGTTAGTTAACTGTTTGCCTTTTAAGCAGTTTACAGTTAAATCGTTGCTGCGGCTGTGAATACCAATGATTTGACCTTCATAAACTTCATCAGCATGCCCGATAAACATACGGCCACGTTCTTGCAGAGAGAAAATCGCATAACCAGCAGCTTTACCCATTGCGTTAGAAATCAGTACGCCGTTCATCCGTAGGCCGATTGAACCGCCTTTGAATGGACCGTAATGATCAAAGCTGTTGTACATTAAACCTGTACCTGAAGTCAGCGTCATGAACTCAGTACGGAAACCAATTAAACCACGGCTTGGCATTTGGAAATCCATACGGATACGGCCTTTACCGTCAGGCTGCATATTGGTCATTTCAGCTTTACGCTCGCCCATTTTCTCCATGATAGAGCCTTGGTGTTGCTCTTCCACGTCAATGGTCACGTTCTCGATTGGTTCCATTTTCTGACCATCAACCACTTTCATGATTACTTCAGGACGAGAAACTGCCAATTCGAAACCTTCACGACGCATGTTTTCGATTAAAACACCTAAGTGTAATTCACCGCGACCAGAGACTTTGAATTTGTCACCGTCTTCAGTTTCTTCAACACGCAATGCAACGTTGTGTTTTAACTCGTGAGTCAAACGCTCTAAAATTTGACGTGACGTCACGAACTTACCTTCTTTACCCGCGAATGGCGAAGTATTTACTTGGAAAGTCATGGTTACTGTCGGCTCATCAACTTGTAAAGCCGGCAGCGCTTCAAGGTTATTTGGAGCACAAATAGTGTCAGAGATTTTCAGCTCACCTAAGCCAGTAAATGCAATGATGTCACCAGCATTTGCTTCTTGGGTATCAATACGCTCTAAGCCTAAATAGGTAAATACCTGACCAACTTTACCGTTACGTTTTGAACCGTCAGCACCTAATACTGTAACTTGTTGGTTCACTTTTAACGTACCACGTTTGATACGACCGATACCGATAATACCAAGGTAGCTTGAGTAATCTAACTGAGAAACTTGGATCTGCGTGTCACCATCTAATTCAACTTTTGGTGGTGCTACGTGCTCAACGATTGCTTGGAACAAATCGTTGATGTCAGTTTTTGGTTCATTGTAATCAAGCGTAGCCCAGCCGTTGATTGCTGATGCATAAACGATTGGGAAGTCTAATTGCTCGTCAGTCGCGCCTAAGTTGTCGAACAGATCGAATACTTGGTCGATAACCCAATCAGGACGTGCACCTGGACGGTCGATTTTGTTCACAACAACGATTGGTTTCAAACCGTGGGCGAATGCTTTTTGCGTAACAAAACGCGTTTGTGGCATTGGGCCTTCAACAGCATCAACTAACAATAATACAGAGTCAGCCATTGACAGAACGCGCTCAACTTCACCACCGAAATCGGCGTGGCCTGGTGTGTCCAGGATGTTGATTTGATAGCCATTCCAACGAACTGAAGTGTTTTTAGCCAGGATGGTAATACCGCGCTCAGACTCTTGGGCATTCGAGTCCATCATCCGCTCTTGCAATTTCGCACGTGCGTCGAAAGTGCCAGACTGTTGCAGTAATTTGTCAACAAGTGTAGTTTTACCGTGGTCAACGTGCGCGATAATGGCGATATTACGCAACTTGCTGATATCATAAGACATTTATTTGGTGCTCGCTTAGTGTAGTGTAAATGTGTACTCGCAAACATGAATGTTCTGCGAGTACCCGAAAAATGGTGCGCGTATTTTACCTGCTTTACTGGTGCTTGGGAAATTAATCTGATTGTTTATTTTTCAGACCGTGGTCAACACTCGCATAAAATTATGAAAATTTAAGGACAAACTCGGTTTCGCCCCAACGCTTTTGCCTGCGAAAGCATTGCCTCAGCTTGCAATAATAACGGTTCAGCCTGCCCTGAGCCAACTTGACTTGCTATCCCCAAGCTAACACTTAACTGCAGGCCCTGCGCAATATCTTCACAATGGATCTGCGCAACAATTAGCCGTAATTGCTCAGCCATATTTTTAGCATGATCAAGTGTGGTATTTGGTAGTAACACCGCGAATTTCTGCGGACCCACTCTCGCTAAAAAAGCGCAATCAGTCAAAAATACGCTTAATGCATCGGCGACACGGATAATGACTTGATCACCAACTCGTTTACTCCAACGTGCATTTACTAAAGCAAAATCGTCGATATCCACCAAAATTAAGCTTAAAAATTGCTGTAAAGTTCGCGCCTGCATCGACTCCCAAGTCAATTGTTCAATCAATGCGCGATGAGTCGGCAGTGCTGTGAGATCGTCAACCTTCGCTAAATGATCTGACTGCTGCTTTATTTGGGCAACTAGCTGTTGATGACTATATTCCAATTCAGCCAGTTGCGTTTTATGCAAGGCCAAAACGCTATCTTTTACATAGACTTGCTGCTGCAATTGCAATGTATCTTTGCGCAAGCGTGCAATTCGCCAACGATACAATGCCGCCAATAAAACGACGATAATCGAGGTAAACGCCAGTATCAGCTCAAGCCGACGCCAAAATGGCCGTGCAATCTCGAAGCTGATTTCTGCAGGTTGCGAAGACCAAGGACCGTCAGGATAACTCGCACTCACCATAAAGCGATAATTACCTGGAGGTAGGTTGGTATACTCAGTACTAAACAAAGTACCACGCTCTACCCAGTCCGGGTCGAAGCCCTCTAACTTCGTACGGTATTGTAAACGAGTCGGCATTAAGTAACTTAAACCAGCATAATCAAACTTAATACGCCGAGTGTTGGCATTAAATTGCTGCGAGCTTAGTGCGACCTCTTGACCGTCAACATTCATCCGTTGAATCACCGCAGGTGGAGTATCCGCCGGATTTTTAACCAAATCATCGGGATGGATCCGAGCAACCCCATGTGCAGTAGCAAACCAAAAACTACCGTCTCTATGCCGTAATGCTGCGGGCATTGAACCGCCATTACACTGAGCATCCTGCATTCCCTCCCGCTCACCAAAATGTTCAGTTCGGGTGAGCTGGGCCTGAGTACCTGCGAAAACCTTTTCAATTTCAGTTCGCAAAACACGTGTGATGCCATGATTACTACTCAACCAAAAATAGCTATCCTCTTCGGCTTGAATGCTGAAAATTTTCTCAACTGGTAAGCCTTGTGCTGGGCCTATAAGCTGCAATTTTTTCGATGCCCAGTCATAGCGGACTATCCCTCGGTCTGTGGCCATCCATGCTTGTTGATGGACATCATCGAGAAAAAAGTCAAAAACTTGTTGCGGGCCATTTAATGGCGATAAATCAACTACATCCATCGAATCATTTTGCCAGATGGCAACGCCATGGCCGGTTCCGATCCACAACCGCCCTTGTAAATCCGGACGGATGGCACTGACAAACTCGCCAGGCAACCCATCCTGCATATGATAATTTTTAATCACACCGTTTGTTAATACACTCAGTCCTGCAGAAGTACCAAAAAACACCTGGCCATTTGATGCAGGATGAATTGCTAAAACCATATCCGAGCCCAGACCACTCTGACGATTAACACGCATGTATTCTTGCTGCTGGCGAAATAAAATAGCGCCATCGGCGTAAGTACCGGCCCAAACATCGCCATTGCTGGCTTGTCCAAGTGCTCGATAGGAGTTAACCTTAATAGGCGACTGCACTTTTACCGACGTTATGACTCCATCCGCATATCTATCAATCCCAGAGCTACTTGCAATCCACACACTGCCATCGTCATGCGGCAAGACCGCCCTAACATAATTGTCTGCAAGTCCACTTGATGTTGTTAAGGTTCGAAATGGTGTACCGCGCAAACGAAATAATCCGCCGTTTGTGCCTATCCAAAGGCTTAGTTCGCGATCTTGAAACAAACTTAGAATACGATTATTGGGCAAACCACTTTGAACGTTTAAACTTTCAAGACCAAATTCCCCGAAACGGAATAAACCATGATCAAAAGTACCAACCCAAATTGCCCCATCGCTATCGATTAAAAAATTCGCAATACTGATGTTGTTAAGCTTTGGATGCAACAGCTGAAATTGTTGCTTTTTATGGACAAAAGCGCCTTGATCGGTACCCACTAACAATTCACTGCTCTTGCGCCCAGCAATAGCATATACATTCATGCCGAGAAAAAAACTTACTGCATTAAAACGAGGCGTTGCCAATGCGGGGTCAAACCAAAACAAGCCGTTTGCTGTAGCAACCCAAATTTTTCCATCTTCCGTTTGGTGTAATTGATTGGCAATATTCGTGCGCAGCGCAGTATCTTCAGAGTACTGCACCACTTGCCCATCGCTCCCAACGCGAAACAAACCACTGCCCTCAGTACTCACCCACAGCTGAGCATATTGATCCTCAAAAATATCGTTTACCTGACTGTTCACTTTAGGTAATAAGCGAGCATTGCCAGCACTGACCTCAACAAGCCCTCCCCGAGAACCACCGAGAATTAACGCGCCATTTGTGCGTTTCTCTAGAACTAAAATACCTGAATCAGCAAGCTGATTGAGCTGATCCCTGCGCAGTAACTCAAACTGCCTCCCGTCAAATCGTGCGGCGCCTTCCCACCCCGCGAACCATAAATAACCATCAGCTGTTTGTTGAATGCTGTTCACCGTGTTGTGGGACAGCCCATCGCGAGTTGTCCAAACTTCACGATAAAAATCCTGCAAAGGGACACTAGCCGCCTCAACTATTGTCGCCAGTACACTCAGCACAAGCAAAAAAATATGCCGCATTCTATTCAAGGGAATAAAACTCCAAACAATCCTAGACAACGCATTACCACCAGTTCCTAATCGGCAACGAACTTAGTCATCTCAAACAATCTCTGGATATTCTAGCCCGAGATGGATTCTCACTGCGATAAAAAGCAGTTAAAGTGGCAGACAAGCTCAAGATACTTGCTATCTTTATGCTGCACTTTGTTAGGGCGCCCAATACGCCAAAGCACCAAAACAATGCAGCGCCGCACCACAATAGTGCAAAATCATGGTGAGTGACGGCGCCATTTAGATAAATAACAAATAAGATCAACAGCTTAAATTTTTGGCATAAGAATCGCATTTGTAGGGCAAATTCGCGGTAACCCCGCAAAGCTGAACCATCGTTTGAGTTTTAATCCGGAGGAATGCATGTCTGCATCGAACGTTCTGAGTTTTATGAAAGAAAACGACGTGAAATTTGTTGATTTACGTTTTACTGATACCAAAGGTAAAGAACAACACGTTACTATTCCTGCGAGCCAAATCGACGAAGATTTCTTTGAAAACGGCAAAATGTTTGACGGTTCGTCAATCGCCGGCTGGAAAGGTATCAACGATTCCGACATGATTCTGATGCCAGAACCAGCGTCAATGGTTTTAGACCCATTTTTCGAAGAAACAACGGTTATCATCAGCTGTGACGTTATTGAACCAAGTACTATGCAAGGTTACGAGCGTTGCCCACGTTCTATCGCGAAACGCGCTGAAGAATACTTAAAATCAACAGGTATTGCTGACACCGTATTGTTTGGACCAGAACCAGAATGGTTCATGTTCGATGACGTTCGTTTTAAAAATGATATGTCAGGTTCATTCTTTAAAGTTGACTCTTCAGAAGCTGCTTGGAACTCAGATGCAGAATATGAAGATGGCAACAAAGCGCATCGCCCAGGTGTTAAAGGCGGGTACTTCCCAGTACCACCAGTTGACCAACATCATGACATCCGCAGTGCAATGTGTATGGTTCTGGAAGAAATGGGTCAAGTGGTTGAAGCTCACCACCACGAAGTTGCGACTGCAGGTCAAAATGAAATCGCCACTCGTTTCAACACTCTGACCAAAAAAGCGGATGAAATTCAGCAATTAAAATATGTTGTGCACAACGTTGCCAACATGTACGGCAAAACTGTGACTTTCATGCCAAAACCAATCGTTGGCGACAACGGTTCAGGCATGCACTGCCACCAATCATTAGCAAAAGACGGCGTAAACCTGTTTGCTGGTGATAAATATGCTGGTTTGTCTGAAACTGCGTTGTACTACATCGGTGGTATCATCAAACATGCGAAATCAATCAATGCTTTCACAAACCCATCAACGAACTCGTACAAACGTTTAGTTCCACACTTCGAAGCTCCAGTAATGCTGGCTTACTCAGCGCGTAACCGCTCTGCGTCAATCCGCATTCCTTTAGTACCAAGTGCAAAAGCTCGCCGTATCGAAGTTCGCTTCCCAGATCCAGCAGCGAACCCGTACTTAGCATTCGTTGCACAATTAATGGCTGGTTTGGATGGTATCCAAAACAAAATCCACCCAGGCGATGCAATGGACAAAGACTTGTATGACTTACCACCAGAAGAAGAAGCACTGATCCCACAAGTTTGTGGTTCATTAGATGAAGCTTTAGATGCTCTGGATGCAAACCGCGCTATCTACACGAAAGGCGGCGTAATGTCCGATGCAATGATTGATGCTTACATTTCATTAAAACGCGCAGAAGCTAAACGCGTTTCAATGGCTGTTCATCCGTTAGAATACGAATTGTACTACAGCGTATAATATCGTTTGATTAAACGACGCTAGACAAAACATATTTTGTCTAAAAAAAGCCTGCAAATGCAGGCTTTTTTGTTCTGGTCAAAAATGAAAATCCGAGATAAAGTAAAGGATTAGTCATGGACTCAACTTTTGTTGCGAAGGCAGGTTATGAAATATACAGGCTGGTTGTTTCTGATGTTGTTTGCTGCGGCCGGAACCGCTGAAGAAAAGAAAGTTTTTGTCACCGTCGATAAAAACAACAATCTGATTTTCTCAGACAGTCCAAGTCCAGGAGCATCACAGGTAAGTATTAAAGAAACTGGCACTGTGATGGAACCAGTCACCCCTAATATCGTCAATGAACCAACCCCAACTAAAGAACCTGAGTTTCAAGTCGCTATTGCTAAACCTGAACAGCAAGGGACAATCCGTGATAATAATGGCACTGTTTATATATCTGGCTCAGTGAGTCCTTTGTTTTCGCAAGGTTTACGCGTCGTTCTTTATTTAGATGGTAAGCAAGTAGCCGGCCCAACAGGGAACGCTAATTTCATCTTGCACGATGTCGAACGCGGTGAACACCAATTATCTTTAGAACTACTCAACCATTCCGGCAAGGTTATTGCAACAAGTCCTTCAACCACGTTCTATATGCATAGAACTTCGGCAATATCACCAAAATAGTGCATTACGGCAGGTTTCAGCAATAAATTTATTATTGTCAGCCACCGATTGCACTACAATGGTGCATGAGGATTTAAGCCGTGACACAAAACCAGACTTCACTTAATTTATTAGGCATCGACTTTGCCGAACATCTAACAACCGCCATTTTAGTATTGGATGCACAATTGCAGGTCCGCTATTTTAATACTGCCTGCTGTGCACTACTCAGTATTGGTGAGAAACGCTTAGTTAATCAGTACTTTCCAGCACTATTTCAATTCAGCGACTTAAATGTGAGTCATTTGCTCAGTACACTCAAAACCAAACAAGGTTTTGGCGTGAGCGATGTGCACTGTGTAATGCCTGATGGCCGGCATATTTTGGTCGATATCACCGCGACGTGGCTTGAAACCTCAGAACCCAGTTTACTTATCGAACTGAGACAGGTTGATCAACAACGCAAGATCAGTATGGAAAGTCTGCAACAGCATCAACATTTAGCAGCACGAGAACTAATCCGAGGCTTGGCGCACGAAATAAAAAACCCGTTAGGCGGCCTAAGAGGCGCGGCACAATTACTGGAAGAATCTTTAGACGAAGAACAAAAAGAATATACTTCGCTGATCATCGCACAGGCCGATCGCCTTCGAAATTTAGTCGATCGACTACTCGGCCCCTATAAACCACCGCAACGTCAACTTAGTAACTTGCATCAAATTATCGAGCGAGTGAGTCAACTGGCACAAATCGATAATCCAAATGAAGTCACATTTAGCCGCGACTATGATCCGAGTATCCCTGACTTTTTGCTTGACCCAGAATTAATTGAACAGGCGCTGTTAAATATCGTCCGAAACGCACAGCAGGTTTTGGTCGCTGGTGGCGACATTGTGCTACAAAGTCGCATTTTACATCAGCATACCATTCACGGCCGTCGCCATCGCTTGGTCGCTACCGTCAAAGTTATCGACAATGGCCCAGGCATTCCAGCGGAAATCAAAGATACACTGTTTTATCCGATGGTCAGCGGAAAGCCTGGCGGAACAGGATTGGGATTATCAATATCACAGACTTTAATCCATCAACATGGTGGCTGGATTGACTGCGAAAGCTGGCCAGGCCGCACAGAATTCACCCTGTATTTACCGATAAGTACCAAAGGAGATTAACCCCATGCAGCAAAATGTCTGGATTATTGACGATGACAATTCGATCCGTTGGGTGTTAGAGAAAGCCTTGTCTCGCGCTGGTATTGTTTGTGAAAGTTACGCATCAGCCGATTTGATGTTGCAACGCTTAGAGTACGATCAGCCTGCTGTCGTTGTTTCCGACATTCGGATGCCTGGCACAGATGGCATGACATTGCTAAGTCGACTCAAAGATTTAGCACCGGAACTGCCGGTCATTATCATGACCGCTCACTCTGATTTAGATAGCGCGGTGAATGCTTTTAAACGCGGTGCATTTGAATATTTACCAAAACCCTTTGATGTCAACGAAGCGGTCAGTTTAATCAGCCGAGCGCTAGAGCATGCTAGCGCCAAGAAACCTAAACCATCTGCAGCGGTTGTTTCCCATGTTCCTGAAATCATCGGTGAAGCTCCAGCCATGCAAGAAGTTTTCCGAGCAATTGGACGGCTATCACGTTCAAGTATTAGCGTGTTGATTAATGGCCAAAGCGGCACAGGTAAAGAACTGGTTGCACATGCGCTACATAAACATAGTCCGCGTGCTGAACATCCGTTTATTGCACTAAATATGGCCGCCATCCCAAAAGATTTGATTGAATCTGAATTATTTGGCCATGAAAAAGGCGCCTTCACTGGCGCTGCCACGCTGCGCAAAGGCCGATTCGAACAAGCAGATGGTGGGACTTTGTTCCTCGATGAAATTGGTGATATGCCCCTTGATGTGCAAACTCGGCTACTACGTGTTTTGGCCGACGGACAGTTTTATCGCGTGGGTGGTCATCAAGAAGTGAATGTTGACGTCCGGATCATCGCGGCAACTCACCAGAACTTAGAGCAATTGGTTGCCGAAGGTAAATTTCGTGAAGACTTGTTTCATCGGCTGAATGTCATCCGGATTCAAATCCCTGCCTTAAAAGATCGCAAACAGGATATCCCGAAATTAGCACGGCATTTTTTGCAATTAGCCGCGAAAGAATTAAGTGTCGAAGCTAAAGATCTCGCAACCGATACTGAAAAATTTCTCGCACAACTTGATTGGCCCGGTAACGTCCGCCAATTGGAAAATACTTGTCGTTGGCTAACGGTGATGGCTTCGGGGAAACAAGTGCTCATGTCAGATTTACCACCTGAACTTACTAGCGCGCCCAAAACATATACGCCTAGTAATCAGGAGCAACAAAGTTGGCAGGAGCTACTGGCGGTGTGGGTGATGCAAAAACTCAATACTGGTGCTGAGGATATTTTGGCTGAGGCCGGCCCCGAATTTGAGCGGATTGTCTTGCGTCAGGCACTGCAATATACCCATGGCCATAAACAAGACGCAGCCAAACGCTTAGGTTGGGGGCGTAATACCCTCACTCGCAAGCTTAAAGAGCTCGATATGGAATAATGAACAAGAAAAAACCAGCATTTTGCTGGTTTTCTTTTCGGAACTCTCTGCGCTAGGACATTAGCCTTAGGACTTTTTCCGCTCGCTCATTTTGTCGCGCATCCGCTCCATACGCGCATCCAATTTTTCTTTTTGCTCCGGTGTAAGCACCGCGCGAATATCATGCTGCAGTTTTAAGCGTGCCACCGCCTGTTCAAGCATTTGCACTTGTTGCTGTTCAAACAACTGGCGAGCTGCCACTTCGTCAAAAATGTCGGCACGGACCAGATTGACCATTTTCTCAGCGTTAGCTTTATGCGTCGCTGGATCTGGCTTTTGGCCTGCAAACTCATTAGTTAATTTCTCAATTTGCTGACGCTGGGAGTCAGTTAAATCGAGGCCCTTTAGCATCCGACCAATACCCTCAGGGCCTCCGTGACGATGCCCCATAGCATTTCCCCGATCATGCTCCATCGGCTGTGCCGAAACAACTTGCGCAGTTGCCAAGCTCAAACCTGCAACTAATACAGCGGTTAATACATTGAATTTTTTCATAAATATCTCTCCAATTGTGGCATATACTGCAATCAAGTAGCGCTGCCTAGTCAGTGCTTCAGCGTTAGATATAGCTTATCGGAACTGACGCAAAGTAACGCAAGGGTGCGGTAAAGGTTATGTAAAGAGACTTGTCCAGCCGTGTCAGCGACTTACACTGTCGCAATAACCTCAGGAGATTAGTGATGCCAAATGGCCAAATGCTGTTAATTGATGATGATACGGAACTGAGTCAACTGGTGATTGATTATCTCACTTTGGATGGCTTTAGTGTCGACCATGCCGCAGATGGCATCACTGGGCTGGCGAAGGCTCAGACAGGCGCTTACCAGCTTATTTTACTAGACATTATGCTACCTGGCCTTGATGGCTTATCACTGCTTAGACAATTACGTCAAACCAGCTATTGCCCAGTCCTCATGCTAACCGCACGTGGCGATGATATCGACCGAATTATTGGCTTAGAACTCGGTGCAGATGACTATCTAGCCAAACCTTTTAATCCACGCGAATTAAGTGCACGAGCACGGGCCATATTACGTCGGGTGGAATTAGCCCAACAGCCGCCCCTATCACAACAATCATTATTAGAAATTAATGCCGTCCAACTCAATCGGCAAAACCGACAGGTGCTTTGCAAAGGCCAAGCTGTGGTGCTAACGGCGACGGAATTTCAGCTGTTAGAATATTTGATGTCGCATGTTGGGATTGTTGTTTCCAAGGAAGAGCTTAGTAAGCATGTCCTAGGACGAACTTTGCAGCAATATGATCGCAGCCTTGATATGCATGTCAGTAATATTCGCAAGAAAATCGCCCAATTTGATCCAAGAGAAAAAATCCAAACCCTTCGTGGTAGTGGTTATCTATTTATGGCAACAGAATGAATCTCAAGCAATTAAACCCATGGCGTTTTCTGGCATTCCGACTCTTTAGTTGGTTTTGGTTGGTGCTGCTTATGACTTTACTTGTTGCTGCACTGGCTGCGAAAAGTTTAGTGGATGACACCGAAATCCGACGTTTACCACCGGGGGTATTTGAAGAAGTTCGTCCTGTTGTGCATTCTTTGCAACATTTTGACTCAGTTGAAGAATTAAGTCGAAAAATCAACCGACGCGATCGCAATCGCTGGCTAGTTGTCGACGCTGAAACCAACACTGTGTTGAATAGCTCAATTTTACCCAAGAACTTTGATCAACATTGGCTCACAGAACTATCACAACTAAATAGACCACGCCTGCTATTGCATAAAAAAACCGTGTTAGCGGGACCATTCCTAGTTGATTTCCATGGGCGACAACTCGCATTGTACCAACAACGTGAGCGGCCAAATCGCCAAGGCTTCAATCTGGAAATGCTGCCGCAATATTCTTTGCTGCTAATGTTGGTAGTGTTCTCGGCCCTAGCGAGTGTTGGACTCGCGCTGACCATCACCAAACCATTGCGCTTATTGCAGCAGATGAATTTGCAATTTGCTTCTGGTGATTTAGCGACGCGAGTGCAGGGTCCAGAGCGCCGCAGTGATGAAATTGGTGAACTCGCGCGTGGTTTTAATCTAATGGCCAGCCACATCGGCGCGTTACTGCAAAACCAGCAGCGCTTATTACGCGATATCTCCCATGAATTACGTTCACCATTGACCAGAGCGCAACTAGCTATTGCGCTCGAACAACGTCAAGGCGGGGGCTTACAGCTGCCACGATTGCAGCAAGAATTAGAACGGATTGACCAAATGCTTGATGAACTGCTCACGTTCAGCCGCTTAGATGCGGGGCAATATCAACTTAGCGCCCAAGAACTCGATGTCGTCGAACTTATCGAAGAAGTAATAAGCGTCAATCAACTCGAGGCAGAAAATCGTCAACAACAACTAAACTATCAGGGCCCTTCACAAGCATTCGCTTTCTGCGACAGCCGGTTAATTGCCAGAGCAATTGAGAATGTGCTTAGGAATGCGATTAAGTACAGTCCAAATGCCTCGACAATCAGCTTGGATCTTAAAGCCGGTGATGGACAAATTCTACTTACAATAAAAGACCAAGGACCTGGCGTGCCCGCTGCCGCATTGCAGGCGATATTCGAACCGTTCTATCGAGTTTCAGATAGTCGAAACAGTCAAACCGGCGGCACAGGCCTTGGCCTCGCTATCGCCTCCCAAGCATTACGCCAGCATCAGGGCCAGATCAGCGCAAGTTTGCCAGCCGACGGTGGTTTAGCTGTTCTGCTACAATGGCCACAACAACCCAATGTGATGAGAAATGAATGATTGCCAAGCTGACCGCCAAATTTTCGGCAAGTGATTTATTAACAAGCCAAGGGCGAAAGCGACTTGAAGAAATTTGGCAACAAGGCACAAGCGCTTGGTTTATTGGCCAAGCGCAATGCCGCCTGCATTATCGTTACTGGTTAACCCCTGATGCCCATGCAGCTTTAGTGATAGTGCCGGGCCGTATTGAAGCAACACACAAATATGCCGAAGTCTGCGCAGATGCCGTTGCCGCAGGCTATCAGGTATTTGTGCTTGATCATCGAGGACAAGGTTGTTCTGACCGTTTGACGACCGACCCAGAAATTGGTTTAGTCATTGATTTTAAACACTATACATCAGATTTATCGCTATGGTTTGAGCAAATCCGTCAGCGATCTTGCCTGCCCTTGGTGGCATTAGCTCACTCGATGGGCGGCGCAATTTTGGCCAGGTATTTACAACAAGCCCCCACAGTACAACCTTGCGCAGCAATTTTTTGCTCACCGATGTGGGGATTGCCAACCTCGCCATTGAGTAATAGCGTTGCCAAGCGATTAGCATCAATCATCAGCAAACTCAATCAATTGGTATCTTCACGCTTTTGGTATGGTCCAGGACAGCGCCCATACCAAGAAAAGCCATTTATTGGTAATGACTTAACGACGTGTCCAGAACGATACCAGTGGTTTCGACAACTTTATCAGCAACATCCACAATACCAAATTGGCGGGGCTAGCTGGACTTGGCTTTTTTGTGCGCTGGCTGCTTGCCAGCAATTATTACAAGAAGCAAAACCACAACTTCCGATGCTACTGTTGCAGGCAGAACATGAACAAGTCGTGGATAACCATGCGCAAGATCGCCTTTGGCGACAGTGGCAATGCCCGCATAAAGTGGTTATAGCCAAAGCACAACATGAACTATTGGCAGGGGAAGATTGGCAGCGGCAAGCAGTGTATGCCTCGATTAATCAGTTTTTGGCAACGGTACCAGCCAACTCAACCTCGGCAGCAAGTTAGGTAAAGTTTCAATTATCTTGGATTAGCATGCGCAGTGTCGCAATCACGTTCCTATATCGCGGATACTGACGTTAAAAATGGATATTCCATCAGAGGGACAGCTGAACACGGATCGGCATGTATAATCACTTCCGCATCGAGAAATAATCCAGCAACTTCCTGCTCAGCTTTGTCGACGATTTCATGAGCATCATGCAAGGACAGCTCATCGGCAAGAACTAAACGCAACTGGATAAATACTCGCGGCCCAGCTTGGCGTGTGCGCAGCTGATCAACCCCATACACCGCTGGCAAACGCTTCAATACCGTTAAAATTTGCTCGCGTCTCACTGCGGGCAATTCTTCATCGAGTAAATGCTTAAAGCTTTCTCGTGACAACTGGCCGGCATTCCAAAGCAAATAAAGAGCAATTCCTACGGCCATCGCCGCATCAGCCCATAATAAACTATTGGCCACCAGCACCATGGCTAACAGCACGGCCGCATTCATCAACAAATCCCCCCGATAGTGGGCCTGATCTGCTTGCACGGCTAACGAGCCTGTTTTTTTGATGATCCAGCGCTGGATCAACACCAGTGCCAGTGTCAAAACACTACAAATTACAGTACTAACAATACCGATTTGTAACGCCCCGACCGGCTCTGGAGAGTAGATCCGGCTGATCCCTTGATATAACAACATTGCGGCCGCGCCTGCTAAGAATGCAGACTGGAATAGTGCCATCACCGCTTCAGCTTTACCGTGACCAAACCGATGATCATCATCCGCAGGTTTGGTCGCATATCGCAAAGCCATGAAATTTAGCAAAGAAACGAAGACATCTAATAATGCGTCCATAAATGACGCCAACATCGACGCGGCATTGGTTTCGATTGAGGCATAAAGCTTGATCAATACAATAGCTAGCGCCATCCCGATAGTCAGATATCCGGAACGACGCACCCAAACCGCGTACTCATTAGTTGTCATTATTTTGCCTATAATTAGCCTGCACCGTTAAAACCGAGTTGTCGCCATGCCTCATAACACACAATTGCCACAGAATTAGACAAATTCAAACTACGAGCATCCGGCATCATTGGAATACGGATCCGTAATTCCGCAGGAATTGCATTGCGGATTTCATCAGGTAAGCCACTAGTTTCTGAACCAAACAGCAACAAATCACCATGCACAAATTGCACTTCACTATGTGGTCGACTACCTTTTGTGGTTAATGCAATGACTCTACTCGGAGCGACACTAGCTATCATCGCTTCATAGTTAGCATGACGAGTGACATTCGCCAGATCATGGTAATCAAGACCTGCACGACGTAGTTTTTTCTCTTCGAAATCAAACCCCAACGGCTCAATTAAGTGCAAATGACAACCAGTGTTTGCGGCAAGGCGAATGATGTTGCCGCAATTTGGAGCTATTTTGGGTTCAAATAATGCGATATGGAACATAATCAAACTGCTAAAATCCAACAAGATGTTACCAGTATACCTGAGAGACCGATGATCTGCGAAATACAGAGAATCGCTGAGTAGTTGATTATGTTCTCAACTTTGGTATTTCCGAAAGTTTTGTCTATAGTCTTTAAGAACTTAAATTGCAGAAAGGATTTTGCAGCATGGATTTGGGGATTATCATTGCGTTGATCATATTGCCCTTGATTGTATGGGCATTTTTTAGCTATCAACGGATATTTGGCGTCCCGCATTCTGAATTTAAACGGATGTATGGCACTTCTCCTCTGCCCTGTTGGTTACTCAATGCTTCCGGACAGATCCTCGAACAAAACCATAGTGCCAGCTTGTGTGCAGCTCCATCTCAATTGCCACTATTTGAAACGGCTAATTCGCACTTGGATATTTGCTCAAGCATTTTACAAGACGCCAATACTGGTTTTTATCAAGTCGATGCTTGGTTACATGATGACAGTGGCAGTCGCCAATTGTACCAATTGGATGTGCTCCATCTTGGCCGTAACATTTATTTGCTGCAAGCACATGATAGGCGTCCAGCTCTTCAGCTACAAAAACAATGGCAGCAACAGTTGTTACTCAATCCCGCGACCGGCCTGCCTAATCGATCTTTAACTCTGTATCTGATTGAACAAGCATTACGGCAAGCCCAAGGGACGCAATCACAGCTCGCCTTGCTGCTGATAGATTGGCCAGAAAAATCTCGCCTCGCACAAAGTTTTGGTGATGACACATTAGCACTTTTGCTGCGGCAAAGCGCTCAATCATTAACCCAAGTTTTGCCTTCAACTTGCTTGGTGTTACAACCTCAGCCCGATCAACTTCTTGTGCTGTCGCCTTTAAAAATGAGCGGAAAAGCGGCTTGGTTCGAATGTTATCAACTTGCCGAACAACTTCAGCTGCAATGTCGGCAATTTCATAGTAACGATGATTGCAATATCCTGCTTGAATCCTGTGTGGGTGGTGTTATCTATCCAGATTCAGCAGAAAATGCAGACGCGATGATCCATGCGGCAGGCCAAGCGTTATGGCGTGCTCACAAGTCACCTCGATTGATTCAAATTGGTCTTTTTCAGCCTCAGGATGAACAACCGTGGTTATTACAATCGCAGCAACAATTGCATCTAGCCATAGCCCAGTATCAATTTGAACTATGGTTTGAACCAGTCTACAACTTACAGAATCATGAGTTACAAGCGTTACGTGTTGAACCACGCTGGCATTCAGAGCATGGATTACTGCAATTTGCCCAATATGCAACGACATTAGAACATGCAGCACAGCAAGTTGCCTTAGAACGCTGGATGTTGACCCAACTTGCAGAATTATTGCAAAGCTGGCAAACCAAAACCAAGATCCCACCCTGCCAAATAAAAATATCTGCTGAGCACTTATTACAGCAAAGGTTGGTGGAGTTTATCAGTCAACTTTGTGCCGATTATCCAGCACTTTCGCAACAAGTAGTCATCTGCCTCGATGAAAGCGGTTGGCTGCTGCAACCAACTCTATTCACTAGGAATTGCGAATTTTTACGCAAACTTGGTTTTAAACTCATGCTTACTGATGTCGGCAACGGCATATCATCTTTGCAGTTATTTTCATTGCCGGTTTGGCAAGAGGCGTGCTTGGCGTCGACATTGGTCGCAGATATTGAACATAACGAGCAAAAACGGCACTTATGTACCAGTTTAATCAGAATATTTGCCAGCAATCACATTACGGTAACCGCTATCGAGCTGTCGACAGATATGCAAACTTATTTATTACAGGCAATAGGAGTGAAATGTGGCTCAGGAATCATTCAAGGAAGCAGCGTTGCTGCCAATCATGTGCTTGATCTGCTAAAAACCGAAATGCTACAGGCGGCAAGAACGCCAACGCTGTAATTACTCGTCTCTGCGTTCCCGGCTTAATAGATCAACCGCGGCCGTTTTGGCGTCTTTTCCGAGATAAAGTACTTGGTAAATTTGCTCAGTAATAGGCATCTCTACGCCAACACGCTTGGCTAGGTTGAAGACTTCTTTGGCATTTCTAAATCCTTCAACCACTTGACCTATGGCTGCCATTGCTTCGTCTACGCCTTTACCTTCACCTAGCAACAAACCAAATCGGCGATTTCGCGACTGGTTATCTGTACAAGTGAGGACGAGATCACCTAAACCTGCCATTCCCATAAATGTTTCTGATTTAGCACCAAGCGCGCAGCCAAGGCGACACATTTCGGTGAGGCCTCGGGTTATTAGTGCGGTTCTTGCGTTGGCACCAAAACCTATACCATCTGCCATCCCTGCCCCGATAGCGATGACGTTTTTCACGGCGCCACCGAGTTGCACACCAATAAAATCAGGATTGGTATAAACCCGAAAAGTTTTACCACAATGCAGTAAATCAGAAAGTACGGTGATAAATTCAGGATCGGTCGATGACAAAGAAATCGCTGTCGGTAAGCCTTTCGCTAACTCTTTAGCAAAAGTCGGACCGGACAAAACAGCTAATGACACATCATCGCCCAAGATGTCACGAGCAACATCTTGCAATAAACGACCAGTATCAGGCTCTAAGCCTTTGGTCGCCCAAGCAACTCTGGCATGCGGTAACAAAAATGGTTTGATTTGGCGTAATGTGTCGGCAAAAGCATGGCTTGGCACTACGACCAATACATTCTGGCTTGCTTGAACTGCTGCGGCTAGATCATCGGTGAGCGCTAATGGCTCAGGCAAGATCACATCCGGTAAATAACGCTGATTGATCCTCGTGCTTACCATCGTGGCGATATCTTCACGATTTCGCCCCCACAGCAGTGTTTGATGGCCATTTCTTGCCAAACAAATCGCTAATGCGGTGCCATAAGAGCCCGCGCCAAGCACAGTGATAGCCGCAGTCATCGACACGCTCGTTAGTTCGCGAGCTGAGCTTGCGCTTCAGCCTGGCGTTGTTGCATATATTGTGCGAATAAAGCGTCAAAATTCACAGGCGCCAGATTCAGTTGTGGGAAAGTACCGCGATTCACTAAGTTCGATACAGCTTCACGAGCGTAAGGGAACAAAATGTTTGGGCAGAACGACGCTAACATATGCGCCATTTGTGCTTCTGGCAGTGCTGGCACCGAAAAAATACCGGCTTGTTGCACTTCACATAAAAATGCAGTTTCTTCACCAATAGTTGCATGAACCGTTAAAGACAAAACAATTTCAAACATGTTTTCGTCTAAACGCTCACTGCGAGTGTCCAGATCTAACTTAACTTCTGGTTGCCACTCTTTGCGGAAGATACCTGGTGAATTTGGCGTTTCAAAAGAAACGTCTTTCATATAGATACGTTGGATAGCGAACTGCGCTTCGCCATTTGCATTATTAATTGCGTCGGTCATGTTAAGTCCTAACCCTGAATTATTGTTATTTTTGCAGTAGCTGGTCTAAACGACCTTGCGCTTCAAGCGCATAAAGATCGTCACAGCCACCAACATGCAATCCATTTATAAAGATTTGCGGCACAGTCGTGCGACCACCCGCTAGTTCGATCATTTGCGGCCTAAGTTCAGGTTGTTCATCGATTTTATATTCGACAAATTCGACGCCTTTCTGACTTAGCAACGCTTTGGCGCGAACACAATACGGACAATAAACTTTGGTGTAAATAGTGACAGTGCTTGTGCTCATCGCGGAACTCCAGTTACTTTTTAACAACAGGTAAACTATCACCTGTCCACTTCTGCATACCGCCGCTCAGTACAAATACTTTGCTAAAACCCGCAGCGAATAATTGCTTGGCCGCACCTTGTGCTGACATCCCAGCAAAACATACAACAATAATGGGTGCGTCTTTTGATTTTTCAAGGCTATCTAATTGGGTTGGTAACTGTGCTAATGGCAAGTTACGTGCGCCAGCGATATGGCCCTTTTTGAAATCATCAACACCACGAATATCCAATACCACAGCGTCTTCGCGGTTTACTTTAAGTGTCAGTTCGGTAGGTGAAACAAATTGAATTTTGGAAAATAAGGATTGAATCCAGCTTACAATTAAAGCCAGCAATAACGCGACCCAAATCAAGCTAAGTACCGGGTGATTACCGGCAAATTCGATGTATTGTTGCATAAAATAATCTAGCCCTAAAACCAGTTGAGGGCCGAGTATAACCACTTTCCATGCTAAAAACAGCCCTGCTCTGACCTCTAGCCTGCAAGGAATCACGCATTTGTCGTTTACTTGCGCAGTTTGTGACCAGCAATGATTGGAGTCGTGGCTAATTTTCGGTAAGATGAGCTCATTAAAAATGATGATCAAGCAACAAGCAGCGGAGTAGGCATGGCACAGTCGGTCAAACCACTAGTTCTTCTTATTTTGGATGGTTGGGGTTATCGTGAAGACCCGACTGACAATGCAATTGCACAGGCGAACACGCCAGTTATGGACCGTTTATGGCGTGATTATCCGCACAGTCTGATCTCAGGTTCAGGGATGGATGTTGGCTTACCAGACGGGCAAATGGGCAACTCTGAGGTCGGCCACGTCAATTTAGGTTCAGGCCGTGTCGTTTATCAAGACTTCACCCGCATCACTAAAGCTATTCAAGATGGCGATTTCTTTCAGAATCCAGTGTTAACCCACGCGGTGCAATCAGCAGTTTCAGCGAAAAAAGCTGTACATATTATGGGTTTGTTATCGCCAGGTGGTGTGCATAGCCATGAAGAGCATTTAGTCGCAATGATTGAACTTGCGGCACAACAAGGTGCTGAGCATATTTACCTTCATGCCTTCTTAGATGGCCGTGACACTCCACCACGCAGTGCCGAAGCCTCGCTCAAATTGATTTCTGCTAAATTCGCTGAACTTGGTAAAGGACAAATCGCCTCAGTTATCGGCCGTTATTACGCAATGGATCGGGACAAACGCTGGGATCGGGTCGAACAAGCTTACAATCTCATTGTCGATGGCCAAGCTCAGTATCAATATGCTGATGCCATTAGTGCCCTGCATGCTGCCTATCAGCGCGACGAAAATGATGAGTTTGTAAAAGCCTCAGCTATCGTCAATCAAGCCGGAAACCCGATTCGCTTAGAAGATGGCGATGCGTTAATTTTCATGAACTTCCGTGCCGACCGCGCTCGGCAGTTCACTCATACATTCACCAGCCCAGAGTTTTCTGGATTTGCTCGCCAGCGCCAAGTTGCCCTTAGCCAATTTGTGATGCTGACAGAATATGCAGCAGACATCAAAGCGCCAGTTGCTTACCCACCAACCAGTTTAAATAACGTGCTTGGTGAGTGGCTAGCAAAACACCAGAAATCCCAGCTGCGAATTTCCGAAACAGAAAAATATGCGCACGTAACTTTCTTTTTCAGCGGCGGTCGCGAGGAGTTATTTGCAGGTGAAGAACGGATTTTAGTGCCCTCACCAAATGTCGCAACCTACGATTTACAGCCAGAAATGAACTCAACGCTGTTAACTGACAAGTTGGTTGAAGCCATACATAGCAATAAATACGACATGATCATTTGTAATTATCCAAATGGCGATATGGTTGGGCATACAGGGATTTTATCTGCGGCAATTAAAGCGGTTGAAGCAGTAGATCATTGTATCGGTCGGGTTGTTGAAGCTCTTGCGGCCGTTGGCGGCGAGTGTTTAATTACCGCCGACCATGGCAATGCAGAACAGATGGTGGACCATGAATCTGGTCAAGCCCACACAGCGCATACCTCGGATCCTGTCCCGTTAATTTATGTCGGTCGCCAAGCACAAGCTATCGATGGTGGCATTTTGAGTGATATAGCCCCGACCCTGCTAACTTTAGCAGATATGCCAATCCCGCCTGAAATGACTGGCAAAGCTTTGTTTAAGTTGTGTTGAAGATGACTAAGCAATGGAGCTGCATGATTGCGCTGCTGATGGCGACATTGCCATTAGCTGCGCAACAATCTGACACAGCAAAAGCTCGAAAAGAGCTTGCTGAAGTTCGTTCAGAAATTGCGCAAAGTGAAGAGCAACGAAAAGCACATCTACAAAAACTTGCAGAAGCCGAAGAACAGCTAAAGGCGTCAGATGCACAACTAGCTGACGCCAGTACTGCCGTAGCTGAACAACAGAAAGCGCTAAATCGTCTTGCCGAACAACTCGCCGGAATTGACCAACAGCAACAAAAACTTGAAGCGCAAAAGAAGACACAGCAAGTACTTTTGGCCGAACAAGTAAAAGCTGCGTATCAAGTCGGTGGACACGATTACACGCAAATGCTGTTAAATCAGCAAAACGCCCTACAGTTGGAGCGGTTACTGACTTACTACCAGTATTTTAATAATGCGCGGATGGTGCAGCTCACTGAATTAAAAAGAACAGTGAGTGAACTAGAAAATATCGCGACGACTCACCAAAGTGCCGTTGCAGAACAACAGCAACGTGTCGAACAACTGCAAAAGCAAAAAAACGAACTGGCGAACGCTCGCACAGCACAAAAAGCTGCGGTGAAAACTCTGCAAGATTTACTCGCTGAACAAAAGCAACAGCTTGCATACTTAAAAACCAATGAAAAGAGCTTACAAGCAACAATCGACAAGTTGAAAGAAAAAGCAGCCCAACGCCGTCAAGAGTATAAAGGTAAAAAACAAGGGCAACTGCCGTGGCCGGTAAAAGGTCAAATAGTGCAGCGCTTTGGCGCAAACCACGGCGGCGAGACCAATGCCAGCGGTATAATTATTCAGGCGCAAGCAGGGCAATTTGTGAAAGCTGTGAATGCAGGTCAAGTTATTTATGCTGATTGGCTAAAGGGTTACGGCTGGGTGATTGTCCTTGATCATGGTAACGGTTTAATGAGTTTGTATGGCCATAATCAAAGTTTATTGAAAGCGCCTGGAGACGAAGTTAAAGCTGGCGATTCGGTAGCGTTAGTTGGACAAAGCGGCGGTCTAGGCCGACCGGGTCTTTATTTTGAAATTCGGCAAAAAGGCAGTGCTGTAGATCCGCTAGCTTGGCTAAGAGCACAATAGCGATGCTACGCCAATAAGCGGTCTACTAGTGCCCGCTGTGGCTCACGCGGCTAACTTTTTGATGTTAATGTTCGGGGCAACCCATAAATTTGCAGTGAAGAAAAATCTGTGTTGATGCGTCTGATTTTTGTGTTTTTGGCAGTTACCTTGCAACCTGTTTATGCGCAAACTGCGCCAAGCCAAGTTGCGATTATTATCGATGATATGGGGTTTCAAAAAGCCGATCCTCATCTTATCAAACTGCCATATGCGCTAACTTTTGCGGTCATGCCCTATACACCAAATGGGGTTGAAATGGCGGTATTAGCTAAACGCTTAGGCAAAGAAGTGATGCTGCACATGCCAATGGAAGCTGTTGCGCAAAATCATTTATTAGGTAAAGGTGCACTGCGTCAATCCATGTCTCGAACTGAAGTCGAGCAAGCTTTAACTCTGGCGTTAAAACAAATTCCCCAAGCGGTTGGTGTCAATAACCACATGGGCAGTTTGTACACGACTTTGGCTGAGCCAATGGATTGGACGATGCAAGTTATGGCTGCTCGAGGTTTATATTTTATCGATAGCAAGACTACAGGTCGCAGTCAGGTCAGCAAATACACGCAACTTCATCAAGTCAAAAGCCGCAGCAGAGATGTTTTTTTAGACAATGACAAATCATACAAAGCACTGGATAAACAATTTAATCAGCTGATCGCTATCGCAAAACAGCATGGTAGTGCCATTGCGATTGGCCACCCATACCCCGAAACTTATCAGTACTTACGTAAAAATCTACATCGACTCAAACAGTCTGGCATACAGCTGGTTCCGGCATCACATTTATTGGATTTACCAGCCCCAGCATTTGCTCGCCAGGTAACACCAACAACGACCAAGCCCCAAAGCAATAAGCCAACGAAAAAATTGGCGAACAGTAAAATTGCAACTGACAATACTGCGAATAAAACTGCCGCACAGCAAGTCATAACCAATGACATTAATAATGTCGCGAAGCCGGAGAAAGCCCCGGCGATGGTAGATGCCCCGGTTCAAGTATTAACCGCAGAAACTGAAGTTCAACCACTCGAATTATTGCCATGGCATTTGCCATTACGTCTTGATCTACAGGGTTTTGCAGCCCCTAGCTCACCGCTAACTTTATATAGCCCTATGAGCTACTTTTTAGTGGTTGAACAAGCTCCTTTGGTAACGACTGAAATCGCTTTACCTGCAGTTGGAGTTTTACAGTACTAACAATATTTTAAGGGATGATTCATTTTCACCGCTCTATGGTGGGCTTGGATTCAATTAATCGATTTATGAACAAAAGGAAATTTTTGTCATGGTAAAAGTACTTCGTTCTTCGCTGCTATTAGCAGCTATCAGCACAACTATTGTTACGATGCCTGCGATGGCGATGAATTGTGGCGGATCTTGTAATGCATCAAATGCCTCGGCAGTAATGTCTGAAGGTGTGGGCATTGTATTAAGTGGTTCAATTTCCGCTGTCACCGCGTCAGGTCAGATAGTCATTGAATCGGTAGAAGCAGGTGCAGAAACTGTAACTATTGTTGTCAAAGCCAGCGGCAAAGCTGCCAGCGCCACAATTAAGTTATCAGGTAAAGCAATCAAAAAAGTTGGCTTTGTTGCAGGGCAAATCATTGAAATGACAGCTATTAGTACAGGTCACTTTTTAGTTCTTAGTGGTAAAGCCGTTGCCTTTATTCCGAACGAAGTCGGCCAAGCATTGATTGGTCACAAAAAGGTCAGTAACTGATGCTGCGTGGAGCTAGAAGGTCGGCACTGACCGCCGGCTTTCTAATGTTGTGGAGTGTCGCCGGATATGCCGGACAATCTTGCGGTGAAAGTGAGCTTGAACCGCAAGAACTGGCGAATGCGCTCGAAATCGCCGAAAAGACTCGCCAATATCTGGTCAGCCAAAATGCGCAAACTGCGATTATCGCGCGGGTTGGCCAAGACTTGAAAAAATATGGCCTACGCTACTCGCATCTAGGCATGGTGTATCAAGATAAATCAGGTCATTACACAGTTTTACACGAGCTCAATGAATGTGGCTCTGATCGTTCAGGGTTATACGAAGAAGGCCTCGGTAATTTTTTTCTTGATGATGTCTTTGCGTTCGAAGTCTTAGTTATGATCCCACCGACTGAACTTCAGCAAGCTTTAAACACGGCGATCCTCAACAAAAATGCGTTAAAGGTTCACTTTCCTGCATACAATATGCTGGCTTACCCATTTTCAGACTCTCATCAAAATTCCAACCAATGGGGTCTTGAATTGATTGCGCATGTTTTGCATAAAGAGCAAAGTCTCGACCGTGCAGAACTGCAAAAATGGCTTGAAGCTGCGAATTACCAACCCGGTATCATTAGTGTTGACCCGCTATCTCGAATGGGTGCCAGTGCGTTTCGCGCCAATGTGACCTTCACAGAACATCCGTTAAAACAACGACTTAATGGCGAGTATCAGGTTGTTACTGTTGAATCTGTGCAACAGTTCTTGCAACAAAAATACCCGAACTTGAGCCAAAAAGTACTGACATTGCCCTAAAGCAAGTGCGTTTGATAAACTGAATAATGCAAAAAGGCAGCCTAGGCTGCCTTTTTTAATCAAGCTGATTACGCGATTTAGGCAGCATCAACCATAGCTGCATGCAGCTTTTTCATCGCATTTTTTTCTAACTGACGAACCCGCTCAGCAGAAACCTGATAACGATCTGCGAGTTCTTGTAACGTTAGTTTATGATTATCTAACCAACGCGCCCGAATAATATCTTGGCTGCGCTCATCAAGAGTGCGAACCGCAGCTTGTAACCGCTCAACTGCAGCACCTTCAGACTGATCTTCTTCAAAGTTATTTGCCAAATCTGATGACTTGTCTTGCAAGAAATACACAGGTGCGGTGAAGTTATTTTCTTCATCATCATCTGGTGCATCAAACGGCATATCGTGATTGCTCATCCGAGCTTCCATTTCCCGTACTTCGTACTCTGGAACACCCAACGACTCAGCAACATTTTTCACTTCTTCTTGGCTAAACCAACCTAAGTTTTTCTTCGACTTTCTTAAGTTAAAGAATAATTTGCGTTGTGCTTTAGTCGTCGCAACTTTAACAATACGCCAGTTTTTTAACACGAACTCGTGAATTTCAGCCTTGATCCAGTGCACAGCAAAAGACACTAAGCGCACGCCAACTGCAGGGTCAAAGCGTTTTACCGCCTTCATCAGACCGATGTTGCCTTCTTGCACTAAATCACTGATTGGCAGTCCATAACCTGAGTAGCTCCGTGCTATATGCACGACAAACCGCAAATGCGACATAATCAGCTGACGAGCAGCTTCTAAATCACCGTTTTGCTGTAACCGTTCGGCTAATGCGCGTTCTTCATCCGCACTTAACATCGGGATGGTGCTCACAGCATGAGTATAGGCTTCTAAACTACCACTACCTGCCACGGATAACGTCATTAACTGCGTTGGATTTGTCATACATAACTCCTGTAAAGGATGAAAGTAGCCTCATATTAGCACTCTTTGACAGAGAGTGCTAATCGAAGTTCCACAGTTTTAAGAACTGAATTGTCTTAAAATAAGAATTTGAGAATATATATTCATAAGACAAAGGCGAAAATTCCGTTATGCTCAGTAGTAACACTCAGCTAGCTTTTCAGCTATAGAGCGCATTCTTTCTGTTTACTGGCATTTCGACCAGTTGTATCTCAGGAGTCAGTATGTACTGTTATTTGGCTCGTCAGCCGATCTTAGGGCCAGACAAGCAATTGTTTGGCTACGAGCTACTTTTTCGAGATGGAGTTGACAATTGCTTCCCCAATATCAATGCCGATGAAGCGACATCCAAGCTGATCACCGAGCACCACTTATTAATGGGTGTTGAAAAAATTACTGGCGGAGTAAAAGCTTTTATTAATTTCTCTGCAGATACGCTCATCCATCATTTTCCAACTTCAATTGACCCGAACAGCATGGTGATTGAGATATTGGAAACAGTACCCATCTCAACAGAGCTATTAACCGCATGCCGTGAGTTACACCGGATGGGCTACAAATTAGCGCTAGATGACCATGATTTTGACCCGAAATGGGATATTTTCTTACCCTATGTCAGTGTCATTAAAGTCGATGTTCGTCAATTTAACATTTTACAGATCAGCAAATACGTTTCGCGTATCCGTCACCATAACGTGACGCTTTTGGCAGAAAAAGTAGAAACCTCAGATGAATTCGAAAAGTTAAAGCAACTCGGCTTTAAGTTATTTCAGGGTTACTTTTTTGCCCGCCCAGAAATGCTCAAACATAAAAAAATTGCGAGCAGTAAATTGAACTTGCTGTTACTTATCGCAGAATCAAGCAAAGTAAATTTGGATTTCGATCAATTATCATCCATTGTTGAACGTGACTTAGGGCTTTCGTATAAATTACTGCGCTTTGTCAATAGCGCTAGTTTTGCTCGGGAAAAGGCCATTGGTTCACTCAAACATGCGATGATTTACATGGGCGAAGCTGAACTCAAAAAATTCATCGCTCTGCTGGCATTGGCTAATTTAAGTGAAGGTGGTCCAAACGAATTACTGAACATGTCGATTGTCAGAGGCCGCTTTTGTGACAGACTTGCTGCCATCAAAGGAGATCCAGACAATCCGCCTGCAGCATTTTTAACCGGCTTATTTTCCTTGGTTGATGCATTATTAGAACAACCACTGATAAACTTGTTAGAAGACTTACCAATTCTTAGCGAAATTAAAGCCGCTTTACTCGACGGGGCAGGTCACTTAGGGATTTATTTGCATCTGGCAAAAGCTTATGAATTTGGCGATTGGGAACTTCAAAAGCAACTGACTCAAAACATCTTTGGCAAAGAAATGGACTTGAGCAACGAGTATTTGTTATGTATCGATTGGGCACATGGTCTAATGAAAGAAGCCAGTGAATAAACCGACATTTGGCAATAACGAAAAAGGCCAGTCTGACAGTGACTGGCCTTTTTTATGGTGAATGCGTCGATTTGTAGTTACGGTTCGATGGCCTTGATATGGCCACGTACTGCTAGATATGAGCCAAATAAACCAAGACCTGTACCAATCATCATCAACACAGCAAATTCTGCGAGCGACAAAGAATTAATCACAAAATCGCTTTGATACAGTTGCGTCACTTTTGCAATCGCAGCGCGCAGCCAAAGAATCATAAACTCAATGACTAAAAACGCCAAAAAACCACCAAAGACGCCAAGCCAAACGCCGGTGTATAAAAAAGGTCGCTGAATAAACGCATCGGTAGCGCCAACCAATTTCATCACTTCAATTTCTGCTTTTTTGTCCATAATCAGCAAACGGATGGTATTGCCTATCACCAACAATGCTGCACACAACAACAAGACCGCAATAGTGTATACCGCCTGCTGCATAAGGGCCATCAGCGCGGCAAGCCGTTCCAACCAACTGATATCTAGCTTGGCTAAATCAACAAATCGCTCCTTCTGCAATCTTTGCAACAATTCTTCAGCAGCCGCGGGTAAATTTTGTGTAGGCGTCACCACCAACACATCTGGCAATGGATTTTGATCCAAAAAGGCAATTGCTTCGCCAAAGCCAGACTGTTGCTTGAACTCAGTCATAGCCGCGGCTTTATCTATCAACCTGACTTTAGCGATGTCTTTGTCGCCTTGTAAGATAGTCACCAATGCGGCGATATCAGTAGCGGTAGTACCATTTTTAAGGAAAAGACTGATTTCAAATGATTCATCATAACTGCGGCTAACTTGTTGAATATTTTTAACCAATAAGTGCAAAGTCGCCGGTAACGTCATACTGACACCAAGCACGGCAACAGTTACAAAAGCCCAGACAGGGGTGCGCCACAATTCACCTAAACTACTGACAGCTTGACGGGCATGAGTGGCAATCGCACGCCATAACTTTTCTTTGCGCGTCAATTTAACGGTGCTAGCTCCAACGGCACGACCCGATAACAGCATACTCATGCTTGCCCCTCCGAATGCATTAAACCATCGTTGATCATGCGTCCATTTTTCAAAGTCATGGTGCGATAACGCATTCTAGCAATTAAGCTCAAATCATGGCTGGCAATAAGCACGGATACCCCAGCTTGGTTGAAGGCTTCAAATACCCGCATGATGTCTTTTGATAAATCAGGATCAAGGTTACCTGTTGGCTCATCAGCTAACAATAATGGCGGTTTGTTCACTACCGCACGGGCAATGCCAACGCGTTGTGCTTCTCCACCCGATAATGTCGCAGGATAACACCGGGCTTTATCTAGCAGTCCGACTTGGTCAAGCGCGGCATGAACTCGGCGCGCCATATCTCGACCGGTAAAGCCTTCAATAACCAGAGGCAAAGCGACATTGTCAAACACTGTATGGCTGGACAATAAACGGTGATCTTGAAAGATCATCCCAATGTCACGGCGCATATACGGGATTTGCTTGACTTTAACATCGGCTAAATCGACACCATTAACAATGACTTGGCCAGTGGACGGACGCTCAATCAGGCTAATCAGACGAAGCAAAGTACTTTTCCCTGCGCCAGAATGACCCGTTAAAAAAGCCATCTCACCTTTTTGCAGTTCAAAACTGACTTTATCCAGTGCGACAAACCCACCTGGATAACCTTTGCTTACCTGATCAAAACGCAGCATGCTTAGAATTCCTTATTAAACAAAGCGCGAATAAAATCCTGACTATGGAACACTCGCAAATCATCAATGCCTTCACCAACACCAATGTACCTGATTGGCAATGAGAATTGGTCAGCGATTGCAAAAATTACACCGCCCTTCGCCGTACCATCTAATTTAGTTAAGCTGATCCCGGTAAGTTGCACCGCTTCATGAAATAACTTCGCTTGGCTGAGCGCGTTTTGACCTGTCCCTGCATCTAACGTCAACATGACTTCGTGCGGAGCTGCATCATCAATTTTCTTCATCACTCGGACGATTTTTTTCAGCTCTTCCATCAAGTGCGCTTTATTTTGCAAACGACCTGCGGTGTCTGCAATCAACACGTCAACTTTGCGCGCTTTCGCAGCCTGGTAAGCATCAAAAATAACTGAGGCGCTGTCTGCCCCAGAATGCTGAGCAATTACAGGGATTTGGTTACGCTCACCCCAGACTTGTAATTGTTCCACGGCAGCGGCACGGAAAGTGTCACCTGCGGCTAACATCACCGACTTCCCTTGCTGTTTAAACTGCTGAGCCATTTTGCCGATCGTGGTTGTTTTACCAACACCATTCACACCAACCATCAAAATCACATACGGGCCATTGGCTGAATCGATGCGTAACGGCTGTTCCACTTTATCTAGCAATAAAGCCATTTCCGCCTGTAATTTCTCGTAAAGGCTGTCGGCATCTTTTAATTGCTTACGATCAGCATGCGCTACCAGTTGTTTAATCAACTTTTGCGTAGTGTCAACACCAACATCAGCCATCAACAATTGGGTTTCGAGTTCCTCATACAAATCATCGTCAATTTTTTTACCAAGAAACAGACTTGCTAAGCCATTCCCGAGATTTTGGCTCGTCTTGGCTAGCCCTTGTTTCAAGCGCGCGAAGAAGCCAAGTTTTTTCTCGGTTGGAAGCTCAGGTGTGTTGGTCACTACAGCTGCTGATACAGGTTCAGCTGAAACTGGTGCTGCTACAACAGAGTCCACGGTTGTCGGGGAAGTATGCTCAGCGACGGCATCATCAACTATGATTGGAGCTGCAGCAATCGCATGAGCAGCAGGTATGGAGTTCTCAGCAGTCACAACTGCTATCGCCTCTGCGCTTGATGCAGTCAAAGGTTCAGCAATTGGTGCAGAATCAGCTAACGATTCAGTATGCCCAGTTTGCAAGGATGGCGATTGCCCATCGCTTGCAGCCGTTGGCTCTGGCGTTACAACTTCAGGCTCAGATTTTTTGCCAAAGCCGAGCCAAGAAAATAGTTTATTAGGTTTAGTCATAGGGTTCGCTGTCAGATTGTCGAAACTCAGGTAAAATCGCTGCTTATACTATCATCTTTATTTATCAGGCATAAACACCGAATGAAAGCTCGTCGTCCATCAATGCAAAAGAATTCAGAACAAAGTCACAGCGGTCCAGGTGTTGTCCGCATTATTAGCGGCCAATGGAAAGGACGAAAATTACCAGTACTGGATGTACAAGGTCTACGACCAACCACAGACCGCGTGAAAGAAACCTTGTTCAACTGGCTTATGCAGGAGATTCACGGTAAAAAAGTTTTAGACTGCTTCAGTGGCAGCGGCAGTTTAGCGCTTGAAGCCTTATCTCGTCATGCTGAAAGTGCATTATTATTAGAAATGGACGCAAAGGCGGCGCGCCAACTGTCTCAACATCTTCAGACTTTACAGTGCCAGAACGCTCAAGTTTTGCAAGTTGACACGCTGGCGCATCTAGCAAAGCCGGCAACGACACACTTTGATTTGGTGTTTATCGACCCACCGTTTCGTCAGGGTTTAGTCGATAAATGTTGCCATTTATTGGAGAACGGTTGGTTAACAGCCGATGCTTTAATTTACTTGGAATGTGAAAAAGAGTTACCAATCAGCAACCTGCCAAGCAACTGGCGGATCATCAAAGAGAAAATCGCAGGGCAATTAGCCTATCGGTTATTGCAACGTCAAAGCTAACCGACCAGATATTTGCGAGTTATTCAGCTGTTGGCTCTGGATTTAGTTCCATGCCAAGGTTGGTAACTCCTTGCTCTTTGACCCATGCTTTCAACTGCTGAATTTCATCACGTGCAAAAGTCGGCATTTGACTGACAATGTCGATAATCTCACTAAGGCAATCCATTTCGTACGCCATCAATTCATGATCACGCACATGTTTTTTCAACTCGGCTTCAGTACTAATATCCAGATCTTCTGAACTATACTCGATTAACCGCGCGACTGATGCCTGAGAAATTTTCGCAACATTGACGAACTCTGCGCCATCTTGGCCACTAATCCCATTTAATAATGAATCGAGGGCTGTCAGCGTATCTACCGCGGGATAAACACCAAACATGTCATAATGACTGACTTCTGGTGTAATCAACTCTAGCTCATCCTGCAGGCGCTCAAAATTGATTTTTGCTCGCCGCACTTGCAGCCACTCCCATACTAAATCCAAGACATGGCGTGGCAATGCTGGATCACCAAAACTGGTGACTTCGCTAAATAATTGATAGTTAGGCAACATCCGTTCCATCAAAGTCGCAGCAATAGCTGCCTGTTGATAGAATCCAAGTTCCCGAATTTGCTGAAAATTATTGGCTTTTGTGCTCATGAATACTCTGATTTAACAGGTCAATGCCTGCAGAGGACCAACAGATGCCGCCATGATACACAAGGCGGCATGCTGAGACCAGCCTCAACGATTTTGCAATTGCTTTTGTGCGTAATCAAATTTCAAACGAAACTCGGTCACACGCTCCTCTAACTGCTGAGTCACCGCCAAAGATTCTTCTTGCTGCGCTTGTAATTGCATCCGCAATTCGCGAATAGTTTCCCGCGATTGATCCGCTTCACTTTGCTGACGCTCTTCCAATGCTTGGCAACGTGATTGTGCGCGGAACAGCTGACTTTCTAACTTGTGAAGCACAGTCGCATGTTCAGCTTGTTGCGCTTCTAAAGCTTCACGAGCGGCTTGCTGCGCTTGCAACGACTCAGCACTAGCTTGCAATTGCGAGGTAAGCTCTTGATTTAATTCATCTTGTGCTACTAACTGCTCTGCTAACTCTTTGTTCGCTTGCTCAATACTGTCTAACTGCGCTAAACGCTTTTTCAATTCACTTTGCAGCTGTTGATCAAACTGGGTCATCTCATTCAACTGTGTTGCCAGTTGCGCAAGTTGCGCTTGATTCTCAGCTTGCAGGTTCGCCGCCTGCTGTTTGGTTTCAGCTAACACTTGTTGTAACTGAGTCAACTCATCATCATGACGTTGCTGTAAAGCAGACTGCTGCTGGTTATGTTGTGCCAATGCTGCGGCAAACTCTTCTTGCGCTTGATGTTTTTGCTGCTGCGCTTGTTGCTCAACTTCTTGCAACTGCGTTTGCAATTGTTGGTACGCATTCAAATTCTGCTGCAGCTGCTGTTGCAGCGTAATCAACTGCGAATGTTGCTCATCTTTTAATCCAACAATCTCTTGCAGTTTCTGTTCACGCTCAGCCAACTCCTGTTCGGTCGCGGCTAACATCTGCTTATGTTGATTAAATTCAGCTTGTACTGCTTGAACATGACGTGTTTGGTCTTGATATGCCGTCAACAAGGTTTGGTATTCCGTTGACAGCGCAGCAAACTCTTGGCTCAACCCGACCAATTGCTTGTTATTGTTATTTGCCTCTTGTGCAGCGGCTTTCACCGCCTGCTGAGCAGTTTGCAATTCTTGCGTTTGGGTCTCTAACTGCTCGCTAAGCTGCGATTTTTCAACCGCCAGTTGCTGCAATTGCTGAGCAATATCGGCTTTTTCACGATTTAATTGCTGTAATTGCTGCTCAAGTGTATTTAATTGCTCAGCACGCTCTTGGTCTGAACCCGCCAAATTTTCTTGCAGTTGCTGCAATTGTTCGGTCAGTTCGGCATTTTTTGCCTGCTCAGCCTTAACCGTTTGTTGATGTTGTTGTTCTAATTTGGCTAACGTCGTATTTAATTCAGTATTTTGCGCCAGTGCCTGTTTTAATTGCACACTCATTTGGGCGACTTGCTGATTAGCCGCTTGCAGTTGTCCTGAGGTGTCCGCAGAACTGTTACTGAGTTGCTGCGTCAATTCCAACGTATGCATTTTTTCGGCACGAAATTCGTCTTGGCTCTGCTTCAATTGCACAGCCAAGCGTTCCATTGCGGCAAGCGCCTCGTCTTTTTCATCTTGGGCTAATTGCAGCTTTTTCTCTAATGGCTGCAGCTTTTTCGCGGTTTGCACTTGCTCTTTTTCTAGTTCTTGAATTTGTTGAGCGAGTGCTTGCTGCGTTTCTGCGGCTTTGAGAAGTTGTTGCTCAAGTAATGCAACGACCTGACCTGATGAATCATTTTCATCGAGTTGCTTGCTGAGCAACTGCACTTGTTCAGTCGCAGCAACGGCCTGCTGACGAACTTGAGCAATTTGCTCTTCGATAATTTGCATCAACCCCGACTGCAGCTGTTGTTGCTGTTGCTGGAGCAATTGCGCGGAAAAATCAACAAGCGCCACTTCTAATTGGTGTTGCGCCTGTTGGATAAGTTGCTCAGCAGCTTGGCTGAGCCCCGGGTTAGCAGCGTACATTGATTAATTCCACTTAAAATAATGGCCTATGCCATTTAAAAACATCTGGACTGCGATAATCACTAGGATCATCCCCATTAAGCGTTCCATTGCGGTTAAACCGCGCTCACCGAGCACCCGATGCAACAGCGGCGCAAACATCAGGATAGCCGAACTGACCAACCAAGCACCAACCAGCGCTAATGTCCAATCCACCATTTGCCCTGGTTGCTGATTCGCCAACAAAATTAGCGCAGCCAAAATTGATGGCCCCGCAATCATCGGTACAGCTAGCGGAAACAAAAACGGCTCTTCGCCTTCTTTTAGACCTACCACACCGCCTGGCGGCGGGAAGATCATCCGAATAGCAATTAAAAACAAAATAATTCCGCCGGCAATACTAACGGCCTCTTCTTTAACCCCCAACAAGTTGAGGAAACTCTGACCACCGTACAGAAAAAGCAACAGAATGACCAACGACAACACAAGTTCCCGCACCAACACAAAACGACGACGCTCAGGTTTGAGGTCTTTAAGTATGGCAACCACTATCGGCAAATTACCCAGCGGGTCCATGATCAAAAATAGGGTGAGCATCGCACTCCACAGATCAACTGCCATGTTCACCTCACTTTAGAATTTTTGGTTGATTTGGGTGTAATATAGTGACAATGCGACCAATTTGTACCCAAATGGGTTTCAGAACCATCGCAAAGTGCACATGCATTACTTTTTTGTTGGAAATTAGTAGCATCTGAAGTAAAACCGTGCAACGCATTTTTGCATTCTAACGCAGGATTGTTTCAATGATGACTGTAACCACCCCAGCTTTGCTATTTCCAGCGATTTCCTTATTGCTGTTAGCTTACACCAATAGGTTCTTAGTGCTGGCACAATTAATTCGACAATTAAACCACCGTGAAGGTGCGCAAGTACGTGATTTAGCCAAACGACAGATAGAAAATTTACGACAACGAATTGTATTAATTCGCTCGATGCAACGCTGGGGAGTGATTAGTTTTTTACTTTGCACCCTATCCATGTTTAGCCTGTTCATGCAATGGGAACTTGCTGGAAAATGGTGTTTTGGGGCAAGTTTGGCGACTTTAGTGCTGAGTCTTGCGGTATCGCTCTATGAAATTCAAATTTCATGCAACGCCATCAATATCGAACTTGAATCAATGGAAAATCGCAGCTGATACCCTGCGATAGATTGTTGGTTTTGTTACATATCAGTTGCGCCATGCGACAAAACAGCATGGCGCTTGGCAATTAGTTAGTCGGTACAAGCGGTATGCTGCGAGTTGTATTTTGATACTGCTGAATAAAGTCTGTGCAATCCGCGTTTTCATCCAACTGGGTGATCCCAAGCGTCAACTCACCAACCTGCAAGCCGAATTTGTGCAAAGTCGAGCGATTGATCAGTTGATTAGGGGTGACTAAATACAACCAATCTGCCACTTTAACATCGATATAGTCACCTTCCGATGGAATACGTAGCGTATATTCCCAATACAAAGTATTGCCAGCCGCTTTGCCAGTAGCCAGCCCAACCACATCTTCGGCCTTGCCACTGACCCGGCCGTCCGGCTCAACTTGCAATTGCCAATGACGTTTGTCGATACGGCCATCGCTAAATTGAAATATTTCGTATAAATCCCCACGGTTTTGCTGCCATTGGCCACACAGTTGCGCGCTAAAGTGCAATTGTTGCTGACCTTGCCAATTGTGCATCACGCCATAAGCTGTGGCAGTCCCAGTGAAAAAACTGGAAAGTTTGAACTCAGGCGTCATCTGCTGATAGTCATCAACTGACTGACTACAGCCTACTAAGGACGTTAAGAGTACCAAACCGCCAAGAACACGAAATAGAGTCATGATTGCTGCCCAAATTGTTCAATACACAAGGTGATGCTTAACAATACGCATCAATGCTACCTTTGGATCGCAGTTAGCATATATCGCCCACTTGGGGATACCTCTTGCAAAACTCTGATGTAGCTAATCGCTTGAAAATCAATTACTTTTTACCAGCCTTAAATAAAATTCTGTTTTTTTATTAATTAGCCAAACTTTTTACCATGAGCCTTCGACCAACTGCTATTGAATATCGGAGACGCAAACAACGTGTTTAAACGCAGTGACGAATCGTTAATCAGTAAGGCCTTAGATGGTGATGAACGCGCCTGGCAACAGCTGGTCAGCCGCTATCAATCGGTCCTTTATTACTATAGTTTGCGGCTGCTGGGCGATCCGGATGACGCCCGTGATCTGTTGCAAGATGTTTTATTGGTGTTATGCCGGAACTTGGCGCAATTTCGTGGGGATAGTAGTTTTAAAACTTGGTTATTTGGCATTGCGAACTATCGTGCCATGGATATGCTGCGCAAACGCAAACCTGCAACAGATATTGACGATATGCCTGAAGCAATCGATCTTGAAACTCAAAGCCACGAGCAGCAACTGTCGACAGAGCAAACGGAGCGCCTCGTCAGACAACATTTAACCAAATTGCCGCCCGAACAACGGCTCGTGGTAGAACTTCGTTTCTACCAACAGTTCACTTTTGACGAAATTGCGGTGCAATTGGCCGTGTCCAGCAACACGGTTAAATCTCGTTTTTATGCTGCTTTAGATAAATTAAAAACGCAACTGGAGGTCCATGATGTCCGACAATCAGCAAATTTTTGATGCTTGGCTGGCTGGGAAGCTTACTGACAGCGAGTGCAGAACTGCTTTACAAAATGATGCAGCGTGGCTGTCTCGTTTGCAAATCGCGTCAACCTTACAACAGCTTGCAGCTGCCCCACAATTTGAGCCTGTGCCAGAAGTTGATACTTCGCGTATGTTCCAGCAGCAATGGGGACGCAAAAAGAGCGCTTTTAGCTGGTGGCCGCAACTCAGTGTCGGTATGTCCGCCATGGCGCTGCTGATTAGCTTATCGCCACTGCAGTTACACAGCCAGAATAATGGATTGACCTTAAGCTGGGGTGGCAACAATCAGCAACAAATGCAAGAGCAAATGGCCACCATGCTGGCATCTTATCGCACCGAACAACAACAATATCTGCAACAAACATTGCAGCTACAGCAACAACAACAGAGTGCACAGTTAGTGCTGTTAAAAGACTATCTGACAGAAAACGAACAAAAGGCTCGGCGAAATGACATGTTGGAATTGGTTGAACATCTTAATCAACAACGACAAGCCGACTGGCAATATTGGCAAGACAACGCGCAACCCAGACAAGCCAGTTTGGATTACAGCCCTGACTATCGTGGCAAACGAACAAATTAATTGGAGAGAACGATGATTCGCAAAACCTTAGCAAAACCTCAGCTAACACTACTTGCCCTTTGCTTGCTGGGCAGCTGGCACCTTGCAAATGCAGCCGAGGCCGTTAATCCAAAGTTACGGCAAAATTTGGAAATCATGCAGGACATCTTGGAAAAGTCACTTGGCGAGGGACGAGAATCCGCGATTAGTCGGATCGAGCATCGCTACATCGCTGGTCATGGCGTACTGTTTGAAACCAGTAGTAATCGCGGTTTTGGCCATTTTTTTCCTGTTGCGCCACTGCCGCCATTGCCAGGAGTCAATCCAGCAAAACTGGCTAAAGATGCACAAAACATCGCAGTCGATGTGCAAATGAATGTGCAATTAGACGAGGAAGCGATTGCGGAAATGGCCGAACATGCCGAAGCAATGGCCGAAGCGATGTCTGAACAACAAGATCAATTACGCGACCAATTACGTGATTTACGCGAACAAAAACGTGATTTAGAACGGGATTTACGCGATGTCGAACGAGAAAAGCGCGATATCGAGTTCTCGCAAAAAGTTGGCAAATTAGATGCTGAACAACAAAAGACCCTGAACACATTGAACGAGCGCCATGCAGGCTTAAAAAAACAAGTGGATGAAATACAGAAAAAATATTCAGCGATGGAATTTGAAGTACAGAAAAAACGTGCTGAGCAACAAAAAATTGCACAACAGCAACAGCAAGAATTAGTCACGCGCTTGGGAAACAACTTCGCCGTCACTTTATGTGACTACGGTGCAAGCCTTCGTGATTTAAAAGACTCTGAGTTTGTGTCATTGCAACTAAGCTCACATGGAGGGGACAACCAAGATATCTATTGGGTATTTAAAAAAGCCGATATTAATCAATGTGTCACCGGCAAAATAACTGCCATTGCCTTACTGAAAAAAGCAAATACCTATCAGTATTAATGACCAACCTCGAACCTTGAAGCTCATTCAGAGTTTGTTTGATATCAATTGCGGTGCATAAACGCCGCAGTTGATATTGACAGCGATAGCGAAGCTGGGTAAAAAGCGCAAAAACCTGAAGGGGCAAAGATGACAGACCAAACCCTAAATAGCGATTTACTGCCATGGCTTGACGATGCAATGAGTCAGTTTTATCAACATGGCTTAGTGGTGATTGCTAATGCGATCCCCACCGAATTATGCCAAGAATTGCTGGCAGAGGTCAGTAACTCGACTGCTTTGCAACCCGCCGGGGTCGGTCGACAACAGCAATTACAGCACAATAACGATATACGCCGGGATCATACCCTATGGTTAGACGGCAGTAGCAGTGCACAACAACAGTATTTACAGCGACTCTCGTTGCTGCAACAACAAGTGAATCGTCAGTGTTTTCTGGGCCTCACTCACTACGAGTGTCATTTCGCTCGATACCAGCAAGGTGATTTTTACCAAAAGCATCTTGATGCCTTCAAAGGTCGCTCGAATCGTGTTTTGACCACAGTTTGCTATCTCAATACTGTGCAACATGGCGGTGAACTGGTCATTTACGATGAAAATGAGCAATGGTTACAGCAAATACAGCCAACTGAAGGGACTTTGGTCATGTTTGAAAGCGAACGTTTTCCGCACGAAGTAAAAGTCGCGGAGGATTTGCGTTATAGCATTGCTGGTTGGTTTCGCAAAGACTAATAGCTTTACGATAACTGTTAGTTTAGAAAAAATTTAATTTAGGAACATGCAATTGGCTAAATTCTGAACTACGCTAAGTCAAAGTTTCGATCTTATTGACTTACAAGGATTTAGTGATGCGTCAAAATCTGCCGATTACCACTCAAGAACGCAAATTTCCCAAAGGCCAGAAGTTAATTTCGACAACCGATACTCGCGGTATTATTACCTATTGCAACGATGCATTTGTCCAAATCAGCGGCTTTACCCGAGAAGAGCTAATCGGTCAGCCGCACAATTTAGTTCGCCATCCAGAGATGCCAGTTGCAGCCTTTAAAACCATGTGGGAGCATCTGCAAAAGGGCAAACCATGGATGGGACTGGTGAAAAATCGCTGCAAAAATGGCGATTATTATTGGGTGCATGCCTACGTAACCCCAATAAGCGAACATGGCAAAGTTATTGGCTATGAATCTGTGCGTGTGGCGCCGAGCCAGCAACAAATTGAGCATGTCACCAAACTCTATCAACAAATAAATTCCGGCAGCGTGGCAAAAAACTCGCCCTTGTTGAGTGAACTCAAAGATTCCGCCTTGCCCTTATGTCTGTTATTTGTCGCCGGCATTTTACAATTCCTTGGGGTGTCGCTTGGTGCTTTTGCTATGGCTATTGTGGCTGCAGTCTTGGCAATTTGGCTCAGTAGCATGAGGCAACAGCGCACTTTGGAATTGATTTTAGGTTACTTACAACAACCATTCACCGATGCTTTAGCCGTGCAAAGTTATGCGAAAAACTCAGGGCAACTAGGTGCTGTGGAAGTGGCCTTGATTGCCAGCAACTCACATCTTGACACGATGCTAACGCGTATCGAAGACTCGGCGCTACAGGTCGCCACGCGTTCGCAAGAAGCATTAAAACTGAGCCAAAGTTCAGTCAGTAAATTGCAACAACAACAAGTGCAAACAGAACTTGTTGCCACTGCGATGAATGAAATGACCACCACTATTGCCGAAGTTTCGGGCCATGTCCAAGAAACAGCAACCAAAGCGGAGGATGCAGACCAGTTAGCGAGAAAAGGCGCAGCTATCGCCAGTGATACTCGAAATGCCATTTTAAAACTGCAGCAAACCGTCAATGGCATCAGTGAATCGGTCACTGAGCTCGCGACTCAAACCAACCATATCAGCCAAGCCGCACAAATTATTGAACAAATTGCCGAGCAAACAAACTTGCTGGCATTAAACGCAGCAATTGAAGCGGCGCGAGCGGGTGAACAAGGCCGTGGTTTTGCTGTGGTTGCAGATGAAGTGCGCCACCTCGCATCAAGAACAACCGAATCAACCAAACAAATTTATCAAATCATCAATACCTTATCAGCCAAAGCAAGCGAGTCAGTATCCGTTGCCGCTGCAGGACGACAAGACGCAGCGCACGGTGTCGACGTGGTCGAACAGTCAGAACATATGCTCAGTGACATCAGTAAAGTTCTCAACGATATTGCCGCGATGGCAACACAGATGGCCGCTGCCGTCGAAGAACAGGCGCATGTTGCTGAAGACATTAATCAACAAGTAGTGACGATTTCTAATCTTGCCGGTGAAAGTATGCAAAGTGGCGATGCCGTGAATGATAGTGGCAAAGCCTTGAATCAGACCTCCGCACAATTGCAAGAACTCGTGGTACGTTTTCGCAAAAACTAGCAATGCTGCAAATTTCACCGCGTTATATCGATCAAATGTCGTCATGCGCTTGAAGCATGACGACTCTGCCCCCATCTTTGCACTAACTCTATAAATACATGGATATAAAGATGCAACAGAACCAATCAAGCTTAACGAAATGGGCAATTCCGCTGTTAATGAGTTTTCTTTTGACCAGCTGTGGTTATTTAGCTGAAGATCCGCAACAACAAGCCGAACAAAGCTGGTTAGCTCAGGATGAGCAGCTGAATGCCGCTATTAATCAAATTCGCGAACAAGGCATTAATGCTGTGGTTGCTAGCGCCGAAGCAGGTAGCGTGGCAGCTTGTGTTGCCCAAAATTTACAAGCAGATCCGCTAGGTACATTAGTAACGGTAGAAGGCGCGTTAGCAGAATCTACGCAGATTGCGACTTTACTCAATGACTTACAAGGGCTATTGCAAGAAGATTTAAGCCTAGAGCAAATGAGTGAGTTACTGCAAAAAAGTGCGAAAGCTGCGGCTTACGCCAAAGAAATGATTTCTCAGCAGGGTGTAGAACAAGCGCTGCTAAGCCTAAAAAATATGGCGACAGCCAGTCAAGCTTATGCGACTGAAGATTTAGGTGGCCATTTGAAGCAAGTGCTCAAAGCCTGCTCTCAAACCGCAGTACCAGCCAACACTGATAAATCAGTATAAACGCTAACAATCAGCGGTAAGAGATGCAGTTAGCAGATGCAGGCACGTAAAATTTGTTTAGAAATAACAAAAATCACTGAGTGTATTGCGCTAACTGCAAATCTTTCACGCTGCAATCTCTAGCCCTTAGTTCTTTGTTGGTTAATGAGCATCAGCAATTCAGCGGTAGCTGTCGCGTCAGCAAGTGCACGATGGTGGTTGGTGAGCTTGATAGCAAAATGTTCAGTTAATGCAGCAAGGCCATAAGATTTCAGTCCTGGAAAATAACGACGACTTTCCACCACAGTGCAAAGTTGCGGCAACTGAAGACGCAACCCTGCGCGTTGTAGCTCGGCTCGCACAAAACCATAATCAAAACGTACGTTGTGGGCGACAAAAATGCAGCCCTCTAACTGCTGTTGCACTTCTTGGGCAATCTCACTGAAACATGGTGCTGTCGCAACCATGGCTTGGCTGATGCCAGTCAGTCGGGTAATAAATGCGGGGATCTGGCGCTGCGGGTTAACCAGACTACTGAAACGACTAATCACTTGCCCATGTTGAACCTTCACAATGGCAATTTCGGTGATACGATCTTGCTCACCAGTGCCGCCAGTCGTTTCGACATCGACCACCGCGTAACAGCGCGCAGGATCAATCCACCACTGCACTTTTTGCAACTCAACCTCCAGCCCCAAAGCTTGCATGCTGCGAATTCGGCTGAGTTGATGGCGGCGAAGACTATCGCCTGGTGCTTTTAGCTCAATAAAGCGGACTTGATTGCCGTTAACAAGCATTAAATCCGGATAACCACTGCAGTGGTGGCGAAAATCCTCGGCCATCCGGCGAAGGATGCCGGCAATTGCCACCGCAGGCGCTAGCTTTAACAATAGGGAAAGCCAACTCGTTATGTCAGGATGCCAACGGAAAATTGAATTCACCACCCCATGGTATTTAGTAAAATTCTGCAGAATAACTAATAAAGATTGCTGTGGTGCATTTACTAGCTGTTCGAGTTTTGCAGCCAACGCTATCTGATGCTTTTTATAAAAATCAGGGCTGGTTAAATCGCGAGGGCGGCGTTCGAATTCATTAAAAATTGCACTCTGTTCGGATTCAAATAACTCCTGCCAGAACAACAAGCCAAATAGACATAACCAGATTTCATTCTCGACATGCCAAGCCTGCAACCCTTGCTGTTGGTAATATTGCACAGCACCTTGCTCGGTCTGCCCTAAATACAACTCATCCAAGGTTAGTACCGATGCTTGCTGCAGCAATAATGTCAGATCTGTGACTCTGCGTTCTTTACCAAGCCGCGCTAAAAAATCACGAGCAAACCACAACTCGTCATCGCAACTCGGGTTTTCCAGCATTTTTTGCAGCTGCATAGACAGCATCTCTGTTTCACCACGCTGATGGTACAAACGAACCAATCGCTCTGCCGCCGGAAAACCCGCACTCGCCTGATAAAACTGCAGTGCCAACGCAATATCGCCTGCGCGCTGGGCGGCGAGACCGAATTCATACAGCAATTGCTCTTGTTTCTGGGCAGTTTTGTCATCCATGGGGTCAGGCCATAATGCGACCTGCTGCTGCCAAATTTGTAGCGCTGAGACTGTTCTAGTTTCGCCTTTTTTGGGTGCTTGATTGCGCCATTGTGCTTGGGTCTGCGCATAAAAAAACGCGGTGCTGGCCGTAGCCGCGTCTTGGTAACGGGCTTGATACTCAGTTTTTAAACCGCCAGTGCTCATCACGCCTAAATCCCGCAGAGTGAATGCTTGCAGATTTTGTTCAAAGCGGCCGAAAAATAAAAACAACAGGAACTGCAATTCGGCAGTTCGCCTCAGCGCGATATGCGGTTCTAATTGGGTTAAACTTTGCGGATTCAGTAGCTGCTCTTGGTCGACCACAGCTTGTAATTCAGCACGACTCCAAGACTTCTTTAGCTCATGTCCCGCTTGCAGGATCAACCGGCTGAGCCGCTCTTTACTGGCACGATTGCGCCAATCCGCTAAATCGTCGGGGCTATGCGGCGACTGCACAAAACCAGCATCAAGAAGATTGACCGCTGCTGAGTCGATGCTAGCAATTTCTGCATACTCCAGATCGGATAAGGCAAACACAGAACCTTTGCGATTCAGCATGCGCAGCCACAACCGTTTTGCATCCTGCGGTAACTGCTGATAATCCTTGATGAACTGTTGATGGGTTGTTTGCAAGACCGGCTGATAACGTTCCAAGATAACCTGCAAGAACTCAGCAAAATGATGCAAGTAATAATCAGCAGCAAGCTGAATTTTCGCCATGGTCTGCACTCCAAAACAACTGTATTAATATACAGCAATCTTTAATATACAGACTGGTTACCCCGCCAGCAACACTTCCTGCTCCAAAAAATGTTTAGTCACCAAAAAGGCTTCAGCTAAACCATCCAGGCGATGTTGACGTGCCAGTTCTACCGCCTTTGCCAACAAAGCAGGGCTTTTCGGCTGCGCTTGAAATTTTGCATACCATGGCGATAAATCAGGGGCCGTTAAAAATTGTAGTCGGCTGCCATAACGTTTTGCCAAATGATCATACAATTCAAGTGCCGCCGCATCATAATCAAATGCACACCATATGTGTTGGTACTGACTGAGAAACGGTTGCAGCAATGCCGAGCCAACGCGCGAGCCTGCTGCAAGCGCAATATCAAGATTGTCTAGATTAAACTCACTCGCTTGCATCAGCTTTCCAAGCGGCAGCAATTGTTGGTAACGGAAAAAGTTCTCTTCGTTTTCCACCAACAGCAAAGTCTTTTTGGGCACAAAACCACAACTCAACATCACAGCCCCATCGGTTTGCCCTTGTGCCAAGACCACATCGGGTCTTGGCAGGGCTGCTTGCTGGTGATACACCAGTAAAAAACTCGAAGACGTTGTCGCGCGATGCGAGTCTCCTTGTTGACTAGCCGTGATCCGGTCTTTTGGCTGTTCAGCGCTCGCCACTAAGGCTGCAAATAAGGTCTGATCCGCTATCTGCACTTGCCATTTGCCGGCCCCACTGGCACGAACGCGAAATAACTCATTGCGTTGCTGGTAGAATGCCGGAGGCAATAACCCAAGCAATTTCTGATAGTTAACCGCTTTTCCAGCGGCTATTTGCTGCAGATATTTGACTAGCATTAGCAATCCATAGCCAGTAACCGGTGCACCGCTTGGTGCCAACCATTTAGCAGCTCGGCGCGAGCAGTTGCGCTCAGCTGTGGCCGAAACCAAGATTCGGCTCGAACTAAGGAAGGTAAAGCCGCCAAATCGGCATACCATTTCAGCTCAATCCCAGCGAGCAGCGCGACACCAAATGCGGTGGTCTCTGTCTGCAATGGCCGCATCACTTGTAGATTAAGCACATCCGCCAAAAATTGGCAAAACCAATGATTGTTGACCATTCCGCCATCGATCTGCAGATTTTCAATCACAGCACCATCCGCCTGCATTGCCGAGAGTAAATCGGCTGTTTGATATACAACTGCTTCTAACGCCGCCCTTGCTAAATGCGCTTTGCCACAACCAAAAGTAAGCCCACTAATAGTCGCACGTAAATCAGAACGCCAATGTGGCGCTGCAAGCCCCGTAAAAGCTGGGACCAAAAAGACACCACCATTATCAGAAATACTCGCAGCCAGAGCCTCCGTTTGCGCAGCACTTTCTATAATGCCAAGTTGATCTCGCAACCATTTAACCACAGCACCTGCGGCAAAAATTGACCCTTCCAGCGCATATTGGGTTTTGCCCTGAACTGTACTAGCAATAGTGGCGAGCAGCTGATGGCTCGAATCAATACAAGAATCCCCTGTGTTTAGCAGGGCAAAACAGCCTGTTCCATAAGTACTTTTTAGCCCGCCAGCGCGCACACAACCTTGGCCAATCGCAGCTGCTTGTTGATCTCCAGCCAAGGCTACAATCGGCAACGCTTCGCCAAACCAGCGTAAGTCAGTTTCACCATAATTATCAGCACTTTGCTTCACTTGCGGTAATACAACTGCGGGGATTGCAAACAACCGCAGTAACTCAGGATCCCAAGTTAAACTACGAATATTAAATAATGCGGTGCGGCTTGCATTCGTCGTATCTGTTGCATGCACTTGACCAAGTGTTAATCGCCACAGAATGAAGCTATCAACAGTACCAAAAGCCAATTCACTCGGGTCGATATCCGGATATTGCTGCAAAATCCAATGGAGTTTGGAGGCAGAAAAATAAGGGTCTAAGCAAAGGCCGGTCTTTTGCTGCACAATATTTTCCGCGCCACTGGCCTTTAGTGCTTCGCAATAAGTCGCAGTGCGACGGTCTTGCCAGACAATCGCTGGATAAATGGCTTCAAAGTTATCACGGCGCCAGACCAAGCTGGTTTCCCGTTGGTTGGTAATGCCCTTGATAGTGATCCCCTGCTGCTTGGCTTGCTGTAGCACTTCACGACAAACCGTCAGCACCGATAGCCAAATTTGTTCTGGATCTTGTTCAACCCAACCCTCATGTGGATAACTACAGCATATTTCCTGCTGTGCCTGTAATAACAACTGACCATCCGCGGCAAAAACCATGGCTCGACTCGAGGATGTGCCTTGGTCAATCGCCAAAATTGCATCTGTCATAACTGAATTCTCAACTTAATTAATCAGGGGCTACTGCCCGTTAAAACAACTGCCCCAATGACAGATAAAAACGATAAGGTTTCTCTTGGAAATTAGCTTCTGCTTGACCATAACCTAAATATAAAGGACCAAAAGGACTATCCCAACCGACAAAAACACTGCCAGCCCAAATCCAATCTTCACGCAGCGGTAAGACGTTAGAACCGAAACGACTGTCTTGGACTTGGCCACGCTCTAGAGAAGCTCCGGCATAAAAAGGCGCATTAAACACACTCAGTTTTTCATCGGCAAATTGATATAAATATACCAGACTGCCAAATTTCACTTTTGATCCAAAGAGGTAATTTGCCGGATAACCTGACAAATTATGTAAACCGCCTAAAGAAAACTGCTCTAAAACTTGCTGTCCTTTCAGTTTCTCTACCGACTCATAACGCAGGCGACCGCGCAAAATATGTTGTCGTAACTGTCGAGCAAATTGGCCATCGATGCTAATGCTGTCACTATCCGAATTAAAACCGCTAACGCGATCTCGCAAAGACTGCCAACTCGCTTCTAATCTCAAACCTCTGCTTGGGAAACTGCGGCTATCCAAACTATCAAAACTGGCATTTAGCTCAGATCCTTCCCGTATATAGTTCAATTTACCGTAGTTTAATTCCTGTGCCAGACTCGCTGGCAACACAAATTGACCATCTCGCTTGACCACGCCAAACGAAATCGAACTTTGGTCAGCAGGTAACCAACCAAGCTCAGCATGCAGCTGCAATTCACGATTAGTTAAATCCCCTTGGGTCAAGCCTTGGCTGTTTTCCAGCCCCAACACCGTCCTTTGCTGGGTAATGCTGCTACTGGCAAAAAAATCGCTATGTCCCAATGGCCAGTAAAACTCCGAACGCAGCTTTTTATTAGTTCCTAACTGTAAATCGCTCTGCCACTCGGCGCCTGCGTCTGAGAGTCCTGTCCATAAGTATGACGCCGCAATCGCGTAGTTGTGCGTGTTTTGAAAATCATCTTCCAGTGCCACGCGAAAATTTAAATAAGCAGGGCCCCAGCTTTTTTCAATAGCTTGCAGTTTCAGACGTTGCGTTCCATCCGGTTCATTTTGCAAACTAGCGGTTACTCGCTCTAACACATCAAGTCCATAAATGCGTCGAATACCTTGGCGCAGCTCAGCTTCACTGATCGGCGTATTGGTAGCAATATCTAAACGTTCAGTGATCACAGGATCGGCTAGACTGGTTTCATTAACAAGTTCAATCGTCGAGACTTGCACTGTTGTTTTCGTGCCTGCGCGATGAGCCGCCAACCATTGTTGATAAAGTTCAGGCTGACTGTAACGAACGAGTCGCTGCTGGTAGGTATAAGCCATGGCTTTGCCGCCGTTGATGGCAAGATGGATTTTTTCAAAATCTAAGGTGCCAATGGTTTTTAAATCGGGTTTGAGTAATAAATCATCCGGTCCTAGCATTTTTAATTGGCGGTTGACGGCTTCTTGTACCAAGAAATTCGTTAATTGCTCAGTGATTGCCATCGCACTATTCAATTCATTCGGGGCTAATAGCGGTGAATCGATAGCCACGGCGATTACTTGATCAGCGCCCAACGCTTTGGCAACACTGATCGGCAAATTATTGGCCACACCGCCATCAACTAGCATCTTGCCACGCACTGTTAATGGCCGTAACACGCCTGGAATAGACATTGATGCCTGCACGGCTTGCGTTAAACTACCATCAGCCAAAATGACTTCCGAGCGATCGCTTAAATCAGTCGCTACTGCGCGAAATGGGATGGCTAATTGGTCAAAACTTGCAAGTTCTGGGGTTAAGCCATATGCCTGTTGGATGAGGGCTGCCATGGCTTGGCCATGTAAAACCCCTTTTGGCAGTTTGACCCCACTGCCGTCGACACCAAGGTCAAAATTGATTGGGAATTCATCACGTTGTTGTTTGCGGCGTACCGGCAGCTCGTCTCTATCAACCCTATCTCTAAATCCTTGGCCCCAAGCTAACTGACCCAAAATTTGTTCAATTTCTGTCGGACTGTGCCCTTGGGCATATAGCCCTCCGACAAAAGCACCAATACTCGTGCCAACAATTATATCCACAGGAATTTGCTGCGCTTCGAGTTGCTTGAGTACACCGACATGAGCGCCACCGCGAGCCCCTCCGCCGCCAAGCACTAAAGCAACACAAGGCCGGCCGACTACACGATCACAAGGTGACGTCTGAGCAGCGGGGGTTAGCTCAGCCGTCCGCACAGCAAAGCTACAGGTCACAAGCCAGAGAACAAGCCATGCACGCACCAAATTCACCATAATTTGCCCTTTTATTATCGAACCTCAAGGGTAGCGCACCGGTATCTAGCCGCCAAGTCGCAGATACTGGAAGTTCAAGATGTCATACAAAACGGCATTTGGCCGCAAACATTCACATTGAAATGAGATCCTAATACTGCAATCTACAACACCGGCAACGACAATTGACAAGTTAAAATAAATTTCATCACATTTTATTAAAAATGTCACACCGCTTCCCTACGTTATTCACTCGATTACATTTTCGCGCAGTAATGAATCGAAACTCGCCTGCAAACCAGTCAGATGTTAAATAAAAACAAATAACCCAAATAAGGGATAACCTAATGAAACTGAAGATGTTGCTGTTATCAGCAATGCTTGTACCCACTGTGCACGCAGAGCCGTTCTTTTCGGAATATCTAGAAGGCGGCTCAAACAATAAAGCACTGGAAATTTATAACCCGTCGAACAGTCCACTCAATTTGACTGGGTACACAGTCAAAGTGTTTGCCAATGGCGCCACTAGCGCTGGGAAAACTTTCACTTTAAACGGCACCATTGCGGCAAAAGGCACTTACGTGTTGTTTGACACTGGCGCAATCCAAGCGATTAAAGATAAAGGTCAATTCGCTATCGGCACCAGCAATTTTAATGGCGATGACGCAATTGCCCTCTACAAAGACTCACAACTTTTAGATGTGATTGGCAAAATTGGTGAACGGCCTAACGGCGGCGGTTGGGGTTCAGGTCTCACTGCAACTTTAAACAAAACCCTTGTGCGCAAAGCCAGTATTAGCCAGGGTGATACTGTGGCAAATGATAATTTTGATCCTGCCGCGCAGTGGGATGGTTATGCGCAAGATACCAGCCAATTTTTAGGTAGCCATAGCGCCGAGGGTGGAGATCCAACGCAACCAACCGATCCAGAATTCCCCGTAGGGCCACAGTTAGGTGCTTGTGGGGATGCCGCCACGTTTATTAGTGTGGTACAAGGCGCTGGTGAATCCTCCCAGAAATCTGGCCAAGAGTTGGTGGTTGAAGCGGTAGTTAGCCGACTCACGCAATTTGCCGATGGTTTTTATATTCAAGAAGAAACCGCGGATCAAGACAGCAATACAGCGACTTCAGAAGCTATTTTCGTTTACAACAATGGCGCAACGACTTACCCTGCTGTTGGCCAGAAAGTTCGGATTTTGGGTAAAGTTGAAGAATACTATACAAAAACCCAAATTCGCCGCAGCGCTTTATTAGAGTGTGGTCAAGCGCAAATGGTAACCCCAGTTGCGCTTACCCTGCCCTATGCCAACGACACAGCCCTGGAAAGCCTTGAAAGCATGCTGGTTTATCTGCCACAAGATCTAACCGTCGTGGATTCCTTCAACTTCGGTACCTATGGTGAATTGAGCGTTGCAGCACAACGTTTGTTTGTACCTACCAACCAATTTACCCCAGGCTCAGCCGAAGCTATCGCGTTGGCGGATTTAAATAATCGCAGCAGCTTAGTGCTAGACGATTTACAAAATGGCAGAAACCCAGCCAATGTCGTCTACCCTGCGCCTGGATTATCGATGAATAATCCAGTTCGCACTGGCGATACTGTCAGCGGATTAAACGGGGTATTGGATTATAGCTTTAATGCATGGCGAATTTTGCCGGATAGCCAACCACAATTTACCGCCAGCAATGCCCGTGAAGATGCACCGAGATTACGAAACCTCGGCACCCTTAAAGTTGCTAGCTTTAACGTGCTGAACTATTTCAATGGTGATGGTTTCGGTGGCGGGTTCCCAACTTCTCGTGGTGCAAATACAGCTCAGGAATTCTCGCGCCAAGCTGAGAAAACCGTGGCCGCACTCAGCGCTGTCGATGCCGACGTTGTCGGTTTAATGGAAATTGAAAATGACGGTTACGACGAACAAAGCGCTGTCGTTGATTTAGTCAATCGCTTAAACGCCAAATTAGGCGCAGGAACCTATCAATACGTACAAGTTCCGAGCAGCTCTGAACTTGGTGGCGACGAAATCACCGTAGGTTTGTTATATAAGCCAAGCAAAGTTGCCCCATTGGGTGTCGCAGTAACGTTAAATACCGGTATTTTTGCCTACGGTAATCGTCAGCCACTGGTACAAAGCTTCCGCCAACTGAACAACAATGAAGTATTGACTATCGCGGTAAACCATTTCAAATCTAAAGGCAGCTGCCCAAGTGGCACCACCAACCCTGATCGTGATTTAAAAGACGGTCAAGGTTGTTGGACAGCAACTCGTGTACAAGCTGCCAACGAGTTAACGAGCTGGTTAGCGACACAACCAACCGGAACCGCGGATACTGACATATTGATCATGGGCGATTTAAACGCTTATGCCAAAGAAACGCCAATCACCACAATCATCAACAAAGGTTATATCAACTTAGTTGAGAAGTACCAGGGCAATCGAGGCTATAGCTATGTTTTCGGTGGCGAGGCTGGATATTTAGACCATGCCCTAGCAAGCCGTAGTTTATCAAACCAGACGGTTTATGCGATGGAGTGGCATATAAACGCCGATGAAAGCACGTTATTTGACTACAACACCGAGCAGAAAACAGCACAGCAAATTGCCGATTTCTATCAAGCAAATCCGTTCCGCGCATCAGACCACGATCCAATTGTGGTGGAACTCGATCTAAAAAGCCGTCATCCAGCCGATTTGGATTTAGACGGTGATATCGATGGCAATGATGTCAATCAGTTTAATTCCAAATTGAAATCTGGTTTACGTCTGCCCCTCGACTATGACTTTAACAAAGATGGTGTGGTTTCTGCGCTCGATGCGCGGGCCATGACTGCAATGTGTACTTACGCACGTTGTGCAATCAAGTAATTGAGAGATATAAAAAAATGCTTAAAAAATTAATGGGCTTAGCACTACTCTGTTTTGCGGTGAATGCCAAGGCCACCGTGATTAATATTGAACTGGATAAACCAAGTTATGAGACCAACGAGGTCATAAGCGCTCGCTTTATCGTCGATAATTACCAAGATGGCTTGGCTGGTTTTTTGTTAAACCTGTCATTTCTCCCCAATCAGCTTGGTTTTATTGACGTTACTTTTGGCAGGCAATTTACCCCGTTTTCCGACGTCAATTTAACCACGGTTGTTAATAACAACGGCACTTTATATATCGATGAAGCCAATCTGTATGACAACTACATGGATCTTGCAGCCCTGCAACAAGGAGCCATCACACTGGCGACAGTGCGTTTTACTGCGCTTGTCACTGGCGTGCACAATTTAAACATCGATAACGCGGAACTGTGGGATGCAGTGACCAACGGTAATATCCAAAACTTCAGCACTCATAGTGCGAAGATACAGGTGAAAGCTGCAAGTAATCCAGTATCAGCTCCGGCTTCAGCACTACTGTTACTGCCAGCGCTTTGGTTCATGCGCAGACGCCGCGGCTAACGCCAAAAACTGTAGCAGGCCGGAATTTTAAGTCCGGCCTTTTTATTATGAGCGAACAGTTTGTTATTCAGTTGGCTGTAACGCCTTCGACCTGCTAGTGTTAGAGCATTGTATCGCATAAGAAAATTGCTTTCATTTACCTGCATTTGCCACAAATGTGATAATCTGCAATCGCAGCAAGACACTAGCTATGAGGTCGCATGTTTAACAGTTTCCGTGGTCAACTCATTTCTTTGCTGCTGGGTTTACTCAGCTTGATGACCATTGCTATTGGTTTTGCCACACTCAGTGCAATGAAACGCGACACTGAAGTTCAAGCGCAAAGCGCACTTAACGTCGCAAGTAAAGTATTCCAACAAGCAATCAGCAACCGAGCGACTCAGCTCTCAACCTCGGTGCGAATTGTCGCCAGTGATTTTGGCTTTCGCCAAGCGGTGGCTTTGCGGGAACAAGAAACGATCGCGACAGTATTAGACAACTACGGCACTCGCATCGATGCTGATATCAGTATTTTACTCTCGCCAACTGGCGAACTCCTCGCGAGTACTGCCCAACAACTCGATCCCAGCCAAATTGCCGAACTTAATCGCGACATGAAAAAGGCGGCAAATGGCGGCTTTACCGACATCGTCCATTTAGGCAACCAAGCCTACCAGCTAGTGATGGTCCCAGTGAAAGCACCACAATTAATTGCCTGGGTTGGTATGGGTTTTGCCCTTGATCAAGAACTTGCTTTGGAAATTAAAGGCATCACCGAACTCGATATAAGCTTTGTTTTCCAAGCATCGCCGAACAATATCACCGTGCTGAACAGCACTTTAGCGCAAAATGATCTGACTAATTTATCAACTGCAGACACCGATCCTTGGTTACTCACAAGTACTCAAGGGGAGATGTTGAGCACCAGTTTGGCTTTGGATCATAGCGGCAAAATATTGGCATGGCTGCATTTGCCAACTTCCCGCTGGCAACAGAACTATAGTGAAGCTCGCTCCCAACTCATTATTATCTTCGGTGCAGGCTTAACCTTAGCATTGTTATTCGCCTTAATTCTTGCCCGCAATATCAGCCGCCCCTTACAGCGACTCAGCCAATTCGCCCAAGATATCGGCCGCGGCTTGCAGGTCAAAACGCCAGCTGTAGGCAGCGGTGAATTCGGATTACTCGCACAAACTCTGCAAAAAATGCAGCAAGATATATCTCAGCGTGAGCAAGATATTGTCTATCAAAGTCAGCACGATAGCTTGACTGGTTTAGCAAATCGCACCTTAGTTGAACTTGAGCTTCCAGAGTTATTGCAAAGCAAAAATTTGCAATTGCTCTTGGTCAATATTAAAGATTTCAAACACGTCAATGACGCTTTTGGTTACAGCAATGGTGACTTGCTACTTCAGCAACTTGCGCTACGCATGCAGGCACTGCAATTGCCTTTAAGCATGGTGGCTAGGCTCGGTGGTGACGAATTTCTATTAATCGCGGAACATGAACTCAGCGAACAGCGTTTGGTGCAATTGCAGCAACAACTAAGTAACGAGTTCTTACTGGGTGAATCCAGATTAAATTTAAAAGTGGCGATTGCGACAGTGTACTGTCCGCAACAAACCATTACCGCCGACGTAGCCTTGCGTCGCGTTGACATCGCCATGGCCCATGCCAAAACCAACACTCAGCTATTTGCCTGCTATCAACAAGGCCAAGACGAAAGCCATCAACGTGAATTGATGTTGCTGCATGACCTACCATTCTCTCTTCAAAGTGGCCAAATGTTTGTTGTTTACCAGCCCAAAGTAGCCATCCAACAACCACGAGCGCGCAGTGCAGAAGCCTTGATCCGCTGGCAACATCCAAGTTTAGGTTTTATTCCGCCAGATGAATTCATCAAACTGGCGGAACATTCCGGCTTAATTTCACAAGTGACCGATTGGATGATAGAGCAAGTTATTTCACAACTGGCTACTTGGTCAGCCGCGGGTCTTGATTTTACTATTGCAGTAAACCTCTCTGCTTATGATTTATTAAATCCAGAACTACCAAAGCAGCTCAGTGATTTATTAGCAAAATATCAAGTACCAGGCTCAGCACTCGCTTTGGAAGTAACCGAAGGCGCGGTAATGCAAGATCCACAGCAAGTGATCCACAATTTACAGCAACTTCGTAGCAAGGGCATCGAACTTGCCATTGACGATTTTGGCACCGGCCAATCGTCCTTAGCGTACTTGAAACAATTACCAGTGCATGAAGTGAAAATCGATCGCGCCTTCGTCAAAGATATTGAAAATAACCAGAACGACGAATTAATTGTGTTAGCGACAACCCAACTTGCACATGGACTTGGCTTGCGAGTCACCGCTGAAGGCTTAGAAAATGAAGCGGGTCTGGCAAAATTACTAGCTGCAGGCGTCGATAAAGTTCAAGGTTATTATTTTGCACGGCCACTCAAGGCGGATCTGTTCACCGCGTGGATGCAAGCGTTCCCTGCGGAAAAAACTACTTGGTTTAAGGAAACTCAATAATGCATCACTTTAATTTGTTATGCGTTCCCTTTCTGATATTGACTAGTTTGCCAGTTATCGCAGGAAGTAAAGTTATTGGCACTGGCGGAGCAACCACTTTTGAAGGTTCCGCGGGTGGCGGCTTAGTCCCTTGGGCGGTGATTAATGGCTATGCCAGTTCCGGTCAGTGGTCAGTCACAGCTTTTCGCAATCAGGTTGGCGTTGACGATTTTAGTTTGCGAACTATTGGCGCGGGTTTCAGCTATGGCAATCAGCTTGAATTCTCTATCACCAAGCAAACCTTAGGCTTAGATACTATTGGTGGAGATCTTCGCCAAGATGTTGTTGGCGTAAAGTATCATCTTAGTGGTGAGTTGTTGTACACCGAACTCCCGCAAATTAGTGTCGGCGCGCAGTGGAAGCAACATCAAAATTTTGCGTTACCGCAAGCTGTTGGCGCCTCTAATGACCACGGGGTTGATTGGTATCTTGCAGCAAGTAAGGTGTGGCTTGATGCGATAGCGGGTCGAAATCTGTTGCTAAATGCCACTGTTCGCGCCACTGAAGCAAATCAAACAGGCTTTTTGGGCTTTGGAAACACCCAACAACACGGGTATCAATGGATGACGGAAGTCTCCGCAGCCTTATTATTAACGCCACAACTGGCGATAGGCGCTGAATTTCGGCAAAAACCTAATCAACTGGCCTTTGCCGATGAAGAAAATTGGCGAGATTTATTTGCCGCCTGGTTCATCAACAAAAATTTCAGTATGGTTGGCGGTTATGTTGACTTAGGGTCAATTGCTGGCCTGCCGAATCAACAAGGTTATTATTTAGCGTTGGAGGCAACGTGGTAGAGAAACTCTTCGCATCTCATCAGGTAAAATGGAGTCTGGTTTCAGGATTCTGTGCCGCAATGCTGATAGCAGGTTGCAGTCAAACGCCAAAACCGACTGACCATTTGTACCAACAGCTTGGCGCAAAGGCTGGACTAGAGCAATTAGTTGACGGGGTGCTGGTGGAAATTGAACAAGACAGCCAAATAGTACACCACTTTAAAGACACTGATATTGCCAGATTTCGCCGCCTGTTAATTGAACAACTTTGCGAGTTATCTGGCGGCCCATGCAAATATACTGGCGTCAGTATGCAAGAGAGCCACACTGGATTTGCCATTACCCCAGCAGATTTTGATAACTTAGTGAATCACTTTATCAAGGTGATGACAGCGCAAAATATTCCAGTCGCGACACAAAATGCTTTACTAGCTAAATTGGCGCCGATGTATTCCGATGTCATTAATCGTTAATAGTCCGTTGAGCGCCCTTCGAAGCTCGATTGCCTTGCCCTAGGATTACTCGCATGAAAACAGCGGTCTTATTAGATGCGGATACATTACCCAATACCAATTGGTCTGGCCTAGCCAAATTTTGTGAATTACAAAGTTATGGATCAACCAGTGCTGATTTGATTATTTCTCGTTTAGCTAATGCTGACATCGTAATCAGCAATAAAGTACAGCTTAGTGCTGAAGTCTTGCGACAATTACCACATTTAAAATTGATTTGTATTGCCGCAACCGGCATCAACAATGTTGACTTAAACGCGGCCAGACAATTAGGGATCACTGTTTGTAACGCCAGAGATTACGCAACGCACTCAGTTGCACAGCATGCCATGGCGCTGCTGCTTGGCTTGAGTAATCAAATCCATCAAAATGCACAAGCAATTGCTGCAGGACAATGGAGCGAAAGCCCTACTTTTTGCCTGCTGAAACATCCAATCCGCCAGTTACACGGCCTGACTATGACCATCATCGGTTTTGGCAGTTTAGGCCAAGCAACCGCAAGACTAGCAAAAGCCTTCGGGATGAATATCTGCATCGCCGAGCGCCCACATGCAGAGCAAGTGCGCGAAGGCCGTGTTGCCTTTGCCCAAGCACTCGCGCAAGCGGATGTCGTGTCGTTGCACTGCCCTGCTGTTGGTTCGAATTTCTTGCTCGGGGCTGCCGAACTTGAGTTGCTAAAACCGACAGCTATGCTAATCAACACCGCTCGCGGTGCCTTGGTAGATCCTGAAGCACTTGTCAATACGTTACAAACAGGGCAGCTCGCAGGCGCAGCATTGGATGTATTGGCGCAAGAGCCCCCCGCAATCACGGATGTGTTATTAAATCCTAACATACCCAATTTGCTGTTAAGCCCGCATGTGGCTTGGGCCAGCGCCGATGCCATGCAGACTTTAGTTGACCAAGTTATTGAAAATATACAAAGTTTCTTGTCAGAGCGCCCCATTCGATGCTGTTCATAACAACATTATGGCGGTTGTCGTCGCTGGTAGCGTTTCCCTTATGAGGAGTATGGCATGCTGCGTTATTGGTGCTTAGTGTTGTCACTATGGTCTGCAGCACTCAACGCTGCTGATTTTTCCGCTCGCCTAGAACAGCAAGAAAAAAATCCAGAAACCGCAGTTGCGAGTTTGCTCCTGCAAGTTGAGCAAACTAACGATGCTGAAGACTGGCTGTTGCTAAGTCATGGTTACGTCAGTTTGTTAAATAAAGATGGAGCCATTAACAGTGTCAATAAAGCACTGCAAATCGGCCTGAGGCCTGAACTGGAAGTTGCCGCACTAAGGCACAAAGCATTGATATATGGTCTGCTGTTTCGGGATAGTGCACACGCGATTGAAACGCTGCAACTGGCAGAAAAACATGTTGAGTATTTAGACCATCCAAATAAACCGCAACTGCAAACGAGCATTTTTGAAAGTTTTGCCCAAGCCTACAACCAATTAGGACAAATCCCCAAAGCTGTAACCTACGCTGATGCCGCGATAGCAATTGCAGTTGCCAATAAATTGCCTGCAGAAGAGTTACAAGCAAGAATCATTGCAGGCCGCTTAGCCTTACAGCAGAATAATTTTGCATTTGCTCAACAACATTTGGCTGAAGGGTTAAGAATTGCTCAAGAGTTAGGTAAAGAATCTTCATTAGGCTCAATTCACTTACGCCTTGGTATGGCGTATCACAAATTACAACAATTCTCGCTCGCACTTTCTCATTTTCAACAAGCCGAACAATTGTTCCAAATGCCGGAGCGGCGCAACCAACTAATTACCGCACTACTTAACAAAGCGCAAACCTTGCAGCAGCAAGGCGAACTGAAACTGGCAGCAACAGAATTACAGCAAGCGATGACTCTGGCCAAAGAAATGAATGATCCAACGCTGATTGCACAAGCCTATTATGGCCAAGCAGAGTTAGCTTTAGCCAATCAAGCTTGGCAAGACGCTGAAATACTATTAGCAAAGGCTCAACAGCTTTATTCCCAACTGCATTCGACGACGATGGCAACCGAGACGGCGTTGGCACAAGTAGAATTGGCACTAAGTCTAAACCAGCAAGAAAAAGCGATAGCATATCTGCCAAAAATAAATGATTTCAAAAGCTTACCGTTATTTTTACAAGAAGATTATTTGCAGAAATCAGCCAAAGTATATGCGTTACAACAACAATGGCAGCAGGCTTATCAGCAAGCAGAACTAGCCAATGAAGTCAGATTTGAACTCGATGCTAAGCAACAAAAACAATTTATGGATTCGCTGCAAAATAGCTTAGCGAAACAGCAACTGCAAAAGGATTTACTGCAATTGCGTGAACACTTAACAGTGTGGCAAATCGGCACATTATGCGCTTTGGTCTGCGCATTAATTCTTGCGCTGAGACTATGGTATAAACATCGACTTCAAGCGCCAAAATTGATACAGGATTGGTTATCTTTTAGTAAAACAATGCAAACAGTGCTGAAAAATCAACAGCTGCTGCAATTACAAATTATACGCAGCGATGTCTTGCTGCCTAACAATTCATTGGCGATTGTCGAGCTACTGGCAAACAAACACTTGGTCGCAGCGAGCTGGCAACAGCAGCAACTCTGGTTACTTTGGCGCGATATTGATGAAAAAGCCTTGCACGACCAAGCGCATCAGCATCTGTATGCTCTGCAACATTTATTGGGCAAGCACTGGCAAAGTTGGCAAGCAGAGCTGTTACCACTCATGGGCGCAAGCATACAAACCTCAGCAGTGAACGGCCTTGGTCATTTAATTCAATTAAGTTTTACCAAGTATCTATCAGCTCAAGCAAAACTGGATTTTTTGACTGTTAACTGCTCACAAACTGTGCCATGTAATTGGCATGGTGAAGATGTCCCTGCAGATATTCAGAATGCACTGCAACTAGGCTTGTTAAGCATCCATAGTCATGAGTTAGCTGTGACAAAAACGGCGTAGATGTAAGGGCAGTTCATATTGACGATTTGCTTTACCAGGCAAGGCAAATTGTAATGTGACGGCCTGCAAGGCAAGTCCAGCAGGATCTTGGTTATGATTACCATATTGCGGATCTCCCATGACAGGGTGGCCAACCGCTGCAAAATGCCGACGGATCTGATGCTTGCGGCCAGTAATTAAGCTGACCTCTAACCATGATCGGCTTGGTTCTGTAGTTTCAGAAAGGATCTTAAACTGACTACAACTCGGTTTGCCATCAATCGGCAAATCAACTTGTCCACGCTCTTTTAGCATCGCACTAAATTGACCTCTAACTTGCACATGATAGGTTTTATTCATGCTTTGCTGCTGCATGAGTAAACTAAGAGCGGCTGCTGCAGATTTCGTATGGGCGATAACTACTAAACCACTGGCTTCGCGGTCTAGCCGATGCACTAAAAACACTTGCCGTTTTTGGCCAAAATGTAGCTCGACAAAGCGTAACAATGAAAGATGATCGCCCCATTCATTGCCTTGAGACAACATCCCTGGTGGTTTGTACCAAACACTGTATTGCGTTTCATCGGCAATTAGCTCTGCAGGCGGGCAATGACGATTTAATAGCTCATCATCATAATTGAAGTGGAGAGTTTCTCCTGGCTGCACCATGGCTTGTGCACGACGCAAACGTCGATGCTGCTTGCCTTTTTGCACCGACAATGCGCCTTTGTTCATTGCATCTTTCAAACGTCCCTTAGATAATTGAGGCAGAGTGCTCACCAACAATTCGATTGCCTCACTGGCGGCCGATACCTTTATAATCCGGGAAACTTTCATGCATCATCTCTTCAACGGTAAATTCAGCCATAATTCAGGCCGCTATTGCCAAGATGATATCAAAGCATCTAACTATCTGCCGAGCAAAAGAGACTAAAAATGCCAAAGCTAACCAGAAATACCTTAGTTTTAACTACAACCTTAGTATTCACTCTGCTCAGTTCAATAGCATACGCCAACAACACGGTTGAAAAACTCCAACCTACTCGGGAAATTTTCAACGATACTCCCGCGATAACTTCTGCAAAGAATTTGCCGCTCGGAGTGCTTGCGGATAACGCTGCGACAGTAAATGCACAAAGTGCCGCCGTTAATCAAAGTTTTTTAAGCACTGCTTGGTTTCAAACTATTGATTTAACGCTGAAACGCGACCTTAATGGCAATGGCTATTACAGTCGTCTTTATGTCCGGTTTGATGCCAATACTGAATACACGCGCCAACCAGCCTATGCGGTTTATAGCCTTATTGGCGGCGGCTATGAAACTATCATTTATACCTCAACAGTATTTAATCTTTATGATGTTAGCAAACAGGACACCTTTGCGATTGAAACCAACCTCGATGGCATACCTCGCGGCCTCTACAAATTACGGATCCAACTAAAAGACGCACAAACCGGATATACCCTTGCCGAAATATCAGGGTACGATACGGCAACTTTAGACAGGATGGCGTTAGAGGATGTGTACAGCGATGACACCGTGACTTACTACGAGGAAAGCGGTGGCAGCATTGGCATTTTAGCGATGCTCGGCTTAAGCTGTTTGTATCTGCTACGTCGGAAAACTGCCGTTGAAAAAGGTCCTGCTCCTCACTGTTAGTCTTTTTTTGCCAGCAACAGTCGATGCGGCTAATATTGTTGACCGCATCGACACTGCACACTATACCGAACTGCGCTATAACTGGCCTGACAAAGGCATTAGCTTTCAACTCAGCAACCAAAATATGCAAAAGTTCAGAGGATTACGCCGCTTTTCCGCTGAACTTGCCAAGCTTCATGTTCGTAATCAATTGGTGCTTAAAGCTGCCGAGCTACAACAACAGGGTTTGCGCATTCGAATATCCCCAGCCAATCTGCCGCTTGAATTTCAAATCAATGGCAAAGATGAAAAGAGCATCGATGCAGCATTGTTGACGCTTGAACAAACAAAACGACAGGCATACGCTAATTATCTGCAACAAGGTTATTTTTATTTGCTCGCACTCCCCAACCGTCAACAAGTTGTAATTCCGGACCATGTCCGATTTTTGCAGCTGAGTTTGGACGAGTTAAAGCCTGTGGCCAAAGCGTTTACCGATAGCTATGGCCACAATAATATTCGGCAAATTGCGAACAAATTAGCGATTTGGATCCAACGGATCCCTTATCAAGACCTATCAGACCGCCAAGAATCTGCAGGCGCAGGTTACAGTCCGCCACTGCAACTACTCTACGACCATCGTGGTGACTGTGATAGCAAAGCGATTTTATTTGCTGGCGTAATGAAAAATATTTTTCCTAAGAGTCAATTTAGAATCATCTACTTTCGAGATCATGCGGTGATTGCTGCACAAATTCCGGCGGTAAAAAATGAGCAATCACTTGAAATTGATGGGATTAAATATCTACTAATCGATGCGACAGGACCACTTGAACTACCGATAGGCAAATTAACCGATCAGTACCAACAAGCCATCGACAGCCGCCAATTTACTCATCGTCTGCTTTAGCGTTGGGCTTTGCCAGATCATCAATTTGCCGAAATAACTCTCGCCAATCTTCAGCCACACGTCTCACGCCTTGCTGATTTCCGTGCGTAAGTCGAGCGACATGCACCATAAATTTGGCAAATGGCGCGAGCACTTTGGTTTTATAGCGACGAATATGAAAAGCGCTGAGCAGGAATAGTGCACACGCATAGCCGGCAAAGTGGGTAAAAAAATCAGCTAATTCGGTGCGAAAGGCTGATACAGATTCATATTGCACATTCAACGCCAAAGGCAGCGCTTGCAGACTTTTTAAATTATCATGCTGATGGCTGCCATCATACACTTGGGCTGCAATCAGTTTCCCCTGTTTACTTGCCAATAAAACCTCACTGATATCGTTCAATAAGATGAAGTTTTTATCAGGTTGAGATTTACTAACTATCATCAACAATGCCGCAAGATCAAACTCCATGACCAATGCCCCTAGGCGCTTGCTGTTTTGCATTATCGGCACAGATATGGCAAATACATTGGCGTCAGCTGTGAGCGCATGCAACTGAAATTCGGTATTTTGCTGAGTAAAACTCTTTTGAGAGAAATCCTGCCAGATCTTCGCCATCAAATCGTCTACATGATTCACCGCGCGCCCTTGGTACCAAAGACCATCCGCCGAAACAAAGGCGATACGTTTAATCCCCGCAAGACTCCGGCCGGCAAATTGCATTCCGCTGTTGAGCTGACGAAGTACAGCAGCAGTTTTATCATCAAAGTACTGCAAGCCTTCAGCGGCTCTTGGCCCTAACGGCATCCCTTGCACATCAGCAGGCGTCGGTGCCACACCATCATTAAACGCAGCTTCAATATTAGTTTTTAAGTAATTTAGCAAGAACTGATAAGGCTGTATTTCCTGTTCAAGAGTTTCAGCGCTTGAATTTAGTAATTCTTGTCGATGGGTTAAACGCTCAGACAACGACAAAAAGTAATGAATAACCGTCATTAATAAAGAAATTACCAGCACAGCTAAGAGGCTGTATCGTTGCAAACGACGGTACTCAGTCAAAAAAGGATTCATCGACTACTCTGCATATTTTCTGGATGATAGTAATACAAACAACTGGCGACTGAGAGCGCATGCGCCCTGCCCAACCAACCAGCCATGTTGCACACCAGCTAATTGGTCACAGGTTTGGCAAGTCCAAAGGATCAGAGCTCGACAATTGTTTAATGCTAAATCCGCTTGCAAGGTCGACGGTACGAGAACCAAATCATTTGCAGACAAACCGGATAATTTTTCGATGTTACTCACTTTTTGCACTTGGTAGCCCAAAGCCAGTAACTGTTGTTCCTCAAACCAATATTGCAATGGATCCGGTTGATAAAGCCAGATCTTTTGGGCTCCAAACGCAAAAATGCCTGATTTTTTAGAGACTAACGCTTGCTGCAATAGGGTATTAACCAAGGGCTTTAACAATAACCGTAGCTGAAGCGTCGTTGCTAACTCATGCCACAAGCCAGGTTGCGTGGTCATTACCAACAATTGGATTTCTGGAAAATATCGGCGAACCACGTGTAATAATCGCCCCGCAAGAGCGACATCCGCTTGCACAAACTGTTCATCCAACAGCAAATAATCTAGCTTGTGTTGCTGCTGCGACCCGCACCATTGCAGAAATTGTTCCGCATCGTCCAATGGCATTAATTCCAGACCAGTATGGCGCAACAAACGCCGATAAAGATGCTGTAATTCACCAACTGGGCTTAATAACAAAGCGGTGGCATCCAGCAACTGTAATTCGGTTTGACTACTGTCGACGAAATGCTGTAACACAGTGACGGGCGCAGTGATAATCAGTTTGTTACCACCTGGTTCTGAAACCCCAGAGAGCTGCGCGGAGAGCAGGAGTAATTCGGCTTGGACTTTCCGCAAAATAACATCGTCATGCGCGTTACCTACTGCGTTTAACAAATGTAGCCACTGCCCTTCCGTAAGACTAGCGCCGCCATCAATGATCTCGCAGCGCAATTGCTGCTGCTCCGCCAACATAACTCGAAGAATGATTTCACTTTTTTCGGCTCTACGGCAGGCTTGTATCAGCATATATTGCAACACATGATGCATCGACGGCCAAGCTAACAGTAACCAAACGGGCATATCATCAGCGAATTCTAAACCAATCTCATGCTGCGGTAGTTTTAGCCGAATGTCCTGTAACATTTGGGCGAAGGTAGGTAGCATTTCAACTGCGTACTGTCCATGTTGCTGTTCAGTTTGCCGATAACTATCTACAGGCCACTGGTCAGCGAACAATTTGGGCAGTGCCCGCATGAAGCATTTACCGTCAGAAGAATTCACATCCGCCATAGAAAAACTATCATCATGACTTATCACGGGCCTTTGCGCAGACGGTAGCACTGTGGGCCGGTTAATTGCTCCGCTAGCTGACGTTGAGTCATCAATACTATTATTAGCTGCAATACTATCAACTGGCGTTGATAGCTCAGTTTGTGTGTGTAAACCCGAGCTGAAATCAGTAACATTCATACTCGCTGGCTCAGCATTTGATTGATTCACTAGCGCCCACTGTGCATCTACAACATCATCACCGTTTGCCTGAAACAACCGCCGCTGTGCGAAGTAAAAACCAAAACTTAACAATATGGTTAAGCTGATAAGCGCCATCAACCCGTAACGCCACCACGATCGCTGGCGCGTAACGACCAATGCCGCGTCCCGCTCAATCACAATATATGCCTGCCAAGCATCCGACCAACGCCAGACTGCCAATGCAGGTCGGCCCATATAATTTGGGTAATAGTCGGCGGACGCACCCTGTGGCAGTTTTTGCATGGCTAAAAACACCGATGTAAACGGCCAAGCAGCTGAGCTGTCAAACCGCTGACGACTCTGGGTCAAATCTTCAGGTGGTTTTTTTGCGTAAAACCTCTCAAGTTGCAGCGGTGTGCTGCTAGCTGTGCCCAATCGGGCTAGTAAAGTACGCCGATATTTACTCGGCGACCAAAACTCTCCTTGTTGGCTGATTAATTGAAATTCAGTCAAGGAATGGTTTTTGGATAGTTGCTGTACGATTTGCTCTTTTAATGAAACCGCATCAAACCAGAGCATGATGGATTGGTTATTGACGCGAAATAGTACTGGAATGATCCATTGCTCATGCATGATTAATGGTGGAAGAAAAAATTCAGCAACAGGCTCTGCTCGAGTCTGAGCAAACAAATCACCCGCTCGATTCGCACTTAAACGTAACACTCTGCCGGTATTATCAAGAATTGCATAAGCCAACAACCGGTCTTGCCATAATGCGTGATTGAGTTTGTCATCAATCTCTTGCCACGGATCGATGAGCGGGTTATCGACCGATACCGGATCCCAATCCGCCAGCTGTTTTTGCAAGTAACCTAAATTTAATCGATAGCTTTGTTGCCAATTAACCAATAAGGTTTGACTGATTTCTAGTTGCTGAGTGATTTCGCTTTTTTGCATGCCATATTGACTGCGCAACGTTTGCGACCAAAGCCAATAACCGCTACTCCAAATGAGCAACAGGCACAGCAAAAAAAAACCAGTGGTCCAAGAAAACCATTTCACTTACCAGCAACTCCCTACTTCAGTAACAGATCAACAAGCCTAACTGAACAACCAAGCAAGTCAATCTGTTCCGAAGACCATGAGTTTATACTTTCCCCGCAGTTACAGATTTTCTTCAGCAAAAGAGGCCAAGCGACTACGTACCACCCCGTTTAGATTTATCGTCGTGCTCCCTTCAAAATTTTTAAAACGCTCGACGATGTAAGTTAAGCCTGATGTCACCGCAGTAAGGTAATTGCTGTCAATCTGAGAGAGGTTGCCTGAACAAATCAACTTGGTTCCCTCACCGCAGCGGGTAATAATGGTTTTTAACTGCGCAGCACTCAAGTTTTGACACTCATCGAGCAATACAATCGCGTTTTGAATGCTACGCCCCCGCATAAAATTCACCGATTTGAACTGAATGTTCGCTTTCTCCATGATGTAGTTAACGCTGGCGTGTGGATGCTCGTCGGTCTTATGTAAGACCTCCAAGGAATCGGTAATAGCACCAAGCCATGGCGCCATCTTTTCCTCTTCTGAACCGGGCAAAAAGCCAATCGACTCAGCGATCTCTGGGGTATTCCTCGTCACAATCACTTTGTCGTATAAGCCCCGTTCGATCACCAATTCGAGTGCTGCCGCTAATGCCAACAAGGTTTTCCCGCAGCCGGCAGGGCCAGTCAAAATCACTAAATCCATATCAGGATCTAAGAGTGCATTGAGCGCCATCGCTTGATAGACATTTTTCGGATGAATGCCCCAAGCGTGTTTATGCATCAATCGTTCAAACCCTAAATCCAGCACTTTTAATTCTTGTTCGCTAATTGCGACCACTCGACCGGCAAAAGTTTCATGCTCGTCGACCAAATATTCATTGATATAAGCATTTGGCATTAAAGCCCGTGGCAAATAATGATAAGTTTCACGGCCTTCATTGTTGCTACGGCAATCTTTTACTTGGCTCCAAAAATCACCGGGAAATTTGTAGTAACCTTTGTATAAAAACCTAACATCATCAATCAGTTGGTCAGTGCGATAATCTTCAACTTGCTTTAAACCCGCACCTTTGGCTTTTAAGCGCATGTTGATATCTTTAGTGACTAAGATAACCTTGGTGGGCGCTTTTTCCCGTTGTAAAAACAATGCTGTGTTGATGATCAGATGATCGTTCTCGCCCCCAGGCAAGCCTGGAATTTGATCACTTATGTGATGGTCATTCACGATAAACAAATGACCTGCACCTAAATCTTCACCGTGACGAGTTAAGGCTACCCCCTGCAACATTTGTTCAGGGGTGGCATCTTTTAGTACGTCCTCTAAGGCACGGATAGCGACTCGCGCTTCCCTGCTCACGTCTTTTTGTTTGTCTTTGATATGATCGAGTTCTTCCAGCACCGTCATCGGTATAACAACGTCATGTTCTTGGAAGTTTAGAAAAGCGAAGGGTTCGTGCAGTAGAATGTTGGTATCAAGGACGTAAACTTTTTTCTCTTTGATTTTTCTTCGCGCCATATGCAGCTCCTTAGCAGCGATAAAGAAACGTACTCTCGTTGTTAACTCTAGAAGAAGAATCCCGATTTCGGATGACAATATAGTGACGGAATAGACGTTATTTTTTCACTTAAGCGAGTTTTGCTAACTCCAGCTAAAATAATCCACACAGAGCTAATGCAGTCAGGCGCTTTTCTTAGTACCATAGCGCCCCATTTTTGGAGTGACGAAACGATGATTAAATTTGCACAGGGGCAACGCTGGATCAGTGATTCTGAGTCAGATCTAGGCTTAGGCACAGTAATAGCTATTGAAGGACGGATGGTCACTCTGCTGTTTCCAGCCAGTGATGAAACTCGCCTTTACGCGATGGCTGATGCGCCATTAACCCGTGTCCAGTTTAATCCGGGCGATACAGTAAAAAGCGCACACGATTTTAGTATCGTGATTGACCGCGTTGAAGAAAGTCACAATACTTGGATTTATCATGGCCACCGCACTGATAATGGTGAGGAAGTTGCCCTGCGTGAAATGTTCCTCGATCATTACATCAGCTTCAACCAACCGCAAGATCGTTTATTCACCGGCCAAATCGATCGCTTTGATTGGTTCTCACTGCGTTATCACTCTTGGCAGCATTTACACAAGCAACAGCAGAATCCGCTGCGAGGCTTAGGCGGCGGTCGCATGAGCTTGATCCCGCATCAACTTCATATTGCCAATGAAGTGGCGCAACGCCATGCGCCTCGTGTTTTATTGTCTGACGAAGTTGGTCTTGGTAAAACCATCGAAGCCGGCTTGATTATTCATCAACAATTGATTTGTGGGCTGGCGAGTCGTGTCCTGATCGTGGTGCCTGAATCATTGCAACACCAATGGCTAGTCGAAATGCTGCGGCGTTTTAACCTGAAATTTGCCATTTTCGATGAAGAGCGGGTCACAGAAGCCATCAATGACGGCGGCAATCCGTTTGAAACTGAGCAATTAGTGCTAACCAGTTTAGAATTCTTGACCAAAAAGAAATCTGCCTTTGAAGCGGCAACAGAAACTCACTGGGATTTGCTTGTTGTTGATGAGGCGCATCACTTACAGTGGAGTTTAGATAACCCAAGTGTCGAATATCAGCGAATTGAAATCCTGGCCAGCGACACTCCTGGAGTAATTCTATTAACCGCGACCCCTGACCAATTAGGTCATGAAAGTCACTTCGCTAGATTGCGTTTGCTCGATCCAAACAGATTCTTCGACTACGACGATTTCGTCGCAGAGGAACAAGAATACAAACACATTGCCACCCTAGCGCGCCAAGTTCTTGCTGATGAAGCATTACCTGCCGAAGCTGCTGCGCAATTACAAGCGAGAATTGCCGAAACAGATTTAACGCAAGAGCTTGCATTGCTAAAACTAGCTGGCGCGTCTGATGAAAGACTGGCAGCGCAACAATCGGTAATTAGCCAACTCTTAGACCGCCACGGTACTGGCCGCATATTATTTAGAAATAGCCGCGCTGCCATCAAAGGTTTTCCAAAACGTCAACCGCATTTAATGCCGTTGGAATTGCCCGAGCAATATAAAAATGCGATCAAAGTGCAAAGCTCGTTTATGGCATCACAACCGGACTTGCATAAAGCTAAAACCTTGTTGTTTCCTGAACGAATTTTCCAAGAGTTTGAAGGTAGCAAAACCAGCTGGTGGCAATTTGATCCTAGAGTTGACGCAGTCATTCAGCAGATTAAGAGCAACAAATACAAGAAATTCTTAGTCATTTGTGCCCATGCCGACACTGCAATAGCCCTCGAAGAAGCGCTGCGGGTTAAAGAAGGGATCCGTGCAGCGGTATTCCATGAAGGCATGTCGATTATTGAACGCGACAAAGCTGCGGCTTATTTTGCCCAAGACGACCAAAGTGCACAGGCGCTCATTTGTTCGGAAATTGGTAGCGAAGGTCGTAACTTTCAGTTCGCAAATCACTTAGTTTTGTTCGATTTACCATTAAATCCTGATTTACTGGAACAACGGATCGGTCGTTTAGATCGGATTGGTCAGCAACACGATATCAAGATCCATTTGCCATTCTTTAGTGATCATCCACAGCAAACCTTAGTGAATTGGTACAACCAAGCCTTAAATGCTTTTGAGTCCACGAGCCAAACCGGTCGCTCTGTTTTCGAACAAGTCAAAGATCAATTGCTAGCAGTATTGGCATCAATGGCTACTGATGAACAAGCCGTCGCACAATTGATCACAGAAAGTTCAACATTAAATCAACAGTTGAAAGCCAAACTTGAACAAGGCCGTGACCAACTGTTAGAACTAAACTCTTCTGGGCGCGGTGCTGCACTGCCATTAATTTCTGCGTTAAAGGCGCAGGATGACGACACGGTTCTGCCGCTTTATATGATCAAAGCTTGGGATGTGCTTGGTGTGCATCAAGATGACCGCAGCGATACCAGCATTGTGTTAACTCCCTCAGAGCAAATGCAGGGGCACTACCCTGGCCTTGATGAAGATGGCGTCACTGTGACATTTGACCGCTCAACTGCGCTAGCACAGGAAGATATTCAATTCCTAAGTTGGGATCATCCAATGGTACAAGGTACTTTGGATATAGTAACCAACGACACCATGGGCAACAGCGCGGCAGCTTTATTGTTCAATAAACAACTGCCAGCAGGTAGTTATTTTGTTGAGTTTATCTATGTCGCGGAAGCAAGTGCCCCCAAAGCACTGCAATTAGGCCGTTATTTACCAGCAACACCAATCCGTTTATTGCTGGAAAAAACCGGCAAAAACCTTGCGCCAAATGTGCCGTTTGACAATTTCAACCGTCAACTCAAGCCAATTGGACGTCAAAATGCGGCAAAATTAGTCTCTGCGCTACAATCGACGATTCATCCGTTAATTGCTAAAGCACAAGCTTATGCAGAAGCCCAGCTCGCGCACATTCAACAAGAAGCATTGCAAAAAATGCAGTTGCAATTGCAGTCACAAATTGATCGGTTACAGGCTTTAGCCAAAATAAACCCAACTGTACGCATCGAAGAAATTGAACATTTGCAATCGATAAAATCACAACTCACCGATTATATTGGCAAAGCACGACTGAAGTTTGATGCAATTCGCGTGATAGTGGTGAGCCATGAGTAATAACCATGACGTTATTTAATTATCAGCCGCCCGCCTCACCTTATTTAGAGATTCTCTATCAAGATGAGGCGATACTGATATTAAATAAACCGAGTGGCTTGTTGACGGTGCCTGGCAAAGCGCCGGAGCACCAAGACTGTTTGGAAAGACGCGTTCAGAGGGTGTATCCGGAGGCCCGCATTGTGCACAGACTAGACATGTCAACCTCAGGGATTGTGGTAATGGCGCTAGGCCTCGAAGCTCAGCGCCACCTGAACCGTCAATTTGAGCTCAGACAAACCAAAAAACACTATATCGCCCGACTGGAAGGGGAACTGAGCGCAGCACATGGGGTTGTTGAATTACCCTTGATTTGTGATTGGCCAAATCGGCCTAAGCAGATGGTTTGTTTTTCACGTGGCAAGCATGCAACCACTATTTTTCAAGTACTGGCGCGAGAGTTTAACGCCACGAGAGTGAAATTGGTCCCGATTACTGGACGCTCGCATCAACTGCGTGTGCACATGCAATGGCTAGGACATCCAATCCTAGGTGACAAATTTTATGCCTCTGCACAGGGTGTGAGCGCCGCCTCAAGATTGCAACTGCATGCTGAGTTTTTGGCGCTCTACCATCCAATATCTGGAAAAATGATGGATTTTTATGCAAAATGTCCATTTTAAGAACTGCGTATTAACGCAAAATTCATTTACCCATGGTACAATAGCGTCGCCAACTTGCGCTATTTCAGGTACATAGAATCTGAAGCTTTTGCAAAGGAATGCACACATTGTGTAATTGAGGCCAGTCAAATAAAATTAGCGAGTTGGAAAAATCTTAAGGAGATACGGATGAAAGTTAAAACTAGCGCAATCGCCATCATGGCTGCTTTACCATTATTCGCAGCAGCAGCACCAACTGCTGAACAGCTGCAAGACCGCGTTTTCGGTTCAGTGTTTTACGAATATTATTTACCAGACCAACCTAAAGGTAAATCTGCTGAATGGGCATTCCAAGAGGAAGGCGTTGGTCTTGGCCTTCAAGTCGGCTACCGCATCAATGAAATCTGGGCATTACGTGCAGAGTTTGTACGCCAGAACTTAGAATCAGTAACTTCAGAAGTTGATGTTGAAGGTAACCGTGCTGGTATTGACATGGTTTATAACTTAAGCACTTACCCAATTTATATCGTCGGTGGTGTGAAAAACTTCACAACAGGTCGTTCAGCTTCTGCTGCTAACATCGGTGTAGGTGCAAAGTTCTTTGCAACTGATGATTTAGAATTATTCGTTGAAGCTAACCGTTACCAAGGTGTGAGCAAGTCTTTCAGTGATGCAGGCATCAAATTAGGTGCTAGCTACTATTTTGGCGCAGCACCAGCTGTTGCACCAACTCCAGCTCCAGAACCTGCTCCAGAACCAGCTCCAGCACCTGTGATCGGTGATGCAGATAAAGACGGTGTGACAGACGATAAAGATCAATGTGCTGATACTCCAATCACTGACAAAGTTGATACAGTAGGCTGTTCAATCTTCACTGAAACTTCTGTAAGCATCAGCTTGAATGCTCAGTTTGACAACGACTCAGCTGTTGTTAAACCAGAATATCACGCAGATATCGAAAAACTGGCTAACTTCTTAAAACGCTTCCCGAACACTGACGTTGAAATCGGTGGTCATGCGTCTAACGTTGGTAAACCAGCTTACAACTTAAAACTTTCTCAACGTCGTGCTGATGCAGTTGCGGAAGTTTTAGTAAGCCAATTCGGTATCGACCGCTCACGCGTTAAATCAGTTGGTTATGGCGTGACCAAGCCAAAAGTAGCTGGTAACTCTAAAGCTGCACACGCTGCAAACCGTCGTATCGAAGGTGTTGTTACTGCATCTGTGAAAGAAGCCGTTCAACGCTAATTTCTTTCGGTTGCAAAAAAGCCGCCTTTTGGCTAACACCATTCACTTAAGAATGTTTTGAGCGAACGGGATAACGGGTTTTAC
>JAYSCP010000012.1:0-33296 GCA_041914845.1 Alteromonadaceae bacterium
AGGCATAGCCCCAGAGCCGATCACCACCTCCATAGGAGGTGGTTTAAATTGACAAAAAAAAAACCGCCGAAGCGGTTTTTTGTTTGAACAGCTACTATCACAGCGAGGACATAACGCCTTTGATGATGTAGAAGAAGATGATTGAGAGGAATGCTCCAATAGGTAAAGTCACAACCCAAGACACGAAAATATTGCGAATAACCCCAAGGTTAAGCGCTGCAATACCACGCGCCATACCAACACCCAACACTGCACCAACCAAAGTTTGAGTGGTAGAAATAGGCAGGCCCAGACCCGATGCAATCACAACTGTACTAGCCGCAGCGATTTCAGCAGCAAAACCACGACTTGGTGTCAAATGAGTGATATTTGAACCGATAGTGGCAATTACACGAGCACCAAAAGTCATTAAACCAATAACAATACCAACAGCACCTAACGGCAGGATCCACCAATCAAGTGATACTTTATCAAGGACTTGACCACCAGATTGAATAACACCAACGACAGCAGCCAAAGGTCCAATTGCATTGGCAACATCATTAGAACCGTGCGCAAACGCCATACAGCATGCAGTGAAAATCATTAAAATACCGAAGATTTTTTCCACGTTCGTGAAATGCATCTCTTTATCGGCATCCGGATCGATTTTAACCATATTAATGGCAATCTTACCTATGATACCAACCACTACAGCAATGGCTACACACAACCAAATACCTTCTTGGCTGGTAAGGTTGATACCTACGTGTTTCAAACCTTTTGTAATGGTAACAAAAGCCATGATAAAGGCGGCAAATACCATGTAAAAAGGGACATATCTTTTTGCAGCAGCAAGTGGATTTTCGGTATCAAAAATTAGCTTTTGTGCGCTCATAAAAATTAAGAAGGCTAGAATACCAGACAGCATTGGAGTCACAACCCAGCTACCAACGATACCGCCAACTTCGCCCCAATGAACCGCGTCCATCCCCACACCAACGGCACCAAAACCAATGATTGCGCCAACGATAGAATGTGTAGTAGAAACCGGCCAACCGAAGTATGTTGCCACTAATAACCAGCTACCTGCGGCGATTAATGACGCTATCATACCGTAAGCTAACAACTCAGGGATTTGCGCGAATGTCTGTGCATCCACAATGCCGCTGCGAATAGTCGATGTCACTTCGCCACCAGCGAAGAACGCACCGGTAAATTCAAAAATTGCAGCAATAATAATTGCTTGCTTAATGGTCAGCGCTTTTGAACCAACCGAAGTACCCATGGCATTTGCCACATCATTTGCACCAACGCCGTAAGCCATAATAAAGCCAACAAACGCAGCGAAAAGCACCAGATGGAAGCCATACTGAGCTAAAATTTCCATGATCTTATTACCTTAGAAGTTAACGCGCTAACATGATTTCAAGACGTGAACCAACACGTAATGCTGTGTCGGCAAGGTCGCCAACCCACTCTAAAGTGCGGTATAAAAACATCACATCAACAGGGTTCATGCTTGTTTCTGATTTACGTACATATTTACGTAAACTAATTTGCATTTGGTCGGTATCGTGTTCGATCTCATCAATTTTCTCGACCATTTTGATCACTAAATCGACTTCGCGGCCACGAAAACCTGTCTCTAACAATTCATCTAATTCATTAATTGCTTCGCATGCTAATGCAACAGCATCCACACAACGTTGCAAATAAGCATTGAATTCTTGCTGGATAGGTTCAGGGATCTCTAATTCACGCCCTAATACCCGACCGGTGATGTCTTTTGCTTTGTTGGCAATTTTGTCTTGTTGAGAAACAAGCTCCAAAATATCTGTACGATCAACAGGCAGAAATAAACCGCGTGGTAAATGAATACGAATATCACGTTTTAATTTGTCAGCATCTTTTTCCAAACTAACAATTGTCTTTCTTACTTCCGCAGCAGTGTCCCAATCCTTGTTGTAAACCGCCGCAAAAAACGGCAGTAACTGCTCGCTGGCAGCAAGCACTTTACGAATATGTTCTTCAATCGGTTTGATTGGAGATTTTGCGAAAACAGCCAAAAATGCACTTGGCATAGCTTTGCCTCTTGGTTTTGTTGTGAACGAAAGTCGGCGCGTATTGTACTGCATCCGACCTTGAATAAAAACTTCAACTACCGTCAAAATGCAAAAAACAGCCCTTAAAATGGGCTGTTTTGCTGATTAAAACAGCAGAAAACTAACTCCGCGCTTTTTGCTCTAAACTATCTTCATCGCTGTGCCGAACATCGCGACCTTTTACAAACGAAATCACATACTCAGCAACATTTTTACAGCGGTCACCGATACGTTCTAACGAACGAGCTGACCACAAAACGTTCATAATCTTTGGAATAGAACGCGGATCTTCCATCATATATGTCATCAACTGACGAGTGATGGCTTCATACTCGCGATCAACTTTTTTATCTTCTTTATAAACCGACAACGCAGATTCAACATCCATGCGCGCAAAGGCATCAAGCACTTCGTGCAGCATTTGTGCGACATGACGTCCCATATTTTCCAGATTTATCAATAAATCTTGCTGCGCACTGCTAAATGATTCTAGCGCGACTTTGGCAATCCGCTCTGCTTCATCACCAATTCGCTCTAAATCTGATATGGCTTTGATGATCGCCATGATCAAACGTAAATCACTTGCCGCTGGCTGACGTTTGGCAATAATACGGGTACATTCCGCATCAATTTTAATTTCCCAGTCATTAACCAACAAATCATTAGCAATGACTCGTTGTGCAAGCTCAGCATCACCATTGGCGATAGCGGTCAGCGCATCAGACAATTGCTGTTCAATCAAACCACCCATTGCCATGACATGATTGCGAACTTGTTCAATTTCTTCATTAAACTGACTAGAAATGTGTTTTGTTAAATTTAATTTATCCATGACAACCCCCTTCTAGGACGCTTAACCGAAGCGGCCAGTAATGTAATCTTCAGTTTGTTGTTGCGACGGAGTCGTGAACATTTTATTGGTCGCATCAAACTCAATCAGATCGCCCATATACATAAACGCGGTATAGTCAGAAACGCGCGCAGCCTGTTGCATGTTGTGCGTCACAATCACGATGGTATAGCGAGATTTTAGCTCGTAAATCAACTCTTCGATTTTTAAAGTTGAAATCGGGTCAAGTGCGGATGCAGGTTCATCCAACAACAATACTTCTGGTTCAATAGCAATAGCGCGAGCGATGACTAACCGCTGTTGTTGACCACCCGACAGACCAAAGGCGTTGTCGTGGAGACGATCTTTAACTTCGTTCCAAAGTGCCGCACCTTTTAGCGAAGTTTCCACAACTTCATCCAAAATTCGACGATCTTTCACACCTTGCAAACGCAGGCCATATGCAACGTTTTCATAAATGGTCTTCGGAAATGGATTCGGCTTTTGAAAGACCATACCGACCGAACGACGCAATTCAGAAACATCTACAGATTTGTCATAAATGTTTTGTCCATCCATCATGATCTCGCCTTCAATACGGCAAATATCGACCAGATCATTCATCCGATTAAAGCAACGTAACAAGGTCGATTTACCACAACCTGATGGTCCGATAAAAGCGGTCACTCGTTTTTCAGGGATTGTCAGGTTGATGTTTTTCAACGCGAGAGAATCACCGTAATACAAACGTAAGTCATTGACTTGCAATTTGGTTTTTTCGTTTGCTAAATCTAACTCTGTATAAGAATTTGGTAACTGTTGTTGAGTCATCTCTATTTCACTCTGTCTAGTCTTTAAAATTCACAAGCTGTTTCAAAACGTAGTGCACAAGATTTATGCAAACTCCGTTGGTTAGTCAGACTCACTGCGATATTTCTCACGTAATTTGTTGCGAAGATGGATAGCAACTGCGTTTAGTAACACAATCAACAGCACCAACACTAACGCTGTGGCGTAAAGCAATGGCCGTGATGCCTCAACGTTTGGACTTTGAAAGCCGACATCATAAACATGGAAGCCTAAGTGCATGATTTTTTGATCTAAATGTACGAATGGGAAGTTTCCATCAATTGGTAATGTCGGTGCGAGCTTAACAACACCAACTAACATCAGCGGTGCAACTTCGCCGGCAGCTCGAGCAATGGATAAAATAAGACCCGTCATCATCGCAGGTGTCGCCAGTGGCACTACAACTTTCCACAAAGTTTCTGATTTGGTTGCGCCAAGCGCCAAGCTGCCCATACGGATGGTACTCGGAATGCGTGACAGCCCTTCTTCTGTCGATACAATCACCACAGGCAAGGTCAGTAACGCTAGGGTCAATGATGCCCAAAACAACCCCGGAGTACCAAAAGTCGGCGCAGGTAATGACTCAGGATAGAACAACTGATCGATACTGCCACCCATGATGTACACAAAGAAGCCGAGGCCAAATACGCCGTACACAATTGATGGTACGCCGGCAAGGTTGTATACAGAAATCCGGATAATTTTCAGGACCGTGCCTTGTTTCGCGTATTCACGTAAGTAGATTGCCGCTAACACTCCAAATGGCGTAACGATTATTGCCATTAACATCACCATGGTGATAGTGCCGAAAATCGCAGGGAAAATCCCACCTTCGGTATTGGCTTCTCGCGGATCTTCAGATAAAAAGGCGTAAATCGCACCAATGTAGTGACCAATTTTATCCAGAACTGACATGGCATTTGGTTGATAAGCATGAACGATGTTGCTCAGGCTAATAGTCAACTTTTTGCCTTCAGCGGTTTGCGCCACTAAGTTATCGCGTCGAGCTTGTTCATGCAGTGAATCTAATTGCTGTTGCAGTACCGCATAACTGGCATCAAGCTCGGCTTTTTGTTGCGTAGCTTCTTGCTCAAAAGCTGCAATTTCAGCTGCCGAGGCACCATCTAACTCCATCCGACGTTTAGTCAGTCGTAGGTTTTCCAAACCTTTGTTGATGGCTCCAATGTCACCTTTTTCGATATCTTTGATAGCTTCATGAATTTCATTTGAACGTTCAATACGCTTAACTAGCTCAGCCCAAATGGCATCACCTTCAGCCACGACTTTATCGCCTTCAAGCAGCTGTAATGGAAAGCCATAAAAATTCCCCCACTCACGGCGTTCAATTACCGTCGCATCCAGCGGCTCTTGTTTGTCCGATAAGTCTTTTGCTAAAAACCAAGCAAAATCACGACCATAAACATCACGATTGCCAAGTTTTAACAGTTGACGTTGATAAACCAGTTCGTTGCCTTCCAAAATCATGCCCGAGTCACGCAGGACAACGGCACTCACTTCCTCAGCACGAACTTCTTCCGCCAACAAGCGCTTTGACGAACCATCAGCTTGCTTCGCCTGCACGGTATGCAAATCTGCAGGCCAAAAATGAGCTGCACCTTGCACCAAAATTAATCCCAATACACCAATAACCATCACAAGACATAACGCGATAGCACCAGCGTTTAACCAAATCCACGGGGTTCCCGTTCTAAACCAAGTTCTCATGCTGCAACTCCACCTTAGAGACTACTGAAGCGTTGACGTAAACGCTGACGAATCACTTCGGCCAGGGTATTGAAAATAAAGGTAAACACGAACAGAACCAGCGCTGCTAGGAACAATACTCGGAAGTGAGTGCTGCCTACTGCAGTTTCTGGCAATTCGACGGCGATATTGGCTGATAAAGTCCGCATCCCTTCGAACAAGTTGAAGTTCACAACAGGACTGTTACCAGTGGCCATAAGCACAATCATGGTTTCGCCAACAGCACGACCAAAACCAACCATCACTGCGGCAAAAATACCAGGACTCGCCGTTGGTAAAACCACACCAAGCATGGTCTGCCAAGGTGTTGCACCCAGTGCTAACGAACCTTGCGTTAAATGACGTGGCACGTTAAAAACTGCATCTTCAGCGATTGAGAAGATATTTGGGATCACTGCGAACCCCATCGCAATACCAACAACTAAAGCGTTACGTTGGTCATAGGTGATGCCATTATCAGTAAACCACTGACGTAAGCTGCCATTGAAGAACAGGTTGTCAACTTGCGGACTTAAACTCACACACAAGTAGATGAAGCCTACGATAACCGGAATTAACAACAGAACTTCCCAACCAAGCCCAAACCTATTGCGTAATGATGCTGGTGCATAACGCCAACACCAAGCAGCCAGTAGCATCATAAAAGGCAATAACAATAAGATTGCGAAGATTGCACTTAAGTAATTCTCAACAAAAGGCGCTAACCATAAGCCTGCCAAGAAACCGAGGATAACCGTCGGCAGTGCAGCCATAATCTCAATGGTTGGTTTAACCTTGCCGCGTAATGCTGGCGTCATGAAATATGCCGTATACAGCGCGCTCATTACCGCCAAGGGTGTTGCAAACAACATGGCAAATAAAGCCGCTTTAAGAGTTCCGATCGCAAGTGGCACCAAGCTCATTTTCGCTTCAAATTCATCAGAACCTGACGAGGCTTGCCATATGTAATCTTTTTCCGCACGACCTTCGTACCAAACTTCATTCCACATGGCTTTCCAGGACACGTCTGGATGTTCATTTTCTAAGCCAAAACGATAAGTCTTCCCCTCTTCAGCAAGCACTAGAAATGCAGTGTTGATAGGACTAATGGCAATACGACTCGCTTGAACCCCTAACGGCTCCAGCATCAAAGTACGCGCAGAGGTACCATAATGAATGCCAAGATTGCCAGCCGCATCAATCGCCATAAATCCTTTGCGTGAATACTCAGGTTCAATTTGGCGGATTGCAGCCGGATGTTGTTCGAAATCGCGAATATGCTTTAAATGAAAATTGTTGTGCTCATCACGAACTAAGAACCATTGGCTAAGTGAACCATCAGAACCGCCAACAATTAACGACACTGAACCAACCAAAAACTCAAGAGCTGTAACTTGTTGACCTGCAGCTGTAGCAGAAACTGCTTCTACGTAACGTGGACTCTCGGGGTTAGTTAGATCGTAATAGTGAACTTTGTTGCCATTATCGGCAACGAATAGACTACGTAAGGTCGTGTCCAAAAGCATTTTGGTCACGCTTGCTGGCGCATCAGGCAACGAATATTGCTGACGTACAAATGTCGTTTCGCCCGTAAGGAATTCTGTCTGCGCTTCAAACAAATTCAACGATAAATGTCCGTCCGCAGTGAACGCGGTGATAGCAGTACCACTGCTACCTTCCTGTACTGCCAAACTTAAAATCGGCTGGCCTTTTTCATCCAGTTGCAGAGGCGTCTCACCCAGCGGATATGTGACAACAGGGACAATTTTCCGCTTATCATCAGGATAACTTAGGTTGTATTCATGCTTAGCTATCAGCGCTTGACCATTACTCAGACCAAATGCAATTAAGCCCGAACGGGGCTCACCTTTAGCAAAGCTAGTGATTTGCGCGCCTTGTGGAATTGAAAGTTTCACCTGCTGAGTCTGAGCACCGGTTTGGGCATCAAAGAACTGCAATAAACCGTCCGCATCCGCGACTAAACCAACTTCACCGTAACGCTCTAAATTGCTAAACAGTGGTTTGGCACTTACTGAGTTAAATGACTGCTGCTTTTCAATCGAAGCCGATGAAAAAATCGGTCCAACCTCAGAGAACAAATAAATAAAAATAGTCGCAAAAGCGGCTACGACGCTAATGCCAGCGAACGCGATACCGTATTGCGAAACTTTATCTTTGAAACTACGCCAACGACGTAATTTAGCTCGACGCTCACCACTAGGCAGTAAACTACGCGGGGGCACGACAGGGCTGTTTGTGGTCTGCTGCATCTGCAAATCCTGCAATGACTATTGGGATGGTGCAAAGCATAGTTGAGTTTTATTTCAGAAATATTACACAGGCGATTTTTGTCATACTGTTGCAATATAAAGTTCAAAAATTGAGAAAATTGACCTTGAGCACTAATTTTTGCAGAAGATTAAAGCGTAAAGGATTTGACTGCTCGGCAAGCGGGAAAATGAAAAAACCGGCAACGAAATAGCGAAAAGCCAGCCAAAAAACTAGCGCACAGTAACAAAAAAACAGCGAGCCAGAACCGAAAAACATGGTTCTTAAGCTCGCTGCGAGCGCTATTTGGCTAACCTAATCTTTCATAGAAAGGTCAAGACTAGCCAATAAGCTTAAATGCAAGTCGATTATTTGATGCCTAATTCTGCTAGCACTTTTGCCGCAACTTTGTTTGGCACTGGTACATAACCGTCACGGACCACAATTTCTTGACCGCGTTTTGATAAAACCATCTTCACAAACTCACGCTCTAATGGCGTTAATTCTTTGTTTGGATGCTTGTTAACATAAACATATAAGAAACGAGACAGTGGATATTTACCGTCTAACGCGTGATCAGCCGTTGGCTCAACAAAATCACCGCCTTCTTTTTTGGCTAAAGGCAGAGCACGTACACCAGAGGTGACATAACCGATACCTGAATAACCGATGCCGTTAATTGATTCACTTACACCTTGTACGACTGAGGCAGAACCTGGTTGTTCGTTAATGCTAGATTTGAAGTCACCTTTACATAACGCGTGTTCTTTGAAATAACCATAAGTGCCCGAAACAGCATTGCGGCTATAAGTGGTAAAATCACGGTTCGCCCATGCACCAGTCAAGCCCAGCTGCCCCCAACGTGTCACATCTTCTTTGTATCCACATTTACGAGTCGCAGAGAAAATTGCATCGACTTGCGCCAAAGTCAAGCCTTTGATTGGGTTGTCTTTATTGACATAAACAGCCAGTAAATCCACGGCGACTGGCACTGCTGTTGGTTTGTAACCATATTTAGCTTCGAAGGCTTGCACTTCTGATGGCTTCATTGCACGGCTCATTGGGCCAAAGTTTGAAGTCCCTTCAGTCAACGCTGTTGGAGCAGTTGATGAGCCTGCACCTTGAATTTGAATATTCACGTTCGGATATAGTTTGCGGTAGTCTTCTGCCCACAAAGTCATTAAGTTGTTCAGAGTATCTGAGCCGATACTAGAGATGTTGCCCGAAACCCCTGAGGCTTTTTGGTATTCTGGCAATGCTGGGTCGACTTTGGTCACCGCAGACACGTTAAAGCTTAAACTGGCAGCGACAACCGCTGTGATAGATAAGATCTTAAATGCTTTCACAATGATACCCTCTTTTGGCAGTGACAGACCCATATCTGCAACTTTCTGCATCAAAGCATAAGTCGAATTAATGACAAAATTATGACAATAAATAAAAGTTTGTCTGTGGTTTGCGACCAACGCTGTTGTTTTTTTTGCGACAACGACTATAGTTTTCGCTGGTTTTTTGGGCGAACAGTTGTACCTTCAAGACAATTTTCCGCCAAAACTGGACATACCAGTACAGACCAGTTAAAACATAAATAATCCCTCACGTTTTCGATAAACGAAATAAGAACAAGGAATTGCGCTATGAAGCAGTTGGTTTTAACGATCATCGGGAAAGATAAAGCAGGTCTTGTGGAGCAATTAGCCACCCTAATCAATGACCATCATGGCAATTGGACTGCTAGTAATTTAAGTCACCTTGCAGGCTACTTTGCGGGGATTTTGCAAGTTGAAGTTGCGCCTGAACATGCAGGCGAACTCACTAATGCACTCTCAGCAATGACGGATTTAGATATCAAGATCCAACAAGGCGAGCATTCGTCAGTAAACGAACACAAACTTTTGAAATTTGTCATCACCGGCAATGACCGTCCTGGTATTGTCCGCGAACTGTCTTCTGTTATTAAGCATAAAGGCACAAACATAATTCATTTCGAAAGTACTAAACAAAGCGCACCGAATTGGGGTTCGCCATTATTCCATGCAATTGCAACAGTTGAACTTCCTGAAGGTTTGAACAAAGACGAAGTGGTCACTGCCCTCGAAGCAATTGCCACTGACGTAGTTGTTGACGTCGAAAATATCTGATATCTATAACAGCACATCTGTGAGCAAGATAGCCAACAACAGGCTATCTTGTTCATATATCTTTCATAAAAAAGCCATACAGTACCCAATCTTCCTTTCAGTTTGGTGTTTTCGGTTATGGACGAACTTTTTAAGACAGTGGCAGACGTGCACTATTTCCCTAAAGAATTAAGTTGGTTAGCGTTTAACGAACGCGTATTACAAGAAGCAGCAGATCAACGTAACCCATTGATCGAGCGACTGCGGTTCCTTGGTATCTACTCCAATAACATGGATGAATTTTATCGTGTCCGTGTTGCCGATGTTAAACGCCGTATTCTGCTGCAAAAATACAATACGGAAGACCAAGAAGACACTGAAAGCCTCATGCAGGATATTCAGAACTACGTGTTGAAAATGGGCGAAAAATTCAACACCATTTACCTTGAGCTGCATCTAGAGTTGCGCAAACATAACATTGAGTTTATTGACCAACATAAACTCAATGAATCACAAAGCGCTTGGGTTCGTAGCTATTTCCGTGAAAAAGTATTACGACTAATTTCGCCAATTCTCCTGTCAAATGAAAACCTTAATTTATCCAAACGGTTGGAAGATAACGCCACTTATCTGATGGTTGAAATGACCGGGCCTGGTAAACCTGAATATGCGATAGTGCAAGTGCCAAGCGATGACATTTCACGCTTTCTGGAGTTGCCAATTGCGTTGAATAAAACCAAACGAAACGGTCGCTATCGCCACCAGTTTATGATGCTTGATGACGTAATTATTCATTGTTTGAGTGATATTTTTAGCGGGTTCTTCGATTTCTGTGAAATTCAAGCGTATTCACTAAAACTAACCAAAGACGCTGAATATAACTTGAGCGATACCTTGGACCAAAGTCTGCTCGACAAAATGTCAAAAGGGATTCGTCAGCGCCTCGAATCTGAACCGGTGCGGTTAGTTTACGATGCATCGATGCCTGAGCATATGCTGAAATTACTCCGCAAACTGCTAGGCGCCGGCATGCTTGACGCTTCAATCCCCGGTGGCCGATATCGCAACTTTAAAGACTTTATTAATTTCCCTAATACCGGCCACACCAGCCTTGAATATCCGCCAATGCCGGCATTGCCAAATCCTGACTTCGAACAACACACCACTACGTTTGATGCAATTCGTAGTAATGATGTGTTGCTCCACTACCCTTATCATAATTTCACCTACTTTACCGAATGGGTTCGTCAGGCGTCGTTCGATCCTAAGGTCACGTCGATTAAAATGACAATGTATCGCGTGGCAAAAAATTCACGCGTTATCCATTCATTACTTGATGCTGTGCGTAATGGCAAAAAAGTCACAGTCGTTGTTGAACTCAAAGCTCGTTTTGACGAGGAGAACAATATTCACTGGGCTCGTCGAATGACGCAGGCGGGTGTACAGGTCGTGTTTGGTTTAACCACACTGAAGATCCACTCAAAACTTTGCATTATTTCTAGGCAAGAACGCGGCAAGGCTGTGAAGTATGCTCACATTGGCACCGGCAACTTCAACGAAAAAACCGCGCGCATCTATACCGATATGAGTTTATTTACCTGTCATCCGGAAATTTGTGATGAGGTTGACCAAGTCTTTGAATTTATAGAATACAGCTACAAACCTTTTGTCTTTAAACACCTTATTGTCTCCCCTACTTGGAGTCGAACTAAACTCTACGGTTTGATTCAGCGAGAAATTGATTTCGCTCAAGAAGGCCGCAAAGCGGAAATTCTATTAAAAGTGAACAACTTGGTGGATGACGGTATCGTCGATATGCTGTATAAAGCGAGCCAAGCTGGGGTGAAAATCCGCGTGATCGTACGGGGAATGTGTTCACTGATCCCAGGAATACGTGGCAAAAGTAGCAACATACAAATCATTAGTGTTTTAGACCGCTTTTTAGAACACGCGCGGGTTTACCAATTCCATAATGGTGGTGATATTGATTTATATCTATCATCTGCCGATTGGATGACTCGGAACATTGACCAGCGGGTCGAAGTTGGTGTACCAATTTACGATGCTCGTATTAAGCAACAGATGATGACTATTCTCGCGCTGCAATGGAATGACAACGTGAAAGCTCGAGTCATTGATAAAAAACAAAGTAACCCTTATGTCAAACGGGGTAACAAAAAGAGTATCCGATCACAGCAAGCCATTTATGATTATTTGGCAAGCCAGCAATTGGGACCGACAGTTCAGGCAGATCTATGACGTATTTAACACCCAGTGCAATCAGCGCAGCAGAACTTATTGCTGCTGTCGATATCGGCTCCAATAGCTTTCATCTAGTGATAGCTCGGATTGTCGATGGCGCGTTACAGCTCCTACACCGGGAAAAACAAAAAGTTCAACTCGCAGATGGCCTTGATGCCGAGCAAATGCTCAGCGATGAGGCAATGCAGCGCGGTTTATTAGTCCTTAAACAATTTGCAGATTCTCTGCAAGGCGTGCCACCGGCAGCCGTTCGCGTCATTGCAACTTATACGCTGCGCCGAGCAAAAAATTCTGCTGAATTTTTGCGACAAGCGCAGCAAGTATTCCCATTCCCAATTGAAGTGATTTCAGGGCAAGAAGAAGCTAGGTTTATCTATCAAGGCGTCGCTCATTTCGAGACCTACCCTGGGCAACGACTCGTCATTGATATTGGTGGCGGCAGTACCGAATTTGCCATAGGGCAGCATTTTGATCCGATAAAACTAGCGAGCCGCAACATGGGCTGCGTCAGTTATGCCAAACATTTTTTCCCGAAAGGCCGCATCAGCGCAAAACGTTTCGAACGTGCAGTATTACAGGCAGAGCAAGAGTTAGAGAATATTACTAGCGCTTATAAAGCTACTGGCTGGCAGCAAGTTGTCGGCACCTCGGGCACAATCAAAACAATTAAAGATATCATTGTCGCAAGTGGCTGGAATCCACATTGCATCGAGCTTGAACATTTACTCAAACTCAAACAACAGGTCTTGCAAGTCGAACATTGTGATGATTTAGATTTGCCTGGACTGACCGACGATCGCAAAACATTGATAGGCCCAGGCCTTGCAATTTTACTCGCGTCATTTCAAATGCTTGGCATTGAACAAATGGTGTATGTCGATGCAGCCTTGCGCGAAGGTGTGTTGTATGAAATGAGTGATCGCTTGCAACATCATGACATCCGTACACATACTATTCAAAGTTTAATCAAAAGATACGCGGTAGATTTGGATCAAGCCAACCGTGTCAATCAAGCTGCACAGCGTTTATTTAGTCAGGTGCAAAGCGCTTGGAATTTAGATGAAAGTTGGGCTGAGTTATTACAATTTGCGGCGCTTGTGTATGAAATCGGTTTACAAATCAATTCTTCGAGCGTGCAAAGACACAGTGCATACATCCTGAATAACTCAAATTTACCTGGCTTTAACCAAGAGCAGCAACGGTTGTTGGCTTGTTTAGTTCGCTATCACCGCCGGAAAATCAAAGTCGATGATATTCCACAGTTTTATTTATTTTCTAACCTCGAGTTCCATCGGGTTCTTACCATCTTCCGACTTGCTGTGTTGTTAAATCAAAAACGCCGAGATGATTTGACGCCCGCCATCGAATTACACGCTAGTGCCACACAACTGACCTTGGTGTTAAGTGCTGAATGGTATCAACAGCATAGCGTTCTCGCAGCTGATTTGGCGGCTGAGCAACAATACCTTCGTCGTATCGATTTAAACCTCGATTGTCCAGGATTGCCACAAGATAGTATTGAAGAACTGACCTAAAAAGCCGCGCCTTGCGATGAGATATCACTAGGCGCTACTTGGCAAAACTGATAAAAATAAGTACCTTGAGCGTTCATCAATAGCCAAGGAATTTTTATGCGGGTTCGTGCGACATCTTTAACTTTGCTGAGTGCGTTTGCACTCACCTGCCAACCTACGGTTGCTGCAGATCTGAAAACTGCGCTCGAACCTGCTATTCAATCAGTGATGCCCCAAGTTATTGCCTGGCGTCGTGATTTACATCAACACCCAGAACTATCCAATCGTGAATTCCGCACCAGCAAGTTAGTTGCCGCTGAACTGAAAAAAATGGGTTTAGAAGTGCAAACTGGCATCGCAAAAACCGGCGTTGTTGCCATCCTTAAAGGTGGAAAACCTGGTCCTTTGGTGGCATTACGTGCCGATATGGATGCGCTGCCGGTTAAAGAACAAGTCGATTTGCCTTTTGCTTCGAAAGTTACCGCTGAATTTAACGGCCAACAGGTCGGCGTCATGCACGCTTGTGGTCACGATGCGCATGTTTCTATGTTATTGGGTACCGCCAAAGTTTTAGCCGCTCAGCGCAAAGATTTGGCAGGTTCGGTCATGTTTGTGTTCCAACCTGCCGAAGAAGGTCCGCCTGCGGGTGAAGAAGGTGGCGCGCGACTGATGCTGAAAGAAGGTCTATTTGCTAAGCAAAAACCAGCCGCCATTTTTGGCCTGCATGTATGGCCAGGTCCTGCCGGTCAGTTGTTAGTAAAAACCGAAGGCATTATGGCCGCGGCAGATAGCTTTGAGATCAAAGTCAAAGGTGTACAAACTCACGGCTCCAGTCCATGGCGGGGTGTCGATCCCATCGCCGTTACCGGTCAACTGTTATCAGCAATTCAGCAAATCCCTGCGCGCCAGCTCGATATCACGCAAGCACCTGCGGTGATTTCTATCGGGCAAATCAATGGCGGAGTCCGTTGGAATATTATTCCTGATGAAGTCAGTCTCGGTGGCACTGCTCGCACTTTTGACCCGAAAATGCGCGAGCAACTGCTCGCCAATATGGCGCGCACGGTTGAACATATCAGTGCCGCAAGCGGTGCCACTGCCGATTTTCATCACCATAATGCCGCCGCAGTCACCTGGAATCATGTGGGTTTAACCGAATGGGCAATGCCAAGTTTGCGCTGGGCAAGCCGCGATGCGGGTGTTAAACCAATTAAGCCCATCACAGCTTCAGAAGATTTTTCATTTTACCAAGAACAAGTGCCTGGGGTATTTTTCTTCTTGGGTATCAACGGTGAAGGCAAAACTATTGAGCAAACACCGCCAAATCATTCACCATTTTTTATACTCAACGAAGCTGCGATGGAAAATGGCGTTCGTGCTTTGGCAGGCCTTACCGCTGACTTTTTAGCACAGCAACCCAAGTTTACTGCGCAGTAAGAGAAAAGGGTGACAGTTATTTGCGCACTGTCACCCAGACCTTATAAACCTGACGCTAGCGAGTTAGCCCTAATGCCTATTAAGACTTTGGCATCAGCTTCTTTTTCGACAACCTAGGTTGCACCGCATGCGTTTCGCCAATCACTAATTCCGGTGGCAACGCAAAGGAAAAAGTACTACCGCGCTTGGGCTCGCTGAAAATCATTAATCGACATTGATGGCGAGTCAGCACATGTTTAACAATCGCCAACCCCAACCCAGTACCGCCCGTGTTTCGAGCTCTAGCTTCGTCGACTCGATAGAAACGTTCGGTCAAACGTTTTACGTGCTGAGGCGCAATACCATCACCATTGTCAGTGACAGTAAACACGGCTTTATTATGATCGCGTTGCCAACTGACGAGGATCTCGCCACCATCAGGGGTGTATTTAATGGCATTAGTCACTAAATTGGAAAACGCGCTGCGCAATTCTTCGGTAATACCACTGACTCGTAAGTCTGGATCGATCTTAAAAGTTATCGAATGATGTTTATCGCGATTTAAGCTTTGCGCTTCTTGCTCCAGTAAACTCAGCATCGCTGGTACATCAACGACATCATCAAATTGAATTTTCGCCGAGGCTTCAATTCGCGATAAAGTTAACAATTGCTGCACCAGCGCATCCATCCGCCGAGTTTGGTCGAGCATCACCAGATGCGCCTTCTGCCAAATAGCAGGAGGAGGCAGATGTTCTGCATCCATCACTTCAAGATAACCCTGCAACACCGTTAACGGAGTTCTAAGTTCATGCGAGACGTTGGCAACGAAGTCTTTACGGATCTGTTCTAGCTGTTTGAGCTGGGTAATATCACGGATAATCAGCAAGTATTGATTCTCACCATGTTGCAATATTCGATATTCTAAAGTCATGCTGTCAGTCAAAGGTGACGGTAATTCTAACGAATGCTCGAACTTTCGTTGGTGTAAGAACTGAATGAATTCAGGGTTGCGGATAAGATTATCAATACGTTGACGCTCATCCAAAGGCCAGCGTAACCCTGCCAGTTGCTGAGCTAATTTGTTACACCAAACGATGCTCCATTCGCGATTCAGCACCACAATAGCATCAGGTAACGCTTCGGCACCATCGCGGAATTGCCGAACTAAATTGCGTAATTCTTTGTTTTTCTTTCGATCTTTGCGTTGACGATAGTAAATACCATCAAATACTTGTTGCCAACTCCCCTCACCGGCCGGTGGTGATAATTTCCGATCGCGCCACAACCACTTATCTAATAAAAATAAATGTTTATATTGCCACCATACCAGCGCAAGACTGCAAACGAGTAAAAACTGAAGTGCTAAATTGAACAACCAACCGATAAATAACGCTGCTACTGCAAGGCCGGCTAACTTAAATGCAATATTCCGCTTGGAAAGTAATAAACGCATAACACCTACTTGGCTATGGTTAGCCTGCGCTCCCCCAACCGGAGCGCAGCAACTAAGAGGGTTATTATAACCACTCCTCGCAATTATTTAACGGAAAAACGATACCCGGAACCGCGTACGGTTTGAATTAATCGGTCGTGACCTTGGTCACCAATCGCTTTACGCAGTCGACGAATATGCACATCGACGGTCCGATCTTCAACATAGACATTTGTGCCCCATACATGGTCAAGTAACTGCTCTCGGCTGTATACCCGCTCTGGATGGGTCATGAAGAAATGCAACAAACGAAACTCGGTTGGCCCCATATCAAGCGCACTATCACCAACCATCACTCGGTGTGATACCGGATCTAATTTCAATCCTTGAACTTCAATGACTTCATCGAGGCTCGTTGGCGCAACCCGACGAATAACAGCTTTGATACGAGCCATTAATTCTTTCGGAGAAAATGGTTTAGTTACATAATCGTCGGCACCAACTTCTAAGCCGCGAACTTTATCCTCTTCCTCACCACGTGCCGTAATCATAATGATTGGAATGGCGCGGGTCAGTTCATGTTGTTTCATTTTTTTGGCGATTTGAATGCCGCTACCGCCAGGTAACATCCAATCAAGTAACACTAAATCAGGGTAAGGTTCCGCTAATTGATTTATCGCAGTGTCAAAATCACCCGCTGTGCTTGTTTGATAGCCATTTTGCTCAAGGACAAAACACAACATATCGCGGATTGGTGCTTCATCTTCCACTACTAGAATTCGTCTAGACATCATCTGTTACCATGTTGTTGCAGTTTAATTGCCCCTAGTATCACTGGCAATTATGACGTTTTTATGAAAAGAAATCTGATTTTTCCACTGATGTCGATAATCTAACTCATTGATGCAACACACTGTTAGCCAAAATCACTACAAAACAGCAACGTGAAGGACGTCGATAGAAAACGTTGAGAGACGACTTAAACAAATTTTCCATGACACTTTAGTGAAACTTTCATTACAAGCAGGCCGCTAAGCCTTGAATTTATTGAGTTTAGTCTTTTGAAATGTGACAGCATCATTTTCTGTCATAAAAAAGTCATGCTGCTACTTTATCGTCCCGTCAGTTTTTTAAATCATCCACAGCTTCGACGGAGAATATGATGGCTTTTGGCAAGATCTTAAAATTAAGCGCAATTTCTACAGCACTGTTAATAGCCGGATGCGGCGGTGGCGATATCGTGGTGAACACGGGCAGCGGTGCAACTACGCCAACTAATCCAACCAATCCAACAACACCGACTAATCCATGCCCAGCTTTCGCCAAACAAGGCACTGCAATTGGCGGTATTAGCAAAACAATCTGTGAAATCACCGGCACCCTAACCGCCGATGCCACGTTAACCAGCAACATCGTATGGTCATTAAATGGCAAAGTTGCGGTTGGTAATGATAACGCCAATAGCGCAGTGCTTACTGTAGAACCTGGCACTACCGTTTTTGGTAAGTCTGGTGCCGATTTCTTAGTTGTAAGCCGCGGCTCACAAATTCGTGCTGTTGGCTCTGCAGCTGCACCAATAGTCTTCACTTCGGTAAATGACATGATTGGCAGTGCCACGGAAAACTCAGCAGGTCAATGGGGTGGTATTGTTATTCTCGGCAAGGCGCCAACCAACAAATGTGATCAAGCTGCACTTGCTAGCTGCAAAATTGAAGCTGAAGGTAACGCTGGCCCATACGGTGGCGATAAACCAACTGATAACAGCGGTATCCTGAAGTTTGTTCAAGTGAAATATGCAGGTTTTGAGGTTATCAAAGATAACGAATTAAACGGTGTTACTTTTGCGGGAGTCGGTTCAGCGACCGTCGTTGATTACTTACAAGTTCACAACAACATGGACGATGGTGTTGAGTTTTTCGGTGGTACCGTTGATGCGAAACACTTGGTGTTAACTGGTAACCGCGACGACTCATTAGATTGGGCTGACGGTTGGACAGGTCGTGTACAACACGTATTAATCCGCCACGATAAAAACAATTTAGAAGCTAACCGTGGTGTTGAAGCGGATAACAACTCTTCCAAGTTTGATGCAACACCATTATCTAGCCCAAAAATCGCCAACATGACCATCATCGGTAACACGTTCAAATCTGCAGATAAAGATTCTGAAGGTATTTTGTTACGTGCAGGTACCGCAGGCGAGTTCTACAACACCATCGTTACCGGCCCAACTGGCATGGGTGAGTGTTTTGAAATTGAAACACCTGAATCTGTTGGCCATGCCAACAGCGCGAAAATCATCTTCCGTAACTCAATTATCGATTGTGGTGAGCCATTCAAGTCACCAAAAGATGCGTCAGGCAATACCTTACTGAACGTAACAACTTGGTTTAATGCACAGCCTGAAAACTTTGTTGGTGATGCGTTATTAGGTGGTTATATGCCTGCGGCGACCTCTCCAGCGCTTGGTAAAGGCTACAACGTACAAAACATGGTTGACCCATGGTTTGATAATGTGAACTACATTGGTGCTTTTGATGGCTCTGCAGATTGGACCAAAGGCTGGACTTTCGGTTTGCACCCAACAACAGCCATTGCTGCCTGCCCTACCGGCACCACTGAAGTTGCCTCGTTAACTGGCAAACTGAACTGTGAACTCAAAGGTGATATTACTAGCAATGTTACCCTAAAAGCCGGTGCAGACTATGTTCTGAACGGTCTGGTGCGTGTTGGCGGTGATAACACCAACAGTGCAACCTTAACTGTAGAACCAGGCGTCACGGTCTACGGTAAATCTGGTGCTGACTTCTTAGTAATTGCCCGTGGTTCAAAAATGCTTGCAGATGGTACAGCCAGTGCACCAATCGTTTTCACCTCTTTGCAAGACGTTATTGGTTCAACCACACGTTCTGGCCAGTGGGGTGGTATCGTTGTGCTTGGCAACGCACCATCAAACAAGTGTGACCAAACCACACAAACTAGCTGCTCTATTCAAGCTGAAGGTAACGCAGGCCCATACGGTGGTTATAACGCAGCAGATAACTCAGGTATCTACAAATATATCCAAATCAAATACGCGGGCTATGAAGTTATTAAAGATAACGAATTGAATGGCTTGACGTTAGCTGGTGTTGGTAATGGCACTGTGGTTGACCACGTTCAAGTGCACGCAAACCTCGATGACGGCTTAGAACTGTTCGGTGGTACTGTTAACTTAAAATACATCGCGTTGACCAAAAACGAAGATGACTCTCTGGACTGGACTGATGGCTGGAACGGTAAAGCGCAGTTCATCCTCGTTAAACAGGATGCCAACAATACTGTAACGAACCGTGGTATCGAAGCGGACAACCAATCAACGAAGTTCTCAGCAACGCCATTGTCTGAGCCTACGATTGCCAACATGACGATCATCGGGAATACCTTCAAATCTGCGGATATGGATTCAGAGGGCATCCTGTTACGTGCGGGTACTTCTGCAAAACTGCACAACATCCTGATTGCAGGTCCTAAAACTGAAACCGGCGCCATGGGTGAATGTTTAGAGATTGAAACTGACGAATCAAAAGCTCTGGCAGTGAGTGGCCAATTAGTGATGACACACTCAGTGCTTGGTTGCCCAGAACCGTTTAAAGGCTCTGTATCAGCAACAACAACTGTTAAGCAATGGTTCGAAGCTCAAACTGGCAATAAAACAGCTGCAGACCAAGCTGCGGTGTTAAATGGCATCTACACCATCGACACGACAACACCTAAAGACATGGCTGCAGTAAACAACTTCTTTAGCAAAACAACGTTTGTTGGTGCCCTAGATGCAACTAACGACTGGACTAAAGGTTGGACCTTCGGTTTAAGCCAATAAGACCGTACACCGCAGTCTGCATATGCAGACTGCGTTTTTTTGAAAAGAACACCCAGATTAAAGATTTGCAAGAAACAATTTTCCTTGCCCACAGGATCGATACACATGAGCAGCACACAAAGTTTTGGTTTAAATCGGGTCAATAAAGCAATTTGGTTGGCACTTGCCAGTAGCAGTGCTTTGATGCTGACACCGGCCATTGGCCAACAGACACCAGATACAAATAAACCAGCCGAAGAACAAGTGGAACGCATTAGCGTTTCTGGTCGTTTGCTAAGTTCAGCCACCGCAGTGGCCGAAGAGCGTCGGCAACAACCTTATGTGGCTGAACTGTTGGGGATGGATCAAATTTCTCGCGCAGGCGATAGTAACGCTGCCGCTGCGCTTCGACGAGTAACCGGTTTAACCTTAGTCAAAGATAAATTCATTTATGTCCGTGGTTTAGGTGAGCGTTATTCATCAACCTTACTAAACGGCGCACAAGTGCCAAGCCCAGATCCAACACGCAACGTTGTGCCGATGGACATGTTCCCTGCGGGCATTATCGAAAGTATGGTGGTACAAAAATCTTACTCGCCAGAACTACCAGCGGCTTTTGGTGGCGGTAACGTCAATATTCGCACTGTTAGTATTCCTCGGGAGCAAGTATTCAACATCTCTTTAGGCACGGGTTACAACAGCTTAAGCAGCGATAACGGTTTAGAATATGCTGGCGGTAGCTCAGACTGGCGCGGCAAGGATGATGGCAAACGTAGCTTGTCTCCAGAAATGCAAAATGCATTAGCAACTTACGGTTCATTAGACCCAGTAAAAATCGCCCAAGGTTTAGGCGGTGTGAACGCAGATAACTTAGCAAAAGCTGAAACCATCAACCGCAATCTTGGCTTAACCATGGACCGCGATTTGGATGTAACCAACACCTCTGTGGGCCCAGAATATGACGGTAGCTTGTCATGGGGTAACCGCTTTGAACTTGGTAAACGTTTATTTGGTGTGATGGCAGGCGTAAGTTACGACCATTCCAGTGAAAATAGCAAAGAACAAGAGCGTTATTATTCTATCAGCAGTGGTAGTAATTTAACGCCGCTGAATCGTTATGACGACATTTTCAGTACCGAACATCAAGTTAAACTGTCTTCGATGCTGAACTTTGGTTTTGAGTGGGATGAAAACCACCGCATTGAAACATCGTCAATTTATCTGCAAGACACCAAAGACGAAGTGAAACGCAAAATTGGTGATTCGATTGAGACCATCAACGAAGCCACACGCGAAAACGAAATTTATAACATTTTGTACGAAGAGCGCCGGATGATGACCAACCAAATTCGTGGTCGTCATAACATAACCTACTTAGGTGATTTAACTGTAGATTGGCAGTATACCGATGCCAAAGCCAAACGTAATGCGCCAGGCGAAATTGAATATCTGTATGTTCGGACCTTAGATGATGCTGGGAGTGTTTTAAATAGAACCATGCGCCGCAGTGATAACGCGGTGATCTACCAATATGGTGACTTGACCGACAATACCGAAAACTTCAGTTGGAATGCCAAATACCCTATCTCTACCGACAAAGCTGAGTGGGTGCTAAGTACTGGTTACGCATACTTCGAACGGCAACGTGATGCCAGCACTTCACGTTTTAAATTTGATACCCGTGGTTTTAGCAACACCGATTTAAGCCAAGCTTATTCGCAAGTGTTTAGCGATGCCAATATTAAAGACACGAGCCGCCGCTTTTTAATTTCTGATGTCACAGGTCAATCGGATGACTACGTGGCCGCACAAATGGTTGATGCTGTGTATGTTGGCACCGAGATGACATACGACTACACGTGGCGTGTCAACGCTGGTTTGCGCTATGAAGATTTCCGCCAAGCATCAATTCCACTAAATCCGGCAACAGGTGGCGTTGAAGGTGATGTCAATACCATGAAAACGCAGCAAGATGACTTGTATCCTGCGTTGTCAGTGACTTGGATGAAAACTGAAGAAACTCAAATTCGTTTTGGTTTTAGCGAAACTGTGGTGCGTCCAGACTTGCGTGAAGTGACGCCAGTATTATTTATCGACCCTATTACCGATTTTAAAGTCATTGGTTATGCGGGCTTAGAAAGCACGGCTATTAAAGGGTACGATTTACGCTTTGAACAATACTTAGATTCTGGCAGCAACTACTCCTTTGGTGTGTTCTACAAAGATTTAGCGAAGCCAATTGAAGCAATTGAATTAAAAGGCTCGGATGGTAACTTATTGATGTCGTTCCGCAACGCTGTCGGTGGTGAAGTGTATGGTTTAGAAGCTGAAGCGCTGCAAAAACTGGATATGTTCGAAGGTGATTATGCAGCATTACTTGCGAACTTCTTTGTTACAGCAAACTTTACTTACAGCGAATCAGAAATCGAAATGGAAGCGCTGGGCGAATCAAACTTAACGAACTTAGTACGGCCATTGACAGGTCACAGCAAGTACGTGGTTAACTTCCAGTTAGGCTACGATTCAGATAACGAAAAACATAGCTCAACCTTAACCTATAACATTTTCGGTAAGCGCATTGCATTTGCCGGGATCGACGGTAAAGACGATGCCTACGAACAACCATTTAATTCATTAGATTACACCTACAGCTATCAAGTGATGCCTGAAGGCACGGTGAAGTTTTCACTGAAAAATCTGTTTGACGAAAGCGTAGAGATTTTACAGCAAGGCGAGATCTTACAAAGTCGTGAACAGGGCCGCAGTATTGGTTTAAGCTATAGCCAACGCTTCTAAACGCTGGCAATAGCATAAAAACGTGATAGGAAGTCCCGAATATTCGGGGCTTTTTCTTACCAGTAATTTCTGCCCCACGACTTAGTCTGTCGAGGGAATTGTAGAAAAATTGCTGAAGTCTCGAAGATTAGCCAAAATTTACTGGCAAATATCTATATGATTTATAGATATTTTAATAAAAGAACAAACACACATGTCGACAACTATGCAGCTATGGCAGATTTTTTGGTGTTTTCTCAAACTTGGCTGTACTTCGTTTGGCGGGCCTATTGCCCATATCAGTTTTTTCCGTACCGAGTTTGTCGTTAATAAAGGCTGGTTAACCGAGCGAGACTATTTTGATTTAGTCGCGCTTTGCCAATTTTTGCCAGGCCCGGCCAGCAGTCAGGTTGGGATGGCGATAGGATTATTACGGGGTGGTTATACTGGAGCATTATTTGCTTGGCTTGGCTTCACCCTACCCTCTGCGTTACTAATGCTGGGATTAGCACTAGGTCTTCACCAATTTGCTGCGATTGTGCCAGCGGGCGTATTACATGGGCTGAAACTCGCGGCATTGGCGGTTATTGCTCAAGCCGTTTATGCCATGACCAAAACCTACTGTGCAACATGGAAAACCGCGGTCATCGCAGGCTTAAGCTTATTACTGTTAAGTCTATCGAGCACTGCCTATTGGCAAGTGCTCACCATCGTCTGCGGCGCCATGCTGGGGATAGCCTGGTTACAAGCAACGCCATCGAGCAAAGCTGAGCCGGCAAAACTGCTTACCAACATCAGCAAGACCGTAGGCCTTTGCTGGGGGTTATTATTTCTCTTAATGCTGGTGGGGCTGCCAATATTCAACCACGAGCTTCCCTCGCCAATAGTCAGCACTTTTGACGCCTTTTTCCGCGCCGGCAGCTTGGTTTTTGGCGGTGGCCATGCGGTACTGCCAATGCTGCAAGCGGATTTTGTTAGCACCGGCGCGGTTTCTACAGACAGTTTTGTCGCAGGGTATGGCGCAGTTCAAGCCGTGCCTGGGCCGCTATTCACTTTTGCTGGCTTCTTAGGCGCTAGTATTGATGCTGATGTCATTAATCCAACGACAGGCTTAAGCATGACTGGAGGTGCTTGGGGCGGTGTGATTGGGTTAATTGCCATCTTCCTTCCTGCATTTTTGCTGGTCGCGACGGTGTTGCCATTTTGGCAAGACGTTAGAAATAATCCATGGATGCAAAAAGCCATGGCCGGAATTGGTGCGAGTGTCGTTGCCATTCTACTGCACACACTGTATCACCCAGTTTGGACCAGCACGATTTTGTCGGCATTAGATTTTGTTTTCGCCGTAATGGCATTGCTGGCTCTGCATTTTCGCAAGCTCAATCCATGGCAACTCGTGTTGTTGAGCGCCGTCTGCGGTTATTTTTTGCAGATATAATTCGCGTTCTACAACCTTTTTTCAAAAAGCGCGGCACTTGTAGCTTTATCTGCCGCAAGGTAGATCTTTACTTGACGCCTGCCTCGGTTGTTTTTATGATCAAGTTCATTGAATTTTTGAGGCTTCCTTCCTTGGACATACCCAGTCGAACCTACTTGTTGTGATCCGACTCCGTCCGACCGCTGCTGCGGCCAGTGAGGAGCTGGCTGAGGCATTTCTCTCTTTATTTCAACAAACTTCCGATTGTGGCCGCTGCCAACTGCAGTGATTCCAGGAATAAGCCTGCTAACGGCAGGAGTATCTATGCTCAGGATCTTTAATCTGCACCAGCAACGACTCGAGCGTCTCGAGTTGCAACAACACGATGACGTGAAAAATGCGATTTGGCTGGACTTACAAGAACCAGAAACTAGCGAGCGTGAATTTGTCACTACGCAATTTGGCCAGCATTTAGCACAGCGCCCTGAATTAAATGACATTGAAGCTTCGGCTCGTTTCTTCGAAGACGAACACGGCCTGCACATTCACTCGTTATTTTTCTATCATGAAGACATTGCAAGCACGACGACAGTAGCGTTTACCATTCGTGATGGTCGACTCTTTACCCTGCGTGAGCGCGAGCTGCCGGTGTTTCGGCTCTACCGGATGCGGGCTCGTACCCATATGCTAACCATTGGCAATGCTTACGAATTACTCCTTGATTTGTTTGAAGTAAAAATTGAACAACTCGCGGACACTATCGAAGAAATCTCATTAGGCCTCGAAGCAATCAGCCAAGTGATATTAAAAGGGAAACAAAACGAGGCGTTTCAGTCGAGTTTATCGCGCTTAACTGAGCTTGAGGATATGAGCTGGAAAGTACGACTGTGCTTGATGGACACCCAGCGGGCAATTGGCTTCTTATTGCGAAAAGCGCGTTTACCGGCAGACCAGCTAGAACAGGCCCGTGATGTGTTACGCGACGTCGAATCATTATTGCCGCACAATGAATCTTTTTCGCAGCGGGTGAACTTTTTACTACAATCGGCGATGGGTTTTATCAACATTGAACAAAACCGGATCATCAAAATCTTCTCGGTGGTTTCGGTTATTTTTCTGCCGCCGACCTTGGTTGCCAGCAGTTATGGTATGAACTTTCAATTTATGCCCGAGCTAAATTGGCAGTTTGGCTACCCAGTAGCAATCGCTTTGATGCTATTGGCAGGCTTAGCGCCCTATTTATTTTTCAAGCGCAAAGGTTGGTTATAACTGGACTGGTTATGGCAGGACTGCCAAATTTTCGCGCAAGCCATCATGTAGTAAAAAAGGCGTCTATCACTAGACGCCTTTTTTACTGAAGTCGACCGGTTAAACCAAGCAGACTTTTCCTTAGAATTTATGTTCTAGACCGATGGCGATATAAGAAGTGTCAACTTTGCTCAAGAAATCAAAGCTGCTGTACCAAGCGAATAACTTTGTTTCTTTACTCAGCTTGTAATCAACACCAGCACTGACGCCATCATCATCCTCTAAAGTTTGATATTGAACTTTGAATTCATATTTGTTCATTGGATAGGCGACATTGGCCAACCAGCCATCTTCCTTAGCCGATGTGGTCATGGCTTCTTGGTGATGTAAACCAGCCCCGACTTTAAAACCACTGACTTTATATTGGGCCAACAAACGCCGAGAATCATAACCATTAACATCGTTATCAATGGCAATTGACGCATATAACTGGCTGTCTTTTAACGCTTCATCACCATACATTAACGCTACCGATTGGCCTGAGACACCTTCAGGCGACTCTTCCATAATATGGCTAATCGCGAGGCTGAAGTCGTTATATGACGGAGAAATATAGGTCAACGAATTGTTTAGGCGGTTTTCACCCTTCCACAATACTTTTAAATCTGCTTCGTAATCGTTGAATAAATCGATTTTACCTTGCGCGGCTTTTAGTGAGCTATCGCTGCGCCCCGCTTTAATAGTACCGAAACTACCTTTTAAACCGACAAACTGATCGCGTGCTTTAATGTTTTTTTCGTTTGCTTCATCCGCGGGATCTACTTCCCACTCTAGTTGATAAATCAGCGTCAGCTCATTATCTAATGCAGTATCACCTTTGACGCCGAACCGGGAAGCATTACTTTTTAACTCAGAAAAAGAACCAGCCCCTTCATCTGAAGATTGTGCCGAAACATTGATTTTACCGTAGACGGTTAATGGGTCAGCTTGAACATTCATTGCAAATCCAATCAACAACGCGGCAACCAAAGTTTTCTTATTAAACATAGGTAAGTCCTTATCAAAGGTGATGATTATAAAGAACGGCGAGTTACCATTCAGTATGACTGTTAGTAGAAAATTTCCAGTTTATCGTGCAGGAAACTGCTAATTTCTGACCTAAACAGGGCTGCGTGACAGAATCAAGTCTTTTTGATGACACTATCATTGCTATTGGATGGCCATTTTATGTCTTTATTATGACAATTTAATGACAGAAAGCGAGGCGAGAGGTCGAACCAATGAGTCGCCTCGCTAGGTTATTTAGCCGCCGGTAATGCTCGACAAATTTTGTCTTTGGCGGCGAGGTCAAAATCATGGCCTGAAGACAATATTCGAGGGAAAGGGCGAAATCGCTCTGCCGCAAAACTAAGCTCGGTGCGCTCACCTTCATAGCGAATCTTGGCTAAATCCAGCATGGTATGAAACACTTGCGTTGTCACAAGCGGCATCCGCGCCGAACGTTTTAACTGATTAACCTGCGCGGTATTGGCTTGCACAAACGACTCTGAGCCCCACCATAAGGCTCCCACTCGATAATCAAATTCGGTGTTGTGTCCATGGCCACTTTTTTCACAATTTCCGTCAAATATGTTTTCACCATGGTCAGAAACCAATAATAAACTTGCATGCGCCTGCTGTGAGCGCAGCTGCTGGATGAGGTTAAATACAATGTAATCGGTATACGCGACGGTATTGTCGTAGGCATTGTTTAACATCACCTTATTGGCTTTGTTATGCATTCCCAGCTGTTGGCCTTTACCTGACGGTTGAAATAAATCGAAATTAGCGGGGTAACGGTCGGCATAACTAAAATGACTGCCTAAGGTGTGGATCACAATCAACTGCTTTGGCTCAGCGCGCTGCAAAATCCGCTCAAACATCGGCAGGATCACTTCATCATAATAACCCTCTTTTTTATACCCCACTGGATTAAGATAAGTAACTTCATCAGCCTCGCTCGCATGCAAAGCAACAGAGCTATCATGCACCCCTAGCGGACTTTGCGTTGAAAGCCAATAAGTACGAAATCCAGCTTCAGCAAAAGCGGAAACCAACGATTTTTCTGGAAAAAAATAACTAGCATCAGTCGCAGATTTCCGGGAAATAATGACGGGTACAGACATTCGCGTCCATGCCCATGGTGAAATCATATCGCGAAAACTAATCACATCGCCAAGGCCTGCTAGCCGAGGTGTGGTGGGCCTGTTGTAACCATTTAACTGCAATCGATCTGGCCTTAGCGTCTCGCCAATGACTAAAACGTAGATTTCTCGTTCGGCGGTCATCACCTGTTGGCTTGCACCGAACTTAAAATCTGCACTGGATTTTGCAATGTTACGAAGGGTTTGTTTTTGCACACGATATTCGTTAAAGGCTAATAACACATTCAGTGGATAGCTTTGGTAAAACATGTTGTAACTTTCAGGCAAGGCGCGTCGCGATAATGCGGTTTCCGCAGCGTTTTGCTTTTGCACTATTGGATAAGCTATTGCGTACTGCTGTTCTTCATTTGCGACAAACCAAACCCCTGCAGCTATAGCCACCCAAACAACTAAACGGCTAGATTTAAACCATGCCCCAGCAGCGGGCCATACCAGTTGTTGTCGTTTTAATAAACGCGCGATTGCAACAAATAGGCTAATAATTGCCAAAACCCCAGCCAAAATTAGCCCACCGAGCCCCGCTAAATAACCCGAAGCTTCGCTAACATCAGTCTCAAGCACAATCGCTAAGGCATGCGCATCGGTTGATTTGTGATAGGTGCTTAAATAAAAAAACTCTTGCGGCGCCAATAAGGCAATCGGGAATAATAACCAGATACTGCGGTGTGGATACTTACTGAAACTCAATAAAAATGTCAGCAACAACAAAGTTGGTAGAATTGTGTAAAGAAACCAATTTAGATAACTTTTTGTAGTGGCTAGCAACAACAACTGCGGCGCTAAAATCAGCAGCAACAAAACGACAATAAGAGAGATCAACCACAGATCGGCCGACGACTTTTTCATTAATTCCAGATCCAACAACAAGACTTTAATTCGTGCCAAAACAGCTTGTGGAGCCAAGCAAAAACAACTTCCACAAAATTTTCAGCTTCTTAACCAAAACACAGCGCGATAGGCTACCACAAGCCGATAAAACATGACGAATTTCTTCACGAATGGTCTGGTATTTTGTCATCTTTTTATAGTATGGTGCTAGCAATCACGTAAAACGGGTAGGCCATTTCCTGCAGCGTGTCAACTGTAATCAAAACCGGCTTACCCTCTTATTCATTGAAAGGAAGTACCATGCTCGCTCAACCAGTTGCATTAAACCAAGAACAACATAAAGATCTTAAAATTATCCAAAAGCTTTCAACAGAAATTCTTGTTGACCGCCACATTGCCCCATTAATGCTGCAAGAATTTACTGCAACCGCAGCTTATTTCCCTATTTTCTTTTTAAAAGCACAAGATGCTGACGTATATAGCCCTGTGGCAGTTTTTGGTTTAAAAGATGGCCAAAACCTGTTTATGAAAGATGGGCAATGGGAAGGTCAATACTTACCAGCTGGTATCCGTGCTTATCCTTTCACTTTAGTGCAAGCGAGTGAAGAGCAGTTAGTACTGTGTGTAAACGAAAAAGCTGACAATGTTAGCACGACTGAAGGTCAATCACTGTTCACTGCCGATGGTAAACCAACTGAATTCTTAGATGGCCTTAATACCTTCTTCAAAGATTACATTGATGCCAACGGTGTAAGCCGCAACATTATGGCGCAATTGGCAGAAATGGGCTTATTCCGCGCTGATGGCCTGCAATATCGCGATGCTGCAGGCAACGAACGTCGTCTGAATGGCTTTTATGTGATCGACCGTGAAAAGTTCGAAAACTTAACTGAGGAACAGTTCTTAAGTTTACGTAAGTTTGGTGTACTGCCAGCAATCTACGCTCACTTCATGTCATTAGAGCGTATCGGCGCATTGATTGCCCGTTTACCTGTTGAAGCAAAAGCTGAATAATTAGCGAACTATCGGCTGACTAACAGCTAAACTGCCAAAAGCCCAGCGATGCTGGGTTTTTTTCTGCCCAATCACCACCAGATTACCTTTTGTTTTATGGCGCTGTTCTTGCTTGTACCAACACACTCGTGACGAGCTTTTGACGCTAAAGTTCAGGCACTATTGGATTTTTATCTTTAACGCGAAGAAGTCGATGTTTTCCAATTGCTTATGCCGAGTGTTCAGCTCGCGAAGCGCTAGCAATTTCAGGGGATCCAACAATGAAATCAAGGCAATTTAACACCTACGCCACAAGTGCATTTTTGGCCAAACAGAGCCTCTTTGTCACAACAGTCGCGATTGCGCTGGGCTCACTTTATGGGAGTGTCAGCCAACCTGCACAAGCTGCGCAAGCACCTTGGTATTGGTGGCAAAGCACAATTAGCGGCAAGCAAATTTGTCGGCAAACCACACCTGGAGAAGGTTGGCAACAACTCGCACAGCCCTATTTAGATGCGCGCTGCCAAAGACCGAAAAACTAATACACAACATTGTGATTGCGCTTTGTTCAATTATAAAAAAGAAGTTGCGAGTACTAAAGCTTAAACAGTTGATTGATCAGCAAAAGCTTACTTTGCAATTGCAGAAGCTGTGCACACATGGTCGCTGGTAAAAATATCCATTTGACGGGTGAGCAACTATGCCGTTTGACCAACTTGACGACTGGCGTTGGCTGATAGGCGATATGTCGGATGAATGCGTTCTTTTTGCATCACAGCAAAGCGTTGACTAAAAAACTCAAGGACAGCATCAGCCGTCAACCGGCGATAAGGTAATTGGTGGCGATGTAGCACTACTCTTGCCAAAATGCTCAAGGTTTGTTCAAGTGGCATCCCCGCAGGTTTTGGGACTTGATATAAATTAAATAAATAACTTAAAGCAGCACCTGCATAAGAAGCACCAGCATCAACACGGATCAGCTGTAACTCTTGTAACCGAAAACCAAGATCGCGCATTTTTTGTAAACGTTGATGTTCGGTCATGGTACAACTCCCTAAGTTACTGCTTGATATTTATGTATCGGAGCTATCTGCAAAAACTTGAGTGTTGATTGTTGTCTGTTGCAACGTTGCCCGGCAAAGTTGCCAAAACTAGAACTCATCGTTTTAATATCCGCAGCATCACCAAGATTGATTTTTTGTACAAATTTTGGCAATCTATCACCACTTAATCGTTTCAGATTGCGGAGCAACACGATGATTAGCGTAATTGGTGAAAACGTCGTAGATTTATTTGCCCAAGCAGACGGTCGTTTTTTGGCAAAAATGGGCGGCTCCCCCTTTAATTTTTCCATTGCGGCAGCCCGCCAGCACGTACCTGTGCAATATCTCTCACCTATTTCTACAGATGCTTTTGGTAATCAGTTTGCCGAACTACTGCGTGCACATCAGATTGAATTTGGCGAAAGCTCCCGCTCCTGCGCACCGTCATCCTTAGCGTTTGTGACAGTGGATGATAAAGGCCAGCCACAATACAGCTTGTATCGTCAGGGGATTGCCGACCGAGATATTAGTGTTGAGGGCTTATTGTCAACACTCTCGGCTACCACACAAATTCTGCATACCGGCTCACTCGCGCTCGAGCCAGAAGATGCAAAGATCCTTCTGCCTGTATTACAGGCCGCCAAAAGCCGTGGTATCAAAATTAGTGTTGATATCAATGTCAGATTGCAATTTGTCTCTGATCGCTTGCGATATCGTGATCATATCCATCAAGTGGTTGCGATTAGCGATTTTATCAAAGCGAGTGATGAAGATTTAGCTGCACTTTACCCTGATGTACCAGCTGGCCTCGCGTTTCAGCAGTTCTTAGCTTTAGCGCCAAATGCTTTGGTGGCATATACCCGCGGGGAACAAGGCGCACAGCTTTGGTTACATGGGCAACACATCGAGCAAGACATCATAGCGCCAAGTCAATTTGTAGATACCGTTGGTGCTGGTGACACTTTTTTTAGTAATTTATTATGTGGACTGATTGGTTTAGCAAATTTTGCCGCCATTGAAGCCAATTACCCATTGCATGAATTGGCGCCACTGCTGAAAAGGGCAACGCTTGCCGCCAGCATCAATGTCTCGCGTCAAGGCTGTCAGCCGCCAACGAAAGCCGAATTGGATGCTGCTATCCAAGCATTGCATGAATAATTCACTGAAGGGCGAGCTATTTTGGTGCGGTTTCTAGTTTTCTACATGCAGTGGTAATTCCACTTCATGCAGCATGATGCAGTTTCGACCGGAATTTTTTGCTTTAAACATCGCTTGATCTGCCATCTGGATCAGTGAAGTTAAATTACCGGCCTGACGAATGCTGGCAACGCCCATACTCGCCGTCAATTCGACTTTTTCACCACGCCAAAACCAAGGTTCACTGCTCAAATGTTGCTGCAGACGCGCGGCAAGTTCTAATGCTCCAGCTAGTTCGGTCATTGGTAAGAGTGCTAAGAACTCCTCACCGCCATATCGAAACAGTACATCACTAGCACGCAGCGCAGAACTTAATCTTAAAGCACATTCTTTGAGTGCAGCATCGCCCGCAGGGTGGCCTAAACTATCGTTGATTTTTTTGAAATGATCTAAATCTAACAATACGATACAAAAAGATAATTGCTCTCTGGAATATAACTTTTCAGCCTGCTCTAAGCGTAACCATCCTGTTCTGCGATTGGCGATGCCTGTAAGCATATCTCGCTCGGCTAACTGCTTTATCCGCATGACCAACTTGGCAATCGCAGCTGAAAACATTGAGATATTCATTAACAAACTTTGCGAAATAAAAAACCATAGCATTTGCTGGCCTGATTCGGCATTGAGATCGACCAAGGCCTCAGAATGCGGTATCTCCATCGCTAACAGCAGTAATCTAATCGCAAAAAAAACCGCTAACAATGCAGGAGGAATTGCCAGAATAGTACCCGCAATGCCATTAATTTGCGGGCGGATCGCCATTAAACCGTCCTTAGTTAGCATTGCACAATACCAAGTAGCGAGAACTGAAAACACAATGCCAAAATAGTGCTGCGATTCAGTTGTGGGCGATTGACTCAGTAGTAATACTGCAGCAGTCATTAATAAGGCAAGATCAAGACGAAATGATGGTGCAAGTCGAAATAGACGTTGTACACCTGAGCGAAACAAAATAAATACTGAAAGCAAAAATAAATCAGCCACTTGCCAGTACCAATAACTCTCAGCTTCTGTCCGTTGCACAGTAAGCACTATTGCAGCCAAACAACTTAAATTGGCGCCAGCAAAACGTAAACTGGCGGAGCTGGCAATACGCAAAGGGTAAGCAAGCCCCAACCAGGCCAGTGCAGAGGTACTGATTATTAAGCTGACAAAGATATACAAAAGCTCTGTGGTATTTTGCTGCAAATTGTCCATCCCGATCTAAACAGAAAAAGACTCTAGTTCAACTAA